>NZ_BAABWQ010000002.1:0-1230033 GCF_040370365.1 Shimia sp. NS0008-38b | reverse complement strand
GCTTAAACAAACAACTTTCCGCCAGAACCCGCCAAATCAATCCAAACACAGTTAACGCCAACACAAACAATCCACTTATCCACAGACTCACGGCCAAAACACCAAAGACTCACGCAACACACCACCGTTAACCCCCAAAACAAACGTCGGTATCACGTCGGTAATACGTCGTTATCACATCGGTCCAAAACGCAGGACAGACAGAATCCCCAACACAACGAACGACACACCCCGCAAAACGCGCAACGCCAAAACCGCAGCGGGCACACAACAGCCAAAAACAATACAACAACAAACCCGCTGCCAAAGCCTCACGCAGAACGTCGCTTGCGCATCTCCTCCAGGTGAGCAGAAAACGCGTCCATCTCTATGCCCTCCGACAAAGCTCTCAGCAGGTAGGCCTGCTGGCTCTCAGGCGCCAATCCACCTTTGGGCGGATCACGGTCTAGGTTAGTAGGGAACGCATAGCCCTCACCACAGGCCGCCACAGACGCCACAAGCTCTTCCCATGTCAGCGCACCACTTTGATAGGCGGCCAGCGCCACGGGATATATCAACCTGCACATCTTGGTGCGGTCCACCGTTTCCATCGCCCGCCCAAAGGCGGAAGAGATCTGCAACAGATTGGCCATGCGATGAATGTCAGCGCTGCTGTTGGCCCCCGCCGCATGAAACAGAGCGGGATTGAAGAACACCGCATCACCTTTGGCCAATGGCAGTTGAATGTGTCGTGCTTCAAACACCGCGCGAAAGTCCTCCCGCCACCATGCTGCGTATCCAGCACGATACAATTGAGAGAACGGCAAGAGCTTGGTCGGCCCGCTCTGCACCGGCATGTCACAATGCGCCACGGCGCCTTGCAAGGTCATCAAGGGAGAGAGGTCATGCACATGCGCCGGGTAGGTCGCGCTGACCTCTGCAGTTTGAAACCCCAAATGGTAATCGCGATGCGCCTGCTGCGCGGCCCCGCCGGGATGCACCAGATTGATCTGCGCGGTCATCTGATAGTTGGGGCCCAGCCATGCCTCACACACGGCAGCGATCGATGTGTTGGCAAAATAGCGCAGGAAGACTTCCGGTGATGCCTCACAGAGCTTTTGCAATGCGTTCCAGATCCGGTCGTTGGCACCTGAGGCGGCAAAGTGATCTCCCCCTGCCCCGGCGCTGGCTTTCTCACGCTCGATGATCTGCTCATAGAGGGCGGTGGCCTCATCCAACACAGATGTGTTGGCATAGGCATTCTTAAGCGCAAGCACACCCGCGCCGTTTAGCAGGACCTGCGCCCATTCCGCCAACAGCACCGAACGGGTGGCAGCATCTTCCACCATGGGACGCAGCACCGCCATATCGTAAATTGGCACGTTCTTATCGATGCCGGTCGCGTTTGGGACACTGGCAGGGTCAATGGATTGATCAATCAGCGCCGTGAACTCGGCCAGATCGCAATGCTCTGGATCGTAAAAGCCAGCAGGTCTTTTGATGGTGTTTTTCATGGGGTCCTCCTTGTCTTGCGCTCATGTTGGCAAAGCCAACCCTTGTTTGGGGCCCAAAAACACATCAGAAACACATCAATGACTCATCGTTTTCCCATAAAGGAGATCGCCCGACAGGCTGGGCTTGGCCCGGCCACGGTGGATCGTGTGCTCAACAAGCGTGCCAACGTCAGCCCACAAAGCCGCGCGCGCGTCGAAAGGGCCGTTGCAGAGTTGGAAGGACAGGAAGCGCTTTTGTCTGCAAAAGGACGGCGGCTGTTTTTTGATTTTGTGATCGAAGCGCCCACTCGGTTCAGCCGCGAAGTCAAACGCGCAGCAGATGGTGTGGCACCGCACCTTGGGAGTGCCGTCTGTCGATCCCGGTTCATCCTGCAGGAAGTGATGACAGACGCAGAGACGGTGACCATATTGCGCCGCATTCGCACCCGTGGCAGCGATGGGGTCTGTCTGAAATTGCGCGACACCCCAAAGATCCGTGACGAGGTAAATCAACTCCATAAAGCAGGCATCCCAGTTGTCACACTGGTGACCGATCTGGCCGGGACCGCGCGGATTGCCTATGCCGGGTTGAACAACGCAGGTGCCGGGCGCACGGCGGCGTATCTTCTGTCCCTGACGTTGCCAGACGCCACAGGCCCCGTCTTGGCCACATGCAGCAGTGAATTGTTTTTGGGCGAACAGGCCCGAGAGGCCGCTTTTGTGTCCGCCCTGGCAGAACGGTGTCCGCATTTACATGTGGTCCCTGTGGCCGGGGGGCGCGGGCAAGACTTTGAAACCGCCAAGCTGATCACAGCCGCCGCCGATGATCTATCGGGGTTGCGCGCGGTCTATTCTATGGGTGGGGGCAATCGCTCTATTCTGCGGGCTTTGGCAGATTCAGGCATAAAGCCGGAGGTGTTCATTGCCCATGATCTGGACCGGGACAATGTGCGCCTGATCCAAGAGGGTGCGCTGAGTTTTGTGATGCATCATGATTTGACGGTCGATCTGCGCCATGTGTTTGGCGCGTTTTTGGGGCATCACGGATTGGCCACGCCCACACCCGAGCATCATGCATCAGATGTTCAGGTGATCACGCCGGACAACTTGCCACAACAAATCCTGACTGAACCATAGCGGCAGGGGCATCAGGTCGCGCGGCGCATCCGTGGTTTGGTGATCGGCTTTTTTGATCGCTTCGGCAAGCGGCGCAATGCAAGCAGAATGATGATCACACCCAGATAGACATATGGCTCATACTGAAAGCCTTTCACCTGCATGATGTAGTGAATGCCGCCCAACAGCACAGCCAGATAGGTGGCCTTGTGCAGCACACGCCAGCGCGGGCCAAGTTTGCGGATAGACCAGTTGTTGGAGGTCAGCGCCAACGGCAGCAGGATCACCAGAGAGGCCATGCCCACAATGATGTAGGGACGTTTGACGATATCGGCCCAAACTTGGGACAGGATTTGTACATCCAGCACCATCCATACCAGCAGGTGTAGCACAATATAGAAGAAGGCGATCACGCCCAACGCCCGCCGCCAGCTGAGCAGATTGATCTTGGTGAAGCGGCGCAGTGGCGTGATCAGTAAGACCGCCACCAAGATTTGCAGACCCGCCTTGCCCAGCGCGTGTTCCATCGCCTTGACTGGATCAACACCCAACCCACCGGTGAAGCCTGCATAAAGCAACCATGCCGGATAGGCCGCCCCAAGAAGGTAGAGCAGCCAATTGGGCAGTTTGCGCAACAGAGTGTTCAGACGGTCGATCATATCAGCCTTTGCAACAGCTATCGCCAGCCTGAATGGGCGGGCATGGGACGTCCCCGAAGGAACAGAACACACAGCAATCCCCATCCAACGGCCGTAGAACCTCTGCACAATTTGGACAGTCCAGAAAAAACTGACAGGCATCTGTCGGCATTTCAAAGCTCTGTACATGTGCGCATTTGGGACAGGTCAACGTCGAGATGAGGGTTGCGGTGGTCATATGGCTCAGAAATTTTTGCGCAGATCCATACCGTCATACAGACCGGCGACGTCTTCCTCATAGCCGTTGAACATCAACGTCGGGATGCGTTTGGCAAAGAAGCCACCGCCGATGGGACGTTCGCTGGCTTGTGACCAGCGCGGGTGATCCACTTGCGGATTCACATTGGAGTAGAAACCGTATTCGCTTGGAATAGATTTGTTCCAGCTGGTGGGCGGCTCTTTGTCCGTCAGCGTGATGCGCACAATCGATTTGATCGATTTGAAACCGTATTTCCATGGCACCACCAAGCGCAACGGCGCGCCATTTTGGTTGGGCATCGGTTTGCCATAAATCCCGGTGGCCATCAGCGTCAGCGGGTGGTTGGCCTCATCCAAGCGCAGGCCTTCGACATAAGGCCAATCCAGAAACGGCTGGCGCTGGCCCGGCATTTCATCAGGGCGATACAGCGTTTCAAACGCCACATATTTGGCGGAGGATTGCACACCGGCCAGATCAAGCAGGTCTTTGAGCTCAAACCCGTTCCATGGCACCACCATCGACCAGGCCTCCACACAGCGGAAGCGATAGATGCGCTCCTCGATGGTCATTTTGGACATGATGTCGGCAAAATCATAGTCACCGGGGCGGTCCACCATACCGTCAATTTTGATCGTCCATGGCGAGGTCGTTAGCCCCCCTGCATAGCGGGCAGGGTCTTCCTTGCGGGTGCCAAACTCATAGAAGTTGTTGTACTGCGTGATCACGTCCAGCGGTGAGGGTTCAAGATCCGTCGCGGCCGACACTTTGGGCGCGATGGACGCAAGGCCCAAACCAGCCATCCCCGCCATAAGCTGGCGACGGTTCATAAACGCGGACTTTGGGGTCACGTCGTCTCGGGTCAGGGTGTTGGTCCAGCGGTGCGCCATTGGGGTCTCTCCATCAGTGTTGGGAAGAGTGATAGCGCATCACAGGGCCGTGACGCCACACACAGGGTGTCACGATGCTGTGGGCAAATTGAAATGTTTCAGGCGTCCGCAGTGGGGCGTGGGAACACTTCATTCATCGGAAGGGAGCGCCCATTGGCCTGTACCAGACGCACGTGACGGCGGCGCAGTTTGCGAGGCTCTGATACGCCAACCGAATGCGAAATCACCTCCACCTCTTTCACCAGCGCCTTGGCATAGCGGGCGACCCGCGGGGCTTTGCGGTCCACAACCAGACCTTTTTGGAAGCGCGGGTCATGGGTGGTGATCCCGGTGGGGCAGGTGTTCTTGTTGCATTTGAGCGCTTGGATACAGCCCAGCGCAAACATAAAGCCACGTGCGGAGGTGACAAAATCCGCCCCCGCCGCCAGTGCCCAAGCGATGTCACCGGGGTTCACAAGCTTGCCAGACGCAACCAGCCTCACGCGGTCCTGTAAGCCAAACTCTTCGCGCAGATCCGCCACCAAAGGCAACGCCTCACGCACCGGCATGCCAACCAAATCCATCAAGGGCATAGGGGCCGCACCGGTCCCGCCTTCGCCGCCATCAATGGTGATGAAATCCGGTGCCATGTCGGCCCCGCGTCGCGCAATGGTTTCAAAGAAATCGCGCATGGTCGCCTCGGCACCCACCACGGTTTTGATCCCCACGGGTTTGCCGGTCACATCGCGAATATGCGCCAGAAACTCCAAGAGATGATCAAAGTTGTCGATCTCTCGGTGGCGATTGGGGGAAATCCCGTCCTCGCCAACTTTGAGCCCACGAATCTTAGCGATCTCTTCTGTGACCTTCTCGCCGGGGAGAATGCCACCTTTGCCGGGCTTGGCACCCTGGGCCATTTTGACCTCAAACATGCGGATGTTTTTGTGGCTGGCGATTTCGGCCAGCTTGTCATCGTCCAAACCACCCGCATCGTTGCGCACACCAAATTTGGCGGTGCCAATCTGATAGACCAAATCGCACCCACCTTCGTAGTGAAACGGGCTCACTCCACCCTCACCCGTGTTGAGCCACACCCCCGCCTCAGCTGCGCCATGGCTGAGCGCCTGAATGGCAGGTTTGGACAGCGCACCGTAGCTCATGCCAGAAATGTTAAAAAACGACGGCGCCAAGAAGGGCGTGCGTGTTGTTGGGCCAATCAAAAGCGGCTCTGATTTGGCATATTGATCATCTAGCGGCGGGAAAGGGTCGTTCACAAAGATCGGCGTACCGGGCACGTTGAGATTGCGTGTTGATCCAAAGGCAACGGTGTTGGATTTACCCTCGCCGGCACGACCAACCCATTCGCGCTGCGCGCGGTTAAAAGGCAGCTCCTCACGGTCCATGGCAAAGAAGTACTGACGAAAAAACTCACCCAGTTCTGAAAAGATATGCCGGAACCGGCCAATGACCGGATAGTTGCGGCGAATGGCATCCTCGGTTTGCGACCGGTCAATGACAAACAATACAATCGCAACCACCACCAGAAGCGCAAAGACCAACACAAAGGCGAGGCCAAGAAACTCCACCACATCAAAGGCTGTTTCCATTGTGTTTTCCATTGGCGCGCTCCCGGCTGGCGTGTTTGGCACAGAGTGGCCTCTTGCGTGTCTCAGAGCAAGTCACGACAGCCCACGCGGTCGTGTATTACATTGCAAATCCAGACAAAAGAGAGACGCCTCGGACCAGCCCCAAGATCAGGAGGTTTCCCCGACTTTGAAAAGAGTCTCAAATCACGTTAGGATGACACCAGTTTTTTGTGCCTTTCTCTGAGCAATCTTGCCTGATTTTATGCGATGATACCCGTTGACCTCTACGCAGAGCCAACCCGCCGGTTGCACCCAGCCGCACGTATGGCCCTGTGCATTTGACCAAACCCTTTTGACCGGATTTAAGACCATGCTTTTTATCACAAACCGTTTTCCAACCCAAAGCATTCGCAGCCGCAAGGGCCGCCGCTTTACCTTTGATTTGAACAACAATGCCCCGTCGAATTCCGTGTTCTATTGCGAAACAGGGTCCGATGGGCATCACACGGAAATCACCAGTGGCGAACTGTTGAAACGGGTACGTGAAAGCGAGTGCCGACAAATCCTTTTATATCTTCATGGGTTCAACAACCTGCCTGACGTGGTGTTTGAACGCGCTGCGATGCTTCAGAAGTTCTGCGACGAAGCCAAACCCAAAGAGGTTCTGGTACTGCCTTTGGTGTGGCCTTGTGACAACGATAAGGGCGTTGTGAAGGACTATTGGGATGATCAAAAATCAGCAGACCAAAGCGGGTATTCTTTTGCCCGCGTGCTTGAGCGCTTCATGGAGTGGCGCAACAGTTCCGACAATGAACCAGATGTGGCCCCCTGCCTTAAGCGCATCAATCTGATCTCACACTCGATGGGCAACCGGGTGTTGCGCCAAACATTGGCCGCTTGGGATCAGTACGATCTGGCCTCAGGTGTGCCGCTGTTGCTGCGCAACACGTTTATGGTGGCTGCCGATGTGGTCAACGAGACTCTGCACGAAGGCCAGCCGGGCGAGCTGATCAGCCATGCGTCGCGCAATGTGGTGGTTTACTATGCCTCTGACGATTTGGCGCTGCGCGCCAGCAAAGCGGCCAACCTGCGCAACAAGGTTGCGTCTCGCCGGTTGGGGCACACCGGGCCGGAAAACATCAAACGTACGCCGCGCAATGTGTTTCAGGTGGATTGTGACGACATCAATACCAGCTATGACAGACCCACAGGGCACATGTATTTCCTGTCCAACGGGAATGGCAAAACACAGGGCCAAGTTTTCGAGCACATGTTTGAATGTATTGTGAACGGACGCGTGTTCCCCGACGATCCGGACCAAAGATCCATCATTCTGAAGTAGGCAGCTGGTGCTTGGCCGCGTGCGGGTTAACTGATCCCCAGCAAGGCTGGAAACTTTGCCATGTCATCAAACAAGGCGTCACAGATCGGTTCCAGCCGTGCGGGATCCGTGTCAGCGACAAACCCAAAGGTGTAAATGTCGGCTGCCTTTCCTGCTTTGGCACCGCTTGGGCTGTCCTCGACCACAACACAGTCGGCTGGAGCGACGTCAGCTCGCGCCGCAGCCAGCAGGTAGACATCCGGCGCCGGTTTTGGCGTCGGCACATCCTCGCGGGAATAGATGCGGTTTTCTAAGCGCTCAGCCAGACCACAGCGGCGCAACGTGATGTCCATTTTGGCGTGGGGCCCGTTGGAGCACACAGCATAGCCAATGCCAGCGGCGTCCAACCGGTCCAACATGTCATGTACGCCGGGAATGGGCGTGACCTGTTTGGCGAGGGCCTCAAACATCTCAGCATAAAGCACATCCACCCAGTCTGGCTCTAAATTGGCACCCATCTTGGCGGCCTGCTGCGCAACGCCTGCAATGGTCCCACCAACAAACAGCGTGATGATTTTGTCGTAGGGCATGACAAGACCACGGGCCGCAAGGTTTCGCTGCAAGAGCTGGTTGGTCACCGGCTCGCTATCCACCAGCACACCGTCACAGTCAAACAGCACCATCTTTGGGGGGAATGTCATTGGAAAAGGCCAGGTTAGGAAATACCTGGCCTTTTCACAGTCTATTTGTTTCTAAGTCAATGCCGCCCTCAGTGTACGACAGCGTCATCCGGTTTCGGATTGTCACTGCTGCCAACCCGATCGCCAATCAAAAGCCCTTCGGCGCCTGCGGTGACCGGCACGGTGTCGCCATCTTTGATATCACCGGCCAGCAAGGCCTCCGCCAGCGGGTTCTGCAAGGCGCGCTGGATCACGCGCTTCAAGGGACGTGCACCAAACACCGGGTCATAGCCTTCATCAGCAAGCCACGTTTTGGCCAGCTCGTCGAGCTCGATGCCGATCTTGCGACCTGCGAGGCGCTTTTTGAGCCGCGCAAGCTGGATATCGACAATGCCGCCCATATCTTGGCGGGCCAAACGGTCAAAGATGATGGTCTCATCCAGACGATTCAGGAACTCCGGCCGGAAGTGCGCGCGCACAGCATCCATGACATCGCGACGGGCGTCAGCCGCATCAGCCCCTTCAGGCAACTGGCTCAATGCCTGTGCCCCAAGATTGGACGTCAGAATGATGAGCGTCTGCTTAAAGTCCACTGTGCGGCCTTGACCGTCAGTCAACATCCCATCGTCGAGCACTTGCAGGAGCACATTGAACACATCGGGGTGTGCTTTCTCGACCTCGTCAAACAGCACCACCTGATAGGGGCGACGCCGCACGGCTTCGGTCAGAACGCCACCTTCGTCATATCCAACGTAACCGGGAGGTGCACCGATCAGGCGGGCCACCGCGTGTTTCTCCATGAATTCGGACATATCGATGCGCACCATGGCGCTGTCGTCATCAAACAAGAACTCCGCAACCGCTTTGGTCAGCTCCGTTTTACCCACACCTGTCGGGCCAAGGAACAAGAAGCTGCCCAATGGGCGGTTCTCATCGTTCAGCCCGGCGCGTGCGCGGCGCACCGCATTAGACAAGGCCGTCACGGCAGCGTGCTGACCAATCACCCGGCGGTGCAGGTCATCTTCCATACGCAACAGCTTGTCACGTTCACCTTCCAGCATTTTTGACGTCGGAATACCGGTCCAGCGCTCCACCACTTGGGCGATCTGCTCTGGGCGCACAGCTTCTTCCACCGTCATTTCGCCTTCAGCGTTTTCGGCCTCTTCGAGCTTTTTCTCCAGATCGGGGATCACACCATAAGACAGCTCCCCCGCACGGGCGAGGTTGCCGGCGCGTTTGGCGATGTCCAGATCGGCGCGGGCCTGATCCAGTGCTTCCTTGATGTCGCGGGCAGAGGCGAGTTTGTCGCGCCCAGCCTGCCAAGTGGCGGTCATCTCGGCGGATTTTTCCTGCAGATCAGCGAGATCCTTTTGCAACGTTTCAAGCCGATCCACCGACGCCACATCATCTTCCAACTTCAGCGCTTCTTCTTCGATCTGCAATTGCAGAATTTGGCGATCAAGCGCATCGAGTTCTTCAGGTTTGCTGTCGACCTCCATACGCAGGCGCGAGGCAGCCTCGTCCACAAGGTCGATGGCTTTGTCCGGCAAGAACCGATCGGTGATGTAGCGGTGGCTGAGTGTGGATGCGGCCACCAATGCGGAGTCCGAAATCCGCACACCATGGTGCAGCTCATATTTCTCTTTGATGCCGCGTAGGATCGAAATGGTATCTTCCACTGTTGGCTCTTCCACCACAACCGGTTGGAAACGGCGCGCAAGCGCGGCGTCTTTCTCCACGTATTTGCGGTATTCATCCAGCGTGGTGGCACCGATGCAGTGCAGTTCTCCACGCGCAAGCGCTGGTTTGATCAGGTTGGCCGCATCCATTGCGCCTTCTGATTTACCCGCCCCAACAAGGGTGTGCATCTCATCCACAAACAGGATGATTTCGCCGGCAGCCTCTGTGACTTCGGTCAGAACGGCCTTGAGACGTTCTTCGAACTCGCCACGGTATTTGGCACCCGCAATCAACGCACCCATGTCCAGCGCCAACAGCTTCTTGTTGCGCAAAGATTCAGGCACGTCGCCGTTTACGATGCGCAAGGCCATGCCTTCCGCAATCGCGGTCTTACCCACGCCCGGCTCCCCGATCAGCACTGGGTTGTTTTTCGTGCGGCGACTCAGAACCTGCATCGCGCGGCGGATTTCATCATCCCGACCAATAATGGGGTCAATTTTACCCTCAGCAGCGCGCTCTGTCAGATCCTGCGCGTATTTGCTCAGCGCCTCATAGCCATCTTCGGCAGACGCCGTATCAGCGGTGCGGCCTTTGCGGATGTCGTTGATGGCGGTGTTGAGTGCTTTGGCATCGACGTTGCCAGCCACAAGCGCCTCTTTGGCTTTGGACTTTACCATGACCAACGCCATCAAAATGCGCTCAACAGGGACAAAGCTGTCGCCCGCTTTTTTGGCCAGCGCTTCGGCTTCGCTCAGCACTTTCGCAGAGCTGTTGTCCAGGTAGGGTTGTCCCGTGTCACCCGACACTTGTGGTTGTTTTTCAACGGCTTCATCAACAGCGGTGCGCACCTGCGCGGCGGAACCGCCTGCGCGACCGATCAAGTTGGCTGCAAGCCCCTGATCATCATCCATCAATGCTTTCAAAATGTGTTCGGGCACCAGACGTTGATGGTTTTCCCGCATCGCAATGGTTTGCGCAGCTTGAATGAAACCGCGTGACCGTTCCGTGAACTTGCTCAAGTCCATGGTGATTCTCCTTCTTGTAAGCGCCCTGTTTCAGTTGCGGCGCCCGCTTTGCGGCACGCCCCGGGTTGGGCCTCATGTCTGATGTGGGAAGCAAGGGGTAGCAGATCAAGATTTCCAAGTGGTAATTTCTCTTTGATTTTGCTGAGTTCGCCATTTTGGGGGCAAAAGCGTGCGAAAATTCCCCTAATTTTAGACAAATTTTGCCCCAATTAAGCGTCACAGATGTTCAGAACGAGCAAAAGAAAAGGCGCGAAAAATGCATGTAACTGAAATTCAGATCTCAAACCCAACATATCGCCAGACACTGGGTGAGTTGAGCGCTGTGGTCAGCCTGAGTGGTGAAGCCCGCGACGTACGGGTGCTGTGCAATGTGCCAGCAGAAACCAAAAGCAATGGGCGTCTTGCATTGATCCGCGACGCAATCCGTCAATTGAGCCGGATGCCGGAAATTCGCACTGGCCGTGATCAGCTTTCTTTTGCACCAGGTGTGTATCCCGTCGAACGCTGACTGGACAGGTTCTTTGGACCTCGTCAAACTGGCTTCATGCCCACGCTCACTGACATCCGCGCACATTCCAAATGGCGCGACATCTTGGAAGGTCAGCCCCAGCATTTGGGGCTGATTGTGTTTTTGATGCTTGGTGCAGGGGCGTTGTTCACGCCCGTCTCTGAGATGTCGCCCGAGTTTTGGGGGCTGTCCGTCTGGTATTGGGCTTGGTCAAGCATGGGATTGGCCGTTCTGCATCAAGTGCTTGTTGCCGCAGTCTTTCGTCTGCAACTGCACCGCAATTTGGTCACGCGTCTGTGTGGTCAAAACGATCTTGCGATCTGGACCGCCGTGTTCATCCCCCTGCTCGTCGCCCGGCCTGTAACCGTTCTGCTCACCGGGGTTTTGGATACGCAACCAATTGGCACCCCCTATGGGCTCAACATTGGAATCGGCGTGATCTTCGTTGGGATCGCACTCTACGGCATACACTCGGTGCACCAGTATTTCACCATCCCGCGCGCGGTTGGCGGAGACCATTTCCGCGAAGAGATCGCCGCGATGCCATTGGTGGACAAAGGCATCTTCAAATATACGTCCAACGCCATGTATGGGCCAACCTTTCTTGGTCTTTGGGGCATTGCTCTGTTGTGTGACAGCTGGCACGCGCTGGTGTTGGCGGCGTTTCAGCATGTCTATATTTGGGTGCACTACTACTGCACCGAACAGCCAGACATGGCATGGATCTACGGCAACCGCTAAGCCTTGCGAGTGCCGCTGTGGCCCGCTAGAAGACAAGCGTTTGTTTCGCCCTTAGATATGTCCGGAGACCCTGCCATGACCGCTGATGACCGTTTGATTGTTGCCCTTGATGTGCCCAACGCTCTGCAGGGTCTGCAAATGGCCGAAGAGATTGGCGATGCGGTATCGTTTTACAAAGTGGGCCTTGGGATGCTGACGGGTGGCGGTTTGGCGCTGGCCAATGAGCTGAAACAAGAACACGGAAAACGCATCTTCTTGGACATGAAGCTGTTTGATATTGGCGCCACAGTTGAGGCGGCTGTGCGTGGGCTGGCGCAGTATGACCTGGATTTTCTGACCGTGCACGGCGACCCACATGTTGTTGAAGCAGCCAAAGCGGGCGCTGCGGGCAGCGGTCTAAAAATCCTCGCCGTGACAGTGCTTACGTCGTTGGATCGTGATGATCTGGACAGCTGCTTGATCAAAGGCGGTGCGATACCGGATCTGGTCTCAGAGCGCGCAGGCCGCGCGTTTGATGCCGGTGCGGACGGCGTGATTTCCTCACCTCAGGAGGCCTCTCTGATCCGCGCGCTTCCTGAATCTGAAGGTCGCTTGATCGTCACGCCCGGCGTCCGTCCCGCGGGCGCTGATCTGGGAGATCAGAAACGGGTGGCCACCCCTGCAAATGCTGTTGCTGATGGGGCGGATCATATCGTTGTGGGACGTCCTGTTTGGCAAGCCGCGAGCCCACGTGATGCCGCACAGGCCATTGTGACAGAACTCAATTCCGCACAAGCGCGACAGCCAAATCGCTGATTTTTAGGCGCAAGCCGCCAAAGGCAAGTGGTAGTTTTGAGTCACATTTGGCCGATTGTCAGCGATGAAATCCGCCAGACGTGTTTGAAAATGCGGAATGCCTCTGGGGTGGTTCAGGTACCGGCGCGGAGACATTAGTTTCCAGCGCTGCCCTTCATCTCCGAGCTTAATCTTGTCGGCGAACTCGGCTCCCAATTGCGTCGCAAAAAACCACGTAAAGTGATCGTGGCGTTGGTAGCGACGGGCCCACACAACATCGCGTTCTGTCAACCGCAGACCAATCTCTTCCTCGGTTTCGCGCAACGCACAGGTCAACGCAGCCTCGTTGCCTTCGCGACCGCCACCGGGAAAATCCCAATACGCAGGCCATGGAATATTCGGTTTGTCGTCGCGCAGAACAGACACCAACTTATCACCCACAAACACAATGAGCTTGGAGCCACGATAGGCTCTGTCAGGGAGTGTGTGAAATGCTATAGTCATAACTTAATCCGTGCGAAGTAGTCTAATGCCAGCAGTATGCCGCGATTGTCTTAAGGAATTGGAAACCACAAAAAGGTGTCCACAGTGTGGCAGCCTGCGTGTGACATCGCATCCAGAACTGTTCGACCTTTCCATAGCCCATATGGATTGTGATGCCTTTTATGCAAGTGTCGAGAAGCGCGATAACCCGGATTTGATCGACAAGCCGGTGATTATTGGCGGTGGAAGACGCGGCGTGGTCTCCACGGCCTGCTACGTTGCCCGAATTCGCGGCGTTCGCAGCGCAATGCCCATGTTTCAAGCACTCAAGCTCTGTCCCGATGCGGTGGTGATCAAGCCGCGCATGTCAGTCTACGTTGAAGTCAGCCGCGCGATCCGCAACATGATGGACGAGCTGACGCCAGTGATTGAGCCATTGTCTCTTGATGAGGCGTTTCTTGATATGACGGGCACTGCGAAACTGCATGGTGCACCGCCGGCAGTGATGCTGGCGGGTCTGACGAAACGTATGAAAGACGAGTTGGGCGTGACCGGATCGGTTGGTCTTTCGCACAACAAATTCCTTGCGAAAGTGGCGAGTGACTTAGACAAACCGCGTGGTTTCTCCGTCATTGGCAAAGCTGAGACCAACGCGTTTCTGGCCAACAAGCCAGTCGGATTGATTTGGGGCATTGGCCCGGTGGCACGCGAAAGTCTGGAACGTGCCGGCATTCGCACCTTCACGGATTTGCTGCGGTGGGAACAAGACGACCTGATCGCGCGGTTTGGCAACATGGGCTATCGTTTGTGGCATCTGGCGCGCGGGCAGGATCGCCGCAAAATATCCGCCAATGCGCCCATGAAAAGCATCAGCAATGAGACCACCTTTTTTGAGGACACCGCAAATAACGACGTCTTGGATGGCCACCTTTGGCGTCTGGCAGAGAAGGTGAGTGACCGCGCCAAAGCCAAGGATTTGGCAGGGCGGGTGGTGACGCTTAAACTCAAACGGGCGAATTTCAGCGCGATAAGCCGACGAGTGAGCCTGCGCGATGCCACACAGATGGCCGACACAGTGTATCGCACGGCGCGCGGTCTGTTTGATCAGGTTGGCAACGAAGGTCCGTACCGGCTGATCGGCGTCGGATTGGCGGATCTTGTGCCTTCTGCTCAGGCCGATTTGTCCGGTGACTTGCTTGATCCGCAGGCGACACAACGCGCCAAAGCAGAACGCGCCACCGATGCCATTCGCGAACGGTTTGGGTCAGACGCAATCCTCAAGGGACGTGCGATGCGGTAGTCACTCTGGCAGAACGCCCTCGGGCCAGCTGCGCGCGTATTGCGAAATGCACAAGAGCACATCAGCACCCGGCAACACTTTGCGCACATCCGCCAACATCACCAAATTAAGCGTGTCGATCTCTTTTGCGGTGAGCGCCTGACCGGGATTGTAGTAGACACTGACCGTGTAAAGGCGTCCCTGCTTGATCACCGACATATCGGTGATTTTGCCCGGCACATCTGCCACGCTGTTGCGCAAAGCGCGCCGCGCTTTGGCGATGACATCTGGTCGTGCGGTAACCCCCAGCAATTCGCCCATGCCACTGCTCAAATCACGCAGGATTTGACCCACCGCAAACAGGCATAGGAAGAACACAACGATGCTATCACCGATCGGTGCAATGGGGGCAAGAATGCCATCACCAAACAGGTAAATCACGCCAAGGCCAGCGGCTGTGGCCACGGTCAAAATGCCGTCGATGGCAGCGGCTTTGGATTCCAATTTGAGGATATCGCTCACTTTGCCGGTTTTGGACCACGTGCGCCGATGAATCGCCCAGAGCGTAAAACATGTGACACCGATCACTACAAAATACACCATCATCGGCTCGTAGTTGAGTTCCGCAATCGGCTCACCTTGTAGGTAATCAAAAATGTTCATCCCCGCTGACGCGCAGGCAAATAGGATCAGACCAATCAGCGACAGCGAGCGGAACGTGACAAACACAGCCTCGTCCGCAGCATACCCAAAGGGTCGAAACCGATCTGGCGCGGCATCGATGTTGCGGCTGATCCTGCGCGCAATATAGGCGGAGGTGAACGCGATCATCGAAAACAGCCCATCCATCAAAATGGCCGTAGAGTTAGACAAAACCGCCGCCACGATCCCTGCCGCCCCCATGAACAGACTCCCCGCCATGGCAAACGACAACGCGCGCATTTCGCGGGATTTGATTGAGTGTGCGTCCATTGGCCTCTCGCCCTCACTTTGTTGGCACCACGATAGTGGTGCAGGCAATAGAAGCGAGCACAAACAGCGCAGCGACACTCAGTAGAGGAAAGGCACCAATTTCGCGGTCTTGGCGGCATAGCGTTTGAAGTCTTCGCCGTACCGCTGCGCAAGGTAGGCATCGAGGCTTGGAATATGGAAGAAAACAAAACTGACTGCCATGAACAGCGGCACGGCAAATGCAAAAACCGACGAGGTCAGAATGGCCCAGCCTGTGAACAAAAGCACGTCACCAAAGTAGTTGATATGCACCGAATACGCGAAGAGACCACCCGTGAAGCATTTCCCCTTCGACTCCGCACGTCGTTTCCAAACCATCCGTTGAAACTCTGAACCAGAGTTGAGGTATGACCCCGTCACCAACAGCAGAAAACCGACCCCGTCTAAAGGGCCAAACGCCTTTTCCTCACCGGACAGAAATCCCGCACCAAGCAACAGGAACCCGATTTCAAACACCGCAATGAATCCCGTCAACCCAAGCGCTTCGAAAAGCTCCACCCGACGTTTGAGCAATATAAACAAGGTGATCAGATGGCGAAAGAAGTAGATCATGGCGCAAACCGCCAGCAGTTTTGCGCGCGCGCCATCTGGCCAATCAAATCCACCAAATGCGAGCCAAAAACACACGGCCACCAAGCCGGCATGTAGTCCGGCGAAAATAAGTTTGGGCCCAAATGATGCCGCATGACGACGATCAACGCCGCCGGATTTTGAATGAGCTTGGGACATGACTGTCTCCTTTTACAAAACGCAACAAATCAGGCGCACGCCGTCGCGCAGGACAATGGCCAGGGCGCAGACCAAAGCGCCATCAAAGAGAAGAGTTTCTGTACTCGGGAAATTCCACATGAATCACCTTTATCGACCAACTGGACTATTTTCCATTTTCTCTAGACCCGCTTGCAAATACGTGTCAACATTTATTTAGACCAAATGGACTAAATAAAACGATGCCAAAAATTGTCGACCATGATTCTCATCGCGCCGAACTGGCCTTACGAGCCGCTTCGTATTTTTCCGAGCACGGCTATGGTGGCGTGAGCATGCGGAAAATAGCCGCGCACCTTGGGGTCTCCAAAAGTGCGCTTTACCATTACTTCCCAACAAAAGAGGCGTTGTTTTTGGCCAGCACCGAAGCCGCAATGCAGGCCATTCCAGCACCCGATGCGCTGTCCGCGGCAACGCCTGAGGAGCAAATGGCACAATTGAGCGCGGCAATGGCGCCGTCATTTGGTGCAGAGATGGCCCTTTTGTTTGATTATCTGCGCGGCAAGACTGCGGCTGAGATTGCTGCGGACGACGCTATGCAGCTTGCTCTTTCCGCCTATCGGTCCACGGTGGCTGGGATCGTTGGAGACGACGCAGCAGATGATGCGCTCGATCGCCTATTGGGACGATTGTTGATGGGCTATTTTCGGGGCGCGCCTCGCTAAGGGCACGTCGCAAAGGAGCTGGACCTACCCCAAAAAGGCAGGTCTCAGGCCACCAGTCCGACGTGGCCCAACCTGTTAAAAACACTTAGTCGTATTTGCGCTGATCTTCGATCACGATACCATCTTTGGGCAGGCTCCCTGGCGCCACAATCTGTACGATCCCTTTGAGCTTCAACGCATCGGCAACCGACGCACCATAGGCATCAGCATCGCCGCCGGGGGACTCGATCTGCACCGTCATGACATCCATTTCACCGGCGCGCGTGGCGATCACACGGGCTTTGGCAATCTCATCATGTTTGGCGACCAACGCTGCGACCTGCTCAGGGCGCACAAACATGCCTTTGATCTTTGCTGTTTGATCGGCGCGGCCCATCCATCCCTTGATACGCATGTTGGTGCGCCCACAAGGGCTTTGACCGGGCAAAACGGCGGAGAGGTCACCCGTGGCAAATCGGATCAGCGGGTAGTCGGGATTGAGCGTGGTCACCACAACTTCACCGACCTCTCCCGGCGCGACCGGTGTCCCGGTGCCAGGTGTCACGATTTCCACAATCACGCCTTCGTCGATGATCATGCCTTCCATCGCATCAGATTCATACGCGATGGAGCCCAGATCTGCGGTCCCATAGCCCTGTAGGCAGGTGATGCCGCGATCCGCATACTCTTGACGTAATGACGGGAACAAGGCACCGCCGCCGACTGTGGCCTTGGTGATGTTGAGCGTCTCACCCATCTCCGCCGCCTTATCGAGAATAATTTTGAGGTAGTCAGGCGTGCCCGCATAGGCCGTGGTGCCAATATCGGCGGCGGCGCGCACTTGCATTTCCGTCTGGCCAACACCAGCGGGTAAGACCTTCGCACCCACAGCCCGTGCGCCGCTTTCAAACATCATGCCTGCTGGGGTCAGATGGTAGGAAAAGCAATTTTGCACAATGTCATGTGCTCCGATCCCCACGGCGTGCAGCACACGGCCAAAGCGGAACCAATCAGTGGTGTGCCCACCGGGCTCATAGATCGGACCGGGCGACTGGAACACATGGGCTATGTTGGGGTTGGACAGATCGGCAAACCCACCCAATGAACCGGCGGCTTTCTGCGCCGCGCCAAGTTCAGATTTGCGCAACACGGGCAAATCCGCCAATGCCTCTGCAGACGTGATCGTGGCTGGATCAACGGATGACAGGCTGTCCACAAACCCCGGTAAGGCTTTTGCGCATGCAATCTGATCAGGCAGAGCTTGGGCCAGATCATTGGCACGCTTGTCGGCGCTGCGGATTTCCAACTCGTCAAAAAAGCGGCTCATGGTGCCATCCTTTGTTGTTCACACGCCACGCCTATGTGGTGGCAAAGAGCGACCGGGCCGCTGGCCTTTCGGGGCGCTGCGGAACGGCTCGTTTGATGTGCCCATCTGGGCAGTCGGGGGTGGATCGGCGTCAGTGTTTTGAATTGACCTGATCCGGTTTGATCTTAGCTGAGCCAACGTTTGCGGCGGCGATAGGAACGCACGTCACGAAAGGACTTGCGCCCTTCTTCTGACATGCCGAGGTAGAATTCTTTCACATCCGGGTTTTCGCGCAGATCCGCGGCAGGGCCGTCCATCACCACACGGCCAGATTCCAAAATGTAGCCGTAATGCGCAAAGCGCAGCGCCACATTGGTGTTTTGCTCCGCCAGCAGGAAGGTGTTGCCCTCTTTCTCGTTGAGGTCTTTCACGATGGTAAAAATCTCCTCCACAAGCTGCGGAGCAAGACCCATTGAAGGCTCATCGAGCAAAATACACTCGGGGCGACTCATCAGCGCTCGGCCAATGGCAACCATCTGTTGCTCCCCACCGGAGGTATAGCCCGCCTGCGATTTGCGGCGTTCTTTGAGACGTGGGAAGTAGGTGTAGACCTTTTCCAGATCGGTGGCGATCTCGGCGCCGCTGCGGGTGTAGGCCCCGGTCAGAAGGTTTTCCTCAACTGTCAGATGCTCAAAACAGTGACGGCCTTCCATCACCTGGATCACACCCTTTTTTACCAAAGCGGCAGGATCCAAGTCCGCCACGGACTCGCCGCGATAATTGATCGAGCCTTTGGTGACTTCACCCCGCTCGGAATGAAGCAAATTGGAAATGGCTTTGAGCGTGGTGGTTTTGCCAGCGCCGTTGCCTCCCAAAAGCGCGGTGATACCGCCCTTGGGCACAGACAGGCTCACACCTTTGAGCACGAGGATCACGTGATTGTAGATCACCTCGATATTGTTGACCTCCAAAAGGGTCTCTTCTGTGCGACCAGCGTCAAGCATGTGCGGTGTCTTTCTTTGGCGTTTGGAGTGCCCCGGCCAGTTGCATCCGGCCGGGGCGTTTGGTGTCTAACGTGGCTTACTTACAGCCAGCTTCGATGTTGTTTTCTGCCGCATAAGCCGCAGAGTCTTCAGAGATCAGACCACCGATCACGTCCATGTCGGTTTCTTTAAAGTCAGAAATCATGGACCATGTCTGCGCCGCAGCGTCCCACTGAGTCACCCCAACGAGGCCGGGGCCACCGTGGTTTTCACAAGAGACGTTGAAGGATGGACCAAAGTTGGGCATGCCCAGTGCTGTCATTTTGGCCTCGTCGATGGACAGGGCTTCCATGCCATCGCGCATCTGACCGGCAGTAATGTCGCTCACACCGTGGATTTCCTGAGCGGTTTTGGCCGCTTCGGCTGCAAGCATCGCTGCGTACATGCCACGGTTATAGAGAACGTTGCCAACCTGATCGCCAGCGCCAGCAGCCTTGCCCGCGTCGACCACATACTTCTGCATGTCAGCAAACACAGGGAAGTCACGACCCACGTTGTGGAAGGTCAGCGCCTTATAGCCATTGGCAGAGTCACCCGCGGACAGAACGTCATGCTCTGCGCCAGACCACCAAACGCCAATGAAGTTTTCCATTGGGTAGCGAATGTTCGCAGCTTCCTGAATCGCGACTTGGTTCATCACGCCCCAGCCCCACATCAGAACGTTGTCAGGCTTTTCACGGCGAATCTGCAACCACTGAGATTTCTGCTCCTGACCGGGGTGGTCAACGGGCAGCAAAGTCAGCTCAAAACCGTGCTTTTTAGACAGTTCTTCCAGCGTACGGATCGGCTCTTTGCCGTAAGCGGAGTTGTGATAGACCAGCGCAATTTTTTTGCCGGCAATATCACCACCATTGCTTTCGAGCAGGTAGTTGATCGCACCTGATGCGCCGTTCCAGTAGTTGCCAGGGTAGTTAAACACGTGGCTGAACACTTCGCCGTTTGCAGCAGACGTACGGCCATACCCCATGGAGTGAATTGGAATATCATCTGCGGTGGCTTTTGGGATCAGCTGATAGGTGATGCCCGTCGACAAGGGTTGATACACCAGCGCGCCTTCGCCTTTGGTGGATTCGTAGCATTCCACACCTTTTGCGGTGTTGTAGCCGGTTTCACACTCGATCATTTTGATCGGAACGCCACCGATACCACCGTCGCGCTCATTGAGCAGAGTGAAGTAATCTGCATAGCCATCCGCAAAAGGGATGCCGCCTGCGGCGTAAGGACCAGTACGATAGCTTAGCGATGGGAACACGAGGTCCGCCATTGCCGGAGCCGCTGCCATCACGGCGGTCAGCGCCATGGATGCGAATTTCAATTTCATCGGGTGTTTCCTCCCTTGGTTTTTGTCCGATGGTGAACTCAGAGCCTCCCCGCCCCAAGCTTTGGTCATGGCCCCGCCGTTAGTGCGGGAAGGGCCACAGCCTCAGTTTCTCCTTGGCCACGCGCCACAGTTGGGCGAGGCCATGAGGTTCGGCGATCAAGAATATGATGATCAGCGCCCCCACAATCAGGAATTCGAGATGTGCTGCGATATCGGTTGGCCATCCAAGGCCACCCACAAGCACGTTTTTCAGAAAGACCGGCATCAGCACCAGAAAGGCCGCGCCCGCAAAAGAGCCAAAGATCGACCCCAAGCCACCAATGATGATCATAAACAGCACCAAGAACGACTGGTTGATGCCAAAGGCCTCACCCACTTCGACCGCGCCGAGATAGACCGAAAAGAACAGCGCCCCGGCGATACCGATAAAGAACGAGCTGACGGCAAAGGCTGAAAGTTTAGCTTTCAGCGGGTTCACACCGATGATTTCGGCGGCAATGTCCATGTCACGGATCGCCATCCATTTGCGCCCCTGCATACCGCGCGTCATGTTGCGCGCCACAATGGCGGACAGCGTGACAATCACGAGGCAGAACAGATACGGCGCCCAGGCCGTGGTATTGGGCCCTGTGACGGCAAGGCCAAACACGGTGCGCTCAGGTGCGGAAATCTGGCCAGAGGCCGAATAGTTGTAAAACCACGGCACCCGGTTAAACAGCCAGACAAGGAAGAACTGCGCGGCCAGCGTAGCCACCGCAAGGTAGAAGCCTTTGATGCGCAAGGACGGCAGACCAAACAGCACGCCAACCCCAGCAGTCACGCCACCTGCAAGCAGCACATGGATAAAGATGCTCACCTCTGGAAAGCTGGTCATCAGTTTGTAGCAGGCATAAGCCCCAACGGCCATGAACCCCCCGGTGCCCAAAGATACCTGTCCGCAGTAGCCCACAAGGATGTTCAGGCCGATCGCCGCAATCGAATAGATCAGGAACGGCAAGAAGATTGCGTTCACCCAGTAATCGTTGATCAAAAAGGGCACCGCCACAAAGGCGATCAACATCACAACATAGTATCGATACCGATCAAACTTGATCGGGAACGTCTGGTTGTCGTCCGCATAGGAGGTTTTGAAATCGCCCGCTTCACGATAGAACATCAGCTGCTCTCCTCGTTGTATTCCATTTCAAGGTGGGACCGGTCCGCCCGGTTCCGTCGTTTTGCATAACCTGTGGCCTCTGCGTGGCGCACAAGTTGAAAGAGTGTCCAAGTGCCGATAATCCCACCAAGCGCAGCCACAAGAGCGGCTGTTGTCATCTGCTTGGGTTGAGAGATGTCGCCAGAAATCGCGAGATAACCGAAGGTCCAAAAACATAACCACGCCACAACGTTGAGAATGGCAATCAGTTTGGTCATTCGTCCGCATCCTTCTTCACGGTCATTTCGCTCGCCAAAGTCTTCAGTGCGTCCATAGCGTTCAGCGAAGCTTGGCGGTTTGGGGCCGCCAGGCTGATCACCGACTGACAACTGCCACATTCAAAAGACGTCCCTTGGGACAATCCCATCATGTCGACTGGAATGGCGGTTTTGCAGTTTGGACAGGGGACCGTGGCTTGCATGTCTGCCTACACCCTCTCGATGATCTTTTCGCCAAACAGACCCTGTGGTCGGAAGACGAGGAAGATCAGCGCCAGCACATAGGCAAACCAGTTTTCAGTGGCGCCCCCAACCAGCGGGCCGATGGTGAATTCGAACAGCTTCTCGCCGACACCGATGATCAGACCACCCACAATGGCGCCTGGGATTGAGGTAAACCCGCCAAGCATGAGCACCGGAAGCGCTTTCAGCGCGATCAGAGACAGCGAGAACTGAACCCCGGATTTGGCACCCCACATAATGCCCGCAACCAGGGCGACAAAGCCCGCAACCGACCAGACCATCACCCAGATAAAGTTCAATGATATACCCACAGACAGCGCAGCCTGGTGATCATCTGCCACCGCGCGCATCGCACGGCCCTGTTTGGTGTACTGGCTGAACAGCACAAGCGCGACCACAAGGATGGCGGCGATGACTGTGGCCACAAGATCCAGACGATCAAGGAAGAAGCCATAGAAGTTCTCGTTGCCCATTCCGAGCCACTGGGTGTTTTCTTCAATCCAGAAACTGCCGCCCTGAGGAAGACCCACATCCAGCTTTTTGATGTCAGAGCCCCACATCAGATCGCCAAACCCTTCGAGGAAATAGGCCAGACCGATGGTCGCCATAAACAGAATGATTGGCTCTTGGTTTACCAGATGACGGAACACAAATTTCTGCACCGCCCAGGCCAACAAAACCATGATCGCCATGGTCAAAAGGATCGCCAAAAGCGCGGGCACGTGCCACCCAAAGTGGTGAATTTCAGTGCCAAGAGCGGCGTTTATCAGATGGGCGAAGGGAATTTGGCCCTCCATGATTCCCACCAAAGTCAACGCCGCAAACAGCGCCATCACACCTTGCGCGTAGTTGAAGATGCCCGACGCTTTGTAGATCAACACGAAGCCCAGCGCGACGAGGGCATAGAGCACCCCTGCCATCAGGCCATTGAGCACAACCTCGGTGCCGTAAAGAAGACTCTCAGGCATCAGTCACGCCTCCGAATTTAACTTGAAAAACAGGGTGTGGTTTAGTCATGTGCCACCCCCAGATAGGCGTCGATCACCGCCTGATTGTTGCGCACGTCATCAGGCGTGCCGTCGCCAATCTTTTTGCCGTAGTCCATCACAACCACCCGGTCAGACAGATCCATGACCACGCCCATATCATGCTCAATCAACGCAATTGTCGTGCCAAATTCATCATTCATATCGAGGATAAACCGAGACATATCCTCTTTTTCCTCAACGTTCATGCCGGCCATGGGTTCATCCAACAACAGGATGGAAGGCTCAGCCGCCAGCGCGCGGGCCAATTCCACACGTTTTTTCAAACCATACGGCAGTCGCCCAACCGGAGTTTTGCGGATGCTCTGGATTTCCAGAAAGTCGATGATCTTCTCCACAAAGGCGCGGTTCTCGACCTCTTCTTTCTCAGCTTTGCCTTTCCAGATCGCCTGCGCAAACAGCCCGCTGTTCATCTGACGCAAACGGCCGGTCATCACATTGTCGAGCACTGACATGCCCTCAAAAAGTGCGATGTTTTGGAAGGTGCGGGCAATGCCCTGTTGCGCCACTTGATAGGGTCGCATCGGAGGACGTTTTGCACCCTTGTACCAAACCTCCCCTTCCTGCGGCACGTAAAAGCCGGAAATCACATTCAACATAGAGGATTTCCCGGCCCCGTTTGGGCCAATGATGGCGCGGATTTCACCTTCTCGAATGTCAAAAGAAATGTCGGTGATCGCCTTCACACCACCAAAGCGCAGCGTGATGTTTTTCATCTCCATCACGGTTGGGCCAATGGTGCGACCGTCGTCTGTGACGTAGCTGTCGTTGCTCATGTCGTTCATTCTGCTGCCACCTTGCTGGCCACGGGCACAACTCTGGCATCACACAGCGTCAACGTTGCGCTGATGCTGCCTTTGCGGCCGTCCTCATAGGTCACTTCGGTTTCGGTCGAGACCGCAGACGCACCACCATACAGCGCATCAACCAGATCTTTGAATTTGTCCGCCACAATCGCGCGGCGCACCTTGCGTGTGCGGGTCATTTCACCGTCATCCGCATCCAATTCTTTGTGCAGCACTAGGAAGCGGTGGATTTGGCACCCGGCCAGCATTGGATCAACGGCCACAGACTCGTTGACCTTTTCCACATGGCCTTGAATGGATTGCAGAACCTGTGGATGGCCTGCCAGCTCTTGGTAGGAAGCGTAAGGAATGTTGTTGCGCTCTGCCCAATTGCCCACCGCCGTGAGGTCTATGTTGATGAAGGCAACGCAATTGTCCTTGCCATTGCCAAACAGCACCGCCTCCAGAATGTCGGGATAGAACTTCAGTTTGTTCTCGACATATTTGGGCGCAAACATGGAGCCATCAGCCATTTTGCCCACATCTTTGGCGCGATCGATAATGCGCAAATGACCGGAGCCTTCTTCAAAAAACCCGGCGTCACCGGTGGCCACCCACCCTTCGGCATCTTTGGTCGACGCAGTGCTTTCAGGGTTGTTGAAATACTCCACAAATACACCGGGGGAGCGGTAGTAGATTTCGCCATTGTCGCCGATCTTGATTTCCACATCAGGGCTTGGCACGCCCACAGTGTCGGCACGGACTTCTCCGTCCGGCTGCGCGGTGATGAACACGGTGGCTTCGGTTTGGCCATACAGCTGTTTTAGGTTGATGCCGAGACTGCGGTAGAATTCGAAAATCTCAGGGCCAATCGCCTCGCCCGCCGTGTAGCCAACCCGCACGCGGCCAAAGCCAAGCGTATCTTTGAGCGGCCCGTAGACAAGAAAGTCACCGATTTTGTACTTCAGGCGATCCATGAAGGAGACCGGCTTGCCATCCAAAATGTCGCCGCCCACCTTTTTGGCGTGCTCCATAAAGTGCAAGAACATACGGCGCTTCAGCTTACCGGCATCTTCCATACGGATCATGACATTGGTCAGCTGAGTCTCAAACACGCGGGGTGGGGCAAAGTAGTAGGTTGGTCCGATTTCGCGAAGATCGGTCATCATCGTCTCAGCCGACTCAGGGCAGTTGACGCAGAACCCCGTCCAATAGGCTTGACCGATTGAGAAAATAAAATCCCCGACCCATGCCATTGGCAGATAGGCGAGGATTTCCTCACCCGCACCAAGGTTGTCAAACTCTGAGGAATTCTTGGCGCTTTCGATCACGTTGCGATTGGAGAGCACCACACCTTTGGGCTTGCCGGTGGTGCCGGATGTGTAAAGCATCACACAAATGCTGTCATAGGTCAGCTTGCCGCGGCGCGCCTCTAGGTCGGTGATCCACTCATCTCGTGCTGCCCTGCCCTGCGCTTGAATGTGGCTGTATTCATGCAGTTGGTGGTGATCATACTTCCGCAAACCGCGTGGATCGATGTAGATCATGTGCTCGAATTGTTTCAGGCTGTCCTGAATGTCGATGATCTTATCAACCTGCTCCTGATCTTCCACGATGGCGTATTTTGCCCCGCAATGACCCAAGATGTATTCCATCTCTTCAGAAGCGCTGTCGTTGTAAACTGGCACAGGCACAGCACCCACAGACTGGGCGGCAACCATCGACCAATAAAAATACGGGCGGTTGCGCCCGATGACGGCAATAAAGTCGCCCTCCTGCACGCCCAAATTGATCAACCCGAGGGCCAAGGCCTCGATTTCTTTTTCAGTGTCTGCCCAAGTCCAGGTCTGCCAGATCCCAAACTCTTTCTCCCGATATGCATCTTTGGTGGCATATTGGGTGGCGTTACGCTGCAACAGCGCCGGAATGGACGAAAGTCCACCGGTCGCCTGTGACGACTGTGCCAAATTATCTTCCTCCCTAAAGCCCGCCGGAGCGAGCCAAAACCGCCGAAACGATTCCTCCACCTCTAGTGGTGCTTGTTTCAGACTGTGGGTCAACTTTTTCCTGAACATTTCCCAAACCTTACGAATTGTAACAAGGTGCAATTCACCCTTTCCGCCGCCCCGAAATGGGTGTTAGCGATAAAAGGAAGGAGGCCGCTATGGCGCGTGCAAACGGTGGAACACAGGCGATGACAGTCGCCGGATTGAACCTGATCAAACAGGCCATGTCGATTTATGACAGCGATCTGAAGTTGGTCGTGGCCAACACTCGGTTCCGCGAAATGTTCTCCATTCCGCGTCAGCTGTCTTTGCCGGGGGCCCCATTTTCCGAAACAATCCGCTACTTGGTGGAAAATGGCGAATACGGCCATATTCACGATGAGGACAAAGAGGATTTCATTCAGGAACGTGTTGATCGTGCTCTGAATTTTGAAGCCCACTACTTTGAACGTCAGCGCGCCGATGGCCGTTGGGTCAGCGTTGAAGGCTCTCCCATGCCACAAGGCGGATGGGTTGCAGTGTACACCGACATCACCTCCACCAAACGCCAAGAAGCCTTGCTGCGATCACGCTCCGAAGAACTGTCTGACCAACTTCTACAATATGCCGAAGAGCTTTCGGCCACCAACCGTGAACTTGAGGCGACGGTGCAAACACTAGAAGAGGTCAAACGTCAGCTGACCGAAAGTGAAGCCCGCATGCGGCTGACGGCGGAAATGATGCCTGCGCATATTGCTCATGTGGGCCCCGACCGACATTACACCTATTCCAACCGCCGACTCAGTTCGGTCATTCCGGGTCGTCCGTCTGACATCGTGGGCATGCACGGGCGCGAGGCTTTGGGTGAAAGCGCCTATCGCGCGATCAAGCCACACATGGAGGCGGCCTTTCAGGGCAAACCATCGGTGTTTGAATTCAACGAACACCCCAGCACCCGGCGTATTCGTGTGGCCTTCACACCGGATGACAACGAAGGCACGGCGCGCGGCGTCTATGTGCTTTCCATGGACATCACCGAGGAAACCCAGACGCGCGTTGCGTTGCAACAAACCCGACGCCGAGAGATTGCCGCCCAAATGACAAGCGGCTTGGCGCATGATTTCTCAAACCTGTTGACCATCATCCTTGGCACCCAAAGTAAGCTGCAAAAAATGGACTTGCCAGAAACCGCACGCGCCCTGATAGAAGCCACGTTGGGAGCTGCGCGGCGCGGCGGCACATTGCTGGACAACCTCGCCAATGTGACCGGGCCACGCGTGCCAAAATTGGCGGCCACTGACATGCAAAGTTTTTTGACAGACATGGAGACCTTGGCGCGCCCTACAGTGGGCAAAGAGGTCTCGCTGATCATCGAAGACAGCATCCCTGATGGTGCGCTGATGCTGGACCCCGCAATGCTGCAGGATTCTTTGGTGAACCTTTTGCTGAACGCGGCCCATGCTTGTGGCCAGGTCGGCGCTGGAGGCGGCACCATTTTGTTGATTGCCGAGTTGGTGCAGAACACATGGGTACAATTCACGGTGCGCGACACGGGACCTGGTTTTTCGGAGGAAGCCCTCAACCGTGCGCTTGATCCGTTTTTTACAACAAAAGGTGCCGAAGGGTCCGGGCTTGGTTTGGCAATGGTCTATGACATGACGAAGCTGGTCGGGGGTGACGTGAAAATCGCCAACACAGAAACCGGCGGACAAGTCACGCTACGCCTACCGCTGCGCCGCGCCGTGCAAAACGCGACACCCGGTCTGGCGCTGTTGGTGGAAGACAATCCTGACCTGCGCGGGCTGATCCGCGATATGTTGACCGGCATGAAGCACACGGTGATCGAAGCGGCCAGCGTCGATGAGGCGCGTGGACTTCTGGATCAGGTGCCTGACATCAAACTGGTGCTGTCTGACATCTCGCTCGAAGGCGATGAGACCGGTGTCGATTTGATCCGCGAACTGGGGCGGGACCGCGTGCCCACTTATTTGATGACGAGCTTGCCCCAAAGCCACCACCTCTATATCGAGGGTGCGGCCCGCGCGCCGGTGCTGCCAAAGCCATTTACGGCCACGCAGCTTGATAGATTTTTGCACGCAAAGTGAGCCTCGCCATGACCGCCCCGCTTGTCACCATCTTGGACGATGAACCGGAAATCCGTATGATCCTTGCGGACGCGTTGGAAGACGCTGGGTTTCGCACCATGGCGTTTTCACGTGCCACGGAATTTGAAGCGGCGTTGAAGTCCACAACGCCGGATGTGTGTCTTGTGGATCTGGGATTGCCAGACAAAGACGGGTTGACGCTGGTACACCGGCTGGCGCTAGAGCTCGGCGCTGCGGTCATCATCATATCAGGCCGTGCACAGGTACAGGACCGCATCACCGGTCTGGAGCTTGGTGCCGATGACTACATTATCAAACCCTTCGACCCCACCGAGGTTGTCGCGCGGGTGCGAGCGCGATTGCGGAAAGAAAAAACCGCCGCCCCAGTGGCCGCCAACACAGCGGTATTCAATGGGTGGACAGCCTATTTTGATCGGTATGTTCTGGAAGACGAAAATGGCACAGTGACCACCTTCAGTCATGCAGAGGGTGAGGTACTACGTCTGTTTTTGGAAAGCCCCAAACGTTTGATCAGCCGGGGGCAAATGCAGGAATCTCTGGGTGGTGCAGCGGGTGAAAGCTTCGATCGGGCGATGGATGTGCGCATTTCACGGCTGCGGACCAAACTCAAAGAAGATCCCAAAAATCCCCGTCTTATCAAAACCATCTATGGCGCAGGCTACATCTTTCTGGGCGATGTCAGCTGGAAATAAAATCACTGCATTTGTGCAGATGACACCAAACCCACACAATATGTAGCCAAGCCCCGCAAAATAAGGTAGGCTAGTGAGAGTAGGCGGCCAGACAGCGCCGGGTGACGAGGGCATCACACCCAGAGCGCGGATGGCAAATCGCTGACGGGACGGTCGCAATGCGTTTTACCACGACGCGCGGCGTACATGGGGACTTCACAAGAATAGGTTCACTCCCGCCTTCCCCGCAGACCAGACCATCGGCTGCGGGGAATTTTTTGCGAAGCAGAGAGTTCGGAAACGAGAAAAGGCGCCCCCAAAGGCGCGCCATCTCATAGCTTTGTGATATGTCACTACTGCTTCGTTACGGTTTTCCAACCGCCATCTTTCACAACCGAGATCACGATCTCATCGGCCCCTCGATGATCCTCTGGCCCATAGGTGATCTGTGAACCGGACAACTCATCGAGATAGTCCAGTGTCTCCATCGCCGTGATGAAGCTTTCATGTGTCAAATCCGGGCCCGCCGCTTCCAACGCACGCACCAATGTGTCCGCTGCAGAGTAGCCAAGCATCGCAAATCCAGAGGCTGGCTGATCAAACTTCGCGTTGTAGTCAGCGATAAATTTCCCGGGAACGGGATCACCGGCACGCTCGTACAAATCCTGCCAGCCTGATGCCGCATAAAGCCCGTCGGTTACGCCACCGGGCACCATGGCCACCGGTTCAAGGAACCCTGCGGATGTGTTGAGAAACTTAACATCGGTCCATCCAAGTTTCTTGGCGGTGCCGACAACCGTAATTCCCTGACGCACGCCCAGCGCCATGGTGATGATGTCACATCCTGCCGCTTTATGTTTGCCAAGCGAGCCGACAAAATCCAATTCATCAGGTTTGTGTGTGGTTTCACTGCCCATGGTCAGGCCCATCGCCTCAGCGACGTCAGCCGTGGATTCCGCAATCTCCTTACCGAAATCCGACGGAATATACATGGTGCAGATCTCTTGTGCGCCAAATTCCTCAGCCAAGTATTTGGCCCCGACTTGCACCTGATCATAGTAGCTCGAGAAGCCGATGAACTTATTGTCGATGGGCTCTTGCAACATCTGACGCGCAGCCGAAAGCGGACCTACGTTTGGAATACCTTTGGGATCAAGCAGCTTAAACCCAGCCACATTCATCGGCGTGCCAAGACTTAACAACATGGCAAAGACCTTGTCGCGATTCAAAAGCTTGTTGTAGCCCTGCATCGCACGCGGAATCTGGTACCCGTTGTCCTCCACAACAAACCGGATCTGCCGCCCATGCACGCCCCCTTCTGCATTGGCTTCTTCAAAGCGCATATTGGCGCCGTTGACAGCCGGAACGCCGACCGCTGCGAAAATACCAGACAGGTCGTTGACCGATCCGATCACCACCTCACCATCGCTCACGCCTTGTGTGTCAGCCCAGGCATGGGACGCGAGCGCCGCCGCGCCAGTCGCCAATGCAGTCATCAAATGTCTCATGATTTCCTCCGGTTTAAATGTGGTCTCCAGCCACGTGAAATAGAGCTTAGTACATGTCCTCAATCAGAGCCGCGTGTTTCCTTTCAACAAAACTGCGCCTGAGTTTCATAGTGGCTGTTAGTTCCTCATCCTCAGCAGTGAGCAACACATTGATAAGGCGGAAATCTTTGATCTGTTCCACCCGTGCGAAGGCTCTGTTCACCTCCTCAACTTCTGCTTGGATCAGGTCTACCACGTCCGGCGCCGCGCAAAGAGAGGCGAAATCGGAAAACGGCACCTTGCGCTCCTGTGCATATTTCTCGACATTTTCCTGATCAATCATGATCAGGCAGCTCAGATATTTGCGGCCATCTCCGATCACCACAGCGTCAGAAACGTAATGGCTGAACTTAAGTCTGCTTTCGATTTCCGCCGGGGTGATGTTCTTGCCGCCTGCGGTGATGATGATGTCTTTCAGCCGCCCGGTGATGGTCAGAAACCCATCGTCGTCCAGCTCACCAACGTCACCCGTGCGCAACCACCCGTCGTCCGTAAATGTTTCTGCGGTCTTCTCGTTGTTGCGCCAATATCCTTGGAAATTGTTCAACCCATTGGTCTGAATTTCGCCGTCATCAGCAATCCGGATGTCAAAGCCGGGAACCGCTTTGCCCACGGTCCCAATTTTGTTGGAATCCAGCACATTGATCGATGCCAGACCAGCGTTCTCGGTCATGCCATAGCCTTCAAGCAGTTGCACACCGATCGCCCAATACCAGCGGATCAGTTCCGGTGATATGGGCGCAGCCCCCGTGCCACCCCGGCGCATTTTGTCCATGCCCAGCATCCGGCGCAGATTGCGCAAAACCAAAAAATCCCAAACCATATAAGTGACCTGTGTCACAACCGGCACGGGTTGGCCTTCAAGCAGATAGTCAGCGCGCTTCAGCCCCGCTTTCACCGCCAAGCCAAAGGCAATTCGACCAATCGGTGTCGCTTCTTGCGCCAGCAGCAACACACGGGAATAGATTTTCTCCCACACGCGCGGAACAGCGGTGAAATGCGCAGGGGACACCTCTTGGAGGTTGTCAAACACGGTCTCAGTGCTTTCGGCGAAGTTGACCGTCGCCTTTCCGGCGATCGGAAAATAAACCGACACGTTGCGCTCCAAAATATGACAGAGCGGCAAAAAACAAAGCTGTTCGTCTGTGTCTTGGGTTGGCAGGGCATGGGCACCAGACACACAAGCGGAGATCACATTCTCCTGACTGAGCATCGCGCCTTTTGGCATGCCGGTGGTGCCAGACGTGTAGATCAACAAGCCTGTGTCTTCGGGTTGCGACTTTTTGATTTCCGCCTCAAACAACCCGGGGTGTTCCGCTTCAAACGCCCGCCCCGTGTCATATAGATCATCGATGAACACACATTTCTCATGCCGCAGGTCGTGCAACCCATCCTGATCCAGAATGATCACCTTTTCCACATGTCCAGCCTGGGCTTCGATCTCCAGAAACTTGTCGAGCTGCTCATCGTTTTCAACGAACAAAAACCGACTGCCGCTGTCGCGCAAAAGGTATTCCAATTGGCGGGCGCTGTCGGTTGTATAAACACCGCTTGCAATCCCACCCACACATTGAATGCCCATGTCGGCATAAAGCCATTCTTTGCGATCTTCAGACAGAATTGAGACGACCTCGCCGCGTTTCAATCCCAAAGCGCGCAAGCCAAGGCCAATCCATTTTGCGTGTGTCCAATAGTCCCGCCACGAATAACTTTGCCAAATACCGAGGTCTTTCTCGCGGTGCGCGGTGTGCTCACCCAGCTGTTCGCAGCGTTTTTGAAACAGGCCGACAACGGTGTCACAGCCATCGACCAATGCGGGTCTCTCTCCGGGTGTCTCGGACACAACCACACCGTTGATCTGAACTTGCTTGGGCGGCTGCGAGCTATCGTAAATGTTCATGCCTACGCCTCCCTCAACGCCACGTCTTTTTGCGTTTCCAACGCCGCTCACCGCGCGCGCCGTCTTCCTGATGGCCGAGATAGAACGCTTTGATATCTTCGCTCTCCTTCAACCGCTCGGCGGTGTCGTCCATCACGATGCGACCCACTTCCATGACATAACCAACATCCGCCAGCTCCAGCGCCACCTTGGCGTTTTGCTCCACCAACATCATGGTCACGCCTTCGTCTTTGTTGAGACGTTTGAGGATGGCGAAAATCTCCTGAACCAACAAAGGCGACAGTCCCAGTGACGGTTCATCCAAAAGCATGATCTTAGGCCGCAACATCAGCCCGCGTCCAATCGCAAGCATCTGCTGCTGACCACCAGACAAGGTGCCCGCCTCTTGATGGCGGCGCTCGGCCAAAATCGGAAAATAGTCAAAAACCATCTCTCGGTCTTTTTCGATTTCGGCTTTATCAGAACGCGTATAGGCCCCAAGCGAAAGGTTTTCATCCACCGTCAAAAGCGGGAAGACCTCGCGGCCCTCTGGAACGTGCACAATGCCGCTTTGCACCACGCGGTGGGGCTCCATACCTTGGATTTCACGGCCCTCAAACACCACCTGCCCCTTCTCTGGATCCATGATCCCCGAGATGGTTTTAAGCAACGTCGATTTGCCGGCACCATTTGCGCCCAGGACGGTCACCACCTGACCTTTCTGCACCTGTAACGACACGCCTCGAATGGCCATGATCGGACCATAGAAACTCTCGATGTTTTGGATATCCAACACGGGTTCGCTCATCATGCCGCCCCCGCACCTAAGTAGGCTTCAATCACTGCGGGGTTTGACTGCACTTGTTGCGGGGTGCCTTCGGCCAATTTGGCACCGTCAGCCAGTGCAAGCACGCGGTCTGACACGCCGGACACCAATCCCATGTCGTGCTCCACCATCAAAACGGTGATGCCCATCTGTTTGCGAATGTCGTCAATCCACCAGCGCATGTCCTGGGTTTCTTCCACCGACAGCCCAGATGCGGGTTCATCCAACAGCAACAGGCGTGGCCCGGACGCCAAAGCGCGCCCCAACTCAACAACTTTGCGCACACCATAGGGAAGTCCGGCAATCATTTTGTCGCGATAGGGCTGCAGGTCCAGAAAATCGATGACTTCCTCAACCGCTTCGCGGTGGCGTTTTTCTTCGCGGCGCACCTTGGAAGTAAACAGCATCTCCTGCACCAGATTGGTGGTGCGATGCCGATGCCGCCCCACTAAGAGGTTTTGCAACACCGTGGCATGATCAAAAAGCTCGATATTCTGAAACGTGCGGGCAATGCCAAGATCCGCGACGGAATCTGCTGTGCGATCCAGAAGGTTGGTGCCATCGAAGGTTATCGACCCGGCATCGGGGTCGTAGAACCGAGAGATTAAATTGAAGACTGTGGATTTCCCGGCTCCATTGGGACCAACGATGGCGTAAACTTCCCCCTCCTTAACGCTGAAAGTCAGGTCGTTTACAGCCACAACGCCACCAAATTTAAGCGTCGCATTGTTGATGTTCAGCAACGTGCTCATCGCAAACGCTCCGTCTTCAGATAGCTCTTCTGACGCTTGAACATGTCTTTGCGCGCAAAGGGGAACAGCTCAAACCACACGCGGATCTTCATCCATCGGCCATAGATCCCCATCGGTTCAAACAGAATGAACAGGATCAGGATCATACCAAACACCCCGGTTTCCAGTCCCGGAATGGCCACCGATCCGCCACCAACAACATCTTTCGCCATCGACAAGAACTGCGGCAGGAAGGCCACGACAACCGCCCCGAAAAACGCCCCATGGATCGACCCCAGCCCGCCAATCACAATCATCATCAGCAAGGTGATAGAAATCACGAGCGAAAACGTCTCGTTGTTGAAAGCCCCGGCGTAAAACCCCATAAGCGCGCCCGCCAAACCGGTGATGGCGCAGGAAATTCCAAACGCTGCCGCTTTGGTGCGCGCGATGTGCACGCCCATTGCCGTTGCTGAGACTTCGCTGTCTCGCACCGCCGCAAAGGCCCGACCTAACGGAGAGCGTAGAACATTGCGATAGGCCAGCGTGCACAGGATGGTGATCGCCAGAACCAGCCAATAAAATCTGTCAGGTGTGGTCCAACGTTCTATTTCGATTCCAAAGATGGTGATCATCGGGGCAAATTTTCCGGACACACCATCGGTGATCGGCTCCATCAGCACGATGATATCGTCCGCCAAAACTGACAGCGCAATTGTTGCAATCGCGAGATAAATGCCATGAAGGCGAATTGCCGGAATCGCAATAATTGTGCCCACAACCCCGGTCAGAATGCCCGCCAAAGGGAAGGCCACAAGAAACGGCAGTCCTTGCTCCATGAAGATGATGCAAGAGTAGCAGCCCAAAGCAAGAAAGGCCGCATGGCCAAGGCTCGCTTGTCCGGTTTGACCGGTCAGCATCATCAAACCCAAGCCCGCGATGGCCCAGATCAAAACATTGGTCACTTCCCCCAGGAAGAAATCATCCATCAGCCACGGCAACAGAACAGCCACCACAATGAGTGCGGCGTAAACAAGAAAACTCCACCGGTCGGGAAACAGCCGGATGTCATGGTCATAGGAGGTTTTGAAATGAATGCGCATGACATCAGACCTTCTTGATCCGGACCTGTGAAAACAGGCCGTGAGGACGGAACACCAGCACCAACAACAAGAGCGTGTACGGTGCGATCTGGCTATAACCAGCGGGGAAGTAACGAGAGGCAAAGGGTTCGATCACCCCCACGATCAGCCCCCCCATCAGCGCACCGGGCAGCGATCCAAACCCGCCAATCACGGCAGCAGCAAACGCTTTGATGCCAAGCAGCCCGGCATTGGGATCAATTGCACCTTTGGAGGCAAACAAGATGCCGGCCACCGCGGCCACCGCGCCGGACAATCCCCAAATCATTCCTTGCACCTGTTTCACGGGGATTCCCATGAAATACGCAGCCATTTGGTTCTGGCTTGCGGCCTGCATGGCCAAGCCCAATTTGGTTCTCTGAAAAAACTGATACAGGAAGAAGGTCAGCAGCACCGTCACCACGATCACCGCCACGTCTGCCATTCCCAACACCACGCCGCCGACATTAAAATCCCCAATCGCCAGCGGACTTTCCAAAGTCTGAGGCTCGTGGCTCCAGATCGCGCCAGCGACAAAGCGGATGACAAAGCCCAAAGCGATGGTCAAAATCACCACCGCAGTTTGGCTTTGCCCAAACAAACGTCGCAGGATGAAGAAATCCAGCAAGTACCCCAGCGCCGCCATGATGGCGATGGCCAGTGGCGCAGCGATCCAAAACGGCAGCCCGATGTAGTGCGCGTTTGTAAGCCCCAAACACACAAAGGCGCCCAGCATCATAAAATCGCCTTGGGCGAAGTTCACTTGTTCGGTCGCTTTGTAGATCAGCACAAAGCCAAGCGCGATCAGGCCGTATACACAGCCATTCGCAAGCCCGCTGACGAGCAGTTGCACAACTTCCAATCTAACCTCCCGTACCGGAATTCTCCCGTTCTCCGGTAAGATCAGTGTTCGGAGCAATTGCTAATGCGTCAAGTCTCGCCTGCCTCTAAGCGCACAAACCTCCGTTACGTCACCTTTGCAAATCCATACGGAACCGTATGTAAAAGCCTTCAACGCCAATGTGATGCTGCGCCGCCGCAAAACGGATGGGCTCAGTTACAGTGGGATTTCGAACATTAAAGGCGGAGTAGGCCGCTTCAAATAAATGAAAAAAGGGACCAAGGCCTTCGTTGTCCCCAGAGAATACACCCCAGAAAGCTTAAAGCACCGGAAGGGCATTCAGGAGGTTTTGGTCGAATGTTGCTGTTTAGATTTCACGGTACAAGCTGGGAGGCCAAGGGCTGTGGCCAGCAAAGCAGCCCCGCTGACCGCGCAGCTTCGCGCAACGTCGACCGGCGCATCTGCGGGGCGCGTTTTGCGCCGGCCTGTTGTGTTTTGGGCCAAGTATCCCCGCCGGAGGCATCCAACAGACGCCACCGGCAAACCATTTGGCGATCGAGCGTTAGCCCAAGAGACCTTCTTGGCGGAACAGTTCTTTGATGTTCGCCTCTGGACGTGCCCCGTAGTGGCTGATCACTTCTGCGGCCGCGATACAGCCCATACGACCAGACACTTCAAGCGATTGGCCCGTGGCCACACCATACAAAAATCCACACGCAAACTGGTCGCCCGCCCCGGTGGCATCAACCGGCACGATCTCTTTCACCGGAACGACGGCTTGCTCCTGACCGCGCAGCAGAACCACATCTTGGCCAGAGCGTGTGCAGACCACCATGCCCGAATCCTGAGAGGCCTGCTCCAGTGCGCTGCTCAGATCGGTTTCGTAGAGAGACGCCCATTCGTGCTCATTGCCGATCACAAAATCGAGCTCTTTGACCAGCCGACGGAAATCATCTCTATGGCGCTCCACACAGAAGGGATCAGACAGGGCAATCCCCGCCATCCCGCCGCCATCACGGCACAGTTTCGCAGCGCACTCAAAGGCCTCTTTGCCTTTGGGCTTATCGTAGAGGTAGCCTTCCAAAAACAAGAGTTGCGCGTTACCGGCAACATCATCTGACACATCTTCAGGACCCACTTCGGACGACACGCCCAGATAAGTGTTCATCGAACGCTCCCCATCCGGAGAGACAAAAATCATCGACCGCGATGTCGGCAACGCGCCATCTGCGACAAGTGGGTTCACAAAATCGGTGCCGTCTGACTGCATTTCATTGGCGTAGAATTGCCCCAATGCATCGTCGCTGACCCGTCCAATAAACCCTGTGGACAGGCCAAGCGCACCGAGCCCTGCAAGGGTGTTGGCCACAGAGCCGCCTGGCGCTTGAGTTCGATTTGTCATCGCACCATAGAGCATTTCACCACGCTCTTTTTCCACCAGCTGCATGATGCCCTTCTGAATGCCCATAAGGTCCAGAAAACTGTCATCAGACTGGCTGATAACGTCAACAACTGCATTGCCTATGCCAACAACCTGATATTGTTTCATAAATTTTTGTCCTCAAACTGACAGAGATCGCGGATGAGGCAGTTGCCGCACATAGGTTTGCGCGCCTTACAGACATAACGTCCGTGCAGGATCATCCAATGATGGGCGTGGAGTTGGAAATCCACGGGAATATGGTCTTCGATGGCGCGTTCCACGGCAACGACGTCTTTGCCCGGACACACACCAGAGCGGTTGCCAAACCGATAGATATGCGTGTCTACGGCTTGGGCCGGATACCGCCACCACATGTTGAGCACCACATTGGCGGTCTTGCGCCCCACCCCAGGCAGGCTCTCCAGAGCCGCACGGGAATTGGGCACCTCACCTTGATAGTCTTCGACCAAAATGCGGCTGAGCTTGATCACGTTTTTGGCTTTGTTGCGATACAGGCCAATCGTTTTGATGTGTTCAATCAACTGCTCTTCGCCCAGATCGAGCATTTTTTGCGGCGTGTCCGCCACTTTGAAGAGCGCGTTGGTGGCACGGTTCACGCCCACATCTGTTGCCTGCGCCGACAGCGCAACCGCCACCACCAATGTGTACACATTGACGTGGTCCAGTTCCCCTTTCGGTTCGGCTTCTGCTGCCTCAAACCGGGAAAAGATCTCCCGGATGGTGTGGTAATCAAGTTGCTTTGCCATCCATGTCGTTTTGCACCGGGGACGGGTGCGAGACAAGCCCGTTACGCAGAAGAATTCACCGCACCTTTTGCACCCTCATGCCTGTGTGCAATCGGCCAACTGCCCGTAGAAGATGAATGCATTGGCAAGCGCCTCGATTCTCAGCGATTCCTTTTTCTGCACTGCAGCGGGCAGAATTGCCGTGTGACAGCGCTGCAACACCGCAGAACTGCCAGTGCCCCTAAATCACTGCAAAAATCCTTGATTTTGCACCGCCGCATTGATGAAAGCGGCTGCTGGCATCGGAACGACAACCGCCTCAACTCCTACATCTAGAAGCGTTCCAAAATGATGTCTTTTAATATTATTTACAATCACTTAACGCCCTGTGGATAGATTCTTTTTTGTAAATGCCTGAGTCAAGATCGAAGTTCAGTTGCTCGTTTGAGCGCCAAATTGCTAGGTTCTGTGAGCGATTCACTTCGCCTTGGGGGGGACAGACGCCGACACACTATGGCTAGGCCATAAGAGGCGACTGCATTGGCTGCACAACGATGTGGCCTTGTGGTTGTCTGAGTGTTTACCTGTTCCAACATATCTGCGCTTGCGCATTCTAATACACTCAACCGGGGAAAAGGGACCCCCGGACCAGTTGAGTTTTGCGGAATTTGTAGCGGATCGACCCCTTTGGTGATGTGACTATGGGACAAATTATCGACCGGGCTTAGCTCGGCAAGACTAGACGTTTGAAGGAATACGGGGACAAATGACCGACGAAAAATGGGGCGACATTCGGCAAGATATTTTGAAGACGGTGGGCCAGAACAATTTTAAGACCTGGATAGAGCCCGTCGATTTTTCTGATTTGAAAGGTGGCGTCGCGACGTTTCACGTGCCGACCAACTTTATTGGAAACTACGTTTCACAGAACTACGGCGACCTGATCATGCATCAGTTTAATCAGGCTGGCGCCTCAGTTCAGAGAGTGCAATTCAAAGTTGCTTCGACCCCACACCGCGCAGCACCAACACCCGCTGCCGCACCACAGACCCCTGTGCGTCAAGACAACACCGCCTCGGCAACCGAGACCGAAATGACCGGTGCGCCGTTGGATGCGCGTTTCACCTTTGACAGCTTTGTCGTCGGCAAACCCAACGAACTGGCAAATGCCGCCGCGCGTCGTGTGGCCGAAGGCGGGCCAGTGACGTTTAATCCACTGTTCTTGTATGGTGGCGTGGGCTTGGGCAAAACCCACCTCATGCACGCCATCGCTTGGGAGCTTCAGGCCCAACGCCCTGACCTGAATGTGCTCTACCTTTCCGCTGAACAGTTTATGTATCGGTTTGTTCAAGCTCTGCGAGACCGTAAGATGATGGACTTCAAGGAATTGTTCCGTTCTGTCGACGTGCTGATGGTCGACGATGTACAGTTCATCGCAGGCAAAGACAGCACGCAGGAGGAGTTCTTTCACACCTTCAACGCACTGGTCGATCAGAACAAACAAATCATCATTTCCGCGGATCGCGCGCCCGGTGAAATCAAAGACTTGGAAGACCGCATCAAAAGCCGCTTGCAATGTGGTCTGGTCGTGGATCTGCACCCAACCGACTATGAACTGCGTCTGGGTATCTTGCAGAACAAAGTGGACACCTATCGTCAACAGTACCCGGAGCTACAGCTCGCTGACGGCGTTCTGGAGTTCCTTGCACATCGCATTTCCACCAACGTGCGTGTGCTTGAAGGGGCGCTGACCCGCCTGTTTGCCTTCGCATCATTGGTCGGACGCGAAATCACTATGGAACTGACACAGGATTGCCTGTCGGACGTTCTGCGCGCATCTGAGCGTAAGATTTCAGTTGAAGAAATTCAGCGCAAAGTCGCAGAGCACTACAACATTCGCTTGTCTGACATGATCGGCCCAAAACGTGTGCGCACTTTTGCACGTCCACGTCAGGTGGCGATGTATCTCTGCAAACAGCTGACCTCGCGCAGCCTGCCCGAGATTGGCCGCCGCTTTGGTGGACGGGACCACACCACGGTGATGCATGGCGTGAGACGCATTGAAGAACTGCGCAGCTCTGATGGTCAGATTGCAGAAGATCTGGAGATGCTGCGCCGCGCGCTTGAAGCCTAAAACAGGTAAGGCACGGGGCAAAATCGCAAAAATCGTGACCAAAACGCCGCGTCGCACGGATGCGGTGTTTTCAATTGGGCGCTTGGCGCTTGACGCTCCTTGCGAAGTAATCGACAAACCTATGAAAAGACTTGTGCTGGTGCGGCGAATGGCTAACGTGGCTGTCCCGGCTATCGGAGGGTGATGGGATGAAAATCAGTATCGAACGCGCCGTGCTGCTCAAAGCGGTCAGCCAAGCGCAATCCGTTGTGGAACGCCGCAACACCATTCCAATCCTCGCCAATGTGCTGATTGAAGCCGAAGGTGACACGGTTCAGTTTCGAGCCACAGACCTCGACATTGAAGTCGTCGATAAGGCCAACGCCATGGTCGAGCGTGCCGGAGCCACCACCGTGGCCGCCACAACACTACATGAGATTGTGCGAAAGCTGCCAGATGGTGCGCTGGTCACATTGACAGACGACAGCACCGCAGGGCGTTTGACCGTCGAAGCGGGCCGCTCAAACTTCTCGCTGGCCACCCTGCCACGCGAAGACTTTCCGGTGATGGCCTCCTCCGAATACTCGTCAAATTTCGCAGCTCCGGCCCCGGCCTTGCGCCGGCTGTTTGACAAGTCCAAGTTTGCGATCTCCACTGAGGAAACCCGCTACTATCTGAATGGCGTCTATCTGCATGTGTCAGATGGAGAGGACGGCAAAGTTCTGCGTGCGGTGGCCACCGATGGGCACCGTTTGGCGCGCATTGACACCGACCTGCCAGAGGGCGCCGCAGATATGCCCGGCGTGATTGTCCCCCGTAAGACCGTGGGCGAGCTGCGCAAGCTTCTGGATGATGATGAGATGGAAATCGCCGTTTCGGTGAGTGAGACCAAAGTGCGCTTTGCGACCCCAGACATCACACTGACCTCCAAAGTGATCGACGGCACCTTCCCTGACTACACACGTGTTATTCCACAAGGCAACACCCGCAAGCTGGAAGTGGACGCCGCAGAATTCGCCAAAGCGGTGGACCGTGTGGCCACAGTGTCATCAGAACGCTCGCGCGCTGTAAAGCTGCAGCTGGATGAAGACCGCTTGGTCTTGTCAGTGAATTCCCCCGATAGCGGTGCCGCCGAAGAAGAAGTGGTTGTGGCATATAATGACGAGCGTCTTGAGATTGGCTTTAACGCCAAATATCTGCTGGAGATCGCCAGTCAGGTGGACCGCGAAAACGCGGTGTTTATGTTCAACTCTGCAGGTGACCCGACATTGATGCGCGAAGGCAGCGACACCAGTGCTGTGTATGTTGTCATGCCGATGCGGGTCTGATCGGCTGTCGCCGATGCCTGCGGCGCAGGTATTTTGCCCAGTAAGAAGACGGGCGCATGTCTGAGCTGTTTCTAGAGTCTTTGAGCTTGTCACATTTCAGGTCCCACATACGGGGATCGCTGACATGTGATGGGCGCCCTGTTGCCTTGTTTGGACCCAATGGCGCGGGCAAGACCAATGTCCTTGAAGCTGTGTCGTTGTTCTCGCCCGGCCGTGGAATTCGCCGCGCCAGTGCAGAAGATATGACACGTCGCCCTGAAGCGATTGGATGGAAACTGTCGGGCCTGCTGCACTCCGGGCAGACGGCCTATGAAATCGACATCCGCTCTGAGGCGGGGGCTGCGCGTCAAGTGCACATCGACAGCAAGGCGGCGGCACAGGTGCAGCTTGGGCGTTTGGCCCGGGTGTTGTGGTTGGTCCCGGCAATGGATCGGCTGTGGATTGAAGGTGCCGAAGGACGGCGGCGATTTCTGGATCGCATGACGCTGAGCTTTTATCCCGAACATGCTGAGGCATCTCTGACCTATGAAAAGGCCATGCGCGAGCGCAATCGCTTGCTCAAGGAGCAGATCAGCGACAGCCATTGGTATGGCGCGCTGGAGCGGCAGATGGCGGAGCACGGAGCGCGCATTCACAAGGCGCGCGAAACCACTGTCGAACGACTTTTGGATGCGCAGGCTGCCGCCGAAACCGCCTTTCCCGTGGCGGAACTGGAGCTGATGCAAACGGAAGGCAGCATGCCAAATACCGAGAGTGACCTGCTCGAAGCTTTGGCCGAGAGCCGGTTTCGCGATATTGCCGCCGGGCGCAGCCTTGTGGGCCCACATCGCACCGATATGATTGGCACCTTTCGCGCCAAAGGCATCCCGGCCAAAGACTGCTCCACCGGCGAGCAAAAGGCGCTGTTGGTGTCTTTGATCCTCGCCAATGCGCGCGCGCTCAAAGAGGATCTGGGAGCGGCGCCGATCCTGCTGCTGGATGAGGTTGCCGCACATCTTGATCCAGACCGCCGCGCCGCGCTTTATGATGAGATTTGTGCGCTTGGGGCGCAAGCTTGGATGACTGGCACTGAGGCCAGCCTGTTTGATGCCATTGGCACGCGCGCGCAATATGTCGAAGTGACCGAGGAAAGCGGCATTTCCGCGCTGTCGGCGCGGGGCTAAGCCCCTTTTCTTCAATCGCAAAAATCCGCCTCATTTGCGTGACATCCCCGGCCAAACCCGATATAAAATTCGGAAATGAAAAAGGGCGACATGAATGTCTGACAACGCGCAGAACACCGAGCAATATGGCGCGGATTCCATTAAAGTTCTCAAAGGCTTAGAAGCGGTCCGGAAACGTCCGGGCATGTACATCGGTGACACCGATGACGGGTCTGGTCTGCATCATATGGTGTACGAGGTCGTAGACAACGGTATTGACGAGGCCCTGGCCAACCACGCCGACCACGTGCGCGTGAAAATTCACGCCGACAGTTCCGTGTCTGTTTTTGACAACGGCCGCGGTATTCCGGTCGATATTCACCCCGAAGAGGGCGTGTCTGCGGCCGAGGTCATCATGACCCAACTGCATGCCGGCGGCAAGTTTGACAGCAACTCCTACAAAGTGTCCGGCGGTCTGCATGGTGTGGGTGTGTCGGTTGTGAACGCCCTGTCTGTCTGGCTGGAGCTGCGAATCTGGCGCAACGGCAAAGAGCACTATGCCAAGTTTGAGCACGGCGATTGCACCGAGCATTTGCGTGTGGTGCAAGAGTGCCCCGAAGATGAGACCGGCACCGAGGTGCGGTTCATGGCCTCCACCGAGACGTTTTCCAATCTCGAATACTCGTTTGAGACACTGGAAAAACGCCTGCGTGAGCTTGCCTTCCTGAACTCTGGCGTGCGCATTATTCTTGAGGATGAGCGCCCCGCAGAGGCCTTGCGCACCGAGCTTTTCTACGACGGTGGTGTGAACGAATTTGTGAAATACATCGACCGTCATAAGACCCCTCTGATGGAGGCGCCGATCTATGTGAAAGGCGAAAAAGATGACATCGGGGTCGAGGTTGGCATGTGGTGGAACGACAGTTACCACGAAAATGTGCTGCCATTTACCAACAACATCCCACAGCGCGACGGCGGCACACATATTGCTGGTTTCCGGGGTGCGCTGACCCGTGCGTTGCAGAAATACGCACAGGAGAGTGGTGTTGCCAAAAAGGAGAAGATCACCTTCACCGGGGATGATGCGCGCGAGGGTTTGACCTGTGTGCTTTCGGTGAAAGTGCCCGATCCAAAGTTCTCCTCTCAGACCAAAGACAAGCTGGTGAGTTCAGAGGTGCGTCCGGCGGTCGAAAGCCTGATGAACGAAAAACTGACCGAGTGGTTTGGCGAGAACCCACAGACCGCCAAAATGATTGTCTCCAAGATTCTCGAAGCCGCTCATGCGCGCGAAGCAGCGCGCAAAGCACGTGAATTGACCCGCCGCAAAACCGCGATGGATGTGAATTTCTTGGCAGGCAAACTCAAAGACTGTGCCGAGAAAGACCCGTCCAAAACCGAAGTCTTCTTGGTGGAGGGGGATTCCGCTGGAGGATCCGCTCAGACAGGGCGCAACCGGATGACACAGGCCATTTTGCCCCTGCGTGGTAAAATCCTGAACGTGGAGCGTGCCCGTTTCGACCGGATGCTGGGCTCCCAAGAGATCGGCAACCTTGTGATGGCGCTTGGCACCGGCATTGGCCGCGACGAGTTCAACCTCGACAAGTTGCGCTACCACAAAGTGGTGATCATGACTGATGCGGACGTCGATGGCGCCCACATCCGTACCCTGCTGTTGACATTCTTCTATCGTCAGATGCCTGAACTGATCGAAATGGGGCACCTCTATATTGCACAGCCACCACTGTACAAAGTGGCGCGCGGCAAGTCTGAGGTCTATCTGAAGGATCAGGCGGCTCTGGATGATTACCTGATCAATCAGGGCATCGATGGCGCGGTGCTGAAACTGGGCAACGGCATGGAAATGACCGGTCAGGATCTGGCGCGTGTTGTGAACGAAGCACGCCAGCTGAAGCAGGTTCTGGACGCCTTCCCGACCCATTACCCGCGCCACATTCTGGAACAAGCCGCCATTGCCGGTGCCTTTGTGCCCGGCGCAGTGGACAGCGACCTGCAAGGCGTGGCCGACAAGGTTGCGGCGCGCCTGAACCTGATTGCGCTAGAATATGAGCAAGGCTGGGCCGGTCGCATCACGCAAGACCACGGCATTCGTTTGGCGCGTATTCTGCGCGGTGTTGAGGAAGTGCGCACATTGGATGGCCCCATGCTGCGCTCTGGCGAAGCGCGCAAATCAGGCAGCTTTACCGAGAGCCTGCAAGAGGTCTACGGCGAGACCGCCACCTTGATCCGCAAAGACCGCACGCAGCTCATCCATGGCCCGCTCGATCTGTTGACCGCCATCCTGTCAGAAGGCGAAAAGGGGCTGTCACTTCAGCGCTACAAAGGTTTGGGCGAAATGAACCCAGATCAGCTTTGGGAAACCACCTTGGACCCAGATGCCCGCACGCTTTTGCAGGTGAAGGTCGAAGACATGGCCGGCGCCGATGATCTCTTCACCAAGCTCATGGGGGATGTTGTCGAACCGCGTCGCGACTTTATTCAGAAAAACGCGCTCAGCGTGGAAAATCTCGACTTCTAGGGACAACACCGAATTGAAGACCTCAAAAGCCCGGTCCGTTTTGGCCGGGCTTTTTGCTGGCAGCTCTCAAAAATCAAACGTCATCTGCAAATGTGCCGTGCGGCCAGTGATGGCCTCCACGGTTTTGGCCAGACGTGCCTCCGCCTTCACAACCACTTCGGCTGCGGCCCGGGCATCTTCGCCTGCATCATGGTGGTGAAACTCAAGCCCCAGCGCCGATTTGAGATGCGCCAACCCATGCCCGCCATTGCCCTTAAATTCCGGCCAAGCTTTGCGCGCAATCTTCACACTGTCCGCCCAAATCAGGCGCGACGAGGGCAACCCCGCCACCTGACAGGCTGCGTTGATCGCCTTCTCATCAAACCCACTGTGTTGCACAATCAACTGTCCCGACAACAATGGCTCCAAGACCCGCCAGGCTTGCGAAAATGTGGGCGCGCCCCGCACCGTTGATGCGCTGATCCCAGTGAGCTCTGTGTTGAACGGAGCAAACGCTTCTTGCGGATCAATGAAGGTCGCAAAGGTCTCCATGGTGTCATCCATCCGCACGCAGGCCAGACCAATCTGGCTGATGCTGCTACGGTTGGCGTTGGCGGTTTCCACATCCAGCGCGATGAACCGGAACAATCCGGTCGGCAAAGGGGCGTCAGGCAGAAACATTTTGGCCTCCAAGTGCAGGCAGGCCATTGAAGAAAGCAGTTGTCGTCATGAGATCCTTGGCGTCAGTCGAGTGTTCAATTTAGGCGAAGACTGCCACAGATAACAGAGACAAACCGCGGGCATTTGGCGGCCTGAGAGACGATCACGTCAAACATATTGACCGTTGCCTCACCGCTTGGGATACATCCTGCGTGACACAGCTCTCCACATTCCATAGCGGCATTGCGCTGCGTCTGTTCTCAGCGTTTCTGATGACCGCCATGTCCGCAGTGGTACACGCCGCCGCTGACAGCGCGTCATTGGCGCAACTGGTCTTTTTTCGCTCGGCGGTCGCCCTGTTGCCCATTGTGCTCTACATGCTTTGGCAAAGTGATTTCCCGCGCGCGCTCACCACCAAACACCCCGGCCTGCATGTCACCCGCAGCCTATTTGGCGTGTTCTCAATGGCCATGTCGTTCCTGTCGCTGACTTATTTGTCGGTTTCAAACGCACAGGCACTGGCCTATTTGACTCCAGTTTTGGTTCTCCCTCTGGCCGCCATCCTGTTGGGGGAGCGCCTGACCCGGATCACCTTTGTCGCGATTGGTCTTGGGTTTGGCGGAGCAATGCTTTTGATGTGGGATGCGCTGTCCGTGCCAACCGAGCTGGGCTATATCGGCGTCGCTGCCGGGTTGGCCTATGCGGGCACCATGGCCTTTGTCCGCGTCCACACAAAAACCATGACCAAAACCGAAAGTGCCACAACAATCGCGTTTTACTTCGCCGTTGTGGCGGCTTTTGTGGGTTTGGTCTGCTTGCCATTCAACTGGCAACCACTGGATCTGGCCACACTCTCTTGGTTGATACTTGCAGGTCTCATCGGCGGTGTTGGCCACATCGTGTCAAACGAAGCTGTGGCCCGTGCCCCTGTCAGCACCCTGGCCCCGTTTGACTACACCGGGCTGATTTGGGCCCTGGGTTTTGATGTGATCCTCTTTGCGGTCTGGCCCGGTGCTTTGGGTCTCTGGGGTATCTGCGCCATCACCAGCGCGGCGTTGATCGTGGCCTTTTCGGGCGCACCAAGACGCCCCCCCAAAAAGGAAAAAAGCCGCCTCAAATCCTGAGACGGCTTTTCTCGTTTCATTCTCTGTTGCTTAGGCTGGAGCGGCCACGGCTGCGGCCTTTTCCCGGCGCTCTTGGCCGGCAAAAAAGACCAGATAGAACACCGGCGCTGCAATCAACGTCAGCACCGTCGCAAAAGCCAGCCCCCCCATGATGGTGATCGCCATCGACACAAAGAACGCATCACTCAACAGCGGTGCCATCCCAAGAATCGTGGTCACCGCCGCCAGCAGAACCGGACGCAAACGCGACACGCTCGCCGTGACAATCGCCTCACGCAGCGGCAGACCCTCTTTGCGCACAAAGTCGATCTCCTCCACCAAAACAATGCCGTTCTTGATCAACATGCCTGACAAGCTGAGCAAACCCAGCAGCGCGGTAAAGGTGAACGGCATATCGGTGGCCAACAGACCAAGCGCCACGCCGTTGACCGACATCGGCACCAGCAACCAGATGATGATTGGCTGACGCACTGCATTAAACAGCAGCACCGAAATCAGCACCATGATCAACAGGCTAAGCGGCAACTGCGCACCAAGACTGGCCTGCGCGTCACCGGAGGTCTCAAGCTCGCCGCCCCATTCCATCGTATAGCCGACCGGAATTGGCATCGCCTCAATCGCAGCGGTCACCTCTGCTTGCACCTGCGCGGCCGTCAGATTGGGGTTAATGTCCGCCCCCACGGAGATCGTTGCGACGCGATCCCGGCGGTGCAACAGCGTGTTTTGCGTTTCATGCACAAACCCATCCACCATCTGTTCGACAGGCAGAAAGCTGTTGGCCGTTGAGGAATAGACCAGTTGATCAAGCAAGCCGTATTCACCCTCTGCCGGGCGACGAATGATGATCGGAATCAAACGCTCGTTTTCACGGAACACCCCAGTTGGGCTGCCATCTGTCGAGAACTGCAGCATCGCTGCCAAGTCCTCACGGTTGACCCCCGCCGTCTGCGCTCTCTCCGTGGCATACAGCGGTTTGATCACCACTTCTTGCTCACGCCAATCTGTGCGCACACTGATGATGTTATCAGAGGCTTCTTTCAGCAAACGCTCTGTCTGAGACGCAAGCTGGCGCAGCACCACCGGATCAACACCGGAAAGCCGCACTTGGATCGGATCGCCACCGCCGGGGCCAAAGACCAGCCGTTTGGTGCGAAACTCCCCTTCCGGCAACTGCGCCGCAGCAAAGGCCTCTAGGTCAGCCTGAAGCGGCGGAATGAGGTCCAAGTTTTCCGTCCGGATGATCATATGACCATAGCTGGGATTGGCTGGCTCCGCATTGTACGTCAACAAGAACCGTGTCGCACCTTGTCCCACTACGGTGGCGTAATCGACCACATCGTCGCGCTTCGCCAACCACTCTTCGATCACTTCTAAATGTGCCGAAGTTGTTGTGATTGGCGTGCCTTGTGGCAGTTTGTAGTTCACAAAGAACAGCGGCGTGTTGCTGTTTGGGAAGAACTGTTGCTTCACCATGCCAAAGCCTGCGTAACAGGCGACAGTCACGGCCAGAAGCCCCGGGATCACCAGCCACCGCATCTTCAGCGCCAACCGCAAGGTTCCTCCATACATTCGGAAGATCAAGCCGCCATACGCGTCAGCGCCATCGCCATCCCCCTGTTTAAACAGATAGTGGCCCAACAACGGGGTCACTGTAAGCGCCAGAACCCAACTCAACAGCAGCGAAATGCCAATCACGGCAAACAGCGAGAATAAGAATTCGCCGGTTGCATCTGGGCTCAACCCGATCCCGGCAAACGCCATAATCCCAATGATGGTCGCCCCCAAAAGCGGGATCTGCGTCTTGCCTGCAGCCTCATCAGCGGCATCCCGTGAGGTTTTTCCGCGATGCATGGAAATTTGCATGCCCTCCGCGACAACAATCGCGTTGTCCACCAACATGCCCATCGCAATGATCAAAGCGCCTAGAGAGATCCGCTCCATTTCAATGGAGAACATGCCCATAAATAGGAACGTGCCCACCACCGTCAGAAAAAGAGTCGTTCCCACAACCACGGCGGCACGCCACCCCATGAACACGGCCAACACAGCCACCACAATGGCCACTGACATTGCAAGGTTGACCAAGAAATCGTTGGACGCTTTGTCCACCACAAGGTGCTGTTGATAAATTGGCAGCAGCTCAACGCCCGCAGGAATGTCCCCTTGCATTGATGCCAGCTTGGCGTCGACGCGATTGCCCACTTCCACGATGTTTTCGGTGGCAATCCCTGCCACCCCCAGTGTGAAGGCCTCATCACCATTGAACCGGATGATCTGACGGGGATCACGCACACGTTCACGAACGACATTTGCCATATCGATAAGGTTCACAACGTGGCCGCTTTGCCCCAATGACAGCCCCGCAATCTCATTGACCGAGTTTGATCCGTCCGGGCGCATGATGCGGGTTTTGTATCCCTCTGCGGTGATTGAACCGGCGGAGGACACTGAGTCTGCATTGGCAATCGCATTGGCAATCGCGGTGAGCGAGATGTTTTGGTTCACCGACAAAGCCAAATCAGGTTCTACAAAAATCGCTTCTTCCGGCAGACCTTGGATTTCTACATCCGCCACCCCGTCGACCGTCAGGAACTCTCGCCGCAGGAATGTGGCCAGCTCATGCTTTTCAGCGTCCGAATATCCTTCGGCAGTCACCGCAAAAAAGATGCCAAACACATCACCAAAGGTGTCATTCACCTGAGGCGCATCGACGCCAGATGGCAAGTTACGCGCCGCATCACCGACCCGGGCCCGCAACCGCGTCCAGATATCTTTCAACTCGTCACCGCCGTAGGTCGACTTGATGTGCACATTGATCCGGGACCGGCCTGGTTGATTGGTGGAGGTGATAAAGTCGATCTCCTCCATCTTTTGGATGGCAGATTCCAACGGTTCGGAGACCTCAATCGCCACCTGCGCAGCCGTGGCCCCGGGGTAGCTGGTGGTCACAACCGCCTGTTTGATGGTGAAGGCTGGATCTTCCAGCCGCCCCAAGTTTAAGAAACTGATCGCTCCGCCAAACAGAAAGATCAGAACAATCAACCAAGTGTAAATTGGTCGATCAATCGACCCGCGCGCAATATTGGGCATTGTTTTCGACCTCAGTTTCCAAAGCCAACAAAGCGGCGCACTGTCTGACCGTCAGTCAGCGTGCCTCCACCCGTCAACACCACTTCGTCACCATCGTTTAGACCAGATGTGACACGCAGCTTTCCAGCCAATGCAGGTTCGGTGGCGACGGGAACCCATGTAACCGCCCCCTCTGTGCCGCCAACCGGATCAAAGCGCATCACGCCGATGGCGCCAGCGTCGTTGATCACAATCGCCGTGGCTGGCAACAAAATGCCCGTTGAAGGTTCTGATGCCTTGACCGAAACGGTGACCGACGACCCCGGAAGGATCACACGGTCTTCTGGCGGCGCCATCCAAAAGGTGATCCGAAAGGTCTGACCAATACTGGATGTCTCAGCATCAAATTCACGCACCTTCAGCACATGCTCTTCATCACTGCCCGGGAACTTGGCCGTGATGGTCACGTTTGGATCCCGATCCGCCCGCTGAAACAGGATTTCTGGCACATCGACTTCGATGTGCAATTCGCTCAAATCATGAATACGCACCACAGGTGTACCGCTGGAAACCGTGGAGAAAATCTCGACGTTTCGGCTGGACACCAGCGCATCAAACGGCGCAGTCAACGTGGCATGGTGCAGTGACCATTCCGCGTTACGCACTGCGATCTCTGCCAAAGACGCCGCGGTCTCCGCATCATCTAAAGTCACTTGGCTGACTGTGTTGCCGCGCAGCTTCTCCAACCGAAGCACCGTGCGATCCGCCTGGCCTTTTTGCAGACGCGCCTGATCCAATTGGAGCTCAAAAATCTCCTGATCAAGCTCGGCGATTGTATCGCCTTTCTTGATGTCATTGCCTTCAGTTACCCCAAACGCAATGATCTGTCCGGCCACTTGAAAGGCGAGATCAACGCTTTGCCGTGCTTTCACCTGTCCAAAAAACTGTCGCGAAAAAGCAACCGGGGCTTCTGTCACCTGCATCAGCTTAACCGGCTTGATGCTTGTGCCCTCAGTTTGCGCCGCAGCGGCGACGGCAAAGGTCATCATCGCCGCAAATGCACCAAAAAATCCAGCTCGTTTCATATTTACTCGTCCTCCATCAACCCGGCCTCTACGGCACCGGGCATGGCTTTGATTGCCAGATTGGCAAATTGGGGAATCTCTTCGGCATTCATGCCAGAAAAGCATCGAAATCGTGTGACCACTTCTGACATCACATACTCTCGCGCGGCTTCGCCTTCCGGGGTCAACTCCAAAAGCCAAGCACGTCGATCTAGGGGATCACGGGTGCGGCTAACAATGCCGCGGGTTTCCAAAACATCCGCAACAGGTGTCACCGCGGATGGCACACAAAACGTGTCATCAGCCAAAGCGCCCATACGTTTGGGCCGATCCAAAAACACCAACATCCGCTTCTCCATTTTGGAAAGCGGTGGATCAATATTGACATCTTCCAGCTCAGCTTCGATCTGGTTGAACAGTGCAAACACACCAATAATGGCTTTGAACTCTGGCGGCAGGTCCGTATTCGCAAACAGATCTTCAGACACAAGCGACTCCCTAAATTACTTCATCTTTAGAAACATCCATTTATAGAAGCATTTCGACACTGCAAGAGTTGACTGGAAAAAAATACGTCCAAGTGCAGGTAAAAATTTAACTTTTGCCCGCCCCACAGCCAATCGAGACCGATCCGATTTCGTTTAAAACCAGTGTTTATGATCTTTTTTCTTCGAATCTGACCAAAGCTTCCGCAAGGTCTTACCTATAAACTCTCGGCACAAATCTTTAATTAACGGCGGAGCGTTACGAGTCTCTTCTGAACTTAGAGAGTTGCGGCACCAATGACGGCAGTTTCCAATCATCAGCTCTTGCGTTGCAAAGACATCGAACGTGAAGAGTGCGATCTCCTGACGCAATACGCCAATGAGCGCCTGGCTGCCTTGTGGCGCCGGGTCGCGATCTATGCTTTGGGGTGGCTGCTGATCGTCGGACACACATCGTTGTTGTTTGGCACTTTGGCCACGGCCATCTTGTTGTTTGGGGAAGCCGTCGATTGTTTTGTGCTACGCCAAGTTCAACCCCGCCTGAATCGCGGTGATGACCTTGGGAAAGTGCGGCGTCTGGCTTACTTCTCCGGCATCCTTCAGGGTCTATCGATGGTGGGGACCTCAGTCTTCTATGTCCTGACCTTTGGAGAAGACAGCTCGATACTCGGCATTACGGCCGTGCTTGCGATGGGCGTCGTGAATGCCGCTTTGATACTGCCCACCAATCCTACCATAGCGATTTTCAAGCTTGTTCTTTTTGTCAGCACACCTGTGACTTTGCTGGTCTACAAACAAATCCGGTATAGCGCCACATCGGAGATCCAATACCCCGAGCTGATGGTGGTGCTCAGCATGGGTTTCATGTCGTTCTCGTTTGCCAAAGCGGCCCTTGAAAATTTCAGGCGAAATCGAGAGCTCAAACGCAGCCAGGTGGATTTATGCCTGGCGAACAAGAAGCTTGAGTCCCAGCAGAGGGAGCTGCAAAAACTCTCGATGGTGGCGCGCAAAACCAGCGATGCAGTCATATTGATGGACGCCGAACAAAACATCGAATGGGTCAACGACTCGTTCAGCAACCTGACGCAGATATCGGCAGACTGGGCGCTCGGACGCCCGTTCCATGAATTGTTGGCCTTGTCCAATGGCTGGAAAGGGTTTCAGGCATTGGTGGAAGAAGCTCTAAAACAGGGCGAGGCGCAGCGCGCCGAACTGCGCAACGAGGAGCCCAATGGCACTGTGCGTTGGGCTGATGTGCATCTGGTGCCCGTAAAGAGCGACGAAGGTATCGTCGATTTCTTTGTGACCATCGGCCGTGACACCTCTGCGATCAAAGAACACAGTGAAACCATGAAAGCAGCGCGGCTCTCAGCCGAAGACGCTGCAAAAACCAAAGCCGATTTTCTGGCCAGCATGAGCCATGAGATCCGCACGCCATTGACCGGTATCATTGGTATGGCGGATTTGTTGTCCGAAACTGAGCAAACGCCGGATCAAGTTGATTTCACGCAAACCATCTTGGGCTCTTCTCGCAGCCTGCTGACCATTTTGAACGACATTCTTGATCTGTCCAAAATGGAAGCTGGAAAGTTGGAAATAAATGCGACCGCGTTTGACACGCGTGCTTGCTTTGACGACACCATCCGCCTCCTGCAGCCGGCAGCCTTGGACAAAGGACTGTCACTCAACCTCACCTTTGATGCGCAGCTTTCGGATCAGCTGGTGGCCGACGATATCCGCCTACGTCAGATTCTCACCAACATCATTGGCAACGCCACAAAATTCACAGAACACGGGTCAATTGATGTTGATGTGTGGTGTACGCAAAAACAGCAAAAAGCCGGGGAGGCCCAGACACTTCTGCATTTTAGCGTGGAGGACACAGGTATCGGCATCCCCGAGAACAAGCTGTCGACCATTTTTGACGGGTTCTCACAGGCCGAAACATCCACCACGCGCCGGTTCGGGGGAACGGGACTGGGACTAACCATCTGTCAGGTGCTTGCACAAATGATGGGTGGCGGCATTGAGGTGGAGTCCACCTACGGAGCAGGGTCACGGTTCACGGTGTCTCTCCCTGTTGACGTGCCTGATAAAGACACGGTGGCTGCGGGCACCGGCGACCAAAATGGCGCGCCTGAGTACGACGCCATTGATCTTGTGGGGCTGGATGTTTTGGTCGCAGAGGACAATAAGACAAACCGGCTGTTGATCCGAAAATTCCTGGAACCGCTGCCTATTTCATTGCGGTTTGCCAATGATGGCTATGACGCGGTCGAAGCCACAATGACGACCCCGCCCGATGTAATTTTCATGGACATGTCCATGCCGAACATGAGCGGCATCGAAGCAACAGAGGCCATCCGTGCCAGCGACGTTGTACAACCTGCCATCATTGCTTTGACTGCCAATGCGTTTGAAAGCGAACGGCAGCTCTGCCTTGCCGCTGGTATGGATGATTTTCTGACCAAGCCAATCCGTCGGGCGGATCTGGTGATCAGTTTGCAGAAACAGGCCGCACGACGCATCCGTCAGACGTCGGCGGAAAAGTCTGCGCTGGAGGCCTGAAAGCGTCTCACCACAGGTCAGAGCCACGCCGTCATAAAGCCATCTGAGCGAGAGCTGAGCGCGTCTAACAACCCATGATCCGCACCGGGGTCAGGTTTTCAAAACAGTGTTGCAGAGTAAAACGGCGGAGATTCCCACCGTCCCCATCGTGGGAATGGGACTGAGTTGCTCACGTCCTCACCTGTTTCAGGATTGTCGTAAGAGGTCTTCGCAAAACAGCCACCAGCGCGAAAAGAAAAAAGGCGATGTGCCATCACACACCGCCTCATATTTCGTCGCGAACTGTCTAATTGCGGGCCGCTTACCGTACCAAGAACTCCGCATGTAATGCGCCCGCAGCCTTTATGCTCTTCAGGATGTCGATCATGTCTCGCGGCGCGACACCCAGCGCATTCAAGCCCTCAATCACCTCGCTTAACGAGGTGCCAGATGGCACCTCAGCCAATGCAATGCCGGGGTCTTCATCAATCTCCGCATCGGTGCGTGGCACCACCACGGTCTCACCATCGGCGAAGGGGTTGGGCTGCACGACCAGAGGCGTTTCGGTCACACGAAGGGTCAATCCACCTTGGGAGACTGCAACGCGCGAAATCCGTACATCTTCCCCCATCACGATGGTGCCGGACCGCTGATCCACCACCACCCGCGCTTTGCGTTCTGGCTGCACAGTGATGTTCTCGATCTGGCTCAAAGCATGCGCAGGAGAGATTTGATTGGTGCTGTCGATATCAACCTGCACCGTGCCTGCATCCAACATCAACGCAACACGGCGGCCGTAGCTGCGGTTGATCGCCTGTTCAATGCGGCCAGCTGTTGTGAAGTCCGGTTCCCGCAACGCCAGACGCATATTGGTCAGCGATGAAAAATCAAATTCGATCTCTCGTTCTACGCGGGCTCCAGACGGGATCACACCCGACGTGGGCACACCCTTGACGACGCCGCCGGCGTCCCCTTCGGCGGCCACGCCCCCTGCGATCACTGTGCCCTGCGCGACTGCGTAGATCTCACCATCTGCGGCGTTCATCGGTGTCATCACCAACGTTCCGCCCAACAGGCTTTTGGCATCGCCAATTGCCGAAATGGTCACATCTACCGTGCCACCAGCACGGGCAAAGGGCGGCAAGGTCGCTGTTACAAAGACCGCCGCCACATTTTTGGGACGCATCTGTTCGCCGGTGATGTTCACACCCAGACGTTCCAGAATATTGCCCATAATTTCTTCGGTGAAAGGCGCGTTGCGCAACCCATCACCAGTGCCGTTCAGGCCAACCACCAAACCGTAGCCGACCAGATCGTTTCCTCGTACACCGTCAAATTCCACAAGATCTTTGATCCGGATTTGACTTGCTGAGGCCATCGCGGGCAACAGCAGCAGGAGGCATAGCATTCTTGCTAAGCTCATAAATTTCATCATCTTACATAGTTCGCCAATGTGAGTTGCGAGAGCCGTGCAGTGATCGTGTAGACCATTTCTAGCTGCACCTGCACGGCTTGCAGCTGCCCGGCCACCTCTGTCTCATCGACACCCAGAAGATCGCTTTGCGTCATCAAAAGCGCGCTACGTTGTGCCGCATTGTTGGTGACCGCACTGTCAATGCGCTCTTGGTTAAAACCGACATCTGCACGCGTTTCGATCAGCGCATCTTGATCAAGGAGCAAGCGCTCACCAGCAACCGCAATCAGATCTTTCTTTTGCTCAAGATCAAACCCAAGACCCGGATCGATCGCCATGGCAGCCAATGCAGAATCGCGCATGGCCTCCCGAATTTCCGGGTCATCAGCGCGAACGTCGAAATTTGCCACTTCGTTGTCACTCAAGCGAAACGGCGCCAGATCGGTGTTGCTTCCCAAGTAAGCGTTGGTCTCAAAACCGCCGCCTGGGGACATGAAATAATCATCAACGGCCGCCACAACATCTGCAACCGTGGTCAATCCCAGCACAGCCGCCGAAAGTTGTGTCATCATGTCTTGGGAGGAAATCAGGGCCGCACCATCGGTCGCAGTCCCCGCAAATACGGTGCGATCACCGGCACGCGTATTCAAGGCATTGACGATGGCATCAAAGTCATTGGCCGCATTCTGTGAAACACTGTTCACCGAAGCAGACAGCCCCGAATTCACTGCGGAAAACAAGTCACGTCCCAAACCACCGGCGGTGTCCTGCACTTGTTGCAACACGGCCTGCCCGACATCTGTGAAGAATTCGGCATCGGTGGTCGCAACTTCATAGCCTTGCAACACGGTCAGTTCGCGCTCCACGCCCGCCAGAAGGTTGAAATCGCCTTTTAGTGATTGGGCCACATCTGATTTGCGCCCCGAGCTGAGCTCATAGGCCAGTCTATCAAGGTTGTTTCGAACCTCGGTGTTGCGGCGCGACATCATCATGTGCTGCGCCATGTCTCCAATTGACGTGATCGGCATGTTTAGATCCTCAACAGGGCTTGCATCATTTCATCAGCGGCTTGAATCAGGCGTGCATTGGCCGCATAGGCCTGCTCCACCAACATCAAACGTTGCAATTCTTGGTCGGTGTCCACGCCATCCAACAGCTCCAGCTCTTCGATGCTGACAAGCTGCGCGGTGGCAAAAGTCAGGTCCTGATCGCTTTGAACGCGGTCACTTGCGACGTTGGACAGAAATTTGCCGCTCAACTCACTCATCGACACGGCTTTGGTGCCAAAATTACCGGAAACCGGAACCACCTGCGCTTGCATGGTGTCGAGCAACCGGTTCAGCTGAGTGGCATCACCGGAATCGCCCGGAGCGGCCGCTCCAAGCCCATCGCGCAAACGCCATGTTTCGGCGGCACCATCAAGTGACACGGAGTTGTGCAACTCCAGTCGGCCAGCAAGACCGGTTTCATCAGCCGCGTTGAAGGCCAAGCCCGCATCTGTGAACAATCCAGCGTCGCCAACAGCCAACGTCGGATCCGCCGCCGGATCTTGGAACCGTTCAACCAGGTTGCGCGCTGCAGAGTCCAAATCGGCCTGCGCATCAACGCCATATTCATCGCGGATGGCAAATTGTGCACCAATGGCACCACCGGCGAGCGCGCCTTTTTCAGAGTCAATTCGAACCGCATATCCATTGATTGTGAGGCCAGACAACATGCCGTTGCCTGCGGTCATATGAGGCATCACAGTCCCGGCTTCGGTGAATTCGATTTCCGAAGCTTTCCCATCCAACAGAACGGCGCCTGACGTTGTTACAATCGCAACACCGCCACGATCCCGTGCAATGGTGCGGATGGGAACCATCTCACCAATTTGATCCAGCAAAGCATGCCGCGCATCTTTCAATGCGGCGGTTTCCAAACCTTGGTTGATCGCAAGAGAAATCTTGCGATTGATCTCTTGCGTCTGTCCCAACATGTTATTGAGACCATCAACCATATTGGAAATCGTACTGTCCGCTTCCGACCGCATGGTCTGAATGCCATCAGATGCCGTTTTGAAGGCATCCACGATCCGTTCAGCATCCAAAGACGCGTTCTTGAGGCGAATGTCACTGTCCGGTGCACCGGTTGCCGCAGCAAGGGTGCTTTCAAAGCTCGCCATAACACCAGACAGGCTCTTTGAGTCTTCTGGCGTGCCGACCAACCGCTCCAACCGACTGTAAAAGTCGCTGGTCCCGGTTGCCAACTGTTGTCCGGCATCCGCCAGACGACGTTCCGCGATTGTCACCGGGTTCACGTTGCGGGTTACGCCGTTGACCGAGACCCCGCCCGAATACCCGTATAGGCTGGCCGACTGACCCAAAGTCCGACGCCCATAGCCTTCCGTGGTGGCGTTGGAGATGTTGGATGACAACACCTCCGCACTTCGTGCCGAAGCCGTTAGTCCGCTCATCGCATTGGATAGCGCGCTTCCGATACTCATAGCTTTTCCTTTCGGGCCTTAGGCCTCGGTCCTATTATCAGCGCTTGATGTTGGTGGTTTCCTGCAGCATCTCATCCACGGTCTGAATGACCTTGGCGTTGGTGCTGTAGGCGCGCTGTGTCTGGATCATATCGGTGAGTTCCGCCGCAACATCGGTTGCCGATTCTTCGCGGACATAAGAGAGAAGTTCACCAGATGGCCCTGTGCCAGCATCCCACATAAAATAGGGTCCGCTCTCGTTGGAAGGGACATACGTTTGGAAATCAAGCGAGATGCCGAGGCCGTTCGGGTTCGGCACATCTACCAGCGGGATCTGCGCAATTGTCCGTGTGATGCCTGTGTTGAAAAAGGCGTGTACGTAACCGTTGCCATCCACCTCAATTGACGTCATGGAGCCAACCGGCGCACCATCTTTGTCAATTTTAAGCGGTGCGTAGGCGTCGCCAAGCTGGCTCATACCGCCTTCTTCACCAAGGATACCAAGGTTGATTTCCATCGGTCCGCCCGCGACGTTCAAGATCGCTGACCCATCTGTCGCGTTGTAGGCGCCACCCACGTTTGTCACGACGTTGTTCAACAGACCCCCTGTCGTCCGACCATCGTCAAACGTCAGCGTGTAGTCGCCAATCACCGCGCCACCAGACGCAGAATCGCGGATCACAACGTTCCATTCATTGGACGCACCAGCACCCGGAACAGTTGGCGTAAATTCAATGTTCAGTGTTTCAGCTTGGCCAAGGTTGCCGTAGTACTCAATGCTGAGCGTTTCCACATCACCTGCGGCACCTGCCACAGTCGAAGTCGCTGGAAGGTTCACACCCAAGTCCACCGACGTGGTTGGGGACCCAACCAACTGCGTGGTCAAAAGACGGATCGGCTCCAACGCGGTGTCGGTGTCACGCGCCACGTTTGGAATTGTCCCATCTGGGTTAGCTGGCCAACCCATCAGTCCGAGCCCCCCGCCTGAAACCAAATATCCATCTTCATCAGGACGGAACGACCCAGTGGTCGCCAACATCATTTGAGGGTTCTGCGACCCAGCTTTGACAGCGTTGATGGACGTAACCGGAATAAATCCGCGACCCCGCACCGCCAAATCGGTCGGGTTAGTGGTAGGCGTGAGCGACCCACCTTCGCTGATCAAGCGAAAGCTTCGGGCCTGAACACCACCAGCGGAATATTTCCCGCCGGAGGAGCCTGTGATCATAGACTGAAAATCCGTTTCAACGCGACGGTAGCCATAGGTGGCAGAGTTCGCGATGTTGTCGGAAATGGTCGCCAGTCGGGTGGCATTGGAGGAGAGCCCGGCCACACCGGCATTGAGCGAGGAGGAAATCGACATGATACGCCTTTCTGCTGTAACAATCTGTTCGAACAAACTGTTACGACGTGGGCGCTTAACAGCCTCCTAACGGTTAAAATTTTTCCCAATTCTCATCGATCTGACCTCAGCAATATGATCTCCAAACGGTTGTTTCTAAGGTCACGCGGGATATTTGACACCATTTCCCGGTCCGCGTGTCCTGTCACCCGCGCAATCCGATCCGTCTCCAACCCGTAGATTTCCAACAGCTGACGCATGGTATCCGCGCGATTCGCAGACAAAGGCCATGCTTGTGTTTCACGCACGGTGATCAATTCAGAGCGCACATGACCTTCGACCGCCACACGATTGCTCACCAAATTGGACACTTCCGACATCAGTTCTGCCAAATCCAGAAGTATCGGCATCGGATCCGCAGCGCCTTCTACAAAGAGACGGGCCGTTTCGGAGTCAAAGATCTCAATCACCAAGCCTTCATCGGTCACTCGCGTGACCACGTGTTTCATCAAGTTGTCAGACAGGAGGCTTTCACCCCCACCGCCAATCAGGAGGTCTTTGATTTCTGCGAGACCCTCTTCCAGACCATCGTCTGTTCCTTGGCCGGGCTGCTGAAATTCGACAGGCTCTGGCTGACCTTTCAACGAAGTGGGCAAACCACCTGCTCCCGAATAGGCCAGAATCTGCTCTTCCAACACGCTGTCGCCACCAAACATTGCGCTGCCGCCGCCGGAAATTTTGTTCAACGGAACCGTCGGGTTGAAGAACTCCGCGATTCCTAACCGTTGCTGTTCTGTTGTGGCATTGATCAGCCACATCAAAAGAAAGAACGCCATCATTGCTGTCACAAAGTCAGCATAGGCGATCTTCCACGCCCCACCATGATGCCCACCACCCGCGATCACTTTCTTGCGTTTAATGATCACCGGCGCGTTGGAATTATCTGCCATCGCACGTCACCCTTTTTTCACCCTAGGATGAGACTTACCGCGCAGCTGTTACCCTGACCTTAACATATGGTATTTTAAGGATTTTGCCCGCAGGATCACCGGGCGATCACGTCTCATCCTGCAGCATTTTGGTTAACGCAGACATAAAGCTGCGCCGGTCCATTGCTGCCGGAAACGGTGGGCCAATCTCAACCTTGATGACTCCTGGATATTTGACAAATGTGCCGTGTGGCCAGCAGGCGCCACTGTTGATACGCACCGGCACCGCCGCCACATTTGCCAATTGATAGAGCACCCCAACCCCCGCCTGCATCTGACCAGCATCCGCAACTCGCCGTGTGCCGCTTGGAAAGATCACCAATGAGCGCCCGTCTTTCACAGCAGCCGCACCGGCGCGAAACCCGGCGCGCATCGCATCTCCCGTGGCGCTGCTTTCCACCGGCACATGGCCAAGCTTTCGCATCACAGGCCCAAACACCGGATAGGTGAATATCGGCTTTTTGGCATACATCACCGGTCGACCCAGTAAGACCTGATAGAACAACGTCTCCCACGTGCTTTCATGCTGAGACGCGATCAAAACCGGTTCATCTGGCATGTGGTGCTGCCCCGAAACGGTGTATCTGATTCCGCAGACAACGCGCAGAAGCCACAGCTGCACCCACAAATAGCGGTCGGTGATGGCATAGACCACGTCGCGCGACAACAAGATCGCTGGCCAGAGCACTAGGAACGGCACCACTGCCAGACCGGCCAGCGCATAAAACGTCAGACTTCGGATCACAAGAACCGGATAACTGCGGCTTAGCCTCTTCATTCTGTGTCTCTTGGCCCGTTTCTGTCTGTAAACGCGCGCGCCCTCACCGGGCCTGCGCACTTGATTTTGCCCAACGTCATTTGCGCTGTAGTCAGCGAGTCCCGCTTGGGCTACTCTACCGGTATCGAGCGGCCAAAATGGCTAAGCGGATTTAATTTTTTGAAGTGTTGTTTTAGCGCATGAGGAACAGGTTGCGAACACGCGCACGAAAGCTCCGCTCGGTCGGTTCCACCCTTTTAGTGTCAGCATTGCTCGTTGCAACTGGCCTCGTGCCAGCTGAGGCTTTTGAGGTCTCCTTCAAAACCAATGGTGGTGATGAAACCTTACAGGAGCGGCTCAGCGGCGCCTCACTTCTTACAGCTGCGAAAGAAGACGGCACAACAGGCGGACAAGACATCGTTGCCGCCGCCCAGTCTGACTACAAACGCATGGTCAGCGTTCTTTATGGTCAGGGCTATTTCAGTCCCGAAATTTCCATTCGCGTGAACGGACAGGAAGCCGCCGATATCTCCCCCTTTGCGGAGATCAAAACCGTGTCACAGGTGGTGGTGGACATCACACCCGGGCGACGGTTTTTGTTTGGCAAAACACAGATTGCACCGCTTGCGCCAGAAACGGAGATACCCGAAGAGTTTGCCCCAAAGGCCCCAGCCAAGTTGAGCGCCATCGAAGACGCGGCGCGCGCCGGCATTGATGGATGGCGCAACCAAGGCCACGCAAAGGCAAATGTAGCTGACCAATCCATCACTGCGGATCATCGCAATGCTGCCCTGAACGTAGATGTTGAACTGAACCCCGGCCCCAAACTGACCTTTGGCGAATTGAAGTACCGCGACCAATCCAAAGTGCGCCCGGAGCGGGTTGCTGAAATCGCGGATCTGCCCACGGGCACCGAGTTTTCTCCACAAACCGTCAGCCAAGTGTCCGCCCGACTGCGGCGGACAGAAACCTTCCGCACGGTGGATTTGCGCGAAGCAGCCGAGCCCAACCCCGATGGGTCTTTGGATATGGAGCTGGCTCTGGTGGACAATGCCCCTCGCCGCTTTGGCTTTGGGGCAGAACTGGAAAGCCGTGATGGCCTCAGCTTGTCAGCCTTCTGGATGCATCGAAATCTACGCGGTGGTGCGGAGAACCTCCGCTTTGACGCCTCCGTCGAAAACCTCGGAGCGCAAACCAGCGGTGTGAACTATCGCTTCGGCACGCTCTATACCCGTCCAGCAACTTTCAGTTCCAACACAGCGCTGATCATCGGGGCAGAACTGAAACAAGAAGACGAAGACCTCTATTTCCTGCGCCAGCTTGGGGGAACCATTGGCTTCAAACGCATCCACTCGGACCGCTTTGAAACCAGCCTGTCTTTGGCCGGGTTCATTTCTGACGTCGACGACAACTTTGGCGAACGGCACTTCAAAGCCATCGGCCTGACCAGCACCACCAAACTGGACCGGCGCGACAACATCTCCAACCCGACGCGTGGCTACTATGTTGAGGCAACAGCCTTCCCCTATGCGGGCGGCGGTGACGCGCAAAGCGCACTGTATCTTGAGGGTGACCTCCGCGGTTATCGTGGCTTTGGCAACGACAACGGTGTGATCGCCGCCGGACGATTCCAAGTGGGCAGCATCATCGGCCCCTCTCTGAGTTCAACCCCGCCAGACCTGCTGTTTTACACTGGCGGCGGTGGCACCGTGCGTGGCCAGCCTTATCAATCCAACTTTGTGAATGTGAACGGCATCGACAGCGGCGGTCTGTCCTATCTTGCGCTCTCCGGTGAACTGCGTGTGAAAATCAACGATCTGTTTTCAACAGTCGCCTTCTATGACGCAGGCTTTGTTGGCGAGACCGCCGATTTTACCAGTGACGGAAATTGGCACGCAGGCGCTGGTCTTGGTGTGCGCTACAACACCGGCTTCGGTCCGCTGCGCTTGGATTTGGGCTTGCCCGTTTCCGGCAGCACCGGAGAAGGGGTCCAGCTCTATATCGGCATAGGACACACTTACTGATGCGCTGGGGTCTGATCCTTATTTTGGCACTGCTGCCGTTTGCCGCCACTGCCCAAGACGCGGAGGATGCCAGCGACGAAGACAAAGGCAGGCTGACCCGCTTTCTGGAAAGCTCTCTGTCCGGTGCCGGACGCGAGGTTGAGGTGATCGGCCTGCGCGGCGCCATCAGCGCCAACGCCACCATAGAGTCCCTGCGCATTTCCGATGCAGACGGACTTTGGCTCACCGTCAACGGCGTCACACTGAACTGGAACCGCCTCGCGGTGCTGCGTGGCAACATCAATGTCAACGAACTCAGCGCCAAGGAAATCATCTTAGCGCGCACGCCCAAAACCGAACCCGCCCCAACAACGGTGGAAGCAAAACCCTTTGCACTGCCGGAGCTACCAGTCAGCATCAACATCCAATCGCTTAAGGCTGATCTGATTTCTCTAGGTGCACCGATACTGGGCGAACAAGTTGATCTGTCCTTAAACGCCCGCCTCATTTTGGAAAGTGGCGCAGGCGAGACCCTGTTCAACGCTGCGCGTATCAACGGCCCTGCTGGTCGCTTTGCCCTCGATGGGGCCTATTCCAACGAGACCGGCCAGCTGCGCGTCGACCTCCAGGTGCATGAAGACCCCGGTGGACTGGTGGCCACGTTGGCCAAACTGCCCGGCGCGCCTCAGGTTGGCTTGACGGTTCTGGGCGAAGGCCCACTTGATGACTTCACGGCCGATCTGCGTCTGACCAGCGACGGCGAAGTGCGACTGGGGGGGACCGTGGAGCTGTCATCAGAGCCCGGCCCAACTGAGGAAGTCGATCCCACCCAAGTGATCCGCGCAGACATCAGCGGCAACATGGCGCCCCTGTTTGCCCCTGAGTATCAGGATTTCTTCGGCGACAGCATCGCGCTGAACACCCTGCTGCGCCGCTTTGGCGACGGGCGCACGGAACTGGAAAACCTCGCTCTGAGCTCCAGTGCTCTAAACATGAACGGCAGCTTGGCACTCACTGCAAGCAACCTGCCGGACCGTTTTGCACTGGACATCGACCTACGTGATCAGGATGGCGACCCGGTGCTTTTGCCAGTCAGCGGTCCCAAAAACTATATCCAAAGCGCCGCCCTTCGCGCCCAGTTTGATGCCACAGCTGGCGATGCTTGGTCCCTTGCCGGGGACATCATTGGCATCGACTCTGAGGCGGTCAAACTGGCCCAACTTTCCCTTGATGGTGCCGGCACCATTGCCTCCGCGCCGCAGCAGGCTGTGACCGCTCAATTGGCGCTTGATATGCAAGGGTTGGCGCTGACCGATCCAACGCTGTCGCAAACCGTGGGCGACACTGGCAGCTTTGTCGCCACCATCGACTGGCAAGAAGGCGCGGGTGTCAAAATCACCGATCTCCTGCTGCAAGCCGCCCAATTGGTGGCCAAAGGCGATCTGCATATCACCGGCACTGGTCAGGACATGAATGTCGCCGCAACCGCCGCTTTGGATGTGCCCGATCTTTCGCCTTTCGCAGGTCTCGCCAACCGCGCCATTTCCGGTGCACTCACCGCCAAGCTGACAGGGGACATTGCCCCCTTGAGTGGTGGTTTTGATCTTGAGATGACCGCATCCGGCCAAGACCTCACCATCGATGATCCCCGCGCCGACACCTTGCTGGCGGGCCAAAGCGCTGTGGACCTCTCCGCCAAACGTGACGACACTGGCCTGACCCTGCGCACGGGCAAAGTCACCACCGATCATCTCACCGCATCAGGCTCAGGCACGCTTGCCAGCGAAAACAGCGATCTGCGCTTTGAGGCGGCGCTGGATGAGGTGGCCCTGCTGGTGGATATCGACGGTTTAAGCGGCCCTGCCACTGTCAGCGGCACAGCCAAACAAACCGGCGCAGATTGGGCCTTTGATGTGGACGCCACCGCACCCGCAGACACAACCGCAAGCGTTCAGGCCACCTTGCCACAACAGGGCAACAGCACGGCCAATGTCGACCTCACCATGGGCCAAGTCGAAGTGTTCGTGCCCTCTCTGCCGGGGGCCGTGCAAGTACAGGCCACCGCCGAGCAAGTCACCGACGGCTGGCAAGTGGGTTTTGATGCCACGGGTCCCGTCAACACCTCGGCCACTGGCAAGGGTCTGATAGATCCCACTGGCACCGCCAACAATCTGACCCTCGCAGGCGCGGTGCCTTTGGCCGCAGCCAACCCGTTCCTCACCCCAAACTCCATGCAGGGCACCGCCAACTTTGACCTGAAAGTGCAAGGCGCGCTCAAACCCGAGGATGTGTCCGGGACCGTGTCCCTGAGTGATGGCCGGTTTGCCATGCCAGATCTGCGCATCGCCTTAGAAAACATCGGTGGCAGCGTGACCTTAGCCAGCAACGCCGCCCAACTCGCCATCACAAGCCAATTCTCCGGTGGCGGCGACATCGGTGTAAACGGCTCTGTCAATCTGGCGCCACCATTTTCAGGCAACATCCCCGTCACCCTACGGGGCATCCAGTATCAACAGGGCCAGCTGTTCAAAACCATCGTGGACGGTGACATCACCCTCTCCGGACCACTCACCGGCGGCGGCAATATCGCGGGCGACATCCGCGTGGGGCGCACCGATGTCCATGTCAGCCCCGTGGCGCTTGCCGGCGCTGGACCGGTGCCAGACATCAACCACATCAACGAACCCTCCGGCGTCCACAGGACCCGGGACCGCGCCGGATTGGTGGCACGCGAGGCAAAATCCGGCGGCGCAGCCCCCCCTTTTGGTCTGGATGTCACGATTTCTATCGTAGAACGCATTGCGGTGCGCGGCCTTGGCATAAATGCCGACTTCAACGGTGGCATGAAGATCACCGGGAACACCAATTCACCAGAACCCAATGGCGAGCTGGATCTCATTCGCGGGCGCTTGGATTTCCTTGCCAAGACCTTTGAAATCGACGAAGGCCGCATCTCTATGCTGGGGGATTTTGTGCCCACCATGCGGGTTGTCGCCATATCCGAGCAACCCGATGCCACAATCTACGTGATCCTTGACGGCCGGCTTGATGACCCACAGATCGTTTTGGAAAGCGACCCGGAACTGCCCGAGGACGAGGTGCTCTCCCAATTGCTGTTTGGCCGCGACCTCTCCAGCATCTCCGCGCTTCAGGCGGCACAACTGGCGCGCGCGCTGGCCAGCCTATCCGGGCAAGGGCCCAGCGGGCCGCGTCTTGGTGAAAACTCAGGTCTGGATGATCTTGGTCTAACCTTTGACGAATCCGGCACACCGGGCTTACGCGCTGGCAAATACATCAATGAAAACGTCTACACCGAAATTGGGGTGGACAGCGAAGGCCAAAGCTCGATCAGCCTCAATCTGGACGTCACCGACAATTTGACCGTCAAAGGCAAGGTTGGCTCTGATGACGACAGCGGCATTGGACTGTTCTTTCAACGCGACTACTGACCGGGCTCCGCGACACGCACACTGCGCAGGCACATCTCGCGCAACAGCATCCGCGTGTCTTCGGTCAAAGGGTCACCCAGTGCACGCTGCCATTTTAAGGTGTTCCGAATGGCCCCACCAATGAACCCACCGATCACCCCAACATTTCCCTCTGCGGCCCAACCTGCGTCTTGCAGCCCCCGCACCAGTTCCGCAATAAAGTCTGTTGTCCGCTGGAAACTGTCGAGCACCTCAGAACCCGGCAACAATGGCACGTTGGACAGGTACTCAAACAACACCGCCCGATCTGCATCTTCCCAAATGAATTCAATGTGGTTGTCTATATAGAGCGCCAACCGCTCCGGCGCGGTCAGGCTGGGATCATCACCTTCAACCAAAGCGACTTCGATATCGCGTGCCAGTTTGTCATACACTGCCCGGATCAAAACCTCTTTGTTTTCAAAGTGGTTGTAGAGCGATCCGGTCGCCACGCCTGCGCGCTGCGCAATCTTTGACATAGAGGCCTGTGTGCCATGTGCTACCAACATTGCCGCCGTGGCCCTAAGGATTTTCTCACGCATCCATCTTTTGCCTTGCTGCCTATCTTTGCTGCAGAGTGAACATCGGTTCAGCCCGCCCGAACTCTACGCATTCTGCCCCCGCCAAACAAGCGGTCTGATATTTTCCTTTGAAATCATTAGCAGTTTGGGTTTTGTCGGCCCATGACGGATTTCATCGAAACGCCCCTGACAGGTGGCAACATCAATACGGTTGTTCGCGTTGGCAACACCGTGCGACGCCACATGTCGCGCCACAGCCTCACCCATCACAGGCTGCTGTCTCACCTGCACGCCAATGGGTTTGGCGCCGCACCACAGGTCTTAGGTATTGATTCTAAAGGGCGTGAGACGTTGACCTTCATCGAGGGTCAGACCACGTTCCCCTCAGATATGTGGCAAAGCAACGCTGCGCTTGTGGCGTCCGCCCAGATGCTGCGCGGCTTCCATGATGCCACCGCAGGGTTTGACACCAAAGGTGCCTCTTGGGCGCTTGTCCATCCCGACATCTCTCAACACGAGGTCATCTGCCACAACGACTTTGCGCCTTATAACATGGTGTTCACCCAAGGCGTGCCAACCGCCATTTTGGACTTTGACCTCTGCGGCCCGGGTCCCCGCCTGCGTGATCTGGCCTATTTGGCCTATTGGATGGCACCTCTATCCTTTGCCGATGAAACGCTGGCACCCGTCACACGCACACAAGCCGCACAGGACTACCCCCGCCTGCGCGCACTCTGTGCGGCCTATGGTGAAACGGACATGCAAAATCTTCTGACTTGGGTGCACACGGTGCTCCAACACATGGGAGACTTTGCGGCTATGGAGCACGTTTTGGGCAAAGACATTGCGAAACGGCTGGTCACGGAAGGGCATCTCACACATTGGCAAACGGAAGCCGCAGCGTTTGAAACTGCTTTGCCCCAACTGCGCATCGATTTGAATTAATCCCACAGGTCCGTGGACAGATATTTCAGCCCGCTGTCACAAATCACCACCGCCACAACGCCGCCTTTTTCGGGCCCGGCCAACAGTTCCAGCGCAGCTGCCACATTGGCCCCGGCGGAAAACCCACCAAAAATCCCCTCCTCCCGCGCCAAAGCCCGTGCGATGTCACGTGAGACCTCGCCGGTCACCGACAGATAACCATCCACAGGGGTGTCCCTCAGAAAATCTAAGGTTGCCATACTGTAGCCGCCGCCTTGGATTGGGTGATCTGCATGTGTCACGTCTTTGCCAGACAACGCCGCCGCACCCTCTGGCTCCACGACATAGCCGCGCACCTGCGCTTTTTTGGCCCGCAGCCCAGCCACAGTGCCTCCAAAGGTGCCGCCTGATCCGGCGAAATCCGCAAAGGCCGTCACCGTGCCCGCGCTGTCTGCCCAAATCTCCGCAGCCGTGGTCTCAAAATGCGCCTGCGCGTTGCCCACATGGTGAAACTGATCTGCGCGAAACGCACCGCGCTCTGCCACAATCTGCTGCGCCACCCGATCAACCTCAGCCAAATCCGCGCCTGACACCTGCCCCGGCACAGATCCCGCAATCTGATCCACCAAAATCACCTCTGCGCCCAGCGCTATCATCATCCGCGCCCGCTCCACCGAATTGCCGCGACTCATCACCGCCACAAACGGATAGCCTTTTTGCCCACAAACGATGGCCAAACCCGTGCCCATATTACCGCTGGTTAATTCCACCACTGTCTGGCCCGGGTGCAGCGCGCCTTGCGTTTCGGCCAGTTCAATAATGCCAAGCGCCGCACGGTCTTTCTTAGAAAACCCAGGGTTCAGATAGTCCAATTTGGCCAGAATCCGCCCGTCCAGACCGCGCGCGGCGACCATGCGGTCAAGCCAGACCGCTGGTGTTCCACCGATCACATCCAAAATGGAGTGTCCCGTCATAAATCGCTCCTTGGTTTTGAACCCGTCCCAAATACCTTGAGGGTGACTTGTCCTGTGACAAAGGGACAACGCCTCAACACCGTGTGCTAGAGACGTCCCATCCAACAGGTGCGTGGATCAACATCGCAATCCGGTCCCAAGAGACGTTGAAACCCCATGCGCCCCCAGAAAGCGATCCCGCCTGTGTTGCCCGGATTGGCTCCGATGTGCACGGGCCCAACGCCAACACCCCGCGCCGCGTCCATCCAATGATCAAACAGCCGCCGTCCCAACCCGCAGCCGCGCGCCTCTGATGTAAGGTTCATGTGCATATGCGCTGGAAACGCCTCGGCCACATAGGCCGGCGCTGATTGGGGATGATGGATAAAGTGACAACGACTTTCATCTTTCGTCCATGCATCACGCCGCGTGGGATCCGGGTCTTGGTACTGAGCGCGCAACGCGGGCCACCAATCAGCTTCCATCTGCGCCTCAAAACGGCGCGTGTCCGCAACCCCACAAACATAGCCAACCACTTGCGCGCCGAGCGTGGCCACAAATGCCAACTCCGGTGCCAATGCAACATAGGGCGCGGTGTAGATATGGCCGAGCATTTTGGGATCTTGGTAGAGTGCCGTGGCATCGCCGCCGGACAAACCTGTCTTCAGCACAATATCGTATAGCGCATCCTGATCAGCGTCACACGCCGCGCGGATGTCGATCTCTGTCTCTGCTGTGGGTATCTGCGGCATGCGGTGTCCTTTGTGTGTCACCGCCACAGTGGCAAGCTATGGTTGCCTAAGCAACCACCGCCGCGCGCACCCGGTCTCTTACACCGAGCAACAAACCCACACCTGCGCCAAGCCCAAAGGCCACCAAACCTCCCAGCTCAATGCGGCTATCGGCCAACAGGCCATTGGAGGCAAACCAAAACAATCCGCACATCTGAACTACAGCGAACATCAGCAGCACGAAGCCGGGTGTCGGATCCTTCAGAGCTAGATTTCTCGAAACAATCTGTGCCCCCACTCCTGCCGGGAGCGCGATCATCATCGCAACATACAAAGCGTACAGCATAACAAATCTCGTAGTGTTCGGTGGCGGGAGGTCTCTCTTTGACCTCTCGGAGGTACAGCTGCACAAGGGCCGCTGCCTCGTATCTTAAATGGGGTCTCTGCTTTAGGGCTTCAACCGTCCATTTGTTAAACTTCTATCTAACCAGCTGGATTTTGCCTTGGTCCGGAACCGGTCAGTTTTGGGGCGGTGATCTCAGCGGGCTTGAATTTAGTTCGATATCGCACTATATGATCCGATATCGAACCAAATGGAGCACCCAAAAATGACCTTGTCTCGCAGAAAGTCGCTGGCCATCATTGGCGGGGGGGTCATCACCGCCGCCACAGCCGCCGCAGGATTTGCGGTCACCCGATCACCACGCGTTGCACTGCATCCATGGGATCTGGCCGGCACGTACGTAGATCCGCGCCAAAACGCACTCTCTTTTGCTTTGTTGGCGCCAAATCCTCACAACCGACAGCCGTGGCTTGTAGATCTCTCCACAGACAACGAAGTCACCCTCTTTGCGGACCAGCAAAAACTCTTGCCCGAAACCGACCCTTTCAATCGACAAATCACCATTGGCCTTGGCTGCTTTCTGGAAGTCATGCGCATGGCCGCCTTGCAAGATGGCTATCGCGTCGATCTTTCGGTGTTTCCGGATGGCGAAGACCCCAATCGTCTTGACACCCGCCCGGTTGCTCACGCGCGCTTTGTCAAAGATAGCGCACGCGCAGCTGACCCGTTGTTTGGCCACGTGCATGCGCGCCGATCCGTCAAAGAGCCGTTTGACACAAATCACCCGATTGACGCCGCCATCCTCGACCAACTGGCCCGGCACATCCGCGGGGACACTCTGTTTGGCGGCTCCACTGACCCGGCGGACGTCGCCGCATTTCGCAGCTTGTCCCATGAAGCTCTGCGCATAGAAATCGAAACCCCACGCACCTACCAAGAAAGTGTCGATCTCTTCCGAATTGGCCACCGCGAGGTTGATGCCAACCCGGACGGCATAGACTTCACCGGGCCCCTGTTTGAAACCTTACGCCTTGCCGGGCTGTTCTCACGTGAGACCGCAACCGACACGTCCTCCGTGGCCTACACCTCCGGCTTGGACGCCGTGTTTGCCAACACAGACACCGCCATGGGCCATGTCTGGCTGGTGTCACCGACAAACCACCGCCACGATCAGATCGAGATCGGCCGCAACTGGGTGCGTCTCAATCTGGCGACAACCGCTCTTGGCCTCGGGATGCAACCACTCAGCCAAGCCTTGCAGGAATACCCCGAAATGGCAGCGCTCTATGCCGACATCCACAACCGCCTTGCACCAGACGGGGGCACGGTTCAAATGTTTGCGCGTATCGGATACGGTCCGGAGGTGGCACCCAGTCCACGCTGGCCGCTGGAGGCAAAGATTGCCAAAACCTGAACAAACGATCCCGACCGTTTTTCGATTTTTTAATGAAGTCGGGATCATCCACCAACTCTCCAGCCGCCTGTTTGAGGCCCGCCTGCCGGATGGCTTTCTGATCTCCCACTTTACCGTGCTCAACCACCTGACACGCATGGGAGACAGACGCACACCTTTGGAGATCGCAAACGCCCTGCAAGTGCCCAAAACATCGCTGACACATACCCTATCCGGATTGAAAAAGGCGGGTTTGATCACCTTTGAACCAAACCCCAAAGATGCCCGATCCAAATGTGTCCTGATTACAGAGGCGGGAACTCACTTCCGCCAAGACGCCATTGCCGCGCTCGGCCCCGATTTGGTGGCCCTGCTCGAACATGTGGCCTTTGACAACATCCAAGCGGCTTTGCCTCTGCTCGAACAGGTCCGCAGCTATCTGGACAAACAACGCGACGGCTGATTTGGCCGCGCACCCCAGGTGCACAAAACCTAGTCCCGCCGAATAATCCCGGTGATCGCCGCCGCACCCAGCGCCGTCACCAACCAGCCGCAAAGCGACAAAACCCAGCGTGCCCACCAAGCGATGAAGCCCCAGTCGGTCTGTCCTTCAACACCGCGTGTGGTCGAAGGCGCCCAAGCCCCTTCTTGCCCAAGGTTAATAATTGGGATCACAATATCCGCAGCATAAGCGAAGCGATTAAAGGTCTCATAATCCTGACCAGCCGCTCCCTTACGAGACCAGACTTCCGCTGGGTTGGTCACACATACCTCCGCCTCTTCGTCAGACTTCTCATCAACGCAGCGCGGCAACTCAGCCACCGACCGCCAGTCATGAGACATCAGAATCACACCAGAATTGGGTGCGAAATATCCGCTCTCATAAGCACGGTGAAACACAAAGGTCGCCACACTCAGCAAAAGTGCCAGGATCACCACAGACCGCTGCGGGAAATACCCATAACCAACCGTGATATCGACAACCTTGTCCCAGCACCAAAGCACAGTCCGCACCAGCCAGTGAAACGGCAGACCGCCCTCACCTCCGTTGAACGCTTCCGAATCCGGCTTTAACAGACGTCGACGTTCCTGAGCGCCGCGCCGTTCTTTGGCCACGAGGGCGACACGTGCTTGTGCTTCATGTCCCATATCGCGCAACACTTTGGCCAAATGTGACAAAGGTTGCGGCGAAAACTCTCCATCTCGAGCCACAGACTTATCTGCCCATTCCATCCGCTTCTTCATCTGGCCAACTCGGGCCAAATGCTCGTAAACAAAACCATCAAGGTTATACGTCGCAGCGCGAGTCCACGTTTTGAGCTCCCAGCTATCAAGCTTGTCGTTGAGTGTGTCGCAAATTGCTCCGCTGAACGAAACGTTTCCCTTCGCAGAATCCACTTTCCAATGGATGCTTTGGGCTTTCACACGGCCTGCCTCAAAAGCGGCTCGGTCTGTTTGCTCGTTTGGCCGGCTCAACCCCTCGAGACGACAATCGACGATTTCAAGTTTGCCACTGATATCGGCGCCGGAAAGCCGAATTCCGCCAATCACCTGAGTTTCGCTCCCGATCAAAATGTTCCCAGACACCTCCAAGCTCTGAGCATTCAGGCCCCAACCGCTGCGATCCATTTGCACCTGAGCGCTGGAAATGTGAGCGTTCTTGATCCAAAGGTTGCCAACTTTTGCTCCTTCGAAATTGACTTCGCCTTTCGCCAAGAATGACTCTGTCAAAAAAACTGGACCGTTAACGACACAGCTCTGGCCATGCAATGCCACCCCTGTCTCGTTGAGAAACTGCCCACCGCTCGCTGCAAACTGGCCATTGATATTTGCCCCAATCAACTTCAAGCCATTGTGGCATTCAAAGGCTGGCCGATTGACAGACGAGGTGAGGTATATCCCTCCGCTAACGGTTGCCCCGGTCAGGTTTGCGCCCGAACGCAGCAGACTGCCCCGCAGATTCAACTGCACCATGGTGGCCTGTACGGCTTCAAAGACCTCATCCAACACACATTCCGAAAGCAGGATCACTCCGCGCGTCTCACACATGCTCAAATCAAGCTTTTCTTTGATGTAGGCCCCTTTTAGTTGGACCCCGAGTTCATCCACCCGACACACATCACAGCCCCCCAAAATCAGATAGCGCAACAGCTCCGCTTGGACTGACACCTTCGGCGAAGGCTTTTCTGGCCGATCACCGTTCAAAGTGGTGGGCCGACCTGCCTTACAATTCTCAATCAGCAGCCATTCCACATTGCTGATCTCGCCCGCGTCACGCATTTTTTTGATCTGCGCAAAAGAGGTTATCCGGCTCATCGCACCCGCCTTGGTTGTTCGGCCCCAACCATGCGACAGCATTTGCCACCGCTCAAGTCATACCTTCCGCGCCAAAGCGTCTTTTGTCTCTGGGGGCTCTGGGGGCGTCGCATCGATGATGTGAGGCGGGCCAAGCCCGCAATCCCTAACGCCAGTCCAACACCACCTTGCCGGATTTGCCCGATTTCATCGCCGCAAACCCCGTTTTGAAATCCCCAACCGGCAGTTCATGGGTGATCACACGCGACACATCCAACCCGTTCTGCAGCATGGCAATCATCTTGTACCAGGTCTCAAACATCTCCCGGCCATAGACGCCTTTGATGGTGATCGCCTTAAACACAATCCGGCTCCAGTCCACCGGCGATTTGCCCGGAGGAATGCCCAAAAGCGCAATCTTGCCGCCCATCACCAAGGCCTCCACCATCTGATCCAGCGCCGCTTGGTTGCCGCTCATCTCCAGCCCCACATCAAAGCCTTCCTTCAGGCCCAGCGCGTGCATGACATCGTGCAAATCTTCGCTGGCCACATTCACCGCCCGCGCGTTGGGCACCACATGCTCTGCCAAAGCCAACCGATCCGGGTTGATATCAGTGATCACCACATGCCGCGCGCCCGCGTGCTTGCACACCGCCGCCGCCATGATCCCAATCGGCCCAGCGCCTGTGATCAGCACATCCTCTCCCAGCAAATCAAAGCTCAGCGCGGTGTGCACCGCATTGCCCAACGGGTCCAAAATTGCGCCGATCTCATCGGGGATTTCATTCGGCAATGGCACAACGTTGAACGCCGGAAGCCGCAAATATTGCGCAAACGCGCCTTGGATGTTCACCCCAATGCCGCGCGTGCCCGGGTCCAGATGAAATTTCCCGGCCCGCGCCTGTCGGCTCTCATGGCCAATGACATGCCCTTCTCCAGAGCAGCGCTGCCCAATCGAAAGCCCATCCACATTGCGGCCGATCTCGACAATCTCTCCGGCAAACTCATGCCCGGTGATCATCGGCACCGGCACCGTCGCGCTGGCCCAATCGTCCCAGTTCCAGATGTGGATGTCTGTGCCGCAAATCCCGGTCTTGTTGACCTTGATCAGCACCTCGTCGGCGCCAATCTCCGGCACCGGCGCCTGCACCATCCACAGCCCTTCCTCAGGTTTGGATTTTTCAAGCGCCGTCATTGTGTTGGGTTTTGTCATGAAATCACGCCCAGCGCTTTGCCAACTTTGCCAAAGGCCGCCAGCGCCCGATCCAACTCATCACGTGTCAGCGCTGCATTCATCTGAGTGCGAATGCGCGCCTGTCCACGGGGCACCACCGGAAAGAAGAAGCCTGACACATAGACCCCCTCTTCAAATAACCCCGCCGCCATATCCTGCGCCAATTGCGCCTCACCCAGCATCACCGGAATGATCGGATGCTCACCCGGCAGTATGTCAAAGCCAAGCGTCTCCAACCCCGCCCGCCAATAGGCCGCATTCTCAAACAACCGCGCCCGCATCTCTGCGCCCTCTTCAACCAGCCGGATCGCTTCGATCCCGGCGGCCACAATGCTGGGCGGCAGCGAATTGGAGAACAGATAGGGCCGCGCCCGCTGCCGCAGCAGGTCGATCACTGGCTGCGGCCCCGCGATGTAACCGCCAATCGCCCCCCCAAGGGCTTTGCCCAATGTCCCGGTGAGAATATCAACGTCCACGCCAAAATGATCCGGCGTGCCCGCGCCGTTTGGCCCCATAAACCCGGTGGCATGGCAATCATCCACCATCACCACGGCGTCATACTGCTTCGCCAACCGCGTGATCTCCGGCAGGTTCGCCAGATAGCCGTCCATGGAAAACACCCCATCGGTGGCAATCATAATGTGCCGCGCGCCTTCGTTGCGCGCATGCTGCAGCATCGCCTCCAGGTCACCCATATCGTTGTTGGCATACCGATAGCGTTTCGCCTTGCACAGCCGGATACCATCAATGATCGACGCGTGGTTCAGACTGTCAGACACAATCGCGTCTTCCGCCGTCAACAGCGGCTCAAACAGGCCTCCGTTGGCATCAAAACAGGCCGCAAACAGGATCGAATCGTCCTTGCCCAGAAACGCCGCCAGCGTTTTCTCAAGCTCCCGGTGAATGTCCTGTGTGCCGCAGATAAACCGCACAGACGCCATGCCAAACCCGCGCGGCTCCATCGCACCTTTAGCCGCATCAATCAGCGCCGGATTATCCGCCAGTCCCAGATAGTTGTTGGCGCACAGGTTGATGACCTCACGATCCCCCACCGCAATCTCCCCGCCCTGAGGCGAGGTGATCATGCGTTCCTTTTTCATCAGCCCTTCGGCCTCAATCGTGGTCAGCGTGTCACGGATATTGGACAGGAATGCATCAGACATCAGGGAATCTCCATTATGATAGACATGCATCTACCATAACGGATATACCTCCGTGAAGAGGGAATTTCCTCTATCATAGCGGAATTTTGAACTAAGAGACCATTCGCTCCCACCCCATCAAAAAAATCTTTCGTTTGGGTCTGGGAAACCGCACTTTTCGCGAAGCACTGACCTCGCATACTCTCCCCTAGAGTGTAGTCACTCAAGAATTTTGACGTTTTCCATAAATCGATTAAACGAGACCAAAATCATGTATGTTAATTCGTTCGGCGCAGCTTTTGTTTGCGTTTCAATCGGCCTTTCCAATGCTGTCTTTGCCGCTGACCTCCCAATTGAAAAAATTGGCAATCTTGGAGCCTGCAACGACGGCCAACGTCACATTACCTTTGAAGAGGCGTCTACTGGCAAAAAACGCTCAACCGACCCTAATGATCCCGGGTATGTTGGAGATCCGGGCATTTGCAGCCACCTTGCAACTTGGGACATTGCCAGACTGGCGGGTGGTGGTTCCATGGGCGGGCCTGGCTACCAGTGCTCAACTTTTCAGGACGACAGCCGCGGCATGGGCGCGGCGCTTTGCACGAAAATTGACATCGCACTCACAGATGTAAAAGTCGTGGACAACAATAGTGGAGACTGTGCGGAAGGCCAACGGCTTCTAACCTATAATGAGGCCCAAGATTTACTCAAAAAAGGAAACGGACTTTGCGATATGTTGGCAAACAATGCCGTAGCGCGTTTACACGGCGAAAAGTCAGATGCGTCTCTCTCCGGCAAAGACCATAACTGTCATTTTCAGGAAGCTTCAACACAAACGTCTCTTGGGTTCGGAGCCGCGCTCTGCGTAAACCTCAACTAAGATGTCTGGCAAACACTTGAGACGATGTGTGAGGACAGACGTCTCAAGTGTTATGATGCCTACTTGTCCAGTTTACCCCAGCGGCGCGCAGTTATCTCAAGCATTCTTCACAATCAAAAACACCCGCGCAGCCTCGGACGCCTCAATGCTGTGCGCCACATCCGCCGCATAGCGCGCGGTGTCACCCTCCGCCAACGTCTGCACCGCAGCCCCGCTGCTGACCTTCACCGCGCCCTCAAGCACGGTCAACTGTTCGGTGGCCCCGCGTTTGTGCGGCGCACTCTTCAGGCTGCCCCCCGCTTCAAAGGCAATGTCATAGACCTCATGACCCCCAACATCCTCTGGCGGCGACAAGATCCGAATGAGACAAAGATGTCCCATATTGTCAAAGCGCGGCACATCACTGGCGCGTAAAACTTCCACCTTATCGGTGGCCTCTGCATCCAGCAGCCCGGCAAAATCCACCTGAAGCGCACGGGTTAGATTCCACAAGGTCGCAATCGTCGGGCTGCTTTCACCACGCTCAATCTGGCTCACCATAGAGCGGCTGACACCAGACAGCTTGGCGACAGCATCCAGCGACAGCCCTTGGCTGCGGCGCGCCTCACGCAGGCGCGTGGGCAAAAGATCGAGGATGGGCAAGTCGTTATCCATGCTCCACAAATGCGGTGATCCTCCGTGCTTTGTCAATCAGGACACCTGTGTCATTCTCCGTAGGACTACGGGAACACACACTGTGACGCGCCGTTCCTGCTGACTCCGCCATGCTGCGCCTGCATACTACCCCCAACACGATTTCATGAGGAGACGACACATGTCGGACATCGTAATTCTCGGCGGCGCACGCACCGCCATTGGCACCTTTGGCGGCTCTTTGGCTAACACCGCCCCGATTGATCTGGGCGCAACCGTTGCCAAAGCGGCCATGGAAACCGCAGGTGTCGAAGGCGGCCAAATCGGCCAAGTTGTCTTTGGACACGTGATCAATACTGAGCCGCGCGACATGTATATGTCGCGTGTTGCGGCAATGCAGGCCGGCATTCCAGACACAACGCCTGCGATGAACGTGAACCGCCTCTGCGGCTCCGGCGCGCAGGCCATTGTGTCGGCCACCCAATCCCTGATGCTGGGTGATGCGGATTTCGCCCTCGCTGGTGGTGCGGAAAACATGTCCCGCTCGCCTTACATCATGCAGTCCCAGCGCTGGGGCCAGAAGATGGGCGACGTGAAAACGCTGGACATGATGCTTGGCGCGCTGAACTGCCCGTTTGGCACCGGCCACATGGGTGTCACCGCTGAGAATGTCGCGGATGAGCACAACGTGACCCGCGAAGATATGGATGCCTTTGCACTGGCCAGCCAAGAGCGCGCCGCGGCTGCCATCGAGGCCGGATATTTTGATGATCAAATCGTGCCGATTGATGTCAAAGTGAAACGGGACATGGTGCCATTTGCGCGTGACGAGCACCCAACCGCCTCCACCATGGAAAGCCTGGGCAAGCTGCGCACCGTATTTAAGAAAGACGGTCGCGTCACGGCTGGCAATGCGTCCGGCATCAACGACGGTGCTGGCGCCATTGTTCTGGCCCGCGCAGAAGCCGCAGAGAAAGCAGGCCTGACACCGAAGTTCCGCGTGTTGGGATATGCGCACGCTGGCGTCCGTCCGGAGGTCATGGGCATTGGCCCGGTGCCTGCGGTACAGAATCTGCTTACCAAAACCGGTCTGTCGATCACCGATTTTGACGTGATTGAATCCAACGAAGCTTTCGCCGCCCAAGCGATTGCCGTGAACAAGGGCCTTGGTCTGGACCCCGCCAAAGTCAATCCAAACGGCGGCGCCATTGCACTTGGCCACCCTGTGGGTGCAACCGGCGCGATCATCACCGTGAAGGCGATGTATGAACTGGATCGCACGGGTGGCTCCAAAGGTCTGATCACCATGTGCATCGGCGGCGGTCAGGGCATCGCAATCGCAATCGAGCGCATCTAAATCGCGCACAAATACGTGCAAAAGACATCAGTGCGACCAAAGGTTAACGCCTTGGCCGCACTGTTTTGCGCCACCTCCGCAAAACAGTCGTGATACCGACGCAATACCGACGTTGCCAAATTTGGTTAATCCACCCAGAACGTCACCCGATCAGAGCGCCCCTTAGCGTCGATCACCGTGACTGTTGCGCTGCCCTTTCCATCCATAGGTAAGATCACATCCGTCGCCCGCGCGTCTGTGATCACCGGCGCGCCATTGGCCAGAAAGGTCAGCGGTAGAACGGCGTTTTTGACTTTGATCGTCACGCCATCTTCAACACCAGACAGCCGCGCGCCTTCTGGCGGAAACGCCAATTCCAAGGCATCTTTCGGGGCTGCAAAGACTGCATTTCGGCCCCGAAATCTCTTAAGTGGTTCAGGCAGTTGACCGTTGCCAACCATCAGCGTTTCAGGCGGTGGTGGCGGCAAAACATCAAGCTTTGGCTTCAGCCGTTGAAACACCTCAAACAGCACCGGCGCTGCAACCTCAGCGCCAAATGCGCCGGGCACCGGCGTGCCATCTGGCCGCCCAATCCAAACCCCTGCAACGTGCTTACCGTCAAAGCCAATCGCCCACGTGTCGCGATGCCCATAAGACGTTCCGGTCTTATACGCCAACCCATTGCGCGGAGCCCCTTTTGGTGGCGCAATCCCTGACAGGATATGTCCCAAATGCCACGCCGCTGATCGACTGATAACCTGCTGTCTTACATCGACTTTTTCTCCCATCCGCCAATGTAGCGGCCGTTCCACTCCGCCTTGCGGGATCATCGCATAGAGCGTCACCAGTTCTTCCAGAGACACCCCCACTCCGCCCAACGCAACCGCCAACCCAGCCGCACCGCCGGGCACATCCGGCGCCATGCCAGCCCGTCGCATTGCCGCCATCAAATTGGCCGGTCCAAGCTCCTCAGTGAGCATCACAACCGGAATATTCAACGATTGTTCCAACGCGTCTCTAACCCTCAATTCACCTCGGAATCGCCCATCAAAGTTTTGCGGCACATACCGTCCAAACCGCACTGGCGTATCGGAAATCAAGCTCTCTGGATGAACCAAGCCTTGGTCAAAAGAAAGACCGTAAACCAACGGCTTAAGCGTTGACCCGGGTGAACGTTTTGCCTGCGTCATGTCAATGAAACCGTGCCGATCATCCGCGGCCGAGAAGCCCGCAGATCCCACTGAGGCGAGAATCTCACCGGTCTGGTGGTCCGCAACGACAACCGCCACAGACAGCCGCCTCCCCAACCCGCGCACCACGTCCACGGACAAGCGCTCCAATGCCTTTTGCACGTCTAAGTCCACAGTCAACTTGTGCCATACAGCTCCGGGCGCAGCGCGCACCGCACGATCTGACAAATGTGGTGCCAGCGCCGGAAATCCCTGACGCGCGCCCGGAAGAGGTGTCATCTGTGCTGACAAGACCTCTTCTGGGGTTAAAACTCCCTGCTTTTCAGCAACATACAACACCCGGTCTCGTGCAATCTCTGCCGCTTTCGGGTGCCGATCTGGCCGTCGCGCATTTGGGCTCTGGGGCAATGCCACCAACAACGCCGCCTCCGCCGAGGTCAATCGATGCGGCTCCTTACCAAACCATGACAACGTCGCCGCGCGGACCCCCTCGAGATTCCCGCCAAACGGCGCATGTGTCAGATAAATCTGCAGAATCTCTTGTTTGGACAACCGGCGTTCCAACGCCAAGGCCACGCGGATTTGGCGCAGCTTACCTTGCCATGCCCCTGTCCCAGAATCCTCCAAAAGGCGTGCCGCCTGCATCGTCAGCGTGGAGCCCCCAGACACCACTCGCCCGTGCAAAATCGCTTGACCTGCAGCACGGACAAAGGCTCTTAAATCAATACCTTTGTGCCGCCAAAACCGTCTATCCTCATAGGCCACCAGCATGTTGATGTATCGTGCCTCAACAGCATCCTGCCCCGCCCCCAAACGCCATAGTCCGTTATCAACCGTATAGGCGCGCAACAAACGTCCGTCTCGATCGACCACCTCCACGGACGTGTCAGCCATCAATACTGGCAGCTCAGTGCGGTCTACCCATCGATCCAGCCAATCTCTTCCGGCAGCAGCCACAAGTAGGCCACCAACCAAAAGAAAGAGCCAAATCCGCACCTTACTCGCCTACGACAAGACGCGTAGCCGAGGTATTGGCGCGATATTGCGGGCGATACATGTCCTCCACGGACGCAGCGGGGTGGTGATAGTCTCCAGGGCTCACAGCCCGCACCATATAGGCAAGCTGAAACGATTTATCGGAGCGCCAATCCACTGCCGCCAAAAAACGGTCAGCGCGGAACTCACTATGATCAGCAGTGGTCAAGTTAAGCCAGTCCAAAGCCTGTACGTCCCCGCTGCCCAATAAGTTTGGATTGTCGATCTCAAATCCAGCTGGAAGGGGGTCATTGACCATAAGGCGCGCGCCAACTGCGCTACTTGGATCGACCGTCAAAACCGCAACCAAACGCGTTCCCGCCGTAACCGAACCCGCATCAACCAATTGACCTTCCAACGTGTAATATTCACGCGTCAGTCGGTATCCGTAGCCACTTTCCACAATTGGGAATAGCGGCACACCAACCGTGGTCACGGTAATTCTGTCCGGTGAGTTCCCCTCGTTGCGCAGGGCGATATCCTCAGCAAAATCGCGATCCGAAAATTGTTGTAGAAGCGGGCCGTCAAGCGCCCTCCCATTCAGGCTCAAGTTGTTGCGCGTGTCATCCTCAATCAACGCATGCGCCGCCATCAATGACCACGCAGACTCCTGTGTCGATAGGACCCGATCTGGTCCCGACACGCGCTGCAACAGCGTCTCGACGTCCAAGGCTTCACTTCCGGCCTCAAGAGCGAGCGCCAATGCACCTGCCGTATCCCGCAGAGAGGTGCCGTAATCCGCGCGCCACAACGGCTTTTCGTCGGCCTCAAGCGCCGTGATCTTACGCGCTGCGATGCGGAACATGTCATCAGCCCGCGTTTGGTCGCCATAGAGCGCCAAAGCCGCACCGAGTTGCGCTGCAGCCAACGGTGTCGCGAACGCCTCGCCTTTGGTATCTGCATAGTACCGCAGATCACCCATCGCGGCAGCCCCCTCACGGGCCAAGACCAAAAGCGCATATGCTAAATCCTCACCGCCATTGTCAAAGTCCGGCGCATAATTCACTCGATTGCGCAGATTGTTCATGGCCTGCTTAAACGCCACCTCCGGCACCAAATGCCCTTGCACCCTCGCACGGGACAGAAAGTCGCTCACGTAGGCATCCAGCCAAAAATCCCCGGACGCGGCACGCCATAACCCAAAAGCTCCGTTGCTGGACTGACGGGTCAACACCCGGTCTATGGATTCTGCAATACGTTGATCAATGTCCCCAGCTGGCACGATATCCAATGCCTCTGCGACCTCCTCAAAATACAACAGAGGCAGCGTTTGCGATGTCACTTGCTCCGTGCAGCCGTAGGGATAGCGATCCAAGGCTTGCAACAATCCCGGCGCATCAAAACGGGCCAGAGCCCCAGAAGAAACCACAAGCTCTGCTGTGCCCGGGCGCAGGTCTGCAAACATATCTGCGACAAGGGTGAGCTGCTCGCCAACACCAAGCGACACCTGTCGTGTTTCACTGATCTCCGGGTCGTTCAACCGCACGGGCAACGTAAGTGTTTTCACTAACTGTTTGCCATCAGGCGTGGTCAGAGCGATGCGCAGACTGTGATCGCCTATGTCATCCGCAACAATGGGAATAGAAAAACGGGCCGAGCCCAACTCTTCCAGATCCAAACCGGATGGAACACTGGCTGCGTCGATTGTTACACCTTGTGCCGCCACATCCAAACCCATCCGACCAGCGGACCCGTCGGCATGCACAAATTCCAACAGCAGGCGGCTTTCATCCCCTGGCGCCAAGAAACGAGGCACGCTTGCGGTGACCACCACTGGATCGCGGACCAAGACCTCAGCTTCGGCTTGACCGACAGCAGATGGCGACCACGCTACAGCCATCAAACGCACCGATCCGTTGAACTCTGGTAAATCAAAGCGCACCTGAGCAGTGCCATCCTCAGACACGGCAATTGGTCCTTGAAAGTAGGCCACGAGCTCTTCCGTAGGGGGCGGTGAGTCAAACCCAACACCAGCGTTGGCATCCCCCCCCGAGCGCAATGTGCCCATGTCGCCTGACAAACCGTTGATCAAACGCCCATATATGTCGCGAATTTCCATCCCGAGCCTACGCTGGCCAAAGTAGTGATCGGAGGGATCAGGACTGTCAAAGCGGGTCAGGTTGAGAATGCCGACGTCCACAGCGGCGAGCGTAACAAAAGCTGTTTCGCCCGAGGCGATTCCCTCCACTTGGATGCCAATATCCAAAGAGCCTCTTGGATCCGTAGTGACAGGAGCATCAAACGCCACCTCAAGCTGCTTTGCGCTTGGGTCGACTTGCGCATAACGCACACCCAGTGCGCGGCTTGGGTTTTGCCCTGCCTCTACATCGCTAGGCCGGATCACTGAAGCGGTCACATAGGCCCCAGCACCCCAATCGTCGGTGACCTCCAATTCAATGAGATTTTCACCTGCAATCACATCAACGGCTTTCATCGAAATCAGGCGATTGGACATCACAGAAATCAGCGCTTTTCCGGCAAACCGAGGCACCAAACGCAATTGCGCAAGATCGCCACTGCGATAGATCTCCGAGTTCAGTGACAGCTCAACGGTATCTGGCGTTTCGGTAGCATCGGCAGGAGCATACCACCCCGCAAAAAACTCCACGGCACTTGAAACATAGGCCCCGCCTTCTTGCGTCACAACAATCTCATACCGCCCCCAATCAACATCTGCGCCCAGTGTCAAAACGTCACCTGACAAGGTGGCTGCGCCCTGCGCAACAGCTTTGCGGCTTGTTGTTGGCTCCCACTCCCAACGCCCGCCCAGTTGATACCATTGATACCGGGTCTCAACCCGGTTCACCGTCCAGCGCACAGGCATGTTGGCAGCCGTCAAATCTGGGTTCAGTCCAACAACTTCAAAGTCCACACGACTGCCTTCACTCACAACGTCGCCTTTAAAGAGTGGCTTTATCCCAATGAGTGGCGTCTTCGCGGCTACCGGGTGGCTGATTTTCCGCTCGACAGGCCGCCCAGACCCTTCCAGCACCCGAACGGTCACCTCTGCCGACAAAGGACGCCCCTGCGCATCTTGATCTGGCAGCGGGACAAAGAGATCCGCATGCCCATCGCGGTCCGTTACCTCACCATAAAAATACTCGGTTTTCCCATAGAATGGCGTGTCGTAGCGACCAAAACGGAAGCCATCAAAACCGATAATGTCATCTCTCACCTGTAGCGTCACCTGACCTTCGGCGTTCAGATTTGCCGCAGGCGCGCCAAACAAATACCGAGCATCCAGAGCCAGAGTCGTTTCCGCATCCGGATCAAAAGGTGTCTCAGGCGCTGTCAGCTCAAAGTCGATTCGCTCCGGCAAGAAATCTTCAACGAGCACTTTGGCAGTCGCCAGCGCTGGCGCATCCAAGTCTGACTTAAAATCAATCGTCCAGCGCCCTCTGGGAACTGTCGCCCCCAAAGGCAGCTCAAAAACATGGCCTCCTGCTGCGCCATCAACCGACGCAATTCGGCTGTACTCCACGCCATCGGGCCGCGTCAAAATCGCTGTAATCGGCAATCCGGGTAGAGCTTGCGCGAACGCGCCTCGCGCAAGCGCGGTGGCGAAGATTGTTTCACCTGCCCGATAAGCGCCTCGGTCAGTGGTGACAAACACATCCACAGGCGGAGCAGCTGGACGCCCTTCCACACCGCGGTCCGACAAATCAAAGGCGGGATCTGTTAACGATAGGAAAGAAAAATCATCATCAGATTGGACCATCACAAGCGCAGGTGCGGATGATCCTTGGCCCCGGCTCAACCCAGCGTCGAACATGGCGTAGCCTTCGCCATTGGTCTCCAATTCTCCAAGCACGCGATTGGCCCGCGAAAGCAAAGTCACCTTGGCATCACCCCAAGCAGAAGCATCTGCGAGGTGACGTACAAAAACATGCAGCCCGTCCGTACCTGATAGCGTGGTGACACCCACATCTGACAGCAAGAACCATTGCGTTGCGGAAGTTTCATCGTATTTGTCAGCCCCAGGCACATCCGCAGTCAGCGCATACACCCCTGCCGGTTGACCCTGCACAATCTCCGCCATCGGCAGGCGCGTTGTCATGGTTTGGTTTAGTGCGTTCTCAACCTGGCCAGAACCAGTCCAGATTGTTTCCGCAACATCCTGAGCGAAGTCGTCGATCTGCCAATAACTCAACGGTTGCCCAAAATAGCTGTCTTGTATGGCGCGCAATAGATTTCGGTCATTCACTCGCTGTAGCGTAAGGGTGATCTCATCCAGATTGACCGTTTCAACGGGTACGCCGACGTCAGAATTTCTGGGCAGAACATAAGCTCGGCCCGCAAAAGCAACCTTAGGACTCCGGTCACGGACGTAGGCTCGCACAGTTGTGTCTTTGATCAACGTCTCACCACTTTGAGCAGGCAAGCCTTCCCTAAAGGTTACTTCAATCTGTTGGCCGTGGGTCAGGCCCTCAACACAGATTTGCTGCTCTTCCACCTGGATGGCCAAACGGCTGTCCGCCACCTTCACAAACGGCGCATAGTCTTGGCCAACTTTGATAAGTGGCTCGTTGAACTCAGCACAAAACCGCGGTGCTTCCAAATCACTTGAGACCTGATGATCTGAAACACGGAAACCATATTTGGCAATTGCATCTGAGAGCCGTGTCGTCACTTCGTCACGTTGAGACATTGTCTCTGCCAAACGCAAACTCTTGAGAACCGATTTGCCACGCTCTTGCGTTTCAAGTTGATCCGACAGGAGAAGCAACGCGTTCACACGAGCGTTTGCTGAATCCGAGCGTAGATAGGCGTTAATAGCACTGAGGAAAGCTCGTTCGCGATACGTACGTGTCTCAGAAGCTTTCTCGCTTTTTAATTCAGCGTTGAGTCGAGCATATTCTGCCCATAGGTCGCTTCGCTCCGACTTACCAAGCGCACCGCCGGTCCAACGCATCGCGCTTAGCAGGTTGCCCTCGCTCCGGCGATCCTTTGCAGCCGCTACCATTTCTTCAACCGTCCAAGGCCCACCCGCATGATAGCGTCCAATATTTGCAGCCAGATCCTTTGCACGTTCGAGCTCGGTGGTTCTTAGAAACGACAGTTCTGCGGCACGCTCAAAGGCGGCATCGACCATCAAAGCAGGTGGGGTCATCACTTCAGCGGACAAAGCCCCGTCATATGGTTGTTTGTCGCTAATTGCAGATTTGGGAAAACAAGCTTTTGATTTTTGGTTGAAAGTGAAAGCCACGCAGTTTGATCTGCTCAAACAATTCGAAACACAGGCCTCATAGGTGGTATCAAAAATGTTCTGCAGATCGGATCCGTAGAAATCCACGTCACGGCTGACAACGATTCTGCGATCAGGGATATAGCTGTCTTGAGCACTGGCAAAACTACCAGTCACGACAAGCGCACATGCGGCGAAAATCCGAAACATTTTATTCTCCCTCAACCAATACCTTGATGGTGCCACGGCCCGGCTGAGCAATGCAATGCTGATAACTCACTGCGCGAGTTAAGCAGATATTCATCGACTCTAAGCAATATGCCTGAGAAGATTATGACCACTGGGGATCCGCGAATGTCGCTGGCGCAGAAACTTGCTGACGAACGGCGGGCTCGCTTAGCTGCCGAGCGGTTGTTGGAGCTAAAAAAGCACGAGCTTTATGCGGCGAACCGCAAGCTCGGCAAACATGCTGCAAAACTATCGAACGAAATTGTCGAGGCCCGCGCTGAATTTCAAACAGTCATCAAGGAAAACAAGAAATACCGCACCGACTTAGAATCAGCCAAGGATCGGGCTGACCAGGCGGAGCGGCGTCTTTGGCACTCCATTGCCACTATCCGCGATGGTTTTGCTTTTTTCGATGACCAAGGCAAAATGATCGCTGCCAATCCAACGTATCTGGCGATCTTTGAAGGTGCTGATCACATCAAGCCTGGCATCAGTTACAAAGAAATCATGGAGTTTGCGGCTCACGAAGGGCTGTTTATTCTCGAAGATACATCGCCTGATGACTGGTGTGCCATGATGGAGCAACGCTGGACTGTCGACGAACCGGAACCCGTCATTGTTCAGCTTTGGAACGAAGAATTTCTGAAACTCGTCGACCAATGTGACAAAGGCAAAGACCGAACAAGTCTGGCATTGAACATAACCGAATCCGTGCAACGTGAAGCGGAGCTTCATCAAGCCAAACAAGAGGCGGAGGCAGCGAGCCAGGCGAAATCCGCGTTCCTTGCCAACATGAGCCATGAATTGCGCACACCTATGAATGGGGTGGTGGGCATGGCAAATCTCTTGATGGACACTTCGCTGAGCGACGAACAGCGCTTGTTCGCCTCGACAATCAAGAACTCTGGCGAAGCCTTGTTGTCCATTATCAACGATGTTTTGGACTACTCCAAACTGGGTGCCGAGAACGTTGACCTGCGCGCAGAGAGCTTTGACTTTGAACGGTGCATTCACGAGGTCATGACCTTGCATCAGGTCTCTGCCCGCGAGAAAGGGGTGGAGCTGTTGGTGGACTACGACCTGTTCTTGCCCACCATGTTCGTCGGGGACGTGGGGCGCTTGCGTCAAATCTTAACGCACTTGGTCGGAAACGGAATAAAATTCACCCACTGCGGTCATGTGTTGGTTCAGGTTGTCGGCGTGATCACAAATGACGGATCGCAAGCGGTGGTACATGTCACTGTCCAAGACACTGGAATCGGTATTCCGCCTGATCAAATCGACCATGTATTTGGTGAATTCCACCAAGTTGACACCAGTCAAAATCGTGAATTCGAGGGCACAGGCTTGGGGCTGGCGCTGACAAAGCAATTGGTCAATTTGATGTCCGGGGAGCTTTGGGTGGATTCTATTGAGGCTGAAGGCACATCTTTCGGGTTCCGCCTAACGCTGCCTATCGAAGAAAATTGCGACCAACTCCCCATTCCGTTGCCAAACAAAGTTCAGCACGTGCTTGTGGCCTCGGACATGGAGGCCAACAGTGATCTCCTTAAGAAGCAATTGGAGCAGATGGGGGCAAACGTGACGTTGTGCACAGAGCAATCCCAAGTAATGTTGCTGGCACCTCATGTCGATTTGATCCTTGCCGATCATTCGCAATCAGGTATCGACGCCATTCAGCTGCACACGGACTTACAAACAGCGTCTCTTCAGACACCTATTCTCGCACTGACCAGCGAAGTGCAGGACTTTGCGGGACTGGAACCCCCCTCTATTGCTGCCGTACTTCAAAAGCCTGGATCTCGCGCTGAACTGAGTGTGGCAATCGCTAAGGCAGCGGCCACAAACCCCAACGCCCCTGAGATTGGTGGGCAACAGAAACGCCGCATGCGCGTACTGTCCGCCGAGGATAACAAGACCAACCGGCTGGTTCTAGAAAAGTTGCTGAAACCGCTCGATATCGAATTGCAATTCGCACACGATGGGGTCGAAGCAGTCGAGAAATTCAAAACCTATGCACCTGACTTGGTTTTCATGGACATTTCCATGCCGCGTATGGACGGCACGCAAGCCACACAGGAAATCCGGGAAATGGAAGCTAAAATCGGAAAACACACACCAATTGTTGCTCTCACAGCTTTGGCAAACGAGGGCGATGAAGAACATGTCCTCAGCCATGGTTTGGACCGCTACCTCACCAAGCCTCTGAGGAAATCTGAGATTTTCAAGGTGATCTCAGAAACCCATACACAAGAGACAGTAGATCCGTTTGAGACTCAGTCTGATGGAGTGTGAACCTAATTTACTTTTCCGGGTAGTCGCGTAAAAACACCCAGCGATCCCCATCCGAGAGATCCGGGTCAAACCGGTAACCGCCATAGTCGAAGTCTTTGATACCATCAGGGTGCGACAGTCGGTTGTCGATCACAAACCGCGCCATAGAACCACGCGCTTTTTTGGCGAAGAACGAAACAATCTTGGCTTGCCCGTTTCGCTCCTCCATGAAAACTGGCGTGACCACGCGCAGTTTCAAAGCCTTCAGGTCAACCGCGCCAAAGTACTCCTGGCTGGCACAGTTGATCAAAGTATCGGATTGCAGTGTTTCAGCCTGCCTGTTGAGTGCGTGTGACAGTGCTGAACGCCAATAGTCATACAGGTTACCCCCCCGCCGGGTTTTTAGGCGGCTGCCCATTTCCAAACGGTAAGGCTGGATCAAGTCCAAAGGGCGCAGAACGCCATATAGGCCGGACAGAATGCGCAAATGCTCCTGTGCCCATGCCATTTCGTCTGTAGCCAAACTGCCTGCATCCAATCCGATGTAGGTATCACCCGCAAACGCATGCACCGCCGGACGGGTGGCGTCAGGTTCAGGCGCGTCTGCAAAAGCCCGGAACCGATCTCTGTTCAGCCGTGCCAAATCCGGGCTGAGATCCATCAGCTTGCGCAAATCACCAAGTGTTAGGTTGCGCGCCGTTTTTGCCAAACGAACCGCATCTTCCTGAAAATCCGGCGAGGTGGTTGGTCCAGAAACGGCCTCCCAATTCAGGCGTTTTGCTGGGGAAATGACAACAAGCATCTATGCGCTCCCTTTGGTTAAATCCCGGTCTACTCGGACTGCTGCAGAACGTCCAGAAAAGCCGCGCCAAATCGGTCGGCCCGGCGTTCTCCCAATAGCCGCACCATGTCTTGTTCCGTACGCGGTTTTTGACTGGCCACTTTTGCCAAAAGCGCTGCAGAGCAACTCATGGGCTTACCAATGCCGTCCGGCCCGCGCATCAGTTCAGACTGTGCCTCCAAAAGAAGATCGTACAAGCCAGCATCTTGTCGACCCGCAATCTTGCGACGGCTTGGGTGCAATTGCTCTGCTTCCCCGTTGATCACTTCCAAAAATGCATCGCCATAATTGGCCAGTTTCTTGGCTCCGACGCCGTTGATACGCGCCATTTCGTCCAAATTGGCAGGACGGTTCTCCGCCATTTCCGCCAAGGTACGATCAGGAAAAATCACGTATGCTGGTACTTTCGCCGTTTCGGCCAAGCTGCGCCGCTTGGCTTTCAAAGCAGACATCAAAGGGGTGTTCTCTTCGCTGACCAACGTCTTGGCAGCTGGACGACGGGATGTGGTACGAATGGTGTCACGTCGCAATTGAACCGTTTCTTCATCACGCAATACAGGGCGCGCTCGGTCCGTCATACTCAGAGCCCCGTGGCGTTCTGGATTTGGACGCACCAAATCGTGGCCCATCATTTGTCGAAACACAGCCTGCCACTCGCGTTTGTCATACTCACCACCCACACCAAAGGTGGGCAGCGCATCATGGCCGCGCTCGCGCACTTTGTCGGTCTCCTGACCCAACAAGATATCAATCAAATGCCCAGTCCCAAACCACTCACCGGTGCGCAAAATAGCGGACAGCGCTTTTCGGACTGCAACCGTGCCGTCAAACACGTCTGGTGGATTGTCGCACAGATCACATCTACCGCACGTGACATCCTCTTCACCGAAGTATTTCAGCAACTGAGCGCGGCGACATTTCAACGCCTCTGCCAACCCCAACAGAGCATTCAAACGCGCATGATCAGCCGCACGGCGGTCAGGCGGCGCCAACCCTTCATCAATTTGCGATCTCCGCAGACGTATGTCATCCGGACCAAACAAAGTCAGCGTTTCAGCAGGCGCACCGTCACGTCCGGCACGACCAATTTCTTGATAGTAGGCTTCGATGGATTTGGGTAAATCCGCATGGGCCACCCAGCGGATATCCGGCTTATCTACGCCCATACCAAACGCAACAGTCGCGACCACAATAAGTCCGTCTTCACGTTGAAAGCTTGCTTCGGTGTTGCGTCGTTCCTGAGAGTCCATGCCACCGTGATAGTGCAGCGCTTGATGTCCCTCTTCGCGCAGCGCCTTGGCCAGTGTTTCCGTTTTGGCGCGAGTGCCGCAATAGACAATTCCAGACTGCCCTTTGCGCGCGGCGGCAAACTGCAAAATTTGGCGTCTTGGATTGTCCTTTGCCGCAAATGCCAAATGTAAATTTGGTCGATCAAACCCATGCAAAAACACTTTGGGCGCGTGGCCGCCAAACAATCGTTCTACAATTTCGTCTCTGGTTTCTGCATCCGCTGTCGCAGTAAAAGCCGCAATCGGAACGTTTAATGCGTTCTGAAGCTCTCCAATACGCAAATAGTCTGGTCGGAAATCATGCCCCCATTGGCTGACGCAGTGCGCCTCATCGACAGCTATGAGGCCAACATTGATTTGTCGCAAAATGCCAATCGCGGCGCCAGACGCCAGCCGTTCAGGGGCAATGTAGAGGAGCTTTAAGCGGCCTGAATCTAACGCTTCCCAAACTTGAGCAGTCTCTTCTTCGGTGTTTCCGGAAGTCAGCGCACCCGCCTCTACACCAGCTTCGCGCAATGCACGCACCTGATCGCGCATCAAAGCAATCAGAGGGGAGATGACAACCGTCACCCCCTCGCGCAACAAAGCAGGCAACTGAAAACACAGAGATTTGCCACCACCCGTTGGCATGATGGCCAGTACGTTTTCTCCGTCAGCGACCGCGCTGACAATTTCTTCTTGCCCCGGTCGAAACGCATCAAAGCCAAAAACGTCACTCAGAACGGTGCTCGCGACCTGCATTTCTCACCTTGCGTGTTGGATTGGTCTGCTCCGCGCCAATGTCCCACAGGCAACCTGCAGCCTCAACCCAGAAGGTTCAATTTAGCCCAAGAGGATGGCTGGCAAAATATAGTCACGTAAAGAAATGATGATCACGAACACCACGAGCGGCGCGAGATCCAGCGGGCGCGTGTCAGGCAACACTCGGCGCACAGGTTCGTAAACCGGTTCAAGTAAGCGATTCAGACCCGCCCAGATTTGCGCAACAATGGGCTGCCGCAGATTCAGAACCTGAAAATTGATCAGCCAGCTCATGATGATATGCGCCAGCATGAAAAAGAAGGCGATGTCCAAGATCAACTTTAGCGGGCCGTAAATTGCCATCATGAGAGGCTCCTTTGATGCGATTGGCTCACAGTTAAGCACCACAAGCAAAAAGCACAAGCCTGACGCAGGAAACACGGTTGACGAACCCTTTCGCGCATCGTTGAAGGGCCCTCAAAGGAGACCACCATGTATCCAGTCATGCGTATGATCAAAGAGATGATCAAATACCGGAACGCGCCATCTTTACCAGTTACTGGCACACACATTTCGGAGCACCGATGCTGGCCCTCTGATATTGACCTTTGGATGGAACTCAACAACGGGCGCACACTCACACTCTTTGATCTGGGCCGCATACCTCTAGCCAACCGGATCGGTCTCGTTAGTGTGTTGCGCAAAGAAAAGTGGAGCTTAACCATGGCGGGGGCTTCCGTGCGCTATCGCCGTCGCATCCGCACCTTCGAAAAAATCGAGATGCGCAGCAGAGCCGTTTTCTGGGACGACAAGTTCGTTTACCTTGAACAATCGATGTGGAAACTCAACGGCGAATGCGCCAACCATGCACTATACCGCTCTGCTATCACTGACAAAAATGGCATCGTTTCACCAGCGCGCGTCATGAAAGCAATGGATCTTGAAATACCCTCTCCACAAGCGCCTGAATGGGTCAATGCGTGGATTGAAGCTGAGACCGAAAGGCCTTGGCCACCAATGCAGGAATAGCTTGCTAAGTTTGCAACTTCCCGTCTATCTGTTTGGAAAGTCCGGGGGGATGCGGATGTCAGAAATTTCTACGCGCAAGCGTATTTGGGGTTGGTTCTTCTTTGACTGGGCGAGCCAGCCTTATCATACGCTGCTTGTCACATTTATCTTCGGCCCGTTTTTTGCGGCGATCGCCGGGGAGCACTTTCTAGCGTCAGGTCAAACGCAAGAAGCCGCCAAGGCCAGTGCGCAGGCGTTATGGGCCTGGAATATGGGTTTGGCCGGGCTTGTGATAGGTATCGGTGCGCCGTTTCTAGGTGCCTTGGCCGACACCCGCGGGCGCAAACGGCCGTGGATTCTAGGTTTCTCTGTTCTCTATCTGATCGGTTCAGGTGCGCTTTGGTTCGCAGCTCCAGATGGATCAAATCTGTATTTGACACTTTTGTTCTTCTCGATTGGGTTTATCGGCGCGGAATATGCTCTGATTTTCACCAACTCCCAACTGCCAGATTTGGGAACAGAAGAAGAGATCGGGCAAATTTCTGGCTCTGGATTTGCTTTCGGCTACTTTGGCGGTCTTTTGGCACTGATCCTCGTATTGGTTTTCTTTGCAGAACAAGGAGATGGCCGCACGGTTGCAGGGCTGTCTCCTGGATTCGGCCTGCTTGACCCAGAAGCTCGAGAAGGCACGCGCGCTGTAGGACCCTTTACGGCCATATGGTTTGCCATTTTTATGATCCCTTACTTTAGGTGGGTACACGAACCTTTGGTCGCGAAGGCGCGCGGGACCGTGCGCGACGCGCTTGACACACTCAAGAAATCTATCGGAAACCTGTCACACAGGCGCAGCCTGCTCAATCTTCTGATTGGGTCAATGTTGTATCGGGATGCACTCAACGGCATCTACGCATTTGGCGGAATATATGCCTTTAGCGTACTTGATTGGACCGTTCCCCAAGTTGGGCTTTTTGGCATCATTGGCGCGGCTTCAGCCACATTCTGTTGTTGGATTGGCGGCAAAATTGACAGCCGCATTGGACCAAAACCGGTCGTAATATTCGCAATTTGGATGTTGATTTTGTTGTGTTTGGTTCTGGTCAACATGTCCCGAGACGCCTTGTTTGGCGTAGCATTGCCACAAGGAAGTAAGCTGCCCGACATAGTCATGCTGATAGCTGGGGTATTCATTGGAGGCATGGGCGGGGTACTGCAAGCGGCGAGCAGATCTCTAATGGTGCGTCACACTGATCCGGAAGTCCCGACCGAAAGCTTTGGACTTTATGGGTTGTCCGGTCGCGCCACAGCGTTCATCGCTCCAATTCTTATCGGAATTGCCACCACAACCACCGGATCGGCGCGATTGGGCGTTTCTCCTGTTATCGCTCTTTTCCTATTGGGGCTGATCCTGCTACGCTGGGTCAACCCAAAGGGAGATCGCGAAACATGGGGCAGCGCTTCTTAGTCTTGTTTGCAATGATTGGGCTTGCGTCATGTCAAACAGACGCACCTCAGAAAACTGTTGCTTTATCCACTCAACAAGAAGTCCCAGCCACAATGCAGGGCGTCAAAGCAAAGCAGTTGTTTGGCTCCAAGCCAGCAGCCTCTCTGCAAACAAGCGCCTCTCACGGTGGCTATGCAAAAGGCTGCCTTGCAGGTGGAGAGATGTTGGCGGAAAGCGGCCCTACATGGCAGGCGATGCGCCTCTCACGCAATAGAAATTGGGGACACCCGACCACTGTTGACTACATCCAAGACCTGTCTCGCAAAGCCGCGCAGCAACCAGGCTGGAGTGGGCTCTACATCGGAGACATCAGCCAACCCCGAGGCGGCCCGATGCTGTCTGGCCATCGCAGCCACCAGTTAGGTCTAGATGTCGATATATGGATGCGTCCTGCAGACAATCTTGGACTAAGCACGTCACAACGTGAAAACATTTCATCAATTTCTATGCGCCGTAACAACGGCGCCTACGTCAATTCGAGTTGGACAAAACAGCACCACAACATTTTAAAAGCCGCGGCAAGCGATCCGCGAGTGGCCCGCATTTTTGTGTTCCCAGGTGCAAAGGTGCAAATGTGCAACGACGAAACAGGGAACCGCGCTTGGTTAAACAAGATACGGCCTTGGTGGGGCCACCACTATCACTTCCACGTTCGCCTGAACTGTCCTGAAGGCGCGCAAGACTGTGTAGATCAAGCCCCGCCACCAGCAGGAGACGGCTGCAAAGACGCAGAAAAATGGGTTCAAGATATCCTGTTTCCGCCACCACCTGACCCAAACGCGCCGCCACCTAAACCCCGCCGAGACCTCCAAATGACGGATCTACCACGCCAATGCGTCGCCGTTTTACAATCCCCCTGATTGCCTGCGCTACCTTGTTAGGTATTCATACTCTTTGGGCAAATACCGCAAAGACCGACAGATATGCTGCGCAACATCTGGCGACATACCGATGGCAGATAGCAGAGGGGTGGTTTGGTGGGTTTTCTGGATTGGAGATCAGCAGAGACGGACACAGTTTACTAAGTGTCTCTGACCGCGGCCAGTTTGTGCAAGCAGAGCTTGTGAGAGAAAATGGCGTGATTACAAATGTCGAGCAAATCCGCCACGCGCGCGTTTTGCTGTCTGATGGCCGTTTCGCCAAACGCGCAGGCCTTAGAGACACCGAAGGCATCACTCTTTTGCCAGACGGGTCGATTGCTGTCGTGTTTGAAGGCGACCATAGGCTTGAGAGATTTGCCAAGCCAGGAAGCACACCCTCTCCGATGCCATGGCACCGAGATTTCGACCAGATGGCACTCAACGCAGGATTTGAAGCGTTGGCCTCAACCGATGCTGGAACCATATATGCTTTGCCAGAGAAGGCCATCAGCCGCGAAAATGTCATCCAAGTATTTGTTTTGGAGGGGAGTACGTGGCGCAAGGCATTTAACCTGAAACGCGATAAACAGTTTCAGCCAGTTGGTGCCGACTTTGGTCCCGATGGGCGCCTTTATGTGCTGGAACGTGGCTTTAATGGCTTTGGGTTTCGTACCCGGGCGCGCAGTTTTGTCCTCACCGATAACGGCGTATCCGACGAAAAACTGTTGTTCCAAAAGGCGATAGCAGTGCACGATAACCTTGAAGGCCTGTCGGTCTGGAGAGACCCAAACGGGCGCATTCGACTAACCATGATTTCTGACGACAATTTCCGTTTGATACAACGTACCGAAATTGTTGAATATGTGCTGAATCAATAAGCCTTGCCTTAACGCGCAACCACTTGTAGACGCCTTCCGTCCCGTGAGTCGCGCGGGGCCAAGTCGCCGCTACCTTGTTAAAACGGGCTCAAACAAATGAAAACGACCTATATTCCTGGCATTATTGCCATGGCTGCCATTGTGGTAGCTTCAAACATCCTTGTTCAGTTCCTGTTTGGAAATTGGCTGACATGGGGTGCTTTCACCTATCCGCTAGCCTTCCTTGTCACTGACGTAATGAATCGAGTGTATGGCGTAGCTGCTGCACGCCGTGTTGTGTTGGCTGGCTTCATCGTTGGTGTGATCTGTTCCTTCATCGGTACTAAGATCATGCTGCAAGGCGATGGCTTCACCTATCCTGCCGTTACTTTGCGTATTGCAATCGGCTCTGGACTGGCTTTCTTAACTGCGCAACTGCTTGATGTGACGATCTTTGACCGACTGCGCGATGGCGCTTGGTGGCGCGCGCCGTTGGCTTCGACGTTGATCGGCTCTTCGGTGGATACCGCGATCTTCTTCACCATTGCCTTCAGTGGCGCACTTAGCTTTGTGGAACCTGGCAATGACGTCAGCTGGGCTGGCGAAATGCTGCCTCTTTTGGGGGCAGGACCGGTTGTACCCTTGTGGGTAAGCCTTGGTGTGGCGGACTGGATGGTAAAACTGGCGCTTGCATTGCTTGCTCTTGTACCATTCCGCATCATCGTGGGGTCTTTGGCCCCCCGCACCACATGATTTTGTTTGACATATCTTTCGTCTGTGGCAGGCTGAAGGTACGCGAAACAATTGAAAGGAGGTGCCCATTGTCTAGAGAAGCTATGGAGAACGAGGTCGGAACAGCTAGGAGGACGTGCAGCTGAGGCAGCCCTTGGCTGACATCAAATCCGAGTTGGTGTGTACCTAACCGGCGCACCTCCAATCATCTCGAAGGGCTGTTTCACCGCGTGAGACAGCCCTTTTCGTTGCGCCGTTCCTGCGCAAAGAGACACCAAAATGTCACGTCGGTATTGCGTCTGTATCGCGGCTGTATTGCGGAGGTGGCGTTTTTGCGGTGAAACCTTATCAAAATCGACACCAGCGCCCCTTTTAGGCGACGTGTTTGACAGCGTAAAACGCCCCGGATGGCGAGAGAAGCGACATGTTGCGTGTAAACGAAGACATCACCCTTGAAGACTGGGAACTGACCGAGCAATTCATGCGCGCAAGTGGCCCCGGCGGGCAGAATGTGAACAAAGTTTCCTCCGCGGTCGAACTGCGGTTTGAAGCCGCGCGGTCCCCAGCACTTTCCCCGGCTGTGAAAGCGCGTCTGAAACGTCTGGCAGGACGACGTTGGACCAAAGACGGCGCGGTGGTTTTGCAGTGTGATGAAACCCGCAGCCAGGCCCGCAACCGAGATCTCGCGCGAGAGCGGCTGGTTCTATTGATCCGACAAGCGCTCGTTGCGCCCAAACGTCGGATCAAAACCAAACCCACCTACGGCAGTCAGCAGCGTCGCTTAAAGTCCAAAAAGGTGCGCGGCGAAGTCAAAGCCATGCGCGGCAAAATTGGGCGCGAGGACTGAGACAAAGGGTTGCGACCAGCCTCGTGAGCGCGCAGACATGCACCGGAGCGGATTGAGGGAGCAATGCATGTCAGACGTATTGGCGCGGCGCGCGCGGCTGTTAGGGCCGCAAATGACCACCTTTTACAGAGAGCCCGTGCATCTGGTACGCGGCAAAGGCGTGCACGTATGGGATGCGGACGGGCGCCAATATCTGGATTGTTACAACAACGTGCCACATGTCGGTCATTGCCATCCACGTGTGGTCGAGGCGATCGCAACGCAAGCCGCCACGTTAAACACCCACACCCGATATGTTCATGACGGCATATTGGACTATGGTGAGGCGCTGACCGCAAGATTTGATCATAATTTGGACAGTATGGTCATGGTCTGCTCAGGCTCTGAGGCCAACGACGTCGCCCTGCGCATGGCGCAGGCGGTCACGGGCAAAACCGGTGTGATCACCACGGACAACACGTACCATGGAAACACCGCTGCTGTGAGCCAATTGAACAGTGCCAAAATCCCAATTGGTGGGTTTCAGGCGCATGTCCAGCGCGCGCCGGCACCTGACAATTTGATGCCACCAAGTGGCACGCGTGCGGGACAGGCTGCGGCCTTCACGGAAGGTGTCAAACAGGCCATTTCTGCTTTGGAGGCAAATGGCGCGGGTGTCTCTGCGCTGATTGTGTGCCCCTATTTTGCCAATGAAGGCTTCCCAACCGTGGAGGCAGGTTTCTTAGATGAGGCAATCGCATTGGTGCACGCCGCCGGCGGGCTGGTGATTGCAGATGAGGTCCAGCCGGGGTTTGGTCGGATTGGCAGCCATTGGTGGGGACACCAGAAACTGGCGTTTGCGCCAGACATTGTGACGCTTGGAAAGCCCATGGCCAACGGGCATCCGGTGGCCGCTGCGATCACACAGCCCGAAATTTTGGCGTGTTTCCAAGAGGGCTTCAAATATTTCAACACCTTTGGTGGAAACCCGGTCAGCGCTGCGGCGGCGATGGCGGTATTGAATGTGATTGAAGACGAAGCGTTGGTTTCAAATGCGCAAGAGGTTGGTGCCTATGCGCTAAACCTTCTCAGTGAAATTCAAGCAAGATTTGATGTTGTGGCCGATGTGCGCGGGTCAGGGCTGTTCTTCGGGGCGGAGCTGTGGCGAGACGGCGCACCCGCAACCACATTGTGTGACGCGCTTGTTGAAGAGATGCGTCAGCGCGGTGTGTTGCTGCATACAGAAGGTCGATTTGACAATACGCTTAAGATCCGCCCGCCCTGTGTGTTCAGCCGACAAGATGCGGATCGGTTGATTGAGACGCTAGATACAGCCCTTGGAGCAGTGGTATGACCGATGCGCAGGCCTTAGCGGCGGCACAGGCGGCATTGGCCCACTGGGGCGTCACCATGACGCCCCGTTTGATCAAGAATCGCGAGAATATAGTGTTTGACGCCCAGGGGCCCGACGGGCAACGGGCGGCATTGCGATTGCATCGCCCCGGATATCAGAGCGACAACGCCATTCGCTCCGAGCTATGGTGGGCCGAAGCCTTGGGGGCGGCAGGCATGGTGGTGCCGCAACCGATCCGCACGGCGTCAGGGGACGTTTTGGCCACGGGCGGCGCACGTGTCGCATCTTTGGTCACGTGGCTTGAAGGGAAACCCTTGGGCGAAAGCGGCATACCATTGGCGATGCCAGCACACGAACAAGAAGTCCTGCATACCGCCTTAGGCGCGGAACTGGCCCGACTGCACGTTGCAAGTGACGCGATGACGCCTCCGGACGCCTTTGTCAGAGAGATTTTAGATTTAGAAGCTTTGTTGGGAGAATCGCCCGCTTGGGGACAGTTTTGGAAGAACCCCAGCCTAAGTGACCAAGACCGAGACCTGCTGTTGGCCTGTCGGCAGCGGTTGCTCGAGTTGATCGGCGCACATGCGAGATCTGGAGGGGACTTTGGCCTGATCCATGCGGATGCATTGCGCGAAAACGTGTTGGTTCAATCCGGCGGAGTGAGGTTGATTGATTTCGACGACGGGGTGTTTGGATTTCGCCTCTATGAGCTTGGCGTGGCCATGTCGCAAAATTGGGACCAACCCAATGAGACCGCTTTGGGCGCCGCGCTGTTGGCTGGATATGAACTCGAGCGTGCCTTGCCGGAAAATGCCGCAGACCTGCTGGAAGCCTTCACTGTGATGCGTGCCTTGGCTTCATGTGGGTGGGTCATCGGGCGGTACCACGATGATCATCCGGCGGTGCGAGAATACGCCAAGCGAGCCGTTTTCATGGCCCGGCGCCTTTTGCGCTAGTCCTTGTTCGTTTCGACCCACACGGAAGACGCCGTGATCGATTTGCCGGTGTTTGAGTCGATAACCTTGGGGGCAATTGGCGCACGGGACTCACGATCAAGCACACGATAAGGCGCAGGCTTATCCGTGGGCATATGTGCATCCACCCAACCTGTCATCGCCTGCATCACGGGCACAAAGCCTTTGCCGGCCTGTGTCGGATGATACTCAAACCGGGGGGGGCGCTCTTGATATTGACGTCGCTCCAGAAGCCCATGGGCCTCAAGCCGTTTGAGCCGGTCTGACAGCACGTGGCGTGTGATTCCAAGCCGTTTCTGGATGTCATCAAAGCGACGGACGCCAAACAAGGTGTCACGCAAGATCAGCAAGGTCCAACGATCACCGATCACTGACATTGCACGGGCCACCGGACAGGCCTCTTCAGATAAGTCATTCCACTTCATGGCCAAAACATAGCATCACAGCTTGTGATTCCCAATAGGTTCCAAATCAGAACTTGACTCCGTTCCATTTTAGAACTTAATTTGAAAGCAAGTTCTATTTTGGAACGATAATGCCAGTGCCCTTGGAGATCACGATGAGTGACAGCAGCCTTTCCGCCATTCCCTTGCGCAAACAGCCCCTGCCCCAGCTGAAGCAGTTGGCGGCTTTGGCAACGCTTCGGGGCCACATGTGGGTGATGTCGCGCACCGCGCCGGACAGGGCGGCCGCGCGGTTGGCGACACTGTTCACAACACCACCGCGCCCACAGGTCCGACCTTGGGAACGCGCCGCCATGGCACAGGCCCGCTATACACGGGTCCGGTTTGAGGCCTTTGGGTTTTTATCAGTGTATCGTTGGGGCGCGACATCGCAGTCTCATCGACCCAAAGTTCTGCTGATGCACGGCTTTGGCGGTCGGGTCAGTCAATTGAGTGGCATCGCACAAGCTTTGGCGAGCGCCGGATATGAAGTGGTGGCGTTTGATGCGCCGGCACATGGTCAGTCCGGCACTGGGCAAGCTGCGTTGCCCGACTTTGTGGATGCCCTCGAAATTTTTGCGGCCCAAGAAGGGGCATTTGAGGCCGTGGTGGCTCACTCCATGGGCGCAGCGGCTGTCATGACCGCCCTGCGACGCGGTATGGCTGCGCGGCGGGCCGTGTTGATCGCCCCACCGTCCTACCCCGGCAGCTACCTTGGGCAAATCGGGCGCACATTGGGGGCAACAGAGCAGGTCATCGGGCGCACACAAGCCTTGATTGAAACACGGTATGGGCGGGCGTTTGATGAGTTTCGAACGCCGTTGAATGCGACGGCGCTCACACAGCCGGGCCTTATTCTGCATGATGTCGGCGACCGGCAGGTGCCCGTGGAAGATGGGCGTGCGATTGCTCAGGCCTGGCGAAACGCGCGGCTGGAGGTGACCGAAGGTTTGGGACACACTCGCATTTTGCGCGCAACCCACACCGTATCAGAAATTCAGAATTTTGTGATGACTGCCCTTTAGACAATCACGTCCATCTCGTCCTGTTGTCCCACGCCAAACACACGTTTGTAGCGTTCAATTTCGCTGGCCGGGCCCATTGCTTTCTTAGGGTTGTCCGACAGCTTCACTGTCGGCGCGCCGTTGGCCTTAATCGCTTTGCAAACCATAGAGAACGGCGCGAGCCCTTCATCTGTAGTCAACCCCCGGAAATCATTGGTCAGCAGCGTGCCCCACCCGAATGACACGCGCACACGACCGGCAAATTGCATGTGCAGTTCGGCGATTTTGGCAGTGTCCAACCCGTCCGAAAAGATGATCAGCTTCTTGGTGGGATCTTCGCCACGCTCTTGCCACCATCGAATCGCGGTCTCCGCGCCTTTGGCAGGATCACCGCTGTCGATGCGAATGCCGGTCCACCCAGCCAACCAATCTGGCGCCCGCTGCAAGAAACCCTCTGTGCCATAGGTATCCGGCAAAATGATGCGCAGATTTCCTTCGTGCTCGTCATGCCAATCTGCCAGCACTTTGTAGGGTGCCTCACGCAGCTCGGTGTCATTCTGTGCAAGAGCGGAGAACACCATGGGCAACTCATGCGCGTTGGTGCCGATTGCCTCTAGGTCTCGCTTCATCGCGATCAGACAATTGGATGTCCCAACGAATTTCTCGCCCAACCCTTCCACCATGGCTTGCACACACCAGTCCTGCCAAAGGTAGCTGTGGCGCCGGCGGGTGCCAAAATCCGCAATGCGCAGATCAGGCAAGGTGCGCAGGTGATCAATTTTTTCCCACAGCTTGGTCATGGCACGGGCATAGAGCACCTGAAGTTCAAACTTGCGCATGTCATGCAACACGGCGCGGCCGCGCAGTTCCATCAACACCGCCAGTGCCGGAATCTCCCAGAGCATCACTTCGTGCCACTTGCCTTCAAATGTCAGCTCATATTGCCCGTCGCGTTTTTCCAGATGGTAGTCTGGAAGTCGCATGTTTTCGAACCACTCCATAAAGTCCGGCCGGAACATTTGACGTTTGCCATAGAAGGTGTTCCCGCGCAGGAATGTGCTTTCCCCACGGCTTAGGGAAAGAGACTGAATATGATCCAACTGTTCACGCAATTCCCCCTCATCAATCAGCTCTGCAAGCTGGATTTTGGAAGAACGGTTGATCAGGCTGAAGGTCACATGCGCATCGGGGCGATTGCGAAAAATGGACTGGCACATCAACAACTTGTAGAAGTCATTGTCGATCAAAGATCTCACAATCGGATCAATTTTCCATTTGTGGTTCCAGACGCGTGTGGCGATATCGACCATAGTTAACTGGCCCCCAATTTCTAGGTTTCGCCGTTGATACCCAGAATTGCGGACGCCTCCAAGCCCTTAGGCCATTATATGTCAATATTGACGAGAGACTTGTGGTCTCCAAGTGCTCTGGTCAACGCTTGGATCAGCTCCGCGCGGCGCACAGGTTTGCTTAGAAACCCATCCATGCCCGCCGCCAGACAGGCTTCGCGGTCACTGAGATAGGCATTTGCCGTGATCGCGATGATATTGGGCTGTCGCATTGAAAGGGCGCGAATCTCTCGTGTGGCATCCAAGCCATCCAAGACCGGCATGGACATATCCATCAACACCACCTCAGGCTCAAGTTCCTGTGCTTTGAGCACAGCCTCTGCGCCATCTTCTGCAGACACCAACGTCAATGGCAGGCCTTTCAACATCTTCTCGACCAGAAGCCGGTTGGTGCGATTGTCCTCTGCCAAAAGGACTGTGACATTTTCAAACAGTGCCTGTGGAGGGGACTCCATCGCGTCCGGTTCTTCGGGAGAATGCGCATCAGCTGCCAAAAACGGCACCTGAATGGAGAAACAGGAGCCCTGTCCCGGAGTGCTTGTTACGCTCACGTCACCGCCCATCAATCGAGCCAACTGACGCGCAATCGCCAAACCGAGACCCGTGCCACCGAACTGGCGCGTTGTCGCCGCGTCGGCCTGCTCGAACTGTTCAAAGATATTGGTCAGTCGGTGCGGTGGGATACCCACACCTGTGTCTATCACGTCTATCAAAATCCCACTGCCGGATGGTGGCACCGCCACTTTGATGTGCACGCCACCGATTTCGGTAAACTTCACAGCGTTGCCAATCACGTTTACCAAGATTTGACGCAAACGACCTTCATCGCCCCAAGGTGTTTCAGGCAAATCTGGGGATGTTGCCAACGTTAGAGCTATGCCTTTCGCATCGGCTTGTGGCCGCATCAAATTCATGACTTCGGTCAGACACTCATGCAGATCAAAGCGCGCTGGCGTAATCTTGATATGGCCGTCCTTGAGTTTGGAGTAGTCTAAAATGTCATTGATGATGGTGAGAAGCGCTTCTGAGGAGTGTCGGATGGTTTGCACATAGAGAGACTCTTCTTCTCCCAATTTGGCATCGCTCAACAACTCCGCCATACCGATGATGCCGTTCATTGGTGTCCGAATTTCATGGCTCATGTTGGCCAGGAAGATGGATTTGGCGCGCTCCCCCATCTCCGCGGCTTGCTTGGCTGCTGCAAGCTCCCTTGCCTGCTGCTTTTTCTCAGAAATATTGCGTTCTATCGCAATACAGGTTTCCAAATCACCATTCTCGTCAAAGACGGGTGCCACACTTGTTTCCACCCAAAAAGACGTTCCATCTTTTGTGTAGTTGATGTTCTCACGATGTGACGGCTTGCCCTGCAGCACTTCTTTGAGCAATGCGTCTTGCGCCCTTCGGTCAGAATGCGGACCATACAGCAAGTCAGCTGGCTGTTGACCAACCACCTCAGGCAAAGTGTATCCGGTCTGTGTTGTGAAGGCTGGGTTGGCCCACAAAATCCGCGCGTCTTTGTCCAACATAAAAATACTGTCGACCGCATTTTCAGGGATCGACGCAAGACGCCGACCTTCGCGTTCGCGCGCCAAGAGCGTCGCATTCACTCTGGCGAGTTCTAGAGCCTGCTCGATTTGCCGCCTCTGTTGCTGCAAGTCCCGCATCCTGCCGTTTGTCACGTAGTGCACAAAAGGCAGAAGCGTATAGACCACCATAAGGGTGACAGCTGCGTTGTAGAAAAACTGGATGCGATCATACTGTGACACAAAGTAGTCCGTCACAAACAACGAGACGAGCGCTACACCAAAGACCAACAAGCGTGCCGTTGCTGCTGCCTTGTGAAAGCCAAGAGTCATGACGGCATTTATGGCCGCCGTCACGAGAAATGCGATGGTGAGCATCAGCCCCGCTTCTCGAGGAACATAGTACCAAATAGTTGCGACAAACAAAGACAAACCGATGGCCTGAAGCGTAGCGCTCAACGTGCTTTTGACACGCAGGTTGCGCAGAGATTCGCCTTGATGGATTTTCTCGGGGATTGGTCGCAAAACGCAAAAATCAACGATCTCACCGATAACAACAAAGGAAAGAGCAAGAGCGCCCACGGCCGGCGACACCACAAAGGCCAAAACAAATGCACCCAGTCCCACAAACAACTGGCGGGACATGGCATGACGCAACCGACCTCGTGCGTATCGCTCCAAACGTCCCGCAGCCGTATTACGCGCATCAAATTCCTTTAATGCCCGATTTAGTTCATGGATTTCGGCTGCCATAGCTGGCCTACTCTAAATAGTTTCGTTTCGTGCATGCCAACAAATGGTTAACAATACCTCGACACAGAGGCGTCACAGATGCCGAACTCCGGCCGCGTCCATCGCAGCCCAAGCTGCATCCAGCGACCCATCAAGATCAATGCCCCGGCACAGGTTGGCCTCGACGGACACCGAAAATCCCAAACGCGCTGCATCCTGAGCCGAGAAGTTGACGCAGAAATCTGTGGCCAAGCCTACAATTACCAGATCAGTGATCTGACGCGTCCGCAGAAACCCCTCTAGCCCGGTTGGTGTGGTATGGTCGTTCTCAAAGAACGCAGAGTAACTGTCGATGTCAGGGTTGAGCCCTTTGCGAATGATCAGAGCCGCAGGATCAGTCTTCAGCGCAGGGTGAAACGCGGCGCCCTTGCTGCCCTGAACGCAATGATCCGGCCAGAGAACCTGTGCGCCGTAAGGCATCTCGACGATATCATAAGGCGCTTTGTCGTCGTGACTGCTTGCAAATGACGAATGCCCTGCGGGGTGCCAATCCTGCGTCAGGACCACTGTGTCGAACGCAGCCATACGGTCATTGATCCCCGAAACAACTGCGTCCCCTTCAGGCACTGCGAGAGCACCGCCACGGCAAAAATCGTTTTGCACATCGATCACAATTAGCGCTTGGGACATGGATAGTCTCCCCGTTAGTTTGGCTCAGCCTTTACCAAGCCCGAACCACAGGTCAATGGAGCTTAGGAAAATTTGCCCTATTAGTACTCAAACGCTCTCAAAAACATCAAGCTTTGAGTTCTAGCGACCTCAGGTACCTGTCCGTGAGACTCAAATCAACCGAAACGGGAGCGCGGCGCAAATGCTCTGTTGTGTCATTCGGCGGCCACGTCCTGCTGGCGCGGCACGCCAATTTCGGCAATCTGAGCAACCACCTCACGCAGGCGCGATTTGAAATCGTTGAAATCACTACGGGGAGTGATGCGGGCCTCATCCATATAAAGCGATCGATCAATCTCGATCTGGACGGCATGCTGACGGCGCTGTGGGCGGCCATAGTGTTGGGTCACGTAGGCCCCCGCAAAGGGCGCATTGCGTGACACCTCAAATCCCGCTCGTACAAACGCCGCCTCAATCTGGTCAACAATCTCTACAGCCGCAGCAGCGCCAAAACGATCTCCCAGCACAATCTCCGGCCGCTTGCCTTTGCGACGGGCCATCCCTTCGACGGCCTCACGCGGCATGGAATGGCAATCCACCAGAATTGCTTCATTGAACCTGTCGAGCGATGTCTTCACCAACTGCCCCAAGGCTGCATGGTATGGCCGCCAGTATGTGTCGATGCGATGATCCGCCTCCGCCCGAGTCATTTTGCCGTGATATATTGCCTTCCCATTCGCCACCACTCGGGGAATCACCCCAAGCCCAGATGCCACCCGGGGATTGTGCCCCACTTTGCGCACGCCCTGGATCAGCGCCGGGTCGAGTTCCTCTGCGGCGCGGTTCAGATCTAACAAGGCGCGTGGCGCACGAGCCACCAGAAACGGCGCGCCAAATAGCGGCGCATCTTCAAACAGCTGATCTACAAAAGCGTCTTCTGAGGACCGGATCGTATGCGCGTTCAAAAGAGAGCGACGCACAAACCATTCAGGGTAGTCACACCCGCTGTGTGGCGAGGCAAATACCACCGATGAGCGGCACCTTTGTGGCGCAAAAATTGCGTAAGCTGAAGTTTGCATCATCTCTCCCATTCCCTCAGACTATAAACGCAAAAATTACTGCGCCAAAAGCCCTTGATCCCCCCCGCGACTCCTTTTATAGAGACCGCCACCGGCGCGGGATTCCGCGCCCCCTTTTATTGGGGGGTATGGGTTTCAGCTGGTGACAGGGCGATTAGCTCAGCGGTAGAGCACTTCGTTGACATCGAAGGGGTCACTGGTTCGATCCCAGTATCGCCCACCATGAATTCATCGCCTCTCACGGCTTGAGAGGTCCCGTAACCCCAGGCGCATGCCGCGCCGCGAAATGAGGATAAGACCCATGAAGGTTAAAAACTCGCTCCGCTCGCTCAAGAACCGGCACCGCGATTGCCGTGTTGTGCGCCGCAAGGGCCGCGTTTACGTGATCAACAAGACACAGCGTCGCTTCAAAGCACGCCAGGGCTAAACCCCGGTCTTGAACGTACAAATTGAAGAAGCCGCCCTTAGGGCGGCTTTTTGCGCTTGGGGCACGCCAAGAGATCGACACCTTGCCAGGCTCACATCAATTGAAAGTATAAGCGTATCCAATAAATGGACCAGACGAATATAGGTCGGTCCCAAAAGGTCCGCCCGCGCGCGCCGTAGAAAAATCGATGTCATAGTGACGCCACCCAAAGACCAAAGAGGATCTCTCATTGAACCGGCGCGCCAAACCCAGAGTCGCGCTCCATGCAAGCTCGTTGCCGTTTGTGTCAAAGCCACTGGCATCCACCATAAAAGCGCCATCCCAGCCGTCCGCAATACCCCAAGAATACCGCGCGCCAATCACCGGTTCCCACCAGCGTTCTGTACCGCCAACGTTGAGCACCCCACCAGACCCCACGATCTCCTGTGTCAGCCTGTTGTAACGCGCGCCTCCTTGGACATCGAAGGAATAAGGCCGACCATTGGCGAATTGCCCATCCGTGACTTGGTAGCCCACCAGAAAGCTCATCCAGCTTTGTGTGGATTCCACGTTCACAGTTGCGCCTGCAGCGGGCCCCGACGTTGCTCTGGCGCTTGCACTAAAGCCGATGTAGTGCCCTTCAGCGATCAAGCCCAGCCTGCCATTCCACGCCTCAACTCTGCCAGTCCCGGTGAAATCAAGATGGTCCAATGCATCGCGCAAATTGAGATCAACATCAGCGGAGTTCCCATTCACCGTGGTGGTCCCTTTGGTCGTGGTTGCCGCGAACAAGGCAACGGAACCATGGAAATTCCAACTCCCGTCAGTGTTCAGTCTCAGCGGATTCGCATGGGCACCACAGCCCCAAGCCACTGACATCATGAAACTAAATAATAATTTGAGACGCATAGTTCCGCATGCCCTTCTACCAATTAACTCCTAAACTATAGGCCCTTTTGGTGTCAGGAGAGACAAAAACAAAAAAAGGCCCCGCAGGAAGTCCTGCGAGGCCCTTTCTATTGAGTATCAAAGCGTATCAGACTTCGAATTTTTTGCCTTTGACCGGCGCCCAGAGCTTTTTGTTGGTCAGATAGAGCAACACACTCAGGACCGCGAGGAACAGCACCCCAGTCAGGCCCGCTTGCTTGCGCGCCATCATTTTGGGCTCCGCTGTCCACATCAGGAAGGCAGAGACGTCTTCAGCCACATGATGAACATCGTTGGAGTGACCATCCGCGAATTCAAGCTGGTCTTCAAACAAGGGCGGCGCCATTGCGATCCAACCACCGGGGAAAGCGGTGTTTTCATAAAAGGTGGTGCCCGCTTCCTCTTTTTCCTCACCGGTGTAACCGGTCAGGATCGAGGTGATGTACTCTGGACCACCCATGCCCTTGAAGAACTGGTTGATACCAGTGCCGTATGGGCCGTGAAAACCCGCCCGCGCCTTTGCCATCAGGCTCAGGTCAGGTGCGTTTTCCAGACCGCTTTCTGGAAAGTGGTCGGTGACAATACGAGAGCGATCGTCATCAATGGCAGGGTCATAGATATCAAACTGCGCGGCGTAAGCCCGCACCTGATCTTCTGGTAGGTGTGGGCCACCTTCATCCGCCAACGTGCGCAGTGGCACGTAGCGCAGGCCGTGACAGGCTGCACAGACTTCGGTGTAGACCTGAAGGCCCCGCTGAAGCTGGTTCTGGTCAAACTTGCCAAACGGGCCTTCAAAGGAGAAGTCCACATCATGCACGTGGCCTTCGCCACCTGCGGCCATTGCGCCTCCTGCCGAAAAGGTCAGGGCGGCCAAAGCAGCAATGCTAAGTTTCTTAAGCATAATCCTGTGTCCTCTTATTCAGCAGGTTTGCCGTAGTGGGCGTTAAAGTCTTCTTCGATAGTGGCCGGTGGTGTTGTCGGCTTCTCGATCACACCCAAGAGAGGCAGGATCACGAGGAAGTATGCGAACCAATAGGCCGATGCGATCAGCGAGAAGGTTGCATAGGGCTCTTCTGCAGGCATGGCACCGAGCCACATCAGCGCGATGAAGTCGACAACCAGCAGAGCGAACCACCACTTGAACATCGGGCGATAGCGACCAGAGCGAACACGTGATGTGTCCAGCCAAGGCACAAGCGCCATAACAATGATCGCGGCAAACATCGCCAGAACACCGAAGAATTTGGCGTCAATGATGCCACCGGTGATCCAGCTTGCAAACATCACGACCCAGACCTCAGACGTAAAGGCACGCAGGATCGCGTAGAACGGCAGGAAGTACCATTCCGGCACGATGTGTGCAGGCGTCGCCAGAGCGTTTGCTTCGATGTAGTTGTCCGGGTGACCCAGATAGTTCGGCATGAAGCCAACAACCGCAAAGAAGATTACCAGGATCAGAGACAGCGCAAACAGGTCCTTGATCACGAAGTAAGGCCAGAACGGCAGGGTGTCTTTCTTGGCTTCTGCTTTGGAGTCGCGACGCACGTCAACACCGGTGGGGTTGTTGTTGCCCGTGGTGTGGAACGCCCAGATGTGCACGATAACCAGAGCGGCAATCACAAATGGCAGCAGGTAGTGCAGCGAGAAGAAGCGGTTCAGGGTGGCGTTGTCCACCGCAGGGCCGCCAAGCAGGAATGTCTGCAGAGCGTCGCCCACAAACGGGATGGCGCCAAACAGGCCGGTGATCACTGTTGCGCCCCAGAAGGACATCTGACCCCAAGGCAGAACGTAACCCATAAAGCCGGTTGCCATCATCAGCAGGTAGATGACCATGCCGACGATCCATGTGATCTCACGCGGAGCTTTGTAGGAACCGTAGTAGAGACCGCGGAAAATATGGAGGTAGACAGCAAAGAAGAACAGCGAGGCGCCATTCATATGCAGATAGCGCAGCATCGCACCACCGTTCACGTCACGCATGATGTGTTCGATCGAGGCAAACGCCATGTCGACATGCGGTGTGTAGTGCATCGCGAGCACAATGCCGGTCACAATTTGCAGCGCCAGACAGAATGCGAGAACAATACCCCAGATCCACATCCAGTTCAGGTTCTTCGGAGTGGGGATCATGAGCGTGTCATAGATCAGGCCAATCACCGGCAAGCGGGTTTCGACCCATTTTTCGCCCTTTGATTTGGGCTCGTAATGATCGTGAGGAATTCCGGACATGAGCGCTTTCCTTATCCGAGGACCAGTTCGCTGCCCTCAAAGCGGGCAATCGGAACGTGGAGGTTTTCAGGCGCCGGACCTTTGCGGATACGGCCGGATGTGTCGTAGTGGGACCCGTGGCATGGGCAGAACCAGCCACCAAAGTCGCCAGCACCGTCACCCAAAGGCACACAGCCAAGGTGTGTACACACACCCATCATCACCAACCATTCGCCGGTTTCATCCATGGCGCGGTTTTCGTCCATGGCATCGGTACCGGGTTTGTTGGCGTTTTCGCTGTCCTTATCAATGGTCAGCTCATCCAGGGTCACGGCGCGGGCTGCGTCGATCTCATCCTGAGTACGGCGGCGAATGAAAACTGGTTTACCCAACCATTTCACCGTCAACTGCGTGCCTGGCTCAATGCCAGAGGTATCAACGCGAATCGAGGACAGCGCGCGCACGTCTGCGGAGGGGTTCATCTGATTGACCAGCGGCCAGACGGCAGCACCAGTCGCCACGGCACCCGCGCCAGCGGTGGCGTAGTACAGGAAATCTCTGCGGGTGCCTTCGTGATCTTCTGCGTGGGACACGAGGTTCTCTCCATTTCTTAAGCCAAAAAGCGGCCCATGTCGGTTCAGGCCGCAGTCACCCGCAGCCTCTCCCCGCCGCTATTTAACGAAGGTGTTGCAACCCGTCCAGCGAACATTCGCTTATCTTGGGATGTCGCGTCCCTCTGTCGCGCTTAACAAATGGTTTTGAAGGCGGTCATCCAGCACCAGCACAGCAGAGATGCAGCCCGAAACAGCGTCGATTCAATGCGCCAAATTTGGCGCACTGCCACTATAGGCTCTGCGAAAGCTGTCCACCGGAGGTTTTTGGCCCCCGCAAAAAGGTGTTTTCTCAATGGTCGCAAAAATCTCGGGCGACGTTCGACTTGGCTGACGCAAGGGGCAGCGCCCAGTAACCGCAGCTTCATTCCATGGCGAATCGCGGTGGGCTGGCGCGCTCTCGGCAAACTGTCTAAGGATTTCAAGGCAACACATTGAAAGGTGCGGGCCGTGATCAGCCTGAAAGATCTGGAATTTTTGTCATCGCTTGCACGACACGGGCATTTTGCTCGCGCGGCGGAGGAGTGCGGCGTTTCACAACCCGCATTCAGCATGCGCATTCGAAAGCTGGAAGAACGCCTTGATGCGGCCATTGTAAAACGCGGCAACCGCTTTCAGGGCTTCACGCCCGAAGGTGCGGCCCTTGTACGCCATGCGCGCACGATCATGGACAGTGTAAAAGTGCTCGAAGAGGAATTTCGCTCAGCGGGCGGCGACATCACTGGGCAACTTGCCTTGGGCGTTGTGCCAACGGCTGTGAGTTTTGCCGCCGAAACAGTGCGGCGCCTGCGGGACGCACATCCCGGCATCACTGTGCGTTTGCAAACAGCATCCTCCTTAGCCATCCAACAGGGGTTGGAGAACGGGGTTTATGACGCAGGAATCAGCTATGGCGAGGGCGTGTCGCCGGAAATGATGCGGGTCGAGCACCTTTACGACGAACGTTACATGTTGCTTGCGCCAAGAGCACTGGCACCACGCCTCGCAGGCACTGCCACCTGGGCGGAGGCTGCCAAACTTCCCTTAAGCTTATTGGAACCGGGCATGCAGAATCGCCGCATTCTGGATTTGGTGTTTCGAGAGGCGGGGCTGTTCCCAACGGTCATTGCGGAAACCGGTGAATTCACATCATCGATGCTTCTGGCTGCCAATGGGAGTGCGGCCACAGTGATTCCCGAAGGGCTTGCCGACAGCCTTGGTGAGATGGGTGGCACCGTGACGTTGCCACTTTCTGATCCAACCGTCGAAAAAGATGTCAGCCTCATCTCTCCGTACCGCACCCCCGGTTTGTCGACGGTGGAAGCACTGCGGCGAATTTTGATGCCAGACGCATCATAATCGTTACTTATCACAAGTTAAAAATTACATATTTGATTATCACTTTACCTGATGCCACCCTAAGCCATCTGGTAGGGAGAATATCATGGTACCGCTGGACGACTCAAAAGGCGTTTGGAAGAAAAAAGGCACTGGTAAATCACGCCGGATGCCCAAAGGCCGACAGGTCACAGATGCGGCATTGGCCGACATACAGGCGCTGCTTGGGGATCGCCCGCGCCGCCGAGACCTACTGATTGAATTTTTGCACCTGATTCAAGATGCTTGCGGGCATTTGTCTGCCGCCCATATATGCGCGCTTGCCGAAGAATTGCGCATTGGGCAGGCGGAAGTGTATGAGGTTGCCACCTTCTATGCCCACTTTGATGTGGTGGCCGAAGATGAAACTCCACCGCCCGCTTTGACCATTCGTGTCTGTGATTCGCTGTCGTGTGAATTGGCTGGCTCAGAACAACTCCGCCACGCGCTGGAAAGCGGCATGGATGCAAGCCAAGTGCGTGTGTTGCGCGCGCCCTGCATGGGTCGGTGTGATACAGCCCCGACGCTGGAACTTGGCCACAAGCATATCGACCATGCCACCGTGGAGAAGGTCGAGGCTGCGATTGCGGCAGGCGATACCCACGCCCATGTCCCCGATTTCGAAAACCTCGACGCCTACCAAGCTGACGGAGGATATGAAGAGCTGACCAAGCTGCGCAACGGCGGCGATTGGGAAGCCGTACAGGATCAAATTCTGGCCAGCGGGTTGCGCGGTCTGGGAGGAGCCGGCTTCCCGTCCGGTAAAAAATGGGGCTTTGTGCGCGCAAATGAGGGCACACGATACCTTGCCGTAAACGGCGACGAAGGCGAGCCCGGAACATTCAAAGACCGCTACTATCTGGAGCGCCGTCCGCATCTGTTCCTAGAAGGCATGTTGATCGCGGCTTGGGCGGTAGAGGCAGAGACATGCTTTATCTATCTGCGGGATGAATATCCGGCTGTGCGCGAAATCCTGACGCGTGAGATTGCCGCGCTTGAAGCTGCGGGACTTGTCGCGCCTGGCTACATTGACCTGCGCCGCGGGGCGGGTGCGTATATCTGTGGTGAAGAGAGCGCGATGATCGAGTCCATTGAGGGCAAACGCGGCCTTCCACGCCATCGCCCACCATTTGTAGCCCAGGTCGGCATCTTCAATCGCCCCACTTTGGTGCACAACGTCGAGACACTTTATTGGGTGGCGCGTGTTGTGCGCGAAGGCCCGGAAACCATGTCGGCAACTGAGCTGAATGGCCGCAAGGGTCTGCGCAGCTATTCCGTGTCTGGCCGTGTCAAAGCGCCCGGCGTTTACGAGCTGCCTGCGGGCTCTACGATTTTGGACATCATTGATGCCGCTGGCGGTATGTTGGAGGGCCACACCTTCAAGGCCTATCAACCGGGCGGACCGTCCTCAGGTTTGTTGCCCGCGTCGATTGCGGATGTGCCGCTTGATTTTGACACTCTGCAACCCTTGGGCACCTTCATCGGGTCTGCTGCTGTTGTGGTACTGTCAGATCACGACAGTGCGCGGGATGCGGCTCTAAATATGCTGAAGTTCTTTGAAGATGAGAGCTGTGGACAGTGTACGCCGTGCCGGGCGGGTTGTGAGAAAGCTGTAAAACTGATGCAAGCGGATAACTGGGATCAACCACTGCTTGAGGACCTGTGTCAGGTAATGGGCGACGCCAGCATTTGTGGCCTTGGGCAGGCAGCTCCGAATCCGATCCGACTTGTAATGAAACACTTCGGAGAGGAAATATGATCTCTTCCGAAGGTGGCGCTTGGCTTTTTCTTACTGGAGCGGTTGCCGCTGCAGGTTTGCATCTGGCCCTGATTTTAGGGGCGCCGATTGGATACATGACCATGGGCGGGCGCAACCCAGGTGTTCTGCCTGCTTCGGCGCGCATAGCATCAGCGTTTCAAGGCGTGCTGGTTCTGGTTTTGGCGCTGATTGTGATGCAAGCCGCTGGAGTGATCTCTGTGGGGTTTGTGCCATGGGCGAAATGGTTGATTTGGGTGATTGTCGCAATTGGTGCGAGCTCTTTGGTGGCCAACACGATCACCCCCAGCAAACCCGAGCGTTGGTTTGGCATCCCGGTGGCGCTCGCGCTGCTTTTGGGCAGCTTGACAGTTGCTTTGAGCGTGTAAAGCGCGGAGGAGTGGAGTTATGACACAGATGGACTTGGGCGCGTTTTCCATGAGTTTGGCCGTGAAAGATCTGGCCGCCAGCCGCGCGTTTTATGAAAAACTGGGGTTTGAAATGTTTGGCACACAGCCTGCGGAAAACTGGTGCATTCTGAAGAATGGTGATCACATCATTGGTTTGTTTGAGGGCATGTTCGACTCCAACATTTTGACCTTCAATCCCGGCTGGGATCAAAACGCGCAGAACACCGAAAACTTCACCGACGTTCGCGCATTGCAAAAACAGCTGAAGGCCGAAGGGCTTGAGCTTATGAGCGAGGCAGACGAGGCCACAAGCGGGCCTGCGAGCCTGATGCTGAAAGATCCGGATGGCAACACCATCCTGATCGACCAACACCGATAGAAGGGGTCCGCTATGCTTGATGCCAGCCAGACCAACACCGTTACGTTTTCTCTCAACGGCAAGGATGTGACCGTTCCTGATGGCACCAGCATCTGGGACGCTGCCAATGGACGTGGGTTTGTAATCCCGCATCTGTGTCATAAACCGGCCAAAGGCTATCGCCCGGACGGCAACTGCCGCGCCTGTGTGGTTGAAGTCGAGGGAGAGCGCACGTTGGTGGCCTCCTGTATTCGCCCGGCCGCCGACGGCATGGTTGTGCACACCGAAAGTGCGCGCGCGCTCAAAGCCCGCGAGATGGTGATGGAGCTGTTGGTCGCAGATCAGCCCGATGTGAAACACGATGCGTCCAGCCATTTTGCCGATATGGCCGCGCAAGTTGGGGTGGAACAGTCTCGATTCCCTGCCAAAGAGGCGGACAGCATCCCGCTTTTGGATGCGTCTCACGTGGCGATGAATGTGAATCTGGATGCCTGTATCCACTGTAATCTTTGTGTACGCGCTTGCCGCGAAGTGCAGGTCAATGACGTGATCGGCATGGGCGGACGCGGCAATACGGCACAGATCATCTTTGACCAAAGTGATCTGATGGGAGAGTCCTCCTGTGTGGCCTGCGGCGAATGCGTACAAGCCTGCCCAACCGGTGCTTTGATGCCCGCGGCCGTGCTGGACGAAAACCAAGCCGGGGACAGCGCAGATTTTGACCGCGAAGTGGACAGCGTCTGCCCCTATTGTGGGGTCGGTTGCCAAATCAAGTTTAAGGTCAAAGACAACAAGATCAAATATGTTGAGGGCATTGATGGCCCGGCCAATGAAAACCGTCTCTGTGTCAAAGGCCGATTTGGCTTTGACTATATCGACCACCCGCACCGGCTCACCAAACCTCTGATCCGTCGCGAAGATGCGCCTGCCAAGGGGTTGAACGTTGATCCCGGCAATCTGATGACGCATTTCCGCGAAGCAAGCTGGGATGAGGCGTTGGATTTCGCGGCCGATGGTATGGCACGGTTGCGAGACGAAAAAGGCACTAACGTTGCTGGATTCGGCTCTGCGAAGTGTTCAAACGAAGAAGCCTACTTGTTCCAGAAACTGATCCGTCAGGGCTTTGGCCACAACAACGTGGACCACTGCACACGGCTCTGCCACGCCTCTTCTGTGGCGGCATTGATGGAAAACGTGGGATCCGGTGCGGTGACCGCAACCTTCAATGAGATCGAAAACGCCGACGTGGCGATCGTGATCGGCTGCAACCCGATGGAAAACCACCCGGTGGCTGCGACTTATTTCAAGCAATTTGTAAAGCGCGGCGGCAAGTTGATTGTCATGGACCCCCGCGGCCACGGCATGAAACGCTTTGCCAGCCACATGCTGCAATTCAAGCCCGGTGGCGATGTGTCGATGTTAAACGCGATCATGCATGTGATCGTGCAAGAAGGGCTTTATGATCAGCAGTACATCGAAGCCTACACCGAAAATTGGGACGCGATGAAGACCCATTTGGCAGACTATCCGCCAGAGAAAATGGCCCCGATCTGCGGCATCGCGCCTGAGATGCTGCGCGAGGTTGCGCGTACTTTTGCCGGTGCCAAAGCCGGGATGATTTTCTGGGGTATGGGGGTGAGCCAACACATCCACGGCACTGACAATGCACGCTGTTTGATCTCACTTGCCTTGATGAGCGGTCAGGTGGGCCGCCCCGGTGCAGGTCTTCACCCACTGCGCGGTCAAAACAACGTGCAAGGCGCCTCTGATGCGGGTTTGATCCCGATGTTTCTGCCAGACTATCAGTCTGTGATGGATGATGGTGTCCGTTCAGCCTTCACAGACGTTTGGGAGAGTGAAGACTTCTCCAACCAGAAGGGTCTGACCGTGGTGGAAATCATGGATGCGATCCATGAGGGCAACATCAAGAGCATGTACATTCTGGGCGAAAACCCAGCGATGAGCGACCCGGATGTGGACCACGCCCGCGCGGCATTGGCCAAGCTGGAGCATCTTGTGGTGCAGGACATCTTCTTAACAGAAACCGCAAACTATGCGGATGTGATCCTGCCCTCTTCTGCGTGGTACGAAAAGTCCGGCACCGTGACCAACACCAACCGTCAGGTGCAGATGGGCCGCCCAGTGACAGCCCCACCGGGTGAGGCCAAGCAAGACTGGTGGATCGAGGTGGAGCTGGCCAAACGGCTGGGCCTGAATTGGACCTACACGCACCCCAAAGAAGTGTTTGCCGAGATGAAGCTCAACATGGGCAGTTTGGACAACATCACGTGGGAACGTCTTGAAGGTGAAGCTGTGACCTACCCCTCACTCAGCCCCGAAGACCCCGGTCAGGCGATTGTGTTTGGTGACGGTTTCCCGCGGCCAGAGGGGCGTGCGAAATTCACCCCTGCCAAAGTGGTGTCACCTGACGAGACACCGGATGACGACTATCCAATGGTGCTGATCACCGGGCGTCAACTGGAGCATTGGCACACCGGCTCGATGACCCGCCGTGCGAGCACTTTGGACGCGCTGGAGCCGGAAGCAAACTGTTCACTGCACCCGCGTACTTTGGCAAAACTGGGCGTGGCGCCGGGTGACTATGTTCAACTCACCACGCGCCGTGGCACAATCACCGTCATGGCACGGGCCGATCGTGCGGTGGCCGAAGACAATGTCTTCCTGCCCTTCGCTTATGTCGAAGCGGCGGCCAACATTCTAACCAATGCAGCACTTGATCCCTACGGCAAAATTCCAGAGTTCAAGTTCTCCGCGCTGAGGGTTGAAAAGGCCGATACCCCTATCGCCGCTGAGTAACATTTCCCACGTACCAAAAAGGCCGCGCCTCTGTTTCAGGGCGCGGCTTTTTTATGTGTTTTGCTGTGTTAGAGACTAATCGTTTGGCACCGTGGCCAGCATGCTGTCACGCTTGGCAAACTCTGCATACCAGCCAGCAAGCCCTTCACGGCCTTGGCGCCAATCGCGCTCCCCATGGCGGAAATCCAGATAGCCCAGCGCGCATCCAATGGCGATTTGACCCATATCCAATGGACCATAAAGATGGCTCATCCAGCGTTCATTGAGCGCGTCCAACGCCCCTTCAACTTTACCCCATTGCGCTTCAAGCCAATCCTCAAACACGATCTCCGCAGGGCGCAGTCGCTTTTCATAAACCATCAACACGGCCGCTTCGAGCATACCATCTGCAGTGGCCTCCAGCGTCAGCACATCCCACAGGCGTTCTTCAGGATAGAGATCAGCCTCCGCGCGTGCGACCAGATAGCGGCAAATCACCCGGCTGTCGTAAATGGCGGGACCATCAGGGCGCACAAGGGCGGGAATTTTGCCAAGGGGATTGGCAGCAGCAGCAGCATCCGCAGTGGATAGCGCGGTGGTGTGCACGCGCGCCAGCTCAACGTCGTCAGTTTGACTGGTTTCCGCAAGCGTCACGCGGACCTTCCGTACAAACGGCGACGCTGGGGAATGGATCAACTTCAATTTGCTCATGTCTCTCACTCTGTTTCAGGGTCAGCAAAGGGGGATTGCATAAGCGCGGCCAATTCACGGGACTCGCTGCCGATGCCATAGGCCGCCATCTGTGCAGCCGCTGATTGGCGCACCGCGGCAGGTTTGTTTTGTCCAAGCTTCCACGTGCCCTGCACGTCCTGAACGGTCATACGGAAAGGCACGATCATGCGCAGCATCCGCTCAAAGCTGTCCCCTGACATCTTATCGCGCGTCCAGGGTTTTTTGGGCTCCAAATGGGTTTCAAAATGTGCGGACAAACGGTCGAGCACATTCGGTAGGTCCTCAGTAGGCAAAGGATGCAGATCACCGACCAAATGGACAGCCACATAGTTCCACGTTGGCACCTGATCCTGCACGCCATACCAATCCGGCGACACATAGCTGTCCGGTCCAGTGACCGCCAAACGTGCGGGGGTCGCGCCGCGCACCGCGCGCGCCATCGGATTGGAGCGCACCAGATGTAGATCAACGGTTTTGCCATCATCTGCGATCAGAAACGGCACATGGCTCATCAACGGAGGCCCATCAGGGTCAGAGATCGACAAGCTCCCAAACCCGCGCTCTTTGGCAAACTCCAGATTGTGCTCAATTTCGGTGCCCCGAAAGGCAGGATTGGGATGCATTTCTCGCGCCTCATCTCTGATGTGACGCGATGGTGCAGGGCTGGTTAGGGATTGGCAACCTCAATTGCGCCCGCAAAGATCAAAGGTGTATCCCCCTCACGCCACATCGCCAATTTTGGCATAATCGCCGCAAAAGTTTCAGAGGCCAAAAAGCTCTCCAACCAACGCGCGACATTGGGGCCAGCCTCTGCATCAAATCGGGGTTTGTCGATGAAGGCAAATTGGCGCACAAACGGCAAAATGGCCATATCGGCCAAACGCGGCGCATCATCAAACAGCCCGGTTTTATCTCCAATCTGTTGATCCAACCGGTTCAGAAAACCCATCGCTAAGGCGCGTTGCTCTTCAGCGTCACATTCTGGATACCGCGTGTCATATTTGGTGCGATCTAGTGCTGATTTGAAGGGGCCATCGCAGGCCTCGATCAGCCCCATACCCACCTCAGGCATGTCCAACCAGCCCAGCGGATCATGCTGACGGAGCGCCCAAATCATCACATCGAGACTTTCATCAATCACCACATCAGCTGCCTGCAAACAGGGCACTGTGCCACTTGGCGAGGTCGCCAAGAACGCTGGCGCTTTGTCGCGCAACAAAATCTCTCGCAGTTCCACAGCCACACCAGACGCCGCAACAGCAAGGCGCGCACGAATGGCGTACGGACAGCGACGAAAAGAATAGAGGATAGGCAAATCCATGAGTCTCACCTTGTCATTGGGCCGAAAATACCTCGCGAGCTTGGGTGCGCTGGCCCCTCGATGTGCTCACGCCACCAAGGTCTGATCCCGCACATCCAGAATCGGGGCTGTTACAATCGCACCTTCCACTTGGGGCGACTCAAAGCGCACCTCAGTGAATTGCTCGGTGCGTCCCATATGCCCGTTTTCCATCAGAATACGATGGGTTTTGCCCAACTGTGCTGCCAGATGATCAGCCACCTGCGCCGCTCCTGCGGCCCGCAATTTCGCGGCACGGGCTTTGATCACATTGCCATTCACTTGGTTGGGGATTTTCGCAGCCGGAGTACCGTCACGTTTGGAATAAGGAAAGACATGCAGCCAAGTGAGGTCACAGTCCTGCACAAGCTTCAATGAATTTTCAAAATGCGCGTCAGATTCAGTAGGGAAGCCCGCAATGATATCGGCGCCAAATGTCATGTCTGGTCGCAGCTTTTTGGACTCCTCACAGAACCGGATCGCATCGTCGCGCAAATGCCGCCGTGCCATCCGTTTGAGGATCAAGTCATCGCCATGCTGCAGCGACAAATGCAAATGCGGCATCAGACGCGGTTCTGTTGCAATCGCCTGCATCAGGTTGTCGTCCACCTCAATGGAATCAATTGAGCTGATCCGCAGACGCGGCAGATCGGGCACCAATTTGAGAATGCGCATCACCAGATCGCCAAGTTTGGGCTGCATCGGTTGATCCGCACCCCAACTGGTCAAATCCACACCCGTCAGCACAACCTCGTTGAAACCTTTGTCCACCAGCCGTTTGATTTGATCAACCACCACACCCGCAGGCACAGAGCGCGAATTGCCACGGCCATAGGGGATGATACAGAAGGTGCAGCGGTGGTCACACCCATTTTGCACCTGCACATAAGCCCGGCTGCGTGTGCCAAAGCCATCAATCAAATGTCCCGCAGTTTCTGTGACCGACATAATGTCATCCACCTGCACACGCTCAGTCTCGCCAATAAAATCTGCGGCCATACCCTGCCATGTGGCGGGGTTCATTTTTTCGGTGTTGCCGATGACTTTGTCGACTTCACCCATAGCGGCGAAGGTCTCCGGTTCTGTCTGCGCGGCACATCCTGTGACGATGATCTGCGCAGCCGGGTTTTCACGGCGCAGCCGGCGGATTTCCTGACGGCTTTTGCGCACGGCCTCAGCCGTCACGGCACAGGTATTCACAACCACAGCATTCTCAAGCCCTGCGGCCTGCGCCATGTCTTCCATCGCCTGCGATTCATAAGAATTCAGACGACACCCCAAGGTGGTGAACTTTGGTGGCAAGGCTGTCATCGGGATCGATCCAAAAACTCAGCGGTGAATGTGCCGGAAAATACGTGCTCGGTCGCGCCCGTCATCCAAACGCCGTCCGCTGCCCAGTCAATCCACAGCGTGCCGCCATCCAAATCGATTTGTACTTTTCGGCCAGTCAACCCGCGACGCGCAGCGGCAACTGCGGTGGCACAGCTGGAAGACCCAGAGGCCAATGTGATGCCCACGCCACGCTCCCAAACCCGCATGCGGATGTGATCCGGTCCGATAACCTGTGCGACCTGCACATTGGTACGCTCTGGATAAAGCGCGTGATGTTCGTGTGCCGCACCAAAGGCGGCCAGGTCGACAGCCTCAGCATCGTCTACGAAAAATGTGCAATGTGGATTGCCCATACCGGTTGCCGTGGGCGCGCCTGCGATAGCCAGTTCCAGTGTGTCCATCTCATACGCCAGCGGAATCTCATCCCATGACAGCTGTGGATGACCCATGTTAACCGAAACCAACCCCTCACCCGCTTCCTTTGCAAACAAAGTGCCACGGTCCGTGGTGAGGGTCAGGGTCTCTGAACCCGACTCGTTCATCAAATGGCGTGCGATACAGCGCGTCGCGTTGCCACAGGCCGCTGAGGTGGACCCATCAGAGTTGTAAAACGTCAGATGCGCATCAGCATTGTTGCCCTCTGCCCCATGGGCAATCACCGCAAGCTGATCAAATCCCACACCTTTTTGACGGTGCGCAATCGCTTTGATCTGCCCATCGGTCAAATCAAAAGAGCGCGCACGCGCATCCACAACAACAAAATCGTTGCCAAGCCCATGCATTTTCATAAAGGGCAAAAGTGTGTTCACTTGTGTATCCATTGGCCGCATATACGCCCCTTGGTCTTTAGTTTCCAGAGCCGCGAAATTTTTCTTGAGAATCGGCTTGACCGCCCTCTTCTCTCAGCATAGTAACCGCCCACCAGAGAGTGGGCCGTTAGCTCAGTTGGTAGAGCAACTGACTTTTAATCAGTGGGTCGTAGGTTCGAATCCTACACGGCTCACCACTTTCACCAAAACGCAAAATTGGATCGGGTCGTAGCAATTCGACGCGTCACAGTATTTTTTTGATACGAGCCCGGCACTTAGGATCGGGCAGTCGTCAAAACGCGCTTGAGCAATCGGATTCTCGATGAGCTGCTTAGCTCCAATGGAGATGTTTGCCGTTTCTGCCGAACCCCTCTTGCAACCTGTGGCACCCTTTAGGGGGTTTTCAGATAAACTCGCCCGTACAAAAGGGTACTCATGCTGCAACACACCATGTTCTCTATGGTGCCATAGCTGCGGGCAAACGGCAGTCGCCAACCGATACCCTAAGCCAACTGCGAAGATCATGCGCCCGGTGGGTTTTCACGGAAACTGTCTATTATCTGGTTTGATTGGTCGAGCATACTGTCGACAAAAAGCTGCACGACCATTGCTCGATGCTTTAGTCGCGCCTCAGTCAGGCGCTCCACGGTATGTACAAGGGATGTAAAGCCCAAACCGGTGTTTTCTTGGACCGGCGTAAACGCGCTTGGTACGCCAAGAAATATGTCGCTCTGAAGCAGATCTAAAATCAGCAAAGTCTCGGAAAAAAGATTGTGCTGATATTGAGCTGATCGGCTTTTTCCAATGAGAGCCGATTGCACCAAAGTACTGACAAAACGGGCTCTCAGAATCGAGTATTCAGACTTCGCCACATCTCCGAACTCCCCACCGTCATCATATCGCAATCGAATGTCTCGCGAGGGGCTCGCATCAAAGCTTGCCACCAAAGCCATTGTCGACGCAAAAAATATCGCGAGCCCAAGAAATGGACCGGCAGCTAAATGATCCGCCTCTCTATTGGCGCCAGACGTCCACATGTGAAGTGCTCTGAGCGCCATGGTATCTGCCACAGACTCTGCTTCAAACGACCTTCGCTTGTTGAGTTCTTTTTCGAAGATATGACAGGCTTCATGGGCCAAAGCGAATGAGAGCGCATAGCACGGCGAAAACGCCAATACCTCAGAGATTTTTCCTTTGAATTTTGGATGCCCAACCTTACTGATTGCGGTCAAGAATCCGCCAAAGACGTTGTCTATCAACGCATCATAGGGATGTTCCAGGAAATGGTGCAAAACCCACGATAACGTGCCGCCTTGAGAGGCAACGATCAAGTCGATGAGGCCATCAAGAGCACCGGGTGGTTCGCCGCCACGTGCGAACCAGTGGTTTATGATACGTTCATGGAAGAGGGAGTTGCCGGAGCCAATGGAGATGGTTTCGGCATATTCGGAGGTATCAGCGTCATACAAAGCATCGCCGAAACTGGTGCAAAAAAGCACAATGAAAGTCACGTACTCAGCTGAGGCTACAATGTAGGCGTAATGCTCGCCGTCCATGGCATAGATTTCGCACCGGCCTGATTTCGGTGCTCGGACACAAATTCGCGCAAACTGCTCAGGGTCAAATGTATTGTCGTCACTCACATAGAGCTGCACAAACAAGGCTTGCAGCCACGCCTCTGTCGAATTTCCGTATGATGAGGGGGAGAACATCCATTCGGTCTCAACGGAAAACAAATGGGGGTGTTTTTCTTTGGCCAAATAGATGAACCAGATCGCACCGAGTATTCCACCTGGGAGGTCGGCGTTCAATTCCGGAAGTTTGCTGGATAGGCGGGACAGAGCAAAATCAAGCTTCGGGCGCAATTTAAGCGCGACATCCCCAAGGGTTTCAGGCGGCCGCCACTCCGCGTTGGGGTGATGCCGCCCTTCATACAAGCGGTCAAACTCTTGTTTTGGACACACACCGGATATCATCGCCACTCAATCCCTTTGCGTGTCTCAATGCCATTGTGTTCGACAATAGTTTGAGATCCCAGATCGAAAAACCAACACTGCGAATGCAAACAGGTTTTCAATTCCGTTGCTTCCGATCACCTCAGAAGGGATTGCTGCGGCAATGGCCGCGATCAGGTCCAGATCTGAAGCATGATCTTCGTAGGCTTTTCTAACCAACGTACTTTGGCACACCGATTTCTGGCACTCTTTCATCGCCGCTTCTAATTTCAGCCGCAGCTCTCTGGTTTGATCCCGCAGGAAACCATGCTGGCCGGGTGGTAAGAACGCAGCTTCAAGTAACTCTTGCTCGTTCGCATCAATCAGAATTTCATGAGTCATTCTCTTGCTCCAAATTGTCTCTTTACCATGGAGATTCCCAGAATATTTGCAATGGATTGGGTCTGTGCAGCAGAGATAAGATACCTTTTCTTGAAGGTCTTCAGGAACTCTATTTGCTTGGTTTCACAGTCGTCCGATGTTTCATCAAAGAAACGGCTTCCCAATGCCACGTCACTCGGTCTCAGGATTGCCCTTACGGCCTAGACCATCATGAAGTCGCGGGCCGTATAAACGCGTGAAACGCACGGTGATCAACCATTGGTCCGGCAACGATACCCGTGTTTCGTCGCGCATCTTTCAGAGATGTTGCGGATCGCTCTGAAATGTCTTGCGTCAGGTCGGCACAAACACAACATCCGATGGCAACTGAGCGTTCGCGATCATGCGTGCGTTTCTCAGATCATTGCCCTCAGCGCGCTGTTCCGCCTTTTCTTGAGACAATCCATGCCTCAACCAGCGGTCTACCAATCGGCGGCGCAGCACTTCAGGGGACACATCAAGTGCAACAGAGATGTCCCAAAAACCCGGCAAGTCACGCCAAAGCGGTGCGTCAAATAGCAGATAGTTCCCTTCGACAATGACAGTGTCACACGACTTGGCAAGTGTGCCGCTTTCGGGAACAGTCACATCACGGGCGCGGTCAAACGTGGGGAAAAGGAGCTCTGCGGTATCGTGAAATTTGGAGACCAAATCCAAGAAACCTGGCACATCAAATGTCTCCGGAGCGCCCTTGCGGTCCAACAACCCGCGGTCAACCAAAGCCTGATTGGACAGGTGGAACCCGTCCATCGGGACAATTGTGGCATTGCATCCAAGAGCGCCTAAATGGCGGCCCAGAGAAATCGCCAAAGTAGACTTGCCACTCGCAGGTGGTCCGGACAATGCCACAACCCGGCGTAAACCGCGTCGTGGCACGGCCCAAACGGCCTGCGCCACGTCCTCAAGACTGCTGAGGGTGTGCGTCATGCGGCCTCTAGAGGGGCGGTTTTGGCGCCAGTCATAAAGGCCACGGCATCCGACATGGTGTAGTCTTTGGGATCAATCACACAGAGCCGTTTTCCGAGGCGGTGCACGTGGATACGGTCGGCCACCTCAAACACATGGGGCATGTTGTGGCTGATCAGGATGATGGGAATGCCGCGCGATTTCACATCTTGGATCAATTCGAGCACCTTGCGGCTTTCTTTGACACCTAAAGCTGCGGTGGGCTCGTCCAAGATAATGACTTTGGAGCCAAAGGCCGCCGCGCGGGCCACAGCCACACCTTGGCGCTGCCCACCTGAGAGTGTTTCCACGGCCTGATTGATGTTCTGAATGGTCATCAACCCTAACTCCGTGAGTTTGTCACGCGCAAACTTCTCCATCGCGGGGCGGTCCAGTTGACGCATGATCGAGCCTCGAAAACCGGGTTTGCGCAACTCTCGCCCCATAAACATATTGTCTGCAATCGAAAGTGCGGGTGACATGGCCAGCGTTTGATAAACTGTCTCAATACCGGCTTCCCGCGCCTCAATGGGGGAGGCAAAGGACACCTCGCGTCCCTCAAGCGTTACGGTGCCTTCGTCCGGCGTGATCGCACCTGATACGGCCTTAATCAACGAACTTTTGCCTGCTCCGTTGTCACCAATCACGGCAAGTATTTCGCCCGGCATCAAATCAAAATCACAGTGATCAAGAGCCGTCACACGACCATAACGTTTGACCAACCCGCGGCCTTTCAAAATCGGTTCCATTATGCGGCCACCTTTCTAATCCACTGATCCACGGCCACCGCCGCAATGATGAGCACCCCAATCAAGAGGTAAGTCCATTGAGCATCCGCCCCTGCCAAGCGCAGGCCAAGCGTGAACACACCCACGATCAACGCACCAAAGAAGGTGCCCAGAATGGAACCACGGCCGCCAAACAGCGAAATGCCTCCGATCACCACAGCCGTGATGCTCTCAATATTCAAAAGTTGCCCGGATGTTGGCGAGACGGAACCGATCCGCCCGATCAAAGCCCAGCCTGCAAATGCACAAATCAGACCTGCCAGAGCATAAACGGTGATCAACGTGCCTTTGACGTTCACACCTGAAAGTTCCGCAGCCTCGGGGTCATCCCCAACGGCGTAGACATGACGCCCCCAGGCCGTGTGTTTAAGCGCATAGGCCAGCACCACAACCAGCACGACTAAGAAGGCCACCCCTAGGGTAAATACGGCGTCCCCGACTTTGAATTTTGTGCCCAACAGCTGCAACAGCGGAGCATGCTCTGCGATGTCTTGTGAGCGGATGGTTTCGTTGGCGGAATACAGGAAATTGGCCGCCAGAACGATCTGCCACATCCCCAAAGTCACAATGAAAGGCGGCAGTTTCATACGCGCAACCAGCCAGCCATTCAAAGCACCTATTGCTGTGCCGAACGCCAACCCACAGGCCACAGCGACCACAGGAGGCAAACCATATCTGAAAGTGAACTGCCCCATGACAACAGAGGAAATCACGGCAATCGCCCCGACGCTGAGATCAATGCCCGCCGTCAGGATCACCAAGCTTTGCGCGGCGGCAACGATGCCAACAATCTGCACCTGTTGCAGGATCAGTGTCAGCGCAAAGGGCGAGAAGAATTTGCTGCCCAAAAGCAGACCAAACACAACCAGTGCAAGGACCAGTACAATCAAAGGAACAAGCGCAGGCGTCGTGTGCAAGGCGTGATGAAACCGCCCTACCAGACCTTTGCCATCATCCTCAAAAGACGCGATTTCAGAGGATGCATCAGCAACGACGGTTTCGTGTTCTGCGGTTTGGGGCATTATGTCCCTCATTTTGTTGGAAACATGTGTATTGGAAGAAATGGGCGAATATGCATTCGCCCATAAATTTGATGTTTTTCGATATCAAAAGGCTCTTAGCCCCAGCAAAGCTCAGTGCCTTTGGCCGTGTCAATGCTATCAACACCATCCACAGGGTTGTCAGTGATCAATGTCACGCCGGTATCAAAGAAATCCTTGCCTTCGCTGGCTTGCGGTTTGGTGCCATCTTTGGCCCATGCCGCAATCGCTTCGATGCCTTTGGAGGCCATAAGAAGCGGGTACTGCTGCGAGGTTGCGCCAATCACGCCATCTTTGACGTTTGCCACACCGGGACAACCGCCATCAACAGAGACAACCAGCACGTCGTTCTCACGACCGATGGATTTAAGCGCCTCATAGGCACCGGCAGCGGCCGGCTCGTTGATGGTGTAGACCACGTTGATCATAGGATCTTTGGCCAAGAGGTTTTCCATGGCTTTGCGGCCACCCTCTTCGTTGCCGGCAGTGACATCATTGCCAACGATGCGAGGATCGGTTTCATCCCCCCATTTGTTTGGGTCACCCAAATCGATGCCAAAACCTTGCAAGAACCCTTGGTCACGCAGAACACCCACTGTTGGCTGGCTTACGCCCAGATCCAACATGGCAATCTTGGCATTTTGGGCCTCATCACCCAATGCAGCAGCGGCCCATTGGCCGATTAGCTCGCCTGCAAGAAAGTTGTCGGTCGCAAAGGTCATATCCGCCGCGTCAATTGGCTCAAGCGGAGTGTCGAGCGCGATGACCAGAAGGCCCGCATCCCGTGCCTGCTGAACCGCTGGCACAATGGAGCTTGTGTCAGATGCAGTAAGCAAAATGCCGTTTGCGCCATTGGCAATGCAGGTTTCGATTGCGGCCACTTGTGTCTCATGGTCGCCATCCACTTTGCCTGCATAGCTGTTCAAAGTGATGCCCAGCTCTTCGGCTTTCGCGGTCGCGCCCTCGCGCATCTTTACGAAGAATGGGTTTGTGTCTGTCTTGGTGATCAAGCAGGCGCTGATGTCATCTGCTGATGCGGTGGACGCCAAGGCCGATACGACCAGCGCGGTTGTTGCTAAAAGTGCTTTCATAATTTCCTCCCTGGAAGCTGAAACAGCTTTGAGAACAGGTCCTCTTCCTGTCCGCCTGCACCACGATGGTGGGTACAGGTTGGCCTTAGGGAACTCCGATTCTGACCTGACTGTCAATAAATAAATTAACTTTATTAATTAATCGTCGCGCGCTATCTTTCTATCCCAACAGGAGATGCCTATGGTTGGCGATATGGAAGCCAGCAAAATCAGAAAGCTAAGCGGGGGGGTGAACCAAAGTGGTGTTCGCGCCCATAATGAGCGTTTGCTTTTGTCTTTGATTCAAAGACATGGCGGGATGTCTGGCGTGGAACTCGCAAGGCGTATGGGATTGTCGCCACCCGCAGTCTCCACCATTCTTAGGAAGCTGGAAACCGACGGGCTGCTCCGACGTGGCGCGCCAGTACGCGGCAAAGTGGGCAAACCCTCGATCCCAATGGAACTCAATCCAGAGGGCGTTTTCTCTTTCGGGCTGAAGATCGGACGCCGCAGCGCCGATCTACTGCTACTCGATTTTGTTGGACAGGTTCATGCGCGGCGACATGCCACCTATGATTACCCACTGCCCGAAACTGTGTTTGGGTTTCTGCGGACTGGTTTGGACGACTTGCTTGCTGACATGAGCGCGGCATCGCGCGCACGTTTGTGCGGTCTTGGAATTGGCGCACCTTTTGAGCTTTGGAAATGGAACGATCTGGTGGGCGCACCCGCAGAGAAATTCCGTTCATGGAAAAACGTCGATTTTGATCAAGAGGTTGCGAAATTCAGCGACCTTCCGGTGTTTATGGTCAACGATTCCACCTCAGCCTGTCGCGCCGAACATCTCTATGGGCGCGGCAAAGAGTTCCGAGACTATGCCTACTTCTTTGTGGGATCGTTTATTGGTGGCGGCATCGTGATGAATCACACCGTCTTTGAGGGCAATCAGGGCAATGCAGGAGCTCTGGGCTCAATGAGGGCCACCGGTCCATTGGGCGAGAGTCGTCAGCTGATTGACGTGGCCTCGATCCATGTATTGGAGTCCCGCATTGTTGAAGCGGGAATCAATCCTGATGTGCTTTGGAGTCACCCCCAGGATTGGAGCGCCCTGTCGCGCTACGTCGAGCCGTGGATCGGGCAAATTTCACAAGAACTGGCAAAGGCTTCGTTGTCGGTATGCTCGGTCCTAGACTTTGAGGCCATCCTGATTGATGGCGCCTTTCCAGCCGAAATCCGTGACGAATTGGTGGAGCGTGTGCGCCGTTACATCGTCAACCAAGACACGCGCGGTCTGATCTCTCCTCGGATCGAGGCAGGCAGCGTCGGTACCAATGCGCGCGAAATAGGCGCGGCCAGCAGCCCGGTGTTCCGTCAGTTTCTGCTGGATACCAATGCCGGTTTGGCGGCGATGTGATGTAGTCCGTGCGACTACACCGCGATGGGCACCAAATGATTGTCCCATTGCAAACGGTGTCGCATTGTCTTGCCCTCCGGCGTACCAACCAGCCCGGTTCCTGTTGTATAGACAAACCCAGCAGATGTAGATCCAAGACCACAGACATCCTCAGCCTCAAATGCCTTAAGAAACGCCGCGGTGTCCATATCAAACACATGTAGTGCTCCCCCGCGCGGAGAGGTGATTGCGACATGTCGCCCATCGCCGGACAAAGCCACACTGCCAGCATAACCTTTCAGGTGCCGATGATCGGCTTTGGGCGCGGCAAGAAGTTGGGCATGACCGCCGCGTTTGTGCAGTCCCAGAAGCGGGGGCACGTGAGCTTCGCTCCCCTGCCACTGCATCGCAAAGGCAGCGGTTCCATCACGATGCACCGCAAGGTGCCGGATTGAGTTTTTGTGCATCTCAGATGGCAACTCTACGCTCTCAAGCCGTGCACCGGTGAGGCTTAGATATGTCAGATTGGGGCGCATGGTGGGTAGATTGAGCTTGGCACGCCCCATATCCGGATGCGTTTCGATCCCACCATTGGCCACCAACAAGCTTGTGCCCTTGTGCACCAGCTTGATGTCATGTGGACCAACACCACCGGAGAAAAACTCGCCCAAACGCCGGTATGTCTGACCCGCCTCCCATACGCCGATCACACCTTCACCTGCCTCAAAGTTGTTTTCTGAGGTAAACAGCGTTTGGCCATCCGCAGAAAAGGCGCCGTGGCCGTAAAAGTGTCGTCCTGCAGGCGCAGATAGCTGCGCGAGCACTGAACCGTCGCGACAGTCCAGCACCACAGCAAACGTACCCGGTCGGCGGGCAAACGCCACCGCCTCCGCGCGTGTTGGATGCGCAGCAGCGGCATGTCCGCGCGCCGGCAGCGGGATGACAAATGTGATATCGCCGCTGGCCCTCAGACCAGCCAACACAAATTGCCCGTTGTGATCTCGCGCTGCCGATAGGAACTCTGGCGTTCCAACGCTGGCCCAACTTGTGGCGGGCAACAGCCCACTTGCTGCCAACCCTGCTAAGATGCGGCGGCGGCTGACCATATCAGTCGCCGTCCAACGCATTGAACCCGCCAGTCACACCAAGGGCGGGACCGAGCTCCAGCGTGGTGATTTCACGCACTCGGTTTAGGTATTGCTGTAGAATCTCGACCCGAAGTCTGCCTTGAATGTCTCTTACACCTGCAAATACCGGATCATCCTCAAGATCTGCGACCTGCCCATGCACAAGCCCAAAAGCCGCGCCATAAGCCTCATCTAGTGCCGGTGTCTGTGTGGCGAGGATGGAGGCCAACTCTTCCAAAGCGATGCTAGAGGCCGCGACATTTCGCAAACTGCGTTCAGAGCGGCGTGCTTCCGCGCGCGTTGGGCGTGGTTTGTCAAAAGTGCCCAGCGGTCGGCCAAGGCGCACATCCACGTCAAATTGCAGCCCCGCATCCAGCGTTTTAAAGATCGTCTGAAGCGCCTCTTTAGAGGTTTGGAAAGGACCATCCTCTGACGGAAAACTCATGGTGTCCCCGTACCCGCTTTGCCAGTCGATAAGAATGGCGTTTGCCTGCAACGCGATGTCCGCGGCAACCCGCTGCACCAAGGCGCACTGATAGACCGGCGTGCCCATTTGACGGATGCGATCATCAAATAGCAGGTATTCCAAACCAAAAAACCCGCGCCCCGCCACAGAGACATGCGCAAAATCCTCAGCAGTGTTGATCACAGGGTCTTCGGCAGCGATCAGGCGGCTTAGAGCTTTTGGTGTAAACCCCTTGGTGTCTGGCCAAAATGCCAGCGCAAAGCCGCGATCATCGACTTCGGAAGGACCAAACCGAAGATGGCTGACGCCCATCCAAGCATCAAAAGCATCGTGATAGGCCGCGCGCAGCGTGACCGAGGTGGAAAGACAATCTGCCTGCGCCGCCATATGCAGTGTTTCCGTGGCTGTCGCAAGACGCTCAAACCCCGGCACGATGTGCTCCTTAACGGCCGCTTGCACCAAGGCATGCTGATCTACCGGTTGCGCCTCTTGAGCCATCAAAGGCGGCGCGCACAAGGCAGCACACATAACAGCAAAGCGTTTGAACATCACAGGCTCTCCAGAAATCGGATCAATGCGGCGCGGTCTGCGGGCGGCATATCTATCACACGTGTTTTCATAACTTCCGCCTCGCCGCCATGCCAGAGCACAGCCTCCAGAAGGGAGCGTGCGCGACCATCGTGCAAGAAATGACTATGCCCGGACACCCGTTTGGTCAAACCGACACCCCACAAAGGTGGCGTGCGCCATTCCCGCCCTGTTGCGCGGGCTTCTGGTCGTCCATCAGCCAGACCTGCGCCCATGTCGTGCAACAACATATCGGTGTAGGGCCAGATCAGCTGAAAACTCTGCGCCGGTTGGTTCGGCAGGCGATGTGTCACAAAATTTGGGGTATGACAGCTTGCACAACCGGTGCTGTGAAACAGCTCTTTGCCACGCAACACCTGAGCGTCACCGACATTGCGCCGCGCCGGCACAGCCAAATTGGCGCTGTAAAACGTTGTTAGGGCCAAGCCTGCGTCATCCACTTCAAAGCTGCGCACATCCTTGTCCCCATGCGGCGCTGTCACGCAGGCTTCCTGACGAGATGAGCAATCGCCGTGCCCGGCGGGAAACAACGACGTCGAAATGCCGATGTCTGCCGCAAATGCACCTGCAGTTTGCTGGCGCAATGTGGGCGCACCCGCTTTGAGCCCAAACCGGCCCAGCATTGGACGCTGGTACTCTACCGACCACACGATATTGGCGCGCCCAGAGACGCCATCACCATCGACATCTTCCGGGTCCTCGCCTGCGAGAATATCCACGGCGGGTATGGCCTCCAACAAGCCAAGGCCAATCATCTGGGGCGCCACGCGCGGGCTGATCATGACCTCGGGATCAAGCGGACCGTACCCGAGATCTTTGACTTCAAAGATAGGACGGCGCAATTCTGCGGACTGTCCGCCCGAGAGGGCCACCTCAAACGTCTCATACCGGGTTTCGATACGGGCCTCTGCTGGGTGACCTGGCAGGCTGAAATCCTGCAACTGCGTGCCATACGTCGGCTCTGGTCGAGTCGCCAGAAACCCTTCGATCTCATAGATCTGTTCCGATTGTGTCCCGGGCACTGAGAGTTTTAGCGCAAATGAAATCGCATCATCTTCTGGCCCATCCGGGGCATGTCCGCGCCCACCGCGCAGGTGGCAACTCTGACAGGCCCGCGCGTTGTAGAGCGGGCCCAAGCCATCCGAGGCCAACGTAGATGATGGAGCGGAGACCCAGAGCTTTTCAAACATCGCTTCGCCCAAGCGGAAATCCAAACCGGAATCAGCATCTAAGTTGGCGGAGGGTTGTTTGAACGGCTGGTTGTCTGCACGCACCGGCACAGTGGCCGCCCCAGCAGTGCGGGCTTCATAGGCTTGTGGCTGCGAAAACTCTGTTGGTGGCGCGATGACGGCGCCAACACGGGCGGCCTCCGTCTCTGAGCGCGGTACAAAGTCTAGGTGTCGATCATCCAGCGCGCAAACCGAGGTGGCGCATAGGCCGAAAACTGCGGCAGAAGCTATTGATCGGTACGTTGGCATTGTCGCTACGATTGATAAGGGGCGGGACACTCCCGCCCCTTATATTGACTCTATTATTCGAACACTGCGTCCGGATTGTCGAGGCTGTCGGACCCCTCAAACGCCAGCTGATCGAGACCAAGCGCAACCACAGCGGCCTCAATGGATGCGGTTTGCGCAACCAGACCGTTGACGCCACCCATCACCAGCGCTTCGCCGTCGGCATTGCCACGTTCAAGCATCTGATCATAAGAAAAACCGGATTCGGCTGCGGTTTTGATACGACCCAAGTTCATCATGGTGGTGGAGAGTTTGCCTGTCAGCTCAGCATTGAGACCTGCGTCTGCTTCAGCGACCAAATCAGACAAGGACGCTCCAGACACCAAAGAACCGTCCACGCGTACATATTCGCCCAGATACACGTTCTGGATGCCCAGACCGTCGTAGTAGTGGCTGTTATGGGTGTTGTCAGAGAAGCAATCGTGCTCTTCTTCTGGATCATTCAACAACAGGCCAAGGCGCATACGTTCGCCCGCTTGCTCGCCATACGACAAAGAGCCCATGCCTGTCAGGATCGCAACAATGCCTGCGTCTTCATTGCTGGTCAGTGTGGAGCGTGCTTCGCCGCCATCAACCCATTGTGCGGCCATCCATTCCAGATCGCTGACCAACAGGTCAGTCGCGGCCTTCAGATAGGCCGCACGACGGTCACAATTGCCATGTGTGCAGTCATCACCTGAGGCGAAATCGGTCCAAGAGCGCGCGCCTGCCCCATGGGCATGACCGTTCAGGTCCTGACCCCAAAGTAGGAATTCGATGGCGTGATAGCCGGTGGCAACATTGCTTTCCACACCGTCAGCTTCGTGCAGCGAGCTTTCCAAAAACTCTGGGGTGATGTCTGTGGCATCCACTGATGTGCCAGAGATGTCCAACGTCGCGTTGGCCACAACATTCAAAGCAGCCAGTGGGTTCTCATCAGTTGCGCCGCCATAAGATGCATCCACATAGTCGATCAGACCTTCATCCAAAGGCCAAGCGTTCACTTTGCCTTCCCAATCATCCACGATCGCGTTGCCAAAGCGATAAACTTCGGTCTGCTGGTAGGGAACACGCGCGGCAAGCCAAGCCTCTTTTGCCTGCTGAAGTGCCTCAGCGGAGGGCGCTTCGATCAGTGCATCAACGGCTGCCTGAAGGGTTTTCGCCGTTGTTAGGCTGTCTTCGTATTTTGCAGCAGCGATGTCGGCATAGTTGGTCAAAACATCTGCTTTGGTGGCAGCAAACGCCGGTGCAGCAAGCGCCAAAATAGCGGCGGTGGTGGTCAGAAATGCACGTGTCATGGATCAAATCCCTGTGTTGAACTTTAGGGCATAACTGACCAATTTACTAAGGAACGTCAATCCTTATTGTTTCAGTCTGATTTTGATCCTGCCGGAAATAGCCACAACTCACCACAGCGATCAGCTGCAGTCTTTAATCTTCGAGTAGGGGCTCGTAGCGGGCGTCGGTTAAGGTCTTCAGAAAAGCCACAATCGCGTCTACACGCTGATCATCCAAAGCTGGACCATGGGTCAATTCTTCAGTCGCCAAAGTTGCAGACACAGCGGGCGCACGAAACGGCACACCTGTCTCTGGGTTGATCTGTCTCTTTGGGTTGGGCGTGTTGAATTGGTTATAAAACAACACAACCGTACGCAAATCCTCAAACACGCCGTTGTGCATGTAGGGTGCGGTAACCGCCACATTGCGCAGCGTGGGGGTCTTAAATTTGCCGCGTTGATTTGGATCACCTTCAACATCAGGGTTTGTGGCAAGACCCTCATCAATCACGCACAATTCAACCCCGTTCAACGCTCTTAGCGCCGTATTCTCCGGCACGCCAATGTTGTGAAACTCGTAGCTGGTGAAGGTCTCTTTGGGATTGATCGCGCTCTGGCCTAGCTGGTGACAAAGATTGCAATTGGTGAACTGCTGCGAAAAGAAAAGCACCCGACCAAGGTCTTCTTCACGTGTCAGGTCAACCTCGCCACGCAAAAACCGATCGTATTTGCTGTCAAACGGGGCAAACACCTCGGTGCGCTCAAACGCCGCAATCGCCTGTGTCATGGCGGCGTACCCCGTGGCGGGGTCTGCAAGCACGCCACCGTCAAAAAGAGCTTCAAACGCCTGTTGGTAAGTCACATCCTCGTTGAGACGCGCAACAACCGCCGCGGCATCTGCCATGCCCATCTCCATAGGGTTGAGCGGTGGCCCACCGGCCTGATCTTCCAGAAGCGGCGCCCGGCCATCCCAAAACTGGCCGCCGGCCCACAGACCTTCGGCAGTCTTGTGAAACACTGGTGTCAGTGCGGCATACGCCGCGCTAGGAGCATTCCGGTCCCCAATCGATTCGCCATCATCGCCTATGGATGCCATGCCCCTTGGATCGGCAAAACCATACTCTGGATCATGACAGGTCGCACATGATTGCGTGCGATTGACCGAAAGGTTCACATCAAAAAAAAGGCGCTCACCCAAAGCTTCCAAGGTATCTGGCACAGGCTGAGCAAACTCAGCAGCGGCGCGGACAGCGACCAAAAAAGCAATGGCCAGAGATATGGCGATAGGGCGCATCAAAAAAGCCTGTTAGCTGATCTATTTTGTCAGGTTTTGAACCGAGCCCAGTGGAAAGTCAATTTGTGCAGATTGTCACGTCCCCACAACTCTGAACGTCACCGGCACAGGAAGAAGTCTGTCCTGCGATTGGGTCTGCCACAAAAAAGGCCGCCCAAGATGAGGCGGCCTCTACAAAACTTGATGGTGGTAGATCAGCGGTCGCGAAACTGCGGTTCCCGCTTTTCGATAAAGGCCGCCATACCTTCTTTCTGATCTTCTGTTGCAAACAGCGAATGGAAGGCGCGACGCTCAAACAGCAGACCTTCACGCAGCGTGGTTTCAAAGCTGCGATTCACAGCTTCTTTGGCCGTCTGCGAGGCGATCAGCGATTTCTCGGCAATCTTCTGCGCGGCGCCCAGGGCCTCTTCCATCAGCTTTTTGGGTGGCACGACTCGGCTTACCAAGCCTGAACGCTCCGCCTCAGCTGCATCCATGAAACGCCCGGTCAGGTTCATGTCCATGGACTTTGATTTTCCAACAGCGCGCGTCAAACGTTGGCTGCCACCAATGCCAGCTATCACGCCAAGATTTATTTCTGGCTGCCCGAACTTTGCGCTCTCCGCGGCAATGATAAAGTCACATGCCATCGCCAGCTCACAACCACCGCCTAGCGCGTAGCCCGACACCGCCGCAATCACTGGCTTGCGGATCTCTTGGATACGGTCGCCAAACTCAGCAAAGTAGTTGGACAAGTTAACTTCCGCGAAGGACAACTCAGACATTTCTTTGATGTCAGCGCCAGCAGCGAAGGCTTTCTCTGAGCCCGTCAACACGATGCAGCGCACCTTGTCGTTTTTGTCAGCACTTTGCAGCGCCTCCTGAAGCTCCTTGACCAGCTGCAGGCTGAGCGCATTGAGCGCGTCAGGGCGGTTGAGCTTGATAAGGGCTACGTGATCTTCAATTTCGACGATGATCGTCTCAAAAGCCATGAGAGGTGCTTTCATTGTTCCGGTCAGAAGTGATTCCTTACCAAATGATGAACTTGGATCAAGTTATCTTTGGCATTGCGCACAGAAGAAAGACGACCGCCCCGACTGGGTGATTCGGTCAATTTTGCCTTTGCAATCTGGGGTTTTGCACGGTTCACCCTCCCGTCCATAGACGTCAAAGCTGTGTTGAAAATATCCCAGTTCTCCGTCGGCCTGACGAAAGTCCTTAAGCGAACTGCCCCCGGCAGCTATGGCCGCTTCCAGCACATCGCGTATGATGGGCACAAGATTCTGTATGTGTTCCTTGGAAAGCGCCCCAGCTTTGCGTGTCGGCGCTATCCCTGCTCGAAACAGCGCTTCGCAGACATAGATATTGCCAAGACCCGCAATGATGCGCTGATCCAGCAACGCCGTTTTTATTGGCGTATTGCGCGCGCTGAGGCGCTCCACCAGGTAGGCTTCATGAAAGTCATTGCCCAGAGGTTCTGGCCCCAACTTGGCCAAGAGCGGATGGCTGTCGCTGTTGTCAGAAGGCAGCAAATCCATTGCGCCAAAGCGACGTGGATCATTGAAAGTCACACGCGCCCCGTTGTCCATGTCAAAGACCACATGATCGTGTTTCGCAGCCGCTGGGTGGTTGTGCGCAAATTGCCCAAGGGGATCGCCTGACACGGTCATGCGCCCCGACATGCCCAAATGGATCAACAAAGACTCACCGGTGTCCAAATCTGCGAGAATGTACTTCGACCTCCGCCGAAGCTGCGTGACCTTGGCACCCGTCAGGCGCTCAGCCATCCGGTCCGGGAACGGCCACCGCAAATCCGGGCGATTGACCCGCGCCTGTGCAATCACTGCGCCCTCCATGGCTGGCTGCAATCCACGGCGCACGGTTTCAACTTCGGGCAATTCGGGCATTCTATGTCACGCTCACATTGGTTTCACGGACAATGCGCAAAGACCGACGGGATGCGCAAGGTTGCACCACACCAACCACCGCACAAGACATGCGCGCCCACATGCCAATTCAGCGCATTGTGCACCCCCCATACGACCTATATGTAATGAGACAATCAAGAGGATTGCACGCGATGGCGGATACCGACAACACCACCCATTTCGGCTTTGATACCGTGGCGGAAAGCGAAAAGGCTGGCCGTGTACAGGGTGTTTTTGGGTCGGTGGCTTCAAAATACGATGTGATGAATGACGTCATGTCCATGGGCATCCACCGCATCTGGAAAGATGCGATGATGGATTGGCTCGCCCCCCGTCCAGGTCAGAAACTTTTGGATGTGGCAGGCGGCACAGGCGACGTGTCATTTAAGTTTCTCAAGCGCGCAGGCCATGGCCATGCCACCGTGTGCGACCTGACCGAACCCATGTTGATTGAGGGCCGCAAACGCGCCGAAGCTGACCATATGTCAGACAGTCTGGAATGGGTTGTGGGCGACGCAATGGCGCTGCCGTTTGAAAGCAACACCTTTGACGTCTACACGATCAGTTTTGGCATTCGGAACGTGACGCGACCGCAAGAGGCTTTGAATGAAGCTTTTCGCGTGCTCAAACCCGGCGGCCGTTTGATGGTGCTGGAGTTTTCGCAGATTCCCAACGATCTGATGCAGAAGGTCTATGACCTATATTCGTTCAACGTCATTCCACGTATGGGTCAGGCCATCGCCAATGACCGAGACAGCTACCAATATCTGGTCGAGAGCATACGTCGCTTTCCCGATCAAGAGACGTTCTTGGATATGGTCAAAACAGCTGGATTTGAGAACGCCAAGTACCGCAACCTGACCATGGGCATTGCCGCGCTGCATTCGGGTTGGAAGTTGTGAGAGGCCCTCACAACATCATCCGCCTGATCCGCACGGGTGCGACGCTGGAGCGTACCGGTGCGATGAGTATCGTGCTTGAGGCTTTTGAAGCGCCGCGTCACGTGCGCATGGTTCTGCGCGGGTTGGTTTGGCCGTTTCAATGGTTGGGCATCAAAGGTGATCCGGAGGCGCCGCCGCTGCCGCGTGCCCTCACCGCCCTTGGCCCTGCTTATATTAAGTTTGGTCAGGTGCTCTCCACCCGCCCGGATGTTGTGGGGGCTGATCTGGCCACGCAGCTGCGGGTGTTGCAGGATAAATTGCCTGCGTTCTCGATCGCAGAGGCAAAAGCCGCGGTACATCAGGAATTGGGTGTGGATGCCGATACGGTGTTTTCAGAGTTCTCCGAACCTGTTGCCGCAGCGTCCATCGCACAGGTGCACCGCGCGCGCATTGCGGAAACGGGCGAAGAGGTCGCCGTAAAGGTCCTGCGCCCCGGCATTGAGAGAGCCTTTCGCAAAGACGTTGACGCCTTTTACCTCGCCGCAAACACAATTGCCGCCCTGTCGCCTGCCTCACGCCGGCTGCGCCCGATTGAGGTGATCGAACATTTTGACGGCGTTGTGACCGGTGAATTGGATCTGCGTCTTGAATCCGCCTCCGCCAGCGAGTTTTCCGCCAACACCCAAAATGATGCTGGATTTCAGGTGCCAACCATCAATTGGGAGTTTTCAGCCAAACGGGTGATGACCTTAGACTGGGCCGAAGGTGAGGCCATTGGTGACAATGACGCGCTTGATAGGGCCGGCCACAACCGCGCCCAACTGGGCTCGCGCGTGTTGGAATTGTTCCTAAACCACGCATTGCGCGATGGCTATTTCCACGCCGATATGCACCAAGGCAACATGAAAGTCGCCACCAATGGGGACATCATCGCATACGATTTTGGCATCATGGGCCACATCGATGAATACACCCGTCGAGTCTACGCCGAAATCCTGTTTGGCTTCATTCAGCGCGACTACAAACGTGTGGCGGAGGTGCATTTTGAGGCGGGATACGTGCCTGCTCATCAAGATGTAGATGAATTCGCCCGGGCGCTGCGCGCTGTTGGAGAACCGATTTTCGGCATGGACGCCACGCGCATCTCCATGGGACGTTTGCTCAACTACCTGTTTGAAGTGACAGAGCGCTTTGGCATGGAGACCCGCACTGAATTGATCCTTCTGCAACGCACCATGGTTGTGGTCGAAGGTGTGGCGCGGTCACTGGATCCGCATGTGAACATCTGGGATGTCGCAAAGCCCGTGGTCTCTGACTACATCCGCGACAGTATTGGCCCTCGCGCGGCGCTGAATGATCTGGCCAAAACAGCGCGTGTGCTAATGCGGTTTGGCCCGCGTTTACCAGGCCTTGTTGAGGCCAGCCTTATTTCGCAATCAGAACCAAAAGAAACGGCAAAGCCACGGGTTTGGCCTTGGGTGCTCGCCAGCGCTGTGGCTGGCTCATTTTTGACCAGCACAGCCTTTTTCCTTTTCTATGTGGTTTGGCACTGATCCCCCGTTGATGTTGAGAACAGGGTCCGGCTTCGCTTTGCAGTGCGCCAAATGCGCGCTGTAAACTCGAAAGCATCTGAGCTGCCCCCAAATGCAAAAAAGCGCCCCCTCGGGCGCTTCTCTTTTTTGGGGCAGCAGCCCTTCGTTTTTGACAGCCTTAGAGCAGACCAGCGTGGGCCATTGCCGCATCAATTTGCGCCTTTGTGGCATCCGACAAACCAGTCAGCGGCAAGCGCACTTCTTCGTTGCACAAACCCAAACGCGACATGGCATATTTGACGCCAACAAGGCCTGGCTCAACAAAGATCGCCTCATGCAATGGCATCAGCTTGTCCTGATAGCTGAGCGCTTGCGCATAGTCGCCGGCTAGCATCGCGGCTTGAAACTCCGCACATAGTTTTGGCGCAACATTGGCCGTCACTGAAATGCAGCCCACGCCGCCATGGGCGTTAAAACCAAGCGCAGTGGCGTCTTCCCCAGACAGCTGAACAAAGTCAGCACCACAACTTGCGCGTTGCTGGCTCACTCGAGCCAGATCACCAGTGGCATCTTTGACACCCACCACGCGTGACAACTTTGCCAGCTCACCCATGGTCTCTGGCGTCATATCGACAATCGAGCGACCGGGAATGTTGTAAATGATGATCGGCAATTCGCAGCAGTCATGCACCGCGGTGAAATGCGCGATCAAACCACGTTGGGTTGGCTTGTTGTAATAGGGCGTCACCACCAAAATCGCGTCTGCGCCAACTTTCTCGGCATGTTGTGCCAGCTGAATCGCTTCCAGTGTGTTGTTTGAGCCCGCGCCCGCAATGACCGGCACCCGTCCCGCAGAGGCGCGCACCACTTCTTCGACCACTGCGTGATGTTCCGCGTGGCTTAACGTTGGGCTTTCGCCGGTGGTGCCCACAGGCACAAACCCATTGGTGCCTTCACCAATGTGCCACTCAACCAGCTTCTTGAGCGCTTCCAAATCCAGCTCGCCGTTCGTAAACGGCGTGACGAGTGCGGGGTATGACCCTTTGAACATGGCACGCTCCTTTTTTATGCGCAGCTGGGCAGAATTGCCCGTCTCTTTGAAATCGCGCGGACCCTAGCGAGAAGTTGCTCTCTTGCCAAGATTGTGAGTTGAGGGCGTCGGGCGCGCGGCGTATCGTTTGGGTTCTATCCTGTCTGGCATAGGAAAATGCAAGCCATGTTACGTCTTTTTCTGACTATCTGTGTGGCCTTGCTGTTGGGCCTGCCCGCCACAGCCCAACATCGCGAAGAGCTGCGTGCGGCAATGTCAGCAGTGCGCGCCAAAGATTGGGATGGTGCCACGCGCGCCGTGCGCAACACCGATCAGGTCACCCGAGACATCATTGAATGGCACCGTTTGCGCGCTGGAAAGGGTTCTGCCGATCAAGTGTTGACCTTTCTCGACCGGCGCAGCAACTGGCCTGGGTTGCCTTACCTGCGCAAGCAATCAGAAGCGGCCTTTGCAGATGTAAGTCATGAAATGGCCTTGTCTTTCTTTGTACATGGAAATGCACAGACCGCCGAAGGGGCCTTGGCACAGGCCCGCGTTTTGGAGCAGGCAGACGAAGCAGGCGCCGCACAGGCAACCATTGTTTTGGCTTGGCGCACCTTGCCAATGAACGCGCCCACAAAATCTGACTATCTCAGCCGATATGGCGACCTGCTTGCCCCACACCACACCGCGCGACTGGACGCGATGCTTTGGAAGGATTGGAAGAGTAACGCTGAGGCAATGTATCCCCATGTCTCCGATGGGTGGGTCAAACTGGCCAAAGCACGCCTTGGGCTACGCGCCATGGCCAAAGGGGTTGATGGGCTGATTTCAGCTGTGCCCGCTACCTTACAAGACGATCCCGGACTGGCGCATGAACGGTTTGTCTGGCGCCATAGAAAAGATCGAAACGACAGCGCGATTGAATTGATACTCATGCGCAGTCAGGCTGGCACGTTGGGCGAACCCGCAGAGTGGGCCCCTCGCCGCCGCTCTTTGATCCGCAATCAATTGCGCGCGGGCAACTACCAGACCGCTTATGCGCTGGCAGCGACACACAAACTTACTCCGGAGGCAGGGTATGCCTATTCTGACTGTGAGTGGCTGGCAGGGTATGTCGCCCTAAGGTATCTGAACAAACCCCAAGAAGCTGCCGCACATTTTTTGCGCTTTGCCCAAAGTGTGGAGACCCCGATATCCTTGGGCCGCGCCGGGTATTGGATGGGCCGTGCCTATGATGCAATGGGCGATGCAGACACCGCACAACAGGCCTATGTGGCCGGCGGCGCCCATCAGACAAGTTTCTACGGACTTTTGGCCGCGGAGAAGGCAGGCATAGCGGATGATCCTGCACTTTCTGGAACCGAAAAATTTCCCAATTGGCGCCAAGCCTCCTGGACCACCTCCAGCGTGCACAAAGCCGCCGAGCGGCTTCTGGCCGCAGGAGAACTGGATTTGGCAGAACGGTTTTGGGTACATCTGAGCGAAACTCAGGACCGGACGGCCTTAGGGCAAATGGGTGAAATGGCACTCGACAAAGGCCAGCCCCATGTGGCGGTGATGTTGGGAAAACAAATGGTCCGAATGGGAGTGACCTTGCCGGGCCCATATTACCCGCTTCATGCACTGGTAGATCAGAAACTGCCGGTTCCCGAAGAGTTGTCGCTCGCCATTGCCCGCCGTGAGAGTGAATTTGATCCTGTGGTGGTCAGCCATGCAGGCGCGCGCGGCTTGATGCAGCTGATGCCGGGAACCGCGCGCGATGTGTCCAAAAAAATTGGAGAGGTTTATGTACTTGGCAACCTCACCGCAGACCCGCGCTACAACGCCCGTCTGGGCAGCGCGTACCTAGCCGGTCTCGCGGAGCAATTTGACGGTAACATCATCATGATTTCTGCGGGCTACAATGCCGGTCCACATAGGCCCACGCGTTGGATGGCGGCCAATGGCGATCCACGGGGCGGCTCTGTTGAGGCGATGATCGATTGGATTGAAATGATCCCATTCAACGAGACGCGAAACTACGTCATGCGCGTCGCCGAAAGTCTGCCGGTATACCGCGCGCGACTTGGAAAAGCGCCGCATCCGGTACCGTTTAGCTCAGAAATCACGGGCGGCACGATCACAACGCGTTGACCCAGACCTCTAGCGCGCTTGGCGCTCTCGCCACCAGGTGAAAAGCCCCGCTGCAAGCACAATCACGGCCCCGACGGCCACGTTGGTGCGGAGCGTTTCGCCAAAGGTCACCATGCCCAGCGCTGCGGCGAACGGTAGCTGCAGATAGGCAAAGGGTTGAACTGCGCTCGCTTCCGCCACCTCATAGGTGCGGATGAGCAGCCAATGCCCCAACACGCCCATGCAGCACAATAGGCTCATCCATATCCAGTTGGGTCCCGAAATTGGCTCCCAGAAAAACACCCCGATCGCCGTCATCACCACACATCCCACGATCCCCGTGTAGAAAAAGCTGGTCTGTGCGGTGTCACCGCGCGCGACATAGCGGGTCATCAAACCATAGACGGCAAACATCAGTGCCCCCACCAGCGGGACAACGGCGACAGGGCTGAACACGCCCGTGCCGGGTTGCAGAATGATCATCACACCAACCGCCCCAACACCGATGGCCAGCCACCGCCTCCACCCCACCGTTTCCCCCAAAACAGGGCCAGACAGCGCCGCAATCATCAACGGATAACAGATAAAGATTGCATGGGTTTCGGTCAGCCCCAGAAGCGTAAAGGAGACAACCGTGACACAAATTTCAAACGCCAAAAGTGCGCCGCGCCCAATTTGCAGCCACAGATGTTCGGTACGGGCGACTTTGCGCAAACCACCACTGTGCCGCGCTGACAAAGCAATCACAAACAGCGCAAAGAACCAGTATCGGATCATCACAACAAGATAGGTGTTATATTGACTGGCCAGATGCCGCGAAATGCCATCCTGCAAAGCAAACACCAGCGTGGTCAGCACCATCAAAAGAATACCGAGACGGTTGTTGGAGGCCTTCATGTTGCGACTTTCCAACACCGTGTCATATGACGTTTGCGACCAAAGCCAGACACACGGGACACCTCAAAACCAGCATCCGCCAGGTTGCGCCTTACAAAACCCGCCGCAGTATAGGTTGCCGCGCTGCCACCGGGCTTGGTGTGTATGCCCACCTGTTTGATCAAGTCTCCATCCCATAGTTCTGGGTTTTTGGCCGGCGAGAATCCGTCCAAGAACCAAGCATCAGCCTCAAAATCCATCATCTTCAAGGTCTGGCGGGCATCACCACTCACCATTTGTGCATTCACACCTTCCAGTGTCGCCAAACTTGGATCCTCGGCATAGGCCGCCACAAGGCGCTTGGCATATCGCTCAAGTTCCGGAAAAGCCTTGAGCGCCAGCTCCATATCCGCAGCAGCCATTGGAAAAGCCTCAAAGGACGTGAATCGCAACTGCCCTTCGGAGGCCGCTTCATCCCATGCCATCCAAGCTGTCAGTAAGTTTAAGCCCGTGCCAAAACCCAGTTCAGCGATATGAAAATCCGGTACAAATCGCGCAGGAAGATCGTTGCCTGCAAGAAAAACGTGCTGCGTCTCGGCCAACCCATTGTCGAGGCTGAAATATGGGTCGTCAAAACGTGTTGAGACTGGAATGCCCCCATCGCGCCACGTAAGGTCAGGCTGATGTTCGCTCATTTCTTTTGTCCTATGGAGATGCGCGGGGAAGCTTTGTACAATCTGTCGCTGTTTGGCAATGGGAGTTACCGATCTTGGATGTGACCGTTTTGGGGGCTGGCGCCTTTGGGTTGTCCGTGGCCTGGTGTTGCGCAAAGCGGGGCGCAAAGGTGCGCGTGATTGATCCCCAAGGGGTTGGGGCTGGCGCAAGCGGCGGTTTGGTCGGGGCTTTGGCCCCCCACACACCCGAAAACTGGAACGCAAAAAAAGCCTTTCAGTTTGAAAGCCTGATCATGGCCGAAGATTGGTGGGCAGAAGCAGAAGAAGCCGGTGGTGTGACGTCTGGCTATGGGCGCACAGGTCGTTTGCAACCAATCCGCGATGAACACGCTCTGGACTTTGCTCACGCCCGCACGATCAGTGCCAAACAACTGTGGCAAGGCAAAGCACGCTGGCAGGTGGTGGGGCAGAACACTCTGGGCGCGTGGGCCCCGAAAAGCCCAACCGGCTTTCTGATCTTTGACACGCTCAGTGCCCGCATGTTTCCGCGCCGTGCCTGTGCCTCTCTGGCAGCTGGTATTCTGGCAAAAGGCGGGGAAATCGTCAAAAGCGGCGCGCATGATGGCAAGGTTGTATGGGCCACCGGATGGCTGGGCCTGATTGATATCTCAAAAGAGATGGGTGTGCCGTTTGGCAATGGGGTTAAGGGGCAGGCAGCCCTGCTGCGGTTGGACCAATCCACATCGCCACAGATCTACGCTGATGCGCTGCATATCGTGCCTCACGCAGATGGCACCGTCGCTATTGGATCCACCAGCGAGCGCGATTTTGACAACCCCGAAACCCCGGACGAGCAGCTCGATGCCGTGCTAGAGCGTGCGTATGTCGCCCTGCCAGCATTGCGCGATGCGGAGGTCATAGAGCGCTGGGCAGGCGTGCGCCCCCGAGCCAAAAGCCGCGCACCGATGATGGGACCGCATCCAACACGGCGCGGCGAATTTATCGCCAACGGCGGCTTCAAAATTGGGTTCGGCATGGGCCCAAAGGTTGGTGAGGTCATGGCAGATCTGCTGTTAGACGGCGTCGACGCCATCCCTGACGACTTCCGCCCACAGGCCTCCCTTTGACACATCTCAGGGGTCACAAATTCCTCGGCGCGGACACCGTTTTCGGCAAAGGCGACAGGACCGCTTAGCGCATTGCAATGTTGGCCGACACGTCCGCCTTGAGGACGTCCATCAGCGTCTCGACCGATGCCTGATATCGCTCACTGACCAGCTGGCCATTGGCATCAAAGGCCTTCCCGCTCTCAGCAATGCCGACCTCCGGTGCCAGAGCCAAGCGTGGACGGAATGCAACCAAACAACTGCGCAACATCGTTTGCGCGCGCACGCCGCCAGCACGCCCTGCAGCCGCGCTCATCAGGGCTGTGGGTTTGCCGACCATTGGTTTGTCTGAATGGCGACTGATCCAATCCAACGCATTCTTCAAGACGCCCGTGATGGCCCCATTATATTCCGGTGTGGCGATCAACACCGCATCCGCCGCAGCAATCTGCGCCACCAACGTGTTTACAGCATCAGGCAAGCCCTGCGCGCTTTCCAAATCACCATCATACAAGGGCAAATTGAGATTGGCCTCTGTATACTCCACCGCACCATACAGGCGCGCAGCTTCCCGCAAGAGTGTGCTGTTGGTGGACCCAGACCGCAAAGCGCCTGATATGCCGAGCAGTTTGTGAGGCATTCTCTCTCTCCTTGTTGGTTGCGAACCACCCTAAGACAAAAGGCGCCGCACACAAGCGACGCCCCCCGAACAGTTCATGTGCGTTGATGCAAAATCAAGCGTTGGGCAGGATCACAATCTCAACCCGCCGGTTCTGACGGCGCCCGGCTTCATCCAAGTTAGAAGCAATTGGCTGATCTTCCCCGCGACCAATCGCATCAATCCGCCCAAAAGACACCCCGTTGTTCATCAAGACATCCGCCACGGCGTTGGCCCGACGTTCTGACAATGTTTGGTTGTAACTCGCGGCACCTGTGTTGTCGGTGTGGCCCAAAACCTGCACCGTCGTGTCCGTATAGGCTTCAAGGCTACTGGCCACTTTCGCCAGATCATCTTGCAAGCTGAAGTTCACGTCAAAGCTATCAACATCAAACAGAATATCCTGCGGCATGGTGACAATCAGGCGATCTCCTGTGTTCTCGATGCGCACATCATCGTCCAGCTGCGCCCGCAGTTCCGCTTCCTGCGCATCCAGAGAGTTCCCAATCAAGGCCCCGACACCGGCACCCACCGCGGCTCCAGCAAGTGCATTGTTGTCTGTGGCAGCCGCCAGGCCTGCGCCCAGAATACCACCAATGATCGCGCCACTTTTGGTTTGGCGATGTTGATCGCGGTCATCCGCGGAGCCAGTCACGTAAGCCGGGTCCGTACAGGCCGCCAAAGCCAACATGGAAACAGCGCAAAGGGACAGGGTGATCTTTTTCATTTCGATGCCTCAATAGTGTCGCCGGTGGTCCGGCTTTTGACATCTATATATGGCAAACCACGTTGGGTCCCAAGCTTTGGCGAGTCACTTGTCGGCGATTTGATGCCGAAAATTGATCCCATTCTCTGGTTTCAAACCTCTGCACGCGCTGACTCGTAGGCCAACAGCGCGCGTTTTACTGGCACACCCCAATGGTAGCCGCCAAGGCCTCCGGACTTGCGCATGGCGCGGTGACACGGGATCAGCCAGCTGACAGGATTGCGCCCCACCGCGGTCGCCACTGCCCGCACCGCCTTCGGATTTCCAATCGCGCGGGCAATCTCTGAGTATGTCGTGACCTCCCCCGACGGAATGCGCATCAGTGCCTCCCAGACTTTGATCTGCAGCGCGGAGCCGATCATATAGACCGGGACTTTGGAGTGATCGACTTGCTCCGCCTGATATGCCGCCATCACCCACGGTCGCAGAAACATCGGATCTTCGACAAAGGTCGCTGCGGGCCAACGTGACATCAGGTCTTCCATGGCCTCTTCTGCGCCTGTTTCTGCCGCAAATCCAATGCCGCAAATCCCTTTCTCTGTGCCGGTCACGAGCGACAAGCCAAATGGGCTGTCAAACCAACCCCAATAAATTGTGAGCCCTGCGCCACGCTTGGCATAATCCCCGGGGCTCATGGCCTCCCATCGCAAAAACAAATCATGCAATCGTCCTGAGCCTGACAGCCCGACAGCGTTGGCAGTATCAAGTGTTGTGAAATGTTCGCGCAGCAAGACCTTCGCGTGGCCCAAGGTCAAATACTGCTGAAACCGCTTTGGCGACACACCCGCCCAACGTGTAAACATGCGTTGAAAATGTGCAGGACTCATATCCATCGCTTTCGCCAGCGCCTCCAATGACAGAACCTCATCGCCCTCATCAATCAGCGCGATGGCGCGGCGCATGACGTTATAGTGATAGCCTTCGGTCATGTCATTCATGGGTCACTCTCCTGTGTTGCCCTCACACTAGGTCGCCCACCTCAATGCTGCGACCCGAATTTTGCGCATTGACCAACCCTTGACATTTTTCACAGATGAGACATCTATGTCTCATGATGAAAAAAACCGAAACCACCATTCTTGAGGCGGGGTTCACCGTCTTCTCCGCAAATCCCACAGCCACCTTATTGGATGTTGCCCAAGAGGCGGGCATCGGCCGTGCCACGCTGCATCGGTATTTCAAAGGCCGCGAAGATCTGATGGCTGCCTTGGCCATGGCTGCCATGAAAGAACTCGATGCGGCTGTGGAGCAGGCAACCCGCAATGCACAAAGCCACACAGAAGCGTTGCGGCTCAGTCTCGACGCCATGATCCCTCTGGCTGACCGGCAAATGTTTTTGGCCAATGAGCCTTTGGATCATGTGCCTCAGGTTCTAGAGGCCTACAATCGCCAACTTGAGGAATTGGCTGAAGCTGTGGATGCCGCCAAAGACGAAGGTGGGTTTGACCGCGCCGTACCGACATCATGGATTGTACAGGCCTATGAAACGCTGACCTACGCCGCCTGGGCCGTGGTGCAAGATGAACACGTGTCCCCAGAAGAAGCCGCAGAGTTGATGTGGCGCACACTCCAGTCTGGCATAGGTGGGTCCAAACGATGATACCCGAAAGGTTCATTTCTCTCGCAACGCAAGTGGACGAGGTGTTTTTTCTGATCGGTGTCGCGATCCTTGTGATTGAGATTGCGGAGGCATGGTTCAAAGGCAATCTAAAAGGCAAAACCTGGCTTGACATGTTTGCAAGCGCCTCCACGCAAATTCCGTTCCTGCTGCTTGAAACCACAATGATGACAGCGCTCTATTTTGGGCTGTATCTGTTCAGCTCCGAGATTGTGACATGGCATTTGCCCACGACCTTGCCTTGGATTTTGCTGGCTGTCTTGTTGGCAGACGTTACGTACTATTGGGAACACCGCATCGCGCATCGCGTGCGTATATTGTGGACACAACACGCCGTGCACCACTCCAGTCGGGACTATAACATCGTCACAGCGGTGCGCTTTGGCCCGTTGGAATCGCTTTGGTCATTTGTTGCCCATATTCCCATGGTTCTGGTGGGGTTCAGCCCGGACATTGTTTTTGGGTCGGTTATCCTGGTGCAGGCCTATCAGACCTGGCTACATACAGAATTGATCGGCAAACTTGGGCCGCTAGAGTGGGTGTTAAACACGCCGTCCCATCACCGTGTGCACCATGGATGTGACGACAAATATATCGACAAGAACTATGCGGGCATCCTGATCATTTGGGACCGGGTGTTTGGCAGCTTCCAAGTGGAGGAAGAACGCCCCCGCTACGGGCTGACCACGGACTTTGACAGCCACAACCCAGTAAAGGTCTGGTTCTCCGAACTCCCCGCACTCTGGCGGGATATCAAACGATCAAAATCCGGGCGTGAGCTGCGGGGACGCCTGTTTGGGCCACCCGGCTGGAAACCCTAAGAGGCGCAACGAGGGGCGTGGGTTGCGAAACCCCGCGTCTCTCCCATATGAAAGCGCGAGACTGATCCATTCACGCGCAACCGCGAGACATCCATCTATGAGCCTTCGGGACCAAATTGGGGCGTTCATCGACCGTCCAGCTTTCCGCAACACAATTCTTGGCGTGATTCTGTTCAACGCCATCATTCTGGGTCTGGAAACCTCCAAACCCATCATGGAGGCGATCGGGCCTATCCTCATTGCGCTCGACAGCTTGTGCCTTGCGATTTTTGTGGCGGAAATTGTCGCGAAACTGTTTGTAAAGCGCGGCAAATTTTTCTCCGATGGTTGGAACATCTTTGATTTTGTCATTGTCGGTGTTGCGCTTGTGCCCGCCGCCCAAGGCTTGGCCGTGCTGCGCGCGCTGCGCATTTTGCGCCTGTTGCGTGTGGTCTCGGTGGCACCATCGCTGCGTCGTGTCATCGAAGGGCTTATCAATGCCTTGCCCGGCATGGGTTCGGTCTTCCTGTTAATGGCTTTGATTTTCTACATCGGCGCCGTCATGGCCACAAAACTCTTTGGCGCCGCATTCCCGGCTTGGTTCGGCACTTTGGGCAAGTCCGGCTACTCCTTGTTCCAGATTATGACCTTGGAAAGCTGGTCAATGGGCATCGTGCGTCCGGTGATGGAGGTCTACCCCTACGCTTGGATGTTCTTTGTACCGTTTATCTTGCTGACCACATTTGTCGTACTGAACCTGGTTGTCGGTCTGGTGGTAAACTCAATGCAGGATGCACATCACGTTGAGGCAGAGGCTGAAACCGGCAGCTATCGCGACGAGGTGCTCGCGCGTCTGAGCGACATCGAGAAGGCGCTCAAAGAGCAACACAAGCCATAAGGTGTGGGTCGAAAATCCGCGCGCGCTCTTCCTGCCTGTAGATGTTTCACTCAGGTCAGGCGACGTGAAGCCGACGCCTGATCGGATGCGTGAGGGCGATCAACACGCTGTACTTCACATCAACACAACACGTCTTTAAGGCGCGTTTGACACGCACTTGAACATCGGCAAGCCGCTGTGAGTTCAAACTTTGGCAGCCGCACACTCAGATCTTAAGATTGCGCGCAGAATCTTTGATGGCATCGTACTGACCTGACGGGCGGAACCGCCACAAATACTCGGCCATAACCGCCTCAGGTGCCACGGGCTTGATGCCAAGATCGGCCAGCCCCTGTGCGCCTTCGCTGACCACATTGTCACTTTTCAGCAGGACCAACTGGTCGCCGGTGATCACCGAATTATGCCACAGCCCAAACGTCAGTTTCTGCAAAAGGCCAAACCCAAACGCCATAAGCTTGCCCGCAAAAAACGGCAAATTCACAACGATCTTTTTGCGATGGATCACCACCAACATCTCATCAATCCAAGCGCGCAGGCTCTGCGCCTCGGGGCCACCCAACTCATAGGTGCCAGACGCCTCGCCTTTGATGCCCAGAACAGCAGCTTGCGCCACATCATCCACAAACACCGGCTGAAACTTGGTCTCACCACCGACGATCGGCAACACTGGCCCCAAACGCGCCATGCTCGCAAAGCGGTTAAAGAACTCATCGTCCTGACCGAAAATCACGGAGGGGCGCAAAATCATCGCATCTGGCATATGCGCCAGCACACCTTCTTCACCGAGCGCTTTGGATTGCGCATAATCGCTATCGCTGTCCTTGTCCGCACCGATCGCAGAGATATGCACCATCGTTGCGACACCTTCGGCGGCAGCGATACGCGCAATGCGCTCGGCACCCTCGTGTTGCACAGCGTCAAAGGTATTCTTGCCGCGATCTGACAGAATGCCAACACAGTTTACCACCGCATCAGACCCCTTCATCGTCGCTTGTACAGAGGCGTCATCTCGGATGTTGCAGAACACAGGCTCTACCTGTCCCACAGCACCATAAGGTTTGACAAACATCGCTTCGTTCGGGCGACGCACGGCAACACGCACCAACCAGCCTTCTTTCGCCATGCGACGGGCAATGTGCCGCCCCACAAAACCGGAGCCGCCAAAGATGGTGACGAGTTTGGACATGGGAAGCCTCCGCTGTTGCCTAGTCTTTGCTGAGATACCGCCCGGCGGGCCGCAGAACAAGCATCAAAGCCGCTCCCGCGGCAAGAATCCCCAGACAAATTTGCAGATTAGGTGTTTCCCTCGCTGTTCCGGGTCTCGCCATCCTCGTTTTTTTCGAGAAAAAAGAACCAGAATCGCGTTGACACCCCCTGCCCACAGGTCTAAACGCCTGCCTCACCAACCCGTGCCCAGATGGCGGAATTGGTAGACGCGCTAGCTTCAGGTGCTAGTGTCCGTATGGACGTGGAGGTTCGAGTCCTCTTCTGGGCACCATTGGAATTTCCCTTCAGACCTCTGTTTATTAACAAAAGCTTACGCCGGTCTTGTGACTGAAACACGGGGGCCACTCCCGTATTGGTCAGCGGGGCTCTGCACACACCAACCCTTTCAGATCGCCAGACGGCCCCGCACGTATGCGCGCAAATCGGCTGCGCGCCATGATGGCACCAGATGCCAATCCTCGCTTGGTTGGACAAAAATGCCGTTGCGTGCTATGAAACAGCCATTGTTTTGATTTATTTTAAGTGGTGTTGCGATGACAAATGTCGCGGGTAAGGCGTATGCAATGAATGTGCTCACGCCAAGCAATCGGAAATTTACCTGGATCAATCGGTTGCTGTTTATGATAGCGCGCGGATTGCCGGACCGCCTTCAAGGGCTTCTGGGCTTATCGCTCATTCATTTCGCACGTTGGGTGATTATCAAACCGAACCAATGGCCAGACCTTGGGCAAGGCAAGCAAAATTTGAGCCACGACTACATGCTGTTTTGCTCAAACTTCAATGGCACTTGGGATCAATACATCGATGCATTTTCAGACGGCATTCCCAACGGTCTGAATCTGTTTTGGTTCTCCGCCACAAAGTACCCGCTTTCTGTGCCAATCACTCCCTTCAAAACCTACATCACCCACAATCAGGTCACGACGGACTACTACTACAACGCAACGCCCGGCGCCGCGCAAAGAGACATCAAGACATCCGTGAAGATCTACGCCGCTCTGCTCGAGCTTGAGAGCGCGCACAAAACCCAAACGCCTGAAGAGTTTGCCAAAACCTACACCGCAGCTCTTGGAGATGTTCAAATGGGGTTGGGGGATGCAGGATTTGGCCCCGTCGCAAGCCTCAGCACCGAGCGCGCCGATATCAACCGCATCGCCTACTTTAAATAAGCGAGGTTCTCTATGCCTGATCTGGACAGTGGTCATATTTTCCTGACAACGTTCGCCCCCATTTTGGACAGCGGAGCGCAGGCCGCACAACCTGTCTCCTTCACACAAGCGGCGCGCATTGCTTTGGCAAAAATGCCGACGGCCATGCAGTCCCCCGCCACGCAAAAATCCGGCACAACCAGCCCATTTGCCGCAAGCAAACGCACACATCTGGCGCGGATGTTTGTCCTCAACGACACGATCTACAACGGGCGCGAAAGCAAAAACGCCCTATTGAGCATACTTTCCAGAGACGATCCTGCCGTCAGCAAACCTGTGGACCGGCTGAACACCTCCTACCTTGTGTTTTGCGCCGAGATTGACGCCGTGACCGAAGATGGCGCCGCACTGCCAGACCAACTCAATGCACAAGAGCAGCGAGACGTGCGCCGCTCTTATGCATGCTCTCTCTGGGAGACGATGGAAGCGGATTTGCGCGCTGTCTATGTCAATTGCGTGGGGTTTGACACCGTACGCACAGCGGATGATTTTGCCGACTATTTAGATCGATGCCACGTGCCCACAACGATGCCATTTCACGACTACTATCTGGAGCCACCAGCATTTAACAAATTGCCATGGATCTGGCTTCTGACCTTGGTCGTGGTGCCACTGCTCTTTACGCTGATTGCCTTTGCGCTTCGGATTTTTGGCGTTGGATCGATGCCCTTGATTGGTATGAACACGCTCACCGCATTCCTTTTGGGGTTGGCTTTGACCGTTGGAGCCGGAGCGCTGGCTGCTCGATTTATCCTGTCCAATGGGGACAAACCCCTGCCGCCCGCCGAATTTGATGATCTGCCGTCGGTGCTGAAGTCACTTTATTTGCAACAGCATTTTGCGGATTTTGTCGTGGAGGCTCAAGGGAGCTCTCCTCAAGATTTGCACCAACAATTCGGTGAGTTTTTAAAGACCCATAAGCCGCGCGATCGAAACGAGCCGACACAAGTTCCCGGCGTTATTGACGCGCGCAACTGTTAAGAGTGGTAGACCAGATGGCACGTAGCCTAAACCTTCATGACATTCAGGGAAACGTGGTGCGCGCCTATGGGCGGTTCTCATTTCCATTCGCCCGCTATTTCTTTTTCAACATTTCTGAGGCAAAGGCCGGACGCCGCTTTGTTGATGAAGTGCGCCAAAATGTTACCACGGCGGCGCGATGGCCTGAACAGGCGGACAAGCCTCAGTGTACGGTCAACATCGGCTTCACGTTCTTTGGTTTGTATCAGCTGGAGGTGCCGGCCCGCACTCTTAAGGGGATGCCCCATGAATTTGCAGAGGGCATGAAAGATCGCGCGTTTGTTTTGGGCGACCGTGATGTCACCAAAGTCGCGCAGGACGATCCGAACTGGGATGAGCAGTGGGATCAGATTTGGAAAGACAACCGCAAGCCGGGCACCGGTGGCGCACATGACGTTCACATTTGGATTTCTCTAAATGCGCAGCTGGAAACACCGGGAACGGATACGCCCGTTTCAGCCCTAGAGGAGCGCACACAGTGGTTGCGCGATCTTTGCGAGGCGTCCAACGGCGGTGTCCGCCTTTTGGCCACACAAGGCCAAGACGGCACCGCTGAGTATCAAGCCGCCAGTGCCGTTTTTGAGCAGCACGGCGACATATCACTGCCCACACCCAAAGAACACTTTGGCTTTGCGGATGGTATCGGAGACCCGGTGTTTGATGGTCAATTGCCGGAGACAAAAGCCAAGGACGGCGCCATCGGACGTGGCAAGTTTGTGGATGGAAAATGGGTCCCCATCGCCACGGGCGAATTCTTGCTGGGCCACCCAGATGAAAGCCAAGAGTTGCCGCCGTCCGCCATGCCGCCAGAGTTTTCTCAAAACGGAACGTTCATGGCCTATCGCAAGCTGCATGAAAACGTCAGCAGCTTTCACGACGTGATGGCGCAAGAGGCCGCGCGTTTCGCCAAAGTGATGCAAATTTCAGAGGGGGAAGCTGACGCCACATTGAGAGCAAAAATGTGCGGCCGCTGGGCCGACGGGGTGCCGCTGGCGCACAAGCCAACCTACGAAGAATGGCAGAAGTTCCGCGCAGAGAAGGATTTCGACAATAAGGATCCAATCAAAGCGCTAGAGCTTCAAATGTCCTACCTACGCAGCCCAGATGCGTCCAACTTCCGATATGCCGATGACATGCCGGGATTCAAAGTGCCCGGTGGCGCGCATATCCGGCGCATGAACACACGCGACTACCTTGATCCACTGAACAAAGGAGGTGTCGACGGTGATGGGAAACCATATCCAAACGACGGCGCCTCTCATGCGCTTAACAAACGTCGGCGTGTTCTGCGTCGTGGTCTGCCCTACGGCGCCTCCGATCCAACTCAAAACGACGACACCACCGAGCAAGGCGTGGTGATGATGGTGATCGGCGCCAGCTTGTTTCGCCAATTTGAATTTGTGCAGCAACAATGGGTGCAATACGGGCTCGACTTCCATCAAGGCAACAACACTTGTCCTATGGTTGGGGAGCACCGACATCATCAGCGCCACACCATTCCATCCGACCCTAAAACTGGAAAGCCGCCCTATGTCATGAGCAAACTCAAGACCTTTGTGGAGTGCCGCGGTGGCGACTATTTCTTCATCCCGTCCATGACCGCCCTGCGTATGATCGCCATTGGCAACGTGGACCCCACCTAAAGCATCATAAACAGCGTTCTGTTGTTTGCTTTGGCGACGCCGAAGCTGGACATCCAGCCGGACTCCCCCCTAAGTTTTGAACCAACTGTTCAACAAATGGGGTATTCCATGACGAAGACATTTTTGACCGCCGCACTCATGGCCGCCGTGTCAAGCACAGCCGTTTTGGCAGATGGCCATTGTGCCGACGGCAAAACGTTGACCGAAGGCACGCTGACCATCGCCACCGGCAATCCGGCTTACTACCCTTGGGTCATGAATGACGCCCCTGAGAGTGGCGAAGGGTTTGAGTCGGCTGTGGCTTACGCCGTTGCTGAGGAAATGGGGTTCTCCCCTGAAAACGTGGCTTGGACACGCTCTTCTTTTGATCAGGCGATTCAACCCGGTCCAAAAGACTTCGATCTCAACCTGCAACAGTTCTCCATCACTGAAGAGCGTGAAAAGATGGTGGATTTCTCATCCCCCTACTACGCCGCCCCTATGGCCGTTTTGGTTGCAGCCAATGTCGCGGATACACCTGCGACGGTGGACGCCCTCAAAGATCTCGTTTGGGGCGCGATGGGTGGCACCACTGCTGTACCTGTATTGATGAACAACATCGCGCCGTCCGGCGATCCGCTTCTTTATGGCGACAACGCTGATGTCACTGCTGCAATGCAAGCCGGCCAGATCGACGCCGCTTTGTTTGATCTGCCGACCGCCCTGTATCTCAGTGCTGTGGTAGTAGAAGGCTCAGCGGTGATTGGTCAGTTCCCAGCAGACCGCACGGAAAACCCCGACAAATTTGGCATGCTTATGGAAGACGGCAACCCCTTGAAGAGCTGTGTGGATGCAGCTATCGCCTCCCTAACGGAATCCGGGGAATTGGCTGGCATCGAAGCTGAGTGGTTGCAAGAGACCACAGGTGTGCCGCTGATCAAATAACATGACGCACAACAAAACGGCGGGCAAAACCCGCCGTCAAATCTACGAAGATCGCCTGCGCCGTCGCGCGCTCTTGATAGCGGGCTCAAGCTCTGTGGCGGTTTTCCTCGCCATTGTTTTGTTGGTGCCCATGGCGCCGGGCTGGGATCGGGTCAAAGTCAGCTTTTTCAATTGGGAGGTCTTTGTCAAAACCTTCCCGAAACTGCTCGAGGCCTTCAAACTGGACGTGGCGATTTTTCTGTGGTGTGCGCCCGCCATCACCGTCCTTGGCCTGTTGATCGCGCTGGCGCGGGACACCCGCAATCCTGCCCTGTTTCCGCTGCGCATATTGGGCGCGGCCTACACCGATATCTTCCGCGGCGTGCCCGTTGTGCTGACTGTCTATTTGATTGGCTTTGGCATCCCTGGCCTCGGTTTGCCCCGCCCATGGAATTCGCCCTACATCTGGGGCTCTTTGGCGCTGATCCTGACCTACGCAGCTTATGTTGCGGAAATCTTCCGGTCCGGCATTGAAAGCGTTCACAGCAGTCAACGCGCTGCGGCACAATCGCTCGGACTGTCCGATGCAGACACGATGCGCTTTGTGATCTTACCCCAAGCCATTCGGCGCGTGATCCCGTCACAGATGAACATGTTCATCGCCCTGCAAAAAGACGTCGCGCTGCTCAGCTTCATTGGTCCCGTGGAAATCTTTCGCCAAGCGGGTGTCTTCAAATCTCTGCTGGCCAATTTCACGCCCTATGTCGGTGCAGCGATGATCTTCCTTGCGGTAACCATTCCTGCCACACGCTATGCCGACTATCTGATCGCCAAACAAAATCGGGAGCGCAGCTGATGCCAAAACTGGCTTTGAAAGCTGTTGAGAAACGCTTTGGTGACAACACCGTGTGTGATGGTATCAATTTGACCGTCAACGAGGGCGAAATGGTCTGTCTGATTGGGGCCTCTGGGGCCGGAAAGTCGACGCTCCTGCGCTGCATCAATTTGCAAGAAACCATCGAAGATGGCGAAATTCTTCTGGATGGCAAAGACATCTCCTTGCCCGGTCTGGATCCACAACCGGTGCGCCGCCGCATCGGTATGGTGTTTCAGTCCTACAACCTCTTTCCGCACATGACGGCAGAGGAAAACGTGATGCTTGCCCCTCGCCGTGTCTATCGCAAAAGCCGCGCGTCGCTGAAGGCGGAGATCACAGACCTTTTTGACCGCTTTGGTCTCAAGGACCGCATGGGCCATTACCCGGATCAACTCTCCGGCGGGCAACAACAACGCGTCGCCATCGTGCGCGCTTTGGCAATGAAGCCAGAAGTGATGTTGTTTGACGAAATCACCTCCGCTCTTGATCCGCAACTTGTTGGCGAGGTCTTAGATGTGCTGCGCCTGCTCAAGCAAAGCGGTATGACCATGGTACTGGCCACCCATGAAATGGGGTTTGCCCGTGAAGCCGCAGACAAAGTCTGCTTCCTAAAAGACGGCAAAGTGATCGAAGAAGGCCCGCCCAGCGCGCTGTTTGATGCGCCTCAACACAAAGACACCCAAGCGTTTTTGGCGCGCGCGCTTAAGTGAGCGCACCGCCAGTCACGCTTCGGTCAGAAACAAATCCATCACATAAGGAATCGCTTTGATTTCACGCGACCGGTTGCCCGGGCGCATCTGGATCGGCTTGGTGATCCAATCTGCCCATTTCATCCGGCGACACCACTGCTGCGCTAAGGGCCAGATGCCCTCTGGTGCAGCCACCTGATAGACGGCCATGGCCTCGCGCAGCGCACCACGCATCTGAGCGGAATTGGCAGCAACGTTAAACGCAAACACCACCAAATCGCGCGCCTGCCCTTTCGGGGTGTTGTTGCGATGTTGATAGCGCTCAAAATCCAGCAACAGGACATCGCCATTCACAAGGCACATGTCTTTCGGACTCGGGCGCCCATGCGCAAATCCGAGACTGTGAAACGCTCCCAAAGATTGACTGGCATTCAACAACATATCGCGCTTGTGACCGTCACCCGCTTCATGTTGGAGACGATGCCGCAAATCCGCGCCACAATCCGGCAGCACCAGAAACTCCGGCCCATCAGCCACCAAATTCGGCACAGGCGCGTGCTTCGCGTTCATTTCGTGATAGGCCTGACGCTCACGCGCAAACGATTTTCGAGGATCGCCCTTTTGCAAGCGATAGCGAAAATTTAGGCGTTCAGGACGTTTGATCCAAAAGGTTTGCGTCTCTGTTTCAAGCCGCTCCACACGTGGCCCATCTTCTCGGGCACGACTTTCGACGAGCATCTTAAGCTCGTCTTCAACCGATATCGCTGCACTGTGTTCCATTGAGGTTATTTAGAGCGTCACCAAGACGTCGTAAAGATGTGACCAAATCGTCATACCGGCACTGGGCGACCTTTGGCCGAAATCCTTACAATCCACGCAAAACATTGAAACACCTGTTGGAAACCCGTAAGTGCATGACATCCAACACATTGAGGCTCAGATGGCTAACTTCCTCTATCAAAACGACCTGCCCGACGGGCTTGATCTGGGCCCGGTTGTGGCCATCGACTGCGAGACCATGGGCTTAAACCCGCACCGGGATCGCTTGTGTGTGATTCAGATGTCGGGTGGAGACGGCAACGCCCATTTGGTTCAGGTCGCCAAAGGCCAAACCAGCGCGCCCAATCTGGAAAAAATGCTAACCGACCCAAACGTATTGAAGCTGTTTCACTTCGGCCGCTTTGACATCGCTGCGATGTACAACGCCTTTGGCGCGCTGACCGCACCGGTCTATTGCACCAAGATTGCGTCAAAACTGGTGCGCACCTACACGGATCGCCATGGTCTGAAGAACTTGCTGCAAGAGCTTCTGGGTGTCGATGTTTCCAAGCAACAACAGATGAGCGATTGGGGCGCAGAAGCGCTGTCAGACGCACAGCTGGACTATGCTGCATCTGATGTTCTGTATTTGCACGCGCTGAAAGAAAAGCTGGATGCCCGCCTGGCCCGCGAGGGACGCACCGAAATCGCGCAGTCTTGCTATGATTTCCTGCCGACCCGCGCCAAGCTCGACCTGGCAGGCTGGCCCGAACAAGACATCTTCTCGCACTAAATCCACGGACGGACCTCGCCGCATGACCGATGCCGACAAACAGATTTTTCTGGAAACCGCCCGCCGGGTGATTTCCATAGAAACCGATGCGCTCCAAAAACTCGGCACAGGCCTCGGTCCAGAGATTGGCGAGGCCGTTTCACTGTTGCTCGCGGCCAAAGGTCGGGTGATCGTTTCAGGTATGGGCAAATCAGGCCACATCGCGCGCAAAATTGCCGCCACCTTTGCGTCAACCGGCACTCCGGCACATTTTGTGCACCCGGCAGAAGCCAGCCACGGCGATCTGGGTATGATGGCGCAAGGCGACGTGGCACTGGTGTTGTCCAACTCTGGGGAAACACCGGAACTGGCTGACCTCGTGGCGTATACGCGCCGTTTCAACATCCCACTGATCGGGGTGGCCAGTCGACCGGACTCCACGCTTATCAAACAAAGTGACGTGGGTTTGATTTTGCCAAAGACAGAAGAAGCCTGTGGCACCGGTGTGGTGCCCACCACCACAACCACCATGACACTTGCGCTGGGCGATGCATTGGCCGTGGCTCTGATGGAGCATCGCCGGTTCACACCAGAGAACTTTCGCGAGTTCCATCCCGGCGGTAAACTTGGCGCGCAACTCTCACGCGTCCGCGATCTGATGCACGACGGCGACGCGTTGCCCCTGATCACTGAAACCACCCCCATGACGGAAGCGCTCTTGGAAATCAGCCAAAAGGGCTTTGGCGTTGTGGGCGTCACCAACGCCAAAGGTGCGCTTCAAGGCATCGTCACTGACGGGGATCTACGCCGTCACATGGATGGTCTTTTGGACCGAACCGCTGTTGAGGTGATGACCGCCGCCCCTCAAACCATTGCACCCGGCGCATTGGCAGAAGAGGCCGTGGGCATCATGAATCAGCGCAAGATCACATGTCTCTTTGTGGTCGATCCTGCCAGCGACGGTGCCCCAATCGGACTGCTACACATCCACGACTGTTTGCGCGCTGGCTTGGGCTGAACACAGTGCGGCGGCGTCTGACATACTCCGCGCTGGTCGCTTGGCTGAAGGTGCTCTTGCCCTTGGCCGCCCTTGGTCTTTTGTCCACCCTTTTTCTTGTGTCGCACAAAGTTGATCTGGAAAGCGCCATTCCTTTCGCTGATGTAGAGCTGGAAAAGCGGCTGCGCGACCGACAGATCACCGCCCCCTATTTTTCTGGTCAAACCGAAACCGGTCACAACATCACTGTGACCTCGGCCACCGCCCATCCCGATCTTGAGGATTCCTCGCGCATCATCGCGCAACAAGTGGGTGCCCTACTGACCACCAAAGACGGCACCGAGTTGACCGTGACCGCCCAAGCTGGCGACATGGATGGCAGTTTCCAAGAGGTGATATTGGATGGCAACGTGGAGATATTGACCTCTGCGGGCTTCACTATCGAAACTGATGAGATGACGTTTAGCCTAGAGGATGCACGCGCGGAAACCGCTGGACAGGTGACCGCTCAGAGCGCGCTAGGCCAACTTAACGCGGGACGCATGGCACTGCGTCCTTCCGGGGAAAACAATGAAATATATTTGTTTTTCACAAAAGGTGTGCATCTTGTATACACGCCGCAAACGACGACGAGGTGACTTGTGAAACTGTTCCGATTTCTGTTGATGATAACGCTGGTTTTTCCGCCGGTGACCGGAACCGCACAAGGTGTGCAACTTGGCTTTGGCCAGACACAACAAAATATTGGTCTGCCGGTTGAGGTCACAGCCGAAAGCCTCTCGGTCAATCAAACCGATGGCAGCGCTGTGTTTGAGGGCAACGTGGATATTTCCCAAGGCGAAATGCGCATGACAGCCGATAAGGTCAACGTGCACTACAAAGAGGACTCGCAAGGCATCGACCGCCTTGTGGCCACCGGCAACGTACTTTTGGTTCAAGGCCCGGATGCCGCGGAAGCAGATGAGGCCGTGTACAGCATAGATAGTGGCTCCGTGGTGATGAGCGGCAATGTGACAGTGGCACAGGCCCAGACCACCATCACAGCCAATCAAATGATCCTGAATTTGCAAGACAACACCGCCAAATTAACCGGCCAAGTCAAAACCGTTCTGAGGTCCGAATAAAGATGACCAAACCAGAACTCTCAGTCACCGAAGGCCATTCCGGGCTGCTCGTGGAAGGCCTGCGCAAAGCCTATCGCAAACGTGTGGTCATTCGAGACTTCAGTATGGAGTTGCAACGCGGTGAGGTGGTGGCCCTCTTGGGACCAAATGGATCCGGGAAAACCACCACGTTTTATGCCGTGGCGGGCCTTTTGGTGCCCGAAGGTGGCCGTGTGTCCATTGATGGTCGGGACGTGACCACTTTGCCAATGTATCGCCGCGCCAAACTTGGCATCGGATATTTGCCGCAGGAGATGTCCATCTTCCGCGGCCTGTCGGTCGAAGACAACATCACCGCCATTCTCGACATCACCTATCGCGACCGCCACAAGCGCCGCGAGCGGCTCGAAGAGCTGCTGTCTGAGTTCTCCATCGAACATCTGCGTCGCGCCCCGGCGCTGGCACTTTCCGGAGGCGAGCGCCGCCGAGTGGAAATCGCCCGTTGTTTGGCTGCGGACCCCAAGTATTTGCTTCTGGATGAACCTTTCGCCGGTGTCGACCCGATCTCGGTGGGCGACATTCGCCATCTTGTGGCCGACCTTAAAAAGCGCGGCATTGGTGTGCTGATCACCGATCACAACGTGCGTGAGACCCTAGAGATCGTCGACCGCGCCTACATTCTGCATGACGGCAAAGTGCTGATGTCGGGCACACCCGGTGAGGTGGTGGAAAACGAGAACGTGCGTCGTGTCTACCTTGGGGACAATTTCAAGATTTCCTAAGTCGGCCAATTGATCCAGCGGAAAAACGCATAAACTTGCGCTCGATCATTGACTCTTTGCGGGCACAATACTCAAATATACCTATGACATTTGTTCGACTCCCCGCACTGACTGTTGCGGCCTTCTTACCAAGGCCTGGTCATTGGCAAGACGCACAGATGTCGATTTCCAGCATTCGGACCTAACATCATAATGGGCGCTTTAAGCCCGTGGTCCGAGATGTCATCGAAAAGGAGACAGGATGCGCTATCAGATTACCGGTAAACAGATCGACGTAGGCGAAGCCCTTCAAACGCACGTCAAAAACGAGCTTGGCGAAGTGTTAGAAAAATATGCGGGCAGACCTACGGATGCGAACATCACGTTCTCAAAACACGCCCATGAATACATGTGTGAAGCAACGGTTCACCTGTCCACCGGATTGACTGCGCAAGCCAAAGCCCACTCGACCGAAATCTATGGCGCTTTTGACGCCTGTGCCGAAAAAATGGACAAACAACTGCGCCGCTATAAGCGCCGTTTGAAAGATCATCACAAGGAACGTCAGGACCCGGTTGAACTTTTGGGAGCTTCCTCGTATATCCTCGCGCCTGAAGCCGAAGATCATGAGGCCGAGCCCGAAACCCTGCAGCCTGTCATCGTGGCAGAGATGGAAACCAAAATCCAATCTCTCAGCGTTGGCGAAGCCGTTATGCAGATGGAACTTGCAGGGTCACCGGTGCTGGTCTTCAAAAACGAAGGTAAAGACGGGCTGAACGTGGTCTATCGCCGTGAGGACGGCAACATAGGCTGGATCGATCCGCAGACATAAGCGAGCGAGCGTAAAGCGCCCTCCGGAGACACAGGCAAGATGGACCTTTCCACGATCCTCAAGCCAGAGGCAGTACGTGTTGTGACGGCTGCCTCAAGCAAGAAGCGTTTGCTTCAGGAATTTGGCGATCTTGCGGAGTCAGCTTACAAGCTGGCACCGCAACCGATCGTTGAAGCCCTGCAAGAACGTGAAAATCTCGGCCCCACAGGCGTAGGGCACGGGGTGGCGCTTCCGCATGCGCGATCCACACAAATAGATCGCGTGCTCGGCGCGTTTATCCTTTTGGAAAAACCTGTCGATTTCAATGCAGTAGATCGCCAACCCATCGACATTGCCTTTGCATTGTTTGCCCCCGAAGAAGCAGGTGTCGAACATCTAAAAGCTTTGGCCCGCGTGTCTCGTCAACTGCGCGAACCAACGATTTGCGCCAAGCTGCGCGCAAATCCTGACGCGGCCACTCTGTTCACAATTTTGACGGAAGCTGACAAAGTACAAGCGGCATAATCAGCCGCACATAGGTACATCTTACCGCGCCGCAGCCTTGCTGTCGGCGCGTTTTTATTTCCAGCTTTCAAATCCAAACGCAATATAGTCGCGCTTGTAAATCTCCTGCACCTTCTGCTCGATCTCTGCGTCATAAATTGCCTCAAGCGGCACCGGATGACCCGGATCGACAGGCATGGGATCGGGTGCATCCATGCGCCCAATCTGCATCGCCAAAGCTGGCAAGTAGCTCATCATCTCATCTTCACGCACAATCATATCGGGCAGTGCCAAATCAGCGAATCCCTTCATCGCAACCGATTGACTCACCCAATGGGCGTCTTGCCGAATCCCCGTCTGCCCGGCCAGATTCGCCTTCACAAAATCAAGGAAAGCCAAAAACGCTGCCCGATGTTCCGTCGGCCCATATTCTGGACCCGGCGGGTCTTTTGGAATCGGCATTTTATAAACCTGCCGCAACGTGCGCCGGATCTTTTTGTAAACGCCATCCTCAGCGGCCAGAATGCAGTCACAGAACGCCGCATGGGCGCGCACCACTGGATGACGCACAACCGTAAACCCACGATGAGCCTGGTGCGCCTTTTTCCATTGCCGCAGGCTCTTCTGACTGAAATCGCGGATCAACCCCTCTGGACTGACGTGATCCAGCGCAGCCATCCAAGCCTCCACCGTTGCCTGCGGTCCCGAGCGCATTGGCAGGTACAACAACGGCGCCGCAGCACAGGCCACGTAGCTGGGCACAGTTGCCCCGCGTCTGGGTTCAAAGTTGGGCGTGCGGTTCAGGTTGAAGCGGTCCAAATCGGCCAGCGCAAGGGACACCTCGCCAAAATTCTCCACCTTTTCTGACAGCGGGCTCGGGTTCTGGCGCTTCAGTTTTTGGTCCAGCGCCTCCAGCGCGCCCTCATGACCCAGAAACTGCGCCATGCCGTTCATCACCTGCACATCCTGCAGGTCCTCATACGCCACGTAAAATGCGGTCTGTCCGCTGACTTGCAGCGCCCGCATCAATGTGACCTGAAAGTCCTGCAACGCCTCCACGTGTGTGCGAAATTCCGGCCCATCAAATCTCACCTTGCTGTCTCGACGACGGCGCACATCGGTCAATTTCCATTGCCCGGTCGCCTGAGCGATTTTCCAGCTGACATAGCTGTCCAACGGATTGCGGGTCAGCACAATCTTGGCACACCGGCGATCCGCTAAAATCGTGTCCAACACGCGCGGATCGTGGTCATGGAAGTACCGAAACCCTGCCAAAGCTGTATCTGCCTTTACGGCATCAATAAGCTGCTGAGGATCAGCTGTGCGCGCGTCCAGCGTAACCCCTAAAATCTCTGTCTTGTTAGGGTAGCCAATGAAATGAGGGTTAAACGCCTCTCCGTGACACGTCAGGCCATCAAAAGCATTGATGTTGGCTTCTAGAAAGTTGGAGCCAGTGCGCATCTCGGCAAAGACCACAAAATAGTCAAAAGGCGTGTCCATACGGTCTTATTGCACCAAATAAGGTTTGCGGGGAGGTTTCTTCTGGTCTGTGTCCGTTTGTGACACAGGAAAATCCCCCATCAAATAGGGATGCATCCCCTGATTTTTCAGATTCTGTAGGAACTGACCAAAACCGGACAAATCGGTCATGCGCGGGGCTTCCGACAAACGTCGCGCCTTTTCCGAGCCAATTTCGTCAATGATCGTCTGCAGCGGTTCCATCGGTGCTTCGATAAATTCGGCCAATGTCCAAATCCGCACACGCGCCTTGGCATAGGGGCTGCGCAAAGCGTAAAGCTGATCATTTTCCAACTTTTGGAGCCGCGCGGCCTCGCTGCGGATGTCCGCAAAATTCAAATTCGACTTGAACAGTGGAATTGCCCAAGCACCACTGATCACTGACACCTGCGCATTGGGATCTTTGGCGAAAAACCACACCGGCGCGCCTTCGTCTCGTGGCCCCACCTGAAAACACTGACGCTCACCACGCGTGTTCCAAATCAGGTTGGTCAGAAAAGCGATCGAGTTGTAGTCCCGGTTTTTAGGCGTGTCACTCAATGCCCCGTTTATGACCCGTTGCTCGCCCTCAAATTCGGCACGGTCTGGCGCAAACAAATGCCCATGCACCCGCGCACCTGTGGCACGCGCCAACCACGGATGAAAATCTTCAAACAACTCGGCAAACCCATGGAACACAGAATAGCGCCCAAAGGTCATACCGTTTTCCCAACCTTCATTGGGATACCGACTTTGCATGTATAGCCCAGTGCGCCCTTTGGTGCGCCGCTCCACCGCTTTTGCAAAGATCCGGTCAATTTTGGCTGGGTTCGGCTCACTCATCTTAATCGCGCCCTCAGGGCTGCGCAAAAAGCCGTTGTAGAGCTTGTTGGCGCGCGGCCAAATTTTACGCGCCACAAAACAGTCAGACCGCCGCAGCAGCTGCAGATGGTCATCATAAAAAATGTGTGGCTTGCCTTGGAAGTCAAACTTGCTCAGCGTCAGTGACCGACTTTCGATGTTGCTGGAATAGACCCGCGACAATGTCTGAAAATAGCTTTCATCCGGAATCCATACCCGCTTGAAAAATGTGTCAAACACGTCGCGGTCAGGATCTTGCAAAATGGCCGACAAAGTTTGCCGGGTCAGACACCACCACTGGCTGCCCATATGCGGGGTAATGCCATTTGGTATCCGTCGTTTGATGCGTAGAAGCCGCTGAATATCCACCCATTTGTCAAACAGGTAGCGGTGCCGTTTCCAGGAAAACGGGAAATGCAGCGTAAAGCGCTCGTGATCCAGCCCCCCCACGGTCCACGGCACATCTGCAGTGGTGGCGCTTTCGATAAAGTCTGTCCGTGGACGCGCAGCAAGGTAGTCTTTCAGTTCCTGCACCGGCCTCAGCGGCAGACACGACCCGGATGACAGGTAGATGTGGCGCACTTCCGGGAAATCTTTGAGCATGGCCTCGCCAGCGGACTGCGACGCTGCGACAAGCCCCCAACTGCCCCATTCACACTTGTGGCGCTTACAGAACCGGACATCCGCAACGTCGCTGAGCGCATGCACAAATTTCTTATACGCCTTTGGTTTCACCGAGGCATCCACATGGATCACCACAGGACAGCCATAGGTCGTCCAATGACGGGCCACTTGTTCAGCACGATCGAGCGCCGTGTGCACCAACATCAGAATACCGACGCTCATGCCCAGTTTCCTTTGGACATCAGGCCCAGAATTTCCAACTGACGCCAGTTGATGTACTTCTCACTCCACTTACACCACAGCTCCGGGCTGTGCCGCAAACGCTCAGCATAGGCTTTATATTCCACACTGGCAGAATAGTGTTCGTTGCGCTCCAGCTCCTCTTCGGCCTTCACCGTGAACGTGTCGAGAAATTTGGCGTGCAACAGCAACCCAGAAGCCTTCTCTCCGCCCCATTCATCATAGACTTGGTTCAATCCGCGCGGCAAAAGCATGTGTGTGGAACTGGCATAGCAATACCGCCTGTTCCATTTCACCAAGGGAATTTTGTTCAACGCCGGGGCCAATTCAGGCTCGTCAGGGAAAAACACACGTGAGCGCGGCCCCCCCTGAATCCACAAGTTCCCATACATCGGGTTCTTGGTCATCGTGTAGTTGCCAGCATCAAACCAACAGGCAATCTCAAGCGGGTCCTGCCCGGATTGATACGGCTGTTCGGTCATCGGCCCTCGCGGGTACATGTCCAACAACATTGCGCTGAAGCTTTTGATAGAGCTGGCATCCAACCAATCGGTCAACGCGCGAATGGGTCGCGTGTCACAGAACGGGTAGATGAAGAATTCGTCTGGATCCGCCACCAAGCACCAGTGCTTGTGGCCATATCGGAACTGTAGCCAATTCAGCCAATCCACACCAAACTTAGACCGTTTGTAGCTTTTGCGGGTGTGCCAAACCGACACATCTGGCTGCTCCATCAAATATTCCAGCGATCCGTCATCGCTGTCATTGTCCACGATCAAAAAGTGGTTGATGCCTTTGTTGCGATAATAATCGAGGAAAAACGGCAGCCGCACCAGCTCGTTGCGCAGGGTCGAAAACAACAGCAGGTCAGACCCTTTGATCTGTTCTGTCCGGTCGACCATGCTCCGCAGCTCACGCCGCTTACGTATGGCGCGCGCGATGCGATAGCGACGTCTCACCCGAAGTCGATATGAATGCAGCGCGCTCACCGGTCTACAGTGTCCTTTCGTGTCCCCAAGGCACTGGAAACAGGGATATCACGTGACCCTTAAGACGGCGTTGAAATGCGCCTCCCAAGTTGGGGGAACGACATGTCGGCGCACTTGTGGATCAGATTCACCCGCCACACCCTGTGTGGCTGCCAGAGACCTAACAATTGTTTCCCATAGATAAACATCTGAAACGTTTGCGTAAATGGGATAATCATCAAGAATTTCGCGCATCACTGGTAACTCATTGGACACCACCGGCACACCCATCGCCGCGGCTTCCACAGGTGGCAACCCAAACCCCTCCACATGGCTTGGAAACAAAAGCCCGGACGCACCTGCCATTGTGACCGCAAGTGCCGTGTCGCTAAGGTCATTAAATTCAAGAATAAATTTCCCACGCAGGGGGGTTTGATCAAGCCGATCCAACACGCGCTTGCTCTCCCATCCCCGGCGCCCACAAATCACCAGACGGGGCATTTCATCGCCTTCGACGGTCTTTGCCATCTGCTCCCAAAGGGTCAACAGGAAAGCTGTGTTCTTACGCGGCTCTATTGTACCAACGCTCACAAAATAAGGTGACGCTACGTCAAGACCTGCCGCATTGTTCGCGAAATCGAAAAAATCGGGCTCCACACCCAAATGGGCGACTTCAATCGGCGGTACCGGACCCAGCTTTTGCATGTGCCGGGAAATGTCCTCTGCGGACACTTTAGAATTGGTCAGGATCAGGTCCGCAAATTGGCTGCACCGACGCAGGATTGCCGTGAGTTTATCCACCGCCTCCTGTGTCTGATAATGTGGGAAATCCAGTGGAATGGTGTCATGTAAAAACACCGTCACCCGCGCAGCTTCCACCGATTTGACCGCTTTGATCACCCGGTCGGTGAGCGTGGTTTGATCCACATTGATGTATACCGTGCCGGCCGGCAAATGCCGCCGCAACATTCGCCCCAAAGATCTGGGCCGTGCGCGCGCCACCGAAACCTGCCGCGCCAATGTATCCGGCGTGCGGCGTGGGCTGTCCGCACGATGTCTGACACGCGACACCAAATCCACCTTTGGCCAAGGTCGCACCCCGTCGATACACGCCAAACAAGCCTGCATGCCCGCGCGATCCAAAAGCACATACCCCAACCCCGTACGCACCAGGCCAAAGCAGGGCACCTCGTCTGCCACGATGGCACGCAGATAGGCCAAGCACACGCGGTCCACACCAGAAGGGCGGCGCCCCTGCAAAGCAAGAACACGTGTCAATTCCAGCAAGCGCGCTGTGGGATTACTTGTCGTAGTGTCCGGTCTGATGCCATTTCCATGCATCGGCAATCATCAGGTCCATAGTTGAGCGTTTGGGCTCCCACCCTAGCTCTTTCTCCGCGCGTGTCGAGCCCGACACCAACTTGGTGCAATCACCGGCGCGACGCGCACCTTCATGGCAAGGCACGGCTCTATTTGTCACCGCGCGCGAGTGGTCCACCACCTCGCGTACCGAGAACCCAACGCCAGTGCCCAGATTAAATACACGACTGCCTTTGCCATCTAACAGCCAACGCAATCCCAGCACATGCGCATCCACCAAATCACAAACATGCACGTAGTCGCGGATGCAGGTGCCATCCGGTGTGTCATAGTCGGTGCCGTGTATGGTCAGCGCGTCCCGCCGTCCATCAATCGCATCCAACATCAAGGGAACCAAATGCGTCTCAGGTTGGTGAAACTCACCCACCTCAGCCTCCGGGTCTGCGCCCGCCACATTAAAGTACCGGAAAATCACCGCATTCAGATCAAAGGCGCCCTCAAAGTCGCGCAACATATCCTCGATTGCACGTTTGGAAGCGCCATAAGCATTTATCGGCAGCTGCTCAACCTCTTCGTCAAGCGTCACATTATCGTGGTCACCATAAGTGGCACACGTCGAGGAAAAGACAAAATTGCGCACACCAGCCGCAACCGTTGCCTCAATCAAATTCAGCGACCCGCCAACGTTGTTGCGCCAATACAGGCCGGGTTCCTGCATGCTCTCACCCACCTGCGAAAGCGCGGCAAAATGAATGACTGCCACAGGTTGGTATTTGGCAAACACCTCGTCCAAACGCGCCCGATCCAAAAGATCGCCGCGCTCAAAAGGTCCGAATTTTACCGCATCTTCCCAACCTGTACTTAGGTTGTCATAGCTGACAGGCACGTAGCCCGCATTCGCCAATGTCTTGCACGCGTGCGAGCCAATATAGCCAGCTCCGCCTGTGACGATCACGTGCTGCACGATGCAGATCTCCCAAAAGTTGGTTTGTCGAGACGGGGTTTATTCCGCTGCTCGACGTGACGCAACCAGCGCTTCCAGATAAGAGGACAACTCATCACACAGGTCTTCACGCGCCAACCCAAAAGCAACGGTCGCTTGAAGAAAACCAGCTTTAGAGCCGCAATCATAGCGCTGCCCCTGGAACCGATAACCGTAAACGCCACGGTCTTTGGTGATTTCTGTCGCAATCGCGTCGGTCAACTGGATCTCTCCACCGGCACCTTCGCTTTGCTTTGCGAGGTTCTTGAAAATCTCGGGGGTCAAAATATAGCGACCGATCACGGCAAGATTTGAAGGCGCCTCATCTGCTGGCGGCTTTTCCACCATGCCTTTGACAGACACCAAAGACCCCATGTCTTCTTTCACATCAAGAACGCCGTAGGAGGAGGCTTTTTCGTAAGGCACTTCCATGGCCGCAACCATGCAACCACCGGTCTGCTGATAAGCATCGACCATTTGCTTGAGACAGCCAGTCTCTCCCGCAATCACATCATCCGGTAGGATCACCGCAAAGGGTTCATCCGATACCAAACGGCTGGCGCAAGCAACCGCATGCCCCAATCCCATGGCCCGATGCTGACGGATATAGGCGATTGTCCCACTTTCCATGTTGGTGGCTTGCAGCTCGGCCAACAGGTCTGTTTTGCCCTTTTCGCGCAGCGTTTGTTCAAGCTGTGGCGCGTGATCAAAGTAGTCCTCAAGCGCACTCTTTCCACGAGAGGTTACAAAAATGAATTCCGTTATCCCAGCTTCTCGCGCTTCGTCGATTGCGTATTGGATGAGCGGGCGGTCCACCAATGTCATGATTTCTTTGGGCACCGATTTGGTAGCAGGCAAAAACCTTGTTCCCATCCCAGCGACAGGAAATATGGCTTTGGTTACCTTACGTTGCATACGCTACTCACTTTCAATCTACAATTCTCATGCCGTCCTACATTACGTGTAGAAGGCAAATGCTCTAAATAAAATTTACATCCGGCCGATAACACGAACTATTTACCAAAGCCACATGAGGCCAGCCAAGATTTTTAGCAAATCATGTTTTCCTTACCCGACAAGAGCATTCTATGAGCACAATCTCACAGTTTTGTATCAATCGAAGACGTTAGAGATAGCAAACAACGATCCAACAAGCGCAATAACCGCTTGTGCAGGTTTGACCGCAGATTCGGCTGAGACCACAACATCACCGGGCTGAATCTCAAAACTATCTGCACCAAACAGCGTATCGGCTTTTGTCAAATCAAAGGCAAACACCACATGACGCTGCGAAGGACCGGTGCCGTCGGTGCGCAGGTCCTCTTGATCATACTGACGTAACACAAACACGCCTTGCGGGTTGGCGCGCTGAGAGTCCAAGCCACCCAACTGAGTGATGGCCTCCGTTACGGAAATAGATTCTTCGTTGAAATAGATTTGCTCTCTGTCGGATGTCGCCCCAAAACCGATGTAGTAGCGATCATCTTCCTCAACGATAATTTGGTCTCCGCCGCTGACGATCACGTTCTTGGCGGGGTCTTTCAGAAGACTATCCAAGGGAATTTCGTACGATTTGCCTGCGCGTTGAAGCCGAACCAGAGGGTTTTCCAAGCTTGGGCTGATGCCACCGGATTGCGCGATGATCGACAGAATCGACACATTGCGATCGGTCAATGGCAAACGGCCCGGTGTCACCACACCTGTCACAACATCAACGGAATTTCTCGGCCCGCTTGTGACATCAATTTGAACCTGTGCAGACGGCGCAATTGGCGACAACTGAGACTGGATCTTTTCGCGCGCTTGATAGGGCGTCAGACCGGCCACCATAATGTCATTCACGTAAGGTACAAAAATTGTACCCGCATCGGTCACTTCCACAGGGCGCAGCGGTACAGACCGATCTGTCGGGCCCAACAAAAGCGAATTGTCCTGATTGTCCCAAACTGTCAGCGTCACCAGATCGCCAGACTTTATCAAACGGCTCTGAGGCCCGGATTGCCGCGCAAACCAATGATAGTGCCCATGCCAGCCTGATTTCGGCCACGCCGCGATTTTGGCGGCTGACGCGCGTGTCACTTGTTCGACAGCAATATCTTCGGGGACATTTTGTTCACCAACCAGCTCAGACGCAATTGGTCCGCTCCGTGGCAAAGAACACGCGGAGAGGCTCACAAGCGCCAGCGCCGCCAAGATCTTTAATAGTCCTACCTGCATTACAAGCCCCAATTTTTTTGACTTGTTTTACGGGGCCGAGCCCCACACCAACAAGCTCCAAGCCGAATTAAATTAAAAACCGTGCGTAAACTGTCACAACAGCCCAGACACCAAACATTCAACACCAACATCTCAACAATATTTCTTTTGCACAAAAATCACGCGCATTGCTTCTGCTCAAGAACGTCACGGCCAACAAGAAGTCAACAGCGGACGAGATCGCAAAAACTGATTTTAATGCAACTGCGCCTGAGGTATGTCTAGTTCTGAAGCTGCTGCCTAAAAAATAAGTAGCGAAACACCTTTCTGTGGGTCTCCTGGGTAAGAATTTCCCCCTTTTTTGAGAGCAGATTTTTAGTATTTTTTGGCCAATTTGGCTACGTATGTCTGAGAATATATCATGTTTTTCAAAGTGTTATCATCGCTCTCGCACGCTCAAAAATCCCGAATCCTAATGGCCGTCGACTTGGTCATGGTTTCGCTTGCTCTGGGTGTCGCGCAAAGTTTAGCCGACGATTCGCGAGGTCTTGTGCCTGCGCTGTGGCATCTGCCCGTCTTATTGACGGTCTCCGCCGGCATGATCCTGCTTCTTGGACTAAATCGGATTAAGTTAAACACGTACGGCATGGACGACATCGCCAGTACCTTTGTTGTGGCTCTCTCCGCCGCGATCGCTTGTGCGGGCGCAGGCATTTTGATGGGCTCACAGGCGTTGGCCATCACAACGCTGATCGAAATGGCCTGCCTGTTTATGTTGCTGTCTATTGCCAGCCGCATCTTGATGTTCAAGATCGTTCAGAGCGCTTATGCAGCGCAGGGTGTCCGTCGCCGTGTGCTGATTTACGGTGCCGGTCAAACCGGTCAGCAGTTGGCCGCCGCCCTGCAGACCGACGATGAATTTGAAACGGCCTGCTTCGCAGATGACGACATCAATTTGCAAAAACTCACCATCCTCGGATTGAGGGTGCATGCGCCCAACCAGATCCCCGCGCTGGTGCGCCGCATCGGCATCGAACGTGTGATTCTTGCGATGCCCTCTGCTGATCAATCGGTGCGCCTGCGTTTGGCAAAGCGGTTGTCCGGTCTCGGATGTGAGGTTCTCGCCCTTCCGTCATTTGCAGACATCGTTCTGCGCGGAGAAGAGGCCACTGCCGCGGCCCCTGTGGCCTTAAATAGTCTTTTGGGACGGGATGCAGTCGAAGATGAATTGCCCGAAACAGAAATAACCTATCAAGGACGTCGCATTCTGGTCACCGGAGCGGGCGGTTCTATTGGTGGGGAACTGTGTCGCCAGCTGGCGCGCTGTAAACCAGCCGAACTGGTCTTGCTCGATCACTCCGAATACGCGCTCTATCAAATCTCTCAGTCACTGCGCGAATACCACCCCGACACCCAGTTCACGTCGGTTTTGGGATCAGTCGAACACGCAGAGCTCATTGCTGAAGTGCTCAACACCCACAAAATTGATGTTGTCTTTCACGCAGCCGCCTACAAACACGTCGGCCTCGTGCAGGAAAATGCGTTTGAAGGTGTACGCAACAACGTGATTGGCACCCGTGTTGTGGCCGAGGAATCTCGCCGTGCTGGCGTAGAGCGTTTCACGCTCGTCTCAACCGACAAAGCTGTGCGCCCAACGTCCATGATGGGCAGTTCCAAACGTTTGGCTGAGCTTTTGATCCAAGATCTTGCCACGCGGTCAGAACACACGAAGTTCTCGATGGTCCGTTTTGGCAACGTGCTGGGATCTTCCGGGTCAGTGATCCCGCTGTTCCAGCAACAAATCCGCGAAATGGGTCCGGTCACCGTGACCCACCGCGAGGTAACCCGCTACTTTATGACCGTGGACGAAGCTGTGCGTCTCGTTCTGCTCGCCGGAACTTTCTCTCGTGGCGGCGACGTGTTTGTGCTGGATATGGGCCAACCGGTTTCGATCTATGCCATGGCGCGCAAAATGATTGAGGCCTCAGGGCACGCCGTTCGGGATGAACTCAACCCGTCGGGCGATATTGCCATCGTCTTCACCGGCCTCAAAGAGGGTGAAAAAATGCATGAAGAGCTGCTGATCGGCAGCGATATGCTCACCACCCCGCATCCCAAAATTCTACGTGCTCAGGAAAACCAAATTTCGGAACTGGCGGTTGCGGGTGCACTGCAGGATCTGCGCCGCGCAATCGACACGCGGGATGAAACCCTGCTGAATGCGACGATACAACGATGCATCGAGGCGGACGCAATCGAGGTGGCCTCTTCAGGTCTCCCTGTCATTCCAAAACTGACAGTGGTTGGCGAATCTTAAGATCAGCCCTGCACAACGCGGGCCATCAGGCCCCGTAGTAGTCCCGATACCATGCCACAAATTTGGCCACACCTTCGTCTACATTTGTGGCGGGAATTGTGCCGGTCAGCTGTTCCAAAAGTTTTGCATCCGCCCAAGTTGCCGGAACATCACCTGGCTGCATGTCCATGAAGTTCTTTTTGGCCTCTTGGCCAAGCGCAGACTCAATCGCCTCAACGAACGTCATCAACTTTACTGGCTGGCCATTGCCAATATTGACCACACGCCATGGTGCCACCGCACTCAAGCTGTCACCATCCAATGAAACAGCTCGTGCATCCGGCATCGCCGGCACCGCATCGATCAACTTCACAATGCCTGTGGTCAGATCGTCGATATACGTAAAATCCCGGCTCATATCACCGTGATTGTAGATGTCGATGACATCGCCTTCTAAAATTGCCTTGGTGAATTTGAACAGCGCCATATCGGGCCGTCCCCATGGACCGTAAACCGTAAAGAACCGGAACATTGTGGTCGGGAGATGGTAGAGATGCGCGTAGGAGTGCGCCATCACCTCACCGGCCTTTTTGGTCGCGGCATAAAACGACATCTGGCTGTCTGCCTTATGTGTCTCTGCGTAGGGCATCTCCGTATTGGCGCCATATGCAGAACTGGTGGAAGCCAACAGCATATGCTGTGGCGGAAAGGCCCGCGCTGCCTCCAGCAATTCGAAGGTACCAACCAAGTTTGCCTCAACATAAGAACGCGGCGCATCAATCGAATGGCGCACCCCCGCCTGCGCAGCCAAATGAACCACCGCGTCTGGCTTATGGGCTTCAAACAGACCCATCAACACACCCGGGGCCTCCAGTCGACCCTCAACGGCTTCAAAGCCGATATGTTGTTTCAGGATTGTGTGACGCCGCTCTTTTAGAGTGACATCATAGTAATCGGTCATGGCATCGAGCCCAATCACGCGCCATCCATCCTGCAACAATCGCTGCGCGGTGTGAAACCCAATAAAACCGGCAGTCCCCGTAACCAAAGCAGTGCGTTGCTGATCTTGCATCATGTTGTTTTAACATCCTGTTTTTTAGTCTGGCTGAGCCCCTGCAAGAGGGTGTGAGCCAACAGACGTTGCCCGGCAACTCGCAGAAATTCTCGACGCACCCGCGCGCGAAACCTGCGAAGTCGAAACAGTTTTTGGTGGCGTTCAGAGCGACCAAACAAACCACCGACCTGCACCCAATACCCTTTTGGGTCAAACCGCACAGTATGAAAAAGCGCCGTGCGCGAAAAAATGAACACAGAAGGTCGCAGCCCATTCTGCACCGCCACCTCCGCCTCGCGCAAAATTGCACGCCGTCGCCAAAAGCGCCCTGCCATCAGCACCTGTGCCCCTCGCGTGGTTGCCAGCGGGCGAAACCCTTCAGAGGCACGAGAAATCACCGGGGTTTGCCCAAGAGTGCGCGCCTGCCCATCCTGAAACCCTTGGTCCAGCCCGCGCATCAATCGCCCAACATCTCCCGGCATCATGTTGCCGGCCACCATATGAGACACCAACCTGCGACGCTGCGCTGCGCGGTCTTTGCGCCATACCTGAGCGCGCATTGCTTCTGGGCAATGTTTGCGCAAAAACACTGCGGTGCTGGCACCAATTTCGGTCAAATCACGTGGCACCCGTGCATCTGTACGCTGCGTATTGGCCGCATAGCCATGATGCACCTCCGCCAAGGGCACTATCGCCGTTTTGTGCCCTGCCGCGGCCACCCTCAGATTGAGATCCGTCTCATCAAAGAAATAGTGAAAAGCGGGATCAAATCCGCCAAGATCGGCCAATACATCACGCCGAAACGCCATGTTTGTGCCTTCGGTTTTGATCGCCCGCGACGCATCCGGAGTCAGCACCACCGGCGCCTCTCCGTTCAGATCAATCGGTGCGGCCTGCCCGGTGCCATCAACGCTCTGCGCCTGCCATTGCCAGCTGACCCCATTGCGGCCACGCACATATCCACCTGCGGCGGCAACCTCGGGTTTGGCAAAAGGCGCCATAAGGTGATGCAGCCAGCCTGTTTCTGGCACCGCATCATCATCGATGAATGCCACAACTTCCCCTGCTGCCATCGCAATCCCACGATTGCGCGCCGCCGAAATATTAGCCACCTCATAAGGGGCCAGTTTGATCTGGTCTGAAAACGTAGTCTCTTTGACCGCATCCTGACCCGCGTGATCTGTCACAACGATCACCTCAAAGGCCGGATAATGCAGTTGCGAAATTCCCACCAACGCGCGCTTCAGGGCGTCGGGCCGTCCCCGGCTGACCACCACCACGCTGACGGTGGGCTGGGTCATGCCGTCCCCATCTCCGCCATCATGGCCTCGATACGTGGCACATCTTCGGGGTTGTTGAGTTCCCAAAACTGTCGCCCACGCGCATCGACCTCTACACAGAGAACCTGTCGGCCATGCTCCATAAACCGCAACTGCTCCAACCCTTCAAGCTGCTCCAATGGCCCCGCTGGCCAGCGCGGATACGCGCCCAGCGCAGACGGGCGGTAGGCATAAACCCCCACATGGTGGAACACTGGCGTGTCATCTTCATCAGCATAGGTATCAGAGGTGAACGGCACCACTTCTTTAGAAAAGTAGAGAGCATGATGATCGGTGGTGAACACTGCCGTGGTGCCTCCGACGCGGCCCGCTTTGCGGTCATCCAGAAACCCATTTAGCGCACGTCCATCGCACCTCAGTACCGGTGTGGCCACCTCCGCCATTGTGTCCTGGCGCAAACCGGCCACCAGATCCTCAATGAACCATGCTGGCGTAAGCGGCGCGTCCCCTTGAAGGTTCACCACAACCTCATAGCCGCCGCCCAGCGCATCAAAGGCCTCGGCGCAGCGCTCAGTGCCATTGGCGCAGTCAGGCGAGGTCATCACCACCTCTGCGCCAAAGGCTTCACTTGCGTCTTTTATGCGATCATCATCCGTGGCCACGACCACACGATCCACGCCCGAAACCTCACAGGCCGCGTCCCAACTGCGCTGAATGAGGCTTTTGGCCTCACCCGTTGCCCCGCGCAGCTCTGCAAGAGGTTTGCCGGGGTAACGAGAGGAGGCATAGCGTGCCGGAATGACAATCAGTACAGACATTAGGCTTCTTTCAAGTCGACCTTCGGCGCATAGGCAATGAAGAACGGGTTGGCAAAATCTTCTTTGCCATAGGCCAGAGGCGTGTGGTCGTCAAACCGTACCACGTTGCCACCAGCACCCAAAAGCACGGCGTGGCCCGCTGCGGTGTCCCACTCCATCGTGCGACCCACACGTGGATAGATGTCGGCCTCGCCGGTTGCCACAAGACAGAACTTGAGCGAGCTGCCCGCACTTTTCATGTCTTTCACGTTGTACTTGTTGATGTAGTCGTCAGTGGCCTGATCGCGGTGCGACTTGGATGCCACAACGTAAAGCGCAGCGTTGTCGCTTTCCGCCACATTGATCGCTTTCACTTCACCCACAGATTTGGGGTCAAATGCGCCGGTTTCTTCTACCGCCTGACCATCTGCCTGTGTGAAGAACATGCGGTTCTTCGCCGGTGCGTAAACAACCCCGCGCTGCGGCACACCTTTTTCAACGTAGGCAATGTTCACGGTGAAATCACCGCGACGGTGAATGAACTCTTTGGTGCCGTCTAACGGGTCCACGATCAAAAACGTGTCGCCTTTGGCTGCGTGGCTCTCCGACTGTTCTTCGGTCACCAGCATCACGTCCGGGAAAGCCGCGCGCAGCCCGGCTGAAATCAGCGCATCCGCCGCTTCATCAGCTGCCGTCACAGGGCTATCGTCGCTTTTGACTTTCACATCAAAATCATCAGCCCCGTAGATTTCCATGATCTTGTCGCCGGCCAAAATTGCCAGTTCACGGATAACGGGGATAAGAGCGTTGTAATCCAATGTATTTCTCCAGAATGACATTTGTTGTCTATTGGTGTGGAGCCCCTTATGGTCCCTGTGTAAGGGAACGGCAAGATTTCCATGCTACTGATAGAATATAGTCACGCGACAAAGGCAATGTTTCAGCAATCCGCCCCCAAAACGACACTCGCTTCGGCACTGAATTTATCCGAACTGGTGTATCACTCGATCGTCCGCAGCGTGCGCAAGTCGCACGGCAATGCGCTGATGTCGATTGTCATGAACATGCTGCAATCCATCGTGTTTGTGATGGCCTTCTACGTGATGTTCAGCGTGTTGGGACTGCGGGGCGCGGCCCTGCGTGGCGACTTCATGATTTACATCATGTCTGGCGTTTTTCTGTTTATGACGCACACCAAAACCATGAGCGCCGTGGTCGGCTCCGAAGGCCCCTCATCCCCGATGATGAAACACGCGCCAATGAACACCATCATTTCCATTTTGTCCGCAGCCCTCGGCACGCTCTACATTCAGGTGCTCTCGCTGTTTGCAATTCTGTTCATCTACCACGTGGCCTTCACGCCGTTTGACATCGAACAACCACTGCCAACCTTTGGCATGATCCTTTTGGCCTGGTTCACCGGTCTCGCAATCGGCACCGTGTTTTTGGCGCTGAAGCCTTGGTTCCCGACCTTTGTGCAAATTGCCAATACGGTTTATTCCCGCGCCAACATGATCGCGTCAGGTAAAATGTTTGTCGCCAATACACTGCCACCATTCATGCTGGCGATGTTTGACTGGAATCCACTGTTTCACTGCATTGATCAGGCCCGCGGATTTGCCTTCATCAATTATGTGCCGCGCAACTCATCAATCATCTACCCGATTTCCTTGGGAATTGTGCTGTTGATGATTGGTCTGATGGGTGAGTTTTACACCCGCAAACATGCCTCCCTCAGCTGGAGCGCACGTCGATAACCTGCCTTATGGAATACCAAATGCCTTCACGGCATCTAATGTGACACCACCCGCAGCGTCACATTGATACGGCCACCATCTGGCAGCACCGACGAGCTGCCGAATCTGATCCGATCCACCCCGTGATAGGCCAATCGCGCTGCGCCACCCATCACCACAACATCCCCTGAGCTGAGCCACAGAGATTGGGTTTTGCCACCTCTTTCTGTCCCACCCATGCGAAATAACCCATCATCTCCAAGCGAAAGTGACACCACCGGATAGGCAAAATCACCTTCGTCGTTGTCTTGATGCAATCCCATGCGCGCGCCCTCCCCATAGAAGTTGATCAGGCAACAGTCTGGTGTCCGCTCAATCCCGGTCAGCGTCCGCCAAACGTCGAGAATGCCAGCAGGAATCGGTGGCCACTGCATTCCGTCAGGATGGCGGGGTTCATACCGATAACCACCTGCGTCGCTGATCCACCCGACGCGCCCTGCGCTGGTCATTTGAACACTCATCTGTTTGCCAAAACGGGTGACGGGATGGCGCATCGGTGCCACCCGCGCAACCTCACGTAATTCGGCAACCATCTTGGTCTGTGCCGGGCCGTCCAAATGACCTTTGAAGACTTCAAAACCGGCAATTTTTATTGGTGAACGCAGAATTTCGGCCCTCATATTTAAAATGCAGCATAATTTGTAGCGAATCCGCCACAATCCCCCTTCCGAGATGCTTGCAGCACATATTTATGCTCCCTATATACGCTGCGAAGCGCATAGCGGCTCACTGCCAATATGCTAAGTGGATCGAGGCTTGGATGCCATAACGGGTCCGACCTTGAAATATCGCCTTACGTGAAAGGGATCAAAATGAGCAAAGTGATTGGTATCGATCTCGGTACAACAAACTCCTGTGTCGCCATCATGGATGGCTCTCAACCGAAAGTCATTGAAAACGCCGAAGGTGCGCGCACCACGCCGTCCATCGTCGCGTTCACCGATGACGAGCGCCTTGTGGGTCAGCCAGCAAAGCGCCAGGCTGTGACCAACCCAGAAAACACCGTATTTGGTGTCAAACGCCTGATCGGCCGCCGGGTTGATGACGCGGATTTGGCCAAAGACCTGAAAAACATGCCGTTCTCCGTAATCAACGGCGGCAACGGTGACGCTTGGGTCGAAGCCAAGGATGAGAAATACTCTCCATCCCAGATTTCTGCTTTCATCCTCGGTAAGATGAAAGAAACCGCTGAGTCCTACCTCGGCGAAGATGTGACGCAAGCGGTCATCACCGTTCCTGCGTACTTCAACGACGCTCAGCGTCAGGCCACCAAAGATGCCGGCAAAATCGCTGGCCTCGAAGTGCTGCGCATCATCAACGAGCCAACCGCCGCCGCTCTGGCCTACGGTCTGGACAAAGAAGAAACCCAAACCATCGCGGTCTATGACCTCGGCGGCGGTACCTTCGATGTGACCATTCTCGAAATCGACGACGGCCTGTTCGAAGTGAAATCCACCAACGGTGACACGTTCCTGGGTGGTGAAGATTTCGACATGCGCATCGTGAACTACCTCGCGGATCAGTTCAAAAAAGAGCACAGCGTCGATCTGACCAAAGACAAAATGGCGCTGCAGCGTCTGAAAGAAGCTGCTGAAAAAGCCAAGATCGAACTGTCCAGCTCCAGCCAGACAGAGATCAACCAGCCGTTCATCTCGATGGACCCTGCCACCGGCACACCACTGCACATGGTCATCAAACTGACCCGTGCAAAATTGGAAAGCTTGGTCAACGATCTGATCAAAGCCTCCATGAAGCCTTGTGCAGCCGCTCTGAAAGACGCTGGCCTGTCTGCCAATGAGATCGACGAAGTTGTTCTCGTGGGTGGTATGACCCGTATGCCGAAGGTTATCGCTGAGGTGACCAAATTCTTCGGCAAAGAGCCGCACAAAGGTGTGAACCCAGACGAAGTTGTTGCCATGGGCGCCGCCATTCAGGCCGGTGTTCTGCAAGGTGACGTGACGGACGTTGTTCTGCTGGACGTGACCCCGCTGTCTTTGGGTATCGAAACCCTTGGCGGTGTGTTTACCCGCCTGATCGACCGCAACACCACGATCCCAACCAAGAAGTCTCAGATCTTCTCCACAGCCGAAGACAACCAGAACGCTGTGACGATCCGCGTCTTCCAAGGGGAACGTGAAATGGCTGCGGACAACAAGATCCTTGGCCAGTTCAACCTCGAAGACATCCCGCCTGCCCCACGCGGCATGCCACAGATCGAAGTGACCTTTGACATCGACGCCAACGGCATCGTGTCTGTGGGCGCGGCGGACAAAGGCACCGGCAAAGAGCAGAAGATCACCATCCAAGCCTCTGGCGGTCTGTCTGATGCGGACATCGAAAAGATGGTTCAGGACGCGGAAGACAACGCCGAAGCCGACAAAGATCGTCGTGAGATGATCGAAGCCCGCAACCAGGCCGAAAGCCTCGTGCATGACACTGAGAAACAGGTGGCAGAGCACGGCGACAAAGTGGACCCATCCACTGTTGAAGCGATCGAACTGGCAGTTGCAGCACTGAAAGACGAGTTGGAAGATGACGGCGTCACAGCTGAAAAGCTGAAGTCCGGCATCCAAAACGTCATGGAAGTTGCGATGCGTTTGGGCGAAGCGATCTACAAATCTGCTCAGCAGGACGTCGGTGGAGAAGCACCAGACATGGACGAAGGCCCAGCAGCCGATGATGACATCGTCGACGCTGACTTCGAAGATCTGGATGACAACAAGCGCTAATCGCAGCGCTAAGGACTAGAAAATCGGGCCGGTCCGCTTGCCGGATCGGCCCTTTTCAGTCCGGCCAAAGGAGTAACCCATGGCAAAACGTGACTTCTACGAGGTGCTTGGCGTCAACAAAGGGGCTTCAGCGGACGAACTCAAAAAAGCCTATCGCAAAAAAGCCAAAGAACTGCACCCTGACCGCAACTCGGACAATCCCGAAGCGGAAAATCAGTTCAAAGAGGCCAACGAAGCTTACGAAATTCTCAAAGACGCAGAGAAAAAAGCAGCCTACGACCGCTTTGGTCATGCCGCCTTTGATGGTGGTATGGGCGGCGGTGGCGCCCGCGGCGGCCATCCCGGCCAAGGTGATTTCTCATCAGCTTTCTCAGATGTGTTTGATGACCTATTCGGCGACATGATGGGCGGCGGTGGTCGCGCTGGCGGGGGCCGTCAACGTGCGTCTCGCGGTGCTGACCTGCGCTACAACCTGCGTGTGTCTCTGGAAGAAGCCTTCGCGGGCCTGCAGAAGACCATCAACGTGCCAACCTCCGTGGTCTGTACCAGCTGTGATGGATCCGGTGCAGAAGGCGGCGCGGAACCGGCCACCTGCCCAACATGCTCCGGCATGGGTAAAGTGCGTGCACAACAGGGTTTCTTTACGGTCGAGCGCACCTGCCCGACGTGTTCTGGCTTGGGTCAGATCATCAAAAACCCCTGTAAGTCTTGTAACGGCCATGGCCGTATAGAAAAAGACCGCGCGCTGTCTGTGAACATCCCTGCAGGTGTGGAAACCGGCACCCGTATCCGGCTCGCTGGTGAAGGCGAAGCTGGCATGCGTGGCGGCCCCGCCGGTGATCTCTACATCTTCATTGAGGTCAGCCCACATAAGATCTTTGAGCGCGATGGTGTGAACCTCTACTGCCGCGTCCCGGTCTCTATGACCAGCGCAGCGATGGGCGGCGACATCGAAGTGCCCACCATCGACGGTGGCCGCTCTCGTGTGAAAATCCCGGCGGGCTCTCAATCCGGCCGTCAGATGCGCCTGCGCTCCAAAGGCATGCCCGCCCTGCGCGGCGGCGGCTCAGGCGACATGATGATCGAGTTGGCGGTGGAAACCCCGGTCAACCTCACCAGCCGCCAGAAAGAGCTGCTGCGCGAATTTGAAGAGCTGTCGGAGGAAAACAACCCCGAAAGCAGCAGCTTCTTCAGCTCTGTCAAAGGGTTCTGGGACAGTATGAAGGGGTGAGCCGCGTCTCGGAAACCCTCCAGTGGAGGGTTTCAGCGGCGAACGGGCGGAGCCCAAAGAGCAAAACGAAAAGCTCCTGTAGACATCTTCGGGAGCTTTTCATCGTTCTATCAACCGTCGCGATCCTGCTCTGCTATCCAGAGCACGTACGCGCAATCCGCTCCATCAATTTCGACAACCCGACTGTTGTGCATCAAAACGCCCAAACCATGCTCCTCTTCCCATCTACAATCAAATTGGTAGCCTACATAAGGAACGCCATCTTTCGAAATTTGATGCACAAAGACTTCTTCAAGGACCACAACTTTTGACAGTTCATCGACTGTTGCGAGTGTCGGCAAGTCCTCCTCATTTTCATCGAGGTTGTAGTCTTCGAAGTATTGTTTCCGAAAATCTGGATAGGCAGCAAAGACCGCGTTCAGCAGAAAAGGTTTTTGCATTTCATAGTTGTTGTAAAACCATTCCACCAAACCAATTTCAAACGCACTCATTGGAGAGTCGTCTCTGCCTTCAGGTGCAAAGGTCAGAACACTGGTGTGCCCTTGAGCAAAGTCTGACCATGCAGGCAACAAAACGTCCGATTGCCACCAATGCTCCCTAAATTCAAATTGCATAGCGCATCTACCCGGTCCCCTCCAAATGCCCCATCACGGCCGACAAAACCTCCTCAGGCCGTTCCTCAATCAAGAAATGCCCCGCCGCGAGCCCCTGCCCAACAGCCTTAGGAAACCACACCTTCCACGTCTCCAGCGGATCTACGTGGTGATCAATCGCGCCCTTGGTGCCCCATAAGATCAAACAGGGCATATCAAACTGCCGCCCTTCGTCGGCCCGGTCATGCTCCAGATCGACACCAGCCCCCGCCGCATAGTCGCGGCACCAGGCGTCCACCACTGACGGCTTGCCCGCCGCAGCCTCATAGGCCGCCATCGCTGCGGGATGAAACATCCCCACATCACCGGACAGCCCCACCAAAGCAGAGCGCATATACATCACCGGATCACTGTTGATCAGCGCCTGAGGCATGCCGCCCGGCTGCGCCAAAAACATCCAGTGATAGTATTTCTTCGCCAGCCAATCATCCATCGTGCGCCACACGTCCAGCGTGGGCAGAATGTCCATCAGAGCCACCGACAACACCGCCTCGGGGTGATCCAACACCATGCGGTGTGCCGTGCGGGCCCCGCGATCATGGGACACCACGTGAAACCGCGCATGCCCCAAGGCCCGCATCACAGCCACCTGATCCGCCGCCATGGCGCGGAAGGTCATATCCCCGTCCAACGCCGTCGAGTCGCCATAGCCACGCAAATCCGGCACGATCACGCGGTACCGCTCCGCCAGCTGTTCGGCGATCACATGCCACATCACATGCGTTTGCGGAAAGCCGTGCAGCAAAAGCAATGGCGTACCTTGCCCACCAACCTTTGCGTGAATTGTTGCGCCGGCCAACGGAATATCGATCTCAGAGAACCCTGAAAACATATTGCTTAAGCCGTGATTACTCCCGCAACGGTGCCAAAGAGTACATTGCCCGAAGAAGCTCGCCGGGCTGAACGTCCGGCATCGCCGCTTTGAAGATCTCTTGCATGGTCCCGCGCGCATACATCACCGACAAAAGTCGGTCGACCAGCAGGCGAAACTCGGTGTCGCCGCGCGCCATTGCCAATCCATGCTGTTCAACGGTCAAAAGCGCGTTGCCCAATTTCATATTCTCGCGCTGAGGGCTGTTAAGCCATAGACCCGCCAATATTGACTGATCCGCAAAATAGGCCGCCAATTCCCCATTCTCCATTGCCCGCATCGCAGCACCATGATCTGCAAATCGCACAACCTCAGCAAAGATTGCAGTGGACGCCAACGTGTTGTTCAACGCGGTCTCCGTTGTGGTGTCACGCCGCACACCCAATTTTTGCCCCGCCAGATCTGCGAGATTGTCAGACCCGTTCAGTGGCAACAGCACAGATGTGCCATCCGCAAAGGTTGGAATTGAAAAGTCCACTATTTCGCGACGGCTCAATGTGATCGTCGCAGCACCGCACAACAGGTCGACGTCTCCAGCGGCCACTCTTTCGAACCGATCTTGAACGGACACAGGGACAAACTCGACATCCAAATTCGGGATCTTGATGTGGTTCAAAATACCCTGCGCAAGCTCGCCGCAGACGAAAGGTGAATAGCCGGCTGGGCTGCCATCTTCAGATTGGTATGAAAGCGGCGCAGCATCGATCCGATACCCAAGCTTCAGCATGCCAGTTTCTTTGATGCGATCCAATGTCTGCGCACTTGATGCGCCCGCAACCAAAGCTCCTGCCAAAAGGGCTGTCATAAATGACTTCATAATGTGTCCTGTCATAAAACCACATGGAATTACCCCACTGTCACAGCTTCCACGCGCGGTCACAAGTCGGTTGTGACGCTGAAAGCGTTAACCGGCGAACAACCTCCGCAATACAGTCGCAATACCGACGTAAAACCGATCCCTCAAAACGCCGTGGTCCAACTAATTTTAACCTTTGGCCGCCGAAATTAACCTTTGGTTTACCAAGATTGGGCAAGCTTGCTTCATGACCAAAGCCCGCGACTTTGTCCAAAGGCCGCTACCGTTTTTTGAGACGGATGAGGCCCCTGTCGCACCACTCACAACTGGCAAGGTGCCCTCCTATCTTGCCGATCATCGCAAACGTCTGCGCACCCGTTTTCTCTCTGGCGGGGCGCAGGCTTTGCCCGATTATGAGCTACTGGAGTTGGTCCTGTTCCGGGCGATCCCACGGCAAGATGTCAAACCGCTGGCGCATAAGCTTCTGGAAACATTTGGAGATTTCAACGCAGTCGTCAGTGCCCCGATCGTGCGTCTGTCAGAGGTAAAAGGCGTCGGCGAGGCCGTGATCTGTGAACTTAAGATCATAGAAGCTGCGGCTCATCGTCTTGCCCGGTCCCGTGTCATAAATCGACCGGTGTTGTCGGGGTGGAATGCGCTGATTGACTACTGTCACACGACCATGGCCCATCGTGACACCGAACAGTTTAGGGTGTTGTATCTAGACACAAAAAACACACTGATTGCGGATGAGCCACAGGCAGAGGGCACCGTAAACCACGTCCCGGTCTACCCACGCGAAGTTGCCAAACGGGCGTTAGAACTCAACGCCAGTGCTTTGATTTTGGTCCACAACCATCCCTCCGGCGACCCCACGCCGTCCGAGACGGATATTTCCATGACCCATCAAATCAATACAGCCTGCAACGCGCTGTGTCTGACGTTGCATGATCATATAATCATTGGAAAATCTACAGAACTGAGCTTCCGCTCTAAAGGCTATCTGTAGTTCACTTAACCCAAATCTCCACCCGCCTGTTGACCTGCCGTCCCCAATCGGTGTCGTCACAGGCCATCGGCATCGCCTCGCCAAAGGCATGCACTTGAATATCAATCCGCTCAGGGCTTGCTGTCTCAGCTGCAGAAAGCACAGCTTGCCTCACCACCTCTGCACGCTTGAGGGCAATTTTCTGGTTGCCTTCTGCGGGTCCGTCTCCGTCGGAAAACCCAATGAAATAAAGGCTTCTCGCGTCATACATTCCAGCCTCGATTGCCCGCGCAAGCTGTTGCACATTTGAGCGTGATTGCGCATCTAGCCGCGACGATCCAGCCTGAAATCTAAACGATGTCGACAATCGTTTCATGCCTTTTAGAGTGCCCGTCATGCTCTGCAACACCTCAAGGCTGACCTCGTCACCAGCCCCCGTGATCGCATTGGCAAAACGATCCCCTTGTAGATTGATGGATATTTCCTCTGCGGTTTGGTCCACAAATCCAGCGCGCCGAATAACTATCTGCGCCGAAGGACTGCGCGTATAGCTCAGAAAATCACGCGCCACTTTCGGTAGCCTTCGCGCTGGAAAATACAGAAACATCGGTGCGTTAAGCGGATAGTCCTCGGTCTTGATAGTGCGCCGTGACGCGGTCATTGAACGTCCACAGGACCCGGTCAGGGTAACCTGCTGTGTGCTGCCGGTCTCGGCAAAAGAAGCAATCCCGATCGCAAAGGGGTCACGCTCCACAGCACTTACCAAAGCATCGTTGCGCCCATGGCGTATGGCGATTCCGGTTGTCGTCAGATTGGCGCGCTTCATCAATTGATCTTCCACCGCCTGTGCGAAGCCAGACGTGGATGCGATGAGATGCAAGGTGATCGGCGCATCTGGGCCACCCAAAATCGACCAGTTGTCAATTTTTCCTGCAAATACATCGGCCAACTGCGACAATGACAACGTTGCGACCGGATTGCCCGCCGCCACAACGGGCACCATACCATCCAATGCCAAGACTCGGCTTCTATTGGCATCCGTCATGTCGCCTAGACCTGCCTCAAACCCGAGCTCAGCCTCTTTCGGCCGGATTTCTCGCAAAGACATGGCGATGTCAGCCTCATCAGCCAAAAGGTCAGCGAACCCTTCATCTGCGTTGCTGGCGTGAAACTGAAACCGCGCTAAAGTTTGTCCCGTGCTCGACGCACTGAGTTCGTAGCTAAACCTATCCAACGCTTCGGCATCTCGTTTCACGGTGTAGCCTTCGTTGCGCGCGAAAGCCTCCAAGAGTGCGGGCAACAGAATATCTGCCATAGTCGCTGAACCTGAGATCGCGATGTCCGCCACATAGTTGATAAGGTTGGGGCATCCTGGTCCCTCACAGGACACACCAGAGCCATCTACCGTAAGCTCCCCGAAGACAGTATGGACACGGTAAAACTCGCCATCGAACCCCAATAGAGTTCCGGAAATTTCGACCTCACCATCGTGAGACTTGAGCAATACATCCTGCGCAAATCCCGGAAGTGCCCCGCAAAAAAGAAAAAGTGCGGCGCATACCGCCGCACGAACTTTCATCATCTTGATGTCCTGACCGCCAGTTTAGTTTTGTGCGATTGTCAGGTCTTCTACGAGGTTTTTCAACAGGAGATATTCCCCCACGGCGGAGCAATCTGGCATTTGCATCGTAAGCTCATGCAGATCTCCCAAAACACCCTGTCTCAGTGCCAGACTGGAAAGAGAAATTTCTTGATTACAGTTGGATGCGGTAACTTCGGCCTCGATGCTTATGGCAATGTCACCAGAGGCTTTTGCGATGCCACTGGGGAACGTATAAATCTCTGCATTGGTGCGATCACCCTGCGCGGCGCCATTTAGGCGCATCAAGAACCCTCCAGAGCCGCCAGCAAGCGCAGCTACCGCACGTGGTGCTTCTCTCCAAACATGACCAGCATCGCCATAGCCCGCACCAAATTCGCGCGCATGAAGCTCAGGTCCATCGACACCGTGCCACTGAAGAACAACCCGGTCGTAGAACGGTAGCGAGTCCACACGAGCGCGCGCACCCACTTGCGCACCGTCTGAAAACGTCACTGTGAAAGCAGCTTCTTCGGCAAGAGCCGGCATGACAATTTCTGCAAGCCCCTTATCAGAAAGAACTTTTCGGAAGCTCAGGCCTTCGTGACTAACTTGGACAGCTGACTGGGACTGACAGGGAGCTGAAATATGCAAGACGACAAGTGCGCCAGCCGTCGTTTTGGCGGACACATCTGCAGCACAGCCCAAGCGCGGAACTCTTTCTTCGGAAGGCACCAATCCTACCGGTAAATCATCCGATACGGCTACCAGAACAGGCGCGTTGGGAAAAGTGGCCGCAATTCCTTGCTCTTTGGGCATGTTGGGCAACGCCACAATACTACCGAGTTGCGGGACATTTAGGTCTTTAGGCAAATAGGTGTCATCATAGGTTCGGGCGCCGCTCTGATGCTCTTCGACGACGAGTACGGCCGCTTCACTGGTTTGCATGACGAAGCCTATACAAATCGCAATTGAAAACGTGGCAAATGCCAATGCGTAACGACGATAAACGTTTTTTAGATCCTGCATCTTTTCTCCTTGCGCCCACACACGCCTCGATGCCGTAAGGTCACAAGCAAAAAGGGCGCCCATAAGGCACCCTTTTGATCTTTGTCTGTCACTTTTGGACAAAAATTAGGTCAGTCTACCATGACAATGCTTGAATTTTTTGCCTGATCCACAGGGACATGCCTCGTTGCGACCAGGATTTCCCCACGTGCTTGGATCGTTTTCATCAAACCCATCTCGGGCTTCACCTGCGGGCGCCTCTGACTGCGCAACACTCGCAGGCGGTTGGTCTGCTTGGGCACCAGCCATCATGGCTTGCTGGCGTTGCGCCATTTCTAGTGCCAATTGTTTTTGCTCTTCCTCAGAGATCGGCCGTACTCGAGAAAGTGTGGTGGTTACATCAAGCCTTAGGCCATCCAGCATACTTTCAAATAGCTGGAACGCTTCATTTTTGTATTCGTTCAACGGGTCCCTCTGGGCGTACCCACGGAAACCAACAACGGAGCGCAGATGCTCCAGCGTCAAAAGATGCTCGCGCCATTTGGTGTCAATAGTTTGTAAAAGCACCTGCTTTTCGATCATCCGCATGGCCTCCGGACCAAAGCTCGTAGCTTTGGCAGCCATCATCTCGTCGGCAGCATCTTCCAAGCGCTCACGTACACTGTCGTCGTCCACACCTTCTTCATTGGCCCACTCAATAACCGGCACATCAATATTCACATGCTCAATACACGCCGCATACAGGCCTTCGGTGTCCCATTGATCTGCATAAGTTTTTGGTGGCAGGTGACGCTCGACCAGCTCGTCAATGACTTCATGACGCATGTCTTGAACAATCTCAGACAGGTCTGCGGCTTCCATGATATCGCGCCGCTGTGAAAACACCACCTTACGCTGGTCGTTCATTACATCATCAAACTTCAAGAGTTGCTTGCGAATGTCAAAGTTACGGCCTTCAACTTTGGCCTGCGCGCGCTCAAGCGATTTGTTCACCCAAGGGTGCACAATGGCTTCACCCTCTTTCATGCCCAAAGACGAAAGAACTTTGTCCAGACGATCGGAGCCGAAAATCCGCATAAGATCATCTTCAAGGCTCAAGAAGAAGGAAGAGCGTCCAGGGTCACCCTGGCGGCCAGAACGCCCGCGCAACTGATTGTCGATCCTGCGGCTTTCATGTCTCTCTGTTGCAAGCACAAAGAGGCCACCGGCTTTTTTGACGGCTTCTTCATCAGCAGAATGCTGTGTTTCAATTTGCTCGCGGATAGCTGTGTGATCACCGTCGGGATCAGCGGCGATGGCCTCGAGCACTTTGAACTCCACATTGCCACCCAACTTGATGTCGGTGCCACGTCCGGCCATGTTGGTCGCGATCGTGACCGCGGCCAATTTACCCGCGTCTGCCACGATTTGGGCCTCTTGCTCATGTTGACGGGCATTCAGAACACTGTGTTTGACGCCAGCTTGATCCAGAAGATTGGACAAGAACTCTGATTTCTCGATCGATGTGGTCCCAACAAGGATCGGTTGACCTTTTTCATTGGCTTCCTTGATCGTCTCGACAATGGCGTCAAATTTTTCACGCGCTGTGCGATAGACGGCATCATCTTCATCGACACGTGCGATGCCACGGTTGGTCGGAACTTCAACCACACCAAGGCCATAGATTTCTTGAAATTCTTCTGCTTCGGTCGCTGCGGTACCGGTCATTCCACCAAGCTTGTTGTAAAGGCGGAAGTAGTTCTGAAAAGTTACCTGCGCGAGTGTGACGTTCTCAGGCTGAATGTCACAGCCCTCTTTGGCCTCAATCGCCTGATGCAAACCTTCAGAAAGACGCCGCCCAGCCATCATACGGCCCGTAAACTCATCGATCAAAACAACCTGACCATCGCGAACAATGTAGTCTTTGTCCTTGGTGAACAGTTTATGTGCCCGCAGCCCTTGGTTTACATGATGCACAATTGTGGTGCTCTCCGGATCATATAGGCTCTGCCCTTCGGGCAATACGCCACGGGCCTGGAGGTGTTCTTCTAGAAACTCGTTGCCCTCATCGGTGAAAGTCACGTTCCGTGTTTTTTCATCCAAAGCGTAGTGGTCGTCCTGCACATCTGGGATCAACTGGTCAATTGCCACATACATATCGCTGCGATCCTGGCTCGGACCGGATATGATGAGCGGCGTACGCGCTTCGTCGATGAGAATACTATCCACCTCGTCCACAATAGCGAAATTGTGTTCGCGTTGGGACATCTCAGTCAGTTCGCTTTTCATATTGTCGCGCAAATAATCAAAGCCGAGTTCGTTATTGGTCGCGTAGGTAACATCACATGCATAGGCCGCACGCTTCTCGTCTTCAGGCTGCTGAGGGTAGACAACACCGGTGGTCATCCCCAGAGCACCAAAAACGTTACTCATCCAGTCAGCGTCCCGTTTGGCAAGGTAGTCATTCACGGTAACCACGTGCACGCCCTTACCCGTCAAAGCGTTCAAATACGCGGGGAAAGTGGCGACCAAAGTCTTACCTTCACCGGTTTTCATCTCTGAGATATTGCCTTGGTGCAGAAAGATCCCACCCATCAGTTGGACGTCAAAGGCGCGTAAACCAAGTGCACGCTTCGCCGCCTCACGACAGTTGGCGAAAGCTTCAGGCAACAGGCTATCAAGCGGCTCACCGCCTTTTGCCCGATCCACTAAATCCTGTGTTTTCGTTTTGATTTCATCATCGGAAAGTTTCTCAAACTCCGGTTCCAGAGCGTTGATTTTTTCAACGATCGGACGTGTCGCCTTGATCTTCCGATCATTGGGCGTGCCAAAAACTCTTTTGGCGATTTTTCCGAAACCGAGCATATAACTTGTCCTTCGTTGACGCTTTCTTGCGTGGCTAAATCTTGCTGTCGTGCTCCAGTGCTCCTAGAAACGAGAAACAGCCTGTTTGCCTTAACCTCAAAGCGATGTAAGGGGCGTCAGGAACAGTGTCAACGCCGCCAGCCCACGCGGCACCAGCCAAGGACGAAACGATGTCAAAACACCTCAACTTCCTGTGCACTTGTGCAGCTGCAGTTTGTTTTTCTCTGCCCGCTACTGCACAAGAAGAACCATCTTTGGACACCGTTATGGCAACGGTGAACGGTGAGGTAATCACTCTTGGCGACATGATTTCCGTTCGTGCCGGTCTACAACAACAATACCAAGAATTGCCCGTTGAGACCCTCTTCCCCAGCATTTTGGACCAATTGGTTCAACAAACCGCACTGGCTCAAAGCTTGGCTGATGTGCCCCAATACGTCGAAATCGCCCTGAATAACGAACGACGCACCTTAATGGCTTCTGAAGCGTTGGAAGCATTTGTGGCGACCAATGAGGTGAGCGACGATGATCTCAAGGCAAGTTATGATGAAGAGTTCCGTGAATTTGTTGGTGAGGATGAATTCAACGCAAGCCACATTCTCGTTCCTTCTGAAGAAGAAGCCATCGCAATACGAAAAGAGCTTACCGATGGAGCAGACTTTGCAGAGACCGCAAAGGTGAAATCCACCGGGCCCTCCGGTGCATCTGGTGGCAGCTTGGGGTGGTTTGGTACTGGGCAGATGGTAAAGCCTTTTGAGGACTCTGTGATGGATTTGGCGGTTGGTGAAATCTCTCAACCAGTTCAAACCCAATTTGGCTGGCATATCATCATCTTGAACGACATCCAAAAATCCGAGGCTCCGACCTTTGAAGAAGCACGTCAGGAATTGCTAAACCGTGCTCAACGTGTCGCCGTCGAAGCATTTATTGCAAAACAAGCCTCCGAGGCAGAAGTTGACAAATCTGGCGCAGAAAATGTGGATCCAACAGCGCTTCTAAGGGTAGATCTGCTGCAACCTAGTCGGACACAGGATTGATCCATGGCTGAAATCACGCATGTATCGCCGTTGGCACCCTCTGATTTTCCAGACATTCCCATCGTTGACGGAGTCGCTTTTGCCACCGCAGAGGCTGGAGTAAAATACGCCGGTCGCAAAGACGTGATGCTCGCACAATGCGCTCCGGGAACGACAATTTCAGGTGTATTTACAAAGTCCGCGACCCGATCGGCGTCGGTGCTGGACTGCCAAGAAAAAATTGGCATATCCAGCGATGCGGGCGCGGCAATTATTGTGAACGCAGGCAATGCCAATGCGTTCACCGGCAAAAACGGCGTGACGGCCACCAAATCTGTCACACATGCAGTTGCGGCCTGCCTTGATGTTCCAGAGGAGCGTGTATTTTCCTCCTCTACAGGCGTTATTGGAGAACCGCTTCCCCATCAGCGTATCACTGAGAAACTTGAAGTGCTAAAAGCAAACCTTTCAGCGGCATCCATAAGGGATGCGGCAGAAGCGATCCGGACAACCGATACATTTGCTAAGGGTGCGAAGTGCATTTTTGAGACCAATGGAAAGACCGTCAACATAGCGGGCATTGCCAAGGGCTCAGGTATGATTGCGCCCGACATGGCCACGATGTTGGTCTATATTTTTACTGACGCCAAAATTTCACAGTCAGACCTGCAGTCTGTGGTGTCTGATCTCAATGCCGAAACCTTTAACGCCATTACGGTGGATAGCGACACTTCTACGTCGGACACACTCTTGGTGGCAGCAACAGGTGCCTCAAACGTCGAAGTCACCTCAGAAACAGAAGAATTCCGGCAGGCTCTTCATTCAGTAATGCTACAATTGGCGCATTTGGTTGTACGAGACGGTGAAGGTGCAACGAAATTTGTTGAAGTGAGGGTGACGGGTGCAGCGTCTAAGGCCGATGCACGTACTCACGCCATGGCCATCGCAAATTCTCCGTTGGTCAAAACTGCTATCGCTGGCGAAGATCCCAATTGGGGTCGCATTGTAATGGCCATCGGTAAATCTGGTGCTGCGGCCGATCGGGATCTTTTAAGCATTCGCTTCGGCGACATTTTGGTTGCGGAAAACGGCTGGGTGTCGCCGGACTACAAAGAAGACGATGGCGCTCAGTATATGCAGAGGCAGAACATCCAAATTTCGGTGGATTTGGGTTTAGCGGAGGCGCAAGACACCGTGTGGACCTGCGATCTCACACATGGGTATATCACCATAAATGCGGACTACAGATCTTGAGGACGGTTCTCGTATCAGCTGTCGTCCTTGTTGACGCCGATGGGCGTATCCTTTTGGCGCAACGCCCTGAGGGCAAGTCTATGGCGGGCCTCTGGGAATTTCCGGGCGGCAAAGTTGAACAGGGCGAAACCCCGGAAGCCGCTCTAGTTCGGGAACTTCAAGAAGAGCTTGGAATAGGCACTTGGGCGAGTTGTTTAGCACCTCTTACATTTGCGTCTCACAGCTATGAGAACTTTCACCTGCTTATGCCACTTTATGTCTGCAGAAAATGGGAGGGTGTTCCACAACCCAAAGAGGGACAAACTCTCAAGTGGGTAGGCGCTGAAAAATTAAGAGATTTTGAGATGCCACCCGCCGACATTCCACTGATTCCGATGATTCGTGATTGGGTTTGAGTCAAAATTTAGTCATGCGTCTAATTTTTCCGCTCAATTTATGCGCGAAATTGGAAAGATTTTCTTCATTTTTTCGGGATGCACGCTATTATGACATGTGCATGACGATCCTGTTGTGCACCAAATGTTAACCAAACCGATGTTTATTGGATGTCAATCAAGTGGGGATTTTTGACATGCTTAAGACAATAACTGTAGGCAGCTGTGTATCGATCCAGGGCCCTGTCGTGAAAAACTTTCCAGATGGGCGCGTGTCCATCCGTGTGGGTGACAAGGTGTATTCTGGTAAACCGATTTCCTAACCACAGCCACATGAGCAACGAAAAAAGGGCCTCTCCTATTTCAGGAGTGGCCCTTTTTCTTAGTAACTTGGATTTTTGTGTACGCTGGATCACTCCAGCGTACGTGTAACCTCTTCACGTTCGAAGATCTCGATCACATCACCCGCGCGAATATCGTCATAGTTCTCAAATGCCATGCCGCATTCCTGACCAGACTGAACCTCTGCCACTTCGTCCTTAAAGCGTTTCAGAGTCTTCAGTGTGCCTTCGTGAATCACAACGTTGTCGCGCAACAAACGCACACCAGCGGAACGACGCGCGATACCTTCAGTAACAAGACAGCCAGCAACTTTGCCGACACCAGTGACTTTGAAGACCTCTTTGATGGCTGCGTAGCCAATGAAGTTCTCGCGAATTTCAGCAGATAGCAGACCTGAGGCTGCCGCTTTCACATCATCAACCAAATCGTAGATCACAGAGTAGTAGCGGATCTCTACACCTTTTTGATTGGCGGTGTTGCGAGCAGAAGCGTTGGCACGAACGTTAAAGCCCATGATTGGCGAACCACTGGCTTCCGCCAGACCAACATCGGTTTCGGTAATCGCGCCCACACCGGAATGTAGCACGCGAACTCGCACCTCGTTGTTGCCGATTTTCTCCATCGCTTGAACGATCGCCTCGGCAGAGCCTTGCACGTCAGCCTTTACCAAAATTGGCAGTTCGGCAACATTTTCGTCTTCCTTGGCTTTCTGCATCAACTGTTCGAGAGTTGTAGCTGCACCCGCAGCGGCGCGTTTATCCTTAGCAACCTGAGCGCGGTATTCGGCGATCTCACGAGCTTGAGCTTCAGTGGCAGTCACGTTCAAAACGTCACCCGCTTCAGGTGTGCCGTTCAGGCCAAGAACCTCTACGGGCACCGAAGGTCCGGCTTCCTTTACGCGCTCGCCTTTATCGTTAATCAGCGCACGAACTTTACCATATTGCTCGCCCACGACGAAGATGTCGCCCTGACGCAGGGTACCTTTCTGAACCAGAACGGTTGCAACCGGGCCACGACCGACGTCCAATTGAGCCTCGATCACAGCCCCCTGCGCGGCACGATCTGGATTCGCCTTGAGCTCCAAGATTTCGGCCTGCAGCGCAATCGCTTCCAACAGAGCATCCAGACCCTGGCCAGTATGTGCAGAAACTTCCACATCCTGAACTTCACCGGACATGGCTTCCACGATGACCTCATGCTGCAGCAACTCTGCGCGCACTTTATTTGGATCCGCTGCCGGTTTGTCGATCTTGTTGATCGCCACGATCATCGGCACCTCGGCAGCCTTTGCGTGGTTAATCGCCTCGATGGTCTGAGGCATGACCGAGTCATCGGCCGCCACCACCAACACTACGATGTCTGTCACCTGCGCACCACGAGAGCGCATAGATGTAAAGGCAGCGTGACCAGGTGTATCGAGGAAAGAGAGTGTTACATCATCATCGGTTTTGACCTGATACGCACCAATGTGTTGAGTGATGCCTCCGGCCTCGCCCGAAACCACTTTTGCATCGCGAATCGCATCCAAAAGTGACGTTTTACCGTGGTCAACGTGGCCCATGATGGTGATTACCGGTGGACGGGACTGCAAGTCACCTTCAGCTTCATCACTGTCGGAGATCACATCTTCCACGTCAGCGTCAGAGACACGCACAACTTTGTGGCCAAATTCTTCGATGATCAACTCAGCTGTATCAGCATCAATTGTTTGGTTTTGCGTGACCATCATGCCCATGTTCATGAGCGACTTAACAATGTCAGCAACACGTTCGGCCATACGGTTAGCCAGCTCAGACACAACAATGGCCTCTGGCAGCTGCACATCACGCACAACCTTTTCGCGCTCAACTGTGCCACCCATCGCTTTTTGACGCGCGCGCTCTTGCTTACGCTTCATCGCAGCCATCGACCGATGACGATTGTTTTCACCACCAGTTGCCTGGCCCAGAGTCAACTTACCGGAACGGCGACCGTCATCTCGACCTTTACCACGACCACGCTGTTCACGTTCCCGATCAGCTTTTCGAGGCGCTTGCGTTGGAGCGGGCTTTCCAGTCGGTGCGCCGCGCCCTTGAGGAGCCGCCGCTGCCGACGGAGCAGCAGCGGGCGCTGCGGCTTCAGCTGCCGCACGCTTGGCGGCCTCTTCCGTCTCTTTTTTCTTACGTTCTTCTTCTTCGGCCTTTTTACGCGCTTTTTCTTCAGCTTCACGCTGTTCACGCTCTTTGGCTTCCGCTTCAAGGCGACGCCGTTCACGTGCCTCAGCCCGTTCTTTTTCTTCGGCTTCACGCTTTGCAGCGTCTTCAGCTTCGCGCGCTTTCGCAGCTTGTAGCGCTTTCAAACGGCGCTCCATTTCCGCATCCGAAATGCCCGCCGGGCGGCGATTAGGATCACCACCTGCTTTGGGGGAAGCGCCCCCAGTTTTCGCCGCACCAGGCTTGGGCACTACAACGCGCTTGCGCTTGGTTTCCACCACGACATTTTTCTTGCGTCCGTGGCTAAAGCTCTGCGTCACGTTGCCAGGGCGGCTTCCACCGCGCAGACCCAAGGTTTTTTTACCGTCGTTATCGCTCATCTGGCTGTCTTGTCCTTCCCGGAGGCCGATGCCACCGTTTTTTCGCGTACGCCTTTTAATCTTAGGGCTTCCTCTACAACACGTTTTGTGAGTCCGCCAGACGCAAGCGCTCCATGTATCACAGTTTGTCTCCCAAATGCCAAACCCAATTCAGCGGCTGAGAGCCAATCTATGTGGTGCCCTCCAACAGGAGGTCTTAGTTTCGTTTTGCCACGTTCAGAGCCATCACTAGCCTGCAGCAGGACCACGGCGACATCTTTGGTCAGCCAGTCCTTCACTTTTTCGTATCCAGTCACGGCCTTACCCGATTTCCGAGTAAGGCTGATTAAATCCACAGTGCGGCGCCCGAGTTGGCGAGACACTTCTGCAACCAAATCTTCCGGCACGGAAACCTGTTGCTTTGCAGCCCGAGCGAACACGCCTTTCTTGGTCGCTTTCGCCAGAACTTCGGCATTGGCCGTGACCCATATCCCGCGACCGGGCAATTTGCCAGCGATATCCGGCACTACCTGATTATCAGGGCCGACGACAAACCTAATGAGCCCTTCGACAGGCAGCACGTCGCCTGTGATGATGCACTTGCGCTCTGGCATTTCGCCCTTTTTGCCGGGACGGCCACCTCGGCTCATTTCACGCCCACTGAGGCCTGAGATCAGGCCTCAGCCTCCTCGGTTGCGCCGTCGTCGCCGTGTTCGTCTGCAGTTTCCAAATCTGCCGGATCAACCCATCCCAAAACGATACGGGCAGTCATCACCATATCCTGAGCCTCTTCAAGCGTTATGCCATAAGGCTCCAAAACACCGTCATCTTTGATGCGCTCGCCATTTGACGTGGTCCAACCACCCGCGAGTTCCCAGTCAGCACATGTAGCAAAGTCTTCGAGGTTGAGAACGCCATCTTTCGCCAAAGCTTCGATCATTTGGGGTGTCAAACCATCAAATGCAACAAGGCTGTCCTGAACACCCAACTCGCGAGCCGCATCCAGAGCGGCCTTATTTTTTGCATCAATGTAGTCACGAGCACGCGCTTGAAGTTCGTTTGCTGTACCTTCATCGACACCGTCGATAACAAGCAACTCATCAACTTCAACGTAAGCAACTTCTTCAAGGTTGGAGAAGCCTTCAGACACCAGAAGTTGTGCGAAGAATTCGTCGAGGTCCAAAGTATCCATAAACAGCTTGGTACGCTCTTCGAACTCTTTCTGGCGGCGCTCAGATTCGTCCGCTTCTGTCATGATATCGATGTCCAGCGCCGTCAGCTGACTTGCAAGGCGCACGTTTTGTCCACGGCGACCGATTGCAAGGCTCAACTGCTCATCGGGAACAACAACTTCGATCTTACCGGCTTCTTCGTCCAGAACAACTTTGGACACTTCGGCTGGCTGCAGTGCGTTCACCAAGAACGTTGGCTGATCTTCATTCCAAGGAATAATATCGATCTTCTCGCCTTGCAGCTCGTTTACTACTGCTTGAACGCGAGAGCCGCGCATACCCACACACGCGCCGACAGGATCAATCGATCCGTCATGCGAGATCACAGCAATTTTAGCGCGCGAACCTGGATCACGAGCAACAGCTTTGATGTCAATAATGCCGTCATAGATTTCTGGCACTTCCATCTTAAACAGTTCGGCCATGAATTCTGGCGCGGTCCGGCTAAGAAAAATCTGGTGGCCGCGCGGCTCACGGCGCACTTCCTTAATATAGGCACGCACTCGGTCGCCAGAGCGATAGCTCTCACGACCAATTTTGTCATTGCGACGCAAAACAGCCTCAGCACCGCCAACATCAACAATCACATTGCCGAATTCTTCGCGTTTCACTGCGCCGTTGATGATTGTACCAGCACGATCTTTAAAGTCTTCGTACTGACGATCACGCTCAGCTTCACGCACCTTCTGCAAAATCACCTGCTTGGCAGACTGCGCAGCGATCCGGCCCATTTCAACTGGCGGAACTTCTTCTACAAAGACGCTGCCAACTTCAGGATTCTCCATGTACTGCTTTGCCTGATCAACCGTAAATTCCGCTTGATAGTTTTCCAGCAGCTCATCCTCGACGACAGTGCGCACACGCGTGAATGTCGCCTTGCCGGTTTTGCGGTCGATGGACACGCGAATATCCATCTCAGCGCCGTAACGGCTTTTGGCAGCGCGTGCGAGCGACTCTTCCATCGCCTCAACAACAAGGCCAGGGTCGATCATCTTTTCGCGCGCAACTGCTTCGGCAGTTTGAAGCAGTTCAAGTTGGTTTGCAGAGGTGATTGCCATTAGTCTTTACTCCTCGGACTCGCCGGTCTCGATGTCGTCAAATTCTTCTTCGTTCAAGATGCCCGCGTCTTTACGAGCTTTCAGCATCTCTTTGATCAGATCGTCAGTTAGCATCAGTTTTGCATCTGCCAACCAATCGAAGTTCAAGCCAACCGTTACGGTTTCACCTTTGTCTTCGATATTGATCAGCACATCTTCGCCTTCAATACCCGCTAAGATACCGCGAAAGCGCTTGCGCCCATCAATCAACTCGGAAGTCTCAATCTTGGCTTCATACCCTTCAAAGGCATCAAAGTCTTTCATGCGCGTCAGCGGACGATCCACGCCGGGGCTACCCACTTCCAGAGTATAAGAGTCTGCCAAAGGATCTTCGACATCCAGTACAGCGCTGATGGCATTGGAAATCTGTGCGCACTCGTCAACTTCAATACCGCCGCCCGGCCGTTCGGCCATGACTTGCAGCGTGTGGGACTTGCCGCCCATCAAGCGCAAACGTACTAATTCGAACCCCATGTCCTCAATGACAGGGGTGATAATATCAGCCAGCTTACGGTCTATCGCCGCCTTGGCAATTAGTTCACTCATATACGTGTTCCAAACACAAAAAAACGGGCGCGCGGCCCGTCGATCTTTCCCGGTGGAGCGCTTGGACTAACCCGCGCGCGCCGCTGTTGGAGGGGATATACGTGTGGAGAGCTGAGTCTGCAAGTCCCAATCGTATCCTGCGTTAAGCCCGCCACCACCTTTCAGCAAAACGAGCATTGTCCATCGCATAATGTGCACCAATTTTTGCCGGGACTGCAATGCTCCCCGAGTGCGCCTGCAAGTGATTCATAAATGCAGGAACAACCAGACCGCTATGCGATCGAACACGCTCTTGTAGATCAATGTAGTGTGTTTTGCGTTTGGCTGTATCCATCTCTGAACGCGCAGCCGCTAATGTGCGGCCAAATTGCGGATCCTGCCAACCACAACGATTCCACATCGCGCCGGGAGCAAGAAAAGTGGAGATCGCCCAGTCTTCCGTTGCTCGACCAGCCGTGGATTGTAGGTGCGCATGTGCATCGGCTGTCACGATCTCAACACGAAGCCCAACCCGTGCCATTTGGCGTTTAAACAGAGAAACCGCCCCAGCACCTTCGCTTGATACTTGCACTCTCAGGTGATCAACTCCGGCCTTAGACAAAAGCGACCTGGCCTTTGTTGGATCGAACTCTAGTCCAGAAAGGTTTTCAGCGAAATATGGGTTTGCCGGACCGACAGGTGTGTCCGCACCGATCCGCCCAAACCCCAAGAGGGTTTCATCCACAAATTCAGATCGATCAATCGCGTGTTTGACAGCTGCGCGCACTGCATCCAGATCAGTCCATGACACATCGCCAATCACGGCAAAGCAGTAGTGTTGATTACCACTCAAACTCTGCAGAGACAAAGAGCGCATTTCATCAACTTGGAGGGCGTGCGCGGGAGAAAGTTGCGCGGAAACATCCAACGCTCCCTCCAGAAGGCCATTTACTCGAGCGGCCGAATTGGGTTCATTCCACAGGTCAATTTCATCAAAGAAACCGGCCTTGTCACCCTTGTAGTGCGAAGCGACCCTTGTGGCCCTTAGATGGACGCCGGGTTCGAAATTCTCAACCCGATAGAGACCCGTCCCAACGCCGTTTTGTTGCGCCAGCTCAACATATCCGGAGGGATAGATCACCAAATGGTAGTCAGAGACGAGGTAAGGAAAATCAGCATTGGGCGCGGCCAAGACGAATTGAACCTGATGCGGGGTGACTTCTCGGATGTGTATCACATCACGCAGCAAAGGCTCCGCCGGCGACACACCGACCGCCTGCATGTGCAACGCAAAACTCTCGATCACATCCTGCGCGACAAAGGGTTTTCCATTGTGAAACGTTGCATCCGATTGCAGATCAAAGGTCCAAACCTTTGCATCCACACTCGCCTCCCAACTTTTCGCCAACTCCCCGCGGAGTGCGCCATCAGGACCAATTTCCGTTAAACAATCAAAAACAGCGCCATGTGCCGCGGCCATCATGAAAAGACTATCGTGAGTCCGAGTGTCCCAGCTGTCCAATACAGACCCACCAGACAAGGCTGCACGCAAGGTTCCACCCCGTTTGGGCGTCGCCGCAGACAAACCCATACCAGACGCCGCAAGCACACCGGCTGCGGCACCAGAGGTCAAAAGGCTGCGTCGGCTGATTAGAGACAAATGCGTACTCCGGTTGGTCGGTTCCAAATCAGACGCATTTCCACCTTGGATGTCCAGACGAATTCTCAAATTCTGGCAAGATCGTCCATGATGCGTACAAGTTCTGCGCTTATGCCGGGCTCTGACAAAGCATGACCTGCGTTCCGTATGATGCGCAAGTGTGCCATTTCTCCCCACGCTGTCGCAAGATCATGCGCAGCTTTGGGTGGACAAATCATGTCGTAGCGACCCTGAACAATGTAGCCAGAAATGCCCTTGAGGATTTCCATATTCGCAAGGATGTGCCCGTCCTGCTCAAGAAAACCGCGATTGGTGAAGTAGTGATTCTCCAAACGCGAAAAGGCGCGCGCGTATTCCGCCGGGGCTTCGCCACCGGTTCCATTTGAATATACCGACGCCAGCGCATTTTCCCAACTTGCCCAAGCGCGGGCGAACTTCACCTCAGTTGCATGATCACCACTAAAGAGGCGCTTATGGTATGCCGCAATCAAATCACCTTGCTCAGATTCCGGAATAACATCTTTAAACCGCTTCCAAGGTTCGGGCCAAAAATGCCCAGCGCCACCGCCATAAAACCAATCTAGCTCCGATTGCATCATGAGGAAAACCCCACGCAAGACCAGACAGGCCGTGCGCGCCGGGTGGCTTTGGGCATAAAGAAGGGACAATGTCGCACCCCAGCTTCCACCAAAGACGATCCATTCGTCGATATCCAACGTAGTACGAATATCTTCCATATCTGAGACCAAGTGCCAGCTGGTGTTGTGCTCCACTGCTGCATGGGGGCGAGACCGACCACAGCCGCGCTGATCGAAGAGGATGATACGATAGTACTTAGGGTCAAAATAGCGACGCATCGCTGGACTACACCCGCCGCCGGGGCCACCGTGCACAACAACAACCGGCAACCCACTTGGATTGCCAGATTGTTCCACGTAGATGCTGTGGCCATCGCCCACGTCCAGCATCCTCTGGTCAAATGGTTCGACCGGCGGGTAAAGATAGTGCACTGCGCGCTTTTGGCCCGAGTTTTTGTCCATGTCCGACCTATACTGGTTGCGACGCCCAAATGAGCATGGAGAGATTAAAATGCAAGCCACCAATACCACGGTAGACCCTGCCGAAGTGGCCAAGTTCGAGGCTATGGCGGCAGAGTGGTGGGACCCAAATGGTAAATTTAAGCCACTTCACATGCTCAATCCCTGTCGTCTTGACTACATTACGTCTCAGATTGCGGCAGAGTTCAATCGCGACCTTTCAATGCCGCGCCCATTTGAAGGTTTGAGACTGCTTGATATTGGCTGTGGCGGGGGCCTATTGTCTGAGCCAATGGCGCGTCTAGGCGCTGATGTGATCGGAGCTGATGCAGCGGCGGGAAACTTACCCGTCGCCCGCGTACATGCGGCACAATCTGGCCTTAAAATTGACTATCGGCACTGTACAGCAGAATCACTTTCAGAAGCGGGTGAGCAATTTGACATTGTTCTAAACATGGAAGTTATCGAGCACGTGGCCGACCCACTAAGCTACATGACAGCCTGCCAGAAATTGCTCAAACCCGGTGGTCTACATTTGTGCTCAACCATAAATCGCAACGCCAAGAGCTTCGCGATGGCCATCGTTGGGGCAGAGTTTGTGATGCGTTGGTTGCCCAAAGGCACACATGAATGGAACAAATTCATTACGCCCGATGAGCTATTTGCATTGATCGAACAGTCCGGTCTTGCTCCCGTTGATCGCAAAGGCTTTGTGTTCAACCCACTTAGTTGGCGTTGGTCCATCTCAGACCGTGACCTAAGTGTGAACTACGTAACCGCGAGCATAAAACGCTAAATGAGCCTAGCCATGTTCTTCTAGTTTCAACCGCAATTCACGCAAAATGGGGAGGGCTGCACGAACGCGGTCGTCTCCAAGTTTGCTCACCATGTCGTTGATGATTGGCGCCATACAGGCGAGCGCGGCATGCCGCGCTTGTCGACCAGCCGGACTAATAGCAACCATTTTCCGGCGCGCGTCGTCCCAGTCCGGGCGGATATGTACGTATCCTGCAATCTCAAGTTTGTGCAACGTATTGGTCATAGCTCCGCGTGTTAAATGAAAAGTCTTAGCCAGTTGCGCAGGGCTGCGTTCAATATTTGAGCGGTCTAGGTGGTTTAGAACAGAAAAATGCGACAACTCCATGCCCTTAGGCAACACCTTCGACAACCGGGATCTGGCAAGCTGATCCACCATTAGAATCTCGCCAAACAATGTAATGGCCAATCCGCTCGTTTCGTTCATTTAAGGCCCGCTAAACTCTCGATCGTGTTGCAGTGATGGCACTTGCCTGCGCGCTTTGTGGACCAAAGACAAATCGACATCAACAAGCGTCACACCAACACTCACACCCGCATCAGCAAGAATCTCTCCCCAAGGACTGACAACCATAGAATGCCCATGTGTGCGACGGGAGTGGCCGCGACTACTTGAGTGAACACCTGTTTGCGCAGGCGCGATCACAAAGCATCCTGTCTCAATGGCGCGCGCGCGCAGAAGCACTTCCCAATGCGCAGCACCTGTGACGTGTGAGAAAGCCGCAGGGACTGTTAAAATCTCAGCGCCCGCCTGCGCCAAGGCGCGCTGCAGTTTGGCAAAGCGGACATCATAACACACTGTCATGCCGATTTTGCCAAACGGGGTCTCTGCCACCACAGCTTCTTCACCTGGTCGATAGCCATCAGACTCCCGGTAAGTTTCTTCCGGCGTGACGTCAACATCGAACATGTGGATCTTATCATAGCGCGCGACGATTTCTCCGGTGTCTGAGATCACAAAGGATCTGTTCGCAAATCTCGCATCGGGGTCGTCTGTCTTAAGTCCCAGGCTGCCAATCAGCAGCCAAATCGAAAGCTCAGAGCTTAGTTTTTGGAGGGACAAGAGCGTGTCGTCCTCACCCTCATGTTGTAGAACGTCGCTTTGCTGCTTTCTACTGGTAGAAAGACAATTCATAACCTCTGGCAAAAAGGCAAAGTCCGCGCCGCGCGACTTTGCCTCCCGCAACATCTTGGAGGCCTGCGCCAAATTGTCCTTGGGGCTATCCGAAGAGGTCATTTGAAGAAGAGCGACGCGCATGTTCAGGTCACGCTGCCAAGAGCGAATCTAGCTTCCCTGCTCGCTCCAAAGCGTAAAGATCGTCACAACCGCCAACGTGTGTATCGCCAATAAAAATCTGAGGCACAGTTCGCCCGCCGTTTGCCCGCGTGATCATCTCTGGTTTGCGGTTGGGGTCCTGAAAAACGTCGATTTCGGTAAACGACACGTCTTTCTGATTCAAAAGGCGCTTGGCGGCATGACAAAATCCGCACAGAGGGCTGGTGTAAATTTCGACAGGCTGCATGTTGTATCCTTTGCGTTCTTGCAACATTTGTCAGGCATTTAGGTGCCCTTTGCAACGCGTGCCAGTGTCACCACACACACATCTTTGGCATTTCCATGTAAACAAGCCCTTGTTGCCGCTTTCAGCGTCGCACCACTTGTCAATACATCATCCACAAGAAGCACGTTTGCGCCACCCAACAAAGTGCTCCATTTGGGATTCGGCACAATGGCATTGTTAAGTTTTGCATAGCGCTCTTTCGCCCCAAGACCTTCCAAACTGCCGCGGGCGCCGATTCTGAGCAACAAGTCGGGACAATAGCGCGCACCTAGCATTGCAGCCAAAGCTTGGGACATCAATGCAGCTTGATTGTATCTCCGCTTTAACAGACGGAGTCGATGTAGCGGAACAGGGGCAATCAGAACGTCTTGCGTGAGTAACGGTTTGGCCGCCTGTGCCAACCATTTTGCGGCAGGCAAAGAGATGTCAGTTCGATCTCCATGCTTCAGCGCCAAGACCAGATCTCGTCCCGCTGCGGTATACCTAAATGCTGATCGCCCCTTGCTCCAAGGCGGTGTCTCGACCAGACACTCATCACAAACCACACCGGCTTGCGCATCTCCTCCAGCCATTGGTCTCCCACATGTGTTGCAGACCTCTGACCCCAGAAACTCCACCTCTGCCCAACACGCCGCGCATAGTCCAAAATCACTTTCGACCATGACACCGCAAGCCACACATCTGGGCGGAAACAAAAGCTGCAACGCTGTTTGAATCTTACCCTTCACAGGCCTATTGTCTGCGCTATGCAAAATAACCCTCAACTAACTGACAGAACAACATTGGATCGCAACCGAGCGCGTGCCGATCAAACATCCGGCATGTTCTTACACCACGCGGCGATAGACGAGATTCAGGATCGCCTCAGCATGGTTAACAGGGAGTTTACAAGCCCAGCCATTGTAACGGGGTTTCCTGATGTTTGGGCAAGTTGCGTCCCAAATCCAACTCTTGTTCCTGATACGGATGTGTTGGACCTGAAAGACGGCACCCATGATTTGGTGATCCATGCCATGGGTCTACATTGGGCGGATGACCCCGTTGGGCAAATTATTCAATGTCGCAGAGCTTTAAAAGATGATGGGTTGTTTCTAGCAGTGTGTTTCGGAGGACAAACGCTCAGCGAATTGCGCGCATCCCTCGCACAAGCCGAAATTGAGATTTCTGGCGGCCTGTCTCCACGTATAGCGCCGATGGCAGAGATCCGGGAATTGGGTGCGCTACTACAACGCTCTGGCCTAGCCTTACCTGTCGCAGATTCCGTCCCGCAAAAAGTGACCTATGAAACACCTTGGTCGCTGATGAACGATTTGCGTCTCATGGGTGAAAACAATGCCTTACGAGACCGGATAAAAACGCCAACACCGAAATCTATTTTGATCCGAGGTTGCGAAATCTACGTAGAGACGTTCATGGAACGCGGACGTATTCCTGCAACCTTCGAATTGATTTTTCTCACAGCCTGGGCACCGGATGATAGCCAACAACTACCGCTGCGCCCCGGCTCTGCTCAAAATAGGCTCGCAGATGCGCTCGGTGCTTCTGAAATTAAACTCCCTAAGTGACCAGCCAAATCGGACTCCCTAAATGTCTCAAGTGACCCGCCCACCCCACGCTCCAACGGAGCACCCAAAAATCGCGCGCGGAAAGACCGGCGTGCTGCTCGCCAACCTTGGAACGCCGGACGACTACAGCTATTGGCCGATGCGTCGATATCTGAACGAATTTTTGTCAGACAAACGAGTCATCGATTACCCGGCGTGGAAATGGCAGCCGCTTTTACAACTCATCATTCTGACAAAACGCCCTTTCTCAAGCGGCAAAGCGTATGAGTCGATCTGGGACAAAGAAAACGGCGAAAGCCCTCTGATGGTCATAACCAAAGAGCAAACCACAAAAATCGCGGAGACCCTTACGGAGCGACACAGCGATCATGTAATGGTTGATTTTTGTATGCGGTATGGAAATCCTTCAACAATTTCCAAAGTCCGCGAAATGGTGGCGGCAGGCTGCGAACGTATTCTGTTTTTTCCCTTGTATCCACAATACGCAGGCGCAACCACCGCGACAGCCAACGATCAATTTTTCCGCGCGCTCATGAAAGAAAAATGGCAACCTGCTGCGCGCACCGTATCGGCCTACTTCGACCATCCTGCCTATATTGAAGCTTTGGCTCAGTCTGTTGAAGCGTCTTACGCCATGCAACCCGAACGTCCAGAGTTGTTGGTGGTTTCTTACCACGGGATGCCAAAACGCTATCTGATGGAAGGTGATCCTTACCATTGTCAGTGCCAGAAAACGACGAGGTTGCTGAAGGAGCGATTGGGATGGGACGACACTGAGCTGCGGACAACGTTTCAATCTCAGTTTGGTCCGGAGGACTGGCTCCAACCCTATACGGTGGAAGAGGTCGCGCGTGTGGCCGCCGAAGAAGGAAAGAAAAGTATTGCCGTTATCGCGCCGGCATTTTCCGCGGACTGCATTGAAACGCTCGAAGAGATTAACGAAGAGATCAAAGAGAGCTTTGAGCACGCTGGAGGCGAACACTTTCTCTACATTCCATGTTTGAACGCAGATCAAGCACACGTGGGTGCTCTGTGTGACATTATCGACGAAAATTTGGGGGGATGGGTGTCCTAGAGCCTTTTCGGTGCTTTGAAATTCAACCCTGAAACGACAAAAAGGCGGGGTACTACCCCGCCTTTTTGAATTTTAAACGTTGTTCGTTTTAGCTTGCGGAAGCAGCAGCTGCAGCAATAACCAGCAGCAGCAGCGGAATCCAAACACCGCTTGCGGAGCTTCCAGCTTCTTCTTCAATCACTACAGGTTCAACAACCGGATCGGCCATGGAGCCAGCAAATGCAGTGGAAGCGGCAGCAGTCAGAGCAGCAGCGAGAACGAGTTTCTTCATAGTATCCTCCAGAATTCGCTTGCCACCATTACAATGAGGGCGATGACAAGCACCCAAGACTTACCTCGTAGTACCCGTCTAAACAGCAAATCTGAGTGTTTGCAAACACAAGAATGCTGTTCCGCGCCTACCAGAGACAAAATGTCGTCAAATTAGCAACACTTGTGTGCCGACTTTTGTCAATGAAAACAACTCGGCAATGTGCTCATTGTACAATCCAATGCAGCCGTTTGAGGACCGGCGCCCTATCTTGCGCGTATCATGAGTTCCGTGAATACGGTAGTAGGTCCAACTCAAGTAAAGAGCATGTGTGCCCAATGGGTTATCGGGACCCGGGCCAACATAATCAGGCCATTCCGGATTGCGTTTCTGCATAGACGGTGTTGGACGCCAGCTTGGACCCTCAACTTTGCGTACGACTTTGGTGCGCCCGAGCCGTGTGAGGTCCTCCGTCAAAGGTACGGACGTCGGGTACAATTTGTACACTGACTCATCCTCTGACCAATAGTGCAGCGCACGTGAGGTGACATCCACCAACACAGCGCCGTTGTTAAGGTTACTAAAATAGGGGGCCCAATCCAGCGAACGGAAACTGGAAATATTGCGCACTACACGCTCATCCAGATCGCGTTCTACTTCGGTGGTGCCCGGCTCCGTTTGCGCAATCGCAGGCGTGCTCAAAAAGGCAGCACCGCTTGCCAAGAATGCCCGGCGGCCAAATCTGTTGGACCGATTTGCAGTCATGTTCTTCTCCAGAAACTCAGACTTAAAGTTGTCGCCAGCATATGGCGGGAATGCCTCAGTCGCAATTCAATCAATTGTCAAAGAGCGATGTCACGCCGATGTGGGTTTTCACGGCAACTTTGCGCAGGTAGGAGTGTGTCATTAAATTTTGGTGGACAGGATCACAATGCGTGTAATTGCTCTTTTGTTGGTGGCAGCTCTTGGTTTGACGGCATGTGGACCCGGGACTGGGTCGTCGGGTGCGCGCCAGTACAAGATTTCTTCAGGCAACACGTCACGTGTTCAGTTTCGCGTGCTTGATTCCATCAACGCGTTGCGACAAGCCTCCGGAGCGCCAGCGGTCGAACTGAATGCGCAACTCAATGCAGCAGCAGCCACGCACGCCCGCGATATGGCGCTGCAGAACCGTCCTTGGCATTTTGGCTCTGACGGTTCCTCTCCCTTGGATCGTGTTTCCCGCGTTGGGTATACGGGGAGTTTAACGGGAGAAACCATCAGCGAAACTTATGAAAGTGAAGTTGAAACCCTCGCAGCTTGGATGCAACAAGACGACACCCGTGCCGTTATCCTCGACCCAAAAGCCCAAGACATGGGATTTGCTTGGTTCCAAGAGGACAACGGTAAAATCTGGTGGACAATGGTCATGGGACGTCAGCCTGACACCGTATTCGCCGGGCTCTAAGGATAGATAGACACCACGGTTCCGTTGTTTACCATGGCATAGATATCACGCATTTCCTTATCGGTCACCGCAATGCAGCCCGCGGTCCAATCGTCTTCGCCGTTCCGAAACGCTTTGGGACGCCCATGGATAAAGATATCACCGCCGGGCGATTTCCCAATCGACGCCGCATATGCCCGGTCTGCTGCATTGGGATAAGAAATGCCAATTGATAGGTAAAATGCGCTGTTGGGGTTACGTCGATCGACCAGATAGTCACCTTCAGGCGTGCGACCATCCCCCTCGATTTGCTTATGACCAAGTGGTTCAAAACCCAGCTCGATATCATAAGATTCAAGCACTTGATCGTGGTGCAGCAAGTACATCTTCCGACGCTCTTTAAACACCGCAACACGCGTCACTTCAGGTCCATTGTAGGTGATAAATTTGCTCGAACAACTTGCCAACGCAAACGCCAGAACGGCAATCATCATCGCGGAAATAAGACGCATCCTGCGGTCCTCTTAAGTATGTTTTTTCTGCCTCTGCAATCAAACTACCAGAACTGCAAGGCCGTTTCTTTTCACGGCTGCGTGATACACCCTATTTCCGAATAAACCTTGAAGCCAACTCCACATGAGACGACCAACGGAATTGATCCACAGTCTGAACCCATTCCAAAACATATCCGGAGGCCACCAGCACAGCGGCGTCTCGCGCAAAGGTCACCGGGTTACACGACACATAAGCGATCTCTGAAACATGCGATTTTGCCAGTTCAGAGATTTGTGCTTCTGCACCAGCCCGCGGCGGATCAATCACGGCAAAATCATAACGTAGATCTTCCGCAATCACCGGGTTTCGGAACAGATCTCGCCTCTCACTTGTCACTTGTTTTAGACCACTGGAGCCACGCCAGCCTGCATCCAATGCACTGACCATCGATATCTCACCTTCGATCCCATGCATCTGGTATTTTTCTGCAAGCGGGAACGTGAAAGTCCCACACCCAGCAAAGAGATCAACGCCAATTTTTCCGCCTGATATAGCCCGTTTAACGGCTGCGAGGAGGGCTTGTTCACCCTCCTTTGTCGCCTGCAAAAAGGCACCCGGTGGTGGCACAATCCGGGCGGCTCCAAATAGCTGATATGGCGTCATCCGCGTCGTGACCACTTCACCGTCCCAGGTCAGGCGGGCCAAACCAAAACGCTCCGCCTGCTGAGCCAATCCCGCCAACAACGCGCCATCAAGTGGTTTGCCTCCTGAAACAGCAAGATCCAGACCGGTTTCTGCCAAGGTCACGGTTGCGCTCAACGCGCCTTTGCGTGACCCCGCCATTTGGCTCAACTCCGAGACAATCTCCAAAGCCGGCATCAGGTCGGGATGCAAAAGTTGACAATCTGGCACATCCACAATGATGTCAGAAGCCCGCGCGTGAAATCCGACCAATGCGCCTTTCTTTGTGCGCCGTGCGGACAGAACCGCACGCCTGCGCGATTGGCTGGGCGACGTGATGATTGGCAACAGGTTGCTTTCCAAGCCTTGCGCGGCCAAAGCTTGCCGCACAACGTCGACTTTCCAAGTGGCCACAAACCCATCTGACGCGTGCTGCAACAAGCATCCCCCACAGGCTTTGAAGTGGCGACAAGGTGCTTTGACACGGTGCTCGGACGGTTGCAAAACACGCATATTCTTCAGCGTATTGCCCTCAACATCACCTTCCACAATTTCATCGGGAAGGGTCAGAGGCGCATACAGTGGGCCGTCGGCAATTCCATCACCGTGCAGGCCCAGTCGCTGGATTTTGATCTGGCTCATACCTGTCCCCTAAACGGCGACGGGTATGAGGTCAATTTTTACTCCGCTGCTTCATCCGCATTCAGAAAGCCGCCTGATTGTCGCGCCCAGAAACCCGCATAAAGTCCAGCATGCGCCAAGAGTTCAGAATGGCTACCCTGCTCCACGATACTGCCTTGATCTAAAACGAGAATTCGATCCATTTCGGCGATGGTCGACAGGCGGTGTGCAATCGCAATCACGGTCTTTCCAGCCATCATGCCATATAGCGTGCGTTGGATCGCTGCCTCAACTTCACTATCCAATGCACTTGTGGCTTCATCCAGCAACAAGATCGGCGCATCTTTCAAGATGACACGCGCCAAGGTAATTCGTTGGCGTTGTCCACCTGATAGTTTCACACCGCGCTCACCAACATGTGCATCGTAACCTTTGCGACCTTGGGGGTCCTCCAACTCCAGAATGAAGTCATGCGCTTCGGCTTTTTGCGCGGCAGAGATCATCTCGCTTTCGGTGGCGTTTGGACGTCCGTATAACAGGTTGTCACGAACGGAACGATGCAGCAGCGAACTGTCCTGTTGCACCATGCCAATCATGTCGCGCAGACTGTCTTGGCTGACCTGCGAGATATCCTGCCCATCGATCAAAATACGCCCGCTTTCGGCATCATAGAACCGCAGCAACAGTTTCACGAGCGTGGATTTTCCGGCGCCAGAGCGACCAATCAAGCCAACTTTTTCGCCGGGTGCTATTGTGAGCGCCACCTTTTCCAAACCGCCACTGTCACGACCATAGTGGTGCGTCAGGTCTTGAACCTCAATTTTTCCTTCGGTCAAATTCAAGCGGTCTGCCGATTTTTCATCCACCAGGTCAATAGGTTGCGCAATGGTTTCCATGCCTTCGGCCACCACACCCAACTGACGGAAAAAGGAGGTGAGCGCCCACATGATCCAGCCGGTCATTGCATTGAGCCGCAAACTCAGGGCCGTGGCAGCGGCAACAACACCAACACTTGCCTGACCCTGCATCCATAGCCAGATGGCCCAACCCACAACAGCCACAATCAACACACCGTTCAGGGCCACCAACATGATGTCCATCAACGTGAAGATACGCATTTCTTTCTGGAAGGTTTCCCGTGTGTGTTCAATGGCTTCCTTGGCGTATTCAAGTTCACTGTTGTTGTGTGCAAAGAGCTTCACCGAATGGATGTTGGTATAGGCATCCACAACCCGGCCCGTCACCTTGGAGCGCGCGTCAGACGCCTCCTTTGAGGCTGGCCCAACCCGCTTAACGGTCCAAGCGACCAGACAGCCATAGAGCACAAGCCACCCCAACATAGGCAACACCAAACGCGGGTCGGCATCAGCCAAAAGGAATGCAGCACCAACCACATAGGCGATCGAGAAGGTGATGGCGTCAAACACTTGGAACACAGCTTCGCCGGCGGCGGGTGGGGTTTGCATAATGCGGTTGGCGATGCGACCGGCAAAGTCGTTCTCAAACCAGCCAACAGATTGACGCAAAACATGTTTATGGGCCCGCCAACGGATCAAAGTGCCAAAGTTTGGCAGCACGGTGTTGTTCAGCAGGAGGACATCCAGGGCCTGCAACGCCGGGCGCAAAAACAGCACAAACAGGATCACGACAAGAAATTCCGTCGCGTGATTGTCCCAAACCTGTGCGGGATCGCCGGACAGTAGATCCACAATGCGGCCCATATAGGCGATCAGACCGATCTCAACCGCCGCCACAATAACTGACATTATCGCTGCAAAAACAAAGACTTTGCGAAACGGCTTCGCATAGTCGCGCATAAACGGCCACAACTTGGTGGGAGGCGCATCTACTTCATCGTAGTCGCAATAGGGGTCAACGAGAGTCTCGAAATACTTGAACATGAGAAGTCCTGAAAAAAGTCAAAAGTGCAAAATGAAGTGACTTGCCATATCTGGCCGCCACAGCAGTCAGATTGGCTTATGAAAACCAGATCCCGCGATACATCTTGCACTCCTTCTCATGGTTGAGTCGCTGTTATGCTGTCTGAGCGTTGCCGCTTAGTCAACATCGGATTTACCATAGTTTTGTGACGTCGGTATCACGTCGGTATTGCGACTGTTTCACGGAGGTGCGCCGCTTGTGTCTCAGGAAAAGGCAAACACAACGCGCGTTACCGTTGCTCCGCGCCAACGGCGCGGCCGGGCCCAAGGCTTTTGGTGTCAGCCAAAAGGGGCGGGAGCCCCGGCTTGCGAACGTTTTCAGTCCAGACTGTCGAGAAGTTGGGATTTGCTGAGCAGGAAGCCCGAGCCAATCCAACGCGCTTCCAACTCTTTGAGCGCGGTGCCCAGCGCGGCGCCCTGAAACTGCGCCATCAGATCACCAGGGCGGATCGGAAACTCCGCCTGCGCGCCCGCCTCTGCCTGTTCAAGCTGTGCGGAGTCCCATGGCGTTTCCAAAACCGCAGCGCGCAGCAAAAGAATGGAGCGCGCCGCCGCAACGCCATGGCGATAGCCAAGCGCGCCGGCACCCTCCATCGATTCCAAACCAGCGCGCAGGAGGTCTCGCGACCGGCTCGCCTTCTTTGACAGACGCAATGCGGTTTCCACACCCACCCCGCCCAGCGCAGTGAGGCGTCTGATCGGATCGATGGGCACGTGATTGACCTCTTCCAGATGCACCAGAGGCGCCAAAGCCCTGTCATCGGTGCCCGGTAGGATCTGCGACAACACTCCGGTGCTGCGCATGGCCGCCACCGCAGGCGCAGGATCATCGGCACCCATGAGCTTTAACACCTCAACGCCGACTCGTTCTTTGGACAACGACAAAAGACCTTCGGTGTTGGCGGCAATGGCTGCCAATGCCTCCGGGTCCATGCCGTCTTCTGCATCGCCATAAAGGGCGTGGAAACGGAAGTAGCGCAGAATGCGCAGGTAATCCTCACAAATGCGATCTTGTGCATTGTCTATGAACCGCAGGTGACGCGATTGCAGATCCGCCATGCCGCCGAGCGGATCAACCACGGTGCCATCGCTGCGCGCATAAAGCGCGTTCATGGTGAAGTCACGGCGGTGCGCATCATCCTCAACCGAGTCAGAGAACGCCACCACAGCGCGCCGACCATCGGTGTCGATGTCGCGACGAAATGTTGTGATTTCATGCGGAATGCCATCTGCAACCACCGTGACTGTGCCATGATCCACACCAGTAGGAATGGCGTGCAGCCCTGCAGATTTGGCCAATGCCATCACCTGTTCGGGGTGTGCATCTGTGGAAAGATCAATGTCATTGACCGGCGCGCCCAAAAGCGCGTTGCGCACGCAGCCTCCAACAAACAGAGCTTGGTGGCCATGTGTCTCTAACATGGCGCAAACGGCCTGTGTTGCCGGGTTGGTCAGCCACTCTCCACTTATCTTCATGACACGCTCACCCGTTCTGCCAAGCCCCGCAAAATACGCGCGGTCGCGCCCCAAATGTAGTAGGGTCCAAATGGCACAGTGTAGTAGTGGCGCCGTTGTCCTTGCCAGCGGCGTGATTGTATCAAAAACCGGTTGGGATCGGTGACATGCGCGAGGGGCACGGAGAAGACTTCTTCGACTTCACCGGGCTCGGGGATCACGTCGAATCTGTCTCTAACATGGCCCAAAACCGGGGTGACCAGAAAGCTCGTCACCGTTTCATGAGTGGGCAAAGTGCCCAATACATCGACATGTGCCGTGGGCAGTCCAATTTCTTCGTGGGCTTCACGCAGCGCCGCCGCGACCACATCCGCATCTCCCTCATCTTGTTTGCCACCGGGAAAGGCTATTTGCCCCGGGTGATGCTTCAAATGGCTGGCGCGTTTGGTGAGGATGACATGTGGCGTGTCTTGTCGCATCTCTATTGGCACCAACACCCCCGCCGGGCGCAGTTTGCGCCCTTTAGGAAGCACAACATCGGGATTGAGATCAAAGTCAGAAGAGGCCGCGCTGTCTGCTGACAACGCGGCCTTGATATGGGCGAGTGGATCAGACGCCGGTGGCATCTGAACCGGACGTTTTGGCGTCAAATCCCACCGTAGCGGGATCAAGATCGTAGTGGGTGCCGCAGAATTGGCAATCGGCGGTCACACGGCCTTCTGGCGTGGTCATTTTTTCGATGTCTTTGGCCGAGTAGATCGACAGCGACTGACGCACGCGGTCCTCAGAGCAGGTGCAGCCAAATTTCACCGGCTGTGCATCATAAACGCGAGGGGATTCTTCGTGAAACAGTCGCACCAACAGATCCGTGGGCGGCACGGACGGACCAATCATTTCCAGATCTTCGACGGAATCCAAAAGGATATTCGCTCGGTTCCAGTTTTCTTCATCGTCCTCGTTCAACACGTCTTTGGCCAAGAGCAGGCCACCTTCGCCGCTGCCGCCTTCACCGGAGACATGTGGGCTTGCTTTGGGCATGTGTTGCAACATGATGCCACCCGCACGCCAATGCTCTCCCACGCCAGGCTCAATAGATTTGCCAAACTTCAGAGAAAAGCGCGTGGCCAACTGCTCTGACTGGGCAAAGTAAGCTTCCGCAGACGCCTGAAGCGACCCACCGGCCAGCGCAGAGATGCCTTGGTATGGCTGGGTTCCTTCGCCCTGATCAATCAGAACGGCGAGGTAGCCGCCACCCAGTTGTTCAAACGGTGTGCCATCTGTGAGACGGTCCTCATCAAAGCTCGCATAGGCGCGAATGCGTGCGATATCACCTTCCTTCTGCGGCGCGTAATAGTCCGTCGCGATCATCCGCACAGGGCCATCGGTCTGCACCTGCAGCGATAGTTTCCAGCGCAGGCTGATGGTTTGACCAATCAGCGCGGTCAGAAGCGCCATCTCGGCCACCAGCGCCTCAACCGTCTCCGGGTAGGCATGTTGTTTCAGCACACCCGAAAGCACACCATCCAGACGGGCCACACGCCCGCGAATATCAGATTTGTCCAACTGGAACGGCAGCACAGTGTCGTCCCAGGCAATTTTGCTTGCAGCGTTCATGGGGTTTCCTTATCGGCCTTCCCTTGCCATACCGCGACTATATAGGGCCAGCAAGGGCGACAAAAAGGGGTTTCATAAATGATACCACGTTTCGGGACACCACCACACAAAGACAAACGCTATACATTGCGCCCGGGTGCCTATGCTGTGCTGCTGCGCGAGGGGCAGATGCTGATCACACATCAATCAGCACCGTTCCCCGAGTATCAGCTGCCCGGGGGTGGCATCGATCCCGGAGAAAGCCCTGTGGTGGCGTTGATGCGGGAGGCCTATGAGGAGACCGGGTATCGCCTCACAAAGCCACGGCGATTGGGGGCGTTTCGCCGGTTCACCTACATGCCGGAATATGATCTTTGGGCCGAAAAGCTGTGCACCATCTATGTCGCAACACCAACGTTGCGTCTTGGCCCACCAAGCGAACCCGGGCACAAAGCGGTTTGGATGGATGTGGCTGAGGCCATTGCGGTGCTTGGAAATGACGGGGATCGCCACTACGCGTCGCAATTTTTGCCGTAAGAAGGCTTATGTGCCGCGGTATTCCAACAGGATGCCGGACACATCGTCCGGGAATCCCTTGCCGCCTGAAAATTCGTCCAGTTTCCAGACCATGGCCTGAAGCGTGTTTTCGAGTTCATGATCCTGTAGATCAACCATCATCGCCGCAAGCCCCTCTTCGCCCAGCATGCCGGTGCCGGTGTCCGGACACTCTGTCACGCCGTCTGACAGCAAAAACAGCCGGTCACCTGCATTCAAATCGATCGAGAACTGCTCATACTCTGCGCCCGGTATCAGACCGACCGGCAATCCGCCGGGCCCGTCTTGTTCGATGGTGCCATCGGCACGCTGCACGACAGGATGCGGATGTCCCGCTTGGGCCAACACCACGCGACCCGTGGCCAGATTTACATCCGCCAAAAGCATCGTGAAGTAATGTTCGGTTTCCATCTCATCCAAAATGATCTCATTCAGACGCGCCACCACTTGTTCCGGTGGCAGATGGGTATGGGTGCCATCCGGCAGCACCTGCATCGCAACGTTGTGCTCAGGCGAGGTTGCCGAGAGGTACCCCGCCAGACGCGCAGTGATCAGCGCGGAGCTGATGCCGTGGCCAGACACGTCAATCGCATACAGTCCAATCCGTGTGTCGGTGATTTTATAGTGACCCACCAGATCACCACCCACATGGCCAGAGGACTGCAACAACAAAGATACAGAGCCGCGGCCGAAATCCCGGAACCGTTCCGGCACCAAAGACTGCTGCAACTTCTTAGCGGCCAAAAGGTCGTTATCCAAAGAGTCGTACAACCGCTGAAGTTCGTCCAACGTTTCGGAAATCATTTTGTTTTTGTCGGTCAATTCCCGCTGCATACGCAAAATACGTTCTGCCGCAGAAATCCGGGCGCGCAACTCATAGCCATTGACCGGCTTGGTCAGGAAGTCATCCGCTCCGGCATCAAAGCCCTGCGCAACCTCGGTCTTTTCGCTCTTGGAGGTCAGCAGAATGAAGTAGCCGTATTTCTCGGTCTTCAACTCACGAAACGCACGACAAAACTCCAGTCCGGACATGCCAGGCATCATCCAGTCCGAGAGGATCAAATCTGGCGGATCTTCCCGACAGATATCGAGCGCTTCTTGTCCAGAAGCGGCCTCGATCACATCATACCCATCTCGTTTCAGAGACAGGCTCAGGATACGGCGTTGCACACGGCTGTCGTCTACCAACAGCACGCGCTTGATCACCCCAACGTCTGGGGCGACATTTTCCACCGATTGAACAGAGGTCGTTGACAAAACTCCTGAGCCCTTGTTGATATTTTGACTTATTGCGTCAGACATATAATGTCGTCGCTACTTAACATGCCGTCAAAAGTAAAAATGAGATAGTTCAAATTTTATCGGCTAGGATTTGTTAACACTTTTTTGCCATTCTGTTGGGGGAATTTATGAGGAAGTACCCATGATTGACTGGGAACGGGTAGAAGAGCTGCGCAGCGAGATCGGCGCGGAAGACTTCGGTGAAGTGGTGGAACTCTTTTTGGACGAAGTCGAGGAGGTCATCGGCCGCCTCCGCGAAGGGGCCGATATCAGCAATCTCGAAGCGGATTTGCACTTCCTCAAAGGAGGAGCTCTGAACCTTGGATTCCGTGCTTTTTCTCAGCTTTGTCAAGCAGGTGAGGCCGCAGCAGCGGCGGGTAAAGCCGATACAGTTGACCTGTCTGCGATCTTGAATGCCTTTGCGGAAAGCAAAGATGTTTTTTCTCAAAAACTCGCGGCTGCGTAACCCCTGATACGCTGTGAGCGGGCGTGACATCGCCGCTCTTGGTGTTGCTCAAATGCACAGTCGCTGAGTCAGAAAAGCCTGATGGCATCACGTCATACGGGCATTTCTGATTCGTTTTGCCTGTCCGTCGGATGGTTTTCCTCCAAAACGTCGGCGTTTTTCGGCCTGTCGCGACACATCAGAGCACAAATTGGCCTAAGGTTTCATCGTTGGTGATGTCAGTATAAGTCATGCCAGCCTGTTCGATGCGACGGAACAAAGCTTCGAAATTCTGCGGGCTGGATGTTTCAATACCGATGAGAACCGACCCAAAGTTGCGCGCCGATTTTTTCAGATATTCGAACCGGGCAATGTCATCTTCCGGACCAAGGGTTTCCAGAAAATCGCGAAGCGCACCAGGACGTTGGGGCATGCGCAAGATAAAGTATTTCTTCACACCAGAGTAGCGTTGCGCACGCTCTTTGACTTCGGGCAGGCGTTCAAAATCAAAGTTCCCACCTGAGGTCACGCAGACCACGGTTTTGCCTCTGATCTGGTCTGCCACATCGACAAGTGCATCCACAGCCAAGGCACCAGCCGGCTCCAGCACGATGCCTTCAACGTTCAACATTTCCAGCATGGTGGCGCAAATGCGATCTTCCGACGCCGCCAGCACATCGCTGAGATTCATGTCCGACAGGCGCGCAAATGTCTTGTCGCCAATCCGCGCCACAGCGGCGCCATCCACGAAGCCATCCACATGCGCAAGGCTCACAGGTGCGCCCGTTTCAAGCGCGGCGGCGAGGCTCATACCGCCTTCGGGTTCGACTAAAGTATAATGCGTGCTGTGCCCAAAAAAGCTGCGCACACCCGCAGACAGGCCGCCGCCGCCTACAGGAAGGATGATATGATCGGGCGCAGACCCCAGCTGATTCGATATTTCGACGGCCACAGAGGCCTGCCCCTCGATCACGTCTTCGTCGTCAAATGGGGATAAAAAGGCGGCACCGGCTTCTGAGCAATAGGTTTGGGCCGCTGCCAATGTGTCGTCAAAATAGTCGCCAACCAGACGAATTTCGACGTTGTCGCCACCAAAGACTTGGGTTTTGAAAATCTTCTGTTGTGGCGTGGTGACCGGCATGAAGATCACCCCCTGAACGTCAAAATGTTTGCACATGTAAGCGACGCCTTGGGCATGGTTGCCCGCGCTGGCACAAACAAAAATCGTCTGATCCGGGGCGCTGACCCGAAGCTTGCGCATGGCATTAAACGCGCCGCGCAGTTTGTAGGACCGCACGGGTGTGAGATCTTCGCGCTTGAGCCAGATATCGGCGTCAAAACGGGCAGAAAGGTGGGCATTCAGCTGCAGAGGCGTGGCGGGAAAAACGCTGCGCATGGCGGCTTCGGCAGTGCGGGCACATTTACGAAATTCGCTCATGTGCCCTGAGTGGCCGAAGCCAGAGGTTTTGGCAAGGGTCAGTCGACGGAGCGGCCTTCAATGAAGTGGCCATATAGGGTGGTTAGGGCGCTGATGTTCAGTACAAACAGAACACTTGAACAAAGGAGGGAAACCAAACTTCCAATTGCCATCGAAACTCGGGATGCAACGGCGACAACCTGATCGACAGCAAACCCAACTGAAAATAGAACTAATAATAGAATTGCGATTGCGCTCGTCGCTCCTTTGGTTGCGGAGAAAGCTTCCATTATTCCCAACCGTTCGCCTATGGCAGCGGCAGGAAGAACGACAACCAAGCGATACATAAGTACAGACACACCAAACGTCATGACTATCTTAAAAATGGAGAACGCCTCCAACGAGTGCGACAACGCCAGAGTTCCGATGCTGAAATAAAAGGGGGCGGCGACAGCGAGGCACAAAACAATAAGTATAAGGCTACGACTGAAGTATGAAAGCATCAGCTCTCTACGAAGTGGAGGAACCCAGCTTGTTGGGGTTTCCTCTAGCAAAACGAACCGATGCCAGGAGACCACCGTCCAAAGAAAAACAAGGACGAGCAATATGGCAGCGCTCAGGAGAGTGAAAAGCTGAGCGACGGAGCTGCCAAAAATAGATGACGATACGCCCCCAAGAGCGACGATTGCCGCCGCCCCGAAAATCACTGGAACCAAAAAAAAACTTTAAGCACCTCGCGCCAATTCCCAACAACCATGTTCAGCGCATGTTTGAACAGTTTCCAACCCTGCATTTAGTACCTCTTGTAGCTCGTATTTTTGGTTTATTTGTTGCGACGTGCTCAACAAGCCCACAACCCGGTGCCTGCGTTCACGCTTTCAACGTCTGTACCAAAGCCGCCTAGGTTTTGTCGCCTAGGTTCTCACGGCGCACCCCATGGCGGCTTTGGCAAGGGTCAGTCGATCGGGCGGTCCTCGACGGCAACGCCGTAAAGGGTGGTCAAAAAGCTGATACCCAACAAGATATAGAGCCAATTGATCGCCAAAATTAAAACACCGCCGAGCATGGGGATAAGGCCACCAATGAAGGCCCCCAAGAGAGCCAATGCAAAAATGGTCCCAACAAATACCACCATCGCGCCCAAGATCGATCCAGACAGCGGTTTGGTGGCGGCCCATGCCTCTTTCATTCCTATTTTGTTGCCGATGGCACAGGCAGGTAAAATGGGAGACAGACGATAAAATGCCCAACTGCCTGCAATAGCAACGACTACGACGGCTGCGATGGCCAAAATAGGCGCCCAAAAGAGTGCACCGCCAACAAGGATCGCTACGAAAACAGTTGCGAGGCCGACCACAAGACCAAGCAACACGCCATAGCCAAAGTACGCCAGTATGCGCCCGCCATAGAATGTCGGCACCACACCATTGGGATACTCTTCGAGCAAGACAAACCGATGCCACGCAACTGCAACCCACAACGTGGCAATCATGGTCAGCAGTTGGAAAATCAATGAAGACGCCGGAGGCGAATTTGGATTTCCGGGATCAAAGTCCATAAGGAAGTAGTCGGGTCCATACAAAATCAGCGCCACTATGAGCACCGCGAGCAAAGGCGAAGACAGCCGCAGAGATTGATGTAAATTGCCAAATATCAATCGTAAAGATTGCCGTAGAAGAGTGAAGCCCTGCATAAAACATCCCAAAGTTTAGCTGAAATCAAAGTTTTCGCGCTTATCTGATCCAGATTTCTCGACAAATGCAAGTCTGACAACCCGGTCTCCTTGCCCACAGGGCCAAAACCCGTTATCGCGCGTGCGATATATGGACGAAGGGAAGTTACATGTCGGCTCCGAAGAAAGTTGTGCTGGCCTATTCCGGTGGCCTGGATACCTCGATCATCCTGAAGTGGCTGCAAACCGAATATGGCTGTGAGGTGGTGACCTTTACCGCGGATCTGGGTCAGGGCGAAGAGCTTGAACCTGCGCGTCAGAAGGCGGAACTCTTGGGTATTGCACCCGAAAACATCTACATCGAAGATGTGCGAGAAGAGTTTGTGCGCGACTTTGTTTTCCCAATGTTCCGCGCCAATGCGGTCTATGAGGGCCTGTATCTGCTGGGCACATCTATTGCGCGCCCGCTGATCTCCAAACGGTTGGTTGAGATCGCTGAAGCGACTGGTGCGGATGCGGTGGCGCATGGCGCAACCGGCAAAGGCAACGATCAGGTGCGCTTTGAGCTGGCAGCCTATGCGCTCAACCCGGACATCAAGGTGATAGCACCTTGGCGTGAGTGGGACCTGTCTTCGCGCACCAAGCTGTTGGAATTCGCAGAACAGCATCAAATCCCTGTGGCCAAAGACAAACGTGGCGAGGCACCATTCTCCGTGGATGCGAACCTGTTGCACACGTCTTCTGAGGGCAAAGTGCTCGAAGATCCAGCCGTGGCCGCGCCAGATTACGTGTACCAGCGCACCGTGCACCCTGAGGACGCGCCAAACGAGCCGGAATTCATCGAGATCGGTTTTGAGAAGGGCGACGCGGTCAGCATCAATGGCGAGGAGATGAGCCCAGCCACAATCCTGACCAAGCTGAATGAATATGGCGGCAAACACGGCGTTGGACGTTTGGACCTTGTTGAGGGCCGCTTTGTGGGCATGAAATCCCGCGGCATCTATGAAACGCCGGGCGGCACGTTGCTGCTTGAGGCGCACCGTGGAATCGAGTCGATCACCATGGATCGCGGCGCGATGCACCTGAAAGATGAGCTGATGCCGAAGTATGCAGAGCTGATCTACAACGGTTTCTGGTACTCGCCAGAGCGTGAAATGCTGCAGGCCGCGATTGACGCAAGCCAAGAGCACGTGACCGGAACCGTGCGGTTGAAGCTCTACAAAGGCTCCGCGCAAACCGTGGGTCGCTGGTCAGATCACTCGCTTTATTCAGAGGAACATGTGACCTTTGAAGATGATGCAGGTGCCTATGATCAGAAAGACGCGGCGGGCTTCATCCAGTTGCAAGCGCTGCGTCTGAAATTGATCGCGATGCGCAACAAGCGCACCGGCGGGTAAGCAAGCAGACATCACATTTTATAGGCCTCGCTTCAGACTTGAGCGGGGCCTTTTTTGTGCCTGCTGTTTGGACATTGGCCCGCTTTACGAGAAAAGGCTTTGAGAAGCGCACTCTCCCCGTCTAGGTTTTTGAAAACACTACAAAGCACTCGACTTCCAAAAATGCCGGGGAGGGCTGTCGGAATGGGGACGATCACCAAGGTTCTGGTGGCCACAGCATTCGTGTTGCTGAGCGCCTTCGCCGCACTCTCTCAAGAGGAACCTGCCCCAGCAGACGGTCCTCCAACTATGGATGATGCGACGTTTATTCAAACCGTTGAGGTTGATGGCGAGCCGCTGTTTGCTGTGCGTGGTTCCACCGCTTTGCCCGCAGAAGAACGTGCCGCGCTTGTCACCAAACGCATCACAGAGGTGGCCAGTAGCAGCGAAGCTGTCAGTGTGGAAATGCGCGTTGAACGGAGCGAATTGGGGCTATCGATTTTTGCTGACAACACAATGGTGTCCGTCACCACGCAGGCCGATGCAGACTACGAGCAAATGGACGTTGATGTGCTTGCGGCGTTGCACGCCGACTCTATCAAAGAGGCCATTGTTTCCTATCGCGCCAACCGCACAGACGAGGCTTTCTCTCACAGCACAATCACCGCACTGATGTGGAGCGGTGTGTTTGGAATCTATTGCATCGTCTTGTTCTGGCTCAGAAAACGTGTGCCGCGTTTCATCGCCGGAATCGTGGAGCATCAAACGCGGGGGCTTCAGCAGGCCACAGGCGACATTGTCCAAAGTCAGGCGGTGTCAAACATTGCCAAGTTCTTAATACGGCTGTTGGTTGATGTGACTCTGTTCACGGGGTTTTACTATTACCTGTCGTTTGTTTTGCACTCCTTTCCCAACACCCGGCCGGTCGCAGAATTGTTGATCCGCTATGTGACCGATCCAATCTTGGGGCTGCTGCATGGGTTTGTGGGCTATTTGCCCAACTTCATCACCATTGCCATCATTGCCGCTGTGACTCGCTGGATGATCAAAGGTGTCTATTTGTTTTTCGAAAGCGTCGATCAGGGGGTGGTGGAACTCAAATCCTTTGAAAAACACTGGATTTGGCCTACTTATAATCTGATCCGGGGCGGGTTGATTTTGACCGCTGCGGTGATCTGTTTCCCCTACATTCCGGGTTCAGATTCCGCTGCGTTTCAGGGGCTGACCATCCTGGTTGGTGTCATGGTGTCTTTGGGATCAAATTCGGTGATTTCCAACGTGCTTGCCGGTCTGTTTGTGCTCTACAAACGCTCAATGAACATCGGAGATCGCATCCGCGTTGGCGACTACTATGGAGACGTGATGCAAATTCGGCTGATGGAAACATACCTTAAGTCGGTCAAAAATGAGTTGATCTCGATCCCCAATGCGACGCTTTTGAATTCTGAAGTGATCAACTATTCCAGCAAGATCGACGGAAAAGGTCTGCTTTTACACACCACCGTGGGCATCGGTTATGAGGAGCCGCGCAAGAAGGTAGAGGCCATGTTGGTGGAGGCCGCGCGGCGCACCAAAGGTCTCAAAAATACGCCTGCGCCATTTGTGCTTGTCACAGGTCTCTTGGATTTTGCGACCAATTATCAGATCAATGCGTTCACGACGCGTGGATCGTATTTGCCTCTGTTGCTCAGCGAATTGCACAAGAACATCACCGATGTGTTCAACGAAAACGGTGTGCAGATCATGACGCCCAATTACGAAGCAGACACGCCAGAGCTGAAAATTTCTGACAGTGAATGGGACGAACCTCTGGCGCATCAAACCTCCAAGGACGCCTAAGAAAGCCGTCACTTCCAAACTCTCAGCGACAAACAACGTCACCTGAGCGGAAATTAACGTTCCGGTAAGGGTCGCCACGTAACCCTTGCGTCAACGCAGACTCTGCGATCCATCTTTGGTATCAACTGTTTATAGGACAACACCCTCATGCTGGCAGATATTACAGCCCAAATGGCCGAAAACCTCAAAGACCGTACGTTTGACGGTACATTGAAATTTGATTGTGGGGACGCTGGTGTGGTTGTGCTCGCAGATGGCACCGCATCACAAGACGACCGGGACACAGACTGTACTGTATCAATTTCCGAGGACAATCTTGTGAAACTGCTGGCTGGTGATCTCAAACCCACCACGGCGCTGATGTTGGGCAAACTAAAAGTGTCCGGCGACATGGGCACCGCGATGAAATTGGGCCAACTGCTCACCTAAGCTGCGGCTTTTTAAAGGTCAAAATGCTGCGGCGGGCTCTCTGGCGATCTTGCTGAGAGGCCCTAATACCGGCAGTGGGCCGGTCATTGGGGCGCAGACAGCAACATGGACGTCGCCGCGTCAAACCGGCTCGCATCGTTTTCGGTATGCGCGATCATTTGTGCCCCTTCCAGCATTGCTAGGGTGGCGGCGGCTTGTGCGGAAGGCGCTGCGGTTGTCGCAAGAGTTTTGTCATCGCACGCCTGCTTATAAAGTCCTTCCAGCCAATCCAGCATCATGCCACGAAATGCGCGCATCTCGACTATGATGGGCTCTGCAAGGTTGTCGCGGCTGACCGACATTGCCACGCAAAGGCACATTGACTCTCCGCCATTCAGGGCAGCGCGATATCGTGCCACCACAGCCTCCAGCTTCGCACGGGCGGTCAATCCGTTTGCATCCATCTTGTTCAATTCGTCGCCAAGCGTCTTTGCATACCGCTTCATCAACGCGACACCCAAGGCGGCTTTGCCAGGAAAGTGATAGTGGATCGAAGCGGTCTTGATATCATTGGCCAGCGCCATGTCGGCAAAGCTCATGCCGTCAAACCCGCGTCGCCGCACCAGATCTTCGGCGCTGTCTAAAAGCTGTGTTTTCCGGTCCATCACATTCTTGTCTCACTACGAATAGGTCGCTCCAACCGTTAGTACATTCTGTCCGGTTAGGCCACGCGCGACAATGCCAGCGGCTTCCAACGCACCTTCAAGATATCCGCCAAAGCTTGGGGCAACCTCCGTACCGGCAAAGAAGATGCCATGGTTTTCAAGCGCCTTAAGCGCGGGAGGCATCCCATAGCTGGGATGCGCGTAGACCGGGATATGGTCAATTTTGGTAGCAGTGTGTGCATCAAAGGCCCAGTCTTTCAGAAACACTGCGCGGGGATTGCCGGCATTTGGCCCAAAGAGATTCACAAGCTGTTCAACCGATGCCCTTTTCAACATCGCCTGATCCTGGCGCGTTTCGGCGGGCACACCAACAAACCCAAAAAGCGCAAACGGTTCACCCTCAGCTGGCGACGCATCGTGGATTTCGACCATCGGGCCACGTCGGCTCATCACATCACCGGACAAGCCCGCCGCACGCCAAAACGGATTATCATAGACAGCGACAATTTTTGCCTGACCTGCCATCCAGGTTGGCACATTCTGCATGATCTGGCGGGTCTGGGCGTCCAGCGTCGGCTCAAACTCAATGGTGTCTTGCGCAAGCCGTGGAGGCAGCGCGATGGCAATCCGCTGTGCTTTGATCGTCCTCAGACCTTCGAGGGTGTGCACGACAACAGTATTTTTTGTGATGCGCGTTGCGGCGGTCTGCAAATGCAGCCTCTCGCGGGGCAGCGTATCGGCAAGCGACGCAATCAAACCGCCAAGACCTCCCGCGACACGCAGCGAACCTTGCATGGAAGCAAAACCACCTCCACGTGCGACACGGCCGTGCTCATCTTCAACGCACAACGCACCCTCGGAATATTGCTCAAAAATCGATAGGCCCAAATCAAGCGTCAGTGCCGCCATCCGGGGCTGACCGGGCCAGAACCATGCGGGGCCAAGATCATAGTACCCCGCGCCGACATGCCCGGTCTTGATGCGCCCGCCGAAGCGGTCCCGTGCCTCCAGCAGCTGAAAGTCGACACCCGCATGCAAAAGATGCCGCGCAAGCGTCAGACCCGCAAGTCCGCCACCGATGATTGCCACATCGGTTGTTAGATCGTCCTGCAACATCAAAACCTTTCGCTTGCGGGGCGCAATTCCATCTCATGCGACCCGATTGATTTCGGCTGCTGTGTGATCTGCCAATGCGTTGCGGCAATGTCCGCGGATGTCATCATGTTTACGGACCAATGCTTTGAAATTCGCGTGACCTTGCTGTGTCGATGCTACCGCTCAGACTGACATGCGCCACAACGGCCAGAGGTTTGTGTGACGATGTCACGACCTAGGCCGCAGGCGCTTTGGCAAAGGGTAGATGTCCGGTTTTCATCCAGACCTTTGCACCTTGCGCCCCGGACACCGCGTTGAGCGGTGTGCCCTCCGGCAGTCGCAACCATGAGCCTTTGCGCAGCTCATCACCACCTTCAGACATAGAGCCTGCAATCATCAACACCTCAATCCCTCCGGGTTCTTTGACCGTGAGTTCGGCACCGGGATCTAGATGGTAATAAGACACCTCTTCGCGGTCGTCCTTGTGCAGCACAGCTTTGGCAACGCCGTCAACCGGCGCGCCCAGTTCGTCTGCCATCTGTTTGCGGAATTGGGTACGGTCACCCATGTCGAACTGCCATAGTTTCACGAAGATCGTGCACCCCAGTTCTGAACCGGGCGTGTGGCTGGTGGTTGGAGGGTTGCGCACATAGGTACCTTCGGGGAAGTCGCCATGTTCGTCTTGAAACACACCGTCGAGCACGATGAATTCTTCTCCGCCCGTATGGGTGTGTGCCGAAAAATGGCTGTCAGGTGCGTATCGCACAATGGTCGTCGCACGGGCCACCTCGTTGCCGATGCGGTCGAGCATGCGCCGGTCTACGCCGGGCATCGGTGAGGTGATCCAGTCGATTGCGTCGGAATGTACCAACACCCGCGCGTCAAAATCAGCATTCAGTTCCATTGCGATATCCTTTTGAGCGTCATCATTTTGCTTCCCCGTTTTTGGTTTCAAAGGTGAGGTTAACCAGAGACCGAGGGCCGCGCGGACACCTTCGCACGCCAAGCAGATAGATTTGTAAGATTGGCCGGGATATCGATTTGCGCAAAGTCCGCAAAAGCAAGTCCCGCAAAAGCCGTGATGTCGGCCATCGAGAACGTGTCGCCTGCAAGAAAGTCGTTTTCGTCAAGAACGCTGTCCAAATAGGCCATGGTGCGTGTCGCAACGTCCTTTCGTTTGTTGCCCCACTCTGCGCACTGGTCGGTTTCCAAGTCAGGGCCGAGGCCGGGGGTTGCGTGATGAAAATAGTCTCCAACCGCGTTCAAAAGACCCGATTCAGCACGCAAATTCATCATCGAGATTCGTGCGCGCTCTTGCGGGGTCCTGCCGGTCAGAAGAGGGCCATCAAACGTGCCATCGATATACTCGGTGATCGCAGTGCATTGTGAGATGTGGCTGCCGTCATCTAACTCAAGGCAGGGCACAACAGCATCCGGGTTTTTCGCTTTGAACGCATCGGTTCGATGTTCACCTGCCATGACATCGACGGGGATGAACTCGACCTTATCGGTCGCTCCCTTCTCCGCCAGTGCAATCCGCACACGTGCAGGATTTGGGAAACCTTCGACGTCATAGACCTTCATGCTGATTCTCCTTGTTGAGCTGGTAAGATGCAATCTACCTACTATTAGGTAGATTGCTTTACAAGGCCTCTCGAAATCAGAGGTCAATTGGACCGCGACAACGTCTTAAGACGTTTGAAAGTTGAGAGGTCCGTTAGGGTGGAAAACCGCTCGGTGAGTTTGTGTTATTCAATCGCGCTGACGCTCACCGCATCACCGAAGGTGTGGCCCGCAAACGGGCAACACCTTTTCTCCAAATGCCCCCTAAATCCGACGGGCTTTCATCTCTTCATAGAGCGGCAATGCGGCTTCCAACACGGGCTGCAACGCATCCGGTACCTCCGGCAAAGGGCCCTCGGCGCCGGCAAATCCTGTGGAGTTCCAGACGGCCCCGTACCAGTGTCTGGCCCAGACACCGTCGTCCTTGTGACCACCCTTGGGCCAATTTAACATTGCCTCATGAAAGTCCAACCCAATGGCATCACACATTTTTTCCAAGACATCCTGCGGGTTTTCGCGAATATCATGGCTGTCGACCACAACCGGTGTCTGGCCCCAGCCAGCGACCATTTGCATCAACTCTGCCTGCTGTGGAAACCCAATATCGGTCAAGGTGGGGTTTTCTCGTTTGGCGGCATAGGATGCAATCACCCGCGCTGGGTGGCGTAACAGGAACACATTCTTCACCTCGCGCATCCAGTCACGTGGCACACCCTCAATCATATGTTGCGTCATATGTTTCTGGTAATAGTGCGTTTTTCCATCCGGATTGGCATCGGTCAGCCCCGCGGCCACCATCTTGGGGTCTTGGTCTTGAGACGCCAAGATCTCCGAACGCATCGGGTGGTCTATGCCGGTCATGGCCAGATAAGCGGCGTAAAAAGGTTCATCCACCACAGCGCAATCAGACCGATTTCCAAAAGCGTACATCATGGCAGTGGAAAGATTGCGGGGGCCGCTCCACATGGCAATTTTCATGTAGATTCTCCTGTAGGTATTGCATCGGTATCGCGACTGTTTCGCGACGGTGTGTTTTTGTGTGATCAGCTGGCTTTGGCGTCGGCAATCACGAGGTCTTTGTACAGGCCGCGAATGTGTTTGGTCATCTCACCCATGTCGCCGCTGCCGATCTGACGTCCGTCAATTTCGCCAATGGGAGTTTGCGCGCCAAAGGTTCCAGTCAGAAAGGCTTCGTCCGCCCCGTAGGTGTCGACCAGAGAATAGTTGCGTTCATACACCGGGATGCCATCTGCCCGGCAAACATCGATCACTTTTTGGCGGGTGATGCCGTTCATGCAGTAATCCCCGGTGGACGTCCAAACCGCGCCTTTGCGTACAATGAAAAAGTTACAGGCGTTGGTGGTGTTCACAAACCCATGCACATCCAGCATCAGCGCCTCGTCAGCCCCAGCTTTCTCAGCGGCAATGCACGCGAGGATACAGTTGAGTTTGGAATGCGAATTCAGTTTGGGGTCTTGTGTCATTGGCAAGCCCCGCACATGCGGCACGGTCGCGAGCCGGATTGGGCGCGGGATCGAAGGTTTGGAGTGTTCCATAATGATGGTCATGGTTGGGCCCTGTTGGCTCAGGCCGGGATGCTGAAACGGGCGGGTTTTCACACCGCGTGTCACCATCAAACGCGCATGTGCATCCGTCGTCATGTGATTGGCGATGCGGGTGTCCTCGAGCGCTTGCACCACGGCGGCTTTGTCCATACCGAGATCAAGATCAATTGCTTTGGCAGCTTCAAACAGCCGGTCCATATGCTCATCAAGGAAAGCCCAGTGGCCATCATAAAGCCGCAAGCCTTCCCAGACACCGTCGCCCAACATAAAGCCGCTGTCATAGACAGACACGACGGCTTCCGCCTTGGGCACAACTTTGCCATTCAACCAGATTTGGATCTCTTCGTTGCGCGCATCTTCTGCCGCTTGGTGTGTGGTGACGTGGTCTGTCATGTGCCTGCTCCGCTCAAATTATCGTGGTGACGCTAGCGCCGCTGACTGGTGAGTCCAAGCGCAATCTGGCGCAGCCCGTTCCTGCGCAGTTGACAGCCCTCAATTCGGTGGCGCTAGATGATATTCCCAAGTAATTGGAACACATGACTTTGACTTCTGACGATTTTCACGCTGCCAATCCATCCCAGAAACCCAGGCCACTGCTTGTGCTGGGCTCGACCGGTAAATTGGGTCGCCTGATGCGGGCATGCCTTCAATTGAACCCTGACCTTTTGTCCGGCTGGGCACCGATTTGGGCGGCGCGGCGCACAGGCGCGGGGGTCGATGTTGTGATCTCTGAGAGCACTGCGGCGTCAGACATTCCAAATGCAGACGCCGTTTTGGCACTTTGGGGTGTGGTGCCGGGACGCGGAGATCTAAGCGACAACCTGCAACTGGCGCAGCGCGCGGTAGAGATTGCACGCATCTGCGGCGCAAAGCGTGTGCTGCATTGTTCCAGCAGCGCGGTCTACGGACCGGGAAAATCCTGTTGTGAAACGGCGGTGCTGACCCCCGTCAATGCCTATGGTGTGGCCAAGATTGAGATGGAACAGAGCCTGATATCCACGCCAAACAGGGCGGAAACCACGCCACAATCTTATGTGCTGCGGCTTGCAAATGTTGTTGGGGCTGACAGCTTGTTTGACGCTATGAAAACCACCAATCCTATCACGTTGGATGCCTTTGATGTCGGCGTGAGCCCTGTGCGGAGCTACGCGACGCCGAGTCTGATCTGGCGCGCGGTGAAGGCCGTTCTTGCGCAGGAGAGCCCACCGGAAATTTTGAATGTGGCAGCGGCAAACCCGGTATCGATGCATGCCTTATTGGACGCAGCAGGGTATCCTTTTGTGTGGCAACCTGCGCCGTTTACGGCTGTGCAAGAAGTTTCGATCAATGTGGACCTGCTCCGCCGATTGACCAAACGGCAGTTGGTGATGGAGCCCGCAAATATGATTGCCGAATGGCACAAGCTAAGAGACATGGTGACATGATCGGACCGGGCACAACATTTGGACGACGCCTTATGGACCTGGGATGGGTGCTGTTGTTGCTGGTTGTCTTGTGGCCGCTTTTGATTGGCATTGCCTTACTGATTTTGATCCGGGAAGGGCGACCTGTGCTCTACGTGTCTGAGCGGATGAAGACGCCGGAGATCGGCTTTGCCCTGTTGAAGTTTCGCACGATGACCAATGTGGAGGTCGATAGCGGCGTGTCAGGCGGCGACAAGACTGATCGTATCACCAAAACCGGGCGGTTTTTGCGTCGTTACCGGCTGGATGAGTTGCCTCAATTGCTCAACATTCTGAAAGGGGACATCAGCTTTGTGGGTCCCCGGCCGCCTTTGCGCCGCTATGTAGAACGCTTTCCAGATGTGTATCGCGAAGTCTTAAAGGACCGTCCCGGTGTGACAGGGCTGGCGACGTTGATCTACCATCGCACGGAAGAGCGGCTGTTATCAGAATGTAAGACTGCGGAGGACACCGAAGCCGTCTATGAGCGATGCTGCATCCCGCGCAAAGCGCAGTTGGATATTTTATACGCGCAGTCCCGCACCTTATGTTCCGATCAGCGGCTGACGGTGGCGACCGTGTTCCGGCGTGTGAAGCCGGTTTTTCGCGCGCGCGACCATCAGTGACATGTATCACTGGAAGTCACCATGACGTGACATCCGGTTTCACGGGATTGAGCCTGAGCACTCTGATGCGCAAGATCAAAGCTGAAGGAGTGATCTGATGTCAAAGTTGCAGAATCTGAAAGCCTTGGGACTGTTTGCGGTGATCTTGTTGGGAGGGCTGATGAACGTCCAACGCGCTGACGCCGCGGGACGGGATACATTGGTGGTTGCCGGCGGGTGCTTCTGGTGTGTCGAAAGTGATTTTGAAAGTGTGCCCGGCGTGATTGAAGTTGTGTCGGGCTATGCTGGCGGCACAACCAAATCTCCGACATATAAAGATGTGACCAAAGGCGGCACGGGTCACTACGAAGTGGTAGAAATTACATTTGATCCAGACAAAGTCAGCCGGGACACATTGTTGGATTTGTTTTTTCGCTCGGTGGACCCGACCGATGCTGGTGGTCAGTTTTGTGACCGGGGTGACAGCTATCGCACGGCGATTTTTGTGACAGGCAAGTCAGAGCGTGCGCAAGCAGATGCGGCCAAAGCAAAGGCGCAAGCTCAGCTTGGTCAGACCATCGTGACGCCGATCTTGAAAGCCGGAAAATTCTATGAGGCTGAGGCCTATCATCAGGATTACTACAAAGGCAAAAAGATCGTCCTGACCCGATTTGGGCCTAAGAAACAAAGCGAGGCCTATAAACGATATCGCATGGCCTGTGGGCGCGATGCTCGGGTGAAGGCACTTTGGGGATCAGACGCGCCGTTTGTTGGGCACTGATTGACGACTGACGACAAAGGCGCGCCTTTGTGGCGTGGCCTCTGTCGCGGCGGGTGCTGCCTGTTCATAGATATTTGCGGCACAGTGAGACCGGGTTCTAGAAGCGGGCTTCGTCCACGTCTTTGAGATCAGGAATGACGTCAGCTGTGCCTTGCCGGGTCACCATCAAAGCACCAGCGCGCATGGCAAGTGCAATACATTGTTGCATGGGCAGACTGCGATCTCGGGCGGCAAGCACATATCCGGTGAACGTATCTCCCGCTCCAGTGGTGTCGACCGGTGTGACTGGCATCGCCGGGAAATCACGCGCAGAGCCATTGTGAAGCCAGCGTGCGCCATCAGCGCCCAAGGTGATTATCACGTCGGTGACGCCCAGCGCCTCGGGTTTGGTCTTGGTGGCCTCTTCAAGTTGGGCGGCCTCGATCTCATTGAGGATCAAAAAGTCCAGAAATGGCAGAACTTTTTTGGCGGCTTCCGCCTCAAACGGTGCCGCGGCATAAGCCACATAGAGGCCCAGTTTTTTGGCAATATTTGCGGATTCCACCTGATTTAGGGTCTCATTTTGCATCAAGAGCGTGTCACCAGGGGAGGCCTCGGACAAAGCGGCAGAGATGATATTTTGTGGGATCTGGTGATTGGCCCCGTTCAACAAAACGATGCTGTTTTCACCAGCTGCGTCGACAGTGATCACCGCTTGCCCCATCGGCGTGTCGGCCAGAGTGGCGACATGGCGCGTATCGACCCCAAATTCCATCAGCCGTTGTATCGCCCAAGCCCCGTCCGCACCAACTGCGCCCACATGCACCGCATGAGCGCCCGCTCGCGCTGCGGCGACGCTCATGTTCGCACCTTTGCCACCCAAACCGCGTGTCACATCAGTGGCCGCCAGTGTCTCCCCGGGTCCGGGAAGGTGCGGCACTTGATAGAAGTAATCCGCGTTTATGCTGCCGAGGTTGTAAATTGCCATGAGATGCGTCGCTTTTCCTGAAGATGATCGTTCTTATTTGATCAGATGGTCAAAATAAATACCAAATGGCCTTTCAGGCAACTGTAAACCACGTTTTGCGCTTTCCGATAGGGGTTGGGGTTTGCTATCTGAGGAGGACCAAACCTTGGGGGGTCTGAGCAGTGAAAGGCGGAAAGCCGGGCGTCACGCCGATGATGGCGCAATTTCTGGAGATCAAAGCGCAATATCCAGACGCGTTGTTGTTCTACCGTATGGGCGATTTCTACGAGATGTTTTTTGACGACGCGGTGGCGGCGGCAGAGGCACTTGATATCGCGCTCACCAAACGGGGCAAACATGACGGCGAAGATATTCCCATGTGTGGCGTGCCACATCACGCGGCTGAAGGATATTTCCTAACACTCATTCGCAAGGGGTTTCGTGTCGCGGTATGCGAGCAGCTTGAAAGCCCTGCGGAGGCCAAAAAGCGCGGATATAAAGCCGTGGTGAAACGCGATGTTGTGCGGCTGGTGACGCCGGGGACATTGACAGAAGACAGCCTCTTAGATGCGCGGCGTCACAACTTTCTGGCGGCCTATGTTCTGGTGCGCGACGAGGCCGCGCTGGCCTGGGCGGATATCTCGACGGGCGCATTGTTTGTGATGCCGATGAGCCCTATTCGACTGGGTCCTGAGCTGGCACGTTTGGCCCCAAGTGAGTTGTTGGTGGCTGAAGGGTCCGAGGCGGACATGTCACAAGTTGTAGAAGACATGGGGGTGCCGATCACCTCTGTGTCGCGTGGAAGTTTCGACTCTGTTTCGGCAGAAAAACGTGTGTCTACGCTCTTTAAGGCATCGTCCTTGGAAGCTTTTGGCACATTTTCTCGTCCCGAGATTGGTGCGCTTGGCGCGATCGTGGATTACCTGGAGCTGACCCAAAAGGGCAAGTTACCGCTGTTGCAACCCCCAGTGCGCGAAGCAACACAGGGGGTGATGCAGATCGATGCGGCCACACGGCGCAATCTTGAGCTGACGGCAAGCCTCTCCGGTGGGCGCGCCGGGTCATTGTTGGCAACAATTGATCGCACGGTAACCGCCGGCGGCGCGCGCCTTTTGGAACAACGATTGTCGTCGCCCTCCATGCGACTGCCAACCATTCTTGGGCGCCAAGAGTCTGTGAGCTATATGGCAACGCAGCGCAATGAAGCGGCGGATTTGAGAGAAGCTCTGCGCCGGGTGCCCGATCTGGATAGGGCGCTATCGCGCCTGTCCTTGGATCGCGGCGGGCCCAGAGACTTGGCAGCGGTGCGCAATGGGCTTGGACAGGCTGGCGAATTGGCAGCACGCGCGTATGCTGGCGAACTCCCCAAAGATTTGAGCGAGTCGCGGATGGCGCTTGAGGGCCATGATACGTTGCTCGATCTGCTGGAAGAGGCGCTCATTGCGGAGCCGCCCTTGTTGGCGCGAGATGGTGGATTTATCGCACCGGGCTATGATGAAGAGCTCGATGAAAGCCGTGAGTTGCGCGACGAAGGACGTGGTGTCATTGCCGGAATGCAGGCGCAGTATGCTGAGACCACGAGCATCACGTCGCTAAAAATCAAACACAACAATGTGCTTGGGTACTTCATCGAAACCACGGCCAAACATGCTGATGTGATGATGTCGGCCCCCTTGTCTGAGACGTTTATTCACCGACAAACCACAGCCAACCAAGTGCGTTTCACCACGGTTGAGCTGAGCGAGATGGAAACCAAAATCCTCAATGCTGGTAACCGGGCACTTGAGATTGAAAAGCGGCTCTATGACGGCTTAAAAGGCGCTATTTTGGACCGCTCTGCTGAGGTCGCCACTGCGTCCAAAGCGCTTGCAGAGTTTGACCTCGCAACCGCACTGGCGGAGCTGGCCGCAAATGAAAAATGGACCTGTCCGGTTGTGAACGACAGCCGTGATTTTGCCATTGAGGGCGGGCGGCATCCGGTTGTTGAAGCCGCGTTGCGCAAAACCGGCGATCCCTTTGTGGCCAATGATTGTGATCTTTCAGGTGGGGATGCGGCGAGCATCTGGTTGCTGACCGGTCCAAACATGGCCGGTAAATCGACCTTCTTGCGGCAGAACGCCTTGATTGCACTGTTGGCGCAGATGGGCAGCTTTGTGCCCGCGGACAATGCAACGATTGGGTTGGTCAGCCAGCTGTTTTCACGTGTGGGCGCAAGTGACGATCTGGCGCGCGGGCGATCAACCTTTATGGTTGAGATGGTGGAAACAGCAGCGATCCTCAATCAGGCAGACGACCGTGCCTTGGTGATATTGGACGAGATCGGACGCGGCACAGCAACCTATGACGGCCTGTCGATTGCCTGGGCAACGCTGGAACATCTGCATGATGTGAACAAGTCGCGTGCGCTGTTTGCCACACATTATCACGAGATGACCCAGCTTGCTGGCCAGATGAGTGGCGTGGACAATGCGACGGTGACGGTGCGTGAGTGGGAAGGCGAAGTCATCTTCCTACATGAGGTCACACAAGGGGCTGCGGATCGCAGCTACGGCGTGCAGGTCGCACAATTGGCCGGTCTGCCGGTGGCTGTGGTGAACCGCGCACGGGTTGTCTTGGACGCGCTGGAAAAAGGTGAACGTGAGGGCAAAACGCAGAAGGCGTTGATTGATGACCTGCCGCTGTTTGCCGCCGCGCCAGCCCCGGTTGCTGCGGCTCCAAGTGGTCCGTCACCGTTGCAAGAGAAGCTGTTGGATGTGCATCCGGACACACTCAGCCCACGTGAGGCCTTGAACTTGATTTATGAGTTAAAGGATTTGGCGGGCGAGTGATCTCACCAGCTTCCTGAGGCTCCTCCTCCTGATGAACTGCCGCCGCCAGACGAACTGGACGAGGAGGAGGAGGAACTGTTGGACACACGTGTGATGGTTTTGCGCAGGCTCCATTGGTCGTTACAATGCAGACATCGGTAATCAATGCGTTTCAAACCGGTGGAAGATGTTGTGGCACTTTGCAGAATGGTGGTGTCAGATTCTACGGTTTTGAACCCGCAAGACCGACAGGCACTGTAGCGTGAAAACCAGCCTTTGTAGGCTTCGATTGTCATGTGATCACACCGCATACATTTCCACACGTCGTAGTCGACACTTTTGAGCTTTTCCTCAGAGATTTGGCCTTTTTGAAGGTGCTGATCATCCCAAGTTTCGTCGATGCGCTCCATCTTGGATCCATCCACAGGGCAACGGCGCGGGCGGTTGCGCTGCCACTTTTTGAAGATCACCGCAAAGACGCCAAGAACTGGCGCTAATAGGGCGTAAAACCACGCACCTAACCGATCGACCCATCTGCGAGACGCATTAAAAAGCTTTTCACTTTCCGAGGCCTGAAACTCGCCCGGCCAGGTGCCGGTGACTTCATAAATGACCTGAGACACACCCACGTCGATACCATTAAAGAAGTCACCTTTTTTGAATCGCGGCGTGATCGCCGTGTCGATGATGTTTTTCATCGGCGTGTTGAGCGTAAGCCCGTAGCCGGAGCCAACTTCGATGCGCATGACACGATCAAACTGGGAAATCAGCATAAGGAGGCCATCGTTGCGTTGCGCGTCGCCGATGCCCCAACTGTTGAACAGATTGGTGGCGTAAGGTTCGATCTGGCCGGTGTGGCCGTAGTCAAACATCGTGGGGATAGTGAGAACGGTGAATTCGATGTCCCGCTCCTGCATCAGCTCTACCAGCTTGGCGCGCACCTGCGCCTCTTCGTCGGGGGACAGCACGTCGGCGTAATCATTAAGGTAACGATCAGCGCGCACCGGATAGGTTTCAGCGGTGGCAAAATGCGCCACAAAAAAGGTGGCGAACAGAGTGGTTAGAAAAACACGCAAAAGAAAAGCTCCCGAAACATCGGGAGCTTTGTAGCAAGGATATGTGCAGCTGTTTAGCCCGGGTTGGAACTCACGCCGACTTGCGCAGGGCGCAGAAGGCGGTCGTGCAGCATGAAGCCTTGGGCAGAAACCTGGATGATTTCACCGGACTTTGTGCCGGGCACAGGCGCTTCGAACATGGCCTCGTGTACGTTGGGGTCAAACTTATCACCCACTTCAGGGGAGATCACTTCGATGCCGTGTTTGGAGAAGGTTTTCAGCAGCTCACGCATGGTGAGCTCAATGCCTTCGATCAGCGCAGCAGAGGCTTCTTTCTGCTCTTCTGTGATGGTTTCGACCGCACGTTTCATGTTGTCAAACACCGGCAACATGTCACGGGCCAGTTTGGAGCCGCCATATTGCTCTGCTTCGCGACGGGCCTTGTCGCCGCGTTTGCGAGAATTCTCAGCATCCGCCAGTGCGCGCATCCAGCGATCTTTTAACGCGTCGCGTTCGGCACGCAGCTCGTCAATCTCAATCGCCTCATCGTCAAGCTCATCCAAGCTTTGAGCAAATTCTTCGGCCTCGGCATCTGCGATGTCGTCCAGAAACTCGTTTTCTTTCGGCTCAGCCATTTCTCACCTCTAACCGCGGTCGGTTATCAATTTACCGACCAATTGTGCCGTGTAATCCACAATCGGCACGATGCGTCCATAGTTCAGGCGCTTGGGTCCGATGACCCCGACAGCACCCACGATCTTACGATCAGCGTTCATATAGGGAGACACCACCAAAGAGGAACCCGAAAGTGAAAAAAGTTTGTTCTCAGAGCCAATAAAAATGCGCACACCGTCGCCTTCTTCGGCAAGTTCCAGGAAATCAGCAATATCTCGTTTACGTTCTAGGTCATCAAACAGGGATCTGATCCGTTCCAAATCCTGTTCTTCCTCATCCGTGCCCAAAAGATTCGCACGTCCTCGCACGATCAGCCGCTCTTGTTGCTCGCCCTCATCAGCCCACAGCACCAAACCATTTTCCACAAGATCCGCGGCGAGTGAATCGATCTCCTGACGGCGTTTGGCGATTTCTTCTTTCACGGCTGACCCCAACTCGCTGAGCGTGCGGCCCTCAGCGACAGCGTTGAGGAAATTCGCAGCCTCGCGCATGGAGCTTGGGGTTTGACCAGCGGGCGGTGTGAACAACCGGTTTTCCACGTGGCCATCTGCAAAGACTAGCACCACCAAAGCGCGGTCATGGCCCAGAGAAACAAATTCGATGTGCTTAATTGGGGCTTCGTGTTTGGGTGCAAGAACCAGCGAGGCCCCTTGTGTGACGCCTGAGAGCGCGGTTGAGACCCGATCCAGCATGTTACCCACATCGCCATCTGCTTGGTCACCCATGGTCGCGTCGATTTTTTGGCGGTCGCCCTGATCGAGGTCTCCCACCTCCAAAAGACCGTCCACAAACATCCGCAGACCTTGCTGAGTTGGGATTCGCCCGGCAGAGATATGCGGGCTGTCCAGCAGGCCGAGGTACTCCAGATCCTGCATCACATTTCGAATTGTCGCGGCGCTCACTTTCTCTGACAGGGAGCGGGTCAGTGTACGTGAACCCACCGGATCGCCGGTTTCCAAATACCCCTCGACCACGCGGCGAAACACCTCGCGGGAGCGATCATTCATCTCGTTGAGAATTTTGCTACTGTCTGTCATTCGCCCGTGCCTTTGTTGTTTCAATAAAATAGCCTTAAAGCCAAAGGTCAATCGGGGTTGCGCCACACCGCACTGCGCGTTTATGCCCTCTGCAAACCAACAAAGGAAGATTTCCATGCGCCCCTCAGGTCGTCAGCTTAATGAAATGCGTGAAGTGTCCATCGAAACCAATGTGACCAAACATGCCGAAGGCTCTTGTTTGATCAAAATGGGCGACACCCACGTGTTGTGTACCGCCTCGCTGGAAGCGCGGGTTCCACCCTTTATCAAAGGCTCCGGCTTGGGTTGGGTCACGGCAGAATATGGCATGCTGCCACGCTCGACATCCTCACGCATGCGCCGCGAGGCCACCTCTGGCAAACAGGGCGGTCGTACCGTGGAAATCCAACGCTTGATTGGCCGCTCACTGCGCGCCGGCGTGGATCGTGTTGCTTTGGGTGAACGTCAGATCACTGTGGATTGTGATGTTATTCAGGCTGATGGCGGCACACGTTGTGCGTCAATCACCGGCGGTTGGGTGGCGCTGCGTCTGGCAGTGAACAAGTTGATGAAAGCCGGTGATGTGATCACTGATCCGCTTATTTCTCCCGTGGCTGCAGTGTCTTGTGGCATTTACGCCGGTCAGCCGGTGCTAGATCTGGACTACCCAGAGGACAGCGAAGCCGGTGTTGATGGCAACTTTATCATGCTGGCGAATGGTCAGATGATCGAAACGCAGATGAGCGCTGAGGGCTCCACCTATTCGCGTGATCAAATGAATCAGCTTTTGGATCTGGCCGAAAAGGGCGTGGCTGAATTGGTTGCCGCACAGCAGGCAGCGGTGGCATGACCCGGAAATTTTCCGACAAAAAGCTGCTGATGGCGACACACAACAAAGGCAAGCTTGAGGAGATGATCCATCTGCTTGAGCCCTTTGGTGTGTCCGTCATTGGCGCCGCAGAGCTGGACCTGCCAGAGCCGGAAGAAACCGAGGACACCTTTGTCGGCAATGCACGGATCAAGGCGCATGCAGCTGCGAAGGCGACTGGGCTCCCTGCCCTATCGGATGACAGCGGCATCACCATCGACGCACTAAACGGCGCCCCGGGGGTGTATACCGCGGATTGGGCAGAAACCGGCAATGGCCGCGATTTTGTGATGGCGATGACACGCGCACATAACGAGCTTGAAGCGATCGATGCACCGCATCCGCGTTTGGCACAGTTTCGGTCTACTTTGGTATTGGCGTGGCCCGATGGACATGACGAGGTCTTTGAGGGTGTCGCGCCCGGCCATTTGGTTTGGCCAATGCGTGGCAAAGACGGCTTTGGATATGACCCGATGTTTGTGCCCGAGGGGCACGACGTCACCTTTGCGGAAATGGACCGCTGGGAAAAGAACAAAATCAGCCATCGCGGTCGCGCGGTGAAAGCCTTTGTGGCGGGTTGTTTTGGCTGAAGATTGGCAAAACGGGGGCTTTGGCCTGTATATACATTGGCCATTTTGTCAGGCCAAATGCCCCTACTGCGATTTCAACAGCCATGTGAGCCGTGAAATCGATCAATCAAGATGGCTTAGAGCCTATTTGAACGAATTGGACCGTGTTGCCGCAGAAACCTCCGGTCGAATTCTGAACACTGTGTTTTTTGGCGGTGGCACCCCCAGTTTGATGGACCCCGACGTTGTGGCCGCGATTCTGGAGCGGGTGCGCAAGCTATGGCCAACCGCCAACGACATGGAAATCACCCTAGAGGCGAATCCCGGGTCCGTTGAGGCCGGTCGATTTGCCGGGTATCGCGATGGTGGCGTCAACCGTATTTCCATGGGTATTCAGGCGCTCAATGATCGCGATCTGCAGCGGCTTGGACGCATACACACCGTAGACGAAGCACGTCAGGCCTTTGATATCGCGAGAAAAACCTTTGATCGCGTGAGCTTTGATCTGATTTATGCCCGACAAGATCAAACCATTGAGAGCTGGCAATCTGAACTGCGTGAAGCACTTTCGATGGCCATTGATCACCTATCGCTCTATCAACTCACTGTTGAACAGGGCACTGCATTTGGCGACCGGTACAACCGCGGAAAACTGCGTGGCTTGCCCGAAGACGATCTTGCTGCAGACATGTATGAAATCACACAGGCGATTTGTGCTGATGCAGGCATGTTGCCCTATGAGGTGTCTAACTATGCCGCGCTTGGGTCGGAATCCCGTCACAACCAAATCTATTGGCGCTATGGCGACTACGCCGGAATTGGGCCCGGTGCGCATGCCCGGCTCACTTTTGACGGCCAACGCCATGCGATTGAGACTTGGCGTAACCCGAATAAGTGGTTGGAACAGGCAGAAAGTGGAAACGGTGAGAACTTGCGCGAAGCTGTTCCGCGAGACGGACAAGCGGCAGAATTTCTGTTGATGGGTCTTCGGCTGACTGAAGGCGTTGATCTTCGTCGGTATGAAGATTTGGCGGGGCAAGCGCTCGGCGGGCCGCGTTTTGATCATCTCATTGAAATTGGCATGATCGAAGTTGACGATGTGAGGCTGCGCGTCTTGCCTCAGGGCCGGATGGTGCTTAACTCAGTTCTAGCTGAACTTTTGGTGGACTAAATGCGCGTGCTCTGGCTGATCTGTGGACTGACCTGTGTTGCGCTCGCGTTGATCGGGGTTGTCCTCCCCCTGTTGCCCACCGTGCCATTTCTACTTCTGGCTACCTTCTGTTTTGCCCGATCCTCTGAGCGGCTTCATACATGGTTGCTAACGCACAAAACCTTCGGGCCCATGATAGAGGACTGGCATCGCAGCGGCGCGATCCGTCCAGCTGCAAAAAAAGCGGCAACTGTGTCGATTGCTGTGGTTTTCGGTATTTCGCTGGTCTTTGGCGTCAAAACCACCGTTTTGGTCATTCAAGCGGTGGTTTTGAGCGCGGTACTTTTTTTCATCTGGTCGCGGCCTAACTCGTAGCTGACAAAATTCGACACAACTCATCAAGCTCATCAAGTGATTGATAAGTAATGGTAATTTTTCCATTCTCGCCGCCAGAAACATGATCAACCGCAACTTTCATGCCCAAATTCGCCGAAAGATCGCCCTCTAGAGCAACTGTATCAGCGTCCTTATGGGTCTTTGGGCGTGATTTTTTAGTTTGCTCGACGAGAGAGCCTGTTTTTTTCGCCAGTTTTTCGGTCTGGCGGACGGACATGCCATCTTTCACCACCTTGCGCGCAAGCTCGGAAGCGTTGTCAGATGTAATCAGGGCGCGCGCATGGCCGGCAGACAGATGACCCTCGCGCAGCATCACTTGAACATCATCCGGCAAATTCAGCAGTCGCATAAGGTTGGCGATGTGGCTGCGACTTTTGCCAAGTGCTTCGGACACCTTCTCTTGTGTGTGACCAAACTTCTGCATCAGTTGGCGATAACCCATCGCCTCTTCCACTGGGTTCAGATCCGCACGCTGGATGTTTTCGATGATGGCAATTTCGAGGACTTCAGTGTCGTCGTAGTCACGAACAATGACAGGCAGTTCATGTAGCGTTGCCATTTGTGAGGCACGCCAGCGGCGCTCCCCCGCAACAATTTCATAGCGATCAGCGCCTTTCCTGCGGACGATCAATGGCTGGATAACACCCTTTTCACGGATGGAGTTCGAAAGATCTTCGAGTTGTTCCGGGGTGAAATCCCTTCGTGGCTGGTCAGGGTTTGGTTCAATTCGCTCAATGGGCACAACCAGATCAGCCCGACGTGGCGTTTCATTTTCCTGACGAGTGTTGTCTTCAGTGACATCTGCCATCAATGCGCTGAGACCACGACCTAGGCCACGTTGTTTTTTCTTATCTGCCATCTGGTGCCTCCCTTAAGCGGCTATTTTATAGTTTTTTGCCAGCAGTTCTTTGGCCAAGGCACGATATGCCACCGCACCTTTTGACGTCGGGTCGTAGTCCAACACAGACTGTGCATAGGAGGGCGCTTCCGACACGCGAACATTCCTTGGGATCTTTGTGTCAAAGACCAGATCTCCAAGGTTGTCGCGCGCATCTTGCTCAACCTGCTGAGACAGGTTGTTACGCGCATCATACATTGTCAGCACGACACCCTCGATGCGCAGGTTGCTATTGGCGGTTTGACGAACCTCGCGAACGGTCAACATCAGTTGCGAAAGTCCCTCCAGGGCAAAGAACTCACTTTGCAAAGGTATCAGCACAGAATGGGCCGCGATCATTGCGTTGACCGTCAGAAGGTTCAATGATGGTGGGCAATCGATCAATACAAAGTCAAAATCGTAGGGATCCATTGCCGTCTGTCGCAAGGCATCATGCAGCAAAAAACTGCGCTTTTCGTTCGACATGAGTTCGATATCAGCTGAACTGAGATCAACGGTTGCCGGAACAATCATCATGTTTTCGGAATCCGTGGGGAGTATCACTTCCTCAAGCTCCACCTCCCCGGTCAACAGGTCGTACGTTGTATAGGTGCGGTCCTCAACCTCAACACCCAACCCAGTAGAGGCGTTGCCCTGCGGGTCCAGGTCCACCAAAAGCACCCGACAGTCTTGCTCCGCAAGCGCCGCAGCCAAATTTATGGTGGTTGTGGTTTTGCCCACGCCGCCCTTTTGGTTGGTCACGGCAATGATTTTTGGGCCCTTAGGGCGTGTGGGATCCGACACGTTTTATCTCTCCGACCTTCAGGATGACCGCTTCTGAGTCTGTGATACTTTTTACCACTTCATAGTCAAATGACCACGATTCCTGTGCCTTTGCGATCTCTTTTTGCCAACGTGCGCCTTTTGGGAACACCGCGGTGCCCGATGCCTGCAAATGGCGCTCAGCAAAGTCCAAAAGCAACGAAAGGTCTGCCAAAGCACGGGCAGACAAGACTTTCGCATTCTGAGGTTCAGCTTTTTCAATCCGATCTGTGACAACAGTGGCCTTTACGCTCGTTTCTCTCAGCACAGTGCGCAAGAACGCGCATTTTCGTTGATCGCTCTCAATCAGCGTCACAGATTCCGGGGATTCGGGTTCATCACACATGAGCGCAATAACCAACCCAGGGAAACCTCCGCCGCTTCCGATGTCCACCCAGCTCTCCGCGTTTTTCGGAGCACAGCGCAATGTCTGAACAGAATCGAGGATATGGCGCTCCCAAAGTGCGTCGATTGTGGACTTGGAAACCAAGTTGATCCGTGGGTTCCACTTCACCAAGAGGTCAGCAAGCACGTCTAACCGCGCCAATGTTTCACGTGAAACATTCAACTGGTCTTTGATGTGATCTGGACAGGACATCAGGCTGACTTCGCTCGTTGAGCCTGACGCAGCTTGGCCAGAAGCAAGGTGAGTGCCGCAGGAGTCATGCCGTCTATGCGACCCGCCTGCCCCAAATTGGATGGGCGCACCGCATTGAGCTTGGACTTGAGTTCATTGCTGAGACCTTCGATCACATCAAAATCAAAACTGGAGGGAATGATTTGCGTTTCATCACGGCGCATGGCCTCCACATCTCGCTTTTGACGCTCAATGTAGTTCGCATATAGCGCATCACGTTCCAGCTGTTCCTGAATTTCAGGGTCAATGGTAGAAAACCTTGGGTCCAGAGGCGAGATGTCCGAGAACTGGACCTCCTGAAACGCCAACACCTGAAATGCGGTACGGCGGTTTCCATCTTGGTTGACGGCAATACCCGCCGCATTGATTTCCTTTGGGGTGAAGCCCCGCTCCTCAAGAACAGATTTTCCCGATATCAGCTTTTCGAGTTTGTTGCCAAAGACAGTTCTACGGTTCTCACCAACGAGACCTAGATCCATTCCGATCGGCGTCAGACGTTGATCTGCGTTATCTGCACGCAAAGACAACCGGAACTCGGCCCGCGAAGTGAACATACGGTAAGGTTCTGTCACGCCGCGAGTAATCAGGTCATCGACCATCACACCAATGTAGCTGTCTGATCGGCTGAAGTGGTGTGGGTCCTTACCTTGGGCAGACAACGCCGCGTTCAGGCCGGCGACGAGGCCCTGTGCTGCGGCTTCTTCGTAGCCTGTGGTGCCATTGATTTGGCCCGCCAAATACAGACCCGGCACATTTTTAACGCCCAAGTCGGCATTCAATGCGCGCGGATCGATATAGTCATATTCGATGGCGTAGCCCGGCTGAAGAATTTCAACATCTTCCAGCGCATAGATTGAGCGCACATAGGCCTCCTGCACATCGACAGGCAAAGATGTCGAAATGCCGTTGGGGTAGACGGTGTCATCATCAAGACCCTCGGGCTCCAAGAACACTTGATGGGAGTCTTTATCAGCAAACCGCACAATCTTGTCTTCGATCGAGGGGCAATAGCGGGGCCCAACACCTTCGATGTGTCCACCGTACATCGCAGAGCGTTCGAGATTCTCGCGTATGATGTCATGTGTTTTGGAATTGGTATGGGTGATGCCACAGGCCACCTGTCGTGCAAACGGTCGGGTGTTCAAAAACGAGAACATCACCGGCATGTCATCACCTGGTTGGCTGTCGAGCAAATCCCATTTGATGGTCTTCCCGTTCAAGCGCGGCGGGGTGCCTGTTTTAAGCCGACCCAGAGGAAGGTCAAAGCTGTCGATGCGCTCTGCCAGTTTCACCGAGGCATTGTCACCCATACGCCCGCCGGAATGAGAGACGTCGCCAATATGGATGATGCCGCGCAGGAAGGTGCCTGTGGTTAGGACAACCGCGTGGGCAGAGACCTCTGATCCATCAGCCAGAATAACACCTCGGACAGCCTGTCCATCCATGCGAAAATCTGTGGCTTCGCCTTCGATGATGGTCAGGTTGGGCGTGGCTTCGATCTCAGCCAGCATCTCGGTGCGATAGATTTTGCGATCTGATTGCGCACGAGGTCCCTGCACTGCTGGACCTTTGCGACGGTTCAACAGACGAAATTGAATGCCAGCTTTGTCAGCGATCCTGCCCATGACACCATCAAGCGCGTCAATCTCCCGAACAAGATGGCCTTTGCCAAGCCCACCAATCGCCGGGTTACAGGACATCACGCCAATACCAGACTTGTTTAGCGTCACCAAAGCCGTGGCAGCGCCCATACGTGCGGAGGCCGCAGCAGCATCTGCACCGGCATGACCGCCTCCCACAACAATGACGTCAAAATGTTTCACGTGAAACACTCCTAAAGTTTGATCTATTTACCGATGCAAAAGCTCGAAAAGATTTCGTCCAGCAGGTTCTCTACATCGACATGACCCACAATGGAATCAAGAGCACGAATCGCAGTGCGCAGTTCTTCGGCACCAATATCATAGCTGTCGGGACCCAAGGCGAGAATCGCACGCGCCGCATCCAAAGATTCTGAAGCACGGATCATCGCGATGCGGTGGCGCTCTCTGGTCGCCGTTCCAGATCGGCCAGCCTGTTGGGACAGCTTGTCTGTGATTTCTGACACAAGCTCAGACACGCCAAGACCTGTCTTCCCAGAGATCGCATCCTTCGGATCATCCAAAGTATCCGCTTTGGCCGAACGGATCACATCATTCTTCATAGGAACAAAATCCGGGACTTCCCCATCCGCAAACAAAAACACGCGTAAATCTGCGGCCTCTGCCCGTTCACGGGCGCGTTGGATACCGATACCTTCGACGTGGTCATCAGTTTCACGCAGCCCTGCAGTATCAAGCAAGGTGACAGGAAGTCCGTTGAGTTCCATCCGGACTTCGATGACATCGCGCGTGGTGCCAGCATATTCGGAGGTGATCGCAGCCTCGCGCCCTGCGAGCGCATTAAGCAGAGTGGACTTTCCAACGTTGGGCGCCCCAAGGATGGCGACTTCGAACCCAGACCGAATGCGTTCAGCGCTCTCAACGCCGACAATTTCACGGTCAAGCTCAGCACGTACCTCAGTGAGCAAGTTGGTAACCTCTGGCGTCACATCAACGGGCACGTCTTCGTCTACAAAGTCGATGGTGGCCTCAATCAAAGCTGCTGCTCGGATGAGATCCGTGCGCCACTTTCCTGCAAGATTTCCGAGGTCACCGGACAGGACGCGCAGGGCCTGACGCCGTTGTGCTTCTGTTTCTGCATCGATCAAATCGGCCAAGCCTTCGACCTGAGCCAAATCCAGACACCCATTCTCCAACGCACGGCGGGTAAATTCACCAGCCTCAGCCAGGCGAAGACCCTGCATTTCCGACAGCACTCGCAACACTGCATTTACCACAGCTGTGGAACCGTGCAGGTGAAGTTCCAAAACCTCTTCGCCAGTAAAGCTGTTATTCTGCGGGAAGTAGAGCGCAAGTGCCTGATCCAGACGGCGGCCTTCACGATCTTTCAGAAGTTTGAGTGCAGCGAAGCGGGGCTTTGGCAGATCACCAAAGAGCGCCCTGCCCACCTCAGCCACCCGGCTTCCAGACACACGAACGACAGCGACCCCCGCTTTACCGGGGGCCGTTGCAAGAGCGAAAATTGTGTCAGCCACGTAGGCCATCACAGATCCCTTTAGGTGTTCATCGAGTCAAAGAACTCGGAATTGGATTTGGTTTGTTTCAACTTTCCAAGCAGGAACTCAACAGCATCGGTGGTGCCCATTGGGTTGAGAATACGGCGCAGCACAAAGGTTTTCGCCAGATCGCCCTTATCGACAAGCAGCTCTTCTTTCCGTGTACCGGACTTTAGAATGTCGATCGCTGGGAAGACACGTTTGTCTGCCACTTTACGATCGAGCACAATTTCACTGTTACCTGTGCCTTTGAATTCTTCGAAGATCACTTCGTCCATGCGCGAACCGGTATCGATCAACGCTGTCGAGATGATGGTCAACGAGCCACCCTCTTCAATGTTACGCGCTGCACCAAAGAATCGTTTGGGGCGTTGCAGCGCATTTGCATCCACACCACCGGTCAGAACCTTACCAGAAGACGGTACAACAGTATTGAATGCACGACCAAGTCTTGTGATTGAGTCCAGAAGGATCACAACATCTCGTTTATGTTCGACCAATCTCTTGGCTTTTTCAATCACCATTTCGGAGACCGCAACGTGGCGCGTGGCTGGTTCGTCAAAGGTAGAGGACACAACCTCACCTTTCACGTTGCGTTGCATGTCGGTCACCTCTTCGGGGCGTTCATCGATCAGCAATACAATCAGGTAGCATTCCGGGTGGTTGGCTTCGATGCTGTGCGCGATGTTTTGCAGCAACACGGTTTTACCGGTGCGTGGCGGCGCAACGATCAAGGAACGCTGACCTTTACCAATCGGCGATACCAAATCAATGATCCGCGCAGAGCGATCTTTGATTGTCGGATCTTCGATTTCCATTTTCAGGCGCTCATCGGGGTAGAGCGGTGTTAGGTTGTCGAAGGCAATTTTGTGTTTGGCCTTCTCAGGCGCTTCAAAATTGATCAGAGACACGCCTGTGAGGGCGAAGTAACGCTCTGTGTCGCCAGGAGCCGTCATGACCCCGTTGACGGTGTCTCCGGTGCGTAGAGAGAACTTACGGATCATGTCAGGGCTGACATAGATGTCATCTGGACCCGGAAGATAGTTGGCCTCAGGTGAGCGCAAGAAGCCAAAGCCGTCTTGAAGCACTTCCAGAACGCCGTCGCCGGAGATTTCCCATCCATCATCTGCGCGTTCACGCAGAATCTGGAACATCATCTCACCTTTGCGCATGGTAGAGGCGTTTTCGATTTCCAGTTCTTCTGCCATCGACAGAAGATCTTTCGGGCTTTTGGCTTTTAGATCACCAAGAGCAAGCTTTTCTTGTTCCATGAAAATATCCTGTACTGCCCGAACGTGGGGCAGGTCATGTACTCTATGTTTGGAAGACACTTAGCCCGGACGGGCCAGTTGACAGTATTTCTAAGCAAAGGACGTCGCGGAGTCAAACCCCTCAGAATTTGACGACCACAGATACAACAATGATCACCATTAGAACCGTTGGAACCTCGTTGAGCATCCGATATTGGCGGCCTGTGAGAGTGTTTTCATTGCGGTCAAATTTCTTACGCATCTGCAAGAGAAAATGATCAAAGCTTGTCATGCAAATCACTGCGATTGCTTTGGTGTAAGGCCAAACTGCTGACCAATCGACAACACCAGGGGTAAAGACCAAAGTCAGGCCGGCAATCCACGCAGCGATGCTTGCGGGTGCCATGATGTAGCGCTGAAGCTTGTATTCCATGATTTTCAGAGTTTCGTCGAGCTGGTCCCCATTCTCAGCGCGCTCAGCGTGATAGACGAACAGCCTTGGAAGATAGAAGAGCCCCGCCATCCAGCTGATCACAGCCATAATATGAAAGGACAGAACATAGGGGTAAATATCGACGAGAAAGTAACCCATGTCAGATGGAACCTCGGATTGAATGACCTGTTCGGTCTGAGCCTCTCTAAATAAATAAATATATATAGAAAAGGATGATGATTTTGTAGGAAGCGCAAAATCTGTGGATTATTGATTTCCCCCAACCTTTACCCACAAGGGGATAGATACCCCCTACCATTTTAGGAAATTTGAGCAAAAGTTAATAGTTGTTAATATTTCCATAGGGTTGAGCGAAATATGACAAGCGGATGACTGTGGATAAAGGTGAGGATGGTCTTGTATCCGGGTGATTCCTCCCACAGGAAAAGTTGTCCTCATCCACGGTGTAGGAAAACGGGAGATTTCCTTGGAAGGGGGAGATGTTTCCCCAGCTTGCAAATTTCCGCATAAGTTTCCAGAAAGGACTCCAAAGATGTCCCTGCCCTTCTCCACGGAACTATCCACATGCCCGCTCCCTTGATCCTTGCGTCAGGCTCCGAGATACGCGCTCAGTTGCTACTAAACGCAAATGTTGGTTACGAAATCGTTAATGCTCGTGTGGATGAAGAGATGATCCGCCGTTCTTTGCAGGCGGAGGGCGCAACACCACGAGATGTTGCTGACGCTTTGGCCGAATCCAAAGCGCGCAAGGTCAGTTTGAAACGTCCCGAAGCGCTGGTGCTTGGATGTGATCAGGTTCTTGATTTTCAGGGTACAATTTTTTCCAAGCCTGATAGCATCGAGGATGCGCGCAATCAGCTGATGTTGTTGCGTGGCAATCGTCACATGTTGTTGTCAGCTGCGGTGATTTATCAGGACGGTGAACCATTGTGGCGGTTTGTTGGTGTGGTGCGGCTGTTCATGCGTCAATTCAGCAACGCCTTTCTAGATGACTACCTTGAGCGCAACTTTGAAAGCATTCGTCATTCAGTTGGCGGCTATAAGTTGGAAGAAGAAGGTGTGCGGCTTTTTGAGAAGGTGGATGGAGATTACTTCACTGTGCTTGGCATGCCGCTTGTAGAAATATTGTCGTATCTGACATTGCGGGGAGAACTGCCAACATGACGCTGCCGTCTATTCCTTTGGCTGGGGTGATTGGGAACCCGATCGCTCATTCTAAATCGCCTCTGGTGCATGGTCATTGGCTAAAAACATATGGCATTGCTGGACACTACGTGCCGATCGAGGTTGAAGCTGATGCGCTTGGAGATGTGCTTAAGGCGATGCCGAAAATGGGATTTGTTGGGTGCAATGTGACACTCCCGCACAAAGAACGCATTTTGCAATTTGTCGATCAGATCACCGATCGTGCCACGTTGATTGGGGCGGTGAATACAATCATTTTCCGCAATGATGGCAGCATTATGGGTGATAATACAGATGGTTACGGGTTTATTGAAAACCTGCGACAAGGTGCGCCGAACTGGGATGCGGCGTCTGGGCCTGCTGTTGTGTTGGGCGCTGGTGGCGCGGCGCGCGCAGTGGTGGCATCCCTTTTGGATGCGGGCGCGCCGGAGATCTTGCTGACCAATCGCACACGGGTGCGCGCCGATAATCTGCGTAAAGATTTTGGCGCCCGGGTGAAGGTGATGGAATGGGTGCAGGCAGGAAACATTCTTGAAGAGGCGGCTACGCTGGTGAACACAACTTCACTAGGGATGACGGGTAAATCAGAATTGCGGGTGCCCATGGATGGGTTGCGCAAAGAAACGCTTGTCACCGATTTGGTGTACACCCCACTGACGACAAATTTCCTGCGGACCGCCCAAGAGGCAGGCTGTGTCACAGTAGATGGCCTTGGGATGTTGTTGCATCAGGCGGTTCCAGGGTTTGAGCGATGGTTTGGCCGGCGTCCGGTGGTGGATGACACCACACGTCGGGTTGTGTTGGGATGAGCTTTAGGCTTGGGCTCACTGGCTCCATTGGCATGGGTAAATCCACGACGGCCAAGATGTTTGCAGACTTGGGGTGTGCGGTTTGGGATGCGGATGCGGCTGTGCATCGGCTTTATTCAAAGGGCGGTGCAGCAGTAGACGCGATGCAGGCTATGTTGCCGGAGGTCGTGGTGGATCAAGCGGTGTCTCGAGACAAACTAAAGCAGTTGATCGGGCGGGATCCGGCGGTTCTCAAGACCGTTGAGCAGGTTGTTCATCCGCTAGTCGCCAAAGATCGTGCAGCTTTTGTGGAGGCAGCAACTGCGGATATCTTGGTTTTTGACATTCCTTTGCTGTTTGAAACTGGTGGGAACACCACAATGGACGCCGTGGTATGTGTCTCTGTTTCACCTCAAATCCAGCGAGATCGTGTTCTGGAACGAGGAACGATGACGGAAGCGCAGTTTGACCATATTCGGGCCAAACAGATGCCGAACGACGAAAAGGCGGCGCGTGCAGATTATGTTGTCTTCACTGACACACTTGACCACGCACGCACACAGGTGGAGAAGATTGTGACCACCATCAGGGGACAGCTGGATCATGCGTGAAATTGTACTTGATACGGAAACCACTGGGTTTGATCCGTTTTCTGGTGACCGGATTGTCGAGATTGGTGCGCTGGAGCTGTACAATCACCTGCCGACAGGGGAGACGTTTCACGTCTATATCAACCCAAAGCGTGATATGCCTGAAGAGGCTTTTGGCGTGCATGGGATCGGACCTGATTTGCTGGCGATGCCACGAGAGGCGCAACCGGGCGAAGTCACGCTAAAGGACAAACCGGAATTTTCGGCCTTTGGTCAGAAGTTTCTCGATTTCATCGGCACTGACAGCAAGCTTGTCATCCACAATGCCAAGTTTGACATGAAGTTTCTGAACGCGGAATTGCGCTGGATGAACTTGCCAGAAATTCCGATGGAGCGCGCTTTGGACACATTGGAGATCGCGCGCAAAAAGTTCCCGGGCTCTCCCGCAACATTGGATGCTTTGTGCCGACGGTTTGGGATCGACAACGCAGCCAGGACGCTGCACGGTGCTTTGTTGGACTCTGAAATTCTAGCAGAAGTCTATCTGGAGCTCATTGGTGGGCGTCAGCCAGACCTGGTGTTGGCTTCTGGTGGCGCAGGTCGTGTCGGCGGCGCCTCCGCGCAGGAAGATTGGCGTCCTGCGGCGCGTCCTTCGCCTCTCCCCAATCGATTGACGGCAGAAGAAGAAGCGGCTCACAAAAAATTCGTAGAGAAAATGGGGGAAGATGCCCTGTGGACCAAGCTGGGCTAGCATGAGCTGGCGCCGCCCCTTTGGAGGGCAGCGCCGCAATGGTCTTAGTTTGCGAGCGGCTGTTGTTCGCCTTGCTCTTGGGCGCGACGAGCAAGTTCGGCGCGGTACAATGCAACAAAATCAATAGTTTCCAAGTTCAGCGGCGGGAAACCACCGTCACGTGTCACGTCAGACACGATGCGGCGTACAAACGGGAACAGCATGCGTGGGCATTCGATCAACAAGAACGGGTGCAGTTGATCTTCTGGCACACCTTCGACGTGGAACACGCCAGCGTAGTCCAGTTCTAGAATGAACATCTCTGCACCGTCGTCTTTGTTTTTGGCGGTGATGTTCAGTTTCATGGAAACTTCGAATTGGTGCTCAGCGCTGCGCTTTTTGGCGTCAAGGTTCACCTGAACCTGAACGTCTGGCTGTGGGTTGCCCGTAGAGCCTTTCTGCGCAAGGATATTCTCGAACGACATATCGCGCACAAATTGTGTCAGCACGTTCATTTTCAGCTGTGGCGCTTGGGCCGCACCGTTTTCGTTTTCCGCCATGGGAGTCTCCAAAAAAATCGCGTTTGGCCTGCTTTAACAGGTCAAAGTATGTGTCTCAATGCTTAGTCCACCCTGACGAGGTATGTGTGGGTTTTTTAACGGCATCGATTTGCTCGCTGTCCGGTTTTGGCGATGGATCGACCTCTGAAAACTCACCGTCAATCACATCAGAGTCGGCACGGCGCGCCGTAGAACTATGTCCGCCGGTGTGAAAGGCAGATGATTGTGTGCCGCCCATACTGAAACTTTGAACGCGTACCCGTTTGCGAAAGTAGTGGAACATGGCCGTCCGAAAAACAGGTGTTAGCAAAGCGAAACCCACTGCATCGGTGAAGAAGCCCGGTGTGAGCAAAAGAACACCTGCGATTAAGATCATGGCACCATGCGCCAAAGGCTCAGTCGGATCATCAAGTTCGTTAAAGGATCGTTGCACGTTTCCAAGCGCCGCCAGACCTTGGCTGCGCACAAGATGTGTGCCCAGAATTGCCGTCAACAAGACAATTGCGAGGGTCGGCCAGAGACCAATGGCACCACCAACGCTGATGAAGAGCGCGATTTCAATCATAGGGACCGCAACAAAGGCCAATAACAGCCACATCTTAGCTTTACTCCAATGCTTCTTTTGGTGAGGTGGACTTGACCCCGCCTGTGACTTACATAAGTGCGATAGAACGCTGTTTCCATGCCCAATAAGAGGTTCAAATGAACTCCTCCCTGATTCAACTCCTGGTTCTCGCCGGTATTGCCGTGTTTTTGATTTTGCGCCTTCGCAATGTTTTGGGCACGCGAGACGGGTTTGAAGCCCCTCGACAGGATGCCGAAGCACCGTCACGTCGCAGAGGTCCGGAGCTCGAAGTGATCGAGGGCGGACCAGACCAAGATATTCTGGACCATGCAGAAGAAGGCAGTTCACAAGCCCAAGCGCTGGCGAAGATGAAATCTGCAGAACCCTCGTTTGGTGTGAGCGACTTCCTAGGGGGCGCGCGTGGTGCGTATGAGATGATCCTGATGGCCTTTGAGAAAGGCGACCTTGATGAGATCAAACCCTTTTTGGGTGAAGAAGTGTACGACAGCTTCGCCCAGGTGGTCGAAATGCGTGCAGACAAAGGCCTGACAGTGGAAAGTGAATTCATCGGTGTGCGCGAACTGACGCTGCAAAATGCGCAGTTTGACGATGCCACCAAAGAAGGTGAAATCACTGTGCGTTACATTGGTGAGTTGACACATGTGGTGCGCGACAACGGCGGCGATATCGTTGAGGGCAGCGAAAGCCAGATCAAGCGGCAGAAGGACATTTGGACCTTTGCGCGCGTGATGGGATCGGATGATCCGAACTGGCAGTTGGTTGCCACGGGCGAATGAACCGGACGTTTCGGGCAGCGCTGGCCGCGGCTCATTTGGTGGCCGGTAGCTTGGTCGGAGGGTCAGCCTTGTCCGAAACAACCATGAACATCCTATCTTTTGAAGATCTTGACGGCTGGGAAGTGGATGACCATGAGGCGGCGCGTCAGGTCTTCTTGAACACTTGCGCCGATTTGGATGCACCAGATTGGCAGACATTGTGTGCTGCCGCGACTGGCATCAAGGATGCGCGAAAATTCTTCGAGCTGCTGTTTCGCCCGGTTTTGATTGAACAACCCAACAAAGAGGCTTTGTTCACGGGCTATTTTGAACCAGAGCTTGAGGGTGCATTGACGCCAAGCGCGCGTTATCGGTATCCGGTGTATCGCATGCCGCGTGAAGCACGTGCAGGTCAGTGGCTCACACGGAGACAGCTTCAAACCAGCGGCGCGATGAATGGGCGCGGTTTGGAAATCGCTTGGGTCGACGATTCCGTAGAGCTTTTTTTTCTACAAATCCAAGGATCTGGGCGAATTCGTCTGCCTGATGGATCTTACATCCGCGTTGGATACGGCGGCTCCAACGGGCACAACTACAGCTCCATTGGTGCAGAGTTGGTGAGGCGCGGCGTCTATAGCCCACATCAAGTCAGCGCACAGGTCATCAAGAACTGGGTGAATCGTAACCCTGTGGATGGCGCAGAGCTTTTGCGACACAACGATAGCTTTGTGTTCTTTCGTGAAGTGAGCCGGGTACCTTCACACAAAGGTCCACTTGGGGCGATGAACCGGTCGATCACTGCCATGCGTACAGTTGCAGTGGACCCAAAATTCACACCGCTTGGCGCGCCGGTCTGGGTGGAAAAAGACGGAGCCGGCCCTTTGCGCCGGTTGATGATCGCACAGGATACCGGATCTGCGATCAAGGGCGCACAACGGGCGGATATTTTCTTTGGTACAGGTGACGCTGCCGGGCGGGCGGCGGGCACGCTTAAAGATCCGGGGCGCATGGTGGTGTTGCTACCGATACAGCGGGCCTATGCAATGTTGCCGGAGTCTGTTCTGTGAAACGTCGGAAATTGAGTGAGGAAGACGTGTCGCTTTGGCGACAGGTGGCGGATACCGCTGAACGTTTGCATCCCAAAGCGAAGCCGACAGATTTTGCGAAAACCATCACCAAACCCGTCAAGACACCACGTGCACACCCTGCCCGCGAAGCTTTGCCAGCTTTTGAGGTCGGTGCGCTGGCGAAAAGTCGCCCGCCCGGTCATGATTTGATGGGCAGCGTGTCTGACCGTGTTGCGCGTCAGCCGGTGCAAATGGACAAGAAAGTTTTTGGTCGCATGAAGCGCGGCAAGCTCGTGCCGGAAGGCAAGATTGACCTTCATGGGATGACGGCTGATCAGGCGCATGGGGCGTTGACGGGGTTTGTCCTGCGGTCACACTCAGAAGGTAGACGGTTGGTGCTTGTGATCACCGGCAAAGGCAAAGACCGGCATGATGATGGCCCAATTCCAACGCGGCGTGGGGTTTTGAAACACCAGGTCCCGCAATGGCTTGCCCTGTCGCCGATGAAGAGCTGCGTTCTTCAGGTGGCTGAGGCGCATATCAAACATGGCGGTACTGGAGCGTACTACGTCTATTTAAGACGTTAGGTTTTCGGTGCACGTTTTGGCAATGTTGGGGCATAGCGCGCCATGGCCACCCAAACCAGACCACATGCCCCCAAAAAGTAGAGCGCAATTCCGACAAATTGCAGCTCAATGCCAACTCCAAAATCAATCAAGTAACCAATGATGGCGGGGCCAACAGCCGAACCAAACACCATGACAGCCGCCGCAAGTGCTTTGATTCCACCAATGTTTTTTGTGCCATAGAATTCTGCCCAGAACGCCGTGATCAGCGTCGCATTTGCACCCGACGCCAAGGCCATTGCAATCAATCCAATTGCCCCTCCCCAAAGGCTTTGGATACCGGCAAATGCAAGGAAACTGACGACCATTGGGAGTTGATAGTAGGGCAATAAGCGCGCGGTTCCCAAACGATCGAGTAACCAGCCCGAAATCAGCATCGCAGCGGTGCTGACCACTGTGAACATTGGATAAAGCGCGACAAGATCGAAGTGTGTCCAGCCTTTGATTTCGGCAAAATGGACCTGATGAAAGAAAAATGCCGTATTGAACGCGGGTGGTCCAAGCAATGCTGGCATGATGAACCAGAACAGCCCATTGCCCAACGCGTCTTTGCGGTGCCAATGACGGTTGTTCATGCCAAAGGACTCGTTGGCTTTGGCTGCGGCGCGTGGTGTGCGTTCTTGTGCAAGAAGCGCCCACAGGATGGGAATACCAAGCAAGGACACCACGGCTCCCCCAACCCATAAGCGGTGCCAGTCCACTATGTCTTTTACGGCGACAACACCCAAGGGTAGCAAGGCCTGACCGATCGCAAATCCAAGGGCAGAAATGGCCAATGCACGGCCACGTGTGGCGACAAACCAGCGCGCCATTGCCACAGCCGCGATGTGGCTGAGCATGCCTTGCCCGGTGAAGCGTAAGGCCAGAATAACAAATGGCAACATCCATACGGCAGACAAATTGGCCATGGCAAAACAGGCCGTCGCGAGGCCGACCAAAATGACTGCACCCAAAATACGGACGCGAAAGTGATCGGTTAGCACGCCAGCCCAGACCATTATGACAGCTGAGGCGGTGGTTCCGATCAGATAGATGCCACTCCAATCGCCATGCGACAGGCCAAACTCAGTACGGATTTCACCGGCAAACAGAGCTATGAAAAACGTTTGCCCAAAGCTTGATAGAAACGAGAGAAGAATTCCGGGTAGCAAAAACCGGAAATTTTCGCGCACGAAGGTGACAGTGGACGTCATGATCCGTCAGCCGGTGCCGCCACCTGAATGGCAATAGCTTCGTTGGTCACGCGTACTCGTTCGGCGCTGCGCATCAGAAAGTTTGGATCGTCTGGCGCTAGCAGAGCGTCAACACCTTGCGCGTCGCTCAACAGCGAGATCAGCGAGGGGCTTTCGGCGAAGGTCATGTGGTTGTTGCTGCTGTCGCTGGAGAACTTGGACACATCCACAACAATGACTGGTAAGTCTGCCAACGCATCTGGGTTTGACAGCTGTCCCAGCCGTTGGTTTGAACGGTTGATGCGGCTGGACAAGCGCAGTGCAGTGTCTTGGGTAGATGTCATGATCACAGTGGGCCTAGGTAAGGTTTTGAGTGGTGTGAGATTGCGTACAAACAACTCCACCGGCATATCTGGAGAAATCAGCACCAACCCATCGAGATTGCGCGCCACCCAGCCCGGAGTTTTCAATTCGATTTGGCGCAGGGTTTCGGTGATAAGAAGTGATCCCAGTGAGTGCCCCACAAGCAAGAGCCGACGGTTTTGAGATGTGCCAAGGGCACGGAGCGTGGCTTCCAGATCGTCGCGCGAATACAAAACGCTTTCGCGATCATAGGCGTATCCAATTGGGCTGCCTGCGCTGGGCCAAGCGAAATTCACCACGGCGCCGCGCAGATCAAAATCGCTTTTGATTTGGGCCAGACGAAACAGGCTGTCCTGATAGGTGTTATAAAACCCATGCACAAACAGAATGACTTCTCGGTCTTCAGGGGGTTGGGTTGCAAGGTCTTTTGAAATCTGGTGCGAGAACTCCTGGAGGGTCGGAATCGCGCGCTCTTGGGCAATGACGAAGTGTTTTTCGGAATCGGGCCGCGCGCTGAAACTTGGCGGCTGACCGGGAATATGGGATGGCGGGATCGACACTGTGGTGTCCAAAAAGGTCATGCCTGCGCCGCGTGTTGCGTGTAGGTGACCCGCCTCATTGCGCTGTCTGTTGGTGGCGACATAAATCTGGCGTGTGTTCTCTGATGTCAGCGCTTCTGGCTGCACGGGGGCAGTGATGCGATCGGCGCAAGCAGAGACACAAAGGGCTGTGAGTGTTATGAAGAAAAGGCGCACGAAAAATCCCGGCAAGACAACTTGCCGGGACTATGGCTGTGATTTCAAGGACCTGCTAGGGGGAAATCAGAGCACGTAGCGGCTGACGTCTGTGGATTTGGCCAGTGCGCCCAAATTCGTCTCCACAAAGGCAGAGTTGACCGTGATTTCCTCGCCTGATCGATCAGGTGCGGAAAACCCGAGCTCTTCGAAAACCCGCTCCATCACAGTGTACAGACGCCGAGCCCCGATGTTTTCGACCGATTGATTGACGTCGGCCGCGATCTTAGCGAGCGCGGCGATACCGTCGTCGGTAAAGGTCACGGTGACTTCTTCGGTGCCCATCAACGCGGTGTATTGGCGGGTCAAGGCGTTGTCAGTTTCAGTGAGGATGCGGACAAAGTCTTCCTCGGTAAGCGCGCGCAATTCAACCCGGATCGGCAAGCGGCCCTGAAGCTCTGGAAGCAGATCGGACGGCTTAGCGATGTGGAAGGCGCCGGATGCGATAAACAGAATGTGGTCGGTTTTCACCGGACCATGTTTGGTGGACACGGTGGTGCCCTCAATCAAAGGCAACAAGTCACGCTGTACACCCTCGCGGGAGACGTCGCCGCCGCGTGCCTCTTGGCGGGCGCAGACCTTGTCGATTTCGTCGAGGAACACGATGCCGTTTTGCTCCACCGCTTGTAACGCGGCGGCATTGACGGTTTCGTCGTCCAGCAGCTTGTCTGCTTCGTCAGAAATCAGCACTTCGTAGCTTTCGGCAACGGTCAGGCGCTTCTTGGTTGTGCGGCCGCCCATGGCTTTGCCAAACAGATCGCCAATGTTCATCATGCCCATTTGGCCGCCCGGCTGTCCGGGTATATCGAATATGCCACCCAATGGATTGGAGGTGTCTGCAAGCTCAAGCTCGATGATGGTGTCATCCAGAAGCCCATCTTTGAGTTTCTTGCGAAACATCTCTCGGGTGGCTTCGCGGGCGTCTGTGCCTGCAATGGCTTCAATCACCCGTTCTTCTGCGGCGGCATAGGCCTTTACCTTTACATCTTCCCGCATGTGTTCGCGAGTTTGCAGGATTGCGGCATCCACCAAATCGCGGATGATCTGCTCAACATCGCGGCCAACGTAGCCGACCTCGGTGAATTTGGTCGCTTCAACCTTGATGAACGGTGCGCGGGCAAGTTTGGCCAAACGACGCGAGATTTCCGTTTTTCCAACACCGGTGGGGCCGATCATCAGGATATTTTTTGGGTAAACTTCATCGCGAATATCGTCAGCCAGTTGTTTACGGCGCCAGCGGTTGCGCAAAGCCACAGCAACGGCGCGTTTGGCGTCGTTCTGTCCGATGATGAAGCGGTCAAGTTCGGATACGATTTCGCGAGGTGTGAGATCAGTCATAGTGTGTCCAATCAGTGAGAAGGCGGTAGGCGGTGCAGCGGCAGGATGCCGGATAGCGGCGCAAGAAGGGCTGCGCGGATGCGCGACCAAAAGGCGCCGAGCACCACAAGAAAAATACCGAGGATAAAGACGGTCATGGCAGCGCCCTCACCCTCAAACACTGTGCCGGCAAGGGCCACTGTGTAGCCGATGGCAGCAATCAGGAAGGAACGGCGGTCAATGATGATGGCGATCACGGCAAAACCGAGAAGGAAGGCGATCAGCAAAAGGTGAGCGTTGTTACTGCCCGCATCCAGAAGCGTCAGTGCGACGGTATTTATGAGGGCGGGTGCAGCGACCACATGAAGCCAAAAGCCCTGTGCGCTGCGGCGGGTGACGCGGTGCGGATCAGACATGTCAAAATACATAGCGACAGCAAACACAGCGATGCCCACGCCCAATGTGATGAAAGCGAAAGGGCCGCCTGCTGACAGCAGGAACAGATCTTCGGCGCTGGTTGGGGTGCCTGCTTGATTTGCACCCATCATCAATGCGATTCCAAACACGCCCACCGCAATAAGGGCCATGGCGAAAGGCACACGGAACCGAAGCCAAAAGATCAGCATCGCCAAGGTGGTAAGTGCAAGCGGCAGGGGCAAACTTGAGAAGTCTTCTTGGGCCACCATAAAGGGCTGCGCGAAATAGGCTGTTATACCGGAGCCTGCGTTGATGGCCCAGAGGCAGGACAACGCGATGGCGGGGGCCACCATGCGCCGGCGGCGGATAAAGTATTCTGACAGGAGCCAAAGCACGACAGCTGAAAGGGAGGTCATGCTTACAAGCTTGGCCTTGTAGTTCACGATTTCGGTGGCCAAAGCGATGCCATTGATCGCTGCCCAACCGCTGGCCAGGATCAAAAGGCCAATGACGATGAAAATCTCGTTGAAGCCTTTGAAAAGCTCAAACGGTTCATCTCCGATGGCGAGATCTTCACGTGCGCCGCGGCGGCTGTCGGCCAAGGCCGCAAGCGATGCGGCCTGTTGTTCGTTCAGTAGGCCAGAACCAACGGCTGCACGAAGATCATCTTTGGAAATCATATCTAAGTTATCTTTCGTTATGCGAGCACGTTGGCGAACACATCGTCTTTCATCATGTCGTCAAACCACTCTGGATAGCGCCGAGAAGGCGCGGCGGCAGCATCCAACGCTGACATTTCATCACCTGTCAGCTCGATATTGGCGGCGGTGATGCCGGTTTCAAGCTGAGCCAGTTTAGAGGCGCCTATGATCACCGTGTGGTCGCGACGTTTGTTCAAAATCCACGCTTGCGCAATTTGCGCTGGAGCGGCTTTGTGCGCTTCTGCAGCTGCATTCAGCGCAGCAATGACGGCTTGCGCTTGCTCTTTGGAGACCTGCAAGAAGTCGCCTTCGGCCAAGCGACCTTCGCTGTCTTCTAATTTGTTGAGGTCATATTTGCCGGTCAAAAGCCCGCCCGCCAATGGGGACCATGCCATGAGGCCAATGCCCAGCTCCCGGCCCATGCGCAAAATGTCCATTTCGATGTCACGCCCAACAGCGTTGTAAAGATACTGGCCGGCCACAAATTGGCTCATGTTGTTGTCGCGTTGGAACTGGACGGCTTGAGAGACCTTCCAAGCGGGCCAGTTGGAGATACCAATATGGCGTACTTTCCCGGCGTCGATCACTGTTTGCAGAGTGGACAGGGTTTCTTCCATCGGAGTGGTGAAATCTGTTTTGTGCAGCACCAAGAGGTCGATCCAATCGGTGTCCAGCCGCTTAAGACAGCCATCAACCGAGGACAGAATATGTCCGCGAGACAGACCCGCATCGGTGATCCGCTCACTTTGTCTAAAGCCCAATTTGGTGCAGATCACTGCATCATTGCGTTTGCCTTTGAGCGTCTTGCCAAGGATATCCTCAGCCTCGCCATTGGAATAGCCGTCGGCCGCGTCAAAGAAGTTGATGCCACCATCCAATGCAACATCAACCATGCGCTGGGCGTCTTCAAGGCCGACTTTGGCGACGCCGGGAATCCAATCGGATCCATGGGTAAAGGTCATGGTACCAAGCGCAAGGCGAGACACCACGAGGCCAGAGTTGCCCATGCGGGTGTAGGTCATATCGCTCATTTGCTGATCTGTTCGACTGTGAGGTTGCCGTTGGTGTAGACGCAGATGTCTCCGGCAATGGCCATGGCTTTGCGTGCCACGTCTTCGGCGGAAAGATCAGTGTCCATTAACGCGCGGCCAGCCGCCAGCGCATAGTTGCCTCCAGACCCAATGGCTGTGACGTCATGTTCGGGTTCCAGCACATCCCCTGCCCCAGTGATTACAAAAATGTCTGCGCCGTCAGACACGATCAACATCGCTTCGAGTTTTTGCAAGTATTTGTCGGTGCGCCAGTCTTTGGCCAACTCAACGGAGGCCCGGGCCAGTTGCCCTGGTGTTGCCTCAAGTTTTGCTTCGAGCCGCTCCAGCAATGTAAACGCATCTGCGGTGGATCCGGCAAATCCTGCCACAATATCAAAACCACCCGGAGACAGGCGGCGCACCTTGCGTGCGGTGCCTTTGATCACGGTTTGGCCAAGGGAGACCTGACCGTCACCGGCAATCACCACTTCGCCATTTTTTTTCACACCAATGATGGTTGTGCCGTGCCAACCCGGAAATTGATCCTCTGACATGAAAATCTCCTCTTTGTCTGCGCCCTATATGAGCCTGTGGATGGGCGTGCACAAGGGCCGCGACCGTCTGCGTGGGGTTGCTCGTACGATATCCAGCGCATAGCGTCGCGCCATGAGCAAGGATACGTCTGCCCGGTTTTACTTACCTCTGGAGCTTCGGCAAAGGGCTGAGGTTGGAGAGCACAACTTTATCAACAAAGTGGCCCGTGTTTTGGAAAGCGCAGGGCTGGAGGTGATGTTTGAGGCGCCTGAGACCGCAGACCCACGGAAAGGGGGGTACTCGTTGTTCTTCATGCGAGATCCTTTTGTGCGCAATTCTGTGACCTTGCGGCGGGCGTACTACTACCCGTTCTGGCACATTGAGCGCACAAATGAGCGTTGGCATTGGGAGGTCGCGGAGACAGCGTTTGAGAGCAGAGACATCGACGAACAAGAGGCGCGCAAGTTTTTTCAGGCGTGGCGGCGTCGGTTGTATGGGGATGCGATCAACGACGTTCGCAAAGGGTCATTTGTGTATGTTCCGCTACAGGGGCGTCTTTTGGAGCAGCGCTCGTTTCAAAGCTGTAGTCCAATTGAGATGTTGGGGCATGTGTTGGCGCAGGAACCGGAGCGCAATGTTGTGGCCACTTTGCATCCCGGAGAGATCTACACCGAGCAGGAACAAGAGGTTTTGAGACGGCTCACCGAGGAATACCCAAGGCTGAAGGTGCAGGTTGGCGGCATGGAAAGACTTCTGCCGCGCTGCGCCTATGTTGTGAGCATGAATTCCAGCGTTGCCTTTGCGGGGTTCTTCTTCAAAAAGCCATGTGTTCTGTTTGGGCGGATCGATTTTCATCACATTGCGGCGAACGTGCATCAACTCGGCGTAGAGGGGGCTTTTGCTCAGGTGCGAGAGATGAAGCCACCTTATCCTGCGTATCTGTGGTGGTTCTTACAGAACATGTCGATCAATGCGGGGCGTCCGGAAGCAGACGACATTATTCGTGCGCGGCTGCTTCGTTTGGGCTGGCCTGTCGGATAAGGACGTCGGATCAAAAAAGGCGCCCCAAAGGAGCGCCTTTGTGAAGAGATTAAGACAAGATCAGATGGAATCTTCGATCCAGCTTTGCAAAGCGGCTTTTGGGGCTGCGCCTGCGCGGTTGGAAATCACCTGACCGTCTTTGAAAATGAACAGCGCAGGAATGCCGCGCACGCCCAGAGCAGCGGCTGCGCCCGGGTTGGAGTCCACGTCGACTTTGGCAATTTTGATTTTGCCATCGAGTTCGGCGGAGAGCTCTTCGAGCGCTGGGCCGATTTGTTTACAGGGGCCACACCATTCGGCCCAGAAATCCACGACGACGGGTACGTCGGCGTTTTTTACTTCTTCGTCAAAAGTGGCATCGGTGACAGCGACGGTTGCCATTGGAGGTCTCCTAAAGGGGAAAAGCGATAAGTCTTGGTTGATGGAACCTAGGTTTGCGGGGGCCGATCGTCAAGATATCCTGTGGCGGCTAGAGAATTTGTCACAAGATCGTGTGGCAACTCCATGAACTCAGCTTTGGCAGTCCACAAGATGGCGAGCCGAATGGGTTGGTCGGGAAAAATCTGAGCCAAAGCATGTGCATAAGCGCCCATTTGCCGCAAAAGCCCTTCTGGAGTTTGATGGGGTGATGCTGGCACCAAGGCATTGGTCTTAAAATCCACCGCCCAGACGTCGGTGTCGGTGACCACAAGGCGGTCAACAACACCATGCATACGATGCTGCCCAAGCATGGCCGTGACGGGGACTTCGGCAAGTGCTTCTGAGGAAAACAACCATGACAGGTTCCCCGAGGTAAGATTGGCGCGAGCCTCTTTGAGCAGATCTGCCAGCTGGCCTTTGGCCATGATTGGCAGATCGTCTTGCAGAAGACTTTCGGCGATCTGTTGCCAGCGGTCTTGCGGATGTAATGGCAGGTGTTCGAGCAACAGGTGCAGCCACGTGCCCCTTTGCATGGCGGCGTCTTGATCCAACCCTTGATCGCCTGGCAACGCTTTGGCTCCGCCAAGATCAGAGGGGCTCAGCGCGGTGGGAACAGGTGTTGGATCGACGGCTGGTGTCGTTAGGAACGCGGGGACGTTTGTCGTGGGTTCGGATGGAGATTTGTCACGTTCAGTAACTGTTCCAGCCCAATCACCGTGTTTGAGATGCAGTCCCTCACCTCCGTCAAATTGAAACGGTGCCGCGCCAGATGCGACCATTGCCCCACGTACGATGTCATACCAACTGTTGCCGTCTTTGCCGAGGTCTCCCGCGCCTGCAACGATGAGCCATTTTTCTGCTCGCGTCATTGCCACATAAAGCAGACGCAACCGTTCAGCGGTTTGTGCGTCTGCCAAAAGACTGCGGGCTTCTGCCAATCGCGCGGGTGCGGCGTCGGCGGGCATGTTCCACAAAGCGGTGACGTCAATCGGAACAATCGGCGCGTCGGTCTTGATAAGACGTTTGCCGGTGTCGGGCATGATCACAATTGGCGCTTCAAGCCCTTTGGACCCATGCACTGTCATCACCCGAATACGGTTGGTGGCGCTGTCCATCTGGCGTTTGATTTCCAGATCATCGGTTTCCATCCACTGCAAGAAACCAGTGAGGGAGGGAACGGAAGATTGTTCATAAGCCAAGGCCTGAGACAGCAAGGCGTTGATACCATCTTCCGCCTCAGCCCCAAGGCGGGACAAGAAAGCATTGCGGCCGCTATGGCGGGTCAGAATGCGCTCGATCAGATCGTAGGGGCGCAGAAAGTCTGTTTGGCTGCGCATATCATTTAGAACAGCCATAGTGCGCTCAAATTCGTCTGCCCGGTCGCGTAACGCAGCCCATAGATAGGATTTGGCCGGACGGCGATGGGCGAGGTCAAACAATGCCTGTTCGGACCAGCCAAAGATCGGTGAGCGCAGTATGGTGGCCAGAGATAGATCATCTTCAGGCGTGGCAAGGAATGACAAAAGCGCGCCAAGGTCGCGCACTGCCATTTCACCACCGACCTTCAAGCGGTCTGCACCAGCAATTGGCAACCCCTGCAGCTTGCAAGCGCGGATGATCTCGTGAAACAGATCGGATCGGCGCTGCACGAGGATCAGAAAATCTCCTGGCTCTATGGGCCGTTGTTGAAACTTGCCGTCTGACCCGCGCGTGTCTGCAATTGTGTCTTGCGCAATCATGCGTTTGATTTGGCGCGCAACACGTTCCGCAAGGATCACGGTGTGGTGGGTGTCTCCCAAGCGGTCAACGGGATCAAACCAATCATCTTTCTCAGCTTTGGTCACAGGCTCCACTACGGGCCAAAGATCAACCCGACCTGGCATGTCACTGTTAAAGGCGATGTGGCGGTTGCCGGTTGGAAACCCTGCTTCAGCGTGATTTTCAAAACACTTGTCCACCAAATTGAGAACGGCAGGAGAAGAGCGAAAAGAGTATTCTAGGCTGAGGTTCTGGAGGTGGTTGCCCGTTGGTTCCAAACGGTTCGCAAATTCTTCGCGCATGCGGTCAAATTCTGCGGGGTCCGCACCCTGAAAACTGTAAATTGACTGTTTTTGATCTCCCACCACAAAAATCGTGCGGGTGATATCGCTGCGTGCGCCTGAACCGGAGGTGAATTCTTGGGCCAGACGTTCGATCACCTGCCATTGCACAGGACTGGTGTCTTGAGCTTCGTCCACAAGGATGTGGTCGATTCCACCGTCCAGTCGATAGAGAACCCACTCGGCAACAGCTGGTTCGTTCAAAAGATTTCGGGCCCGCAGGATCAGATCGTCAAAATCCAACCAGCCGCGTTTCTGTTTGGCGCTCTCATAGAGCACAAGAAAACGTGCTGCGAAAGCATGCAATGCCGCGCTGCGTTCTGCTGCTTGCAGGGCAAGCCGTCGGGGTCGTGTGTCTTCGACCCGCAGCATGAGCGGTTGCAGCTGATCCATAATATCGGGATGGTTGGTGCGCAGTTTTTTGGTCGGAAAGGTCTCTAACTTGGCCGAAAAGGGAGATTTCGCCGCCTTTCCGTTCAGCAGAACCGATTCCAGAATGTCGAGTGCAAATCCGTCAGGCGCGGCGATCAAAGCGAGTTTGTCAGCGGCGCGGTTGTCCGTTGTGCCGCCGGTGCGCAGTATCGTGACCAGATTTCGGATCAGCTCCAGTTCGCCGCCTAGGAAAACGTCATTTAACACTTGAGCGCTGGTGTAGCCTGCAGGCAGGTCTAACATCTGTGCCAATGCATCAAAGTCTTTCCCTTGCCGTAGTCGATCTGCGTTGCGGGTTATGTCGACGGTCAGATCGCCAAGGTCTGCCCCTGTGAAATACCGCGCAAGATCTTGGAGCAGCGGGGCATCGGTGCCCTGGGCCATTTGTTCCACAATGTCTTCGCGCAACAAGGCAGCACCACGGTCTTCCATCTCCGAAAACAATGGAGATACGCCGGCTTCCAATGGGAAACGACGCAGCAACGAGGAGCAGAAAGAGTGAATGGTTTGGATTTTCAAACCACCGGGTGTTTCAATGGCACGCGCAAACAAAGTGCGGGCCTGACGCAGGTCTTCGGGTGCAGATTCGCCGGCAACACCAAGCTCTGCCAGTTCAAGCGCCAAGTCTTCGTCGCTTTTCATCGCCCAGCTGCCGAGCCGCTTGAACAGACGGTTTTGCATCTCAGAGGCGGCGGCTTTGGTGTAAGTGAGGCAGAGAATGTGCTGGGGCAGAACGCCCTCAAGCAGCAAGCGTGCAACGCGGTCAGTCAGTACGCGAGTCTTGCCAGACCCGGCGTTGGCCGACAGCCAAGTGCTGGCGTCTGGTCGTGCGGCGCTGATCTGCCGTCGGGTGGCGTCATTTATGGTCTGGGTCATGACAAAGCCTGCGGGGTGGACTCATCGGTTGCGTCCCATTCGCCAAATCGGGCGAGCTGGTCAAAGTCGCCTTCGTCGCGCTCAGACTGCATGGCGCGGCGCGAGGTGAACCCTTTGCCCTCTTCCAAATACTGTGCGATCAGTTTGGAGAATTCTTCCCAGACCTGAGTGGTGGGTGTCTCTGATAGCGGTGCGGGCTGATCCTTTGGGGAAGACCCAAGTCCAATATAGATGGCAGCCGCAACATGGGCGGGGCCAACGTCCTCAAAACCATTCTGCTCCGCCATCGCGGCCTCGAGCAAGAGTTGCTTGTCAAAGAAGATCTGTTCATCGCGTGAAGGCGGTGCACCGGTTTTGTAGTCATACAGGATCAAATCACCTTCGGGAGTGCGATCAATCCGGTCGGCCTTAGCAGTGAGAGTAAAGCCAAGTTCTTGAATGTTGGCCTTTGTGCTGGCCTCAAACTTGAGGGGTGCGCCTCGGCTCCGACGACGTTTTTCCCCTTCGACAAAGTGATCCGCCACACGGGATAGCCGCGCCATCCAGAGGACTCGTGCAGTCGCCCATGGCACGTTTTGGGCCAAAACAGTCTCTGATATCTCCAAAAGACGTTCACGTGTGACGGGGACATCATGGTCGCGATTGCTTTTGATAAGTTGTTCGAGCACATCATGCACAATGATGCCACGTAGCAAGGCATCGGGTGTGCGCATCAACGGATCCAGAGGGCGCAGTTTCAACACGTGTTTGGCATAGATCGCATAAGGGTCGCGGATCAGGCGCTTGATTTCGGTGACCGAGAGCTGGCGCGGGCGGGCTTCGGCTGGAGGTATGGGAGATGGACGCGGGGCGGCGGGTGTCGGCAACACGGTTTCTAGTGAGCGCACGTCATTGAGCCAGATTTGTGCGCGCCCTCGCATGGCAGCGAGCGCTTCCGGTCCATTTTGCTCTGGTAGTCCATCCAGAAGGTTTATCATGCGATTGATCCAACGCGAAGGCACGGTTTCCGCTTCATCAGATCGCACTGAGCGGGTGATCCAGACTTCGGGGGCGCCGACGGCTTGTTGAAAGTCATGGGCGGCAAGACCTATGCGCCGCTCCGGCAACAGCAGCCCAGCGTCATGGCGCATTTTGCGGTTGAGCCAAGGATCAGGACTGGGTGCCTCTGGCCAGCTGCCTTCATTCAAGCCACCAAGGATCACAAGATCGGCGCCTTGGACACGCGCCTCCAAGGTGCCCCAAATCAGGATATTGGGGTGGCCAGAATCGCGGTCACGCACCTCACCACGTGACAACAAGGCACCAAACAGGTCTGCATAATCAACTGCCGAGATTTCACCCACTACTGGGGCGTGCTCGGTTATGTCAGCAATCACGCGAGTTGCCGCCTGCCCTGCCCTTTCTTTCCAAAGCTCGCCCGTGCCCTCGGACGAACACCCGCGCGCAATAGATTCTGCGAGAAAGATGTGTGCGCTCAACAGCGCCGACATGTCGTCTTTCTGCCGTTCCTGATCACAGAAACAGGAGGTCAGCCACGACATCCACGCGGCCATGTCGTCTTTGTGGGCATCGGCCCATGACGTGAGCGACTCTGAGTTTGGATAGGTGGTGCCTTTGCGGCGCAGGTGCAGTTCCAATTCGCGGGTGAAACGTAGGTGCGCGCCACGGTCCGTTTCGCTGTGAGTGAGCGGATGTTTGAGCAACGTCAGAAGCATCTCTGACGTTAATTCTTGGTGAAACAGAGCCACAACATGGCGCAAAAACCGGCCCGGTGGGGAGAGCTGCAAGGGTTGGCCGGCGGAATCATCAGGCAATATGTTCCAACGATCTAGCGCGGCGGTGACCTGGCGCGTCAGCATCCGATCTGGAGTGATCAATGCGCAGGTCAGCCCTTCATCTGTGGCCTTTCGCATACGGGCGGCGATGGTGAGAGCCTCTTCGCGCTGAGTGGTCGCTTCCACCAAAGTGATGCCTTCTGTTGCAGGCAGTAGATCCCCCAAATTTGGCCCTTCACTAAGCCATTGATCCGTTACAGGGGCAGGTCGCAGAGCAAGCGAAACTAGCTTGTTGCGAGCAGTGGATGGCGCGGGCGTGCTATGCCAGGGAGCGATGTCCGATAAGGTTAAGTCCATCGTTTGCATCAAGGCGTGATAGCGAAATTGAGGGTGGTCTTCGCTTTCCAGTCCAGACCCAAGGTGGGCCCATGTGGTTGCCGGCATGTCGAAGTCAAAGCCCGGCAGAACAATTGCACCTTGAGGCAAGCGTGCGATCGCCTGCATGAGCAATTGCATTGTTCCGCGTGAGCCCGTCGACCCTGCGAGGATCACAGGCTGCTGTGGCGGCTGTTCTTCCCAGCGCTTGATGATGGTTTCAATGGCGCGTCGTTGGCGGGCCTCTTGCCCGGGTGGGCTGTCGAGATTTTCCAGAAATTGGCGTGCGATATCAAAAAATGATTGCGCCCGCGCCCAATGGCCGGATTGGTCAGTGACATCCAGTGTTTCGATCGTATCAACTGACACGCCCTCCCCGGCCATTTCGTCAAACAACCCCGCGAGGCTGTCTGCGAGATCATAGACAGAGGCCCGCGCGGCCAGATCAGGCTGTTGATCTAGGAGGCTGGTGACCAGCTGGATCAGTTCAAAGCGTTGACGGATCGGAGAAGTTGCAGCGGGCAGATCAGCGGTTTCGTTGTTGGCGAATCCTCCCAACACCTGAATGCGTGGCAAGAGAGTGGCGGGGCCATCGTCAAACAACCTTTTTATCCGTCGCGCCATACGTGTTGTGTTCACGATGACCTGTATTTTGGCAACGTCTTGTGGCTTGTCATCTGACACGCGCTCACGCAGTCCGTGCACAAACGCCTTGGGAAAATCGACGCCGGGGGCGAGTGCAAAGACGCGTGGGCCGGTTGTGAAATCAAACATTTTGCTCATCCAGCATCGCCTCCGCCAAACCGATACCTTCGGGCGTGCCGACGTCACACCAAGTGCCGGGGTAGGTCAGCCCATAGAGACGGCCCTCAGCGTCCATTTTATCCCACAGCAAGTTCAGCGAAAAAACGCTCTTATCAATGGTGCAAAGGCCGTGCGTTTTTAGAATTTGCACCCCAGTGTAAACCATACCCGGCCCGCGGTTGAGGCGGCCGTCATCGTCGATGAAGAAATCACCGTTGCGGGTGTATCCAATGGCTTGGGCGCGAGGCACACACAGCAGGAGCGCGTCCATTATCTCTGGTTGCCAAGCGGTGCGGAGCATGTCGAATGGATTGGGACCGTGCCAGACCGCATCGGTGTTGCCCGTATAAACCGGTCCATCACCGAGGTGCGGAAGGGCGTGTCGCAGGCCACCCCCTGTGTCCAAAATCTTGGGTGTTTCAATAGAAACAAAGACATCTCTTTCGGCAAGGTGCTGTTCTATTTGGCTATGTTTATAGTGCGCGTTGACCACAGTTTTGGTGGGTTTTACCGCGTTTGTCAGGTCCAAGGCGTGGTCTAATAGCGGTTTTCCGGCCACTGACAACAGTGGCTTAGGGCGCGCTTTGGTCAAGGCGCCCATTCGGGTGCCAAATCCGGCAGCAAACAGCATTACGGCGTCGGGTGTGTGGCGCATTTGTCTTTCAGAGATTGGAGAATATCAGATGTGGGTGCGGGTAACTCGTCGTGAAGAATACGTGCGACGTCTTGTAGGATTGGATGGGCAAGGTTGCGCATTACCAAACCATACACACGCGGAATCAAATCAACATAGTGCGTTTTGCCCTCCTGCAGACATAGACGCGCAAAAATACCCAAGATACGCAGGTTCCTTTGTGCGCCAATCAGGTGATAGCTGACATCAAACTTCTCAGGATCAGCGCCTGATTGAGCCACAAAATAGGCTTTGATTTCGGCTTCAACCGTTTGCGAAACGTCGCGGCGCGCGTCTTGCAGCATAGAGACCAAATCGTACGCTCTATGTCCGACCAATGCGTCCTGAAAATCCAACAGTCCGACCTTTGCCACACCCTGTCTGTCCGGTAGCCACAAGAGGTTCTCCGCATGGTAGTCGCGCAAAACCAATACGTCGGGTGCCGATAGGTGTTGTTCTAAGACAGTTTGAAAGCTCTCCACGAAACGCGATTGCGCGGGTTCCGACAGGAGACCAACACCGCCCATGTACCATGTGAAAGCAGGTTCGGTCATTGTTGCCAACGTCCGTGTGTCCATTTTTGGAAGTTTGCGCGGAGGCGGGAAACTCTGAAGAGTCAGCAGCACGTCCGTTGCCGAGGTATAAAGGCACGCTTCCAGATCAGGTGATCTGATGATCTTGCGAGCAAACAATTCGTCACCCAGATCTTCGATCAGCAGCAATCCACGGTCGGTATCCTGATGCAGAATTTTTGGTGCAGACAGGCCCAAACCTGTCAGGTGACGCGCGATTTCAACAAAGGGCTGCACGCTTGTGTTTGTGTGCGTCGGCGCGTCCATAAGCACCGCTTTTGCACCGTTTGTATGATTCAGTCGCTCGTATCGACGGTTGGATGCATCCCCCGCCAAATTTACCCGGCGCGCGCCCTCCCAGCCAGCCTCGGTGACAAATGTGGTAAGTTCTGTGCTGCGATGGGTCATGTGTGCACGGCGTCCAGAACCGAGGTCCACCGGTCTGAGGTGGCGGAGAATTTTAGGACACGTTGATCTTCTTGAGGCGTCAGGGAAAAGGTGATCTTAAGTGCGCCTTTGGGTTCCAGATCGGCAAGTCGATCGGGCCACTCCACCAGGCAAATGGCATCTTCAAACGCATCCATCAAACCGAGTTCGACCACTTCGTCAGGGGATGAAAGGCGATAAAGGTCTGCGTGCCAAATCTCCCCGTGGATACCTTCATAAACCTGCACCAACGTGAATGTTGGAGAGGGAACATCCTCAAATGATTCAAGCTGAGATTGAATCAAGCTGCGCGCAAAGTGTGTTTTGCCCGCACCGATTGGCCCCTCTAGTAACACCACGTCGCCGGCACGAAGTGTGTTTCCAATCGAGACGGCCAAAGCACTGGTTTTCTGGTGCGAGTCTGTGGTGAGCAAAAGGGGCTGCGTGATCATTCCCGCACAGTAAAAACAGCAGACAAAAGCTGCAAGCGACATCACACTTCGTGGTGGAATTCCATTGGAGCCCTTACAGATGTGTGGAAAGGCAGGATTTGGTCAAAGGCAACCAACGTCATGCCGCCGGCAACCGGGGATACAGACAGACGTAGCCCTTCTAACGTCTTCTTGGTCACCGTTGCGTGCCAGCTGTTCCTATCAATTGTTGAAAGGACTCTTTCGCGCAAGTTTTGCCACACGTCATTGGGTAGACAGTCATCCTCCCAATGCACCAGCGCGTCGCGCAGTGTATATTCTGCGAAACTGCTGTCGGGGTCGGACTTCCAAAGATCACGGTATGCTTTGTTGCACAGGTGAAGTTTCCCGTTTGGACCGAACAAAACCAAGGCACTTTTCACGGTGTCCAAGACGCTATGACATTGATCTATTTCTGTGCGAAACCGTCTGGTTACGGTCAGCTCGGCCGTAATATCCTCAAACAAAAAGGCAAGCGCTCCATCTGGATGTGGGCGTCCGGTGACACGATAGGTCACGCCAGACGGGAAAGTCCAACTTTGGCTGTACTGACCTGTCATCGCCAACTGGATCACACTTTCAATTTGATCGCGCCAATACACGTGAGAAACAGGGGATGGCACCAATTGGTGTTCTCGAAGTTGGTCGAAAAAGTCTGAAATGTCGCAATGGTTGGAGAGGAAATCGGCATTCAGCTGAGTGAGTTCGGTTAGAGCTGGGTTAAAGATCGCAAGCTTTCGGGTTTGGTCGAATATGGCGAGACCTGTTGATAGCTGTGCAAATGTTTTGGAAAAAGTTTGTACAAAATTGCGTTGCGCATGGATTGCAGAGACAACCGCGTCTGCTGCCGTGGCATAATACATAACATTTTCGCTGATTTGGACCGCGGTCACATCGAACCAACGAGAGATGTCGTCTTTGTTACTCTTTACGCAAAGGCGAACAGGGGTGCCACCGGGGGTTAAATCCCTGACATCAAAGAGTTGCGCACCCTTTGCAGGGAAACCCATTTTCTCGGCCAGATCTTTGTACGCAGCGTTTCGCCACACCACGGTTCCGACCATGTTTTCTTTCCAAACGGGACTAGGTGCTTGAAACATGGCCTGCATAACCGCTGTACGCCGGGCGGCATCGGGCACGTTGTTTTTTTCAATTGTAATACGTGCAACATCATCCCACTGATCGAGCGTCAAAATGGTGCTCACTGTTGGGTCTTGAGATTGTAAGATCAGCGTGTCTCTGCCTTGACTGGCGCCTTGTGCGAGTGGGAAATCGGGGAAGCTGTGCGTCAAACATTGGCGTAGCGCCGTCCAATCAAACACTTCCGCTGGCGCTTGGGAGCAGATTTGCAATGCCGTTGAATTTGCATCGACAAGAGCGCCAGCTCTAAACAGAAACAGCGCCTTTTCGTTTGATGTCGATAAGGGGGGGGGCGCTGAGGAGGGGCCGTATCGATGCCGATAAGTGACCCAAACAAAAACCGACAGCAAAATTGCCGACAAAAAAACAAATAACAAAACAGTACCAAACTGAGACATGGAAGACCCCAAGAGTAACAAAACAGACCGGAGTAACTTCTTAAATATATTCCAATTGTGGATTGAATTAAGTTGATTTGCAAGTAATTCGGGAATTTTGGCGACTATTGGTGCAGTGGGTTCTCTCCTTTGCCAACGGCATTCGGATTCATTTCAGCGTCAAGTTTGGCGCGTGGCCAGATGACTTCGACAACGGCGCCTCGGCGCGCGACCGTGGATTCACCAGCGCGTAAGCCTACTGCTCCGTTGGCAAAACTTATTTCCGCCCCGGACCGCTCAAGGAGCGTTTTGGCAATGAACAATCCCAATCCCATACCCTCGTATCCCGGGCGTCTTTTGCGATCCTTCTCAGTTTTTCTATAACTCATGAACGGATCTCCAATTCTCCCAATGAGGTGGGGAGGATACCCGGGGCCGTCGTCCATAATGCGCAGAAAAATCGATTCTTCGGTCCATTCTGTTTCAACCCATACGGTTGTTTTCGAAAAATCCACGGCGTTCTGAATCAGATTTCTGAGGCCGTGAATGATTTCAGGGCGTCGCAAAATTTCGGGGCCGTCAAGAATGTCAAAGTGGTCAAAGACAATGTCCTTGCCGCGGTCCATATGTGGTTCCGCCGCTTCTTCGACAACGGTTGAAAGCGGACCCTTTCTCAGGTGTAAGTCGTCTTTGCCAGCGCGTCCCATCGATTGCAGAATGTCCCGGCACCGGTCGGCCTGCTCACGGATCAAAGTGGCGTCTTCGTAGAGTTCGGGTCGGTCTTCGAGTTCTTCCATGAGTTCAGCGCTGGTCAGTTTTATGGTGGCCAAGGGTGTACCAAGTTCATGTGCTGCCGCTGCAACAACGCCGCCAAGATCGGTCAGCTTTTGTTCCCGTGCGAGCGCTAGATGGGTGGCCGCCAATGCCTCCGCCATTGAGGACATCTCCGAAACAACTTGGCGAGAGTAAAATGATGAAAAGAAAATTGCGATCACGATTGCGGCCCAATTGCCAAACAAAAAGACCTCAGGGATCTGTAGAATGAAAAAATTGCCGGTTCTCAGGGGGATATGAAACTCGAGCAGGATTGTGACCATGAGGACTGTGAGGCCTGCAAGTGTGACGGCTGAGCGAATGGACAGAACAGAAGCAGCAATGGTCACCGGTGCCACAACCAGAAAGGAAAACGGGTTGTGCAAACCACCAGTTAGAAACAGCAAGAAGCCCAGTTGAAGGACGTCAAACAAAAGCATGAAGCGGTTTTCAGACTCGGTCAGGAGTTTGTTTTCAGGGAAGACAAACAGCGCAACCAAGTTTCCAATCACCGATATGCCGACGACGAGATAGCAAAGCCCGTACTCTAGTTGCAGGTCAAATCCGAATTGCGCCACCAACAGCGCGACAATTTGCCCAGCAATGGCAATCCAACGCAGCATAATGAAAGTTCGCATGCGAATCCAATTGCTTCGCCGTTGCGAGATCATCAGCGCGTCTGACAAGTCCGTCATCAAATGGCCTTTCTGCTTGTGTCCTGACCTACACTTGATAGGTCTCTGCGAGACTTCCCGCAATATGACATGATGAGGTTTGACATGGTCCGTATGGTGGCTTCAGTGGCTGTTTTTGTAGCGATCTTTGCTTTGGCAGGCATGTGGTATGTCGGACGCGACGACAGCGATGGAGATCAATTTGCTCAATGTCGTGCCAGCCAAGTTGCTGGCGGTGCCGGGGCCATTGGTGGTCCCTTTGAACTCGTGGACGAAGACGGGAAAACCGTCACGGAAAAGGATGTTCTAACCGAACCGTCGCTGATTTATTTTGGGTACACCTATTGCCCTGATGTATGTCCGTTGGATGCTACGAGAAATGCGGAAGCGGTTGAATTGCTTGAAGCAAATGGCGAGGTTGTGACACCGGTATTCATCACCATCGACCCTGCGCGTGATACGCCAGAAGTGATGAAAGAATACACCGACTACTTGCATCCTCGTATGATCGGTTTGTCCGGGTCTGATGAGCAGGTGAAGAAAGCAAGTCAGGCCTATCGGACCTATTACAAAAAGCAGGCTGCGGAAGATGGAGATGACGAGTTTTACCTCGTAGATCACTCCACGTTCACGTACCTCACGCTGCCAGGGCACGGGTTCGTGGAGTATTTCCGTCGCGACGTCTCCGCAGAAGATATGGCCCAAAGGGTCGGATGCTTCGTAGACAACCTGTAAGCACGCCGGAGGTTTGACCCCGAAAGGCTGTGCCGTTAGTACTAGGAAAATTGGCAGAGGATGTAGTCATATGGCGGACAAAGAGCTGCCGGATATCGGGCCGGACAAATCACTTCTATTGGTGGACGACGATGAGCCGTTTTTGAAACGGCTTGCAAAAGCCATGGAAAAACGGGGCTTTGAGGTGGAGACTGCTGGATCAGTTGTTGCCGGTCAGGCAATTGCTACAGCACGTCCCCCGGCCTATGCAGTTGTGGATTTGCGGCTTGGCGATGGCAATGGATTAGACGTTGTAGAAGTCATTCGTGAGAAGCGGGCTGACAGTCGGGTTGTGGTGTTGACAGGTTACGGCGCCATTGCGACCGCAGTGGCTGCGGTGAAGATCGGGGCGACAGATTACCTGAGCAAACCTGCAGATGCGATGGATGTCACCAATGCGCTTTTGAGTGCACCAGACGAATTGCCACCGCCGCCTGAGAACCCAATGAGTGCGGATCGGGTGCGGTGGGAGCACATTCAGCGTGTCTATGAATTGTGTGATCGCAATGTCAGTGAAACGGCGCGTCGCCTGAACATGCACCGGCGAACGTTGCAACGCATTTTGGCAAAGCGCTCGCCGCGTTAACTTTCCCAATCGATGGATGTTATGGCGCGTCGGTATCATGTCGGTATTGCGACTGTAGCGCGGAGGTGCGGCTATAACTGGCCGCGCTTTAACTTTTGTTGCAACGCTCCAAAAGAAACCCCGGCCAAGGGGCCGGGAGGTGGGTTCGTGAAAGACCTCAAGCGTCCTCTGCGGACTCATAGGGGCAGTTTTGCGGGACTGTTGCCTAAGTCTACCAAGATCGGCTTGCTGCGGTCGAATAGCCGTAGGTTCAAGCGGCCTCAAACAGCCGCGGGATGACCTGAACATCCGCAATGCAGGGTGCCAACGCAGCGTCTTGGCACATTGCGCAACGGCAGGACTGGGCTCAAGCGCGCGGATAAGTCTAAGACGGAACGTCGGTAGGTTTGGGGCCAAGTTTCGCTTTGAACCGAAACCACTCTTGATCCAGTGCATCCGCCATCGCATTGATCATTCTTGTCCGTTTTTTGGGTGGGAAAATCATAAGTGTACGGAAATGGATTCTTTCCGTGAGCGGCTTAAGGATCAACCCGCGCTCCACATAGCCCGAGGCGGTTAGCGGGTCGACGATCCCACAGCCCGTTCCAGCCAACACAAGTGCACAGATCGTTGACGAGTAGGCCGTCTCAACCACGATTTTGGGGTGCACATCATGCTGGGCGAACAATGCCTCAGCTTCGCGGCGCGTGGTATCTTCGGGAGCCAATGCGACAAAGGCTTGCTGATCGAGATCGTGGATCGAGATGGTTTCTTTTTTTGCGAGGGGATGGGCAGGATTTACAGCCAGAGCGGCTTGAACAGTCGCAAACGGAACCGCCTCAACCCCGGTGGTGTCGATTTCATCAGCTGTGATCGCAAGATCTACCTGACCTGCGGCGACCATATCGCGAATTGCCGACGAACCGCGCACAAAAAATGAAACAGCGATATCTGGGTTGGATTTATGGAAGTCGCCAATCGCATTAGGAACCAAATTGGTGCTGAAAGCTGAAAGACAGGCTATTCGCAGATCACCGGATCCGAAGTCCCGAATGCGTGCCGCAGCACTTCGAAGCTTTGCGAGGCTTGCCAAAGATACCTCAACCTCTCGATAGAAGAGCTGGCCTTCCGCTGAGGGAACCATGCGGCCTTTCTCTCGGTCAAACAGCTGAAATCCAATCGAACGTTCAAGCGACATAATGGATTTGCTAATTGCGGGTTGCGAAACGCCCAAAACCTCCGCAGCGCGGGATGTGGTTCCGTATGTCATGACGGCATGAAACGCTTCGATAAGCCTAACGTCCATATTCAACCTATAACTATGAGGAATAGAATAGCACTGCATTAATATTGGACGTCATGGCTTTTGGTTGTCAACCTTATACGCATAAGGGATTTCGGATCAGGAGAAGCCAGGGTGGAAGACATGACGCGTTGCCTATCAAACGTATCCGTTCGCACCGAGGGCTACGACAGTCTGACGGTGCCAGTGCATCGTGCGACAACAATTCGCTATCCCAACGCGAAAGAGTTTGCTGATCGATTTGACCGTGGTCCAGATGACTATGTTTATGGTCTCTACGGCACTCCCACACATAGATATCTTGAGCAAAAGATCACAGATTTAGAAGGCGGTGTCCGCACCGTACTGGCACCGTCCGGTCAGGCCGCAATCACGTCGATCATGCTGCATCTTTTGCGTGTTGGTGAGAGGGTTTTGTTACCTGACACGGTGTACGGGCCAGTGAGAGATTTCGCGGATCATGAGCTTGTGGCGCTTGGCATCAGCGTTGCATATTACGACCCGACCGACCTGAGAGCGCTACAAGACGATTTGGACAAGGGCGCGCGCCTGATTTGGCTTGAATCACCGGGTTCAATCACCATGGAGATGCAGGATTTTCCTGCCATAGTGGCCTTGGCACGTGCTGCTGGTGCCCTTGTTGGCTGCGACAATTCTTGGGCGGGTCCACTCAATTTCAGACCACTTGATCACGGGGCAGACGTGGTTGTCGAAGCCCTCAGCAAAAACATAAGTGGCCATTCTGATGTGCTCATGGGTTCGGTTACGGTTCGCGATGACACATTGGGTGTTTCGCTCAAGGCCTTTATGGGGCGCATGGGGATCAATGCCTGTGCGGATGATTGTGTGATGGTCATGCGCGGCATCGAAACGCTTGCCGTTCGGCTTTTGCAGGCATCGCGCTCGGCCATAGAGATTGCCAATTGGCTTGAGCAGCGCTCTGAGGTGAAACGGGTCCTTCATCCCGAACTTGCAAGCGATCCCGGGCATCAAATCTGGAAGCGGGATTTCAAAGGCTCCGCTGGCGTTTTTGGTTTCGAATTGACCGCTGCGGCGTCCGAAAAACTGTTTGAGGCGCTGGATTCCTTGGAGATTATCTCCATTGGGGCGTCTTGGGGTGGAACCAAGAGCTTGCTGGCACCGTCATCCCTCACAGGGCTTCGCACTGCGACCGTATGGCGCGGATCGGAATTTGTTCTGCGTCTCAGTGTCGGCATGGAGGCCACGCCCGACCTCATACAAGATCTTTCGCGTTTCTTGGATGCACTTCGATCCACGCCCGAGCCGGTGCATGCGGTCTCTACATGCGTGGAAGATGCCATGAAGGACTAGTTCGATTTCTGCGCAGTTGCGGGTGGACCGCGTCAGAATTGGGAGGAAGCCAACATCAAACAGCCCAACAGGTAGATGGAGAAAAACATGCCAAGGAATAAATCGACAATCAGAAAAATGCTTGCGCTTTCGGCAATTGCTTTGGCGCCGACCTCAGTGCTTGCAGATGGCTATGATTCCACAGGTGTCGAAGCGGATCCGGGTCTCGCAGCGCGTGTGCCAGCCGACATTCGTGCGGCGGGTGTACTGGTCGCGGGATCAGACAATGCCTTCGCTCCTTGGGAGTATTTGGCAGGGGATGATGGGCAAACTCCCGAAGGTATCGACATCGATCTGGCAAGTGCGATGGCCGCGAAGCTGGGCCTCAGCTATGAGTCACGTACGGCGCAGTTCTCGTCGATCCTCCCGGCACTTGGTACCAACTACGACATTGGGGTCTCTGCGATGTCGATTACCAATGAGCGCATGCAGACGGTCAACTTTGTGAACTACGTCGAAGCCGGAAGTGAATGGGCCGTTGCCGCGGGAAATCCACGCGGTTTTGATCCAGCCGACATTTGTGGCGATGTCATCGCGGTTCAAACCGGCAGCTGGTATGAAGGTATTGTCAAAGAAGAAAGCGAAGCGTGTGTTGCCAGCGGAAAAGACGCGCTGAATATTCTCCCCTTCAGTGTTCAGACCGAAGCCATGACCCGCGTTGCTGCTGGTGGGGCCGATGCAGCTATCGCCGGCGGCGCGACTGTTTTCTACGCGGCCAAGCAATCTGACGGTGCTGTCGAAGCCATGAGGCCTGTTGGGACGCTCGGGGGCACAGGTTTGGTCGGGATCGCGGTTCCGAAGGATGATCTGGAGCTGACCCAGCTGATCTCAGACACGATGAATGCACTGATGGACGACGGCACCTACGGAGCCATTTTGGACCACTGGGGTGTCGCCTCGATGGCCGTGCCTGCAGCGGTGATCAATCCAAAGGTGGACCGTTAAGGTGTCTGACTCGAATGCAATAGACCAAGATGGGAGGCGCTCCAACAGCGCCTCCTTTGAGCATAGCCACGGTGTGTTGATGAATGAAATCGTTCCCCGGCGCCACGTCGGACGGTGGATTGCCGCCGCTGTCTTGCTCATACTGACTCTGCAATTTGCGAGCGAGATTGCCACAAACCCGAACTTCCGTTGGGATACTTTTGCGCGGTTTCTGTTCGACCCTCTGATCTTTAGGGGCATCGGGTGGACGCTTGTCCTCACCATCGCAGCGATGGCTGTCGCTGTTCCGATTGCAATTGCATTGGTTATCATGCGCGACAGCGACAATCCGATTGTGCGAGGTGCTGCCTGGCTTTGGATATGGTTTTTCAGGGGGACGCCGATTTACACCCAGTTGCTTTTTTGGGGGCTCTTCGCAGTTCTTTTTCCGCAGCTCACCCTTTCGGTGCCCTTTGGGCCCGAGTTGATATCGCTCGAAACCAAATGGATCGTGACCCCGATCGTTGCAGCTGTGTTGGGCTTGGGGTTCAACGAAAGCGCGTATCTCACCGAGATTTTCCGCGCTGGCTTTCGGGCCATAGATCGCGGTCAGACAGAAGCTGCGCAAGCTATTGGCATGTCCGGCATCAAAATTTGGACCCGCATACTAATGCCCCAAGCCATGCGCACCATTATCCCGCCAACCGGAAATGAGACGATCGGGATGCTCAAGATGACCTCGCTTGTCCTCGCCGTGCCGTTCACGCTTGATCTGATGTTCGTCAGCAACTCGATTGCGAACCGGCTGTATCAACCGATCCCGCTCTTGATGGTGGCGGCTTTCTGGTACCTCGCGATCACCTCTATTCTCATGGTTGGGCAATTCTATCTCGAACGTCACTATGGCAAGGGACACGATGTGGCTCCTTCCCGGCAGGGGGCAGCATAATGGTGCGCTTGGACACACCTCCCGCCGTCGACCTGCAAGGCATACATAAATTCTACGGTTCCGTTCACGCCCTACGGGGCGTCGACCTATCGATCAAAAAAGGTGACGTCTGTGTCGCCATCGGGCCGTCAGGTTCCGGGAAATCGACATTGTTGCGGTGCATCAACCAGCTCGAAATTGTCTCGGCCGGACGAGTCTTTTTGGAAGGCGAACTGCAGGGCTACACGGAGCGAGACGGCAAATTCCACCCATTGCCGCCGCGCGAGGTTGCGCGGCAACGCCGCCGAACCGGGATGGTCTTTCAGGGCTTCAACCTGTTCCCGCATAAGATGGCGCTGGAGAATGTCACCGAAGGACCGATTCAGGTCAAAGGCCAAAAGAGCAAAGAAGCCAGTGAGCGCGGCACGGCACTGCTTGAGCGTGTTGGTCTGACGGGGCTTGGGGACCGCTATCCAAACCAACTCTCAGGTGGGCAGCAGCAAAGGGTCGCCATTGCACGTGCTCTGGCAATGGAGCCGGAGGTTATGCTTTTTGACGAACCTACTTCTGCGCTTGATCCAGAACTGGTGGGAGAAGTTCTTGATGTCATCACGGACTTGGCCAAATGCGGCATCACAATGATGTTGGTGACACATGAAATCGGTTTTGCGCGTAAGGTCGCAGATCACCTGATCTTCATGGATCAGGGTGCGATTGTGGAACAGGGCGCACCTCATGATGTGCTTGATGACCCACAAAACCCTCGCACAAAAGCGTTTCTCTCTAAGGTCTTATAACATGTTGCACCCAACCGACCCTCGGTTTCTTGAAGAGGTTGCCTGTTGGCGGCGGCATCTTCATGCCCATCCTGAACTGTCTGGCGAGGAGGCGCAAACTGCGGCCTTTGTCAGTCGTAAACTCACCGAAATGGGCATTGCGCATGAGACCGGCATTGGCGGGCATGGCATCGTTGCGCGGCTTCACAGGCCGGGGTCAAATCGCTCGGTTGGGCTTCGGGGCGATATGGACGCGCTGCCTATTGTCGAAGCAAATGATTTTGACCACATGTCAACGCGCCATGGGGTGATGCACGGCTGCGGCCATGATGGGCACACCGCGGCACTGCTTGGCGTCGCGGCGGTTTTGAATGCAGCAGAAGACTGGCAGGGCACCATCCATCTGATTTTTCAACCCGCCGAAGAAAACGGAACGGGAGCGAAGGCGATGATCGCAGATGGTCTGTTTGATCGCTATCCAACCGAACGGCTCTTTGGGTGGCACAATATCCCCGGATGGGACGCCGGCACGGCCGCGATACATGTTGGGCCATCAATGGCTGCTGGTGGTGATTGGCGGGTTTCTTTCCAAGGCGTCGCCGGTCACGCCGCCGCACCGCATCTGACCCGCGATCCGATTACGGCAATTGGGCATTTGATCGTCGCGCTGAATTCTATTGTTCCGCGCAATGTCGATCCGGCGGACACCGTTGTGATCACCTCTTCGATGGTCAGAGGCGGCGTGGTCAGCAACCAAATTCCCGATAGTGCCGAACTGGTCGGGACGCTGAGGACTTTCAATGAAGATGTGCGACGTGCGGTGATCGCGCGAATGGGTGAGGTGATCGAAGGAACCGCAGCTACTTTTGGTGTGAAGGCCGACTATCTGATCAATTCAACGGGCAAGGTGATTTGTGACACGCCAGAAGACTCCGATCTGGCGGTGGAAGCGGCCTACGCTGCGGGCCTCTCGGTCAGCCGCGATATTAAGCCGTTTATGGGTGGTGACGATTTTGCGTTTCTCGTCGATCAGCGTCCCGGTGCCTACATCCATATCGGCAATGGTCCGGTGGTGGGGGAAGGCAAACTTCACAACGCTGGATATGATTTCAATGATGAAGTTTTGGGGCCTGCGATCAGTTGGCTGGCCAACGTTGCGAAACTGGCTTTGAAGGCGGGCCGGGCATGAGCGATGACATCGCCTTGTTGACTATTGCTGAGCTTGCTTCGTGCATCAGAGATGGGGATTTGTCGCCGGTAGATATCACGCAGGCCTATCTGGATCGCATTCAGCGATTGGATGACACGCTACACAGTTTCAACTGTGTGATGGGGGATACGGCTTTGTTGGAGGCACGTAATGCCGAAGGCGCCATTCGCGCTGGACACTGGAGCGGACCGCTTCATGGTATTCCCATCGGGATCAAGGATATGATTGATGTGATGGGTGTGCCGACCACGGCGCAGGCGGTTCACCGCAAGCAGGCGATTGCGGCTCAGGACGCGGGTGTTGTTGTCTCTTTGAGACAGGCTGGCGCGGTTATCCTCGGCAAACAGGCTATGAGCGAATATGCGGTTGGCGGCACGCAACTGGACCACGCTTGGCCGCCGCCCTGTAACCCCTGGGATTTGGGGAAGGACGCTTTGTCCTCTTCTAGCGGGGGTGCAGTTGCCGTTGCTGCCGGGCTTTGCGGCGGCGCGATTGGCACCGAAACGGCGGGTTCCATTCGTGCGCCTGCGGCATGGTGTGGAGTCGCGGGCCTCAAGCCAACCAATGGAATGGTCAGCACCGCCGGTGTCTTGCCTTTGTCCCCGACAATGGATTGTGTTGGACCACTGGCCTGGACAGTTGAGGATTGTGCGATCTTGCTCTCTGGCATGACCGGCGCGCCCTGCAAGGAGGGCTGGCGCAACCTTGATGGGGCCATCGCCGGGTTGCGGGTTGGTGTGGCGCGGAGCTACTTTGAAAATGATCCGGTTGTCGATCCAGAAATTCTGGCGGCAACAGATTTGGCCGTGGATGCCTTGATAGATTTGGGGGCAGTCTGTGTCGACGTTGTTCTGCCTGATTTCGACGCTCTTTGCGCGACGGCCAAAGCGATTTCATGGCCAGAGGAGTATCGCCAGTATCGCGAAGACCTCGCAGCACATCCCGATTGGCTGACCGAGGTTTCCCGGTCGCGGCTGCAGGACGGGCAGTCTTATAGCGACGCGGAATATCGCGCCGCGCTGTTGCGCCGTGAAGAGATCATCGCTGAACTGCGAAACCTTATGCAGGATATCGATCTTCTTATTTTGCCGACGCTTAAGAAACCGGCCCAACCACGCGGGTTTGAGTTCACCGATCTGGGCAAGACCAATCTTGATCTCACGCGACCTTTTAACCTTACGGGTGGACCTGCCCTGACGATGTGCCACGGGTTCTCTGATGAGGGGTTGCCGCTCTCTTTGCAGATTATTGGCCGCCATGACGAGGATACGCTTGTTCTAAGAGCCGGGCATGCGCTGGAGCAGGCGCTTGGAGTGCGCAACCGTCGCCCGCAGATTGCGACCCTCTAGCTGCTGGTTGCGTATCCAAAGGCCTTGGGGCCGATGACCTCCAACGCTTCCGGTGTCTTGAGCAGCGGATTCGCTGGGATCGACAAAACCGCGATCCGCTGACCATAGCGCAGCATATCTGTGGAGAGTGGAGTTCCATCATCCGCGTCCAGAACAACCACCAAATCAGGTACAATGACTTCGGTTTTCCCATTGCGCCGAAAGACCAGAAATTCGTTCTGGAGCTCGATATCGCCAGTTTGTCCTTGCCAGTTTTCAAAACCTTCGATGGTCAGACCACCACGCACAAATCCACCGCTGATCTCCCGTTTCAAATCAGTAATTTTACCCTTAAACGCAAGCTTTGCGCCCGTACATGCGCGCGCTGCAGTCACCGGGTCCTCTCCAGCGGACTGCGCGTCAAGAATGGCGCGCCCCAAAGCAATCGCATTGGAATAGCTGTTGGGGATCGCTGCGCGTTTGGTGAACGCCCCGCTCATGGGGGCCAAGGCGAGAGTCGAGGATCCGCCTTGCGCGACCACAACAGCCCGCGCCATACGTTCATGAAACACTTCTGTGATTGCTTGATCAAAGACCACAATGTTTCCATGCGGATCAGCCATGGCTGATGGGGTCGAGCAATGACCATAGATCGAATAGGTGGTCATCTGCATTTCGGGGAACGCACGGCCCATGCCGTCGCAATCCACCACCGGAATACCCGCCTGAGCCGCGATGATCAGCGGTTCCATTGAATTGGCCCCGCCAATTTCCTGACAGGCCAATGCGTCGGCGCGAAAACCCAGATGTGCCTCAAGTGCTCGAAGGGCCCTAACCCCTTCGCTCCCTTCTTTGATCCTTTCGATGCCGACGATGGGCGCGCCAATGCCACCTAAAGGCACGATCTTTGCATCGTCACGCAGACTCGCAAGGGATATGATTTCCATCTTGTGACCGGCCCGCAGAATTTCCAACGCGCGCAGTTTTACCAGATAGGGATTGCCGCCACCGCCAGTGCCGAGAATGCCTGCACCGATTTCCAGTGCCAGAATATCCTCTTCGCCCAATTGCCAACGATCTTTGGTCACAGCAGACCCTCCATATCACCAACAACACGCACTCGAATGCGTGTGGCATTGCCCGGCAGATAGGCCAAAGGCACGTCTTCGCGTTCGACCACTTCAATTGACTGTGGGATCGCCCCCGCTTGGATTGCCCTGTTGCGCGCTTCGTCCTCGGCGGCCGCCAGCGCTGTCTCTCTGGTGGCTCCTTCAAGGTTGAATATCCGATCAACTTCGCCGGAAACCTGAGCAATTGCGGCTCCAACCGCATTGGCGACACTGGCGTTTTCCGGTCGGATAACCTCAAGATCACCAAGGTGGTCTGGTAAGAGGAACGCCCCACCTCCCACTGCGATGACCGGTAGTGGATCTGCGGAGACACGGCAGCGGTCGACTCCACGCTCGATCTGTTGATGTATCGTTTGGAGAGCTGTTTTCAGGAGGTCTGGTTGCAAGTTGGTGACGCGCGATGGCGCACCGATGTTTGTGACTCCAGACCCAACGGCCACATCTGTCGCCGTGAGGGCGGTGCCCCCAAAAACCATAGCCTCTGACGCAATCTTGTGGCCAACCGAGACGGGTCCAACTCGTGTGCCATCTTCTGCAACAATTGATCCACCACCAACCCCAATGGCAAGAATGTCTGGCATTCGGAAGTTGGTACGTACACCGCCAATGTCGACGGTACTGGAGGCCTGCCGCGGGAAACCTTCGGCCAGGATTCCAATATCGGATGTTGTCCCGCCGACATCGACAACTATGGCATTTCGCAGATTGGTCAGGAACGTAGCACCACGCAAAGAGTTCGTGGGGCCTGAGGCGAAGGTCATGACCGGGTAGCGGCGCACCATGTCTGCTTCCATGAGAGTGCCATCGTTTTGGGTGATGGAAAATCCGCAGGTCAGGCCACTTGTCGAGATCGCCCCTTCAAATGCGGAGATGGTGCTATTGGACAAGTCGAGCAGGGCAGCATTCATAATGGCCGCACTTTCACGCTCAAGAAGGCCGATGCGTCCAATTTGGCTCGACAAAACGATGTCCAACCCGGGCAGAAGCGACTGCAATATGTCGCGCGCCCGTCGTTCCATATCGTCATTTACAGGGCCGAAAATTGACGTAATCGCAGCAGCACCGATGCCCTTTTTAATGATGTCATTCGCAATTTCGGCAAGACCATCAACGTCCAATTCGGAAAGGACACGCCCGTCATATTCGAACCCACCCTTTAGCATGTAGCGATGTCCACCAATGGCCGCGCGCAAATCAGTGGGCCAATCGACCATGGGTGGCAGGCACGCCGCCGCAGGCAAACCTAAGCGAATTGCAGCAACCTCAGAAAGGTTCTTACGCTCAACAATTGCGTTGGTGAAATGGGTTGTGCCGATCATCACATGCCCGATTTGGGAATGTGAGACTTGGGCTTGTGCGATGACTCGTTCTAATGCGTCTTGGATTCCTGATGTGACATCGGATGTGGTCGGTGCCTTAACGGCTGCCAACACTTGGCGACCCTCCATAACAACCGCATCGGTGTTGGTGCCGCCGACATCGATGCCGATACGGAGCCTGTTGACAGATTTAGGCGTCATATCTTTGAGTTCATCCGATAGCCCGGTGCGTAGGACAGTCGCACGGATGTAATGGGCACATCACCATTCCACGTTATTCGGTCGACAGCAAATAAGGCTGCGCCAACATCCCCACCCAACAGCTCCGCCAGAGCGGCGTCTGCATTGATTGCCGAAAAAGAGATGTCGCCGGTTGTATAAGGCGCGTTCTGTATCAGCCATTCATTGGGACTTTCGGCGGCAAAATCAGCCTCCTCTACGCCGGGCAGGGCGGCAACGTTCAACCATCTGTCTTCAAACAGAAACGGGTGATTGTCTGCGAAATGCAGGTTTTGAACGTGCAGCATCTTTGTATGTGTCGGCAGTCCGAGGCGGCTCGTGACAATGGGTGGGGGCGTGCAGAGCTTTTGCGCGATCAAGCTTTGGCGCCATTCTGCGTTTCTTTGCTCCACTTCAAGGCGAATGATCGGGATATCAAGGACAATCCTACTTGTGGGGTGGCTTGCAACGCGGGTGCCTGCGCGCCGCCGCCTGTCAAGAAAGCCTGCATCCGCTAATGCACGCATCGCCCGGTTCACAGTGGTCCGAGCACATCCCAATTCTGTTGCCAGATCGGTCTCGTTTGGAACGGCATCGCCCGGGAGCCATTCCCGTTCCGTTATCCTGCGAAGAAGTTCGGCATGGACGCCGCGCCAGGACTTCGTATCAATACTGGTCATATTCGCTCCCTCAACCCGCGCATGGTTTTGCGATACATGTGTTCGATCGCATTGCGTCGGATGTGTTTACCATCGTGCACCATATGGCGACCAGCAGACCAGACATCGCTGATCAATGTGTCGTCTCCGGCGAAAATAAAGCTGTCTAGAATGGCGTCGCCGGTCCGACCTTCAAGGTCAACGCTTTCGAGATCCAGCGCCACCAAATCTGCCCAATTGTCTGCGATGATGCCGCCTGATGCGCGCCCCAATGCCTGTGCCCCACCAGCGACCGCGTTGCTATAGAGGTTGCGCCCAGTGGATTTGGTCTCAGCGGCCAAAATGGCCCGGCCGTAATCTCGCAGGCGTTGGGAGTATTCCAGCGTCCGCAATTCTTCGGACAGGGAGATCCTGATATTTGAATCGGATCCGATACCGAACCTGCCATTTTGGTCGAGATAATTGCGCCCATCAAATATGCCGTCGCCGAGGCTAGATTCGGTGATCGGGCACAGGCCAGCGACCGCGCCGGTCCGTGCCAGGCTGACGGTTTCATGTCCGGTCATCTGTGTGCAGTGGATCAGGCACCAGCGTTCAGTCACATCATGATGCGACAGCAGCCAATCCACGGGGCGTTGCCCATAGGCATGCACAACTTCGTCCACCTCAGCGATCTGTTCCGCAAGGTGCATATGAACCGGTTGAGACGGGGCGAGTTCAAGCACGGCGGCCAAGCTTTCCCGGCTCACCGCGCGCAAAGAATGCGGAGCCACACCCAGCTGGGTATCTGAGGGAAGCGTGCCCAATATCTGAGCCGAGCGCGCATACAGCTTTTCGAACTGGTCGATGTCGTTGCCAAAACGGATTTGGCCCTGTGTCAGTGCAGAGGCATCGCAACCGCCCTGCATATAAAGAACAGGCAACATCGTGAGCCCAATGCCACTTGTTTCTGTTGCTGCCGCGATACGCGCTGACATCTCGGCGATGTCGGCATACGAGGTCCCGTCTGGTTGATGATGCAGGTAGTGAAACTCACCCACGCTTGCATAGCCAGCTTCGAGCATTTCCATCTGCACGAAGGCGGCAATGGCCTCTACATCGTCCGGCGTGAGGGCATCTAGAAAACGAAACATCAACGCCCGCCAAGTCCAGAATGTATCTCGCCCGCTTGGGCCTTGCCGCTCAGACAGCCCGGCCATCGCGCGTTGGAACGCGTGAGAGTGCAAATTGGCCGGGGACGGAAGGAGTGCGCCGACTTGAAGGCCGGTTGGCGCGGTATCGGCTTTCACCTGATGGATACGACCGTCTTCGGCGATCTCGACCGTCACTGCATTTGCCCACTGATCAGCAACAAGTGCTTGTTTGGCCCAGATGGTCTGCATAAAAATCCCCATTGACAGTCAATTATGTGCATACATATTATTAATAACCACGATTAATGCAAGTCCAGAATTGGGGATACGATGCTGTTGGTAAATGGCTCAATAGCGACGATGGAATTGGGGCAGGGGCCGTATGGCTTGATCGACGATGGCGCAATTGCCATCGCGGGGCGGGACATTTTGTGGGCCGGGTCGATGCAGGATGTTCCAAAGGATTACCATGGGTTTGAGACCCATGATCTGAATGGGCGTTTGGTGACGCCTGCACTGATCGACTGTCACACCCATTTGGTGTTTGGCGGCAATCGCGCGGCTGAATTTGAGGCGCGATTGAGCGGAGCCAGCTACGAAGAGATCGCCCGCGCTGGCGGGGGGATCGTGTCCACGGTGTCAGCGACAAGGCAGGCGGATGAAGACGCGCTGCTTGCTGATGCGCTCACCCGCGTGGATGCGCTGATCGCCGAGGGTGTCGCTACGATTGAGATTAAGTCAGGGTATGGCCTGACCATAGAAGATGAGATGAAGATGCTGCGTGTGGCACGTCGCATCCCAGATCATCGCGAGGTTCGTGTGCTCTGCACATGGCTGGCGGCGCACGCGGTCCCGCAGGAATTTGATGGGGATGCTGAGGCCTATCTGGACAGGGTTGTGCTGCCGGGGATGGATCAAGCCCACGCGATGGGATTGATCGATGCGGTGGATGGGTTTTGCGAAGGTATTGCGTTTTCACCCGCGCACATAAGACGTGTCTTTGAAAAGGCCACATCGCTTGGACTGCCGGTCAAATTGCACGCAGAGCAGCTGACGAATCTGGGTGGTGCAGCGCTGGCAGCTGAATTCGGTGCGCTGTCTGCTGATCATCTGGAATATCTCGACGATGCGGGTGTGGCGGCCATGTCAAAGGCTGGGACTGTGGCGGTGCTTTTGCCGGGCGCATTTTACACCCTTCGCGAGACGCAGGCGCCCCCTATCGATGGGTTCAAAGAGCATGGTGTTCCCATGGCTGTGGCCACAGATTGCAACCCCGGCTCATCGCCACTCGCCTCGATTTTGCTGGCGATGAACATGGCGGCGACCCTGTTCCACATGACCCCGGAGGCGGCGCTTGCGGGAACAACGCGGAACGCTGCTGCGGCGCTCAAGTTGGGCGACGCCGGCACCATTGCTGCGGGCAAACGGGCTGATTTGGCAATCTGGGATGTCCGCCATCCTGCAGAGCTGACTTATCGGATTGGATTTAACACGCTCAGCCAGCGCCTTTTTGAGGGAGTTTTTACCCAATGACTTTGACACCGGGTGCCGCCACACTGGCACAACTCGACGCAATCTATCGGGGCCGTCAGGCATCGACATTGGACCGGACCTGCCGAGATAGGGTCGAGGCAGCCGCAAAGATGGTGATGGACGCGGCCAACGGGGATGCGGCCATCTACGGTGTGAACACTGGTTTTGGCAAACTTGCCAGCCTGCGCATTGACGCCGATGACACCGCCCAATTGCAGCGGAACCTTATCCTGTCGCATTGCTGTGGGGTCGGCGAGGCAACGCCACCGAATGTTGTGCGGCTCATGATGGCGTTGAAGCTCTTGTCGCTGGGCCGTGGGGCTTCGGGGGTTGCGTGGAAAACGATTGAACAGATTGAGGCCATGCTGGCCGAAAATGTGCTGCCTCTCGTACCGGCTCAAGGGTCGGTTGGGGCGTCCGGCGATCTGGCCCCTCTCGCGCATATGGCAGCGGCCATGATCGGGGAGGGGGACGTGACCTACGATGGGCAGACTATGCCCGCTGCCAAGGCCCTTGCCGCTGCTGGACTGTCGCCCATCGTTCTGGGCCCCAAAGAGGGGCTCGCGCTGATCAATGGCACACAATTCTCAACCGCCTATGCGCTCGCAGGTCTTTTTGAAGCTTGGGACAATGCCCGCTCTGCTGTTGCCACGGGTGCGTTGTCCACCGACGCAATCATGGGTTCAACCGCACCATTTGAGGCGGAAATCCACGATTTACGCGGTCATCGCGGCCAGATCGACGTGGCAGCGGCGCTGCGGACCCTGATGAAAGGCTCAGCCATTCGGGACAGCCATCTGAACGGCGACAAGCGCGTGCAGGATCCCTATTGCATCCGTTGTCAGCCACAGGTGACGGGGGCCGCCATCGACCTTTTGCGCCAAGCCGCCCGTACGCTTGAGATCGAAGCCAATGCCGTCACCGACAATCCGCTGGTGCTCGCGTCTACTGGACAGATTGTCTCGGGCGGGAATTTCCATGCAGAACCCGTGGGGTTTGCGGCCGATCAGATTGCGCTGGCTTTGGCTGAGATCGGGGCAATTGCACAGAGGCGGGTGGCGCTGATGGTTGATCCGACGCTTTCGTTCGATTTGCCACCCTTCCTGACTCCAGAGCCAGGCCTGAATTCCGGCTTCATGATCGCCGAAGTCACCACGGCGGCACTGATGAGCGAGAACAAACACCTCGCCAATCCGTGTTCAACGGACTCGACCCCCACCAGTGCCAACCAAGAAGACCATGTTTCGATGGCAGCCCATGGTGCGCGCAGGTTGATGCGAATGAATGAGAACTTATCAAACATCCTTGGTGTTGAGCTGCTTTGTGCAGCACAGGGTGTTGAGTTTCGGGGGGGATTGCAGACCAGTTCGACGCTGTCTGCAGTGATTGCCCGCCTGCGCCAAGTCAGCGCGTCCCTGAGAGATGACCGGTATCTAGCGGGGGACATCGCGGCAGCCGCTGCTCTGATCGAGAGCGGAGAAATTGCGACGGCCGCAGGGCTGGACGACATTCTTACACTGGAGGCCCTGTGATGGAGCCTGTCTCGATCGCACGAGGCGACAGCTGTCTTGTTCTGGCGATGCCCCATACGGGCACCTGGATGCCGGAGAGCGCCATGATGGCTCTCAACGATCGCGGCCGACAATTGACGGACACCGATTGGCATATAGACCGGCTTTATGCGGGGCTTATGCCTGATGCAACAATCGTTGCCGCGAATTTCCACCGCTACCTGATTGATGCCAACCGCGACCCAAGAGGGCAAAGCCTTTATCCGGGTCAGAATACGACTCAGCTGTGTCCAGTGACGGATTTCGACGGAGCGCCGATCTATGCCGCCGGGCAAGAGCCTGATGCCAACGAGGTGGCGGCGCGGCTGGCGGCGTTTCACAGGCCTTACCACGCTGCCATCGAGGCAGAGCTGATGCGCGTGAAAGAAGCGCATGGCATTGCGGTGCTCTACGATTGTCATTCTATCCGGTCCGAGATTTCCTTCCTCTTTGACGGGGTGTTGCCTGACTTCAGCATTGGCACAAATCTTGGGGTGACCTGCGCCTCTACTCTGGAGGCCGCCGTCCAAGGTATCTGCGCCAGAGATGACGGCTACACCCACGTGTTGAATGGCCGTTTTCGGGGCGGCTGGACGACGCGCCACTATGGTCAGCCAGAAAAAGGCATTCATGCAATCCAGATGGAATTGGCGCAGTCAACGTATCTGGAGAACGAGACCTCTCCATGGCGATACTCCACCACCAAGGCCACCCGCCTGAGGCGCCCCCTGAAAGACATATTGAACGCTCTAAAGAACACCGCACAGGAGATCGATCCATGACTCAGAACCGCAAGAATGTCCGCGATATCTTTCCAGCGACCGGTCCGAACATCACCGCCAAGAGTTGGCTCACTGAGGCAGCGATGCGCATGTTAATGAACAACCTGCATCCCGATGTGGCAGAGAGCCCGCACGAGTTGGTCGTTTATGGGGGCATTGGCCGTGCCGCGCGCTCTTGGGAAGATTTCGATCAGATCGTCGCCAGCCTTAAGACGCTTGAAGATGATGAAACTTTGCTGGTGCAATCGGGCAAGCCGGTTGGCATTTTTCGCACCCATGCGGATGCACCGCGGGTGTTGATTGCCAATTCAAACATCGTTCCGCATTGGGCCAATTGGGATCATTTTCATGAGCTCGATCGCAAGGGGCTCATGATGTATGGCCAGATGACGGCTGGGTCATGGATTTACATCGGAACCCAAGGCATTGTTCAGGGAACCTATGAAACGTTTGCCGAGGCAGGTCGCCAGCACTATGGCGGCAACCTTAAGGGCAAGTGGGTTCTGACCGGAGGGCTTGGCGGCATGGGGGGGGCGCAGCCTCTGGCGGCTGCGATGGCGGGTGCCTGCTGTTTGGCTGTAGAATGTAACCCTGACAGCATCGATTTCCGCCTACGCACCCGCTATTTGGACGAAAAGGCGGAGACGCTGAGTGAGGCTCTGGAAATGATCGAGCGCTGGACGGCGGCGGGTGAGGCGAAATCCGTAGGTCTCTTGGGCAATGCCGCCGACATTTTTCCGGAACTGGTGGCACGCGGCGTCCGTCCGGACATCGTGACCGATCAGACCAGTGCCCATGACCCGGTGAATGGCTACCTACCCCAAGGCTGGACGATGGCTGAGTGGCGCGAGAAACGAGAAAGCGATCCGAAGGCGGTCGAAAGGTCCGCCCGCGCCTCAATGAAAGTGCATGTGGCCGCAATGGTGGACTTTTGGAACGCGGGTGTGCCGACGCTGGATTATGGCAATAACATCCGGCAGGTGGCATTGGAGGAGGGGCTCTCGAACGCCTTCGCCTTTCCAGGCTTTGTGCCGGCCTATGTCCGACCGCTCTTTTGCAAGGGGATCGGCCCGTTCCGTTGGTGTGCTTTGTCGGGCGATCCAGAGGACATCTACAAGACCGACGCCAAGATGAAAGAGCTGTTCCCGGACAACACCCATCTGCACAACTGGCTGGACATGGCTCGCGAACGGATCGCCTTTCAGGGATTGCCCGCGCGGATTTGCTGGATCGGGCTCGGGGATCGGCATCGGGCGGGGCTCGCGTTCAACGAAATGGTGCGCAATGGTGAGCTAAAGGCACCGGTTGTGATCGGGCGAGACCACCTTGATAGTGGCTCTGTTGCCTCGCCAAACCGTGAAACCGAGGCGATGAAGGATGGGTCCGACGCCGTTTCGGACTGGCCGCTTCTGAATGCCCTGCTGAACACAGCCAGTGGCGCCACATGGGTGTCGCTCCACCATGGTGGCGGGGTCGGCATGGGCTTCTCCCAACACTCTGGGATGGTGATCTGCGCGGACGGCACCGATGATGCTGCACGGCGGCTGAAGAACGTGTTGTGGAATGATCCAGCCACAGGTGTAATGCGCCACGCGGATGCAGGCTATGAGATCGCAACTGACTGGGCCAAGCAGCAAGGTCTTGATCTCCCATCCATCAAGCCGTCTGGAAGAGCGTAGTGCGTTGGTTCGGCTCCCTACGCTGATGCTTTGAAGAAGCTGGCGCATTGTCCATTGCGCCATTTAAGATCAACGGCGCCTCAAATTGTTGATGCCAGTGAGGCGCCAACAACCTGACAATGCCCGTCTTCATGGCACGATCCCTCCCATTTGCGGGATCATTGGTGGAGAATGCCGGCATCAATCTCGCCGGTTTTTGGGTTGCAGGTCACAGCCAATGGCGCCCGCGCCTGTCATCGCCGTGTTTGGCGCCACCCGAAATCAGCAGGACCATGAAAATCAATGCATCCTGACCTGAGTTCGGGTGGTGGCTTCAACAAGAATTAGGCGACTTGATCAACGTCCTCCAGAGCATCCAACTCTGCAGAATCCGGCTCAGTTTGAGTGTCGTTCTCGACAAAACGCGCAAGGGTCTCTCGGAGATGAGCGGCTTCGCCTCTCAGTTGGCGACTGGTCGCTTCAGTTTCTTCGATGGCAACCGCGTTTTGTTGACCGACTTGGTCGAGCTCGTTTATCCCGACGCTGATCTCTTGGCATCCCGCGGCCTGTTCCGACACGGAATTCGAAATGTGTGATACCGAACTCGCGATGCCGCCAATACTATCCGAAATGTGGTCAAATGTATCTGCAGCGGCCCGCACCAAATCTTCTCCTGTCTTCACCTGAGATGCACTTTGATCGACGATGTTTTTGATTTCGCGGGCGGAGCCTGCAGCAGAAACTGCAAGTTGGCGGACTTCCGAAGCCACAACAGCAAAACCCCGTCCGGCCTCACCAGCGCGGGCTGCTTCCACCCCTGCGTTTAACGCCAACAGATTTGTCTGAAATGCGATGTCGTCAATCGACGAGATGATGTTGCCAATCTTTGACGAAGAATCTGCGATGCCATGCATTGCTTGCATCACCTTGCTCATCTCAGTGTTGCCTTGTTCAGCTAGCTTTTTACCCTCATTTGCTTTGTCTTCCGACGATTTTGCAAAATCGGTGCTGGTTTTCAGACCGGATAGCAATTGGTTCAACGCTGCTGCCGATTCCTCTAGAGTGGCGACTTGTGTTTCCGCGCGCCGCGACATTTCTCCTGACATGCGGGCCATTTCGACAGCACTGGAGTCGACGACCGAGGAGCTTGTGTCCAGCTGGGAGACAAGATTCTCGAGAGACGACGCCAGAGAATTAAAGTTGCCACAGAGATCGGTGTAGGTTTGACCAAGTTCAGTCCATTCGCTCGAGTCAATTTCCAAGCTCATTTTCCCACCTTTCAGGTCGTCCATGGCGCTTCTGAGCTGCTCAAACAATTTAACTCGGAGAGCGTTTTTGTGATCAGCTTCGCTTCTGTCCAGTTCCGCCTGACGCAACCTTTGACGAAGTTCTTCGGAGTATCTGGCAATTTCACCGACTTCGTCTTTGAATTCGACGCCCTGAACTTTGGACCGGTAGTCTTCATCAGACAACTTCTGAATAGCCTTCGCGACAGAGACCACTGGAGCACTCAACCGCTTGCCAAAGATAAATGCGATCAAAATTGCAAAAACAACTGCTGCGGAACTGCTTGCCCACAGAATCAGCTCTCCTTTTTGCACGAGGTTTGAAATGGCTTCTTCTGCTTCGGCTTTTGAGCTGCTCATGGAGTCTTGTAAACCGTTGATCGAGTCTTTCAGCTCATAGACCAAAGGCAAAACATTCTCTGATGCGCGCTCCACTCTCAATTCCAGATCGGGCGTCTCCAGGCTCTCATAATGCTCCGCGATTTTTTGAAGAACATCACGCTGAGAGTTGAGGACCTCAAATTCCTCAGCCTGTACAGCAGAAGGAATTTCAACGTCGATAAAGCGGCCTTGGGCCAAGTCAATTTCGGCCTCCACCTCTTGCATGTTGCCCGCAAAACCCGAGAGACCCTCAGGGTTGCCGATAGCGAATGAAAGCAAATCGCCGACAGCCTGTTCTATGTCCTCTTTCATGTCATCAAGGCTTTTGACCTGAGTGTTTGTGATTTGAGAAAGCTGGAGGCTGGCGGTCAGCTGGTGGTTAACAAAAAGTGAAGATGTGACGATGGCCAACGTCACTGATAGCAATGCACAAGCAAATGCAAAAATCTGCACGCGAAGTGAGAAATTTCTCATGGCTTTTCCTGTCAAAAAAATTTGTTGCCCGTTCGTATTCCAAGAAACTTAAAATTCCCTTGTTCTGGAATCGTGGCTCAAACGGTGTCAGGTCAACGCTGGTGCTTGTGCCTTGGGCAGCAGCGGTTTTTTTTGGCTTATTTCGACAGCCGGAGTGATCTTGTTACTAAATTATTGATGTAATGGGATAAAATATCGAAAATCCAAGCGGGATTTTCAAAAATCAACCTTTTCTTGCGTACCTACCATGGTACTGTTGGGTAGGAGTGAGATTTTCCTCCCTCCATTTTTGGAGGCAAAATGGCACGAACGCGTGATGTTAGGTTCAGGACCCACTTCGTCATAATTCTGTTGGTCAGCTTTGTGTTTCTTTCTGCGGTGCATAGCTCGGTGTACTATAGAATTTGGGCTTCTGCGTTGGCGACGGACGAGATGGAAACCGCGCTGGTAGAAAAGGTCTTCGACAACTACCAGCTGTTGCTGAAAACCGAACTAGAACGATACGCGGCTTCAAACGCAGCGTACGAAAATGTTTCTATAAATTTTGATGAAAGTTGGATTGAGCGACGGTTCGGCAGCGAACTTGGAGCCACCACAGGATACGATTACGCCCTGATGATCGGGCGCAACGGAAGAGTTGTATTTCAACACTCGCCTGATCCTGAGGCGCAAAAATTTGAAGATTTGGCAGAGCTTCAAAGCATTGCGCGCACGTTTTTGGGCATTCACGCAGAATACAGTAGCATCAAAAAGTCGGAGCCAGACTTAAGAACAACGTTTGCACCGTTCTTCGAGAAATTGTCGGCGGTGGAAATTATTGAGATCGGTGAAGAGGTCGCCATTGCCACTTCATTTGCCATTGTTCCGGACCCTGGAGGCATAGAGCTCTCGAAGGAACCGCCCTATGTTTTGGTCACCCTCAATTTGTTAAACTCTGCAAATTTGGGCCGGTTGCTGGATCTGTTGCCACTGTCGGATTTACAATTTGGCAAGACCATACCGGGTGGCAAGAACGGTGTCGCAGTGGCCATTGATACCGGAGAAGTCGTTGGATACTTGAATTGGAGCCCTGTGAATCAGTCTCGGTCCATCATTCATGCGAGGACTCTTTTTGTGATTTTCGCCTCAGTCGCACTATTTGTTGCAACACTTGCAAGTTTCTTTTTCTTAAACCGGCTGACCAGTTCGCAGAAACCTCCCTCGGTCTGATCTAGAGTGTGCCGATCTATCGGAGGAGCCTTAAGCCATCTCTGATGGCGGAGTTTTTGGGGCCAAAGCCGGTGGAAACTAAGAGAGGGTTTGGTCTGATTGTGCGGCGTATGGCCGGTGATGCACGTGTCGCGCTTGGAGCGGTTTTCGTTTGCTCCTTTCTCTCTGTAGAAATCATTGCATTTCGCCGGATGCCTCACGCAAAACACTCGCCAGATCTCAGCAATCTGACGAGGCTCTGAGAGGTGACTGGACTTTGGGTGTTATGCGGCGCGATCGGCCAGCATTTCATCAACAATTGAAACGGCAACACGCGCAGGGCTGCACTCCATCGTTTTCGCACGATCAAAGATGCGGCCAAGAGTGGTTTCTACTGCGGCGAGTTTGTCGCTGACATAGGTGTCGCGGTCATCAATGCGCAGAACTTCGGTGGCGACGTTGATGATGCCACCGGCATTGGCGACAAAGTCGGGTGCATAAAGAATGCCACGCGCGTGCAGGCGATCGGCATCTTTGGTGGTGGCAAGCTGGTTGTTGGCTCCGCCACACACTGCGGATACCTGAAGGTCTGGAATCGTCTGCGCGTTGAGCACTGCGCCAATGGCACAAGGCGCAAAAATATCAGCTTTGGCAGACAGGATAGAGTCCGGGTCTGCGATTTCCGCGTGGTACTTATGCGCGATATCGGCCACGCGTTTTGGGTCTATATCAGCAAGAATGAGTGTCGCGCCTGCCTCATGCAGAAGCGCACAAAGATATGTGCCCACGTGACCCAGACCCTGAACCGCAATTGTGCGCCCGGTTAAGTTTGGCGACCCAAAACGATGCTGTGCAGTGACTTTAATGGACTGAAAAATACCACGCGCCGTGATGGGGGATGGATCACCGCTGGCATGGGGGCCGCTTGGCAGGCCTGCGACAAACTTTGTTTCACGTGCCAGCAGTTCCATGTCTTGCGGCGTCATGCCCATGTCTTCGGCGGTCCAGTAGGACCCTTCCAAAGTAGATATGGCGTTGGCAAAGGCGAGCAATTGCGCTGTGGTTTTTTTGCGTGAATCGCCCATGATCACCGCTTTGCCGCCACCCAAAGGCAAACCTGCGGCAGCGTTTTTGTACGTCATGCCTTCTGAAAGGCGCAAAGCATCCGTCAAGGCTGCGTCTTCGGAGGCATAGGGGCGCATGCGCAACCCGCCCGCTGCGGGGCCCAGCTTGGTTGAATGCACAGCAATGAACCCGGCCAATCCAATTTCGGTGTCTTGCACCCGCAAGACAGTTTCGTGGCTTTCGATTGGCAAGCGGGAGATTTGCATGGCGTGTCCTGTGGTTTTCTGGGTTTGTCCTGACTCGAAGTGATCGCAAAATGCCACAGGTTAGAGAGTGGTTTTCCCCAAAGTTCCCCATATTGTGGTGACAATTTGGAGGTTTTGGTGTGAATTTGGGGAAAAGTTGGAGATTCTCACTATGGATGACATAGATCGCAAGATTATCCGCGCGTTGCAAAAAGACGGGCGGCTGAAGATTGGCGAATTGGCGGAACGGGTTGGGCTTTCGGCGACACCCTGTGCGCGTCGTTTGGACAGGTTGCAGGCGGATGGGGTTATCACCGGCTATGGTGCGCGGGTGGACCAACGCAAGCTGGGCTTGCAGGTGACCATTTTTGTGTCGGTCGAATTGGAGCAACAAGCGGCGGAATTGATGAAAGATTTTGAGCGCGCCGTCGGCCAGTTTGAAGAGGTCATGGAGTGCTACCTGCTGACAGGGTCGCGCGATTTCCTTTTGCGGGTTGTGGCCTCTGATCTGGAAGCGTTTGATGCCTTTCTCCAACATCGCTTGATGAAGGTGAAAGGCGTGCGCACGATCCGATCCAACTTTGCGTTGCGCGCCTTGGTGCAACGTGACGTGCTGCCGGTTTAGAGCCTGAAACGTTTGACGGTTTTCGCCACAGGGGTGCCATCGCCGAGCAGCTCGTTGGGCTTATGTTTATAGGTTTCAAAGCCTCGGCTTTGATAATAGGCCAGACCACCTTCGTTGTCAGAGCGGATTTCTGCGTTGATCCAAGTATACCCCATGTCACGTCCAGCAGATTTGGTGGCCTCAAACAGTTTGGTGCCAATTCCCAGTCCGGTGCGACCGGTTTTGACAAAGGTACCGATTTCACAGGCTTCGGGTGGTAGGCCTGCAAATGGGCCGATCCACTGAAAACCCAGCAGAGTGCCAGAGGCATCTAGCGCAACGTGCCAGACCGCTTTCCCCGGATCCGCCATAAGCCATCCGCTTAATGTGTCACGAGACATGGGCTCGGTAAGAGCCGTGGTGCCGCCCGCACTGATAATTTCGTTTATCAAGTCTGCAGTTTGGCGCAGGTCGGTATCTGTGCCGCGTTGAATTGAGATGTCAAAGTTCACAGAAGAGTCCTCAAAAGAGAGTCTAGTAATGCCTAAAGTGTTGTTAGATCTGTGCAAGCAAGGAAGCGTGACGCTTGGTATAATCTTTGCGCACCTCAAGCGGGGGACGCAGACGGATGGAAAGGCCCTCGATCACTTTGGGGTCGGGAATGCCAAACAGTTTGTTGGCTTCAGGAATGGAAAACCCGGCGATCTGGGTGGCTTCCATCCAGGCGGAGATTTTGTCGGCTTTTTTGATCTGCGTTTTTAGGCGCTTCGGGGTTTCAGCCGGGAGGCCAAAGCGGATGTGGATGGCTGCCATAAGCCGATCATCGAGCTTGCCATAACTGGGGCCGATGGCAGCCTTGACCGGAGAGATCATATCGCCAATGACATATTCGGGCGCGTCATGCAGCAGCGCGGTGAGGCGGGTTTTTGGCGTCGCGGATGTGTACATCCGGCCGTAGATTTCCTCGACCAGAAGCGAATGTTCAGCCACGGAATAGGCAAAATCGCCGTGGGTTTGGCCATTCCAACGCGCCACAAAAGCCAGTCCATGGGCGATGTCTTCGATCTCGATGTCCACGGGGGTCGGGTCCAGCAGGTCCAGCCTGCGGCCAGACAACATACGCTGCCATGCTCGTGCCAATTGCGTGTCTCCCAAATGCTCTTAGCCCGTCCTACGCCAGAGAACGGGGTTTAGGCAACAGCCGCGAAGTTGGACAGATCGTTGGGTTAACCGGCGCTTGCGCCAGCGGTGATCAGCGCATTGCCAATCACAATCAACGTGCCCATCAACAGGACCGTGGGGATGAAGAGTGCAGACCGAAACATGGCCCTAAATGGCAAAAAACTCATAACCAAAACCTTAACAAATTCATACTTCTTATACCTTGGTTATCAATGTCTTAACAGTCAGGAGACTCTGACCTTGGCATAGGTGTAAGTGCCCTAATTTTGGGCAAAGCCACATTTTCGCCACATTTGGATCGCAGGCTAAATGTGTGTCGAGATCACGCGCTGCCAACAAATCAACGTGATCATGTGTGTTTTGCAAATGCGCAGCGCGATACCGACATGACTAGCGAGGGGGGCACGTTACTAACCGGCTTCCTCCTGCGTGTCCCCCTCTCCAACCTCAACGTATTTGAGCCCAATGGGCTTGATGGTTGCGCGAGAAAGGAGAGCGCTATGTTTAAGAGACTTGTAGGAACAGCTTTGTTGTTTGGGATGGCTGCGGCGGCACCGCCAGCGTTTGCATCAGGATGTGGCAGCCGAGATGTGATGATTGAGCGGTTGGAATCCAAATATTCAGAAGGATTGACGGCAGCAGGGCTGCAAGCCCGAGGCGGGCAGAGCACCGTGTTGGAAGTTTGGTCGTCTGAGAAAACCGGCACATTTACCGTGATTATGACCACGGCAGACGGCGTATCGTGCATTGTTGCCGCTGGAACGGACTGGCATCAGCAAAAAGTGGCGATCACAACGCCAGGAGTTGAAGGCTAGTAACGTTGTAGAAAGCCCTTATGGGTGTTATCTGGGCACAAATGGATAACCCGTAAGGAGCTGGGCGCGATGGCGACCGATTACACCGTTAAAGATATCTCTTTGGCCGATTTTGGCCGCAAAGAGCTGGACATTGCCGAAACCGAGATGCCGGGCCTGATGGCGCTGCGCGAGGAATTTGGCGAAAGCAAACCACTCACGGGTGCCCGTATTGTTGGCTCTTTGCACATGACCATTCAGACCGCATGTCTGATTGAGACGCTGGTGGCGTTGGGCGCGGATGTGCGCTGGGCAAGCTGCAACATCTTCTCTACCCAAGACCATGCGGCGGCGGCGATTGCTGCGGCTGGTGTTCCGGTGTTTGCGATCAAAGGTCAGTCGCTGGAAGAGCACTGGGATTATTTGGATAAATCGTTCCAGTTCCCGGAAGGTGCAAACCTGATCCTAGACGATGGCGGCGACGCAACATTGTATGTTCTGCTGGGGGCAAAAGCCGAAGCTGGCGAAGATCTCGGTGTTCCGACGTCTGAGGAAGAAGAAGCCATTCACGCGCAGATCAAAAAGCGCATGGCGGCAAGCCCCGGCTGGTTCACCAAGACGCGCGAAGCGATCATGGGTGTGTCCGAGGAAACCACCACGGGTGTACACCGTCTGTATGATCTGCACAAAAAAGGCGAGCTGCCGTTCCCTGCGATCAACGTGAACGACTCTGTCACCAAGTCGAAATTTGACAACAAATACGGCTGTAAGGAGTCGTTGGTTGACGGCATCCGCCGCGCCACCGACACGATGATGGCCGGCAAAGTGGCGGTTGTCTGTGGCTATGGCGATGTGGGCAAAGGCTCCGCAGCGTCGCTGTCCGGTGCGGGCGCGCGTGTGAAAGTGACCGAAGCGGATCCGATATGTGCGCTGCAGGCGGCGATGGACGGCTATGAGGTTGTTTTGCTGGAAGAGAGCCTTGATGCGGATCTGTTCATCACCACAACCGGCAACAAAGACGTGATCCGCGTCGAGCACATGCGCGAAATGAAGGACATGGCGATTGTTGGCAACATTGGCCACTTCGACAATGAAATTCAGGTCGCAAGCCTGAAGAACCACAAGTGGACCAACATCAAAGAACAGGTGGACATGATCGAGATGCCAAACGGCAACCGGTTGATCCTGCTGTCTGAAGGTCGTCTGCTGAACCTTGGCAACGCGACAGGCCACCCATCGTTTGTGATGTCTGCCTCCTTCACCAACCAAGTGCTGGCGCAGATCGAGCTGTTCACCAAGGGTGATCAGTACGACAACGAAGTGTACATCCTGCCCAAGCATCTGGATGAGAAAGTGGCTGCGCTGCACCTCGCCAAAGTGGGCGCGAAACTGTCCAAGCTGACACCGGAGCAGGCGGCCTATATCGGCGTGACGCCGGAAGGCCCGTTCAAGCCGGAGCACTACCGCTACTAAGCGGGTGTGAGGTTGAAAATAGAGGCGGCGCTCCTGATTGGGGGCGCCGTTTTTTGTTTGCGGAATGAGGCGGGTGGCACGTCAGCTTGGTGGGCAAGGCTATCGCTAATTGGCTTTGAAAAAATGCGAGCCAATGTGCTAAGGCGCGTATATGACTGCCATTCCAATATACAAATATGTAAAAGACAAACTCATAACTCATGGCGTCGAGAACACCTCTGATGGCCAATTGACGTTGAGCGACAACAAACTGTTCAAACAGTTTGTCAAACTTGAGCGAGCCTCTCGGAGCGGTAGTTTTGACGCAGTGCAGGCTGCAGTACTGGAAATCGAAACCTACCTACTTGCGATAGAAAAACGCCAATTGATGGTTTTTGCATATATGTATCTTAGGTTCTCTGACTTCACCCCGAAACTAACAAAGCCAGATGAAAATTTGGGCGATGGCAGAGTCGGAAAATCCTATGAGTTTGAGAGGCAAGTTTCTGATGAAGAAATGCTGATTGGGCTATGGGCAAAAGTTAAATATGAACAAGAAGGCGAGGCACTGCTTCGTGTTGTTTGTGCCGCAACTCAATGACTAGGTTTCGTCCGCTGTTAGCCGCGTCTATAGCTTTCTGGTCGAAAAGTCAGGTCGTTGCCGCCTCATCCCAGTCTGTCAGGAATTGCATGATCTCCAGGCTATCAGACAGACGTGGTGAGGGGCGAGTGGCTTCTTTGGTGCCTGCCGCCAATGCGCGTTCGACCATGCGGGTCTGGTGATAGAAGGCGTCGTGTTTGGCCTCGACCACGATATCGCGTACCGGGCCGTCGTAGGGTTGCCAGACCATGCGGTTTTCGTCTGCCTCGGGCAGCCACGGGTTGGTGGCGAAGCGCAAGGTGCCTTTGGTGGTCACAATTTCGAAACTGTGGGCAAAACCGTGGCTGTCGGTGCTTTGGAGCGTGGCGAGAACGCCGTTGTCGAAGCGGATCGTGGCGGCGGTGTCTTGGATGTTTCCGTCATCGTTGCGCGTGCCAAAGGCGGCGATTTGGCGGTGGGCGAAGGCGTCTTCGCCGCACATGGTTTGCACCACCAGATGCAAGAGCGATGCTGGATAGCAGCCGAGGTTGTAGAGTGTGCCGCCGCCTGCTGGGTTGACCACCTGCCAGATGTCAGCGGCGTAAAAGCCGGAGGCGGAGCGCAATTCACCTACGGACGGGTCACGCAGCACGGTGAGCAGCTGCTGCATGAAGGGATGCGCGAGGTACATCAGACCTTCGGCAAAGAAGGTGTTGGCGGCGCGCACAGAGGTCACCAGCGCTTTGGCATCTGCCATGGTGGTGGTGAGGGACTTTTCACACAGCACAGGTTTTCCGGCGGCCATTGCCGCTTCGGTTGCAGCACGGTGCAGGTGGTTGGGCAGGGCGATGTAGACCACATCGACATCATCGCTGATGAGCAGTTCGGCCTGATCCGAGGTTGTGGTTGGCACACCGTATTGGGTGGCCATGTCCGCCAAAGAAGCTTCGCTGCGGCCGCAGATTACACTGGCAACAGACCGGTCGCTGTTGCCAATTGCCGTGAGCATTGCGTGTGAAATAAACCCGGTTCCAATGACTCCCCATCGCAACATTGACAGACTCCCAAGACGTGATGCTGTGCCGATTGCAATGGCTCAGGCTCTCAAACGTATAGGGGCGGGTGTCAAATGGCCAGAGAGGGGAACAGCGGTGTGGTTTTCCCTTTGTGAGTTGGCGTGGTCTGGCTAGGTTAGGCTCAAGGAACCGGGGTCTGGCCGGAGAATAGCCAGGCGCTTTTGTCTACAAATGGGAGAAAATCATGGGCAAACGGGACGATTTGATTGCGAAATACGCAGACGATCTGAAAAACAAATGTGGCATGGACCCGGATATGGATTTGCTGAGCAAAGTGACCATTGGGTGCGGTCCGGCGATTTACAACGATGACGCGTCAACCGTGGCAGGCTCACAGCCTGAAGAGTTGGAGACGGTTAAAAACAACTTCCTGATCAAGAAGTTGGGTCTGAGCGATGGGCCAGAGTTGATGGAAGCCATCCATTCGGTGATCGAGGTTTACGGCAAATCGGAGCGCAACAAATACCGCGCGGTTGTCTACTACATGCTGACAAAGCATTTCGGCAAAGAAGCCCAGTATAGCTGATTTTCGACTGAGCTGAATGCGCGCGTCGGTGGTGTAAAACCTCCGGCGCGTTTTGTTTTGGTTGCCAGAGTGCTTCCGGTTTCAGTTGGATTGTAGGTACTTGATAATTGAACCAATCAGTTTGATTGGGCTAAGGTAACTAAGTCGGGCTAGGATGGCCGGACCCTAGAGATAGAATCGCGTGTGGTGGTATGGGATACACGCGGGGTGCATAGGGGGTCTGACCGGAGCGGAGACAGACCCCCTATGATTAATTTGGCCCAGTTTGGCTTGGCGCGTCTCCGGAGTGAGGCGTGTCTTTTGGTTTTCAGGGGCGGATTTAGAACAGGGTGTGCACCAGCCCCATGATTGTGCAGCCAATGGTGGCATACCCACCATCAATCACCATCAGCGCGCGCGAACGTCCAGCAAAACTGTAGTTGGTGATTAGCCACGGTGACACAAGAAAGAGCCCAACGCCCAACCCGGCCACAAGGCCTTCGCCCACTGTATCAATACCTGAGAGCGCGAAGACGTGCCGCATCATGCCAGACACAACAACGGCGCAAACAAACGCGGCGATGTAGGGCAGGGGATCGCTGGCATTGGCGGGTTTGCCCTCTGCAGTGGTCTCGATCTGGGCGGCGGCCATCCAGGGTTTGGCCAATGCCATATACCAGATCGACCCAAACACGTAGGATGCCAGTGCGGCGGCGATGACTGCAACAAATCCCATAAAACTCTCCCAAGTTCACAAACAAATCCTAGGAGAAGTATGCCGGAATTCTCAGATTTGAGAACCACTGAGTTCGAGTACGATGGCCCATTCCCTTTCAGTGACAGGCTGCACCGACAAGCGTGAACTTTTGACCAGCACCATTTCCGCTAGCCGTGGATCCGCTTTGATCATGTCGAGAGACACAGGTTTCCCAACCGGCGCAACCGCTTTGATGTCCACACATTCCCAGCGTTCATCATCGGTGGTGCTGTCAGGATGGGCTGCGGCGCAAACCTCAACAACACCCACCACGGATTTCTCTTTCTGGGAATGGTAGAAGAAGCCGCGGTCGCCCACGGCCATTTCGCGCATGAAATTGCGGGCCTGATAGTTGCGCACGCCATCCCATTCCTCACCAACGTCGCCTTTGGCAACCTGTTGGTCCCAACTCCAGGTCGACGGCTCAGATTTGAACAGCCAATACCGCATCAGCCCAGCACCTTGTTCCAAGCTTTCAGCTCAACGCTCTCAAACAGGTTGGCAGCCTTATAGGGGTCTGCCGCGGCCCAGGCTTCGGCCTCGGTCATATCCGCCACGTTGAGGATGATCAGCGAGCCGCACATGTCGCCCGCATCGTCCAAAAACGGACCGGCCATCATGATGGTGTCACCGGAGTCTTTGAGGTAGCCGACATGGGCGTCACGGTTGGCTTTCCGGATATCGAGCGCACCGGGTTTGTCTTTGGCGATAAGGGCGATCAGCATGGGTTATTCCTCCTTAGGGGGTCTTGTCAGCAGCATTTCCATGGCGTCATGGATTTGCAAGCCCCCATCGAGCACGGCAACGACGGCGGCGGTGATAGGCAGGTCGATGTCCATCGTTTTGGCGCGGGCGAGGGCCGCGCGCGCTGTGGCCGCCCCCTCGACAGTCACGGAGGCATCAAAGCTTTCGGCCCGCCCAAGCGCGAGGCCAAAGCGGTAATTGCGAGACTGCTCAGAGGAGCAGGTCAAGGTCAGATCACCAAATCCAGACAGCCCTGCAAGTGTGTCAGGCAGCGCGCCAAGCATCTGCGCCATGCGCTGCATTTCCGCATAGCCACGCGTCATCAACGCGGCGCGCGCACTGTCACCAAGGCCTGCACCAATTGCGGCACCACAGGCGATGGCAATCACGTTTTTGAGCGCGCCGCCCAGCTCAGCACCAATGGTGTCGGTGGTGCGATAGATGCGCAGATTGGGCGAGATCAGTCTCTGTTGCAGGGCTTTTCCGGTGTTTTCGTCTGGTGTTGCCAGTGTCAGGGCCGTAGGCAGACCACGTGCAATGTCGGCGGCAAAACTGGGGCCGGTGAGAATGGCGGGTGTGGCGGTTGGCAGCACGTCGCGGATCACAGCGACCGGGCCCATTTGCGTGCCCAGCTCGACCCCTTTGCAACAGGCGATCAGTGTGCGGCCAGACAACTCCGGATGGGTTTCCAGCAGCCCTCGTAGCTTTTGCATAGGCACCGCAAGAAGCATCACATCAGACAACGCTGCGTCAAATTCGGCCGTAACAGAGACTGTTTTGGGCAATGTCACATCAGGCAGGCGTGGATTTTTGCGGCTGCTTTGCATTTGTTGAGCGGCCTCAAGATCGCGCGCCCAAAGGATGACATCGGTGTCACGTGAAAAGGCCACAGCGAGGGCGGTGCCAAAAGCGCCAGCGCCAAGAACGGAGATCATGATTTGGCTCCCTTTTTGCCTGATCCCAAAAGTGCCGGTGCCGATTGGTCAAGCGGCCATCGCGGGCGGGCGACAAGCGACATGTCGTCGATGTCTCCGCTACGAAAGCGCTCCAATCCTGCGTAGCCGATCATGGCGGCATTGTCGGTGCAGAGCGCCAAGGGGGGAGCGGTGAATGTCACATCGAGATCTGCACAAACAGTCTCTAACTTAGTGCGAATGGCGGTGTTTGCTGCCACACCACCTGCCACTGCAAGCAGCGGCTCCGTGGGGTTTTCCGCGAGATAGAGCGTCAACGCGCGCCGGGTTTTTTCGGCCAAAACATCGACAACGGCTGCTTGGAAGCCGGCGCAGAGATCGGCGCGGTCTTGCACGGTGAGCCCGCTTTTCTCGGCGATGACGGTGTCGCGCTGACGCAGGAGCGCGGTTTTGAGGCCGGAAAAAGACATGTCACAGCCGGGGCGATCCAGAAGGGGGCGCGGCATCCGAAAGCGCTTGGGGTCGCCTTTTTCAGCCTCGGCTTGCACTGCTGGACCGCCCGGTTGTGGCAAACCCAGCAGACGGGCGGTTTTGTCAAAGGCTTCGCCGGGGGCGTCATCAATGGTGCCGCCAAGTCGGGAAAAGCGCGCGGCATCATGCACGATCAAAAATTGGCAATGGCCGCCGGACACGAGCAGCATCAAATAGGGGAATTTGACGTCGTCGGTCAGGCGCGGGGTTAGCGCGTGCCCGGCCAAATGGTTCACCCCAACGAGCGGAATATTCAAGCTGGCTGAAAGGCCTTTGGCGCACATGACGCCCGAGATCACGCCACCGATCAGGCCGGGACCTGCGGTGACGGCAATGGCGTCGATGTCTTTGAGCGCTACGCCTGCGGCAGCAATGGCCTGCTCCACACAGAGATCAACTTTCTCAGCATGGGCGCGCGCGGCGATTTCGGGCACCACCCCCCCAAAAGGCGCATGCAGATCGGTCTGTCCGTGGACAATGGAGGCGAGGATTTCGGTGTGTCCGTCAGCGGGTTGACGCAGAACGGCGGCGGCTGTGTCGTCACAGCTGCTTTCGATTCCAAGTATGGTGACCATGCCTGTCATTGCGCCAATGTCCTTGCCGTTGCGCCGGGATACTGTGGCAGGTAACACCAGAGGGCGTCTCAAACAACACCGGTAGGCCTTATGGCGGATGTGACCCCAACGATCTTGCTGACCCGACCCTTGGCCAATGCTGAAGGGTTTGCGGCGCACTTGCGGGCGTTGGGTGTTGTGGCGCCGATTGAGATATCGCCGATTGTTGAGATCGAACCCAAAGGAGAGGATGTAGATTTTGCCGGCGTCACAGGTGTGGTGTTCAGTTCGCGCAATGCGGTTGCGGCGGTTGCGGGACGGCGCTTGCCTGCGTGGTGTGTCGGTGCGGCAACGGCGCGGGCGGCGGCGGCCAACGGATGGCAAGCGGTGGCCGCGGATGGAGATGCCGAGGCGCTTTATGCGCGGGTTTTGGCCGACGCTCCCAAGGGGCATCTATTGCATCTGCGCGGGGAAATATCGCGCGGCGACGTGGCGACTCGGCTTACGGAGGCGGGGGTTCCGACCCGAGAAGTGATAGTCTATCGGCAGCTGGCGCGGGAGTTGTCCGCGGCTGCCAAATCCCTCTTGTCCGGCAAATCGCCAGTGATAGTGCCTCTTTTTTCACCATATGCGGCAGAGGTGTTTGCCCGCCAAGGTCCATTTTGTGCGCCGATACATATTGTCGCCATGAGCGAGGCTGTCGGGGATAGTTTGGGAGATTTTCACCATGAACAGACTGTTTTAGCGTGTAAAAAGGATGCAAATGCCATGGCAAAAGCGGTGGCGGGACTGTTAGACGCAGGGTGATCCATTGAGGCGCACGCTGTGGTCGCCTAGATTGGTTCTGCATTTGCCAAAAACGGATTCGAAAGGGTGACCTGTGGGAACCACGGATAAGTCGGATAAGCCAGTCGAAGATCAAGTTGATCAGGAAACCGCTACGGCGGAAGAGGTTGACGGGGTTCATGACGCGGAGATCGTGGAAGAGCTAGCAGCTGAAGACGTGGAAGATGCGGTTGCGCCGGATGCGACGCCACTTGAGGTCGAAGAACCTTCAGAAGCGCCACAGGACTCTGACGTTGAAGCAGAGGATGGTCTGGAGGTCGACCCTGAAGAGGATGAGCCGTCCGTTGAGGATGTCTCTGAACTGCCATCTGAGGACATCGAAACGCCTGTTGCGGCCTCCCCGCAACAAGAACCCGCCCAAAAGACTGGCTTTGTACCTTTGGTGCTTGGCGGAGTGATCGCAGCAGCAATCGGGTTTGGTGGGGCGGTATTCTTTGGTGACCAATTGGGGCTTGGTGCGGACACAGAGGCGATGATGGCGGAGTTGCGCAGTGAGCTGGCGGCGCAAAAACAAGACCTGATCGCCGCAGATGGTGCCAACACCACAGCCGCAGGCGCAGCGCAGGAGGCTGCCGATGCGGCGGTGGCGCAGATTTCGCGGATTTCAGACATGTTGGCGACGCACACGGCCGATTTGGGCACCGTGTCTGAGGCGGTGGCCACATTTGATGCACGGCTGACTGACATAGAGAAACGCCCCTTAAACGAGGGTTTGGGAGCGGCAGCGATTGCGGCTTATGAGCGTGAGGTGAAGGATCTTAAAGAGCTGGTGTCTGCGCAGAAAGCAGAAGCGGCCGATCTGAAAGACAAAGCTGATTTGTCCGCCAAAGCAGCGCTGGCGCGCGCGTCAGTAGCGCGGATTGTGGCGGCTTTGGAGAGCGGTTCTGGATATCGCGCCGCGGTGGTAGATTTGAAGTCGTCCACCGGTGAGGACGTGGTGCCGGTGCTTGAAGCGCACGCAGATGACGGTGTTGTCACTCTGACTGCTTTGATCGAGAGCTATCCAGATGCTGCGCGGTCCGCATTGGCCAAAGCGCGCACTGACAAAGTCGACGAGGGCGCCGGTAACAAGTTGGGTAATTTCCTGAAAACCCAATTTGGTGCGCGCTCAGTTGAGGCGCGGGATGGCACCGACACAGATGCGATCCTGAGCCGGGCGGAAGCCGCGCTAAAGGCGGGCGATTTGGCTGCTGCGCTAAGTGAACTTGAGACATTGGCCGAGGGGCCAAAAGGGGTGATGTCAGAGTGGGTGAGCCAAGCGCAAACCCGTGCGGATGCCACCAAGGCTGCCGAAGAATTGGCACAAACCCAAAACAGCAACTGAAGGTCGTTACATGCTCTGGTCTATGATCAAAATTATTGTCTTTGTTGCCATTGTCGCCGGACTGACCTTTGGCTCTATTTACCTGCTTGAAAGCGAAGGCGGGGTGATGGTTACGGTGGCGGGGGTGGAGTACAGTCTTGGGCCGTTCCATACCGCGCTTGCCCTGATTGCGCTGGTGGCAGCGGTGTGGCTGGGCATCAAGCTGTTGGGGTTGCTGGTGGCTGTGCTGAAATTCCTGAATGGGGATGAGACCGCGATCAGTCGCTATTTCGACCGCAATCGGGAAAAACGTGGCTATCAAGCGCTGTCTGACAGCATGATGGCGCTGGCCTCCGGCGAAGGGCGCACCGCAATGGAAAAGGCGCGCAAAGCAGAAAAGATGCTGCAACAGCCGCAGTTGACCAATCTGATCGTGGCACAGGCCGCAGAGATGAGTGGTGACACCAAGAAAGCGGAAGAGACCTACAAGAAGCTCCTGACGGATGAAGGCACGCGGTTCGTGGGTGTGCGCGGGTTGATGAAGCAAAAGCTGGACGCGGGCAAAACGGATGTGGCGCTCAAATTGGCAGAGACGGCCTTTGCGCTTAAGCCGCGCCATGAGGAAGTTCAGGATACGTTGTTGCGCCTTCAAACGGAGACCAAAGACTGGAAAGGTGCGCGTGGCACCCTGAATGCGAAGTTGAGACACGGTGCATTGCCACGCGATGTGCACCGCCGACGCGATGCTGTTTTGGCCCTTTCGGAAGCCAAAGACGTGTTGGACGAAAATGCCTCGATTGAGACCCGCGAACAGGCGATTGAAGCCAACCGCCTGTCGCCGGATCTGATCCCAGCGGCGGTGATGGCGTCACAGGGGTATGTTGAGAAAGGCAAGGCACGCAATGCCACACGTCTGCTGAAAAAGGCGTGGGACGCACAACCGCATCCAGACTTGGCAGCCGCGTTTGCCGAGATTGCGCCCGACGAAACCCCTGAGGCCCGGATCAAGCGCTTTAAGGGGCTTGTGAAGAACACAGCCACACATTCCGAAAGCAAAATGCTCATGGCGGAGCTGTTCATCGCCGCAGAAGATTTTCCGGAGGCCCGCCGGGCGCTGGGCGGATTGGAAGAGAGTGATCCCACACAGCGCGCGCTGACCATTATGGCCGCGATCGAGCGCGGCGAGGGCTCGAGCGATGCGGTTGTCAAAGGCTATCTGGCAAAAGCACTGAGCGCGCCGCGCGGGCCGCAGTGGGTGTGTGACAATTGTCATGCCATTCACGCGGACTGGGCTCCGACCTGTGACAATTGCCATAGCTTTGACACGCTTGCTTGGGTGGCGCCACCTGAGACCGAAACGCAGAGTGTGACCGGGGCGGCGATGTTGCCATTGATCATTGGTGCGTTGGAGGACAATTCCGACGAAGGTGATGAGATGCCAGAAGACGCAGAGGTGGTAGAGGCTGACGTTGTGACGCTTGTCGAAGATTCAGACGACGCGTCAAACACACGCAAGTCTGCTTAATCTACCTAGCTAAAGCGCAGCGGGTTGTGCGGTTCCAGATCGATGTTGGGAGTGTTGCCGGTGATGAGATCGGCGACCAACCGTCCGGTTTTGGCCCCCCCTGTGAGGCCCACGTGTTGATGACCAAAGGCGGCGAAGACACCGCTTGAGCCGATTTCGCCTATCATTGGAAGGCTGTCCGGCAGCGAGGGCCGAAAGCCAAGCCATTCGCTGTCGCTTTCTGCTGTTAGGTTGGGGAAGACCTCGGCCACTTTGCGGCGCAGCAGCTTTAACGGCGCTTTGGATTTTTTCTCTGACAAATTGGCAAATTCTACGATGCCTGCACAGCGTAGGCCTTGATCCATTGGGGTGGCGACAAACTTTGCCGAAGAAATCATGATTGGGTTGTTGGGTTTGATCGAGGGACCTTTGAACGTGACGTGATAGCCGCGTTCGGCCTCCAGAGGCACCGAAATACCCAGCTTGCGCATCAGGGGTTTTGACCAGATGCCGGAGGACAAAACGGCGGCATCACAGTCAAATTGCCCTTGATCAGTGCGCACGGCGCGAACCTCACCGCCGGAGAGGTCAAAATCGCGCACTTCGGCTTGAACAAAGGTGCCTCCCATGCCGGTGAAGGTGTCCACCAGCGCTTGGACATATGACGCGGGATTGAGAATGTAGCCGTGGTCTTTGGTCACCGCCAGAAAGCCTATGTCCGGGCTGAGAATGGGCTCCATGTCTTGCACGGCAGGGCCTTCGATCAGCTCGGGTACAAACCCGGCCTCTGCGCGCAGGCCCCAGCCGTAGCTTTCGGCGTCAAAAGCGGCACGGTTGTTGTAGGCAAACAGATAGTCAGTGTCGGTGATCCATTGTTCCGCAGCGGTGCCCGCAGCAAGGGATTTGTGTTGCTCCACGCTGTCGCCAATTAAGCTGGTCAGAGCGCGGCTGATGCGGCGTGCGTCCGCGTCATTGGACGCGCCAAGAAAGCGCATGAACCATGGTGCGAGGCGCGGCAGATGGGCCCACTTCAGAAACAGTGGAAAATTTGGGTCCAGCAGGTAGCCGGGGGCCTTGCGTGCCAAGCCTGGGGTGGCGTTTGGTACCATCGCACAGCTGGCCAAAAGGCAGGCGTTGCCAAAGGATGCGGCCATGCCCGGAGCGGCGCGGTCGATCAGCGTGACCTCGCAACCTGCGCGCCGTAACCACAATGCGCTGGCGGCGCCGTTGATCCCGGCCCCGATGACGACAACCCGCTTCGAATTTGCTGGCATGACGCTCCCCTGCTTACAGTCGGGCCAGTCTTGCAACGGCTTTCGTGTAGATACAAACAAAAACCGCGCAATACACCCGTGGTTGAAGCATTAGAGCTGCGCGATGACGTCCTTGAGCTGATTGAGTTTGATGGGTTTGGACATATGCGCATTCATACCGCTGTCCAAACAGGCTTGGCGATCTTCTGGAGCGGAATGGGCGGTCAGGCCAATGATTTGGGTGTGGTCGTCACCATTTCCGGCTTCCAGATGGCGGATTTCGCGCGTGGCGTCCAAACCGTTCATAATGGGCATCGACACATCCATCAGGATCAGGTCGGGTTGATGATCCTTGAATATGGCAATGGCTTCTTCGCCATCGCTTGCAGAATGAAACGAAAGCCCAAGCCGGGTGAGGAAAACCTCGATCAGTTTTCGATTTGTCTTGTTGTCGTCAACGATCAAAATGGACTTGTCGTTGGTAAAAGGTATCAGCGCGTCTGCGATGGGCTTGTTGGATTTGGAGGTACCGTTTTGATGCGTGTGTGGAGCGGATGTTTGGGCCGCCTCGATGCTAGACAAAACCGCGGTTTGGGTTGTGTCCAGCGCAGCCAGAAGCTTGAAGGCTTGAACTGGTTTTATCAATTCCACTTCGTTGGACGCAGGGGCGTTGTGCTTTAATGCATTGTGGATCGAGCGCACGACAACGAGTTTTGCTCCTGTCTCAGAGGTTGTTTTGCGCAGAGCCGAAAGCAAAGTCTGGTCTTTCATTTCAGGCACGGTGTCATCCACCAAGATCACTTCAAAGGGCGAGTCGCTTTCTTGTGCAATTTGGACTTGCCTCAGAGCTTCAGAGCCACTTGTGCAGGTGGTGACATTTGCATTCCATGACGATGAAATCGTTTCGTTCAGAACAAACAGGAATGTGGACTCGGGCTCAATGACGAGGACTTTTAGTCCCTTCAGATCGGCCGTGTCGATTGGCAACAACGGCAAGGCAGCGTCTGGCAATTTTATTGGCACAGTGAAAGTGAAAGTGGTTCCGACGCCAAGCTTGGATTTCACGGTCAGCTGCCCCCCCATCAACTCCACAAAACCTTTGGCAATGGCCAGACCGAGGCCAGTGCCTTGATGCCTGCGGCTGTAGGACCCATCCACCTGTGTGAACTGATCAAACACACTGTCCAGTTGATCTGCGGGAATACCACAGCCCGTGTCGCAGACTTCAACTTTCATGATCGATCCGTCCACATGATCATCGTATGTGGCGTTTACAAGCACGTAGCCTTCGTCGGTAAACTTGAGCGCATTTCCAACCAAGTTGATGATGATTTGCCGCAGTCGGCCGGCGTCGCCTAGAAGTGACTTTGGCAAATCAGGGGCAATTCGGGTGACAATGTCGACATTGTTCCGCGCGGCTTGGAAGCTGAGAATCTGAGCGCAGTTTTCCACCAAATCGATCGGGCGGTATGGTTCTTCATGCAGAGTCATATGACCGCTGTCGATTTTCGAGAAATCGAGAATGTCGTTGATGATATGCAACAGCGTCGAGCCGGATGAGTGGATGGCTTCCAGCAAACCGTGCTGATTGGGGGACAGGTCCGTGTCCGCCAACAATTCCGTCATTCCCAACACACCATTCATCGGTGTGCGAATTTCATGGCTCATCCGTGCCAAAAACTGTGATTTGGCGTGTTCAGCAGTTTTCGCTTGTTCGGCTGCGATTTGAAGCTCGTTGTTCTTGGCGTTCAGGTCCAGCCCAGAAATTTCCAGTTTGGTCTGCGTGTCCTCTAGCGACTTCACCCAGGCGCGCAGATTCCCAAGCATCAAATTGAAACTGTCAGCGAGGCTTTCGACCTCGTCATTGGTCCGGATCACGATGGATTGGTTAAGATTGCCTTTGGCAGCGCGGTCTGTGGCGCTGTTGAGCCGCGCAAGCGGTTCGGTCAAACGCCGCGAAATCCAGATGCTGAGCAAGATGCCCGTCAGGGTGAAAAACAAGCCAAACATCAAATTTCTGCGCAACACCAGATCAACTTCGCGGTTGGCCGCGCTGGCATCCAGATCGAAGCGAATGGTTCCGTAGTTCACGTTGCCATAAATGGCAGGCACCGCCACTTTGATGCGGCGGTCATCAGTTTGAATCTGTGTGACTTCGGAATCTCGCGCGGAGGCCAGCAATGAATCTTCGACCTTACCAAGGAACAGCGCGTTGCTGTCTGAGGCGCCGTTCACCAACAAGTACCCGTTCGGATCAACAAATTTCAGGCTGAGGATATCAGGTTGGCGCATCAACTCTTGGTAGATGATGTCAAGCTCGGCTGGGCGCCCGTCAAACAAATAGGGAAGCGTGACCTCTTGAATGAGGATGCCAAGGGAGTCTGAGCGTTCGGAGAAACGGGTATGAACCAATTCCAGTTGTGTGATCGTGTTCAAATAGATCAGCGTTGTTACAAACGCCCCAATCATCAAACCAAAGTACATCGTCATACGACGCCCCAACCCGTAGGTCAGAGATCGCCGGGCACGCTTGACTCGTTTGCTGGATGTGGGCTGCGCAGGCATCGTTAATTAATCCCCGCGCGCTGAAGATCTTCGAGAATATGGTAAATTGGGGTGAAAGCTGCTTTGCTTCCGGAGGGAAATTCGTCAAATCCAGCGGAATTGTGAAACGCCTTTAGCACAGCGCGACCTTCGGTTGTGCGAAACAGCCCACTGAGCTCTTCCCGCATGCGATTGACCAGATTTTCGTCCAGTGACCTGCGGGTCAGCAAAACTTGGCTGGGAACAGATTGGGAACTGGCGATCACGCGAAACTCTTCAGGACGTACCGTTTGGAGCAAACTAAAGCCCTCTGGGTTGGTTGCGGCGGCGTCTACACGACCAATCGCCAGCATGTAAATTGAGTTCTTGTCATTTGTGGTAAAGATGTACCCGATCTCGTCACTGGCGGGGGGGGCTTCAAACGAGCGAATTTCGCTAAGGCTGATGCCGTGCTCTGAGATGATATGCGCGGGCAGGAGAAAACCGGTTGTCGAGTCGGGCTCCTCAAAGGCTATGCGTTGTCCGCGCAGATCAAAGAGCGTTTCGATACCGCTGTCTGCGCGCACGACAATCACAGAGTGATCGCTGTTTCGTCCGTTCTTCCAGTTGCGCATAAAGGGCGATGCACCAGAGTTTTGCGCAACTTTGGCCGCAACCAAAGCGCTGTCAAAGAAAACATCCACTTCACCACGCCCCATAGCGCGGGCCATTTGGTCCGATGATGGCAGCATCATCACGCGCACCTCTGTGACCCCAACATCCTGAAGATTTGCTTCAAGGTGGTTTGCCAATGGCTCGTAGATTTTCATTTGCTCTCGAATACCCTCGGTGAGCGTGCCGATGGTTAGCGTTTCCGCAGCCGTCTCAAACGGCGCAGCGCAGCAAAACAATATTGAGAGAGGTGCGATGAATTCTTTCAAACGCAGCATGTCTTACATCCCCATGACGTACTTATGCCGGTAGAGATAAAGTCTTGACCACTTATTAACGAAGGTGAAAATTCAGGAAATTTTCGCATATTTGCGGCGAATTTTACGAAAAACCAGAAAGCCTCGTTTCTGGGGGCATTTTGCCGATCTCTCGAGGTCTGGCTTGATTCGTGGCGCTGCAGGATCATGTGGACAAGTCTGCACCGAATTGCCGTTTCGCGCCACAAATTTGCAGCCCCGAAACCTACTGAAACGGGGCTACAAGCAGATGACGTTAGTGTGCCTTTGTGGCAATTTTCTTTGTAGGGCGATCGCGATAAAGCAGGGATTGAGTGTCGGCGAAAACATGCACCTTTGACGGGTCTGCAGTGAGTGAGACTTGCTGACCTTTTAGGTCTTTGTGGATGCCCTGCAATTTGCCAATAACTGGCCCCGCGTCCCCTTTGGCCTCAAAGTACAGCAAGGTGACTTCACCCAAAGCCTCCGTGAAGTTTACGGTGCCGGTAAAAATGGCAGGTCCATCGGTTGTGATCAGGTCTTCTGGACGCACACCTATGTTGACCTGACGCCCCATGTCCTCAGCCAGAGTGGGAATCGTTGAGGTGGCTTCGCCACCATCATCAAGTTGCACTGTGGTCAGCTCTCCAGTGCCCGTGATTTTGCCAGACAGCATGTTCATGGCGGGGGAGCCGATAAACTGAGCCACAAACTCATTCTCTGGACGTTCATACAGATCCAATGGTGTGCCAACTTGGGCAATGCCGCCGCCTGCGAGCACAACAATACGGGTCGCAAGTGTCATGGCCTCAACCTGATCATGTGTCACATAGACCATGGTGCTGTCGGGCATGCTTTCTTTCAGTTGTGCAATCTCGATGCGTGTTGCCACGCGAAGCGCGGCGTCGAGATTGGAAAGCGGTTCGTCAAACAGATAGACCTTTGGGTCGCGTACAATGGACCGGCCGATGGCGACGCGCTGACGTTGTCCGCCGGACAGCTCTTTGGGCAGGCGATCTAACAGATTGTGAAGCTGCAGTGTTTTTGCAGCTTTTTCGACCCGTTCATTGATTTCGGATGTGCTCATCTTTGCGATCTTCAGCGCAAACGACATGTTTTCCCGAACGGTTAGGTGCGGGTAGAGTGCGTACGATTGGAACACCATTGCGATGCCACGTTCGGACGGCGGCACATCGTTGACCAATGTGCCGTCGATTTCCAACGTGCCCGAAGTGATGTGCTCCAATCCTGCGATCATGCGAAGCAAGGTGGATTTGCCGCAGCCGGACGGGCCGACAAATACCACCAACTCACCTTTTTCAATCTCCAGATCGATGTTGGCGAGTACGTTCACCGGGCCGTAAGATTTGGCGACGTCTTTGAGTACGAGATCAGCCATAGGCGTTTCCTCCCTGATTAGAGCTTAGATCAACAGCAAAGCTGGCTTGCCACGCGGGCAAAGTGACTTTGGCGCCGTCCCGGCTGATGGTGAATGGCGCTTTGGTGTCGATGGTCCAAGCGCCTGTGGGCAAATCGAAGGACTGTTCTTGATCTGACAGGTTAAATGCGCAGAGAACGCGCTCACCGTTATGTGCACGCTCAAAGCGGATGTGGGTGTCATCAGCGTGCAATAAGGTGAAGCTGCCTTTCAAAAGTGGGAGGAGATTTTTGCGAAACGCAATCAGACGCCGGTAGAAGTTCAGCATGGAGCCTGAGGTTTCTTCTTGAGTCTGAACGGACTTGGCGAGGTGCTCGGCAGAGACGGGCAGCCAGGGTTTGGCATCTGAGAAACCGCCATTTTGGTTGTCGGATTTCCACACCATCGGTGTACGGCATCCATCGCGCCCCTTGAATTTTGGCCAGAAGCGAATGCCGTAGGGGTCCTGTAGGTCTTCAAAAGCCACGTCGGCCTCCAACAGTCCCAATTCTTCGCCTTGATAGATGCAAGCAGAGCCGCGCAAAGACATCAGGATGGCCGCATACGTGCGTTGCGCAGCCTCAGAGAGCTGCCAACGCGAGCCATGACGCTCAACATCGTGGTTGGAATAGGCCCAGCAGCCCCAGCTGTCTTGACCAAAGCTTTCGGCGGTTTGCATGACTTCGGCGATGCGGGTGCCGGTGGGATGCACTTTGCCCAAAAGCGCAAAGTCGTAAGCCATATGCAGCTTGTCGCCGCCGCCGGTGTAGACAGCCTGAATTTCGCTGCCGCGTTGGCTGTCGCCGACTTCGCCAACCGTGGTGATGGCGTCATATTCGTTCAGCAGACTGCGCAGGTCTTGCAGGAAGCCGAGGTTCTCGGGTTGGTTTTTGTCGTAGAGATGCTCTTGGTGATTATACGGGTTCACTGCGGGCGCGATATTGTCGTTGCGCTGATCCAGCGGGAGGGCTGGATTGTCAGACAGATTGGCGTCGCAATAATAGAAGTTCACCGTATCCAAACGGAAGCCATCGACGCCGCGATCAAGCCAGAAGCGGGCCACATCCAAGAGCTCTTGGCGGACCTCCGCGTTGTGGAAGTTGAGGTCTGGCTGTTCTGCAAGGAAGTTGTGCAGGTAATACTGTTGGCGGGAGGTGTCCCATTGCCACGCGGGGCCACCAAAAATGGAGAGCCAGTTGTTGGGCGGGGTGCCGTCGAGTTTTGGATCGGCCCAGACATACCAGTCAGATTTGGCGTTGGTGCGATCTGCACGGCTTTCCACAAACCAAGGGTGTTGGTCAGATGTGTGGCTGAGAACCAGATCGATGATGATCTTGATGCCAAGCTCGTGCGCGCGGGTGATCAGCGCGTCAAAATCAGACAAAGTGCCAAACATCGGGTCAACGTCGCAGTAGTCAGAAACGTCATAGCCAAAGTCGAGCATAGGAGATGTGAAGAACGGTGAGAGCCAGATCGCATCGACGCCAAGGCTTGCCACATGGGGCAGGCGCTCAATGATGCCTGCGAGATCGCCGATACCATCGCCGTTACTGTCTTGGAAGGAGCGCGGATAGATCTGATAGATCACCGCACCACGCCACCAATCCGGGTCTGTGATGAGTGCGGAATCTTGGGTCATTTTCGGATCCTGATAAGTCATGAAGTTATCCAGTAGAGGGGGCCGATCTGGCCAAGTTAGTGTCTATTTTATTCGGTTATTTCACAGAGCCAGCCAGCAGTCCGCGCACGAGATAACGTTGCATCGCGAAGAACACGAGCAGTGGCACCGAGATCGAAACGAAGGCCGCAGTTGCGAGAATTTCCCAGTTGCCACCACGGGTGCCCAGAAGCTCGACAATTTGGTTGGTCATCACTGTGGTGTTGCCGGTGCTGTCGATCAGGAACACTTTGGCGACCAGCAGGTCGTTCCATGTCCAGAGGAATTGGAAGATGGCAAACGAGGCCAGCGCAGGAAAGGACAGTGGCAGGATGATCTTGGTGAAGATCTGAAAATCGGTGGCGCCGTCGACCTTGGCATTCTCAATGATGTCGCGCGGCAGGCCCGCCATGTAGTTGCGCAACAGATAGATCGCGAGGGGAAGACCAAAGCCGGTGTGGGCGAGCCAAACGCCAAGGTAACCTTTGCCGATGCCAATGCTCAGATGCAGTTTAAGCAAAGGAATCAAGGCAAGCTGCAGCGGTACAACCAAGAGTGCAACAACGACTGCGATGAGCAGGGCTCGGCCCGGGAATTGCATCCAAGCCAGCGCATAGGCCGCAAAGGCTGCGATCACAATTGGGATGATGGTGGCGGGAATAGTGACCGTCATCGTGTTGAAGAAGGCTTTGGTCATGCTGTCGTTGCTGTTGCCGGAGAACAGAACTTGATCGTAGTTGTCCAATGTGAAGTCCGGCGGCAGCGTGGCGGTGATGAACACACGTTGCCCACGTTTTTTCAGCTCGGTTGTGGAAGTGAAGCGGTAGTTGCCCGCCGCGTCCAAGGTGAAGGTTTTGGTGTCTTTGGAAAACGTTGCTGTGTCACCAACTGCAAAGGCATCCACAGCCTTTGAGGACACGCCAAAACGGGTGATTTCTGTGCCGGGTTCTGGGCCTTCTTCGGTGTCATCAACAAGATTGCCTTCGACAACCCAGAGATCACCCTCTTGAACCGCGGCTTCTCCCCCACCGGTGCGCAACTGCACAACCTGTTCCGATGGGAACAGAGATTTCCACCAGCCTGAGGCGGAAATTTGGTCAGCGGTGCGGAAGGAAGACACCAGAAGGCCAACGGTGGGAAAGAGCCACAGCGCGACGAGCGCCACGACGGAAAGGTTTACTGCCCAAGAGAGACCAGATTTGCGACCTGCGATATTGTCCATGATCTCTCTCCTCAGCGCATTTCTTTGCGAGCTTGCACCACGTTCCAAACAAGGATCGGGGACACAAGCAGCATGATGATGATGGCGCTGGCGGAGCCGATGCCCCAGTCATTGGCGCGGAACAATTTGTCAAACATGTAGTTTGCCAGAACCTGCGTTTCCCATTGGCCGTTGGTCATCGCAAAGACGATGTCGAAGACCTTGAGCACCACAAGGGTGATGGTGGTCCATACCACAACGATGGTGGACATGATTTGCGGCACCTTGATCTTAAAGAAGATCTGAAACGGATTGGCACCATCAACAATGGCGGCCTCGATGGTTTCCTCCGGAATGCCGCGCAGTGCGGCGGAGAGGATGACCATGGCAAAGCCTGTCTGAATCCAGATCAGTACAACCATCAGGAAGAAGTTGTTGTAAAACGGCAGCGTGAGCCAAGTCTGAGGCTCTCCGTAAGGAAAGGAAGCCCCTATGATCTCGAAGATGTTGCGTACAGCCAAAATCGCGACCCAAAGGCCGATCAGACCGGCAAAGGCGCGCAGGGCCTTCAAAAGGATGCCATCTTTGCCAGACAGGAGTGGGCGAACTAACAGCCAGCACACATAGGAAACAATTGCGGCAAAGGCAGCGAGGATCAGAATGGGTAACAGTTTGAGGAACAACATAGAGCCTGTTCCACCATCAAACTGCATCCAAATGGCGTTCAGTATGCCGATTTGTTCATTTCCAGCCGGGCGGGCGTCGTAAACCAGTTTAAAGATCACCGAAGCGCCCACAAACGAGATCGCCATCGGCATAAAAATCAATGATTTTGCGGCAGCGCCCCATTTGATGCGGTCGGTGAGCTGTGCGGCCAAAAGGCCAAAGGCGGTCGACGCGGCGGGCACAACAATGAGCCAAAGCATGTTGTTGCGCATGGCTTCCCAGAACTTGGGCTCTGCAAACATCTTTTGATAATTGGCGAGGCCGACAAAGGCGTCATCTTGGCTGCGATCTGTCAACGAAAGGCGCAGGGTCTCAAACACCGGATAGCCGAGGTACAGGCCAAGTGCGAGGATGGCGGGCCCCAAAAACAGCCATGGGCGGATCATGTTCGCGCGGTTGATGTTGCGGCCGGCGTTTGGGCCGGTGGGCGGGAACAGAACTTTATCTAGAAACAGATTGGAGAAGTAGAAATACCCGAGGCATCCCCCCACTCCGATTACGATGGTCACAAGACCCAGCAGTGCTGGTGACATGACGCTCCCCCCTACTTTCAGTGGTCCGCCCCGCGCGCGAGTGGCGCGAGGCGGTGTGTTTTAGATTGGAGCGCTTACTTCAGGGCGTCCCAGCTGTTCTGAATTTCGGTGGCCACGGTTGCCGCGTCTTTGCCACCTGCAAAGTCAACCATGCCTGTCCAGAAGGACCCTGCGCCAACACCGCCTGGCATCAGGTCAGAGCCGTCGAAGCGGAAGGTTGTTGCGTTTACCAGAATGTCTGCCTGACCACGCAGCGCGTCGTTCAGATAGGTGTCTGGGTTCACGGTTTTCAGCGGTGTCAGGAAGCCTGACTGAGCGCCGAACACTTCGTGCGCCAAAGGCAGCTGGAAGAATTCCATCAATGCATTGGTGGCATCAGATGGATCGGTGATTGCCATCAGAGTGCCGCCGCCCAGAACTGGGTTGCCGAGATCTTTGCCTTCGTAAGATGGGAAGTAGAAGAAATCTACGTCTTCACCAAATTCGATGCCTTCTGGGAAGAAAGCGGGAACGAATGAAGCTTGACGGTGCATGTAGCACTCTGGCGGAGACGCAAACATGCCTTTGGGGCTGTCGCGGAAATCTGTGGTGGCCACAGCACCGGCGCCGCCGGAGACCTTGGCGTCATCGCCCACAAACCAGCCAAATTCTTCGATCGCAGCCACAACGCGTTCGTCGTTGAATGGGATCTCGTTGGTGGTCCATGCGTCATAGACGTCTGCAGGCTGTGTGCGCAGCATGAGGTCTTCGACCCAATCTGTCGCAGGCCAGCCAGTTGCTGCACCGGATCCGAGACCAATACACCATGGCGTGCCACCATCTGCGACGATCTGATCCGTCAGGGCGCGGAGGTCTTCCATGGATCCAGGCACTTCGTATTCGGAGTCTTCGAAGTTTTCCGGAACATACCAAACCAGAGATTTGACATTCACGTTGTAGAAGAAGCCATAGTGCTGACCCGCGCCGTCTTTGTCGGCATAGGTGCCAAGATCAACCCAGCTCTGTCCTGCGCCATAGTTTTCAACAGTCCATGGGGACATGCTTGCTGGCAGGGGGTGCAAAAGACCACGTGCGGCCAGATCTGAGGCGAGGCCCGGCTGGGGGAAGACGGCGATGTTGGGCGCGGCACCTGCTTCGGCGTCGATCACGATCTGCTGCTCAAAGCTGTCAGAGCCAGTGTAAATCGCTTCTGCACCTGTGGCGTGAATGAAGTAGGCCAATACGGAGCGGAAGACATCGTCTTCAGGCTGCAACCATGGGCCAGCAACGGTGACGGTTTGACCGGACAGGTCAGGCGCGTTTTCGGCCCAAGCATTGTAGCTGTCCCAGCTGAAAGCACCTTCGCCGGGGGCGAATTTCAGGTGGCCGTCTGCCATGGCGGCGCCCGCCATCAGCGCAAATGCGGCCGCTCCTGCATACAAAGTCGTTTTCATGGAGTTCCTCCCAGTTCATGAAACTGAAAGCAGTTTACCAAAGCGCTTTGGATTTTGCAATGTGCTATAAATTGGAGCGCTTGTGCGAAAGTTACATATGAATTATTAGGTTTGTAGGAGGATGTGCTTTGAGAGAGTTGCGGGGGGAGCCCTAGGGCGTAGCCATAAAATTTAAGCGCTTTGGATAATGAAGTCTAAGAAAATGAACTTAAAAGACCTGTCGGAGGCATTGGGGTTGTCACAAACCACGGTGAGTCGTGCGTTGAACGGATATCCCGAAGTGCGCGAATCAACCCGGCAAAAAGTGTTGGAGGCGGCGGAGGCCTATGACTATGCGCCAAACACCCGCGCCAAGACGTTGGCGACCGGTCATTCGATGGCGATCGGGCATGTTCTGCCACTCAGTAAAAAGCATGAAATGGTGAACCCGATTTTTGCAGATTTCATTGCGGGGGCCGGGGAAATCTATTCGGACAATGGCTATGATCTTTTGTTGTCGGTCGTGGATGATCAGGACGAAGAGTCGAGCTATCGCAAGTTGGTGTCACGCGGGGCAGTCGATGGGCTGATTGTCCACGGACCTAAAGTGCGTGACCGGAGGATTGCGTTGTTGCAGGGGCTTGGTGTGCCGTTTGTGGTGCACGGACGGTCCTCAGACGTGATCGAAGACTACAGCTGGGTGGATGTGAACAACAAACGCGCTTTTCAGCGGGCGACCGAGTTTTTGCTTGATCTTGGACACCGTCGAATCGCGTTGCTCAATGGCTTGGCAGATATGGATTTTGCCACGCGTCGTGGGGCTGGATACAAAGCGGCGCTTGCTGCGCGCGGTATTCAGGCGGACCAGAGTCTTATGTTTCACGATGAGATGACTGAAAACTACGGGTATGAAGTGTGCAACCGATCGTTGGCGATGGACAAGCCGCCGACCGCCTTTGTGGTGTCGTCGATAATTCCTGCGATCGGCGTGCGTCGGGCGCTTGCCGAAGCGGGGCTGCAGATGGGTCGGGACGTGTCCGTGGTGATCCACGATGACGCGCTTAGCTATTTTGGAAATGTTGGGGAGGTGCCCGAATTTACCGCGGTGCGCTCCTCTGTGCGCGAAGCCGGTCGGCGGGTGGCACAGGGTCTGATCTCGATGATTCAGACCCCCGGTACAGTATTGCATCAGGAAATGATGGAGGCGGCGCTGACTGTGGGTCAATCCACAGGGCAAGCACCGGCGCTTCGAGAGGTTTTAGAGCGAGATGACTGACATGATGAACCACAAACGATCCGATTTTCCGGAAGGGTTCCAATTTGGCGTTGCAACGTCGAGTTACCAGATTGAAGGCCATAGTTTTGGTGGGGCAGGTCGCACCCAATGGGATGATTTTGCAGCCACACCGGGAAATGTGGTGCGGGCCGAAAATGGCGCCGTTGGGTGTGATCACTACCATAGGATGGATGAAGACCTAGACTTGATCGCCGGGCTGGGCGTGGACACTTATCGGTTTTCCACCAGCTGGGCGCGGGTTTTGCCAGAAGGGCGCGGTGCGGTAAATGAGGCCGGGTTGGATTTCTACGACCGGTTGGTTGATGGGCTTTTGGAGCGTGGTATCAATCCGGCAGTGACACTGTATCATTGGGAATTGCCCTCACCGCTGAACGACGCCGGTGGGTGGCGCAACCGGGATATTGCCAGTTGGTTTGGTGATTACACTGAGACTTTGATGAAGCGCATTGGTGACCGCGTCTGGTCGGTGGCGCCGATCAACGAGCCGTGGTGCGTAGGATGGTTAAGCCACTTTATGGGCCTGCATGCACCGGGGCTGCGCGACATTCGCGCCACAGCACGCGCGATGCACCATGTGTTGCTGGCGCATGGCACAGCCATTCAACGGATGCGTGGTTTGGGCATGAACAACCTCGGGGCTGTGTGCAATTTTGAATGGGCCGCTCCGATTGACGACAGCCCAGCGGCCGTGGCCGCCGCGGCGCGTTATGACGCGATTTACAATCGTTTCTTTTTGGGTGGGATTTTTAAAGGCGAGTATCCAGCGCTTGCGTTGGAGGGGCTTGAGCCGCATCTGCCTCAGGGGTGGCAGGATGATTTTGGTGTGATCACCACTCCGGTGGATTGGAGCGGTCTGAATTACTATACGCGCAAGGTTGTTGCCCCAGACGACAGCCCATGGCCGAGCTATTCAGAGCACACGGGGGATTTGCCTCTGACATCTATGGGATGGGAAATCTATCCCCAAGGTTTGCATGATCTGCTGATGCGGATGGCCCGAGAGTACACGGGGGACATGCCGATCTACGTCACCGAGAATGGCATGTCTGCGCCGGATCAGCTTTCAGGTGGGAGCGTCGAAGATCCTCACCGGGTGTCCTATCTGAATGCGCATATGGATGAGATCAAAAAAGTGATCGCTGCCGGTGTGCCGTTGAAGGGCTACTATATCTGGTCGCTTATGGACAATTACGAATGGGCGTTGGGCTATGAAAAGCGATTTGGGATGATCCACGTCGATTTTGACACATTTGAACGCACACCCAAGCAGTCTTATCACGCGCTGGCAGCGGCCTTGCGCAGCTGATCACACAAGAGAATTGAGAACATCTCTAAAGGTGGCCACCGTTGCACGGTCGGTCACCTTTTGCGTTTTAGCGAAGCCGAAACGGTGCAGATGATCGGCGACAGGCACTTCGGTGCTGCAAGAAGCGTGAAAAGACGTGATCTGGGTCTCGTTTGCAATTTTGGCCAAGTTAGACACTGATATTCCGCTGCCTGCCATAATTTCGATCCGCCCTGCTGCGGCGTTATGAAGGGCCGCAAGTGCGGTCAGGCCATCTACGGCCTTTGGTGCTCCACCTGATGTCAGGATACGATCAAACCCCAATGCGATGACCTGTTCCAATGCCAGCAGTGGGGCATCAACAAGATCAATCACCCGGTGGAGCGTGACCTCCATATTCCCAGCAGCTGACTTCAGGGCGCGCAACAAGTCGGTGTCAAGTGCGTTGCCAATAGAGGCGCCGACAACAATGCCCGCGAGACCTGCTTTTTTCACGGCAGCGACAGAGGCCAACATGGCGTGCTGATCTGCGGCGTTGTAGTGGAAGTCCCCGGCGCGCGGACGGATCATCGCGTGACACGGAAACCTGTGTTCCTTTGCCAATGCGATCAATCCGGGATCAGGGGTCAACCCGCCAAGATCCAAAGCACTGCACAATTCGACGCGATCAACCAAGCCTTCGCAGGCTTCAAGACCGGAAGGCGCGTCTATGCAGACCTCAAATGTGAGACTATTCTGCTGCATTTGGGGTCTGAGGGGCAATTGCATACTCCGACAATGTGCCCCGGACGGAGTGGTCCACATCAAGCAGAATGAGATCTTCTAATGGGCGGTTGAGCGGCGAAGCCAGAGCTGAAACGCCCATACACTTGGCGGGTGTGGTGATGGCCATACGCAGGGCTGCATCTGGTGAAATGCCCACTTTCTCAATCAAGCGCTGCACGCCTTCCGCCTGCGTGATATGCGCGCCGGCAAGATTGCCCGCGCTGTTGAGCAGGCGTCCGTCCTGTAGAACCACGTCCCGCCCATAAAGGTCAAACCGATCGGGTCCGCCGACTGTGGCCATTGAATCTGATACCAGCATCATGCGGTCCGGCTTTGGTCGTGCCCGGATCGCCAGACCAACCATGCTGTCATCCACGTGAAAACCGTCAGCAATGATGCCTGCATAAAGCGTTGAATTGATCACGGCGCCAACAGCCCCAGGTTCACGGCTGGTCATTGGTGACATGGCGTTGAACAGGTGGGTGGCACAGGTAGCGCCCGCGTCGATAGCGGCTTGCACTTGATCAGCAGTGGCATTGGTGTGGCCCAGTGAGACCACCGCACCGGTTTTTGCCAAAACGGAGATTTGTTCCAAAGGCGTGACTTCGGGAGCAAGCGTGATCATCACGGGCAGGCCGATGTTGCGCAGGTGGCTGACAACGGCAATCGTACGATCATCAAGCGGCCGGATGAAGCGCGCATCATGGGTGCCTTTGCGGGCCTCGGAGATATGCGGCCCTTCGATGTGCAAGCCAATGATACCCGGGATGCCCTTGGCCGAAAGAATTGCATTGGCGACGTCATCCAGCACGTTGGCTTCGTCTGTAATCACGGTTGGCAAGAGCGCCACGGTGCCAAATTGGCGATGGGCCTTTGCTATTGTAGCGATGCCTTCCCGTGTTGGGGTCGCGTTCAAAAGCACACCGCCGCCACCGTTGACCTGCAAGTCGATGTAGCCCGGGGTCAGCAAGCCATGGACCTTTTGCGCGCCCTTAGGAGCTGGTCCGATGTCGATCACGTGCCCATCTTTGACGTGCAGGCCAATGCCAGATTGGATTGTTTGGCCGTCAAACAGATGATCAGGGATGATCCAATGATCGATCATGAGGTTTCCTCAATGAAATAGGGTTCCAGCGCAAGTTCGATTTGAGCGTCGATCAAGCGTTGAGCATGTGAGCCTGAAAGCTCTTCAGCGCGTTCAAGCGTTGTGGTGCCAAAAGCTGCTCGGACCGAGGCTTCGTTGAGCACATTGGGTGTGTCCGCCATCAAGCGGGCGACAGCGGCCTGTGCTTTGGGTTGCGGCCAATAATAGCGAATGCGGTCCGCGAGACCAAAATGGCGCTGACGGTACACACATTTTGTGTCGCCGTGGTAGTGTCCCTGCCAGGATTTCGGGTTGCTCAGCATCAGTTCTTCCATCGTGGCGCGCAAGACGCCGGTTGGTTGGCGCAACGCATCTAGGGAATAGGCTGCCTGTCGGTAGGCAAAGGTCAGCGCTGGGCCCACCTTTTGAAAGGCAAAGCCCAATTCTGCAAGGCGTTTGAAGGCGCGCGGGCGTTGATAATCGGTGGAGTGTGCTTCTAGGCATACGGTTGGGTGATCGACAAGCGCCCGAAGGAAGCCCGGATCGCGACTCATAGGCAAATGATGCACGTCTGTGGGGCCAAATTCGACACCCGGTTGCACAACAAGCCCTCCGATCAGAGGTGCAAGATCGCCAAACGTATCGATGTGCGTCGTTAACGTGGCGGCCGCTGCGGCTGCATCTGTTGGTGGGATGTCATCGTCCTCATCCGCGCGCGCGCCGCCGGGTGGGGGCACTTCGGTGCCGACCACAAACAGCAGCCTGTCGCTTTCTTGTGCACAGACCTTGGCCAGATCAGCAGAGCGGGCGGCCGTTTCACTGTCGGTCAATTGAGCGGTTTCGCCCGCACAGCCTTCGGAACAATCGAGATGAATTTTGCCAAATCCCGCACGCACATAGTCTCGGACCAAGACGCGTGCTTTTTCCATTGCGGCCTCTGCGGGCAGGTTGCGCCATGCCTGTGGGCCGAGATGATCACCACCAAAGATGATGCGATCACGATCGACGTTGGCACGATCCGCAATGTCATGCACATAGCGGATAAACCCTTCGGGCGTGATGCCGGTGTACCCACCGTCTTGGTTCACCTGATTAGAGGTGGACTCGATGACGATGTGGCGATCTCGGCGCTGAGCAAAAGTGAGTGAGGCCCGCAACACATCAGGATGTGCGGAGCATACAGACGGTATGGCCACCGGCGTGCCCGCGCGGTTTTGGGAAATGATCTTGCGTAGCGTATCTGTCATGTGTTGGCCTCCTGCCAGGCGGCATAGGCTGCACCACGGGCACCGCTGCTGTCGCCGCCTTGCGCCAAAATGAGTCGGGCGGTCGAGAAATCACCGATTTGAGCTTTCTGCGCGGCAACGGACAAATCTTGGATAACCCCTTCAATCCGACTCAATCCACCGCCCAAAACGATCACGTCTGGGTCAGCCGTGAGTGTCAGGCTGTGAATAAGTTCCGCCGCGAAGGCGCACCAAATTGTCCAGACCTCAGCCATGTCTGTGTGGCGGCGGGCGGCTATCTCTGGTGGAGAGATATCTTGACCGGTGAGGGTTTTGGCAAGCGTGGCGAGGCCGGGGCCAGCAACATAGGTTTCAATGCAACCCAAACGTCCACATCCGCAACGATGGATCGGCAGGTTGTGCCGGCTGACCAAATGGGCGGGAGCGGAGGTGTGGCCGAACTCTCCTCCGGTGAGTGTTGGACCTTGCAGTAGAGACTGTTTCACCACAATGCCGCCACCAATGCCCGTTCCGAGGATGAGTGCCATCACCGTGTTGTGGCCTTTGCCAGCGCCAAATATCGCCTCTGATAGTGCCATTGCCCGGCAGTCGTTGACATATGTGATGGGGCGCCCTGCCGCGGCGTTGATATCGGCGGGAAAGGGCTTGTCCGTTGCTGGTAGATTGGCTGTGAGGGCAAGGCCGGTGTGCGGGTTTATGAGCCCCGCTGCGCCTACGCCAACAGGGAGTTTTTCACCTGATTCCGCTTCGGCCCAAGCCACTTGGTCGGCCACGGTTTGCACAAGATCATCATAGCTCTCAGGTGTTGGGTCGCGGTGGCGGGCCACTTCGTTCCAGTCTTGATCAAACAGGCGCACTTCGCATTTGGTGCCCCCCAGATCGATGCCCGCGACGGTCATGCGCCCACCCCGTGGAGTTTGACGCCGGACACAACACGGCTGAGCGTGCCTTGGCCCGTGAAGGGATCATCGACATTCAGGCCCAGATCAGAGGCCCATTGCACACCATCTATTTGCGCAGCTGCGATACATAGCGGGGCAGCCCATGCCGGCCCAAACGGCATATCGATGGGTATGTCACCCAGTGGGCCGATGTTGGTCACGCGCGCGTCGGGGAATTGGGCACGTAATTCCGTGACCAAATCTGCGTCATACGCACTGGTAGGCGCTTGCGGGCTGGAAAATATAGTGATGGCGGTGACATCCCGTACAAAGGATTTTGGCCCGTGGCGAAACCCCAATGTGCTGTCCCAGAGTGCAGGTGTTTGGCCTGCGGTGAGCTCCATAACTTTAAGCGCCGCCTCGCGCGCGGCGAAGGCGAGTGGACCAGATCCAACATAGACGGCGCGGTCTGGACGTGGTGATCCAAGCGCAGGCAGCAAGGCGTCTAGTTGATCTGCCAACGCATTGAAGCGTGTCGCTACATCACAGGGCGCGTCAAACAGGGCGAGCGCAGTGAGCAACATGGTGGAGAAGCTGCTGGTCATCGCAAATCCCGCGTCATGGGTGACCTCAGGCAGAGAGATGACTTTCAGAGGACCTGACGCGCTGCGGGTGGCCAAGGCACCATCTGGATTGCAGGTGATGTGCAGCCGCGGGGCGTCAGGTGCCAGTGCATCCAGCGCATCCAGCGTGCCGAGACTTTCTGTAGAGTTGCCAGACCGCCCAAAACTGACAACCAAGGGTCGGTTTCCGGTCAGGAATGCGCGCGGATTGGCGACCAAATCTGTGGAGGGCACAGACCGCGTGCCAGGCACAGCTGCGGAAATGATGTCGCCAATATAGGCGCTTGTTCCGGCACCACAGAACCACACTTCGTCAGCGTCCTGAGAAGCGATCCAATCACGAAGACCAGCCACATCGAGCGTCTGTCCCCAAGCGCGCCAGATCGAGGGCTGTTGATGAATTTCTTTCCATGTTGCCCACTTTTGAAGCGTGTCAGTCATGTTGTTTGTGTCACTTTCGACAGAGTTTCCGGTGCATCGGGGTTCAAACCCAATGCCAGAGCAGTTTCAAGGATCACGGGATACATCACTGCGAGAAGGTAGGCGGCTGCGGCGGCGGGTTTGACCGCAGTTTCGATATGATCGGTTACGCGCAGGCGGTGAACGTCACATCCGACGGAAGTGAAACGCGCTTCGGCTTGATCTAGGCTGTCCTGAATGTCAGCCTGCCCTGTGTCTAAGATCAGCACCATCAACGGGTTGGTTGCGAGCTGCAAAGGGCCGTGTAGCACTTCGGACGCGGAATAGGCTTCGGCATGAAGTGCACAGCATTCTTTGAGCTTAAGCGCCACTTCTTGGGCCGCTCCAAAGCCAGTGTCGCGGCCAATAACATAGAAGTGGCGCGCGCGCAGAAAAGCCGCCCGCAATGCTGTTGCGTTTGGCAAGGTGGCCGGGGCATTCCTCAATGCGTCCGCAGAAGTTTTGGCATCATATTTAGAGTCTAATCCAGCTAAAATCGCCATACCAGCTGCAATGGATCCAACCACGGTTTTGGTGGCAGGAACTGCGTTTTCGGCGCCTGCACCAATGGCGATTGTGGCCTCGGCGGCAGCTTCTACCGGGCTGTTAGGTATATTGGTCAGCGCGAGGACTTTGGCTCCGCGATCGGCGGCACCTTTGGCGCTGCGTACGAGGTCCTCGGAGGCGCCAGATTGGCTCACCACAAGTGCAGCTGCGCCGTCCATAGACACGCCTTTGCCGATGGAGAAAACAGAGGGCGGCAGGGAGGTTACCGGCACGCCCAGTTCGCGCATAAACTCATAAGATAGAATATTGGCCGCAGCGTCGGAAGAGCCGCGAGCAATGGTGTAGATTGCTTTGGTATCAGCCATGTTCGGAAGCGTGGCATTTTGAGTTGCTGCCCGGACAAAGACACCAATGGCCTCCGCGCTTTCCTTAGCCATCAGTGCGCCGGGCACAGTGCTGTTCATTGTCATTCTCGCAATCCATATGTGTCAAATTCGGCCCATGTGGGGGCCATGTTGATCATTGTTCCAGTCACGCGCGCTTCATCCAGCGCCATCGCAACCAATCCCGCTTCCAGAGCATCAACGACGCCCACAGGCAGGCTTTCGCTGTCGCCCTTCAGGAACGCGGCGATGTCATCCACCATCATGTGGTCTGCGCCGTAATGGGCAGAGGCCCGTGCTTGGTCCATTTGGGTATAGTCGTGATCGGCTATCACGGTGCCGTCGCGTGCGGTGGCTTTCAGGTAACCACGTACAAAGTCGCCTTCGGCCATGCCAAGCGCACCCATCACACAGAAGCGACGATGCTCGTCTGGCACGTTGAGATTCGTATGAAAGGCCAGTGAGGACCCGGTTTCGTAGTGCAAAATGGCGGTTTGGTTGTCGATGATATCACCGTCGGAGCGGAAAGGATCATCGACGCTTTGCCATACGCTTTTTTTGCGGTGCATGATTTCGTTTTCGGTGTTCGAGCTGGGTGCAAATTCCGGCACAAAGGATTTGCGTCCTCCAAAGCTGGCCACGCGATCCGGGCGTGAGCCAGTGATCATGTTGTAGATATCCAAATCGTGGCAGCATTTCTCCAACATGAAACCACCGGACCAGTGCACCATACGGCGCCAGTCTCGCATGAAGAAAGCCCCATGATATGGCGCAATGTGTTCGCTGGCATCCATGGACGTGATTGGGCCAAGCTGATCCAACACGCGGCGCAGATCGACCATATGCTGAGAGTAGCGTAGGACCAAGCCGACCATCACGCTGTCCGTGCCGTGCTCGGCCAACAACGTGGCCAGCTCCATGGTTTCCGCTTTTGTGGTCACCACCGGTTTCTCGGTGAAGATGCGGACACCTGCCGCCAATCCAGCCTTGATATGCTCCAGGTGGAAGCTGTTTGGAGATCCAACAAAGAAGAGATCTGGGGCCGTTTCAGCCAGCATAGTCTCTACATCGTCGTATTGAGGCACCTCCGTGCCAATCATTTCAAGATGGGTCGGTTGTGGATCAAAGAACCCGACAAACTCCACTTGTGGCATCGCCTCTTTGAGAATTGAGAGCACATGCCCGGCCCGAAGGCCAATACCTGCTGTAACAACGCGCATGACGTATCCTTATGCGACCAGAGCCGGGGCTGATTGGCGGCGCAGAACTTGGCCGTCGGTGCGGAAAACGTGGCAATCCTCAGGTGCAACCGTCAGGCGCATGTTTTTGCCTTGTTGGATTGGGGCGTCACCGGGCAGCGAGGCGCAGAACCGGGTACCGGTTCCAATTGTGCCGTAGGTGATGGACACACCACCGAGGCGTTCCAGCACGTTTACGGTGATATCCAGACCTTCGGTGCCAAGCGTGACGTGCTCTGGACGGATGCCTACCTCGACGGTGTCACCTTTGTCGACGCCTGAGGTGTCGACGGGCAGTGACATGCGGTGGCCCCCTTCCAATTCCACAGACAATGCGCCGGAGGTTTTGAGCACTTTGGCGGGCACAAAATTCATATTGGGTTGGCCGATGAAGCTGGCGACAAATTTGGTGGCGGGATGGTGGTAAAGCTCCATCGGTGTGCCAAACTGCTCCACCAGTCCGCCGTTCAGAACCACAATTCGGTCCGCCATGGTCATGGCTTCGACTTGATCGTGGGTGACGTAGACCATGGTTGCGTCCAACTGGTTGTGAAGCTGGCTCAGCTCAACACGCATGTCCCCGCGCAACGCGGCATCAAGGTTGGAGAGCGGTTCGTCAAACAGGAATACTTTGGGTTCGCGCACAATCGAGCGACCGATGGCGACCCGCTGGCGTTGACCACCGGAGAGTTGTCCTGGCTTCAGGTCCAGTTTTTCGGTGAGTTGCAGAACGTCGGCGGCGCGTTTCACGCGCGCATCGAGATCTTCTTTCGCCATTTTCTGCACGCGCAGAGGAAAGGCAATGTTTTCATAGACACTCAGGTGCGGGTAGAGCGCGTAAGACTGAAACACCATGGAGATACCGCGGTCCACCGGGGCGGCGTCGCTGACGTCTTCGCCTCCGATCACGATGGAGCCAGAGGTGGCTTCCTCAAGACCAGCAATGATGCGCAGCAGAGTGGATTTTCCGCAACCTGAGGGGCCTACGAAGACCACAAATTCCTTGTCCTCGATTGCGAGGCTGATGTCATGCAACACTTTGGCGGTGCCGAAAGATTTGTTGATTGCATTCAGGTTGAGCGTCGCCATTGGTCTGTCCGTTTCTGAGTGAAGGTTCGTGAGTGATGGCGCTCCGGCCATGCCGTCGAAGTGGCACGCCCGGAGCAGGGAGAAATCGCTTACAGCGCGTCGTCGAGCTCTTCGCCCGCGATGGTCACCAGATTGTCGACCGTGTCATCCTGCAAGATGATGCCTTGCACCATGTTGGTGAATACGGACTGAAGTGATTTGAAATCTTCCACGAGCGGCTCTGGACCACCGGTGGAGATTGACGCTGTGAAAGTCGGCCAAATGCCGTCTGCATAGTAGAGATCATCTTTGCCAAGCTTGGCGTAATCCAGAATTGGTGTCAGACCCCAGCTGCTGTCCAGATCGTACTGACTGTCACCAGATGTGATGCGTTTTGCCAATTCCTGCGCCAGATCTTCGTGACCGGAGCCTTTGAACACCACAATTGAATCGGTGATCAGGATTGAGCCACTTTCACCGGATGGACCTGCTGGAACAGGCGCAACGATTTGATTGATGTCTTCGTTGTGCTGGCCGTAGCCCCACGGACCGGACACATACATCGCGATCTGACCGTCGTTGAACAGGTCACGCAGTTGGTCGCGTTCCCAAGCGGTTGGGCCGTCTTGAGCCACATCCACAAGTTTGCCGTAGAATTCCAGAGTTTCGCGAGTCTGCGCACTGTCCAGCATGTTTTTGCCAGATGCAGAGTCAATCACCACACCACCGTTGGAGTACAGGTAATTGAGGAACTGGTGCATGGTGTTGTCGAAGTCTTTGCCTGCAAGACCAACGCCAGCAGAGTCGGTGTTGTCGACCACACCTTTGGCCATGTCATACATCGCGTCCCAGGTTGCAGGTGCTACGCACTCCTGACCGGACGCTTCAACGATGTCACAGTTGATGTAGAGACCTTTGGTGGAAAACGCGTGCGGATAGCCCCATGCGGTGCCTTCAACGGTCACTGTGTTTAGAACACCCGGCTGATACGGGGTTTCCGGATTGATTTCTGCCGGAACGATCAGATCGTTGTTGGCCAGCTGGCGCAATGTACGCGAACCCATGTACGCGATGGAGGGCGGATCGCCCGCGGCGGCCAGTGTCAGTGATTTGTCTTGGCAGGTGCCCCATGGCACGGCTTCGAGGTTCACTTTCACGCCATCAAAGTCAGCTTCAAATTGATCAACCACGGCTTGGTCTGCGGCGCGGACTTCGCCGCCACACATGATGAAGTGTAGTTCTTTGGCGTGTCCGTCAGCAAGCGCGGCTGTTGCAGCGCCAGACAGAAGGGCAGCACCCAATGTCAGTTTTGCGAGTTTCATTATAGTCTCCCTTGGTTTTGATTATTCTTTCACGGCGCCTGCGGTGAGGCCGGCGACGAGATATTTTTGGAGGAATAGGAAGATGACCATGACAGGCAATACGCCTACCAAGGCAGCGGCCATCATCTCGTTCCAGGTCACCGACTGGTAGCCGATGAATTCATACAGACCAGCAGGCAGCGGTTGCAGCTCGCGGGTCTGGTTGAATGTGATTGCGAACAGAAATTGCTGGGCATAGGCGCCGATGAACACGGCGACACCCACAACAATCAGACCCGGTACCGCCAGAGGCAGAACAACACGGCGCAGCGTGTAAATGCGGGACGCGCCATCTACAAAGGCGGCTTCTTCCAGTTCGCGTGGAATTTTCTCTAAGTAGGATCGCAGCAGCCAGATGCCTGTTGGGATCAAAAAGGCCACCCCGGGCACAATCATTGCCCAGTAAGTGTTCAAAAGCCCCATTGTGCGCAGCACGCGGTACAGTGGGATCAGAAGCACGGCGCCGGTGAACATGTTGACGCCGAGGAAGATCGCAAGGCTCATGCTTTTGAAGGGGAAGTCCAACCGAGCATAGGCGTAAGCGGCTGGCACCACAAAGACCATGGTGATGCTTGTCACAGCGCTGGCGATGAAAATCGAGTTGAAGATGTAGCGGCCTAAAAGTGGAACCGTGACCCACATGTCTTTGTAAGCCTGAAAGCTAAAGTCGTCCGACCAGAACTGATAGGGACTACGGAAAAGATGCTCCAGTGGACGCAAAGAGGCCATGAACATTTCAAAGAACGGCAGCAGGATAAAAGTGAGAAAAACTGCCAGCGCCGCGTAAATCCCGATCATCTGAAGCTTTGTGTAACGATCCATCATGTTACTTCACCCCGTAGCGTTTGTTGATTTTGTTAAGGAAGAACAGATAGATGAGAGAGAATACGGCGAGCAGGAACACGATGATCACAGCCCGAGCAGCGCCCTCGCCAAATTTGTAGTTCCCGATAGCGACCTTGTATGTGTCGACGATCAACGTGGTTGTTGCGCTGCGTGGGCCACCTTCGGTCAAAATCCAGATGATTTCGAAGCTGTTGAAGGTCCAGATCGCGGACAAAAGCGCCATAGAGACAATCACCGGCATGATTTGTGGTATCGTGATGCGGCGGAACCTGTACCAACGCCCAGCGCCGTCCACCCATGCAGCCTCATACAAATCGCGAGATACACCTTGCATGGCGGCAAGGAAAAAGAGCGTCACCATCGGCGTGCCAACCCAAACATCAGTCACGATTGCGGAGTAAAATGCAGAGGTTTTGTAGGCGAGGAATTCAAACGGTCCGTCGATGATGCCAAGCTTCATCAGAACACCAGACAGCACGCCAAAGTAGCCGTTATAGAGCCACAACCAGCCAATACAGCCGATGGCAATTGGGATCACCCACGGTGGCATGACAAGTACGCGAAACAAGGCCCGGCCGGGGATGGCAGCGTTTAGAAGGACGGCGCCAATAAGACCTAGCAACAGCTTCAGGCTGACACTGAGGAACATCCAATAGAAAGTACGCACGATGGTCTGATGAAATTTCCGGCTGTCTGCGAGGTCCTGATAGTTCTCAAGACCAACGAATTTTTCGCCACCCAGCCCGGCTTCCATAAACGACAGGCGAATGGTCTCCGCCAATGGCCAGGCCACAATCACAGCGATGAAGAGCATGGCGGGACCCACAAGCAACCATCCGAAAAGCCCCTCTGACAAAGTGCGGCTGCGCACCTCTGTGGCTGTCTGCGATGCCTGTGCAGATAGTTCGGCCATCAATTTCCCCCTTGGTCGATCTGTTGCTTCGACGCTGAGTCGAATCACTGCGTTACAAATATGTTACCCCAAAAGAACCAAAACACTACCAATATAATACCAAAGCTAAATCTCGTATTTTTACACATATAAAACAGCGAGTTATGAGAAATATTGAGGACACCTATTGCGCCTAAGTATTACATTGGTATGGTTTTTAGAGACCATGAGGGGGAGGCCTTATGACCACTACCAATGATTTTTTCCGTCCGGATGCGTGGTATCGTTCTGGTCGAGGCCCTCGGTATCAACAGCTTCATCGCCATATTTCCGCAGAGATACGCGCTGGGACTTTACAGCCGGGAGATCAGTTGCCACCGGAGCGTGATTTGGCAGAGGTGGCTGACATCAGCCGCGTCACCGTACGCAAAGCTGTGGCTCAATTGGTCGAAGAAGGGTTGATTGAACAGCGGCGCGGGGCCGGCTCGTTTGTGGCTGCAGCTTCGCCGAGACTAGAGCAATCCTTGTCGTCGTTGGTGTCTTTTACGGAGACAATGCAGGCGCGTGGCATGGAGGCTACAAGCGTTGTGCTGGATCGTGGTCTGTTTTCACCCAATCCCGACGAGATGGTGACGCTGGGGTTGGCTGCACATGAGAAGGTTGCGCGCATCAACCGATTGCGTAGCGCGGGCGGGACACCCGTGGCCTTGGAGGATTCCTCTTTACCTCGAGACATCCTGCGCGATCCGCAGCAGGTCCAAACTTCGTTGTATGAGGTGTTGCGCAAAGATGGCAGCGCGCCCACCCGCGCGATTCAACGAGTGACCGCGATGAACTTGACGCCGTCTGACGCTGAGAAGATGAAATTGCCTGAAGGCAGCGCAGTTTTGCAGATCGTGCGGACAGGGTATTTGTCCTCGGGGCGTCCGATAGAGCTCACACGAGGGCTGTATCGATCTGATATTTATGACTTTGTTTCCGAGCTTAGATTGGACTGACATGCAGTATGAAAGCCGCATTGCGGGTGACACGATCCTTTGTACATTTGTGTCCGACCGTGGGCTAACCGCCCCGGTATTTTGTTTTTCAGGCATGGGGACATTTGAAGCGATTTCAGGTGGAACAGTGACACATAGTTTGGGGAGCTACACCGAAATTAGCTTGCCAAATTTGACTGTCGGTGCGCGACACGTGCTGGAGATAAAATATGCAGGTGGGTTCACACCGGCCAATCGGGCGTGGTTGCCTTTGGGCCCATATTTGCGGGTGGGAGAGAAAACAATCACTTTGCCCAAACCGAACTCCGGGTGCCGAGCACAACGCCTGCCGGATTTGGGGCCCTTTGAGGGATTGGGTTTGGTGCCACAGCCAGAGACATGGCTGCCTTCTGAGGGCGTGATTTCGATAACTGGTGTTGTTTGTGATCATCCAGCTTTTGCAGCGGTTTCCTCGTTGGCCAGCCGAAAGGGCTGGTCATTTCAAGGTGAAATAGAGACTGTTTTTGAAGAAACGGACATGCCAGAGGATGCCTATGAACTGACGATATCGGAGATGGGGCTCAAAGTGCGTGCCGGCGGGTATGGCGGGTTCTTCTACGCGGGGATTACGTTGCTGACTCTGATGCAACAAGGACCTTTGCGTTGCGGCACAATCAAGGATGCTCCGCGATTTGGCTGGCGAGGCCAGCATTTGGACGCGGCACGGCATTACTATGCGCCGGAAACGATCCTTGAGCTTTTGGATTTGATGGCTTTGCTGAAGCTGAACAGGTTTCATTGGCACTTTGCCGATGATGAGGCCTTCCGATTGGAGATCGAGTGTGTGCCGGAGTTGTGGCAGAAAACCGCATTCTGTGGCGAGGGGCACCTCTTGCCAGCTCTGTTTTCTGGCGCGATCGAAGCGGGCGGCAGTTATTCCAAGGAAACGGCGCGTGCAATCGTCGCTCACGCCAAAGCGCTCAATATTGAAGTGATGCCGGAAATCGAAGTGCCGGCGCATGCTATTGCATTGACACATGTGTTTCCTGATCTGCGCGACCCAGCCGACAACGGTGCCGAGGTCAGTGTGCAGGGCTACAAAGGCAATGCGGTGAACCCGGCAATAGCACGCACCTGGGATGTGCTAGAGGCAATTGCGGCTGAGGTTGGAGCGTTGTTCCCGTTTGGTCATCTGCATCTTGGTGGCGATGAATTGCCGGAAGGTACGTGGATGGGCAGCCCAATGGCGCGGGCTCTGATGGAGCGCGAAGGTTTGGAAACAACCGACGACCTGCAGGGGTGGACGATGGCAAAGCTCGCGGCCAAAGTTGTCGAGAACGGGCAGCGCCCATGTGGCTGGGAAGAATCCGCGCGCGGCAATCAAGGAGGCATGGGGCACAATGCCATCTTGTTCAGTTGGACAGGTCAGGGACCCGGACTAGAGGCGGCGCGGCAGGGCTATGATGTGGTCATGACTCCGGCGCAACACGTTTATTTGGATATGGCACATACCGATGATGTGGATGACTGGGGGGCAAACTGGGCCGCTTATGTGAGCCTTGCTGATACCATCAATTGGGAACCCGTTTCTGATCCTGCGCTGACGGATCGCATTATAGGCGTGCAGGGTGCGTTTTGGTCGGAATTCACGACCAAGGATTCGCAAATGTGGCCTATGCTGATGCCTCGCCTGCTTGGCGTCAGCATCAAAGCCTGGCAATCCAACGAAGTGACCGTTGATGCGTTGACCCAACTGGCAAGGCTATATCAACACGGGTTGGGAAAACAGGTTTGGACGTAGAACCTTGGTTTGTCGTGCGTCTAGTTTAGGCGAGATCTGCCATCAGAATCTGCGCAACCTGTTTGGCCTGTTTGGCGGGGGCGGTGGTGTGGGACATGGCGGCCAGTACAATGGCCCCTTCTTTCAATAGCAGCAATTCTCGCGCCAGTTGGGACGGATTGCTCGCATTTGCCTGTTCCGCCAAAGTGCGGAAATGCTCTTCCAACAAGCGCTTGTGTTCAAAGGCGTGCAGGTTGATCGCGTCGCCCTGATCCTGAAACTCGGCGCTGGCTTTGATGAACATGCACCCTCTGAAGCTGTCTTCAAGGAACCACTGCTCTAAGATGTCAAACATAACCAAAAGCTGGCCCGCCGGGGTGTCTGCCATCTCTTCCATCTTGCGACACAGCCAGTTGCGAAAACTCTCATCGCGCAAACGCAAGACCGCAAGGATGAGCTCTTCTTTGGTGCGAAAGTGCTTGTAAATGGATGTTTTGGAGACGCCGGTTTCCTTGGCAACGAGATCCATGCCGGTGGCGTGAAATCCATTCCGATAGAACAGAGGTAGGGCATTTTCCACCAGTTCTGCGCGTTTGTTTTGGCTCATTTGTGTACCTAGGTTGACCGGTCAGTAAATACATTCACATCCTAGCCAGGTCAAATGGAACATTTTATATATATAAAAATCAAATAGATAGGAGGTGTTTTGGGAGGGATGATCCGAAATTCGAAAATGACATCTTGAAAAGGTGAACAGATCGGTACATGTATCATTTCGCAAACATTAACCGATCTGTTCACCTTGGGGGAATTGATGCCATACCTTTCAACGGCTCTCACGCTTCAACTATCCCCGTCGTGAAGGGCTTCTCGATCCCAGAGCCCTTCCCTAAGCCGACCTGCGGGCCCTGTCCCCCTGATCTCCGCAGGTCGGCACCTAACCCAAAACGGATATCCGAATGTCTATGACCCGTCCTCCTTTGCCCCCTTTCACACAGACCTCAGCGCGTCAAAAAGTGCGTGCCGCAGAAGATGCGTGGAACAGCCGAAACCCTGACATCGTGACCCCGGCCTATTCCGAGGACAGCGTCTGGCGAAATCGTTCCAGCTTTGTCGCTGGACGCACCGACATCCACGCTTTTCTGACGCAAAAATGGCACCGCGAACATGAGTATCGGTTGATCAAGGGGCTATGGACCTTTGCAGGACATCGCATCGCCGTCCGGTTTGCTTACGAATGGCATGATGTCGAAGGGCAGTGGTTTCGCTCTTACGGCAATGAAAATTGGGAATTTGCCGAAGATGGTCACATGCGTCGCCGGATTGCGTCGATCAATGATCTTGCCATTTCTCACACTGATCGCCTGTTCCATTGGCCGTTAGGCCCCCGCCCAGAGGGCCACCCCGACCTTGAAGATTTGAGCCTGTAGGAGACACATCATGGCCCTTGCATTTGCAGACATCGCGTTCACCCCAACCGTACAGGCGCAGCAGGAGAAAAACGGCTCTGGCAATTACCGAAACCTGTTGTCTCCCGAGCGCCAAGGTGGTGACAGACTGCGACTGGCCGAGGCCGCCTTTATTGAAGCACGTGACGGGTTTTATCAGGCGAGCACATCGGAAACGGGGTGGCCTTACGTTCAGTTTCGCGGCGGCGCGCCGGGGTTCCTGCGCGTGCTTGACGAGCAAACCATCACTTATGCGGATGTTCGCGGCAATCGGCAGTACATCAGCCTTGGCAATTTGACTGGAAACGACCGTGTGGCTCTCATATTGATGGACTACCCGAATGCCCGTCGGCTGAAAATCTGGGGGCGAGTGCAATTCTTGGAACAAGATTCGGCGGAGTTCGACAGCCTGCTTGAAGAACCACTGTCGTCGAAAGTTGAGCGTCTGGTGAAAATCCATGTGGAAGCCTTTGATTGGAACTGTCCCCAGCATATTCCACGCCGATTCACGGAAGGAGAGGCGATTGACCGGATTGCGGCACTAGAGGCTGAGAACGCAAAGCTGCAAAGGCGACTAAGCCAAGCCGTTCGAGAGACCCCTTCAAAAACCCAATGACTGCACTGTGCCTGACAGTAAAGTTTGAAAAGTCAGGCGCTTGTTCGAGCGACAATCTTGCCTTGAAAGGCACTATATCTGGCAAGATTAGGCTCTCCGCTGAGCACTTCAATTAGCCCATTGGCGAGAGCCTTTATGGGCTGAGCATAGGTGGTGAGATCATAGTTCGGATTGGCGGCATACGGCGTGTCGTCAAAGCCGGTGATTGCGACATCATCTGGAATACGCAGTCCAAACTCATAGCGCACGGCGTCGCTCGCCCCCATTGCGAGTGCATCGTTTTCGCACACCAAAACGTCAGGAAAATCCACCCTAGGGAGCGATTTCAGATGATGTGCAACGCGGTCGTAGGCTTGTTGTGGATCATAGGAGCCGACCACAAGGTGTTCGGGATTGTTGCCTTTGGAGTGTCGCCATTGCGCTTGAAAAGTCTCCCAGCGCAAAACGTGGGCGGAGGTGTGTTGCGGGCCAGCGACAAACAGGGGCTTTTGATAACCTTGTTTGAGCACGTAGGCACCGATCGTCTCCATTGCCTTCTGGTCATCGCAGCAGATTGAAATTGTGTTTGCATTGTCAGAATAGCGCGCAAACAGGATGAGTTTGCGGATGCGCTTGGCCACAAGCGCCGTTTGCAAAATCTTATCATCAAACTGCACCCCGATCAGCACGGCTGCATCCACGCGACGCTGGCTGGCGGTGAGCAGCGCGCTTGAAGCGTCTTCTGAGTTGAGTGTGTTGACCAGAAGTGTGTCCCAACCATTTTGGCGTAGGACATTGGTCAGAGTTTCGAGCATGACCAATTTGTGCGGATTGGCGAAGTCATCCACGAGCAAAGCCACAAGATTGCTGCGATCGGAGGCAAGACTGGAGGCCAACAGGTCTGGCGCGTATCCAAGTTCTTTTGCGGCAGCCATCACCCGTGTCCGTGCGCTCGCAGATATTGAAGCGTTTGTTTTAAAAGCGCGATTCACGGTCCAGCGGGAAACGCCCGCCAGTTCAGCAACATCATCTGCTGTAACGCTGTGTGATGTAGATTTGTCGACCATGTTTGCGCGCTCCTTGACGGCTATCCTATTGTGATCGGTTGTGTGATGCCACCGTTTTGCACGCGCGTGCAAAAAGAAGTTGCACGCGCGTGCAAAGTGGGGGAATTAGGAACCACAAACTGAATCGAGGGCAACATGATTAATGTAGGATTGCTTGGCGCGGGGCGCATTGCGACGGTCCATGCACGCGCCATCAAGGCACATCGTAACAGCACATTGGTGGCTGTGGCGGATGTTGTGGCAGAAAACGCCGCGCGGTTGGCAAGCGAGTTTGGCGCGGATGTGCGCACAAACGAAGAGATTATCGCGGATCCCAACATTGACGCGGTTTTGATCGCCACGCCCACGGATACGCACTCCCCACTGATTGAATTGGCGACGGCATCAGGCAAAGCTGTGTTGTGCGAAAAGCCAGTCGATTTGAGCCTCTCACGGGCCCTGAAATGCCAAGAGGTTGTTTCAGGATCTGATAAGCCAGTGATGATCGGTTTCAATCGCCGGTTTGACCCGAATTTTCGCGCTCTGAAAGACGCATTGCGAAACGGTGACATCGGCAAAGCAGAACTGTTGTCGATCACCTCCTTTGATCCAGCGCCTCCTCCGGTGAGCTATGTCAAGGTATCGGGTGGATTGTTCCGCGATATGATGATCCACGATTTTGACATGGCAAATTTCATCATGAACGAAGCGCCGGTGTCGGTGATGGCGACCGGATCATCGCTTGTAGACCCCGAAATTGGGGCGGCTGGGGATGTTGACACTGCGGTGGTAACGTTAAGCTACGCGGACGGTCGAATCGCTGTGATCAAGAACTCTCGCCGTGCGGCCTATGGTTATGATCAGCGGGTTGAGCTTCTGGGATCAGAAGGGCTTTTGCAGGCTCAAAACATGCTTGAAAACACTGTCGTTACATCTACGGCCAACGGGGTGACCGGTGCAAAGCCAACGTATTTCTTCTTGGAACGTTACATGCCGGCTTACGAGGCGGAGTGGTCCGACTTTGTAGAGGCCATTGAGAGCGAAGGCCCGATGCCGGTGTCCTTGGAGGACGGTATTGCCGCTTTGGCAATGGCGGAGGCGGCAACCCGATCCGCGCAAACAGGGCGCCCTGTGTTGATGTCAGAAGTGTTGGGCTGACAGGCGCAGTCAGTATATGAGCGACAGGGGGCGACAAGAAAGCTCTGTGTCGCTCTCGTTTCTTGTACAATTGATGGTTTTCGAGAATTCATTGCAGGTCGCTTGAAGCTGTGTGCCTAGCACAAGCCTCGAAAGGATGAATGTGATACCATCGGGAAACTCCGTGGCCTGGGGTTGCAAATAGCGATGCGTGAGCAAGCGAGGATATGATGGCAGACTTACTGAGAAAACCCTTTGGCACACGTGGCAAAGTACATGATATCACACCTGCCTCAGCTGGCTGGCGTTATGTTGGTTTTGGCCTGTACCACCTTAAAGCTGGCGACAAAGCTGCGGAATGTACCGGGGACACTGAAGTGATCTTGGTGGTGGTGGAGGGTAAGGCGCGTATCTCCGGCGCCGGACAAGATTGGGGTGTATTGGGCGCGCGCATGTCTGTGTTTGAAAAGACCGCGCCGCATTGCCTATATCTTCCCAATGGCAGCGATTGGGACGCGGTGGCCGAGACAGATTGCGTTTTGGCCGTGTGCGCGGCGCCAAGTAAAGGCGCACGCAGCGCCCATCGCATTGACCCGGACGGTATTGCGCTTACTGAGCGCGGAACAGGCACCAACACACGCTATATCAACAATATTGCGATGGAGAATGAGGACTATGCCGACAGCTTGCTTGTAACCGAGGTGTTCACCCCGGCTGGGCATTGGTCGTCGTATCCAAGCCATCGACATGACGAGGATGACTTTCCCCGAATTACCTATTTGGAGGAGACCTATTATCATCGCCTCAACCCGGCAAGTGGGTTTGGGGTGCAGCGGGTCTACACCGACGATGGACAATTGGATGAAACCATGGCGGTGTCCGACGGGGATGTGGTGCTGGTGCCACGAGGCCACCACCCATGCGGCGCACCTTATGGGTTTGAAATGTACTATCTCAATGTGATGGCGGGGCCACTACGGAAGTGGCGTTTCGTGGCAGCGCCGGAAGTCACATGGATTATGGAGCGAGACGCCTAAGCGTCTCGCCTTTCGATTTCAGTGCGGAACAAGTACGCTGACAGAGAACAGATCCTGAGGATCAGTCAGCCAATCCGTCACATACCACCCGCCTGCCTCCGCCAGCTCAGAAAGTGAGTTTCGGGTGTATTTGTGACTGTTTTCGGTGTGAATGCTCTCTCCTTCCTTAAAGTGAAAGCTGCACCCACCCAAATCAACAATCTGCGTTGTGCGGCTGACCAGATGCATCTCGATACGGGAGAGGTCTTCGTTCCAACGCGCCTCATGATGAAATTTCTCTACATCAAAGTTTGCCCCAGCCTCGCGATTCAGACGATATAGCAAGTTCTTGTTGAAGGCGGCTGTTGTGCCTGTTGCATCATCATAGGCATCAACCAGAACCGTGGCATCCTTCGCCAGATCGGCACCCACAACCATGGCACGCACACGGCCCAAATCACGCACGCTTCGCAAAAGACCGATGGCGGCATCCGAGGTGAGATTGCCAATAGTAGAGCCGGGAAAAAATACGATCAGATCACGGTCCAGAAGATGTGCAGGAAGGCTTATCGGGCTCATAAAATCGGCGACAATCGGTGTCACTTCGAGCGAGAGGTAGTCGGTTTGCAGCTGCGCCGCGACTCCTTGCAAAAACTGCGCCGAGATATCCACCGGTGCGTAGGTCGCAAGTTGTGGCGCGGCATCCAACAGCAGACGTGTTTTCACACTGGCGCCACTGCCAAGTTCGATCAACACCGCACCGTCGGTGATATTGGCCGCGATCCGACGCGCATGTGTGGACAAGATCGCGGTTTCGGTCCGGGTTGGATAATATTCTGGCAGTTTGGTGATGTCTTCAAAGAGCTCACTACCGCGATGATCGTAGAACCACTTTGGATCCAGAGCTTTTTGTCGATTTGACAGCGTTTGAAGGGCGGAGGCGAGCAGGTTGGGGGCGGTAACGGTTTGTTTGTCCATGTCACACGTCCTTTGCCAGGCGCAGGCCCAGCATTTGCCAGCGTTGGTGTGGATAAAAGAAGGTTCGGTAGGTTGGCCGCATCTGTTCGCGAGGTGTGGCACAGGAGCCGCCACGCAGCACAAATTGGTTCACCATAAACTTGCCATTGTACTCTCCAATGGCGCCTTGGGGCGTCTTAAAACCGGGGTAGGGTGAAAATGGAGAGGCCGTCCATTCCCAGACATTTCCCCAAAAGCCACCACCGGGCAAAGGTCTGAGCGCGCCGTCGTCGAGAAAGTTGCCATGGATGGGCGTGTCGCGCGTCGCCAGTTCCTGTTCGGCCTCGCGTGGCAGCCGTGCTCCAGCCCATCGTGCAAAGGCCTCTGCCTCGTAGTAGCTCACATGCACCACGGGGGCATCGAGGTTCACTGGTTGAGGGCCTCGCAATGTATAGCTCCACCAAGAACCGTCTTGTTGCCACCAATACAGCGGATGCATCCACTCTTCGTGCTGTCGCGCCGTAAATCCGTCCATCAGCCACAAGGACGGTGCATCATACCCGCCGTCGTCCATAAATGCGATCCAGTCGCGGTTGGTGACCGCCCGATCAGCCAGTTGAAACGGCGCAATGTAATTTTGATGGCGCGGTGTTTCGCAATCATAAGCGAAGTCCGTTCCCGCGTGGCCAATGTCTACAAGACCGCCGTCATGTTTGGTGAAGGTGAGCGGTTCCTCTTGGGTCACCGGCATGGGTTCTGGATCGCGGTAGGCTGGCAGCAAGGGATTGTAGGACAGGCCATGCAACAGATCGGTCACCAACAATTCTTGGTGTTGCATTTCATGATGACACCCGAGCTCTACCAGTTTGGCGATGTCGTCAGTATCATCGCGCCCCGATTGCAGCAGCGCCTGAAGGCTGTCTTCAACATGGGCGCGATAGGCATTCACAGCGGGCAGATCAGGTTGAGAGATCAAACCACGTTTGTCACGGGCATGCCGTGGACCAGCCTGCACGTAATAAGAGTTAAACAGAAAGGCAAAACGATCATCAGGGGACTGATACTCGGGCAGACGCTCGCGCAAGATGAACTGCTCAAAGAACCAAGTGGTATGCGCCAAATGCCATTTTGCTGGGCTGGCATCGCTCATGGATTGTAGCATCATGTCTTCGGCTGACAGCGGCGCCACAAGCATATCTGTGCGGGCGCGTGTGCGCTGAAACAAAGCGGTGATTTCTGAACTGGTCTGGTGGGGGGCGTTCTGTTGAATTTTCATGTGATAGCACTCCCTGAAATATTTTTTGTTCTGTGCGATGAAAGGTATGGATGAGCGATTGGTGTTAACAAGGCAGCTGGACGGTGCTCCCCGTCACGTCGTGACACGATTGTGTGACATTGCCGTCTAACCCTTTAGGCGGGTGCATTAGTCCCGCTCTCTTAGGGATCGTCATGATGGAGATCCTGTCCGCATACATTTGACGAGATCGACCCCTTCATGTGCGAAGCGGATTGGGCGCTGTCTATGTGGTGTGTTCGCCGTCCTTGCCGTCTCGATAGCATTGTCTGTTGTCTTGTTGCTGAACTCCCACAACAATTTGCCGATACTAGAGAGGTAATGCGCGCAGAGATGACCTCCGCGCGCTTCTCAGGCAGATGTTTAAGCGTGGCTCGGATTCATCTGTGGCTGGCCGACAGGCGCGCGGCGTTGTCGGATAGAGTTCCCGGTTTCCACACGCGTTTTGAGCGCTTCGGGGCCCTGCGGAATGGCCTTCTGCAACGCGCGACGCATGACCAGCACATGCATCAGCCACCCCAGCGGCCCAAACCGTAAATCATAACCAAGCTCTACCGTGATTTTTGAGCGATCATCCCCGTCGGGGTCAACGGTCCAGCGGCTCACAGATTTACCCAAGGGCCCAAGAGGGGTCACAGAGTAGGTTAAGCTGCGACCGTCTTGCCAAGCGATGATTTCTTCCTGAATGCTACCAAAGCCCTTGATGTCGCAATGCCGTGCCTCGCCCAGACCATGTTTGTCCGGTGTGAGGCTATAGGACAGCGTCACCTGCTCAGCATAAGTGTCCGGAGCGCTGAAATCCGACAACACCTCCCAGACTTGTTCTACCGGCGCATTCACTGCCACTTCGGTTTTGAGAGTGTGGCGACCATATAATGTTTTGTTTGGCATCGTGATGTCCTCCCTCATACCCGTTGCAGCCATTCAGCGAGACCGCGACCAATTTCATGTGGGTAATCTTCTTGAATGAAATGCGCCCCCGGGCCGAGATGTAGGGTCTCCAAATTTGGGACATTTGCTTTCATCCACGCAATCGCCTCTGGAGGGGCAATCGCACCCGGCGTGACGTGGAAAGTCAGCTTTGGTATCTCAGATGTCGTGAGGTAGTCGACAATCTCAAGGGTCAGCTTTGTTGTGCGCTCTGGCACGCCGCCGATCGGCACTTGACGGGGCCACTCCAGAATTGGCGCGCGTGATGCCGCATCCGGGTAGTAGCTGTTGTAGTGCGCTAAAACCTCGTCTGAGAGCGGGGTGGCGACGCCCTGTTTTCCCAGCATTTCATTGATAAACATATTGTCTTCAAGAATCATTTTTTCACCAACACCTGTGGTGCGCCAGGCCTTGAAGATTTCTCCCAATGGCCCCATGACGTCGTAGCTTTCAAAGGGCAAAACTGGGGGGGCGATGGTTTCCATGTAGGCGATGGCTTTCACTTTGTCGGGGTTTTTCATTGCCCAGTCAAATCCCAACGCGCCGCCCCAATCATGCAGAACCAGTGTCACATTCTGTAAATCAAGCGCGTCCAAAAGCCCGTGCAGATGTGCCGCGTGATCATCGTAGGTGTAGGCCAAATCCGGCTTGTCGCTGTTGCCCATTCCGATCATGTCCGCAGCGATCGCGCGGTGGGTGTCAGTGACATGTGGGATGACGTTGCGCCATAAGTAAGATGATGTTGGGTTGCCGTGAAAAAAGACGATAGGGTCGCCTGTGCCTTCGTCGACATACGCCATTTTGTGGCCAAGGATATCTTGTGTTTTCATTTCGAATGGGAAGTCTGCGTCGCCTTTGGCCCAAAGCTGCGCGGGCACGCCGAGGGCAGTCAAAGCGAGACCCGTGGTGGCGATAAACTCTCTGCGTTTCATGTATGTCCTCATCTGTTGGTTTGAGTGCGCGTGCTTGAATGCGCGCTGAATACGTTTCCCGACGGTGACCGGTGGTGTGGTGCCGTCGGTTGACCTCGCAAACCTAGTTGCTCTATTTTCGAAACAAACACCCAAAAATGTGACGCTGTGGATCAAAAAGGAGCCACTAAGTTGACAAACACCGCCCATGACTGGACCAAGCTTCCGTATTTTCTGGCTGTGGCGCGTTCGGGAAGCTTGCGCGCGGCCGCGGACACGCTGGAGGCCACACATGCGACGGTAGATCGAAACCTGCGTGCACTTGAGGAAGAATACGGTGTGCGCTTGTTTGATCGGTCGCGTCGTGGCTTGAAGCTCACGCAAGCCGGAGAAGCCCTTGTGCCGCTTGCTGAGGAAGCAGAGACCGCAGTGATTGCGGCGCGACGGCGCGTGCAAGGGTTGGACCACGAGGCGCAGGGCACCGTGCGTTTGTCTTTGCCAACCGGATTTGCCTCAATGGAGGTTCCACGCATGTTGGCGTCGTTTGAGCAAAAGTACCCAGATATCGAATTGGTGGTAACGGTGACCAACCGGATCGAAAGCATAAATCGCGCGGAAGCGGACGTGTCGCTGCGTATAGCCCATCAGGTTGACGACAATGTGGTCGGGCGCAAAGTGCTCCAGATTGCGGGCGGTATTTTTGCAAGTAAAGACTATCTTGAACGTCATTTTGCGTCGGCTGGTCCAAAGGGCGAGGGGCTGCAATGGATCGGTTGGGGGGATCGCGCTGCGCTTCCGGATTGGGTGCGCGCCAGTCCGTTTCCACGTGCAAAAGTGCGTTACAAACTGCGGTCACCAACACTGATCATCGAAATGGTCGCGGCTGGAATGGGGATGAGCTATCTCCCGCACGTCACTGTGCGCAATTTTGACAATGTTATCGAGGTACCCGGCACAACATCTTATTTGGATCGCTCAATTTGGTTGCTGTTGCATTCTGATCTTCGTCAGACAGCTCGGGTTCGATTGCTTGTTGATCATTTGGCGGAGGAGTTGCGTGCAATGCGGCCAGCATTTTTGGGGTCGCTTGCCTAAGTTATATTTTGGGCAAGCGACCGCAGGTTTTGTAGATTCTAGGTTTCTTGTTTCACAGCGACTTTGGCAGGCCGAGTTGTGGATAGTGCGGCGCCCAAAAGGACCAATGCAAAACCGCCGACCGTAGCTAAGGTTAGCGGATCTTGCAGTAGCCCCACGCCCAAAATTACGGCGCTGACCGGAATGAAGAACGCCAAGATTGACGCGTTAAATGCTCCAGCGTTGCGCACCAACCAGAACATCAACAGCGATGGGATCGCGGTACTTAGAACGGAAACGCCAAGGATCGCATATACCGTTGGGCTCGAGAGATGAGTTGGCAAACTGGTGCCAGAAACAAGCGTTGCGATCCAAAGAAGGGCGGTGCCGCACACCAGTTGCCCGGTGGCCATAACCATCGGGGGTATATTGGGGGGCAGTCGCAAAATTCTGGCGACAAGGAAATGGCGAGCAAACTTTGCGACTGAACCGCTATTTGTCAGGTCAGGTGATGCTGGCGCGCACGAGCGGCAACTACGATGGTTTGAGCGAGGCCGAGCATTTTCTGTGGCAGAGTTTAGCGTGATGTTTCGAAGTTGCGCGGTGGCAATGGAGCAAGAGCAACTTCGCCCTTCATTTGGCAAAAGCCGTGCCGGAAAATGGCTGTGTGAATAGTACTCAACGTACCTGCTCTAAAAATATGGTGCCGCTGATAGGACTCGAACCTACGACCCCATCATTACGAATGACGTGCTCTACCAGCTGAGCTACAGCGGCGCCGACGCGGTGTATAGGCATGCTCCTAAGGCAAGGCAAGCAAATTTCCGCAGGCAAAATACGGTCGAAAATGCACCCTTACCTGAGCAAAATGACTCTGCCGATCAAGCTCCAAACATTTTCTCTCAAAACCGCAGGGAACAAACCGATTTGGGTGCTTGGTTTTAAAGAAACCCTTAAGCAGTAGCGCTCTAAGACATGAAAATCGATCGCGGTTGTCATTCTGTGAATGTGCGTGGGCAGCGCACATGGTGGTCGATGAAACATGGGGTAAAGGGCTTGTCATGGGTAGGAGCCGAGACACAGTATTGCGCGTGGATCGCGTAGGGCAGTCGTTCCGTCCTGCCATCCGAGGTTGGTTTCGTGCAGCACCCGAACTGCGCCCTCTTAACGATGTTTCCTTTTCCATAAAAGACGGGGAATCGTTGGGTATCGTTGGCACCGGCGGTGCCGGAAAATCGACACTTCTACGAGTTTTATTGGGTCTGGAAGACCCGGAGGTCGGGCACGTCACATTTATGGGGCAAGAGGTGGCAACCCTAACCAAAGCGCAACGTCGGAGATTTGGGCCAAATCTGCGGTACTTGTCGTGTGAAACAATCGACTTTCTCAGCCGCCGCAAGACAGCATACGCAATTGTCGCCGCTGCGTTGGCCAGAACCGGTCTTAAAGACAAGGCACTTAAGCAGGCGCGGGTGATTGAGGCCCTGCGATTGGTTGGAATTGGCCATGCGGATTCAGAAAGGCGGCTTGCGACCCTGTCTCAAATACAATGCCAAAAGGTCGCTCTTGCGGCGACCATTGTCACAAGGCCTCGATTGGTTGTTGTTGACGAACTGGCTTATGGGATGGACGTCTCAGTACAGGCGCAAATGCTCAATTTGCTTCTTGAGATCCAGGATTTGTTGGATATGTCTCTGGTGATGAGCAGCTCAAACCTAAGCGTCGCAGGAAGCCTGTGTGACCACCTTTTGGTGCTCAAAGCCGGGGAAGTGGTGGAAACAGGATCGGCGCATCAAGTCACCAATCAACCCTCTCACAGTCACACATACCAGCTTCTGTCTCAATCTCGTGCTTCAGAAGCCTTTGCTTGAGTTACATGGGCGTCAATGGTTGCCGTCCATCCTTGCTCAACGCCCAGGTGCTTCTGCCTTCAAACACTGCCACACTCAGGGCGCGTCCGTACCCAGCGCCAGTGTCAACGCAGATTCGATTGCCAAAATGCGTGACCTGATCCACAGGTGTATGGCCGTGCACCACCATCCAAGGATAGGCCCCGGTGTGGGACAAAAACGGTTCGCGGATCCAGCAAAGATCGTCGACTGATTGATTTTCTAACGCGACGCCGGGCCGCACGCCGGCGTGCACAAACAGCTGACTATCGAGCTGCAAATGGTAGGGCAGTCCCTGAAGGAAGGTCACATGTGACTCTGGAACCACTTCAAGCGCAGCGGCATGGATCTCTCCCAACTTAGCGTCTGCAGAAAATGGCACGCCGTATGACATCAGCGTTTTGTCACCGCCCAAGCGTTCATGCAGCCAATAAAGATCCAACCGCAAACGCAAATCCGGGCGGGGTGACGGCTCCATGAAGTATTCAAACATACGATCATGGTTTCCCTTAAGAACGGTCCAGTTTCGACCCTGTGCAACCCCAAGTCGTAGAGTTTCGACAACGCGCTGGCTGTCGGGACCCCGGTCAACAAGATCGCCCAAAAAGACGATTTTTGCGTCGTGCCCACCATCGCGCTCAATGCACTCAAGCACCTCTTGCAGCTTTTCAACATGACCGTGAATGTCGCCAACGGCGTAAATTGCTTCGGCCATAGGCCCCCCAATACTGCGTCTGAGATGCAGGCACAGAACAAATTTTTTTCAACGCAATCAGGTATTTCTTTAGGACATTGTGTCGTCGCACTTCAAGACACAGTTAAGCACTGTGTCTAATTTAGCTCATCAATAGACGAGATGATCTTTCCTGCCAGACCGTAGCGCACCGCATCAGACGCATTCAGCCAGAAATCACGCTTGATGTCGTCAGCGATCTTCTCGGCTTTCTGTCCAGTGGCCTCTGCAAAGAGATGGTAAAACCGTTCGCGCATGATGCGAATTTGCTCGGCCTGAATGGCCATGTCGCTGGCCTGTCCGCCAATCCCTCCAGACGGCTGATGTAGCAAGAAGCGGGTGTTTGGCAGGCAATACCGGATTCTGAGGCGCCACCCCCGCATAGATCAGTGCGTCCGCGCTGGCGACCCATCCGGGCCCAATTGTGCGCACTTGAGGTTTGATGAAACGGATCATGTCATGCACCATATCGCCGCTTTCCACGTGTCCGCCGGGCGAAGATATGATCATGTTGATCGGCGCGTCACTGGCTTCGGCCAGTGTCAGAAGGTGGGTGACGTGCGCCGCGCTAATTTGTCGGTGTTCTCAAACAGTTGGGTCTGCATTGCGAAAGCTCCAATTTAGAATACGGCTGAAACAGACGTGATCGGGGTCGCAGATCGTCAACAGTCACAAAAAAAGGGCACCCAGTTGGATGCCCCTTTGATCTCAAGTTCGCGCGCTCTTAGGCGACATCAAATACCAGTGGTTTAACCTGACGGAACATGCCGGTGTCACACAGCTTGTCCAAGATTGGTGTTTGCACAGGAGCATCCACGTAAAGCAGTGCAATGGCTTCACCGCCAACATCGGCGCGACCAAGTGTAAAGTTCGCGATATTCACGCCGTTCTCACCCATGGTCTGACCCAAAGTACCGATGATGCCCGGGACATCTTCATTGGTGGTGTAGAGCATGTTTTCACCCACTTCGGCGTCAATGTTGATGCCTTTGATCTGGATGAAACGTGGCTTGCCATCAGAGAACACAGTGCCTGCAACCGAACGCTCGCGTTTGTCGGTCACCACGGTCACCTTGATGTATCCATCAAAAGTGCCGGTTTTGTCTTGGTTGGTTGTGGAGATCTGAATGCCGCGCTCTTTGGCAACCACTGGCGCGGAAACCATGTTCACGTCTGGGTTGGCCTTTTTCATGATGCCAGCAACAACCGCACAATTCAGAGCAGCAAGGTTCATTTCCGACACCACACCATCATAGAGGATGTTGATCGCTTTGATTGGCTCGTCGGTCATTTGACCGGAGAACGCGCCGAGGTGATCGGCCAGTTTGATCCAAGGGCCCATGACTTTGGCTTCTTCGGCAGTCACAGACGGCATGTTCAGTGCGTTCTCAACAGCGCCGGTCAGCAGATAGTTGGACATCTGCTCTGCCACTTGCAGGGCCACGTTTTCCTGCGCTTCTGTGGTTGCCGCACCAAGGTGTGGCGTGCACACAACGTTGGGTAGGTTGAACAGAGCGTTTTCTTTCGCGGGCTCTTCTTTGAAAACGTCAAATGCCGCGCCTGCGACGTGGCCGGATTTCAGCAGCTCGGCAAGGGCTTCCTCATCCACCAGACCGCCGCGGGCACAGTTGATGATGCGCACGCCTTTTTTGGTTTTGGCGAGGTTTTCAGCGGATAAGATGTTGGCGGTCTGCTCGGTAAACGGAACGTGCAGAGTGATGAAATCAGCGCGTGTCAGCAGCTCTTCCAATTCGACTTTTTCTACACCCATTTTGTCGGCTTTTTCTTCAGACAAGAAGGGGTCATAGGCGACCACTTTCATCTTCAGTCCACGGGCACGGTCGCACACGATGCCACCGATATTACCTGCACCGATCACGCCGAGGGTTTTGTTGGTCAGTTCAACACCCATGAACTTGGACTTTTCCCATTTGCCTGCGTGGGTGGACTCAGAGGCCTCTGGAATCTGGCGCGCCACGGCGAACATCATCGCAATGGCGTGCTCGGCGGTGGTGATCATGTTGCCAAACGGCGTGTTCATGACAATCACGCCTTTCTTGGAGGCGGCTTCTTTGTCGACGTTATCTGTGCCGATGCCTGCGCGGCCGATGACTTTCAGGTTGTCGGCGTTTTCCAGCAGCTTTGCTGTGGCTTTGGTGGCCGAGCGGATCGCAAGGCCGTCGTATTGGCCGATCACTGCGGCCAGCTTGTCTTTGTCTTTGCCAAGATCGGGCATGAAATCGACGTCGATGCCGCGATCACGGAAGATCTGAACGGCGGTTTCGCTGAGTTTGTCGGAAACGAGTACTTTGGGAGCCATGTTGAGCGTCCTTTGATGTCGGGGGCCGTATGTGGCCTGAATGGGAAAGTTGGAATCTGCCCGGCGTGGCCGGACAGGAATTCACTTAGGCTTGTGCTGCGATTTCGGCTTCAAAAGCCCATGCCAGCCAAGGCAGCATGGCGTTGATGTCAGCGGTTTCCACCGTGCCACCACACCAGATGCGCAGACCGGCTGGCGCGTCACGATAGGCGCCGATATCCAGAGCGATGTCTTCAGCTTCCAGACGTTTCGCAACGGCTTTGGCAAAGGCCGCGCCGTCTTGGATGCGATCGTCTGTGAACTTCAGACAGACCGAGGTGTTAGAGCGTGTCGCGTCATCTTCGGCCAAGTTTGCGATCCAATCGTTCGCGTCGCAGAAATCAAACACGGCCTGCGCGTTGGCATCAGCACGTGCGATCAGACCTTTCAGACCGCCTTCGGAGCGGGCCCAATCCAGCGCGAAGAGATAATCCTCAACAGCCAGCATCGACGGCGTGTTGATGGTCGCGCCGGTAAAGATGCCTTCAATCAGCTTGCCGCCTTTGGTCAGGCGGAAGATTTTTGGCAGCGGCCATGCAGGCGTGTAGCTTTCCAGACGCGCAACAGCACGTGGGGACAGAACGATCACACCATGGGCCGCTTCGCCGCCCAGAACCTTCTGCCAGGAGAAAGTTGTCACGTCGAGCTTGTCCCACGGCAGGTCCATAGCGAAGGCAGCGGAAGTTGCGTCACAAATGGTCAGGCCGGTGCGGTCGGCGTCAATCCAGTCACCGTTTGGCACGCGCACACCAGAGGTGGTGCCGTTCCACGTGAAAACGACATCGTTGCTAAAATCCACAGAAGCGAGATCAACGAGATGGCCATAGTCAGCCACTTTGGCTTCGGCGTCGATTTTCAGCTGTTTGACCACATCGGTGATCCAGCCCGCGCCAAAGGATTCCCATGCGAGCATCTCAACTTTGCGTTCGCCAAGCAGCGACCACAGAGCCATCTCAACCGCGCCGGTGTCAGACGCAGGAACGATGCCGATTTTGTAATCAGCGGGGATGCCCAAAACTTCGCGGGTGCCTTCGATGGCATCCTTCAGCTTGGCTTTGCCAACAGCTGCGCGGTGGCTGCGACCCAAAGGAGCGTCGGCCAGTTTGGACAGTTCAAATGTAGGGGGTTTGGCACATGGGCCAGAAGAAAAACGCGGGTTAGCCGGCCGCGTTGCCGGTTGCTGAGTAGCCATCAATGCTATCCTTACAGATAAATGCCTCTCGTTGGGGAGAGGTGTCCCACCGACGGACATAGAAGGGTTGCCCCGGACGCACAACATGCAAAATCCACTTGAGCGACGGATTGTGATTCAAATGCGACGTGCTCTGTCTCCTATCGGAAACTCTATGTCTCAGGGTTTCAAACGGATCCGTTTTCGCGCAATTTAGCGCTGAATGTCCTGACGCGAGCGTTGCAGATGCCTGGAGTGATTGAGAAAATACAGTATCTTCTGCGTGACCCCTACGTTGGTCTGCCGTCCGAGGTGACTGATTTATCAAGTGTGTTTCCTGACAAACGATACGTCATATTTTTTACACCTCGAAGCGGCAGTACGCGACTGACTGATTTTATCACCAGAGCTGGTGGATTGGGGCATCCAGATGAGTGCTTCAACCCGGATATCGTACCCCAACTGGCCAAACAATTGGGTGCAGACAGTTTGGAGAGTTACGCTGATCGACTTTTGCGCGCGCGACGGGATGGCAGGGTGTTCGGGTGTGAAATAACTTATTTACAGATGATGATTATGTTCAAATCGTCACGTCGTTTTCGGCGAGCCCTTAGTCCGACTGATCTGATTTGGTTGATTCGAGAGGACCTTGTGGCGCAATCTGTGTCTGCGAGCCGTATGGTGCAGACCGGAGTGTCTCAGTCGGTTTTCTCTAGCACGAAGGAATTGGCGCAGGCGGACAGGGATTTTGTCTATGATGCGTCCGCCATTCGAAGCGCGATGCTTCGCATGCTTGTTCAAGAATGGCGCACTGAGGTTGTTCTGGCTCAAATGCCGCATAAGCCGCTCCGACTGAGCTACGAGTTGGTCAATGCCTTTTCGCCACGGAGTGTCCTTACCCTCATACGTGACCATCTAGAAACCGAGCCGAAGGATGATTCACAGGTGTTTTCTACGCATCAGAAAGTGTCCGGAACCAAAAGTTTAGAGATGGCAGAACGATTTCGCGCAGAACACGCTGGTTTCGTTGCTTGGGTGGATCGACGTCGCGCAAAAAGAATCGCCGCACTTGATGAAGCGCGCGCAGCTTTGAGCGAAATGCGGTCGGCGTCGTGAGCCAATCTGGGCTGGCAATAGAAGGCACGCCATGCTCTATGCAGCGCGAGATCGTAACTGAGCTATCCAACTGAGGCTGACATGTATATTGCCACGCTGCTAACTGCCCCGAACTCCCCGACGCTTGAACCATCGTTGGTGGAAAACCTGCGCAACGCCTGGGGTGGCGGTGAGGCACAGTGGTTGGCACCCTCAGAGGCGGCAGAGTTTGCACTCGACGCGATGCCTGACAATCGCTGGGATGTCTGGGCTGATCTGCAAAATATGGGCATTGATTTGGTAATTTTGCCCAGACAGGGCCGTCGTAAAAAGATGCTTCTGGCTGATATGGATAGCACCATGATCGAGCAGGAATGCATTGATGAACTGGCAGAGGAAGCGGGTGTTGGCGCACATGTAAAAGACATCACGGCACGCGCGATGAACGGCGAACTGGATTTTGACGGCGCGCTGACCGAACGTGTGGGTCTGCTTAGGGATCTGGATGAGGTTGTGATTGCCAAAGTTCTGGCAGAGCGCATCACTCTTATGCCAGGCGGCAAAGCGCTGTTGGCGACAATGAAAGCGGATGGCGCCTATGCCGCTTTGGTGTCAGGGGGGTTTACGGCCTTCACCTCGAAAGTTGCTGAGGCGTTAGGGTTCGATGAGAACCGCGCCAACACGTTGTTGACGGAAAACGGCAAGCTGACGGGTGACGTGGGGCGTCCAATTTTGGGACGTGAAGCAAAGGTGCAGGCGCTCAAAGAGATAACGGCGCAGTTGAACATCGGTCATGCGGATGTGATGGCTGTGGGTGATGGCGCGAACGATTTGGGCATGCTGGGGTTGGCCGGCGCGGGCGTTGCTTTGCATGCTAAACCTTCGGTCGCTGCGGAATGTGATATTCGCATCAACCACGGCGATCTAACGGCTCTTCTGTATATCCAAGGGTATGCCAAAACCGAATTTGTGGCCGAGTAAAATATGCTTGAATTTGGAATAGACGGACTGTTGCTTTTGCTGGCAGCTGGGTTTTTTGCGGGCTTCGTGGATGCGATTGCCGGGGGCGGAGGTTTGATCACCGTTCCTGCTTTGATGATTGCTGGCGTGCCACCGGTTCAGGCACTGGCCACCAACAAAATTCAAGGTATGTTTGGCTCTGGCACAGCTGCGTATTCTTACTCCAAAAGTGGCCTGGTCGATCTGAAGACACAACTTGGGCCAGCTGCATTGGCGTTTGTTGCCTCGTTGCTGGGGGCGTTGGCGGTCTCTATATTGCCGACAGATTGGATACGTTTGATCCTTCCGGTGCTTTTGATCGGGATTGCGATGTTCTTCGCGTTTCGCAAAGATCCGGGCGACATGGACCGTACCGCTCGCATGAAGCCGGTGCTGTTCACGCTCACGGCTGTGCCATTTGTGGCGTTTTACGATGGCATTTTGGGCCCAGGGGCGGGCAGTTTTTACATGATCGCTTTCGTGGCGCTGGGCGGCTACGGCATTCTGAAGGCCACGGCCCACACCAAGCTCTTGAACTTCGCCTCAAATGTTGGAGGTCTTGCTGGGTTTCTTTTGGTTGCGAACCCGCTTTGGGCCATTGGCCTGTCTATGGGGCTTATGCAAATACTTGGCGCGCGTTTGGGGGCAAAGATGGCAATGGCGAAAGGCGCACGCCTGATACGGCCGTTGCTGGTTGTGACGTCTGTTGCGTTGGCGGCGAAACTATTGTGGGATGTGCTGTGACAAGCGCTCAATCAAGTATGTCGCGCGCGCTGAAAAATCCGACTGGATGGCACTGTGTTTGATGTCTGGGCACATCAACAGCATCGACCCGTCGCGATTTGCCGGAGTGAGCACAACAAAAAACACCAGCACGGTCTTAGCGAAGAGTTAGAAGCAGCGAAGACTTTGTAGATGGTGGCAACTCTGCTGGTGCGCCCCCAAAATTGGTGTGATCGATGACGGTGGGGCCAATCTGGTGTGTTGGTTGAAGGCTGTCCTTGATCAAAACGCAAAGCGAAGTTTTGAACTGGAATTGCGAGCGCTTGAGGTGTCATACCGCAAGCGCTCTTTTGATATCAGCGCAACGCCGGGGCGGCCCGCATCATCCCCGTTTGTAGACCATCCCAATTGCGGATCGGCGCATCAAGATACTTGGCGGCCTCAGGATTTGCCGGATCCAAGACACCTAACTTGGCCAGAACTGCCGCAATGGCGTTTTCCGCAGCGCGTGTCCCACCGTCAATGATTTTCAATGCGACCCCTAATTTCTGTTCTGGCAAAATCGCTATAAAATATGCTTCTGCGCCGGTTTTGATCGCAACAGAATGGCCCATAGCGCGCATCAGGTTGGTACAGGCGCGCCCTTCGCCTGCCACGTATTCCGGATGTTTGGCCATCGCGGTGCGCAAACGCGCAGCGGCGGTTTCGCGCGTCCCCTGTCCCTCTCTTGCAGACGCGTAGAATGCCATAGCGCGGGCCATCCCTTTGAGCGTGCTGGCATGGTTGGGGGCAGAGCAGCCGTCGATGCCATACCCAGGACTGGTTTCTTGTGTCAGCTCTTCGTGTGCCGCCAGAACCGCTTTCTGCACGGGATGATCCATGTCCACATAGTTGGCACCTGCACCCAAATGTTTGCTGAGCGTCAGAAAGCCTGTGTGTTTGCCCGAGCAATTGTTGTGCACGCGACACACAGGATCGTTGCAGCGGATCAGGTCGTCCCGCACAGCAATGTCGCGCGGCTCTTGTGGGCCGCAGATCAGGTCGTCGTCTCCAAAACCTTGCGCGGCCAACCAGTTGTTGACCAAATCGTTGTGGATTTTTGAGCCATTGTGAGATGCGCAAGCCATTGCCAGATGCTGTTCTGTCAATCCAGCCGCGTCTGCCGCGCCGCTCTCTACCAGTGGCAACGCCTGAATCATCTTCGAGGAACTGCGCGGAAGAACAATCGCGTCAGGGTCCCCCCAAGCTTCCACGATGTCCCCTTCGACATTACACACCACCGCATGCCCGCTGTGCATGCTTTCAAGGATGTCTCCCCGCCAAATTTCGGTCATGGGCACGGCTTGGGTCATCAGACTCTCGCTTTCATGGGCAATTTTGTGCCATCGGGACTTTCGCCGAGGCAAAGATATAGGCTACACTACGTTCATCGAGTAGAACAAAGTCCAACCCGACACAAATGGCAAAAGCCAAAAAGGGTGGAGCAATTGAGGCAATTCACAGCTGGGAGGCTGTAGAACAGATGACATCACGTTTGGTGAAAGCGCTGGTGGTGACCTTCGGGTCACTGTGGGCCGTAGGTGTACATGCACAGGCGACCAGCGAAAATCAGGTCAATGCCATTACCGACTGGAGCGTCTTTGAGCACAAAGATGGCGACAAGCGAGAATGCTGGGCTGTGGCTGCTGCAAAAGAATCCGTCAACACACGTGGCGGTCAGGTTGTGGCGGTGCGCCGCAGCGATGTGCTTTTGATGGTGTCTTTTCTGCCGCACGAGAGTGTGGCTGGTCAGGTTGGTTTCACCGGTGGGTATCCGTTTGCGGGTGGCTCCACAGTGGATGTGACCATCGGGGACCAGAATTTCGTGCTGATCACCGACGGTGAGTGGGGTTGGCCCGCCTCTTCAGGCGATGACGCAAAGCTGATGGCGGCGATGAAACGCGGCGCGGATGCAACGTTGTCTGCGCGCTCGTCGCGCGGGACAAGGACCCAAGATACGTTCTCTTTGCGCGGGTTTACCGCGGCTGTTGAGGATGCCGAACAGCGGTGTAAGTAACATCGCTGAGGCCCCTGCCAGGGCCTTTTAGACTGCCAAATATTGCCACCATGGGGGAGGCCAGCCGACACAATCGGTTGGAGCATCGTCCATGGGAGAGCAATCAATGGGACAGGCAGATCAACAAGTAGCTTCGCAAGAATTGGCACTCGCGCCAGATCTTAATCAAGCCGATCTAAGTCTTGTAGCGCAGGGCACACGTATCGCCACGCGACGCGGCGAGGTGCCCGTGCAGGATCTGGTTGCGGGCGACGAGATTGTCAGCCGCGACAGAGGGCTAACCGCTGTGCGGTGGGTCGGCATGCTGACGGCGGGTACCCCATCAGTCAAAGTGCCTGCCGGCGCACTGGGACGTAACGTGCCCATTCGCGACTGCGCGCTGTCCCCCAACGCACGGATTTGGATGAGCGCGCCCGAATTTGAAACGGCTTTCACCGCGCGCGAAGTTTTGGTTCCTGCAAAGGACCTGATTGGGTGGCGCGGTATTTCTGAAGACAAAACCGGCGTCCCAATGACGCGGTACTACTTGGTGCTGTGTGACACGCCACAAGTTTTGACCGTCAACGGCATGCACATTGAGATGCGCCACGTAGGGGCTGCAATGGAGATGTTTACAACCGTGCAGGCTGACGAGATGTCGGATTTGTTCCCTGAGTTACTGGCGCTGCAGGGCAAATCGGACAAATGGCGTCGGCGATTGGATAAGCGGGAAGCCTCTCAAGTGGTTGATGTCAAGAAGCGCGCGTGAGGCCGCTTTGATGTGTCGGCATGGCGGGTCCTCATCTGGCATTGTTTGCAAAAGCCCCTAAATGGTGTATCTGCACCGCTTGAATTCCCAGATGAGTCCCAGAACCATGAGCACCAGCGCGCCAATCACGCAGGACGTGATGACCATTCCTCGTAAGTTGCCCGAAGGTGGCAAGATCAACCTTGTTGGATTGACGCGTGACCAGCTGCGCGAGACGCTTATTGCCAATGGCACCAAAGAAAAGCAGGCCAAAATGCGGGTCGGCCAGATTTGGCAGTGGATTTACCAATGGGGGGTGCGTGATTTCCACGAGATGACCAACCTGTCCAAACCCTATCGGGCAGAGTTGGATGCGCTTTTTGAAATCAGCATTCCTGAAGTGATCACCAAACAGGTGTCTGAGGATGGCACGCGCAAATATCTGGTGCGTATCGCTGGCGGGCACGAAGTTGAGGTGGTCTATATTCCTGAGACCGATCGCGGCACCTTGTGTATCTCTTCACAGGTGGGGTGCACGCTGACCTGTTCATTCTGCCACACAGGCACCCAAAAGCTGGTGCGCAACCTGACATCTGCCGAAATTATCGGGCAGGTGATGATGGCGCGCGATGATCTTGACGAATGGCCCACACCTGGCACTCGTACGACTGAGGACAGCCCACGTTTGTTGTCCAACATTGTGCTGATGGGTATGGGGGAGCCGCTCTATAATTTCGACAATGTGCGTGACGCGATGAAAATCGCCATGGACCCGGAAGGCATCCAACTGTCCCGCCGCCGTATCACTTTGTCCACTTCTGGAGTGGTGCCTGAAATCGCACGTACCGCTGAGGAAATAGGCTGCTTGCTGGCGATTTCATTCCACGCCACAACCGATGACGTGCGTGACATGTTGGTGCCGATCAATAAACGCTGGAACATTGAAGAGCTGCTGCAGTCGCTGTCAGATTATCCCAAGGGGTCCAATTCAGAACGCATTACGTTTGAGTATGTGATGCTCGATGGTGTGAACGACAGCAAAGAAGACGCACATCGCTTGGTCGATCACATAAAGCGGTTCAACATTCCGGCCAAGATCAACTTGATCCCGTTCAATGAATGGCCGGGTGCTCCGTATAAGCGCAGTTCTAATAATCGCATTCACGCTTTTGCTGATATTATCCATGCAGCGGGGTACTCCAGCCCGATCCGCAAACCACGGGGCGAAGACATAATGGCAGCTTGCGGCCAACTGAAATCGGCCACGGAACGAGCACGCAAGTCGCGCAAACAGATTGCGGCTGAGGCTGGCGTGCCTCAAGTGTGAGCTGTGCCATAGGACTGGTACAAATACGAAAAACAGGTACTCTGGGTGAGAGTTTCATTTAGAGAGCTGTCTTATGCCCAATTTTGTTTTGTCCACCGCCGCCCATCTGATAGCCAATGCCGTCGGGCTTTTGCTAGCCAGTTTGCTTTTGCCTGGCTTCGCAATTGGTGTCTTGGGTCTAATCATCGTTACTTTGGTCTTTACAGTTGTGTCAGTGGTGCTGTTGCCGATCATACGCAAGATTTCAGAGAAGAAGATCCCCGAACTGTTGGGCGGTCTTTCGTTGAGTGTGACCTTTGCGGGTCTGATCATAACTGAGCTGTTGGTGAGTGATTTCACGATTGGCGGGATTGCAAACCTGCTGGCGGCGACACTGATTGTATGGCTGGGCGCGCTGATCGCTGGGATTTTGGTGCCAAAGTATCTGTTCCCATCTCTGGCGAACAAGAAAGCCAAAACCTAACATAGGAAAAGTTTGTCTAAAATTTTCCACAATCACGCACCAATTACGCCCTGATCAACAGTCAGTTTCCATTCTGTCAACAAACGGAAGGGATTGACCTATGACACATGCAGACATCGGCGGCGCAATGATTGACGCGCCTACACTGGACATTCTGAGACGCGAAAAAAACAACTCTCTGAGCCCACGCGAATGGAAGTTCCGCTTGGCTGGATATGGCTACGCGATCAAAGATGTCGCTGGAAAACAAGTGGTGACAAAACTACCTCAAGGCATTGAGTTAGGCTTTCTGCCAACACAGTTTCACTAAGTCGCGACCGTAGAGGCCTTTTGACCATCATCGAAAAAGGGGCTGCTTCTGCCGAACGTGACCGAGGCGAGATACAGCCATGCGCCGGACTTGAGCGGTCGCCGATCTGCCCATCCGATATCGTACAGGCAGAACGGGCATTTACCCAAAGCTCGTTCAGACGTTTAGCGCCCCGGAATAGCGTCCCGAGTGCTGTTGTCTTCCCAGGAGTCGATCACGGAGACAGCTTCTTCGGCGGTCTCCACAAAGCGGAAAAGCGAGAGATCCTCATCGGAAATTGTGCCTGCATCCGCTAGCGCATCCCAGTTTACAATCTTTTCCCAAAATTCTCGACCGAACAGCAGAACCGGCACCCGTTGCATGCGTCCGGTCTGAATCAGCGTCAGCGCTTCAAACAATTCATCCAATGTGCCAAAGCCACCAGGGAAGGCACAAATCACGCTGGCACGCATCAGAAAGTGCATTTTGCGGATCGCGAAATAGTGGAAATTGAAACACAGATCAGGCGTCACGTATTCATTTGGCGCTTGTTCATGCGGCAGTACGATGTTGAGGCCAATGGAGCGACCGCCAGCCTCTACCGCGCCGCGGTTGCCGGCTTCCATCACACCAGGGCCACCGCCGGTGACAATCACGTTCTTTTTGCCGTCACTGGCTTTGGTTATGATCTGTGCAAACTTGCGGGCTTCTTCGTAGAACTCGGACAAATCCGCGAGTGTTTTGGTGCGGGCAGAGTCTTTCTTCGCCGGTTCTGGAATGCGCGCGCCACCAAAAAGAACAACCGTGCTTTCGATTCCGTCTTCATCTAATGCCAGTTCCGGTTTTAGCAATTCCAGCTGCAAACGCACCGGGCGCAGCTCTTCGCGACAAAGGAATTCTTCATCCGCAAATGCCAGTCGATAAGACGGCGCACGGGTTTGGGGTGTGTCGGGAACAAGAGAGGCGGATTCGCGATCCGAGTGAGCATCCGAAAGTGGATGACGACGATCTTCTTTCATCTAAGCAGTCCTTGCTTGCGCGTTTTATTCAGGCCTATAGGGTTTTGGTTAATAAAACCAGTTGGGGGCAGAAAATGGACTGGAAATCTGAGATTACCACCGCAGCAGAGCGGATCAAAGGGCATGTACAGCGCACCCCAGTTGTGACTGTACAACGTGGCTTTGGGTTGGCGTATCCGATCCAGATGAAACTCGAACAATTGCAACATACCGGTACGTTTAAGGCCCGTGGAGCATTCAACACGCTTTTGTCTCAGAATGTGCCGTCCGCTGGGCTTGTGGCCGCATCAGGCGGCAATCATGGGGCTGCGGTTGCCTATGCTGCGCGTCAACTTGGACACAAAGCCCGGATTTACGTTCCGGAAATGGCCGGACCAGCAAAGATCGCTCTGATCCGCGACGCAGGCGCTGATTTGGTGGTCGTGCCCGGTGCATATTCCGATGCTTTGGATCAGGCGTTGGCATATGAGGCTGACACCGGAGCGATGCAAATCCATGCGTATGACGCCCCAGCCACAGTCGGTGGTCAGGGCACCGTTGTCTATGAATGGGAGGATCAGGGCCTGAATGCCGACACGGTCTTGATCGCCGTTGGCGGTGGTGGCTTGATTGCGGGCGCGATGGCGTGGCTGGATGGACGGCGACGTGTGGTTGCGGTGGAGCCGAAAACCTCTTGCGCACTCCATGCAGCGCTTGAGGCTGGAGATCCTGTGGACGTGGACGTCTCTGGTGTGGCGGCCAACGCTCTGGGCGCGAAACGCATTGGCCAGATCTGTTTTGACCTAGCCGTCTCTACTGGTACGGAGACGGTGTTGGTGAGTGATGAGGCCATCACCAATGCCCAGCGTGCTCTTTGGCGAGATCATCGCCTGTTGGTGGAGCCTGCGGGCGCCACTGCTTTGGCGGCATTGATGTCGGGTGCTTACGCGCCAGAACCGGACGAGAAAGTTGCTGTTCTACTCTGCGGTGCCAACATCGCGCCTGATCCGCTGCAATAATGGTAGCAAAGAGGGCGTGACGCCCGCCTCTGATCCCGTTAAAACGGCGCAAATCCAAGACATCTGGAGCCTGAAATATGTCTAATGCCCAACTGGAAATCGCCATCGAAGCCGCATGGGAGGCGCGCGATACCATTTCGCCTGCAACCACCGGTGAAACCCGCGAAGCAATCGAAGACACACTAAACGCACTCGACAGCGGCGGCCTACGCGTGGCTGAGAAACTGGACAGTGGCGATTGGCACGTGAACCAATGGGCCAAGAAAGCAGTTCTGTTGGGCTTCCGTATCAAAGACATGGAACTCCAAGATGGCGGACCACAGGGCTCTGGCTGGTGGGACAAGGTTGACAGCAAGTTCAAAGGCTGGGGCGAAAACCAGTGGAAGGCTGCTGGGTTCCGCGCGGTTCCTAACTGTGTGGTGCGCAAATCCGCCTTTATCGCGCCGGGCGTGGTGTTGATGCCCTCTTTTGTGAACCTCGGTGCCTATGTGGACGAGGGCACCATGGTCGACACGTGGGCCACTGTGGGGTCCTGTGCGCAGATTGGTAAAAATGTGCACCTTTCTGGCGGTGTTGGTATCGGTGGTGTTTTGGAGCCAATGCAAGCTGGTCCAACCATTATTGAAGACAATTGCTTCATCGGTGCGCGCTCTGAAGTGGTTGAAGGCTGTATCGTGCGCGAAGGTTCTGTGCTGGGCATGGGCGTGTTTATCGGTCAGTCCACCAAGATCGTGGACCGTGAAACTGGTGAAGTCATGTACGGTGAAGTGCCGCCATACTCCGTGGTCGTTGCAGGCTCCATGCCGTCTAAAAACGGTGTGAATCTTTACTGTGCAGTGATTGTAAAACGTGTGGACGAGCGCACGCGCTCCAAGACCGGTATCAATGAGCTGCTGCGCGACTAGTCACTGTTGATAGAAAATGGAAGCCAGCCTGAGATATCAGGCTGGCTTTTTCTTTGCATCTGTACCTAGACGCTGACGATGTGCCGGTTCCCGGATCTATCCGCGAAAAGTCTAGTTCCGAAAATTCGCACCAAACCACTTTTCAAGAAGCGCGTCATAGGTGCCATCCTCTCTAAGCTTTAGCAGAGACTGGTCGATTTCTTCACGCAATGCGCTGCCGTCTGGAAAGGCAATGCCGTAGTTTTCAGGCTGATACACACGCTCGATCAGGCGGGCTTTGTTGCGACCTTCTGTCATTTCAAAATAGGCTAAGATCGGTCCATCGAAGACGGCGGAATCGATGGTATTGTCTTTGAACGACGCGAGCATTGCCTGAGGTGAGTCATAGCTTGTGTAACGGATGTCGCGCGTATCCAAAAAGCGTGCGCTGGTTGAGCCTTCTACGGTTCCAACATTGCGGCCATCCAGATCATTGATTGAATCCACTGAATCGTGCAACGCATCGACCGTCACAGCCGCGGTGATCGTCGCGACAAAGACAGAGACCACAAACAGGCTGGCAACCACCAACAAAACAGCAAAGAACCGCCCTGGTCGTGACTGTGGCATGCGTTCTTCAAACCCGCCGTTCACCACAAGATTCAGCGCCCACCAGAAGGACGGGAATAGGGCATCTTTGGCCGGACGGTCGAAATAGGGTTGGTGCTTTCGCTCAAACATCCACATGATCATGCCGCCGCCAAACAAGAGACCCAACGCAATCAAGATCGCCGTCAGAATCTCTCGTGTGAGCAATCCACCAATGCGCGCCAAGGAGCCCGCTTCCGCAGGCATAAGAATCTGGATGCCGCTTGCGAAAATCGGCTGACTAAAGTCCATGACAGTTTCGCGTGACGCTGTGATCGAGATATTGGCAATCGCCCCATCCACTGCCCCATCCTGTACTGCACTCAGCATGTCTCCAAAATTGTCAAAAGGGGCAAAAGCGATTTTTGCCTCCAGATCGGTTGCGATTGCAGTGATCAGATCGATACTAAAGCCGCTTGGCGCGCCATCGCCCAAGCTGGCAAAAGGAGGACGGTCCACCGTCCCGAAGACCAATGTGTCATTTGTTTGAGCCAATGAGGACGACGCCATCGCCAGAACACAGTGGATCGCGAGCGAGGCTGCCAGAAGGATGCGCATGGGTAAGTACCGGAATTGTTCTGGCCCCCCTTAGCGCGCCCCTTTCAGGTGGGTCAACAGAAGGTTGGTTCTCCCCTAGCTGACCTATCCAAATGACCAACGAAAGGAGACTTTTTTACCCTATGCTGCCGTCAAAAGCGCCCTAGCTTCGAATTTGCGCAGCGAAACGCGCGCACAGGGCCCGTAACCATATCCCATCATCGCATCGGTGTTTGGCATTAAGCGCAGGATTTCTTCGCGCGTTTCCGCATCAAAGCTATCGAGCGTTTCCTGACCGGGATGATAACTTTCGCTATCCAGTCCGTTGGCACGAACAATCTCATGCCGTTCAAACAGCAGATGCACGTATGTGACTGGTGTGTGGTCTTCGCGCACTGTGATACTGCTGCCATTTACCAGGTCTTTCGCTTTCACCAACACTTCAGATTCACCAAACAGCATCGCAGCTTGAGATGATTTGATCAGAACGCGGTGGTTGGGGGAAAACTCCACGTGGTCATGTGAGCCCAGCGCGTCCTTTGCGAACCGGATTGGGGCATCGTTGCCGGTGGCCATCCGTGTGCTTTTGCCAATCCAGACCAATGGTTGAAACCCATTGTCCCGCGTCAGCACCTTGTGCCCGGGCTCAAGGTCCTCGATTTTGACAAGACCGGCCTGTGTGACAATCTGAGTGCCACTCACAAAACAAGGCGCGGTGGTGGTGATTTCAACAAAGGCCGTGTCGGTGTTGCCCTCGGAATCCTCAACTTGATAGGTGAACGTATTTGTTCCCTGATCGTTGTCCGTTTCTATAGAGATTGTGCCATCGTCATTTAGCGTGACTGTTTCACCCGTCGCCAGCAGCACGCTGTCTCCGGCACCGACCTCTTGGCCGTTGATACGGGTGATCGTCAAAGTCGCGCCGGTCGGGCTTGCGTCGTTGGCCAAGATGTTCACAGTTTGTGAGCCACCTGCATTGATGTCGTAAGCATCGTCTGCGGCGATCAGGGCACATTGAATGGAATCGCCTGCAATCAGTAGATTTGAATCATATTTATCATCGCCAATATCGGCGATGCCAATTTTGATTGTATTGATTTCACCGGCCTGCACGGGAGCCTTCAGAGTCAGCGTGACCGTCAACCCGTCCATTTCTGTATTGACGACTTCGCCGTCGGCTGGGTTGTTGACATAAAGGTTGCTGTTGTCTTCGTCGTTTATGTTGTCGATGGTGATATCACCGTCACCGACGGTCAGCACAGCGGGCTCGCCGTTTACCCAAATTCCAACGGCGTCGTTGAACCCAGTGTCTACGTATTCCAAGTATTCCTCAGAAGAAAACACCAATTGCATTGTGAGCGTATCACCCGCTGGCACAAAGGTGGCCTCAAACACCGCGGCATCATAGCTTGTGCCGCCGCCCACACCCGACAGATCGCTGTCGCCAGATGTCCCCATTTGCCCTGTGGTGCTTGCGGATGTGTTCACGTCACCACTGCTGTTGGTGATATCGGAGGCACGGCCTGTGGAAAGGATGACACCGGTATCAGACGGGGCCACGTCGGGCGCCACGGACTCACCGCTGGAGTAGATTCCCGAAGACGCTTCATTGCCCGTATAGTTGGCCGTGCGAATATCCACTCCAGAGCCAAACATTGACTCCGCCATGTCCATGGCACTTGCAGAGGTTTCTATTGGCAATTCAGATGCAACTGGCATGAGTTTTCCCTCCGGCCTTGGCCGTCAAATTATCGTATGCTCCACAAGTGTTCCCTGGGAGTTGGTGCGGCGTTTCGCGCGGTTCAAATATCAAATTTGTGATCGCACGACTTCGGGTTGCGCGAAGCGTTTAGAACACTCACAACCTGAAAACAACGGCACGTTCTGTACTCCAACAGTTTGTTCTTAAACCCTTTCCAAAAGGTGACTCCCGTTGGAGATATCTGGATCCAATGTCCTAAAAATTTTAGGGATCAGCTTGCGTGCTCTGTCCAGCAGTTGACCCACCGGCAAAGAGCAGGGTAAGGGCGGACCATCGAGAAAGGCCCACGCATGACCAAAGAGAAAAAGAAGAAGACTCGTCAGCAGGTATACACCTTGTTGGTGCAGGTTGGTCGTAGAGACGGCGACGGTCTGCCGGATGATGCCACCGGGGGAGCTTTGATGATCTACGCAAGTGGTATCGACGAAGCTGAAGCCGTGCGTGAAACCGTTGCCATCCTAAAACAGGCAGATCTCAATCCATTGGATGTCACCGGCTATGGCACTGTTGAAGAGCGCGAAGAGCAAGGACATGACATCGACTCAGAAGAACGCAGCTTGATGCAACGTGCACTGGATGAAAACTCAGTTGTGGTCGCGCATATGACCCCATTTTACCATGGTGAAGAGACCGAAGGTGAGAGCACAGAGCACTGAGCGCTCAACCACCGCGTCACGCTGCGCGCTGGGCCGCAAGCGTGAGCGCGTCAAACTCCCGTAGCACCGGATAGGCGGTGCGTGAGTGCTCCGGCAGCAGTGCGCGCGGGTAGGCCGCTAACAAACTGGCGCGCAAAACGTCCCGTCGACGCCGCAACCGGCCAACATCTAGACTTTCTACAAAGGTGCCGGCGGCCAGTATTGCCTGATGATCGGGCAACAACAGCTGGCAATAGGTTGCAAGCGGCAGGTCGCTGCCTTTTGTTGCCGCGGTCCCGTGCAACAGATGGCCAATCGGCAACAGCACGTTCTCCGCGCCAAACATATATTCCACGCGGCTTCCACCAATCACCAATCTCTGAGTTGAACTGGTGACAATGTCCTGTGCCAAACCAAAATACGGCGCACGCAATCGGATCGGAGCGAAATTTCCCACAGCAGGTACAGTGCGCTGGACATTGGCCAGAACTGGCACCAAGGCGCCCGTTGATGTTTGCACCACATCCCCGCGCTGTAATGCGCCAACAGGTCGATAACCGGTGTCGGTCATGACAGGCGTATCCAGCGACAGGCTTGGCGTTGGGCCAATGGGCTCAATGCGATCGGAAAATGCCAAAAAGGACACATCAGAAGAAACAACTCGAGCATCCTTGTCGTTGATACAGGCGTCAACGTCTTGCAGGCTCAGAGCGGTGGGGGTTTCAACGGCGCGTTGTTCTATCCGGAACGTGCCGGGCTGCTCTACACACAGCCGACCGGTCTTGGCGGTCAAATCCCAAGAGTATGTGATCCTAAGCAGGTCTGCCCGTCCACCTGTGTCTAAGTTGACGGTAGCGTGGCAGGTTTGACCTCCGCGATGGACCACCAACACAATACCGCCGCCCGGCACGGCTTGCATGGACAAGCGAAACCCGCTTCCGGTCAGCGTTGTGATCCCCAAGAGTGTCTGTGGCCGATCGTACGGAGAGACACGTGTCTCCACCACCATGCTGCCGCGCGGTAGCGGAGTGGCCAGCACTGAGGTGTTCTCCGCATCCAATTGAGGCGCCTCTGCGTTACACAGCCGCGCTAACCCTTGAGCGTCAAACCAGCTTCTCTCGCCTTCTAGGAGACCGACCCAACTCATGTGGCACCTGCCCTACGTATCAACCGCACGGTCTTACTCTGCCGCCCATTGGGCCATCGCGGCCACTTCAAAACTGCGCAATCCGCGCCGAGCCATTGGGCCATAACCTTCGCCAGAATGGCGGTCGATTTCCGGAAAAATAGAACAGATCTCCTCAACGATCTCGGGTTCAAAACTCTCCGCTGTTTGCGGGCCGGGCAAAAAGCTTTCGGTGGGCAGTTTTTCTGAAAATACGATCTGGTGTTCGTCAAACAGGATGTGCACGTATTCCACGACGCCACCCGGAACGCGGCGCACGGTTGAATCGTTCACCAAGTCGCGCGCGGCCACCAGCACCTGATCTTCGCCAAACAGTAACTCTGCCCAGCAATCTTGCACCATCACACGGTGCAATGGCGACAACGTCAGGCTGCGGTGGTCCCCAAAGGTGTTTTCGGCAATGTGAATCGGAGCCAGTTTGCCTTCCGCGGCCACACGGCGCTTACCGATCCAGCGCAGCGGCTGTGGTCCGTTGTCCAATGTCTCGACAAGATCACCCACTTGCAAACACTCAACCGGCACTTCGCCGTTTGGTGTACGAATAAAGGTACCGGCGGTGAAGCAAGGCGCTTGCGTGACGGTGACATATCCAACGTCAGTGATGCCGTTTCCATCATCCACCGTATAGGTGAAGTTCACAACTTCCTCATCGCCATCCGCCTGAATGGTGATGATCCCGTTGATATCGATCGAGATGATTTGGCCCGTTGGCAAGGTTACCGGAGACCCAACCGAAATTGGCTGGCCTAAAATATGGGTTATGGTGATGCTGTTTCCGGTCCCATTCACGTCATTGGCCAGCAAATCTACTGTACGGGTGCCATCTGGGGCGATGTTCACGGTATCTGTGTTGGCCACCAACGACGTTTGCAAGGAGCCCCCTGCGATCAGCAGCGAGCTGTCGTAAGAGCTGTCAGACACGTCCGCTATCACAATGCGCAGGTCATTCACCCCTTCGATGATATCAAAGGTGAGTGTCATGGTCATCGTGAAGCCGTCCATTTCGGTATTGTAGATACCGCCAGTGTTGTTCACGAAGAGACTTTCGTTTTCGCCGCTATTAATGTTGCCGGGGTCGACATCGCCATCCCCGATTTCCAGCGGGATATACGTGCCGTTGATCGAGACAGCGACAAAATCCTGATAAATTGAACTGACGTATTCGGGGTATTCTTCGGACGCGAAGACAAATTGCATTGTCATTTGCCCGGCTTCAGTCGCAACAAAAGACACATCCAGATATGACGCGTCATAGGTATTGGTCCCAGCCACCGCGTTGAATTCTGCGTTGTTGTCTTCGCCGTTGGTGTCAGAGGATCTGTTGGTGCGCTGGTTGAAACCACCTGATCGGTTTGTGAAATTTCTGGCCTGGCCTGTGGACAGGATCACCCCTTCGTCACTGGGGGTTACATCCGGTGATACACTGTCACCATTTGTGTAGATCCCTGAAGACGAGTTTTGCCCGTTGTAGGAGGCTGAAAGGATTTCAATCTCATCCCCGAAGATGGTTTCCGCCATGTCCATAGCGGATGCGCCGGTGTTGACTGGCAATCGTGGCATATGTGCTCGCCTCTGTTCGCCGCAAACACATCACACAACACCACCCCCGCCTGAAGAGGATGCAAAAACGGACTCCCCGCATTTCAAGATGCGTTTTTGGGATCCCTGGCTCTTGAGCCGAACTGCTGGTGACCTGCCTCGGTCATTTGTTATTGCCACAAGTAAACAGTATATTTTTTGAGTTGTTAAGAGGAGCCACACCGCTTTGTGTCCGAATTGTGGCTTTCCGGCCCCGCCTGCCTGTGCCAAAACCGCAGCCACTGCTCAAAACGGCTCCAACCACGCCCATGCCAATAAGGACTGCCTGCGATGACCAACACTGATGCCGCACAATTGACCGCAGACTTGATCCGCTGCCCGTCTGTCACTCCGGACGAAGGCGGTGCGCTGGTACATCTGCAAGAGTTGCTGTCGGGTGCAGGTTTTGAGTGTGTGCGTGTGGATCGCGGGGCCGTCTGCAATCTCTTTGCCCGTTGGGGGCCAAAAGGTCACGCCAAAACCTTTGGTTTTAATGGTCACACGGATGTGGTTCCGGTGGGAGATGAGGCTGCTTGGTCTGTTGACCCGTTTGGGGCAGAGATCAAAGAGGGTGTCATGTATGGCCGGGGCGCAACCGACATGAAATCCGGCGTAGCTGCATTTGCGGCCGCTGCCGTCGATTTTGTCTCTAACACACCGCCATATGGTGCAATCATCCTCACCATTACCGGGGATGAGGAAGGTGACGCTACCGATGGTACAACTGCTCTGTTGGACTATATGAACGCGCAAAACGAGCAAAAGTCGGTCTGTCTGGTTGGGGAGCCAACCTGCCCAAACGAGATGGGTGAGATGATGAAAATCGGTCGGCGGGGTTCGCTTAATGCCTTCTTTACCTTCACAGGCATCCAAGGCCATGCAGCTTACCCGCACCGTGCCAATAACCCACTGCCCGTAATGGCCCGCCTAATGGATCAATTTGCCAGTCACACGTTAGACACAGGCACCGAGCATTTTGACGCATCTACGTTGGCGGTTGTCACAATGGACACTGGCAATCTTGCGACCAACGTGATCCCTGCGGAGTGCCGCGCCACAGTGAACATTCGGTTCAATGATGCGCACTCTGGGGCTTCGCTGACCGCATGGATGCGGGAAAAATCAGACACTATTGCACTTGAAAGCGGCGTTGCCGTGGATCTCAAAGTGTCAGTATCTGGCGAGAGCTTCATCACACCTCCCGGTGCTCTGTCGGATCTCGTGGCCAACTCGGTGGAGGCTGAAACTGGCCGCCGTCCAGAGCTTTCCACGTCTGGGGGCACTTCTGATGCCCGTTTTGTGCAGCATCACTGTCCGGTGGTCGAATTTGGCCTGGTTGGCAAAACCATGCATCAGGTGGATGAACAGGTCCCAGTGGATCAAATTCATCAACTCAAAGCGATCTACAGCCGCATTTTGCGAGACTATTTTGCCTAAACCCCGCCCCAATTTGGTTGTGATGCTGAAAGACCCTCGTCCGGGGCGTGTCAAAACGCGTCTGGGTCGAGACATCGGCATGACCGCAGCGGCATGGTGGTTTCGCCACCAATCCGCGGCGCTTTTACGCCGTTTGGACGATCCACGTTGGCGGCTCATTCTCGCATTGACACCCGATACATCCGTGCTCACCTCGCGCCGCTGGCCCACCCACCTTACACGCGTACCGCAAGGCCGTGGCGATCTCGGGGAACGCATGGCACGTCAGTTGAGGGTGTTGCCTGGCCCAACGTGCATCATCGGTGCCGATATTCCTGGTATCACCCCAAAACATATCGTGCAGGCCTTCAACGCACTGGGCACTCATGACGCGGTCTTTGGTCCGGCTCCAGATGGGGGATTTTGGCTTGTTGGTATGAAGCACCCTCCCAAGCCCATGCTCTTTAAAAATGTGCGCTGGTCCACGCCGCATGCGCTTGCCGACAGTATCGCAACTATGCCTGACGCACGCATTGCCACCGTTGCCACGCTTTCGGATGTGGACACTGTCACCGATCTGGCACGCTTCTAAGGCTTAAGGTTCTTTAAAATGATCGCAGACTTGAATTAGGGCGGTCGGCCGTCCCCCTTCATACCCGCGTTCTTTCCCACGTGACCTCTCTCAAAACCCGTGTTAGGCCGAGCGTATGCCTATGCCCAGCAAAGAGGAAGTCCTTGAATGGATTTCCGAGAACCCGACCCTCACCTCCAAACGCGACATCGCCAAAGCTTTTGGCATCAAAGGTGCTGCCCGCATTGACCTCAAGCGTCTTCTCAAAGAGCTGGAGGCTGAAGGCCATTTGCAGAAGCGCCGGAAGACCTACCGCGATCCAGAAAGCTTGCCGCCCGTCACGGTGTTGCAAATTTTGGAGACGGATGCGGACGGTGATCTTTTTGCACGCCCTTTGGAGTGGCACGGCGAGGGAGATGAGCCCAAGATAATCGTGATCACACGCGCCTCCGATCCCGCCTTGGGAGCTGGAGACCGCATTTTGGGACGCCTGACCAAACTTGAAGGCGCAGATGTCCAATTTGAGGCGCGTTTGATCCGCCGCATCGGTGTGAACGCGCAGCGTGTGTTGGGTATGTTTCGCAAGACGGCAGAGGGCGGGCGCATCCTGCCCATCGACAAAGGTGACGGCAAAGAGTGGTCGGTACCCTCTGACCAAATTGGCGGTGCCAAAGACGGTGAACTGGTGGAAGCAGAACAATCTGGGCCCCGTGGCCGTCTTGGTTTGCCGCGCGCCCGCGTTGTGGCGCGCATTGGGGACCCTACGGCACCCAAAGCTGTCTCGCTGATCGCGATCCATCAACACGGAATTCCAGACAGTTTCCCGGATGCAGTGATATTAGAGTCTGATAACGCCAAACCTGCGCCTTTGGGCGCGCGCGAAGATCTGCGTGAAATGCCGTTTGTCACAATCGACCCGGCGGACGCACGTGATCATGATGACGCCTGTTGGGCCCACGCAGATGACGATCCGAAAAACCCAGGGGGACATGTGCTCTGGGTCGCCATTGCTGACGTTGCACAATATGTTGTTGGTGGCACGGAGCTGGACCGCGAGGCGCACAAGCGTGGCAATTCCAGCTATTTCCCTGATCGCGTTGTGCCAATGTTGCCTGATCGTCTGTCTGGTGATCTGTGCTCTCTGCACGAAGGGGTGCCCCGTGCCGTGCTGGCTCTGCGCATTCAGATCGATGACAAAGGCAAAAAGATTGATCACCGTTTCAGCCGCGCGATGATACGCTCTGTCGCCTCGTTGCACTACGGCGAGGTGCAGCAGGCCCAAGACGGTCACCCAAACGAGCGTTGCGCGCCGCTGATGGATGAGATCATCACGCCGCTCTATGCTGCATATGAGGCTCTAAAAACTGCAAAGGCGGAGCGTCAACCTCTGGCGCTTGATCTGCCTGAGCGCAAAATTGAGCTCTCTGATGCGGGCGAAGTGACCTCTGTGAACTTCCGAGACCGATTTGACGCCCATAAGCTGATTGAAGAGTTTATGGTGCTGGCCAATGTCTGTGCTGCGGAAACACTGATCGCCAAAAAGTCGCCGCTGTTGTTCCGTGTCCACGAAGAACCCAGCCCAGAAAAGCTCAACGCGCTGCGCGACACCGCACAGTCTGCGGGGCTGACACTGGCCAAAGGTCAGGTGCTGCAAACCCGCCACCTAAACCAGCTGCTCGTCGCAGCTGCGGGCACCGAACAGTCAGAGCTTATCAACATCTCCACGCTGCGCTCGATGACACAGGCCTACTACACGCCACAGAACTTTGGTCATTTTGGTCTCGCACTACGGGCTTATGCGCATTTCACCTCTCCCATTCGTCGCTATGCAGACTTGGTTGTGCACCGCGCCCTGATCACGGCGCATGGTTGGGGTGACGATGGTCTAACGCCACAAATGATTGAACGGCTGGAAGAGACCGCAAAACATATTTCGGAGACCGAGCGCCGCTCGATGCTGGCGGAACGAGACACCACAGATCGCTACCTTGCCGCCTATATGTCCGAGCGGATCGGCAATGAATTCACAGGTCGGATCAGTGGCATTGCCCGCTTTGGCGTTTTTGTGAAGCTCGATGAAACCGGCGCTGATGGCCTGATCCCGATGCGAGAGCTGGGGCGCGAGTACTTCCACTTTGATGCGGAAACCAACACACTATTGGGCTCTGATACCGGCATTGTGATTGGTTTGGGGCAACGGGTTACAGCGCGTTTGACGGAAGCGGCGCCAATCACAGGAGGCATCGCCCTTGAGCTGCTCTCCTTGGATGGTGAGCTGATCAAGCGGGCAGGTCGTGGTGGTAAAGGTGGCCGAGGCCGCGGTGGCCCACCCCGGCGCAAGGCCGCCAAGGCAAAACACAAGGCGGCCAAGACCAAACGCAAGGTCACTCGGCAGCGGAAGTAACCGCGGAGGCATATACGGACATGTCCGGATACAGTGCAGCGCGCACCCGATCGACATAGGGCTGGAACGCGGGTTTGGCGCGCGTTGCTGCGCGCAAATCGGTGTGGGCGGGCAAGCGCATGATCATATCCAATACCGGCGCGATCGTGGCATCTGCAGAGGACGGATTTTCGCCAAACAAGAAGGGCTTGTTACCAAGTTTAGAGTCTATTGTGGCCAAATCCCTGTCAAACCGTGCCTTGCGATCTTTGGGTGAGAAGCGCGCAATGCCGTGTCCCATCAAGCCAGCGCGTACGCTGTCTTGGGCGGGGACAGCAATCTCCGCGCGCATTTCTTTAGGCGCTTGTGCGAAAAACTCATCTCGCATGAGAGGCCACACATCCTCGTGTAGCCAGCGGTCATGAACCATACAAAGCACAAGGCTGTGCTCCACCATTGATTTCAGCGCATGCGCCTCAGAGATTTCGGCCGGTGACAGACCCGGATAAAAATTCGCGCCTCGTTCCGACAAAAAATCTTCAATGTTGGAACTGTCCGGGATCAACTGATCGCCGACACGGAGAAAAGGCAGTTTGCCAAGCGGCCCAACGGACACATCGGTGGAATATTCGGGCTCCCAAAGCTCCTTTGCCATTTCAAGCAGACACATGGCCTTAAGGCAAAAGGGGGAATGGCTGGGCAGGGCTTCATTGCCGGGAAAGATAACAAGCTGCATTTTGAACTCCTTAAAATGATGGCTATGATCTAACGGAGGCTCTTGCCAATTTTTGTCAGTATGGCGCAGTATCAAAAATTATGAGCCGCACTGACAGACTCTTCCAATTGATGCAGGCGCTGCGTGATCTGCCACCTCCCGCCACTGCGCAAGCTTTGGCACAAGAAACGGGCGTATCCGAGCGCACGATCTATCGCGATATCGATACGCTACGCGGTCTGGGGGCGGTGATTGACGGCGAAGCTGGGTTTGGGTTCACTCTTGTAGAGGATGCGACACTGCCGCCACTAGGTTTTCTCCCGGAGGAAATCGAAGCATTGGTTGTTGGTCTCAACGAGGTCATGGAGGTCGGCGATCCGTCCTTAGCAAAATCAGCCAAATCGGCTCTAACAAAGCTTAAGTCGCGTCTACCAGAAGCGCAGTCTCATCGCCTTAAACACGCTGTTCTCACCGCAAAACGCTTTCAGAGGCCGCCTCCGCCGGGGGTCAATGCCGGCACTTTGCGTCAGGCTGCATGGGAGGAGCGGACTGTGATCTTTGACTATGCAGATGTAGACGGGCATCGCACCACACGTCGTGTGGATCCGCTGTCGATTGTGTTTATGCAAAGCGCACATTGTTTGTTGGCGTACTGCCATCTGCGCGAAGCATTCCGCTCCTTCCGGTTGGACCGCATGGCCAACTTACAGGTGACAGACAAATCGTTTCGACCACGGCGCATCCCAATGTTGCGCGCTTTTAAAGCGCAGCTGCACGCGGAGTTACTGGACCGACAAGCCGCAGTGAAGAGCTGATCGGCAAATCCTCGCGGTTGCGATTATGATCGCTTTTGCCATCCAGTGCTTCGCGTTACACTTTGTAAAAACAGGCGAGGAGCAGAGCCATGTGGGTTACAGGTAAGTGTGCAGGTTTTTGTGCCATCGCACTGGCAACAACGGTGTCGGCGGCTGCTGCGCCAACACCAGCCGTGCGCCCAATGGTCCGACCTGTACCGGCTGTGTCTTCGGCAGAGCCGCTGGTGTATCAGGCATCCGCTCCAACGGCGTCGTTGCGTCCTGTGTTACGCCCTCTTTCGGCTGACCTTAACGCGCCCGAACTTGCCCCAACGGCAGCCGCCAACAACGGGTTTCAGCGTTGGATTGATGGGTATCGATCGCGGGCGATACGGTCAGGAATCAGCGCGTCGGTGTTTGATGAGGCGTTCCATGGTGTGCAATACAACACCAACGTTATCCAAAAGGACCGAAATCAAAGCGAGTTCACCAAGACAATCTGGGAGTATTTGGACAGCGCGACCTCTGACACGCGCATAAAAAACGGCCAAGCTGCCCTGAGCAAACATCGCGAAAAACTAGAGCGTATTGAAGCGCACTACGGCGTCAAAAAAGAAGTCATTGTGGCGGTCTGGGGCTTGGAGAGCGCTTATGGCACATACAAGGGCAGCACCCAAATCATAGAAGCTTTGGCAACTTTGGCCTACGATGGGAGGCGTGGAGAGTTTTTTGAACAGCAACTCACCGCTGCATTGAAGATTCTGCAAAACGGCGATGTCAGAGCGGCGGGCATGACCGGCAGTTGGGCCGGCGCCATGGGCCATACTCAGTTCATTCCAACGTCCTACCTGTCCTTTGCGGTGGATTTCACTGGTGACGGTAAGCGTGACATCTGGTCAGACGACCCCACCGACGCCTTAGCTTCCACCGCTGCGTACCTCAAGCAATCGGGATGGGTTACGGGGCAGCCCTGGGGTGTAGAGGTCACACTGCCCTCAAACTTTGACTACGCCGCGGCCAACCGGAAAAACCTAAAGACGCCAAGCGCTTGGGCGAAGCTTGGTGTGCGGGACATGCAAGGTCGCGCAGTACCCAACCACGGATCCGCGTCGATCCTTCTGCCAGCAGGCAGTCAGGGTGCAGCCTTTATGATTTTCCAGAACTTCGCAGCGATTGAGCAGTACAATACCGCGGACGCTTATGTGATCGGGGTGGGTCATCTGAGCGATCGCATCGAAGGGGGTCCAGCCATTCAAGCCACGTGGCCGCGTGGGGATCGGGCACTGACCTTCAAAGAGCGCAAAGAGCTGCAACGCCGCCTGACCCGGGCTGGATTTGACACACAAAAGATCGACGGCAAAATCGGCCCGCTTACCATTCAGGCTGTGCGGGCCTACCAACACTCTGTCGGTCTGAAGCCAGATGGCTACGCGTCACTAAAATTGCTCAAAGAGCTGCGATAGCGTGGTGGTTTAGGCCTCGCGCCCGGTGAATACAATGACTTCACTGCCCATTGGAACTTGTTCGTAAAGGTATTCGATGTGCTCGTTTACCATGCGGATACAGCCATTGGAGCTCGGTGTGCCAATCGATTGCGGTGCAGTGGTGCCGTGGATCCGAAACAACGTATCCCGACCGTCCTGATACAGATACATCGCGCGGGAGCCGAGTGGATTGGTCGGGCCGCCTTTCATACCGTCAGCATATTTTTCGTAGGCTGGATTGCGCTCGATCATTTCTTGTGTTGGTCGCCAGCTGGGCCATTCGACCTTGCGCTCGATGGTGGCGCGGCCTTTGAAATTTAGACCCTCCTGACCAATCGCGACCCCATAGCGCACGGCGTTGCGCTCATCCATCATGTGGTAGAGATGATATGAGGCCAATACGACCACCAGCTGACCAGCTTGAAAGCCATATTTCTTTTTTACCCGTACCTCTTTGGGCTTCAGGTGTTCCATAAGTTCAAATGAATCGCCCTGTGCCGCACGCAAAATTTGCGGGGTGGCGAGTAGGCTGGCTGTGCCAGCAAGGAAGTGACGACGCTGCATTTAGAGCCTCCAGTGTTTTAATCAGGATGACACAGGGCCATCAACGGACAAAGCCGGGTTACCCCGACTTTGCCCATAATCACCAAAATGTGCTTTGAAATACCTAACGCAGGTTAAGTTGGGGACATGCCCCGCAACCTTTCCGAGCGCCGGCGCAGCAACTCTACCGTTGCAAGCAGTAGGATCGAAATCCCAACAAGGATCGTCGCCACGGCCAAGATGGTCGGGCTGATCTGTTCACGCAGACCGGTGAACATTTGCCACGGCAGCGTTTTCTGGCTGGCTGAGCCGACAAACAGCACCACCACAACCTCGTCAAACGACGTGATAAAGGCAAACAATCCGCCCGAAATCACACCGGGCAGGATCAATGGCATTTGCACGCGGAAAAAGGTTGTGACCGGGTTTGCACCCATATTGGCAGCCGCACGGGTCAGAGAGCGATCAAAACCTACCAATGTGGCAGTGACGGTGATGATCACAAATGGAATGCCCAGCACCGCGTGTGCCAAAACCACTTTCACATAGCCAACAAATGTCTTGTTGAGACCCAATGTGCCTTCCATCCAATTGCCGATTTGGCTGTAGAAAAAGAACATGCCGGTGGCCGAAATGATCAGCGGCACAATCATCGGTGAAATCATCACCGCCATGATGGCGCGACGGCCCGGAACATGGCTTTGCGACAGGCCAATCGCGGCCAGTGTGCCAAGGCTGACAGAGATGATAGTGGCGATGGGGGCGATAATCAGCGAGTTTTTGAAAGAACGCTGCCATTCGTTGTTGGTGAAGAAGTCCTGATAGTGCTTGAGAGAATAGCCAGCAGGATCAAGCCGCAGCATTTCAGGTGTAAATGTAAAGAAGTCCTGCGCATTAAACGACAGTGGCATCACCACAAGGATTGGCGTGATGAGAAAGGTGAAGATCGCGCCACAGATCACGCGGAAGGTATAATGCCACAACACCTGACCCGGTGTCAGGTAGGGCAACAGACGCGCACGATACCGGCCCTCATAAAGCCAATAGGTGAACCATTGAATGAACCAGCCATAGAGCGCGCCAATGATAGCGGCGGCAATACCGCCGAACACAAACCCAAGCACCGCATAGAGCGCAATGGTCAGCCATTTGCCCAGCGTCTCGTTCTTGAGAAGGTTGATATAGATTAGTGCGCCAATCACGGCCATGGCGGCGCCAATCAAGACACCAAGAATACCAGAGCCGTTGGCAGTACCAATAAAGAGCCCAAAGAAGCCCCCTGCAGCTGCCGTGGTGGGCAGAACCAGAGACATGGGTTTGCGGGAAATCGGAGTGAGTGCAGCCATGTTTCTTACCCCAATTTCACGTTGTCGATGCCGACGATCTTGTCATAGCACCAGTAAAGTAACAGGACGACGGCCAGTAGGATGGTTCCAAGCGCCGCGGCCAAGCCCCAATTGAGCGAGCTGGAAATGTGGTATGCGATCCGGTTGGAAATAAACACACCTTTGGTTCCGCCCACAATTTCTGGCGTGATGTAGTAGCCAATTGCCAGAATGAACACGAGGATAGATCCCGCGCCAATGCCAGGCACTGATAGGGGGAAGTAAACGCGCCAAAAGGCCGTCCAATTGGTTGCGCCCATCGATTTCGCTGCGCGTAAATAGGTTGGCTGAATGGTCTGCATCACCGAATACATCGGCAGGATCATAAACGGCAGCAGGATATGGGTCATCGCCACAACAGTGCCGAACTGGTTGTTGATCATCACAAGCCGTGCATCATCTGCAACAAGCCCGATCCACACGAGGACTTCGTTGATCACGCCTTGTTGTTGCAGCATCACCTTCCACGCCGAGGTGCGCACCAAAAGCGAGGTCCAGAACGGCAGCAGAACCAATATCATCAGAACGTTGGCTGTACGCGCAGGTAAGTTTGCCAGCAACCAAGCCACGGGATAACCCAGCATGATACAGCTGACAGTGATCATCATCGACATGATCAGCGTGCGCTGAAAGAGTTTGATCAGAATACGCTTGTCTTCTGGCTGAGCAGCAGCCCCGTCGGGCGTGCGTTGCATGTCGATGGCATTGAGAAAGTAACCATTTGTAATGGTTACGGAGTGCGCTTTGATAACCGCCCAAGTCTGCGGGTCACCCCACTTCTTGTCGACATCAATCAGCTTTTCTTTAAACGGGCCATCGGTTGCCGGATCTATCCGTTTGATCTGGCGACCGGATTTCCGGAACAGCGACGACATGCCGGTCTGTTCATAGTTCAGACGGCTACCAAGACGCGTGTGTTTCTTGGCCTCAATCGCGACCACCATGTCAGCAACAAAAGCGGCGTAGAGAGGCTCATCTGGCAACTCGCCGGTTGAGGCATCCCAGTTTTCCAGCTCAGCAACTGTCAGCGGCAGAGTTTCCACCACGATGCCGTTCTCGACGGAACGGAACAGCATCGAACCGATTGGGATAACAAAAGAGATGAGGACAAAGACAAGAAGCGGTGCAATCAGCAGCAGCGCTCGCGTTTTTTGCAGCCGAAGGGCGCGCGCGAGGCTCTTCTTCAGTGGTGTGCCGTCTGCGGCAAGCATCGGCCCGCTTTGGGAAGTGGCGTCGGTCATAATGTCCCCGTTGTGTTTCACGTGTCAGGCTTCAGATGCGCCTGATCTTTTCGTGCGGGGAGTGGGCCCGCCATCATGCGGCCCCACTCCAATTCTTTAAGCGAACTTATTTCGCCAGCCACGCCTGGAATTTGGCGTCGATGTCGTCACGGTAGTCAGCCCAGAACTCGTAGTTGTAGAGGAACGTGTTCTTCGCATTGTTTGGATCGGTTGGCATGTGTGGAGCCATATCGATACCCAATTCGGCGTGCTGACCAACCAGAGGTGCAGAAGATGCACGTGCTGGACCATAAGAGATGTATTTCGCTTGATCGGCCAGACGCTGTGTGTCTGTTGCGAACATGATGTAGTCCAGAGCTTGTGCTTTGCGCTCATCAGACAGACCTGCTGGGATGATCCAACCGTCAAGGTCAAACACTTGTGCGTCCCACAGCATGGCAACCGGCTGTTTCTGCTCTTCGATTACAGAGAACAGGCGACCATTGTAGGTCGAACCCATGATAACTTCGCCATCGGCCAGAAGCTGCGGTGTGTCAGCACCAGCAGACCACCAGATCACGTCGTCTTTGATGGTGTCGAGTTTGGCCAGTGCCTGATCTTGACCTTCTGGAGTGGCCAGAACGTCATACACATCGTCTTTTGCAACACCGTCACACAGCAGAGCCCATTCCATGTTGTTGATTGGGCGCTTTTCCAGCGAACGCTTGCCAGGATATGCATCTGTGTCAAATACGGCGCAAATTTCGGTTGGAGCCGTGTCGCCAACCAAGTCGGTGCGGTAACCGAATGTGGTGGAATACACGATCTGAGGGATGAAGCACTCAGAGACCAACAGGTCGCCAAAGTCATCCGCGGCAGAGGTGCCATCAGGTGCGGCTGCAAGCATGGTGTCTGGATCGATTTCCATTGCCAGACCTTCGTCGCAAAGACGGATCGCATCAGCAGCAACAACATCCACAACGTCCCATGTCACGTTGCCAGCTTCGTTCATCGCGCGCAGCTTGGCCACGGCTTCGGCGGAGCTGTCATCGTTGATGATGCTAACGCCAGATTTCGCAGAATAGGGCTCGTGATACGCTTTGAGTTGCGATTTGGAATACGCGCCACCCCAAGATACGATGGTCATTTCCTGTGCCATAGCGGCTGGTGCCACCAGAGCAGTTGTGACGGCAAGAGCTGTCAGCTTGGTTTTCATTGGATACACTCCTTGTTGAATTTTATAGTCTTTTTGTTTGTTGTTCCGGATCTTCGGCCCGGTTCATGCACACAAGCCTTTGTCAGGCCTCCAACGCGCGGCAATCTTCTGGAAGCCAACCGATTTCAATCTGCTGACCTGGCGTCAGGCGGTCCACATCCGGCGCGTTCCGTGTTTTGATTACGAACTCGTCGTTGCCTGCCACCGAAAGTCGCGTGCGGAAGATGTCACCCATGTAGATGAACTCTTTCACTTCTGCTTTCAGAGTGTGGGCACCTTCTTGAATACGGTCTTTGTTGTACTCGACCCGCTCTGGGCGAATTGAAACCCGTGTCCGCGCGCCCGGCTTCACACTTTCATGTACCGGGTTGCAGTCGATCACTTCACCACCATCAAGCTGCACCAGAGCACGACCGTTGTTGATCTCTTTTACGGTGCCTTCCAGTGTGTTGTTCTCGCCGATGAACTGCGCCACAAAACTGTTTTGCGGTTCTTCGTAGAGTGTGTCTGGCGCGTCCAGTTGTTGAATGCGGCCATCGTCAAACACCGCCACGCGGTCCGACATGGTAAGCGCTTCGGTCTGGTCGTGGGTCACGTATACTGTGGTGATGCCCAAATTATGAGCCAGGTTGGTGATCTCAAACTGCATCTTTTCACGCAGTTGTTTGTCCAGCGCACCGAGCGGTTCGTCCATAAGCACAAGCTCGGGCTCAAACACCAGTGCCCGCGCCAGTGCGATTCGCTGCTGTTGTCCACCAGACAGTTGGGCGGGGCGGCGGCCGCCAAAGGCCCCCATTTCCACCATGTCCAGTGCCCGTTTGATTTTCGCTTCACGGTCGGTTTTGCCCATTTTGCGCACTTCCAGAGGAAAGCTCAGGTTCTCCGCAATCGTCATGTGGGGGAACAGCGCGTAATTTTGGAACACCATACCGATGCCGCGTTTGTGCGGTGGAATGTTGTTGATCGATGTGCCGCCGAGGCGAATGTCGCCGTGTGTCGCAGTTTCAAAACCGGCCAACATCATTAGGCATGTGGTCTTGCCGGACCCTGATGGCCCCAGCATGGTCAGAAACTCACCTTTCGGCAGGCTTAGGTTCAAGTCTTTGACGACGAGTGTCTCACCGTCATAGCTCTTCTGAACGCGGTCGAACTCGACAAACGCGTCGTTAGATGCACTATCAGCCAAAATCGGCTCCCTGTGTTTTCTGTCGGCAGATTTTCTCTGCTCATCTGTTCCAAGTGTAACCACACCTGTGTTGAGAAGCGCAACCCGCATTTCCTAAGGGAAAGTTTGGCAAGCCTTGATTTTTTCCGATAGCCAATTGCGACGCTTCGTGTCTTTTTTTCGTCATGCTAAACATCAGAACGGTCGATTTCTTGCGAAAATAGCAGAGAATGGGCTCTGAAATGCGCAATTCCTTGCGGCAATTTTCTGTTTTGAAATGAAATGTTGCAAGTGTACTCGATCTGAAAAAAAGAAATTGCTTCGAGCAGCATTGCCGCTCGAAGCATCGAGTTTGCACAAACTATTGGCGATCTACTTGTAAAGACCCTCTGCTTTAACCTGATCAAATGTTTGATCAAGTGCGCGGGTTGCGCGATCAATCAACACATCGACCTCATCGCGAGTCATTACCAAAGGAGGCGAAATAATCATCCTGTCGCCTACATGACGCATCACCAAGTTGTTGCTGAAACAATGCTCACGGCATTTATAACCCACTGTCCCGGTCTCTGCTGCAAAGGCGGCACGGGTCGTTTTGTTGGGCGTCAGCGCGATTGAGCCCATCATGCCAACAATTTTCGCTTCACCGACCAGAGGATGGTTGGTCAGGGCTTCCCATTTGGTTTTCAGATATGGGGCCACGTTATCGCGAACATGCTCAATGACTTGCTCTTCTTCCAGAATGCGCAGGTTCTCCAATGCGACTGCGCAGGATACGGGATGACCCGAATATGTGTAGCCGTGGTTGAATTCGGTTGCGCCGACAACTTCGGCCACCTCATCGCACACTATGGAGCCACCAATTGGCGCGTAGCCTGACGACAGACCTTTGGCGATCGACATGATGTGCGGCTTGATGCCCACGGTTTGGCTGCCAAACCAGTTGCCGGTGCGTCCAAATCCACAAATCACTTCGTCGGCGATCAGCAGGATCTCGTATTTGTCACAGATTCGCTGAATTTCTGGCCAGTAGGTCTCGGGGGGGACGATCACGCCACCTGCACCTTGAATGGGCTCGGCAATGAAGGCGGCCACACGGTCCTCACCTAATTCAAGAATGGCTTCCTCCAGCTCCTTTGCGCGCTGCAGGCCAAACTCTTCGGGCGATAAGTCACCGCCCTCAGACCACCAATTTGGCTGGTTGATGTGGTGAATGTCAGGGATTGGCAGGCTGCCTTGTTGGTGCATGGGCACCATGCCACCCAAACTTGCGCCTGCCACTGTGGACCCGTGATAGGCGTTCTTGCGGCTGATAAAAACGGTTTTGCTGGGTTTGCCTTTGGCCGACCAGTAGTGTCGGACCAAGCGCAGATTGGTGTCATTGGCCTCAGAGCCCGACCCAGCATAAAACACGTGATTCAAATCACCTGGTGCCAACTCCGCCAGCTTTGCCGACAAAGCAATCACCGGCACATGAGTGGTCTTGAAGAACGTGTTGTAGTACGGAAGTTCGCGCATCTGCCGCGCAGCCACGTCAGCCAACTCTTCGCGACCATAGCCAATGTTTACACACCAAAGGCCCGCCATCGCATCCAAGATCTGGTTGCCTTCACTGTCTGTCAGCGTCACACCTTTGGCCTGTGTGATCACCCGCGCACCGGTCTCATTGAACTCATTCTGAGTGGAAAACGGGTGCATATGATGCGCCACATCCAGCGCCTGAAGTTCCGCTGTGGGCAGATGGTTGGTGATCGCGTTCATGGCAAACCTCGCAGAGCAAAAAGGGCGGGGCGCAGGTAATGCACACGGCCCCGAATATCTCTTCCAAAAATATGATCAAATTTTGATTAGTCAATCACGTCGCTGAAACCAGTTCCATCCAACATCGCCGCGCGGATCTGTTCCATGCCCTGAACCACGTCTTCGCGCATGGCTTCGGCGGCCGCATCTGTGTCTTGAGCGCGCAAAGCGGCCAAAGCGGTTTTGTGATTGTCCGGAAGGTTTTGGGTTCCCATACGACCACATACAACGCGCATTGATGGCCCAAAGCGCAGCCAAACACTGTCGGCTACATCCAAGAGAATCGGGGCTTGAGCCGCCCCGTAGAGCAACGCATGAAAGTCGTAGTTTCGACGCAGGTACGCGGGGACATCCCCCCGTGTGATCGCATCGTCCAGGCGTGCATCAATCGCTTCTAACCGCGCAATCTGCGCTTCGGTTACGCGGGAAGCCGCGCGCTCGGCTAGCCGCGTTTCCACAGATTCTCTGAGGAAAATAAGGTCGTCTATGGTATCCAAAGTCAACAGAGGGACAACCACCCGGCGGTTGCCTTGAAATTCCAGCGCACCCTCACTGGTCAAGCGGCGAATCGCCTCGCGAATGGGTGTCATGCCTGCACCTGTGCGCTTGATCAGGCCCTGGATGGTCACCGCCTGTCCTGGTGCAAGCTCCCCAAAAAGAACCGCGTCTCTCAGTTGGGCATAGACTTGTTGATGCACCGGCACGCGTGGCGCGTTTTCATCGCTTTGTTCAAACCCTTGTGCCAAATTACCAGTGCCTTCCATTTGTGCAATCCCATGCCCGAAGTGATGTGTCTGAACCTACAGCGGCGGGCAAAATGCACAAGTATGTTGCCATAACGCAAAAACTTGATCAAATTAATCTCACAGAATTTGACCGGGACACAGCCCGGCATCCAACGGGAGAATATTATGAAGACATCCTTCATCACGCTGGCCGCCACTCTGGCGCTGGGCGCAACGGCTGCTGCTGCCGACGAAGTGCGCGTGTACAATTGGTCCGACTACATCGACGAAGCGCTTCTGGCCAAATTTGAAGAAGAGACTGGCATCAAGCTCATTTATGACGTGTTCGATAGCAATGACGTTTTGGAAACCAAAATGCTCGCAGGTAATTCCGGCTACGACGTTGTTGTGCCATCAGGCACGTTCCTGCAGCGCCAAATTTCAGCTGGTGCGTTTCAGAAGCTCGACAAATCCAAGCTGACCAATGCGGGCAACATGTGGGATGTGATCGAAGCCCGCACCGAGAGCTACGACCCCGGCAATGAATACTCCATCAACTATATGTGGGGGACCACCGGCATTGGCGTGAACGTTGGTAAGGTGCAAGAAGTGCTCGGCGCAGATGCACCTATTGGCTCTTTGGAATTGATCTTTGATCCCGCAAACATGGAAAAACTGGCGTCCTGTGGCGTGCATGTTCTGGATGCTCCAGATGAAATGATCCCAGCTGCGTTGGCCTATCTGGGCGAAGACCCTGATAGCCACGATCCAAAAGTGATCGCCAAAGCAGAACCCCTGTTCACCGCGATTGCGCCTCACATTCAGAAATTCCACAGCTCTGAGTACATCAACGGTCTGGCAAATGGCGACATCTGCGTGGCCGTGGGGTGGTCCGGTGACATTCTTCAGGCGCGTGACCGTGCATGGGAAGCGGAGAACGGAGTGGAAATCGCCTACAACGCCCCATCCGAGGGTGCGCTTATGTGGTTTGACCAAATGGCCATTCCAGTTGACGCCCCTAATTCGGAAGCCGCACACACGTTCCTGAACTTCATCATGGATGCGCAGAACATGGCGGATGCGTCTAACTACGTTTATTATGCCAACGGCAACAAAGCCTCCCAACCGATGTTGGAAGAAGATGTGATCGGTGATCCTGCGATCTATCCGGATGAAGCGACTTTGGAAAACCTCTACACAACCTCGCCTTACCCTCCAAAGGTACAGCGCGTGGTCACCCGTATGTGGACCAAAATCAAATCCGGCACCTAAGCCGCGACAACACCGGGCTCGCGCAAAAATTGCGCGGGCCCTCGTCTTGCCACTGACACCCCCCGGAGACCGCCATGGCGCTTGATGCGTTTGCCCCTTGGGAAGATCCCAACGCAAAACCCTTGATCCAGTTTCAGAATGTGACCAAACGTTTTGGCGATTTTACCGCCATCGACAATCTGACTGTCGATATCTTTGAGCGTGAATTCTTTGCGCTCTTGGGGCCTTCGGGCTGTGGAAAGACCACCATGATGCGCATGCTGGCGGGATTTGAAAACCCTACCGAAGGCAACATCCTGCTTGCTGGGCAGAACATTGCGCCTATCCCACCCAACAAACGCGCTGTGAACATGATGTTCCAATCCTACGCGCTGTTTCCGCATCTCTCAATCTGGGACAACATTGCCTTTGGACTCAAACGCGACAACCTGCCCAAAGATCAGATTGCTCAACGCGTAGACGAGATGCTGCGCTTGACCCGGATGGAGACATTTGCCCGTCGCAAGCCCCATCAAGTGTCCGGTGGCCAACGCCAACGTGTCGCGCTGGCGCGATCCTTGGCCAAAGCGCCCAAATTGTTGCTGCTGGATGAGCCGCTTGGCGCGTTGGATAAGAAACTGCGCCAAGACACCCAGTTTGAGCTGATGGACATTCAGGAGAAGACCGGCACAACTTTTGTGATTGTAACCCACGATCAAGAAGAGGCCATGACGGTCGCCAGCCGCGTTGCGGTGATGGATCACGGCAAGATCATTCAGGTTTCTACCCCTGACGTGATCTACGAGGCGCCGAACTCCACCTATGTGGCAGACTTCATCGGCGAGGTGAACTTGATGCGCGGCAAAGCCGACCCGAAAGGTGACACGGTGCAAATGCACTGGGCTGAAGGTCAACCCGCGATCCACGGCACCGGTTTGGAAGGGATCACCAAAGGCACCGAGGTGCACTACGCTATTCGACCTGAAAAGGTCTCTATTTCAGCTGAAAAGCCGACAGATGCAGCAAATGCAGTGCAGGGAAAAGTGCTTGATATTGCCTATCTCGGCAATATCTCAACCTATCATGTGGAGCTGGCCGGAGGCCAAGTGATCAAGGCACAAACCGCCAACAACCGGCGTATTTCTCGCCGCGCGTTCACTTGGGAAGATCCGGTGTGGCTCAGTTGGACCGCCACTGCTGGCGTGTTTTTGGAGCGCTGAGGGATGCGTCGTCTGCTGATAGCCATCCCGTTTCTCTGGTTGCTGGCACTGTTCATTGTGCCTTTCCTCATTGTATTCAAAATTTCGCTTTCGGATGCAGCGATTGCCATTCCACCTTACGCGCCTACGCTCGATCTCAGCGAAGGTTGGTCAGGGTTCAAATCCTTCTTTGCGGCGCTGGATCTGGAAAACTACATTTGGCTGACCGAGGATGCGCTGTATTGGAAAGCCTATCTCTCAAGCCTCAAAATTGCGGTGATATCGACCGTACTCACGCTGTTGGTAGGCTATCCAATTGCCTACGGCATGGCCCGCGCCCCCGAAGAGTGGCGCGCCATGTTGTTTATGCTGATCATCTTGCCGTTCTGGACCAGCTTTCTAATCCGCGTCTATTCGTGGATGGGTATCTTGAGCCAAGAGGGTTATCTCAACCAACTCCTGATCTGGACCGGTCTCATCAGCGATCCACTGGTGATCCTCAACACCAACATCGCAGTCTACATTGGCATCGTGTACACTTACTTGCCGTTCATGATCCTGCCGATCTACGCCTCTCTGGAAAGGCTTGATATTAGCCTTTTGGAAGCAGCGGAAGATTTGGGATGTTCACGGCTCTCAGCGTTCTGGCTGGTCACCATGCCGCTGTCTAAACAAGGCATCATCGCAGGCAGTTTCTTGGTCTTTATTCCCACCATCGGTGAATTTGTCATCCCCTCGCTCTTGGGCGGTTCAAGGACGCTGATGATTGGTAAGGTGCTTTGGGAGGAGTTCTTCTCTAATCGCGATTGGCCGGTGGCCAGCGCCGTCGCTGTGGTGCTCTTGCTGATCTTGATTATCCCCATCGTTCTGTTTCAACGCAACGAGCAAAAACAGCGCGAGGCTGAGCAATGAGACGGATGACATGGTTTAACGCGACCTCGCTCTCGCTTGGTTTCGCCTTCCTATATCTGCCTATGGTCATCTTGATGATCTACAGCTTCAATGAAAGCAAACTTGTCACCGTTTGGGCCGGATTCAGCACAAAGTGGTACGGCGAGCTGCTTGCGAATACCGCATTTCTGGATGCCGCATGGGTGACACTAAAAGTGGGTTTCATCAGTTCTTCGCTGGCGACTGTGCTGGGCACTATGGCCGCCATCGTCATGGTTCGCGCTGGGCGTTTCCGGGGCCGCACGGCATTTTCCGGCATGATCTACGCACCGATGGTCATGCCCGAAGTCATCACTGGCCTGTCGCTGTTGCTGTTGTTTATCAGTCTCGGCATGGACCGCGGCGTGTTCACCATTGTGCTGGCACATACCACATTTGCGATGTGCTACGTGTCGGTGGTGGTCAGTTCGCGGTTGGTCAGTTTTGATCAGTCACTTGAAGAGGCTGCGCTGGATCTTGGCTGTTCGCCCTTTGAGGCATTCCGGTTGGTGACATTGCCGATTATCGCGCCCGCGGTGATTTCCGGCTGGCTGTTGGCGTTTACACTGTCGCTGGATGATCTGGTGATTGCTTCCTTTACCTCTGGACCATCCGCCACCACGTTGCCGATGAAAATCTGGTCATCGGTGCGTCTGGGTGTCAGTCCGGAAATCAACGCTCTTTCGACCATTATGATTGTCATTGTTGCAGTCGGGGTGATCACTGCGTCAGTGATAAGCAAACGCAATGTGGTGCGCCAACGCCGCGAAGAGGCAGAAGCGGCGAAGTTGTCATGACCCGTATTTGCAATGACTTTGTCTATGGCGATGGCCCAATTAAAGATAGCTTTTGGGCTGAAACAGTCTCTGTTCCGACACGTTCTGCGTTGGAAAAGGACATCAAGACCGACGTTGCCATCATCGGTGCAGGTTTCACTGGGCTGAACGCCGCGCTGTCTCTTGCACAGGCTGGTACTGGTGTGGCTGTCCTGGACGCCAAACAGGTTGGCTGGGGGTCCTCCGGGCGCAATGGCGGCTTTTGCTGTCTGGGCGGATCTGGCGCCTCTTACCCGAGCCTTCAGAAACGCTTTGGCCTGCCGGCTTTATCCGACTACGTTCAGGCGGAGCGGTCCGCTGTGGATTATGTTGATCGGTTAATTGATGATGGGAACTGGCAGGTTGACCGCCACAGCAACGGCGAAACTCTTCTGGCACACACGCCTAAGATTGCGGAAAAATTCGCCCCAGCGGCGCGCGATCTCTCTGCCACCTATGGCGTGCCCATAGAGGTGCTTCGCAAAGAAGAATTGTCAGAACATGGCTTCGGCGGCGCTTTCCATGGGGCTCTTACAAAGCCTATTGGATTTGCGCTCAACCCGGCCAAATATGTCTCTAACTTGGCCCAATCCTGTGAGACCGCAGGCGCTGTGATCTACGGAGATACCCCTGTCACACAAACCGAACACATAGATGGTCACTGGCATGTCCACACCCCGAAAGGCCGGATCATTGCCAAGACGTTGATTGTGGCAACCAATGGATATTCCAGCGAACATATCCCAGCGTGGATGGCTGGGCGCTACCTGCCGGCGCAATCCAGCATTATGGTCACCCGCCCGATCACCCAAGCGGAGCAAGCTGATCAGGGGTGGACCTCGGCACAGATGGCCTATGACAGCCGAAACCTGTTGCATTATTTCCGCCTGATGCCAGACGGCCGGTTCCTGTTTGGCATGCGGGGGGGACTCGCGACCCACAAACGTGCGGATGATCACATCCGACGTCAAATCCGGCGCGAATTTGCCAAAATGTTCCCGGCCTGGGCCAACGTTGAGGCAACCCATCATTGGTCAGGTTTTGTGTGCTACAACCGAAAGATGTCACCCTTTGCCGGTGCGGTGCCGGGCGCGGAGAATCTCTATGCCGGGTTTGCATATCACGGCAATGGCGTCGCCATGGGCAGCTATGCTGGCGCCCTGATTGCACAGGACATTCTCGGTGCCTCTGATCTGTTGCACCCAGACATTCTGCGCGCCACGACCGGGCGCTTCCCATTGGGGCGCTACCGTCGCTTGCTGATGTATCCCGCCTATCTGCTCTACGGTCTCAAAGATCTCTGAAGCGCGGCAACCTCAAGTCGTAGCCCTGTCCCGTAGTCCTGACGTCCATTCTCAAATTGCCAGAGGCAATAGGCTGCCATTCGGGCGTGGTAAAACGGTGCGAGCGCCTTGTACCGTGCGGCCACCTTCGCATCATCATAGGCGATCAAAAACGCCGCGATCTCCTGCTCAGACAACGGATTGCCGCGGTAAACCTGCTGCATCGCAGGAGATAAAAACACCGCAATGTCCTCACAAGGGTCCCCTACAGCGGGACATTGCCAATCAATCAGGTGTAGGCCATCGTCATTCTCGATGAGGTTTCCGGGTACGATGTCGCTGTGCAAAAGGGCTGAGGCGCCACTTGGCAATACGGCGGCGCGGGGCAGGTGAGACAGAAAATCGGGCATCACACCACATTTTCCGACGATTCCGAGTATTTGTTCCAGCAAAGCTGCAGAGCCATCGGCGACTTGTCGCAGCCCATCGGGACGGTCGAGCACATGCAGACGGCGCATCAAACGTGCCACCGTGGGTGTGTCCCGTTGCCACGTGGTGCCGGGAACATGGGTGTAGACGTTGCAGCGGCCTGCAAGCGTGTCAAAACTGGCGAGAAACGCGGGCACCATCCGGCGACGCTCCAAAAACTGCAACAAAGCAGCTTCGGCACCGGGATTGTTGGGGAACAATGGGTTGAGCGCAGCCCCGGCATAGAGCTTGAGTACTATGTCATCGCCGTTTTCGCATTCGCCGCGCCAAGCGGCGTTTGTACGCCCTCCAGTCAACGGGTGCCAACCCTGACATGGCGTTTGCTCTGGCAGAGCTTGTTCCAGAGCCACAAGCACGGGCTCTGGTGGAGAGGGAGGCAAATCGATCAGCGCGGCGGTCCTTAAGCAGAGCGCCGCGACGCTAGTTCACCATGGCCTCATAATCAAGGATCAGGTCGGTTGGCGCAGTGACAGAACTTTGTCAGATGTGAACTCAATCCCACCGGGCGCAATCAAAGTCACGCCATCAGTGCCCGTGCGTGCTTCTGTAACGCGCACATAAACGTCTCCATACACCGTATCCATCAGATCGCCGTTTGAGTAACTCTCTGTTTCAAAGGTATAGAGCCCATGTGGGAATGGATTTCCTGCATCGTCTATCCCGGCCCAGTCAACCGAGGTATCTGACGGGTCAATCGCAAAACGCTGCACCTCGGCGCCGCTGTCATCCTTCACGACCAGGAACGCCGAGTTCGCCAATGCGTTCGCGTTCGGCACCACTTCGATGGGATCGCCCGTAAAGTTGCCCGGCGCGGTCACACGTGCTTCCATACCTACCCAAGTGGCGAGATTGCTAAGTCCCATGGCGCCCATCTGCGTGCCAAGATTGGTCAAAAGGGTGTTGGTTAGGGTCTGTTGCTCTACTGTAGAGAACTGCGCAAGTTGCGAAGCAAACTCGGTGGAATCGGTTGGATTCAGCGGGTCTTGGTTCTGCATCTGTACAGACAACATGTGCAAGAACGTCTCGAAATCCGAAGCCAGTGCCTCGTTGCCTTGTGTGCCAGTGGCCGCCGCGGCAGTATTGTTCTGCTGAGCTGCTGCTGTTGATGTTGGGGAAACGGTTGTCATTGAACTCTCCTAGAGTCTGATATCAAGACCTGTATCGGGAAGGGATTGGGTGCGGCCATTCTGCGTGGTCACAGAGGCCAGCTCACCAAGCAAAGTGCCATCACCTCGATCTTGACCGGACCCGTTACCGCTGCCAAACCCGTCACCAGATTGGGCTTGGTCTTGGGAAGAATCGCTGCCGTTTTGCTCAAAGGAAAAACTGACACTCTCATATCCGAGTTCCATGAAATCTTTGCGCAGCATGTCGATATGGCGACGCATCAATTCGGTGGTGGCTTGATTTTCGGCTGCGATGGTCACTGTCATGACGCCTGAGGTCTCCGACATAGACATCCGAACTTTGCCCAATTCAGGCGGATCCATAGCCAATTCGATAAGATTCTTATCAGACATTTTCACAGCATCCGCCAATTGGCGTACAACATATGCGGGGTTGGGTGCGCTATTGTTGAGGCGCGCCTGAGACGCGGCCTCCTGTGCACTTAACAAGCCTCGCGTGTTTGTGTGTGTGTCCTCAACCGCAGCCACGGATACGTCCATGCCTTGGGTGGCCTGAACATCGGCTCCTTTGGACAACACAGACTGTCCACCGGCCTGAACCTGTTCCATGATCGCACGGGCTTGCATTTGTTGCGTGGTGGAAATGGTCGGTGTTGAGGGTGCTTCCGCTTTCGGTGCGGTGGTCTCCTCCACCTGATCGACGGCGCGACCAGCCGAACCTTCCTCGGTCGTGGCTGGAGCAACAGATCCCTGTGCGGCGGTGGCTTGGCTCTGTGCGGTTTGAGCTTGCGCCGCCAGTACGGACTGCGCGACCGGGCTACGTGTTTGCCCCTCGCGTCCGTTCAGACTGCGGACTTCGACACGCATTGGATCAAGATCCTCTGGTGTCTCTACAGCGAGTGTTTCTACGTCACCCGGATGAGGGGTGTCCGGTGGATCAATCACATCTTGGATATCGGGACCTTGCGGTTTGATACCTTTGACAGTGTCGTCCTGAATGTCAGGACCAGGTCCTGTGGGCGCGGCTTTTTTGGGCGTGTCCACATCGACCCGCGCAGTATTGGGCAGCGTTGTATCATCGCCTGGTGCCACGCGCCCTTCGTTGGGGCGGCCGAGAGGGCTGGTGGTCTCGTCAGGTGTCTGCGCAACCTCAGTTGCGACAAAATCCGCGTCTTCCCGAGATTCGGGTTCGCGATCGCTGTCTGATCTGGACCCATCGCGATCCGATGGCGAATCGGGGGCTGTTCTATCCTGATCAGAGGTGTCAGCCGTGGCATCGCGGGTGTCAGACACGTCATCTGAAGGGCGATCGTTGCCACTCTCAATAGCATCGTAAGTATCAGAAAAATTGGATTTTTCCTGACGAGAGTCGGTTGGTTTCTTTGGCGCTGCCGGCTCCATCAAAGAGGGCTGCGAAGAGATAAGGGGCAGGTTGAGCATAGGACCTCCGGGAATTCTTCCACTGCAAGTCCTTTAACGGGATTATCCTTACCACTTCTTTACCGTCCTCGGTCACAACAGAAAAATATCCACAACCCGAGAGGCAAGAAATGCTCACAACCACGGCCCCTGTGGCACCTGCCACCCCGCCCATACAACCGCTCCCCACTGTGCAAGAAGACGCCATGCGGGAAGCGGCGAAAGAACTGGAAACCACGTTTCTTGCAGAAATGCTGAAGTCTGCCGGTTTCGGCGAATCGCGTGAAACCTTCGGCGGTGGCGCAGGAGAAGAACAGTTCTCCTCGTTCCTACGTCAGGAACAGGCCCGCGCGATGGTCGACGCGGGCGGCATTGGCCTGTCTGAGGCGTTCTTTAATGCCCTAAAGGAGCGCACCAATGTCTGAGGACACGGAAATCACACTGGTTGATGCGCTGCATGCTTTGCTTGAGGAAGAGCGCGAAGCGCTCATCAATGGCAAGCTTGATGCGCTGCCTGATCTGCTAGAGCGCAAAGAAGGTCTGTTCGAAGAGCTACAGGCGCAGCAAAACGAAGAAGACTTTGATGCCGACGATTTTGCGCCGCTGCACACTGTCTTCACACGCAATCACGCTTTGCTGGAATCAGCACAGCGCGGTTTGCGCGCCACAACGGAGCGCATGGGAACCCTGCGCCGCGTGCGCACGTCCTTTGAAACTTACAACAACACCGGTCAACGCGAGGCCGTGCAGCTTAACTCCGGTCAACGCGTTGAAAAGAGAGCGTAAATTTAGGTCTCTCAAGTTTTAGTGAAATGCCAGTTATTGCGCGGATCGTGTTTAGGAAAGCATTAGCACTTCTCGCCGCATGTTGAACCCGCACTCCACAGAGGGTGGCACCGATCCAATCCAACGGACGGTACATGTCAGAATGACGTTCAGGAGCGCCTTTTCAAAAGGCGCAAAATACAAACCCGACGCAAAAGCGTCTCGACACATATAGGAAATGCCATGTCCAGCATTCTGACTAACAACGGCGCAATGGTTGCGCTGCAGACCCTGAAATCCGTAAACTCCAGCCTGTCTGAAACTCAAGGCGCCATTTCGACTGGTAAAAAAGTCGCAACCGCCAAAGACAACGCAGCAGTTTGGGCCATCTCTAAGACGATGGAAGCGGACGTCAAAGGTTTCAAAGGTATCTCTGAAAGCCTGTCTCTGGGTCAGTCCACTGTTTCCGTGGCGCGTCAAGCGTCCGAAAGCGTGACCGACCTGCTGACCGACATCAAAGGCAAGATCGTCGCGGCGCAAGAAGAAAACGTTGACCGTGACAAGATCCAAACTGATATCGCAGCGATGCGTGATCAGATTGGTGCGATTGTTGGTGCGGCTCAGTTTAACGGCCAAAACCTTCTGCAGAACACCGATTCTACCGCAGGCAGCGGCAGCATCAACGTTCTGGCTTCTCTTGACCGTTCCGGAGACGGTGTTACTGCGTCTGACATTAACGTGTCTAAGCAAGACCTTGGCACCGGCGCATCTGCCGCTGGTACAACGTCTGTCAACAGTGGCGCAGTCGTTGCTGCTCTCGCTGATGGTGCGACTGCAACTTTTGCAACTTTTGCTGAAGACACCGCAGGCGGTATCGCTGCAGCTCAGACCTTTAGCTTTGACTCCGGCGGATCCGGTGCAATTGCTCTGACAGCAGACGTCAACTATATCTCCCGTGATGGGGATACACTTGGTGATGTTGTGTCCGGTATGGTTGATGCGTTGAATGCTCAAGCCGAAGAAGACGGTCTTGACGTCACTTTCGCAGCAGGCGGTAACGCTGGCGAGATCGAAGTAACCAACAACACCGGCGCAGCCTTTGGTGCAGCTTCTGTAGCTGCTGACTTTACTCGCTCGGCATTGGACGGCTCTGAAAACGACGCCACCATCGGTGGTGGTCTGGAAGATCTGGCCAACATCGACGTAACAACTCAGGCTGGCACTGACTCTGCTCTGGCTGACATCGAAGCTCTGATCCAGACTTCGATCGACTCCGCAGCAAGCTTCGGTTCCGTTCAGGGTCGTATCGAAACTCAATCTGACTTCATCTCCGGTCTGACCGATGCTCTGAAGTCCGGTATCGGTACGCTGGTTGACGCCGACATGGAAGAGACTTCTGCTCGTCTGCAGGCTCTTCAGGTTCAGCAGCAGCTGGCAACTCAGTCGCTGTCGATGGCCAACCAGGCTCCACAGCAGCTGTTGTCGCTGTTCCGTTAATTCGGACTTTTGGGGGCGCGGTAAAACTGCGCCCCCTCTCCTGACCAAAGAATTTTAGTCTCGCAGCAGAAGGCGGTCAAAATGACTCCGAATAAGCTTGCGCATCGTGCCTACGAAAAGGCCGCCGCACCCACCAAAACTCCGGGTAAAATGGAATACGACGTCGTTGCACGCGTGACATTTAAGCTCAAGGAAGCCGCCAAGCGGGGCAAGAGAGGGTTCCCTCAACTTGCGGAAGCCCTTCATGAAAATCGTTCTATGTGGACCATCTTTGCCACCGACGTTGCCAGTGGCGACAACGGATTGCCGCAAGAGTTGCGCGCCCAGATTTTCTATCTCGCAGAATTCACCCAACATCATAGCGCGAAAGTGCTGAGGGGGGACGCCAACGTGCGCCCCTTATTGGAAGTAAACGCCGCGATCTTGCGCGGTCTTCGAAATGGAGCAGCAGCAGCATGAGCGGTCTTGTTCTCAAACTAAGCCCAAAAGAGCGGGTTCTGGTCAATGGCGCGGTAATTGAAAACGGTGATCGCCGTTCGCGCTTGTCGATTATGACTCCAAACGCCCACATTCTACGTTTGCGGGATGCCATTCATCCTGAGGAAGCCAACACACCCGTACGTCGTGCCTGCTACTCGCTACAGCTGGTTTTGTCGGGAGACACGGATGCAACCGAAATCGAGCGCACCTTGTTACGCCACATCGAAGACCTAAGCCAGGTGTTCACTGACAGTGACAGTCGGCGCCAGATCGCAATGGCAACTGAGGCTGTTATAGAAGGTCGACACTATCAGGGTCTTAAGGCTTTGCGTGCCTTGTTGCCACGTGAGGATCGCCTTATGGCGGTGGCACGTCAATGACCTACCAACCCATCGTCGCAGGCAGCGGTCTCGTTGCATGGAATTTTCTGCAACGGACGATGGACACGCAAACCCAAGCGTTTGAGGCGTCTCCTGAGATCAGTCGTGATCTGGACTATTTTGCCGAGAATATTGGCAACGTCGAAACTGCCGAAGATCTGACCAGCGACCGCCGTTTGATGACTGTGGTGCTGGGGGCCTACGGGCTGGACGACGACATCAACAATACCTTCTTCATGAACAAGATTCTGTCGGAAGGGTCTCAGGCAGATGATGCTCTCGCCAACAGATTGGCGGACAAGCGCTATTTGAAGCTGGCGGAAGATTTTGGATTCGGAGATATCGGCGGACCATGGCACAAGGTGCCCGGGTTTGTCGAAGACGTCCAAGAGAACTTCACCACACGTCAGTTTGAAATCGCCGTAGGCAACCAAGACGACTCCTTGCGATTGGCAATGAACGCCGTGCGCGAGCTTGAGGAAATTGCCACCAGTGGCTCCAGTGATAACGCGATGTGGTACACCGTTATGGGGTCCCCGCCGTTGCGCAGCGTGATGGAAACCACTTTCAATCTTCCAAGCTCTTTCGGAACGTTGGATATTGATCTGCAGCTGGAAACTTTCCGGGACCGGATGGAGGGGATAACAGGCGACGGGGAGGTCAGCCAGTTCGCCAACGAAGAGGTGCGTGATCAGATTGTGCAGAGGTATTTGCTGATGTCTCAGATCAGCAATACACAGACCTATAGCTCAAATCAGATCGCCTTAACCTTGTTGTCGTACTGATCCAACACACACAATATAGAACCTCCGCAAAACAGTCGTAATACAGACGCAATACCGACGTTGATTTTGCCCCAAGGCGCGCCGTATGGACGCGCCTTTTTTGTTGGCATCATATGCGTGCGCCGGAGCGTCTCAGCAGCAGCGTGAGCTTGGCAAAGGCGGTCTCGATTGACGGACTATTGCCATCACCGAGATAGGCGTCCAGCTCGGGCCAGGCATTAATCGCCACGTCCAAAACAGGGTCTGATCCAGCGGAATACAGTCCCGCACGTATCATCGTTGAAGATTGCTCGTAGGCACCCAGAAGTCTGCGAGCTTCTGAAATTGTTGCGTTTTCTGGCTGTGTTGCACAGTGCGGCAAACTCCGAGAAACCGATCTCAGAAGATCCACCGCGGGATAACGCCCGCGTTCAGCAATCTTGCGATCCAGAACCACATGTCCGTCCAAAACCCCGCGCAGAATGTCGGCAATGGGTTCGTCCATATCAGAGCCGGCCACCAAGACACTAAAAATGCCCGTGATATCGCCTTGCCCCTCCAAGCCAGGACCGGCCCGCTCACAGAGCGACATGATCATGTGAGACGTCGACGGTGGGTATCCCCGCAGCGCTGGCATTTCTCCAGAGGCAACGGCCACTTCGCGATGGGCTTCTGCGAATCGAGTGATGGAATCCGCCATAAAAATTACATGCTTACCCTGATCTCTAAAGTGTTCCGCGACAGTCATCGCTGCCAACGCGCAACGCCTGCGTACGAGCGGTGATTGGTCGGATGTCGCAGCGATCACAATCGAACGCGCCATACCTTCTGGGCCCAATACATGCTCGACAAACTCCCGCAATTCACGCCCGCGCTCACCAATCAATGCAATCACAGCAATGTCACCGGTCATGTGCTTGGCGAATTGGCCCATCAGGCTCGATTTCCCGACGCCAGAACCTGCAAACAAACCAATACGTTGGCCTTTGACGATGGGCAGCATGGTGTTGAACACGGCCATACCTGTTTCTAGTCTATCCCCAAGTGCGCGCCGTGCTGCCGGAGGCGGTGGCGCATTCTTGAGCGGACGGACTTCGGGGCCGCGCAAAAGAGGCTTTCCGTCCAGTGGTTTGCCATAGGGATCAATAATGCGGCCAACCCAAGAATTCGCGGGCGCAATGCCAATTTGGTCAAGTCGCGCAACCCTATCACCAATCGAGATTCCATCAGGTGCAGAATCCGGCAGCATGGTGATATCGCCACTGTGCAGTTGAATAACTTCGCCCGTGACCCTTTTGTCGTCGTGCAGGCGCACTTCAAGCAGGTCTCCGATTCGCGCGACGTTGTTTAGTCCGCGCACACGCAATAAGTTCCCCTCGACCGCGCATACACGCCCTATATCTTTGATAGAACGTACTCTTTTGAGTTCTGCGCCGAGACTGTCTAGCCCTAAAGCATTCATTGGTTTCTCCAAGCTGTCTACGAAACACTTTCTAAAGGAATCAGGGTTAAGCCTTGATTTAAGTTATTCGAGGGAGAAGCCCCGATGTTCAAATCATTGGACGTTTTTAAAACTGCACACGCTATGGCCCAACACGCTGGCACCCGCCAAGCCGTGGTGGCGCGGAACATGGCAAACGCGGATACGCCGGGTTACAAAACCCAGGATATTGTTCCGTTCAAAGAAATCTACAGAAACGATGGCGCTGCAGGAAACATGCGCGCCACACGTTCGGGTCACAATGGCCATGGCCTTCAAGCTGGTGACCTAAAACAATCTCTTTCTACCTCCGAAGTCTCACCAAACGGAAACAGTGTTTCGTTGGAGGAGGAAATGCTCAAGGCGGTCGAAATCAAACGTGAGCACGACCGCTCGATGGCCATTTACAAATCTTCATTGTCCGTATTGCGCACTGCGCTCGGACGCTAAGACAGAAAGTCCTGATCAATGAGTGATTTCGGATCCGCACTAAGCGTTACCTCATCTGGATTGCGCGCCCAGGCTGCGCGCCTGCGCCACGTTTCGGAAAACATCGCAAACGCCGATACCCCCGGATATCAGCGAAAAACCGTACGGTTTGAAGCCGACACCAACACACGCAATGGAAGCGTGCAGGTTGGCCCGGTGCAACTGGATCGCAGCGAGGGAACAAAAATCTTTGATCCCAGCCACCCTATGGCTGATGCGACTGGCAACTACTTAAGCTCAAACGTCGACATGATTATCGAAATTGCCGATGCGCGCGAAGCACAGCGCAGCTACGAGGCGAATTTGAAAATGTTCGAGCAGACACGCCAGATGTCGTCGTCGCTTATGGAACTACTACGCAGATAAATCTTACCTAGGAGACCCAGAATGGATGTCCGCACAGTACTGGCCGCACAGAAATACACGGCCTCAAAACCAGCAACTGGACCGGCCGAAAATGGACAGAGTGGCAACGCTCTGTTTGGCCTCGCAAAAGACTTCGCTGCTACGCTTCAAGAAAGCGAGCAGGTGTCGATGCAGTCTATGACCGGCAAAGCCGACCCACACACATTGGTTCAAGCGCTTGCCCAGACTGAATTGGCCGTCGAAACGGCTGTCACAGTTCGTAACAAGGTTGTGGAAGCTTATCAGGAAATACTGAGAATGCCGGTCTGATGTTTGAAGAGGCCATCTTCTTTGACACTTTGCGCCAAGGCCTTTGGGTTGCGGTGATGATTTCCACACCAATTCTGGCTGTGGCGCTCATCTCGGGTGTATTGGTTGGCCTATTTCAAGCGCTTACTTCTATCCAGGAGATGACCCTAACGTTTGTGCCAAAGGTGCTTTCGATCGTCATCGTGTTCTGGGCGACCATGGGCTTCATGAGCCAATCGCTTGTGTCGTTCTTTCAATCCCAACTCATCCCGCTGATCGCAGGAGGCTAAAATGGACAACGCCGGCTATACAACATTGACTCGTCAGTCCGGACTGAAGCGCGAAATGACGGTGTTGGCGAACAACATCGCCAATGCTGCGACCACAGGCTATCGAGCTGGAGGTATTACCTTTTCCGAATTCATAAAATCGGCGCCGGGCACAGAGAGTATCTCCATGGCCACCGCAAACGTGCAAACCACATCTATGGAACAAGGCGCTCTGAAGCGCACTGGCGGTACGTTTGACTTCGCTGTCGAAGGCGCGGGATTCTTTATGGTGCAAACGCCAGACGGGGATCGTTTGACCCGCGCCGGTGCGTTCACACCAAATGAAAATGGTGACCTGGTGAATATGGACGGGCATCTTGTTTTGGATGGTGGCGGCGCTCCGATCTTTATTCCTCCGGATGCGACCGGTGTGGATGTTGCCTCCGATGGAACATTTAGCGTTGACGGTTTGCCGATTGGTCAGATTGGGCTCTACAAGCCACTCAATCCACTGGATCTTAAGCGTGAAACTGGCGTGTTATTTGATGCTCCAGATGGGGTGGAACCTGTCGAAGAGGGTCGCGTGTTGCAAGGATTTTTGGAGAATTCCAATGTGAATCCGATCCTGCAGATGTCTCGTATGATCCACGTACAGCGTGCTTACGAGATGGGTCAGACTTTTCTTGAAAACGAACACAGCCGTATCCGCGACGCGGTTAAAACCTTTGTGAAGTAAGAGGACAACGATATGCGTGCCCTGACGATTGCAGCCACCGGTATGAGCGCTCAGCAACTGCGCGTTGAAACCATTTCCAACAACCTCGCAAACATGTCCACCACAGGATACAATGCTCGCCGAGCTGAGTTTGCGGATTTGCATTATCAGCAAGTGTCGCGGGCAGGAGCTATCAGCTCAGCAGATGGCTCTGTCCTGCCAACAGGTGTCCAAGTTGGCTTGGGCGTTAGGCCTTCTGCGATTACTGTTCAGCTAGAACAGGGTTCCCTGTCCAATACAGGTGGTGATTTGGATGTGGCGATTGAGGGTAAAGGCTATTTGGAGGTTACGCTTCCATCTGGCCAATCTGCGTATTCGCGCGACGGTGGTCTAAAGCGCAGTGCGGATGGCCTTATTGTAACCTCAGATGGCTATAGCGTCGTCCCCGAGATCACGATCCCAGTCGATGCGCGCAGCATCTCCATCAATGGAGATGGCGAAGTGTACGCCTATTTCGCCGATACCCCAGACGCCGAACTGCTTGGCCAGTTTACTCTGGCTTCTTTCTCGAACGCCAAAGGTTTGGAAGCGATTGGTGGCAACCTGTTTGTCGAAACTGAAGCGTCCGGCGCACCCGTGATTTCTACACCAGGTGAAGATGGTTTGGGAACACTGCGCCAAGGGTACTTGGAGGACAGTTCCGTTGATGCAGTACGTGAAGTAACTGAATTGATCGAAGCACAACGAGGCTACGAAATGAATGCTAAAGTGATTACCGCAGCGGATCAAATGATGGCCGCAACGGCGCAGGTTCGTTGATATGAAACAGGCTTTGCTTCTTGCGCTGTCCACATGGCTTGCTGTGCCGGCTGCTGCAGACATTGTTGTAGCCACCGCAATAATTCGTGCCAATTCGATAATCGAACCAAGTGCGGTCGGCCTCAAACGAGGCGACGTAGCGGGCGTACACAGCGACCTCAACTCAGTTATCGGTCTGGAAGCGCGCAAAGCGATATATCCTGGTCGCCCAGTGCGCCTCAGCGACGTCGGAGCGCCCGCTTTGGTGGAACGCAATCAGATTGTGACCCTCAAGTACAACACTTCAGGTTTGGTTATCGAGACCGAAGGTCGTTCGCTCGCCCGCGCAGGAGAGGGCGAACCACTTCGCGTGATGAACCTTAGCTCCCGCTCCACGATAACGGGTAAAGTCTTACCGGACGGCAGCGTCTTGGTCTCAAACTAAAGGAACAGAACCGTGCGAATTTTATATGCCATTTTTCTTCTGTCGACGTTGGCCATTTCTGGTTGCGCACGCACGGACCATATAGGCAAAGCGCCGAGCTTTTCTCCCACCACAAACAACCAAGAACACTACGCGATGATGAACCCTCCATTGCCAACACAGGCAAGTGTGTCACGTCGTTCAGATACCGCCTCACTTTGGAGCCGCAATAAGCAGTCGCTTCTTGGCGACCGTCGCGCTGCAGGCCGTGGTGACATCCTAACTGTTGTGATCGAAGTGGATGAAAAGGCCCAAATCAACAACGAGACCGAACGTAGCCGCAGCGGATCAGAAAGTATGAGCATTCCTCAGCTTGCAGGTTTGCCACAGCGCTTGAACACCCGTTTGCCCGAAGGTGCAACGACCGATCCACTGGTTGATTTGAGCTCAAATAGCTCGAGCAGTGGAGATGGATCCGTCAAACGCAGTGAAAAACTAACTTTACGTGTCGCAGCGACCATCGTTGACGTTCTTCCCAACGGTGTTTTGGCCATTCAAGGGACACAAGAGTTGCGGGTAAACTACGAGCTTCGCGAATTGCTGGTCTCAGGATTCGTTCGATCTGAGGACATCTCCCGGCAAAATGAAATTACATTCGATAAGATTGCTTCTGCGCGCGTTTCTTATGGCGGGCGTGGACAGATCTCTGACATGCAACAACCACGCTTGGGGCAGCAAGTCCTCGACGCTGTGCTACCTTTCTAAACGAGGCGAGATATGAAAAAGCTACTTCCGATCATTTTGCTGGTTTTGGGGCTTGGTGGCGGCGTTGGTGCTGGTCTCGCTTTGCGGCCAGATCCCGTTCTACCAGTTGCCGAAGATGGCATGGAAGTGGACGGTAAGGCATATGCGAATTCGCAGGCCAACGAAGATAAGGAAGAAGGGCCGCCACAGGGGCGGGAGTATGTCGAACTGGTGGATCAGTTCATCATCCCTGTTGTGAATGACAACGCTGTTGCTTCGCTCATTTTGATCACATTGACACTGGAAACAGATGCCGGTGAAAACGAGCGGATTTTTCAAGCAGAACCTCGCATTCGCGGCGCTTTGCTTCAGGCGATGTTTGATCATGCTAATATTGGCGGGTTTGATGGCGCTTTCACGAACTCAAGCAAACTAGACCCACTTCGTAAGATGTTCGTGGAGGTCGCGCAGAAGGTCTATGGCGAAGAGATCTCAGACGTATTGATCGTGCAAATTACACGTCAGGACGTGTCCTAACATCGCTCCAAAAATCTTGGAATTAAATAGTAATGAGGCACGAGAACTCTTATGACACAGCACCCTGCCACTCAGTGGCAGGGTGCTGTGTCATAAGCAGCTCAATTTCGTGTCGATCACACTGTTAACGAGCGAGCGCTGGCGTTTTTGCCGTCTTTGGTTTTCGGCGTGATCTAGTAGCGTCTCCATGACATCGGCCTTGCCGAAATGGCTTTGCAGATCTTTAAAGGCCATCTCTTTTCTAACCAGAATGTTTGCCAACTGGTGGTTTAAGATCTTGCGATTTCGCCCGATCCAGTTGTTCCAAGTGAGGTCCCCTCCCGTCATTTGCAGGGTCTTGTCGGTTTGCATCACTTCTCTCCCGGACTTTTCCTGGGCCGTCAGATCGTCAAGCATGCCGCGCAGTTTGTTTTCTTCGGCCTGTAAAGCCTGCATTGCAGCTTGAGCTTTCTGGTAGCGCGCCTGCGTGATGACATTAAGTTCGATTAGATCATTGTTCATGCTTTGCCCTTCGCACGTTGTCGCATCGCATCTGCAAATCGGATTGCTGCTGCCACTGGGCGATACTGATCCGGAGGAATTTCTTGACCGATCTCAACAATGGCATGCAAAGCTCGTGCTGTTGGTGGGTCTCGATGGATTGGAACGGCTGAGCTCTGTGCGGTTTCTCGAATACGCGCAGCTATTTCATCGACACCCTTTGCCACACAGACGGGCGCTTCGCCTGGCATACGTGTCCACTTCAATGCTACCGCATAATGCGTAGGATTTACGATTACCACATCCGCGTCCGGCACATCCGCGAGCATTTGGTTCATTGCAATTTCTTGGCCCTTTTGGCGCCGTTTCTGCTTCGTGTGTGGGTCGCCTTCAGAGTCTTTTTGCTCATCGGTCATTTCTTTGCGAGTCATCATGTTTTTGCGCATGTGCTCGGCGCGTTGCCAGAAATAGTCCACTGTCGCAATGGAGGCTGCAACCACTATCACAATCATCAAGAACTCGAGCATGAGTCGCCCAAGAAGCGCGGGCACCATGATGGCATCCAGTTGGATTGCCGACGCCATTTCGGCCATCCGAAACTTCAAAAAAAATCCTAAGCACACCGAGTAGATCACCAGTTTGGCAAAACTCTTCGCAAATTCGAAAAGACCACTGCGACCAAATTTGTTCTTCGCGTTGGACAACGGATTGATTCGAGATAACTTTGGAGCGACTTTGGAAGGCACAAACAAAAACGCGTTTTGAGCGATCACACTCAAAATGACAGCAATCATGGGGATCCCGAACCACGGTGTCACAGCCCAAAGAGATTCCATGAGGATTCCGCCAATTGGCGTTGAAGGGTTGCCTTCAAACACCAGCGGTGCGAGAGATTCAGCTTGATCGAGCAAAACCATAAGGCCATTCCCTGCGGCCTTGATCGTGCCAGCACCTACGGTAAGAAACGCGATGGTGAGGCCCAGATAACCAGCCGCGACGGAAACGTCCATCGACTTTGCGATCTCCCCCTTTTTCCGTGCCTCATCCAGCTTGTGCTGTGTCGGCTCAAAGGACTTTTCGCTGTCGTCCTCCTGCCCACTCATTGCAGGCCCTCAGTTGGATTGATCATAAAACCTTGTAGTGCGCTCCACCAAAGTGTGAGCAGTGCTGGCGCCACAAGAAACAAAAGGAAAAGACCGCCAGCGGTAATCAAGGGCGCACCTACAAAAGCAACCATGAGTTGCGGCATGGCACGGTTGATGACGCCCAACATTAGATTGTAGATCGCGGAAATAATGATAAATGGAGCCGCCAATCTAAATGCTAGGCTAAAGGCAGAGGCAACCTGTGCAACGCCCCATTCGGTCATGATCTCTACGACTGGGAAAGTGCCCGCCGGAAACAAGATGTATGAACCGATGAAATAGCGCGCGACATAGACATGTAGGCCCATTGTTACCGCCAGTGCCAGAGCGGCGAGAGACAACACATTACCTATCGCCGGAAGTGGCTCTCCTGAGGCGCCGCCAAAGATTTGGGCGAGGGATGTGGACTGCCCCGCAATCGTACCTGCGGTTTGCAATGCCATGACAAACATTCTGACCCCTATACCAATCAGGAACCCGTTTAGACCTTCGGTGAGCGTATATTTGGCAATCACCTCAAAACTTGGCTGAGCGGTTTCAAAGGTAGGTAGTGCAGGCGCTACGATGACGGTAAAAGCCAATGCGATGCCGATTTTTATGCGGGGTGGCACCGTGGTTTCACCAAAGGCCGGCAAAATTGAAACTGCAGCAGCGATGCGCAAAAACACAAGGAAGCCATGCCAAAGCATAGCTTCCGTCATGTTCAATACAGTAAGCGCATTTTCCATCATGCGGCGACAACCCCAACTAGTGCCGGGCGAGCATCCAATCCGATTTCCTCAAAGGACAACACGGGATTGGCAATTCCTTTGGCGCTAAGAACCGTACGGAGAAAGCGACGGCGACGTGTCGATGTCACAAGCGCGGCAAAAATTCCACTGTTCCCAGCATCTGACATTCGGTCTGCAATAGACTGAGCAAGAGCGTTGAAAACATCTGGCGGCAGGGCAACGTCCATGCTGCCAGCGTCACCGTCTACCTGATACGTCGCAAATGTGTCTTCCCATTCGGGTGCCAGCTGTACGAGAGGAATTGTGCCGTCTTCTCGTTTGAGATCTGAGATCAATTGAAACCCAAGACGTTGGCGAACATACTCACAGATTGCGTCGGGGAGTGCGCTCACATGTCGTGCCTCCGCGATAGCTTCTAGGATTAGAGGGACATTTCGGATGGACACTTGCTCGTCCAGCAACATGCGCAAGATTCGATGCAAGAGATCTAGTGGCACTTTGTCTGGGACGAATTCATCCATCATTCGGCGGTTGGCTTCTGCGCGATTTGGATCCGACAAGTTGACCATCTCGTCCAGTATTCGACGCAGAGCTTTAAAGGTCAACAAACGCCCAAAGTTTGTTTTGATGGTTTCCAGAAGGTGGGTCGCCAGTACTTCGCCGGGCGTAACAATTGTTATGCCAGACAGGGACGCCTGTTCCTGGGCTTTGCTTTCGATCCAACGCGCGGGCGCGCCATAAACGGGTTCGGATACATCCTCTCCGGTGGGCAGTGCCTCTGGTGTGTCACCGGCCAATGCCAGAACCTTTTCGGGCTCAAGCCGATCACGAACTTGCTCAACACCTTGGATGCGAATTGTGTATGTGCCGTTTGGTAGAGAAGGTTCGTCAGTCAGTCGGATTTCTGGAAGTATCAAACCAAAGGTCGAGGCCACATGTGTCCGCATGTTGGTGATGCGCGCATCAAGACCTGCGCCCGGATCCAGGACCATATTTACAAGATCTGTGGCAAACTCTACGTGGATGTCATCCAAATCCAATACGTCGCCGATTGGTTTGTCTCTGGGGAGAACTGGTTCGTCGTCGAGTTCTGGCAATTCGACTTCGTCGGTTTTGTTGCGATACAAAAAGTATGCAGCTGAACCCAAAACACCACCTCCCGCAATAAATGGAATAAACGGTAGGCCGGGAACCAAAGCAAAAAGCACCATTAGAACTGCGACCGTTGCAATCGCTGGCGGATATTTGCCCAGCTGTTTAACTAAGGTCAAATCTGTAGAACCGGTGGTGCCGCCACGCGCCAAAAGCAAGGCGGAAGCGATTGAGATAACCACGGCAGGAATTTGAGTTACCAGTCCATCTCCGACGGTCAAGATCGTGTATGTTTCAAAGGCTTGACCAATTGGCATGCCGTGTACGGCGACGCCCATTATCAGTCCCATTACCAGATTCAACAATGTGATCAACAAACCAGCAACAGCGTCACCTTTTACGAACTTTGAAGCACCATCAAGCGAACCGAAGAATGTGGTTTCTTGCTGTTCTCGTTCGCGACGCTCTTTGGCCTCGGTGTGATCAATTGCTCCCGCAGACATATCACTGTCAATCGCGAGCTGTTTGCCTGGCATACCATCCAAAGCAAAGCGCGCCCCGACCTCCGCCATTCGAGTTGCGCCCTTGTTGATCACCATGAAGTTTACGATGAGCAAAACACAGAACACCACCAACCCCAAAAAGACGCTTCCGCCCATGACGAAATTCGCAAATCCTTCGATCACGTCCCCTGCCGCACCTGTTCCGGTGTGACCCTGACCGATGATCAATTTGGTCGATGACACATTGAGTGATAAGCGGAGCATCAAAGATGCCAAGAGGATGGTGGGGAAAGCAGAGAAGTCTAGTGGTCTCTCTATGAACAACGTGACTGTAAAGATTAGGATTGCCAGCGCGAATGATGCGGCAAGACCAATGTCCAACACCCATGCAGGCATCGGCAGGATCATCATGACAATGATTGCCATCAACGCCAAAGCTAGCAAAATTGTAGGGCTGAACAGTGCTTTAAGAGATTGTGGTGTCACGGATCAGCCTCCATTTCCCAAAAACGGGCGCGTCGTACCGGAAGTACGAGGGACCAGTGAGCCCAATGCACCTGCGCTCTGACCATGTTGTAGCAATGGGAAATTGTTTACGTGTTCAACTTTTGCTGTGCGCAACAAGGGTTTGGCCGGTGTCGGTGAGGACAAAGGCATCGACCCAGCGTCGGGCAGATTGGCCATGATCCGTTTGAAGCGTGTCTTATATTTGTCTGCGTATTTGGGCGTACGAGAGTGATATGCCGCCGCTGCATCATCCCAATTCGTTGTTTCAGCATAGAGGCTAGACAAAAACTCCGCTGCATATCTTGCGTTTGAAGTCGGATCAAACATATGGGCAATGTCGTTGAAATGTTGTCCATGCCAACGATAATTGAGTTGAAAGCATCCGATATCAAAGCTACGCGCACCAGCTTTGAAATGGCTTAGAGCGTAGTTTAGCGCTTCTTGCTGTGAGTTGAACCAAACACCTTTGCCGTCCATGTTAACCGTCCAAGGCCAAGGGGAAAGCACACCATTCTTGTTGCGCCCGGTTTCTGTTCTGGTGATAGCCAACAACACATTTGTAGGTACGCCGGTTTCGTTCGCTACGATCCGCGCAACGCGGTCACATGTTCCCGCGTTGTTTGTGTTGGCAGATGCTGAGTTTGTAAAGATAACCGCAGAGACAACGCGAAATGCACGCGTTAAATAGTTCCGAAGTGAGTCGCACGAGCAACTCAATAATGTTTTGAAAACATTCTGTTTTTTCATACCGATAGCTTTCTGCCCCAGTTCGAGGCCCAAGCTATCGGTCGTTCCTTTACATTTAGTAAGCGTGGTTAAGACGAAGGATCGGAAAGACTATGCCAATCCAAAAGGTTGCCTAAAATCCCCCTGCTTTCGGAGCTTTCTTCAAGCAGGCTTCTGTTGCTTTCTAACATGCCCTGAGTTACCCGCGCTTCAGTTTCTTCACCCGACGGTGTGCTTGTTCCGTCGTTTCGAAACAGTTCGGACGCTTGACGATAAACTTCTGTTTCTGAAGTTGCGAGAGCTTGCAGATTGCCGCCTAGCCAACTTTCGGTTTCCGCATTTGCAAGATCACCCAAATTTGTCAGAATCTGTGCGGCAACTTCATGGTCACCCGCTTTTGATCGCGCTTCAGCACGTAGTCGGTCAGCCTCCGGAGTGTCGAGGCCCATTAACTCTGCCTCGGCGCGCCTGGGCAACGAGTCTGCGAGCGCCACACGGGCCTTAAGAATTCGCTTCTTATCGTTTTCATGTGCGTTTTGGGCGGCTTGCAACAGGCGACGTGTCTCGCCCACGAAGCCAAGGTCAAAGAGTTTGTGTGCTAGGATCAGTGCTGTATCAGGCTTGATCTTTCCCGGTTCCGCAAGGTTTTGATCTAGGGTTGACTTAAGAACATCGAAATCGGTTGCATTCTCAATCATGGCCTGAGCGACCAAATCGCGTACTTCTGCTGACGCTTCAACACCATCGTGCTTTTCGATATCTTTGACTACGTTGAACGCAGGTTCAAACTCTCCAGTCAACATTCGTGCCAAAGCATGGGCGCGACGCAGTGAAGGTCCCATGGCCCCCGCTTTGTGTTCCACCGCAAGCGCGCCAACAAGAGAAATGGTATCTGCCGACGGCGGTAAATCTTGCTTCAGGTGTGAACTGATGAGTTCAACCACAGCAACCGTTGCCATGTCAGAATTCTGAGATGCGATCTCGGAAAGTGTTTGTTCGGCTTCTTCGGTATTGCCCAGCTCTGCGTCCAAAGTCGCTTGAGCGAATTCATAACTCGCATCCAGCTTTGGGCTAGAACGTTCGATGGCGTTCAGTACTAAAGTCGCGCTCTCAGTGTTACCTTGTTCAACAAATTTGTTGCTGAGTTTGGGACCGAGATGTTCGCGAAGATGGCGTGGCAAAGTTGCCAGTGCATCCATTGCACCCAAGGCGGCACTGTCGCCCGTTAGCGTCTGATCGGACAACGCTGCCCAAAGCGAAACATGTCCAGAGCAATGGCCTTGGTGCGCAAAGGCGTTTTCGGCATCGTCCAGTGTGTCGCCATCTACAAGATGAGCCATTGTCATCAGAATCTGATTTGCACCGGTGTCGGGTAGAAGCTCCAAAACCTGACGGGCTTCGGCACCAAACGTGTAGTGAATATAGAGTTTCGCAAGTTCAACAAGCGCGGCGTCATTTGTTCGATCAAATTCGCCGACTAGTTTTCTCCGCAAGCGAGCCAACTCTTTGGAGAAAGATTCCGTCCCGCTCCAGTCGGCGATATTGACGGCGGAATTCGGCAAGCAACCTCCACGAGGAATTTGGCCGTTCAAGATCGCGGCTATGTCACGCCCAACTTCATCGATGACGTTATATGCAACAATGTTGAGATCCTGCCCTTCCAAACCTTTAGCTGCTTGAGGGGGGACGTGATCACGCTTCAGAACAGGCTCGCCAGGCGTCTTGAATTGTTCAACTGATGCCAGTTCTAGGGAAGGCTCTTTTGCCGGCCTTGTCTCGCTTAGTGCAGTTTGCGCTTCGAGAAGATCCTGAGTTGCCGCGCGATCTACTTGTTTGATCAAATCCTGCCGCAACGTTGTCACTTGTACATTACGAGTCACAAAATTTTCGAGTGCAAGAAGACCAGAAAAATCAGGCTTGAGAGAGACTTCAGCCTTTGGCATTGGCGCCAAAGTAACGGGTTTTGTCGCCTCCAATGCAGAAAAACGAAAGATACGTTCTGCGCTATTGGACGGCACTGCTTCGCCAAATGACAGAGGAATTTGCGGAACTTCCTCTGGCTCAATTGGCTGCCCCTCGCGGATATCAAAAATCACATACCGCTCATTGTATGGAATTGAAACAACCCGACAGGCGCAAGACAATGTCAGCTCCACAGTTCCATTCTCAGAATGCGTTTCAACGCTCGACAAGCGCGTCCTAGGAATTCGATCAAAGATCCTATTGGTGCGCATATTTAGGTTATCGCCATCAATATGAATCTGATAGGTATTGTGACCACTTTTTGTGATGGTCCATTCTGTGTCGGGTGTCGGCAAAGTTGCGACCAGCCGCGTAAAGTCTTCGTGCTCCCCGGACCGAAACAACACGTCCTGAGCATGGGCCGATGCAGCAACCGCAACAAAGGGTAGAGCCAGGAAAAGGGATCTCATGCGGCGTCCTTTTTTACTTCTGCCAGAGCTTCTTCCAGTTCGGAAAATTGTGGGCGGTTATGCGCAGGGGTGTTTTGGCGCCCCACTTCGATGCAGATATTCGGAGAGTGGTTGTGCAGGTTCGCAATCAAGACTTCACGGATAAGTTGATAAAAGTGTGCGTCTTCTTCGACGATGCTCTTAATCTTTGCGGCAAAGGGCCCGACCAAGCCATAGGCTAGAAAAACCCCAAGGAAGGTTCCCACCAGTGCCCCACCGATCATTTTTCCCAACACTTCTGGTGGTTGATCGATAGAGCCCATGGTTTTGATAACGCCCAGAACGGCCGCAACAATTCCCAAAGCAGGGAGCGCATCGGCCAAGGACTGGAGGGCATGCGGTGAATGCATGGAATGATGAAAACTGGCTTCGATTCGTTTCTCCAAAACCTCTTCAACCTGATGGGGGTCATCGTAGTTCATGGACGCCGAGCGCATGGTGTCGGAAATAAGATTAACCGCTTCTTTGTCAGCTTGGATTCTAGGGTAGCGCAGGAAAATAGACGATTCCGTTGGGTTTTCGATGTGTTCTTCGATTGCCACAGGGTTTTTCCTTGCAAGCCTGATCAACTCAAAAAGTAGGCAAAGAAGGTCGCTGTAGTCTTTCGGCTTCCATTTCGGGCCTTTGAAAACTTTTCCTAGGTCCTTGAGAGTGTGTTTCACTGATGCACCGTCGTTGGAAAGCAAAAATGCACCCACGCCTGATCCGCCAATGATGATCATCTCAAATGGTAGGGCTTTCATGATTGGTCCGAGGCTACCGCCAGACAAGGCGTATCCACCCAAGACCATGATGAAAACAACAGCAATACCGATAATGCTGATCATGGATCCAAACTCCTATTTGCGTTCCCAAGCGACACTAATCGGACGCGGGTTAACAATGTCTCATTCCGTGGGCGTATTTGCGTTCCGACCGGCCAAAATAACGCTGATCGAATACGCTGCTTCCGGATTCATGCCCGCCATGACACCTGCGGCAGCTTCGGGTTTCATCCGGGCGATGAAGCCAGCGGCAAAAGTCGGGTCCATTTCTTCAAACAAAGCTGCAACGCTTTTCGGTTTCATGGTTTCGTACACTTGCGTCAGCTGTGTCACATCGTCTTCTGCAGCTGTTTCGGCCATAGCAATCAAGGAACGGAGACGTTCTTCGGCACCTTTGAGGGCTGCTAATTTTCGGTTTACTTCCTCATCGGCCACATCAAGGGCTTTCAAACGCTTTTTGATTTCTGCTTCACGGCGTTCGATGCGCGTTTCGCGTTCTTCAAACACCGCCATCAGTTCGCGTAAGTCCTCCGGTGGTTCGCAGGATTGAGGTTCCACCATTCCGGACACAGGCGTTTCAAAAAGTGGCTCTTCCCGCGCAAGGGCTTCGTTGGCACTGATACCCACCCGCAACGTCGCAGAGCCGATCAGAAATGTGGCAATCATGAACAGGCTGCCTCTTGCCCGTTTTTTGGCGGTCTTCTTTTTGGGTTTTGCGCGAGGTTGAACCGTGGGCGATGCATTTTGGGGAGGGGAGGCTTTTTGCGGCTTTTTCATCGAAAGTGCTCCGGGTTAGGCCACGTGGCGCGTAAAGACAGGCGTGCTGGGTGCAGATTCTTCAGGCTCAGGTTTTGCAGATTTCTTCTTTCTGGAAGATTTTGACGCCGCTTCTTTGGCAGCCTTGCGCTTTGCCTTCTGCTTTTCCTTCTTTTTGGCCTTACGCCGCCGTTTTTCTTTGCTGTCAGCCTCTGAAGCTACCTGTACAAACTCTTCGTCGAAGGCTTCTTCAGCTTCTGAAGTTAGATCGGCGTCATCAGAAGCGAGGGCCGATGTTTCAGCCATCAGGTCGCTCACGGCAGCTTCCCCCTGTGCATTGGCGACACCAACTTCTGAAGTTTCAGGCAAGTCATGCATAGCGGCAAGCATCAGTTCCAAACGTTTGGAAACACCTTCAGCACGTTGAGTGAGTGCTTCCAACCTTTGTGTGGATTTCCCCGCTGTCTGTTGCGCGACCTTCAGTGTCCGGGTCATGTCGTCGACTTGTGCTGAAAGAACCGCGACAGCGCCGCCAACACCTGCTTCTAAGTCGTTGAATTTGCTCAAGCGACGGGCAAGAACAAAACAATAGATTCCAGCGCCCAGGGCACCAGCGACAAGCAAAATATCTGCGATTAAGTTCATCTCTGTTTCCCTTAGTTCAGTACAAATTCCATGACCAGTAGGTCAGATACACGTTCTTGCCCGGTCACAATTTGTACGCGTCTCAGCATCTGTGAGCGAAGTTTCACGAGCGCATCTGGCGATTCAATGTCGGCTGTGCTCAGTGCGCGAAGATACCCGTTCAGGACATCAACAACCCGAGGGAGCACACGCTCAACCTCCTCTTGGTGGTCGCTCGGAACCTCAAGCTGTGCACGAAATCGAAGATAATCCGCACCGCCACCTGACGTGAGGGACACCACAAATGGATCTAAGCCGACATACGAAACATCTGGGAGTGGGTCTGATGTTTTCGGCGCTACAGTTTCTTCTTCTAATGACGCAGAATCGCTTCCTAGAATCATCCCAGAGTAGACAGCAAAGAAGCCGCCGCCGCCGCCGGCCAAAGCCAGTACGATCCCTATGATTAAAGGGAGTTTTGACGCCTTTTTGGGCGTTTCATCTGTCTCGACAGTTTCGTCAGTCATGGCAGGTTCCAAATTCTTTGTTCCTGCAACTTCAACCACACAGAAACTAACCGATTGTTAAGCCTGTTGAGAGAAACAGTTGCTGAAGGTCGTGCAGAAAGTGCGGCATCACGGAGCAAAAAAACGTGCAACAGATATTGAATATGTGGACAGGGTTGGATTCGCGGCGGAAGGTCATTGTCGTGTTGGCGACCGTTGCGATGTTTGCAATTGTTTTGTCCTTGGGGCGAGTTGCGACAAAACCAGGAATGTCTCTGCTTTATAGTGGTTTGGAGAGCGGCTCGGCAGGGGAGGTGGTGCGTGCATTGGAGCAACGTGGCGCTGTCTACGAGGTTCGTGGTGGATCAATTTATGTAGCTTCTGCCGCCCGCGACGAGTTGCGGATGACCTTGGCCAGTGAAGGTCTGCCTGCCAACACAACGCAGGGTTATGAACTTCTCGATTCGCTTTCGGGATTTGGGACCACGTCGCAAATGTTTGACGCTGCATATTGGCGCGCAAAGGAAGGCGAGTTGGCTCGGACAATTGTTGTCAGCCCGTTGATCAATCAAGCACGTGTACACATTGCCAACGCCTCATCTAATCCATTTCAACGTCAAATTAAGCCCTCAGCGTCGGTGTCAATTACCACTGCTGCGGGCGATCTGCCTACCAAACACGCGCAAGCTCTTCGCTTCCTCGTTGCATCAGCTGTGCCGGGCCTGTCGCCTGAAGATGTTGCCGTCATTGATGGAAGCGGTGGTCTCGTTGGAACCGCTGAAGAAACAACAACCAAAGTTGGCGAAAACAGAGAAGAAGAAACACGGCTTGCTGTGCGGCGGCTGCTCGAGGCACGTGTGGGACCCGGAAACTCTGTAGTAGAGGTCAGCATTGAGACCGTGACAGAAACTGAATCTATTACAGAGCGGATTTTTGACCCTTCGAGCCGTGTAGCGATCAGTACCGATACGGAAGAGCGCAGCACTGATTCTCAAAATGCCAACGGACAGGTGACCGTTGCGTCCAATCTACCGGATGGCGATGCCGCGGAGGGGCAGGGTTCAACCAACCAAAACCGCGAAACACGTGAGAGAATCAACTATGAGGTGTCTGAAACACAGAGGGAGGTGTTGCGGGAACCCGGCGCTGTTCGTCGTATGACAGTCGCCGTGCTGGTTAACGGTACACCGACAGAAAACGAATTGGGCGAAACCGTGATGACGCCACGTTCTGACGAAGAAATGGAGGCCTTGCGGGAATTGGTTGCTTCGGCCGTGGGATTTGATGAAACGCGTGGTGACGTGATAACTCTGAAATCTATGATGTTTCAGCCGATACTACCTCAAGGTACCTCTGCTGACTCATCTGTGCTTCAGGGGATGTCTCTTGACTTGATGTCCATCATCCAAACGGCTGTTTTGGCTATTGTGGCATTGGTATTGGGCCTCTTTGTCATTCGCCCTCTGCTCAGTGGAAGCAAGACTGGCGAATTGAATGACTTGCCTGACGCCCCAATGTTGCCTGGTCTGGACGATGGTGATGGCTTCCCCGCGATGTCACCTATGATGGGAGGCATGGATGACGATGACATGATGAGCATGCCTATGGCCATCGGAGATATGGGAGGGGAAGTTGGCGACCTTCCTGCTCTGGGTGGCATGGCGATGGGCGATGGTGGCATGTCGCAATCGGATGCTGCAGACCGCCTGCGGTCGCTCATTAGCGATCGCAAAGAAGAGACCGTAGAGATTTTGCGCCATTGGTTGGATGACCAAGAGGAGCGCGTCTAATGTCAGTTTCCCATCTGTTTGAGGATTTCGGTGGCATAAAAGAAACGCAACCGGCACCCGTTGAAGCTGAAAGCGCCAGCGAGGACGATCTGCTTGCCAGTTTTGAGCAAGGTTACAAGGCTGGTTGGGACGATGCGATCAGCGCAAAATCCGAAGAGCACGCGAGTGTCTCCGCTGAGTTGTCCCGCAAATTACAAGACCTTTCTTTCACGTACCATGAAGCCAGAGAAGCGATTGTCGCAGACTTGGCACCGACTGTGGAACGGGCGGTCATGACGGTTCTTCCTGAATTGGCAAAACAGGCGGTGGGCGTGGTGGCAGTCGAACAGCTAAATGAAATCATTAGAGAAAACAGTTCAACTCCAGTGGTGTTGTCTGCTGCGCCTGATGCTTATCAGCCCGTTATTGATGTCCTCCCAGAGGATCCGCAATTCCCGGTGGAAGTGGTGCGAGATGAAAAGCTCGGAGAAGGACAAATACGATTTGAGTTCGCAGAACGCGAACGTCTTCTAGACATGAGCGAAGTTCTTGAGGCTGTTGCAACAGCTTTAACTGCGTTCACACATGAAACCCGCAAGGAGGCCCAGAATGGCTGATCCAATCATGAAAACCGATTCTTCTAACCCTTTTACATCTGTTCCTGTTGAGATCACGATCTCGGTCGGCAAAGCCCGTCCATTGATTGGTGATCTGTTGAACATGAATGAGAATTCTGTTCTTGCTCTGGACAAGCGGGTAGATGATCCGGTCGAATTGTATGTTGGCGACAAGCTCATCGCGCGTGGTGAATTGGAAGAAATGGAAGGTGGTCAAGAGGGTCAACTCGCTGTGAGACTGACCGAAGTAGCCGAGTTCGAAAGCGGTCTGTGATGACCAAAGCGGTGCATTTTGCCGCTGCCTTTCTCATCCTGACAATTGTTTCTGTGGGCCCCGCGGCCGCTCAGGACCTAGCCTTGTCATTGGGTGATGATGGGTCGCTTTCAGCGCGCAGTATTCAAATCTTTCTTCTGATCACCGTCCTAAGCTTGGCGCCGGGCATCGCTATCATGGTGACGTGTTTCCCGTTCATTGTGACGGTGTTGTCGATACTGCGGCAGGCCATTGGTCTGCAACAGTCGCCGCCAAACATGATGATGGTCTCTTTAGCGATGTTCCTGACGTACTATGTGATGGAACCTGTGTTCATGCAGGCTTGGACGACTGGCGTTGATCCTCTTCTGAACGAGCTGATTGACCTAGAAACAGCGTTTCAGCGCACCGCAGAACCGTTTCGCATTTTTATGGCGTCACGCTTGGATCCTGACACCTATATGCATTTGGCTTCATTGCGGCCTGACACTGTTGAAACTGCGCCAGGGCCTGAATCGCCTTTGTCGGTTCTTGTGCCCAGCTTCATGCTGTCTGAAATCGCGCGCGCGTTTCAGATTGGTTTCCTGATTTTCTTGCCATTCCTGATCATCGACTTGGTTGTTGCGGCAGTGCTTATGTCGATGGGTATGATGATGGTTCCACCGGCCATTGTGTCTCTGCCTTTCAAACTCTCATTCTTTGTGATCGCTGATGGATGGAGTTTGATTGCAGGAAGCTTGGTACGTAGTTACTTCTAAACAAGACACGTGCATTGCTTTATTTTTGAAGCCACGCATGTCACATAGACGCTAGCGTAATTAGACGCGGAGACAGCCCCATGAACCTCAAAGCAACCTTGCTTGCATTGCTCGCGTTCGCGATCTATTCGACGCACGATGTCGTCGTGAAAAATCTTGGATCGACGTTTACACCATTTCAGATCGTGTTCTTTTCGTCGCTGTTTAGCTTTCCGTTGATCACTCTTATGCTGGTGCGTGATCCGACATACGGAAACCTGCGCCCTGTTCATCCTTGGTGGGTTGCATTGCGATCACTTTGTGTTGTTGTGTCTCCAACAGCTGCGTTTTATGCATTTTCCACACTACCTTTGGCACAGGTATATGCGCTGCTTTTTTCAGCTCCCCTACTAATCACAATTCTGTCGATCCCAATTTTGGGAGAGAAGGTGGGTATATTCAGAATTTTGGCCGTCGTTGTCGGGCTTTGCGGTGTCCTTATTGTCGTGCGACCTGGGGCAACGTCACTCAGTGGTGGACACTTTTCGGCACTCTTAGCGGCAAGCGCGGCTGCGCTACAGTCGGTGATCGTGCGAAAAATCGGTCGAGAGGAACGCCGGGTTGTCCTGATGCTCTACCCGCTCTTGATAAGTGTCGCGACAATGTCGGTGGTCATGGCTTTTGTGTACGTTCCGGTTGAACTTGAGGATCTTGCGGGTTTTGCAATTGTTGCGCTGTTTGGGTTTGTGGCAACGCTCTTGATGGTGGTTTCTTACACGTTGGGAGAAGCTGCTTTGGTGGCTCCGATGCAATATTCTCAGATCATCTGGGCTGTGCTTTTTGGCGTTTTGTTATTTGATGAAACACCAGATGTCGCAACTCTACTCGGCGCAGCTATCATTGTTGCAAGCGGTCTGTTCATTATTGCGCGCGAAGCGATGGGTGGGACATCTGAGCAGACGCCGGTATTGCGGACGAGATCTCGTGGGATTTCTCCAGGGAGTTTGCGTGTGAGCCAAGCAATGCGTCGCCCAAAGCGCGATGCAGACGACTGATGGACTTTGGTGCTGGGGTTTGTTTTTGCAGCGCAGCTGTTCGGCGGTTTCTGCCGATGCGGCAGATGTCGGATTTCCATTGCATATCCCGCTGGAAGCTCTATAGAACACCGTCATACATGCGCGTGTAGCCCGCTCTGGCTTGATCTGATTCTCTGAAACAGGAGAAGCCCGTTCGGGACATTGCACGCATTCAACCGTACCGAACCTGAAGGTAAAAGATCATGGCAAATTCGCCCCAAGCAAAGAAGCGCGCACGTCAGAACGAGCGTCGCCTCGAAGTTAACAAAGCCCGTCGCTCCCGCATCCGCACCGAACTGCGTAAAGTTGAAGAAGCGATCGCATCCGGCGACAAGGAAGCGGCAACTGCTGCTTTGCGCTCTGCTCAGCCTGAACTGATGCGCGGCGTGACCAAAGGTGTTTATCACAAGAACACAGCGGCACGTAAAATGTCCCGCCTGTCTTCACGGGTTAAGTCGCTGGCTTAAATTGCTGACGACGACATCTGAAAAGCGCCGCTGGTTTTGCGGCGCTTTTTTGTTTTAGCTGTAGGCAATGACCAAAAGAATTAGGCCCAATATCACGCGGTAGATGACGTATGGCGTGAAGCTGACCGAGCGCAACAAGCGCATCATTAAGCTGAGCGCGATCAGGGCGGCAGCGAAGGAAAACACAGCCGCGAATGCGCTGTCCTTTGCGGTTTGCCAATCCGCTTGTTGGGCAACATCAATGGACAGCAACGCGCCGCTAGCAATGATTGTTGGTATCGACATCAACATTGCTAGTTTTGCGGCATCATGGCGAGCATAGCCGAGCATACGTGCGCCAGTGATGGTGATCCCAGAGCGAGACGTGCCCGGGATCAGGGCGACGGCTTGCCATAGGCCTAGTTTCCATGCTTCGCTTATAGACCAGTCTTGTGCAGTCTTTGTTTGTGATCCCTTGCGATCCGACCACCAAAGGACAAGACCAAATCCAATCATAGTCCACCCGATCACAGCGATGGAGCGCAGGGCGTCCGCAAGGCCGGTGAGTTTAAAGATCAGTCCGAGTACAATGACCGGGAGGGTGGCTATGATCAGCAAGAAAGCCAAGCGTGCGCCGGGCGTATCGATGCGGCCGGTGAGCATGCGTGGCAGACCAAGCAGTGCGACGCGTACGTCTTGCCAAAAATAGATGACCACCGCAGCCAGCGTACCGACATGTGCGGCTACATCAATAGCGAGGCCTTGATCTGGCAATGGCGTGACCTGCGACAGCAGAATCAGGTGCCCAGAGGAGCTCACTGGGAGGAATTCGGTGAGGCCCTGTAGGATTGCCACCAAAAGTATATGAAAAAGTGCCATAATAGGAGCGGCCTTGTGTTGGACGACTCACGTATAAGTGGCCAATGATTCAAGGGGAATACGGAATTTAATACCGAATCGGACCTAAAAATGCGAGAAAATTTGCATTTTGTGGTCGAAATGACCAAAAAACTCAAATATAGGTCAGCACAACTTACTTTTATCTCCTGTGATTATTAATTAGACACTCCGAACTGGAAAAATCTGGAGGCAGCTACCCGTGGCCAAGCAACCTATGTTGAAATTTGTGACCGTAGACCGTGACATGCCCGAGAAGCGTGATGCGACGGTACGCAAAGAAGATTTCAATGAAATCTATGCAGAGTTCGCTAAAGCGAAGGCTGAGGAGCAGGCGAGCCGGTGCAGTCAATGTGGCGTGCCGTATTGCCAAAGCCACTGCCCATTGCACAACAACATTCCTGATTGGCTGAATATGACGGCTACGGGCCGCCTCAAAGAAGCCTATCAGCTGAGCCAAGCGACCAACACGTTCCCTGAAATCTGTGGCCGTATCTGTCCGCAGGACCGCCTGTGTGAAGGCAACTGTGTGATCGAACAGTCTGGCCATGAAACTGTCACCATTGGCGCCGTGGAAAAATACATCACTGACACCGCTTGGGAAAAAGGCTGGGTCGAGGCGTTGGTGCCGGGGCAGGAACGCAGCGAAAGCATCGGAATCATTGGTGCAGGTCCGGGTGGTTTGGCCGCAGCGGATCGCCTACGCCGCGCAGGCTTTCAGGTGACGATCTATGATCGCTACGACCGTGCCGGTGGCTTGCTGACCTATGGTATTCCCGGGTTTAAGCTTGAAAAAGAAGTGGTTATGCGCCGCAACAAGCTGTTGGAAGACGGTGGCGTGACCTTCAGGCTGAACTGTAATGTGGGTGAAGACATCTCTTTTCAAGAGATCCGCGAGACACATGACGCGGTGATCCTTGCGACCGGTGTCTATAAAAGCCGAGATTTGCAGGGTCCGGGCGCAGGTGCTGCAGGCATCGTCAAAGCAATTGACTATCTGACCGCATCCAACCGTTTGAACTTTGGCGACACCGTGCCGGAGATCGAAAGCGGTGAGTTGAATGCTGAAGGCAAGAAGGTTGTGGTGATTGGCGGAGGGGACACGGCGATGGACTGTGTGCGCACCGCGATCCGTCAAGGCGCGGACAGCGTGAAATGCCTGTACCGTCGTGACAAAGCCAATATGCCGGGGTCTCAACGGGAGACACAGAACGCCGAGGAAGAAGGTGTTGAATTTGTGTGGCTTTCTGCCCCTAAAGGCTTCACTGGTGGCGAGCAGGTCGATGGCGTGATGGTGCAGAAGATGCGCCTTGGTCAGCCCGATGCATCCGGTCGTCAGAGCCCCGAGGTGATCGAAGGCGCAGACTATGTTGAAAAGGCTGATCTTGTGATCAAGGCGCTGGGCTTTGAGCCCGAAGACCTGCCAACTTTGTGGGACCAGCCAGAGTTGGAAGTGACACGTTGGGGCACTGTCAAAGCGCAGTTCACCACCGGCGCGACTGATCTTGAGGGTGTCTATGCGGTTGGCGACATCGTGCGCGGTGCGTCGTTGGTGGTTTGGGCCATCAAAGACGGGCGCGACTGTGCTGATGCCATCATCGAGAAGTTGGCCACAAAGCAGGCTGTGGCCGCAGAATAATCCTTAACGACCCGTGGCACCCGGCCAAAACCGGGTGTCGGTATCACGTCGGTATTTTGACTGTATCGCGGAGGTGCCAAAAAATGCGGGGAAATGTAAATAATGCAGAGGTGTTGACCTAATGGCGCAAACTGAAACCACATCACGCAAGACCGGCAAGTGCCTGTGCGGTGCTGTTCGGTTTGTGTCTGACAAGGTGCCATCCAGTGCGGGGATTTGCCATTGTGAGCAATGTCGCCGCTGGACGGGTTTGGCGCTGATGGGGGTTACCATTCCAACGGACACGATCACGTGGGAGGGGGCTGAGCACATCGGCCGCATCCAAAGTTCGGAATGGGCAGAGCGGGCGTGGTGCACAAAGTGTGGCACCGGCCTTTTCTACCGGGTGACAGCGGACAATGAGTGGTCCGGTGGCACCGAAATACCGGTGGGGCTTTTTGACGATCCAAACGGGTTTGAACTGAAGAATGAGATCTTCATAGATCAAAAGCCAGACGGGTTTGCCTTTGCCGGAGACGGCCGCAAAGAAATGACGCGCGCCGACTGCATCAAGTTATTTTCGCAACTTGACAGCGAATGAACAGCCGGCGGCCCAGAGGGTGCGCTGATGACGAGACGAGAAGTGGAGACTGACATGACCAAGTATGATCAAAACTGGGTGCGGGCCGAAGAAGCCAAGCGCAAGTGGATGGCTGAAAACGGTCTGTATGATGAGAGCGAAGAGCACTCTTCATGTGGCGTGGGCCTTGTGGTGTCTATCGACGGCAAACCAAGCCGCAAAGTTGTGGAAGCGGGCATCACCGCGCTGAAGGCAATCTGGCACCGCGGTGCGGTGGATGCGGACGGCAAGACCGGTGACGGCGCGGGCATCCACGTGCAAATTCCAGTGCCCTTCTTTTATGACCAGATCGAACGCACAGGACATGAACCTCACAAAGATGAGTTGATTGCGGTTGGTCAGGTGTTTCTGCCACGCACCGATTTTGGCGCGCAGGAATCCTGTCGGACAATTGTGGAAACCGAAGTTCTGAAAATGGGCTATCGCATTTATGGCTGGCGCCATGTGCCGGTGGATGTGACCTGTCTTGGCGAAAAAGCAAACGCGACGCGTCCTGAGATTGAGCAAATTCTGATCTCCAACTCCAAAGGGGTGGATGAAGACACATTTGAGCGTGAGCTTTATGTGATCCGTCGCCGGATCGAAAAGGCGGCCTTGGCGGCCAATATCAACGGGCTCTACATCGCATCTTTGTCGTGCCGGTCGATCATCTACAAAGGTATGATGTTGGCTGAACAGGTTGCGGTGTTTTATCCCGACCTGTTGGACGAGCGCTTTGAAAGTGCCTTTGCGCTGTATCACCAGCGCTATTCTACCAACACGTTCCCTGAGTGGTGGCTGGCCCAGCCGTTCCGCATGTTGGCGCACAACGGCGAGATCAACACGCTCAAAGGCAACCTGAACTGGATGAAGAGCCATGAGATCCGCATGGCGTCAGCGTCGTTTGGCGACTATGCCGAGGACATCAAACCGATCGTGCCAGGCGGCGCTTCTGACTCTGCTGCGCTGGACGGTGTGTTTGAGGTTCTGGTGCGCGCTGGACGCTCTGCCCCAATGGCGAAAACCATGCTGGTGCCAGAGAGCTGGTCCAAGCAGGCGGTGGAACTGCCACAGGCATGGCGTGACATGTATTCCTATTGCAACTCTGTGATGGAGCCATGGGATGGCCCTGCTGCGTTGGCAATGACCGATGGACGCTGGGTTTGTGCGGGTTTGGACCGCAACGGACTGCGCCCAATGCGGTATGTTGTGACTGGTGATGGCCTGCTGATTTCCGGGTCTGAGGCGGGCATGGTGCCGATTGATGAAGCCACCGTGGTGGAAAAAGGCGCGCTGGGTCCGGGGCAATTGCTGGCCGTGGATATGAAGCATGGCAAGCTGTATCATGACACCGAAATTAAAGACAAACTGGCCGCTGCGCGTCCGTTTGGCGAGTGGGTTGGCAAAATCCGCGATCTTGCGGGGGAGCTGGAAAGCGTAACAGAGACCGCGACCTACGCGGGTGAAGAGCTGCGCGCGCGTCAGATCGCGGCGGGCTATTCGATGGAAGAGGTTGAGCAGATCCTTGCGCCGATGGCAGAGGATGGCAAAGAAGCGCTGGCCTCTATGGGGGATGACACGCCGTCTGCGGTTTTGTCTAAGATGTATCGCCCTCTGAGCCATTTCTTCCGTCAGAACTTTTCTCAGGTGACCAACCCCCCCATCGACAGCCTGCGCGAATATCGTGTGATGAGCTTGAAGACACGGTTTGGCAATCTGAAGAACGTGCTGGGCGAAGATGGCAGTCAGACGGAAATCGCCGTGTTGGAGAGCCCATTTGTGGCGAACGCGCAGTTTGCGCGATTGCTTGAGGCGTTTGACGACACTGTGGTCAAGATTGACTGTACCTTTCATGCGCACGGTTCAGCGGGAGCGTTGCAGGCTGGTCTGGAGCGTATCCGGGCTGAGGCCGAGGATGCGGTGCGGTCTGGTGCGGGCCACATTGTGCTGAGCGATGAGGCACAGGGTGCGGAGCGTGTGGCGATGCCCATGATCCTTGCGACCAGTGCCGTGCACAGTCATTTGACACGCAAAGGCTTGCGGACTTTCTGCAGCCTGAACGTGCGGTCTGCAGAATGTATCGACCCGCACTATTTTGCGGTTTTGATTGGGTCTGGCGCCACCGTGGTGAACCCGTATTTGGCGGAAGACACGCTGGCAGATCGCATTGAGCGGGGGCTGGCCGATGGCACGCTGACTGAGAACATGGCGCGGTACCGGGATGCGATTGATCAGGGCCTTCTGAAAATCATGGCGAAGATGGGGATTTCGGTGATCTCTTCCTATCGCGGTGGTCTGAACTTTGAAGCTGTGGGGCTGTCACGCGCCATGTGTGCGGAATATTTCCCCGGCATGATCAGCCGGATTTCCGGCATCGGTGTGAGCGGCATTCAGACCAAAGTTGAGGATGTGCACGCCAAAGGGTTCTTGTCAGGCACGGATGTGTTGCCGATTGGTGGGTTCTACAAAGCCCGCAAATCTGGCGAGACCCACGCGTGGGGCGCCCAAACGATGCATATGCTGCAAGCGGCGTGTGATCGGGCGTCTTATGAGATGTGGAAGCAGTATTCGGCGCAGATGCGGGCCAACCCGCCAATCCATTTGCGCGATTTGCTGGACATCAAGGCGATTGGCAAAGCCATTCCAATTGAGGAAGTGGAAAGCATCACAGCGATCCGCAAACGTTTTGTCACGCCGGGTATGTCCTTGGGGGCGTTGAGCCCTGAGGCGCATAAGACGCTGAACGTGGCCATGAACCGCATTGGCGCGAAGTCTGACTCTGGTGAGGGTGGCGAAGATCCGGCACACTTTGTGCCGGAGCCAAATGGCGACAACCCTTCTGCGAAGATCAAGCAGGTGGCGTCTGGCCGGTTTGGTGTGACCGCTGAATACCTCAACCAGTGTGAAGAGCTGGAAATCAAAGTGGCGCAGGGTGCGAAACCCGGTGAGGGCGGTCAATTGCCGGGCATGAAGGTCACCGACCTGATTGCACGTCTGCGCCACTCCACCAAAGGTGTGACGCTGATTTCCCCACCACCGCACCATGACATCTATTCAATCGAAGACTTGGCGCAGCTGATCTACGATCTCAAGCAGATCAACCCGCGCTGTAAAGTCACGGTGAAGCTGGTGGCCTCTTCTGGCGTTGGCACAATTGCGGCTGGTGTGGCGAAGGCGAAAGCCGACATCATCCTGATCTCTGGCCACAACGGTGGCACAGGCGCGTCCCCTGCGACCTCGATCAAATACTGCGGTCTGCCATGGGAGATGGGTCTGACCGAAGCGCATCAAGTGCTGGCGATGAACAACCTTCGTGAGCGGGTCACTCTGCGGACCGATGGTGGTTTGCGCACAGGTCGTGACATTGTGATGGCCGCGATGATGGGTGCCGAGGAATACGGCATCGGCACCGCTGCCTTGATCGCGATGGGTTGTATCATGGTGCGTCAGTGCCAATCCAACACCTGCCCCGTGGGTGTCTGTACGCAGGACGAAGACCTGCGCAAAAAATACACCGGCTCTGCGGACAAAGTGGTGAACCTGATCACCTTCTATGCGCAAGAAGTGCGTGAAATTCTCGCCTCTATCGGCGCGCGTTCCTTGGAAGAGGTGATTGGCCGTGCTGACCTGCTGGCGCAGGTGTCGCGTGGTTCCGCCCATTTGGATGATCTGGATCTCAATCCACTGTTGATCACCGTCGATGGCGCACATGACATCGTCTACAACCGGGACAAAGACCGTAACTACGTGCCAGACACGCTGGATGCGGAGATTGTACGGGATGCGGCGCGCTTCCTTGAGGATGGCGAGAAGATGCAGCTTAGCTATGCGGTGCAGAACACGCACCGGACCGTGGGCACGCGCACCTCAAGCCACATTGTGCGCAACTTCGGCATGCGCAATGCGCTTCAGGACGATCACCTGACCGTCAAGCTGACCGGTTCTGCTGGTCAGTCGCTTGGGGCCTTTGCGGCGCCGGGTCTGAAAATCGAAGTCTCTGGTGATGCAAACGACTATGTTGGCAAAGGTCTGTCTGGTGGCACGGTTGTGGTGCGCCCACCAATGGCGAGCCCGTTGACTGCGGCGGATAACACCATCATCGGCAACACCGTGCTTTACGGTGCGACCGATGGGCATTTGTTTGCGGCAGGTCGTGCAGGCGAGCGTTTTGCGGTGCGAAACTCTGGTGCAAAGGTTGTCATCGAAGGCTGTGGCGCCTGCGGTTGTGAGTATATGACCGGCGGCGTGGCTGTGATCCTTGGTGATATTGGTGCAAACTTTGGCGCGGGTATGACCGGAGGTATGGCCTATCTGTATGACCCAGAAGGCAAAGCCGAAAGTGTTATGAACATGGAGACCTTGGTGACATGTCCGGTGACAGTGCAGCATTGGGAAGACCAGCTGAAAGGGTTGATTGAACGCCATCTGGCAGAGACCGGCAGCCGCAAGGCCGCGGATATTCTGCAACACTGGGACATGGAAAAAGGCAACTTCCTGCAGGTCTGCCCAAAAGAGATGCTGGTGCATATTCCAGCACCGTTGACGCTAGACAGCGCGGCGGTTCCGGCGGAATAAGTCCCCATATATACTGAATTTTAATCCCCGGCTGCTTTGTCTGTCGGGGATTTTTATTTGTCTCGTGTGTTTTGCAGAACGTGATCGGAGCGCGGACGGTTTGCAATGGAGATAACGATGAAGATGACACGCGTGTTTGCCGCGACCATGACAGCTGCCATTTTTGCAGGGCAGTCAGTGTTGGCGGGTCAATGTGGCTATGCCTATTGTTGGGGGGCGGTTGCCATTGGGCCAAATGGCGCATGGGGGTATTCCCACAGCCACTATTCAGAGCAGAATGCAACTCACGCGCTGCAGACGGAATGTGAGTGGGATTGTGACAACGTTCACACGTTCTACAACACGTGCGGCGCGATTGCGAAAGCACATGCGGGCAATTGGGGCTTTGGTAAGGGCAGCACGCGTCAAAGTGCTGAGTACTCTGCATTGGCCTATTGCAGCCAATACGGCGATGGCTGTGAAGTCAAAGTTTGGTCCTGTTCCCCTTAGTGCCTGAGAACACCACGCGGCTTACGGACTTAGGTTGCTGCGTGCCCGGCCTTGAATATCCAGAGAGCCAAAAGCGGGAAGAGCACCAGCTCTGCGATGAGCGAAGGCAAGATGGACATGTTCAAGAGGGTTGCAAACTCGGGTGTGGTCAGGCGTGATAGGCCGCCCAGTACGACCGTGGCACAGAGCACCAAAAGCGTGATGCGCAGGGTGTGGAATGCCACGGAGGCGGCCACGAAGACCAGGCCAAGACCGGTCCAAACGCCACCAAGAAAGCGGACGTGATTGTCCTGTATCGCAAATCGAGAAGGGTCCGCGACGTCAATAAATGTTGTCGGACCCATCCAACCCATGGTGCGCATGCCTCCAAGGACCACATCCAGCCCCAAGAAAACAATGATGGCGCCAATGACGGCCAATGACAGCCTAAGGGGGAGTGCGGATTTGGTCATGTGAACATCCAGAAAAAGTGTGATTCTTGGTCGGTTGAAGAGATAGCAGCTTTGGTGGCGTATTTAAGGTGTTGTGATTGATGTCGGGCGCGCGTCGGGCTTGCGTGGTGACGGGGGAGGCTCTACTTCGGTAGCCGAGCGAACACGGCAGGGTTATGGCGAAGACAGCAGCCAAGAAAAAGCGGGCAAAGGCCTCTACGCGTAAAGCGGGCGACGCATCCACGGGTGTGATCAAGCGCCAATGGCTGCGGATGCGCTATTGGTTGCGCCGTGCCGGGATATGGTTGGTGTCTTTGGTGATTTTCTCGGTGCTGATTTACACGGTCATCAACCCGCCCATCACATGGACCATGGTGGGAGAGAAGCGTCGGCTTGGTGCAATTGATCGTCAGTGGGTGCCGATAGAGCAGGTGGCGCCGGTGATGGTGCGTTCCGTGGTGGCCGCCGAAGACGCAAATTTCTGTCTGCATTGGGGATTTGATATGGCCGCGATCCGTGAGGCCATTGAAGAGGGCGCTGGGCGTGGTGCCAGTACGCTGAGCCAGCAGACCGTCAAAAACGTGTACTTTTGGCAAGGCCGCAGTTGGCTGCGCAAAGTGATGGAGACATTGATGACACCTTTGGTGGAAATGGCTTGGTCTAAGCGCCGTATTCTGGAGGTCTACTTAAATATAGCGGAGTTTGACGAAGGGGTGTTTGGGGTCGAGGCGGCGGCGCGTCACTACTTTGGTGTAGGGCCCGAAGATCTGAGCGCAGTGCAGGCGGCGCGACTGGCAGCGGTGTTGCCCAACCCCAAAAATCGTTCGGCCAGCAAACCCACAGCCAGGTTGCGCCAGCGGGCAGCGTCGATCCTGGATGGGGCAGAGACCATACGCGGAGAAGCGCGTGCAGCGTGTTTTGCGGATTGAAAAAAGCCCGACAGCAAGGCATTGAGGGTCAAAGCCCAACAAAATTGTGACCTGTCTGATGAACCGTCTGTTCCATGTTCCCCTGTCTCCCTTCTGTCGCAAGGTACGTCTTGTGCTGGCTGAAAAGCGGATCGAGGTTGAACTCGTGGAGGAGCGCTATTGGGAGCAAGATCCGGATTTTCTGCGGCGTAACCCTGCAGCCAAAGTGCCGGTGCTGAAGATGGACGGCAAGATGATGGCGGACAGCAATGCCATCTGCGAATATCTGGAAGAGAAGCACCCGGAGCCCGCCTTGATGCCGCGCGATGTGGATGGCCGGTATGAGGTGCGCCGATTGGTGGCGTGGTTTGATGACAAGTTTCATCAAGAGGTGACCACCAAGCTGTTGTATGAGCGGGTCAATCGCAAACTGATGGGCACAGGGTATCCGGACAGCCGCAACGTAAAGGCCGGCGCAAAGGCGGTGAAATACCATTTGGACTATATGCATTGGCTGTTGGATCACCGGCGGTGGTTGGCAGGTGATGTGATGAGTTTGGCGGATTTTGCGGCCGCCGCGCATTTGAGTGCGCTGGACTATATATCGGATGTGGATTGGAACCGCTCAGCGGTGGTGAAAGACTGGTATGCGACCATCAAATCGCGCCCGGCGTTTCGCGCGATACTGGCTGATCAGGTTCCCGGGTTTCCGCCCCCTGCGCATTATGCTGATCTGGATTTTTAGATCTTTGAGCAGGCACAGGGGCTGTTTGCCCTGTCGGCCTGAACAAGCAGAGCAGCCCTATGTCTGAGACTTTGACCGAGCGCATGAAAACCGAAGCTGCGGCCATGGGATTTGATTTGGCGCGGGTGTGCAGGCCAGATGCGGTGAGCCATGTTGCGGCGGGGTTGGCCGGGTTTTTGGACAAGGGCTACAACGGGCAGATGGGCTGGTTGGCGGAGCGCAGTCATTGGCGCTCTGACCCCTCTGTTCTGTGGCCGCAAGCGCGGTCTGTGATTGTGTTGGCGGAGAGTTATACGCCGGACCATGATCCGACGTATGTACATGGTCAGCCCGATTGTGGGGCGATTTCTGTTTATGCGCAGAATCGTGATTACCACGACACGGTGAAAAAGCGGCTCAAGCGGTTGGCACGTTGGTTGATTGCACAGGCCGGGCCTGAGACCGAGGTGAAGGTGTTTGTGGACACAGCACCGGTGCCAGAGAAACCGTTGGGCCAGGCAGCGGGGCTGGGGTGGCAGGGCAAACACACCAATCTTGTGAGCCGTGACTTAGGATCATGGTTCTTTATTGGGTCGGTGTTTACCACCGCTGAGCTGACGGTGGACGCGGCGGAGGTGGATCACTGTGGATCTTGTCGTGCCTGTCTGGATGCCTGTCCGACCAACGCGTTTCCGGCACCCAATCAGATCGACGCGCGGCGGTGCATTTCCTATTTGACGATTGAGCATCATGGGCCGGTGGATGAAGACCTGCGCGCGCTTATGGGCAACCGGATTTATGGCTGTGACGATTGTTTGGCGGCCTGTCCCTGGAACAAGTTTGCGCAAGAAGCGCAGGAGATAAAATACCACGCGCGCGACGACTTGTTGGCGCCAAAACTGGCAGAGCTTGCGGTTTTGGATGATGCGGCATTCCGCACGTTTTTCTCAGGTTCGCCAATCAAGCGGATTGGGCGCCATCGCTTTGTGCGCAATGTGCTTTATGCGATTGGAAATTCGCGGGACGCGGGTTTGATGCCCGTGGCGCAAGGGCTGTGTGAGGATGCAGACTCTACGGTGGCGGATGCAGCGCGCTGGGCGGTGCAGAAGTTGTCTGCGAGATGACTGGCGCAGCATCCATCTCGCAGGGAATTGCTTAACCGTTGCGTTTGGGCAAGACCCAATCTGGGCGCACAAAATGGCAGGTGTAGCCGTTGGGGTTCTTTTCCAAGTAGTCTTGGTGATAGCCTTCTGCCAACCAGAAATCACTTACTGGATCAAGTTCGGTGACCACTTTGCCGGGCCACAGACCAGAGGCGTCCACATCTCTGATGGTGTCTTCCGCCACCGCCTTCTGCTCCGCATCTGTGTAGTAGATGGCAGAGCGATAGGAGGTGCCCCGATCGTTGCCTTGACGATTGGGTGTGGTGGGATCGTGGATCTGAAAAAAGAACTCCAACAGCGTGCGATAGGAGGTTTTCGCCGGATCAAAGGTGATCTCGATGGCCTCGGCATGGGTGCCGTGGTTTTCATAGGTTGCGTTGGGGACGTCGCCGCCGGTGTAGCCCACGCGTGTGGCCAAAACGCCGTCCATTTTGCGGATCAGATCTTCCATGCCCCAAAAACAGCCGCCTGCCAGCACCGCACGTTCGCTCATTGGTCGATTTCCTCTACTTGATCGAGATAGGCGCCATAGCCCTCAGATTCCATATCGGCGCGCGGCACAAACCGCAACGAAGCGGAGTTGATGCAATAGCGCAGCCCCCCGCGGTCTTGTGGACCATCAGGAAAGACATGGCCCAAGTGACTGTCGCCATGCTTTGAGCGCACCTCGGTTCGGATCATGCCAAGCGTGGTGTCACTCAGTTCAGTGACATGTGTGTTTTCAATAGGTTTGGTGAAGCTGGGCCAGCCACAGCCAGATTCATATTTGTCAGAGCTGGCAAACAACGGCTCGCCGGAGACAACATCGACATAGATGCCAACCTCTTTGTTATAGAGCAGTTTACCGGAGCCGGGGCGTTCGGTGCCGCTTTCCTGTGTGACCCAAAACTGTTCGTCGGTCAGCGTGGCGATCACGTCTGGGTCTCGTTTGTAGGTGGTCATGCGCGTCTCCTTGCCTTCGCCCGGTTGGGGCGGGTGGTTTCTTAAAAGGAATATGGGAGCTTACGCGGGTTTGCAAAGGGCAGATCACGCCAGCGTGTGCAATGCAGCGCTGGCGTGTAAAATTCAGTCTCATCTTGGTGTGATCAGAAGATTGAGGTGATTACGATGTGGCTGCGGTCAGCGCCGTGTCCATCAGCCCCTTGATTGTAGATTTGGATGTGCCTGCCACGATGCGGCCAAGCTCTTCGTTGCCTTTGAGCACCACAAGTGTGGAACGTCGTGGGATCTTGAGGTTCCGGGCCAATTCAGATTGGCGGTGCTTGTCCCAATCCACATTGATGAATGTGATGGCGTCGTTGTAGGCAGGGTTTTCTTGTCTCAAGGCGTCGATGACGCGTTCTTGTGCGGCGCAGGTGCCACACCAATCTGCTTTGAAATCAAGGAAGATCGTGTCACCTGCGGCGAGGTGTTTTTTCACAAGGCCCGGGGTGTAGTCGGTGGCGGCGCGTGCGGCAATTGGCGCGATAAGCGTTGCAGCTGCGGCAGTCAGGAATGTTCGGCGGTGCATGTGGGAGCTCCTTTGAGTCACAAAGATACAGACAAATCGACGAGCCAAGCGGGTAAGGCTGTGACCAGCCAGGCTTCGATGATGTGGTGCAGGTTGAAGAAGAGCGCGAGGCCAGTGGCGAGGAACACCACGCCCATGATGGGGCGCGATTTTGCGGCGATGGTGCGCATGGTGGCTTGGTGGCGGCCGATGGCTGAGCGGGCACCGTAGCCAAGGCCAAGGATCAGCGTTGATACACCAGCGGCAAAGGCCACCATGATCAGCGCGGCGAAAGTGAGGTTTTCGCCTTGGCTGGCCAGAGATATGGCTCCGCCAAGGGTTGGGCCAATGCAGGGGGACCAGACGGCGCCAAGCAGCAACCCGCCAAGGAACTGGCCTTGCAAAGTGGAGCGGTCCACCGCGTCAAGCCCGGTGTCTGCTCTGGCCGCGACACCCGCGGTGGCTGTGGAGAAGGCCATCGAAAAGCGCGGGACCAACAGGATTGCGCCAAAGGCGATCATCAGCACCGCCCCCGCTTGAGACAGAGATTCCGGTGTGAGGCCAATGGCATAGCCAAAGGTGGTCACTGCCATACCCAAAATGACAAAGCTGATGCTCATGCCAAGCGCCAGAACGGCCGGACCATGTTTGGAGGCCTGCAGCGCTGTGGCCAATACGATTGGCAACACCGGGACAACGCAGGGGTTGATCAGGGTCAGCAGGCCCGCGCCATATGCAAAGATAAATTCCATGCCCCTTTGTGCCAAATCAGGGGCAGCCTGTCATTTCACACTGCAGTGACAGCGGATCACTAGGCTGTGTTGGATTGTTTCGAAAGCTGAACCGCGAGGATGCCTGCACAGATCACAGCAACGCCAATGATATCGGTCAAACGCAGGGCTTCCCCGAGGATCAAAGCGGCGATGGCGACACCAAAGAACGGGTTCAAAAAGTGGAACGTGGCAGCTTTGACAGCGCCAATACGGCCCACCAGAGAGAACCAGATCCATGTGGCAAACAGGCCGGGGATCAGAATGGTATATGCGAAGGCTGAGAGCATGATGGGGTTCCAGTTGAACACCCATGTCTCAAGCAGAAAAGAGGCCACAAACAGCACGGCTGAGCCGACAAACATCTGCAACCCTACGATCATCAGCACGTTGCCACCAGAGGAGGCATTTCGCACGGTGAGGGTGGCGATGGCGAGGGCGGAGGCGGCAATGATGCAAAGAATCAAGCCAAACAGGTCGACGCCTTCGCCCAGACGCCCTGCCATGATCAGCACCACACCACCAAAGCCAACCACCAGTCCCAGTGCGGCGAGTCTAGAGAGCTTTTCCCCCAACGCGACCCACCCCAAAAGCGCAACAATCAACGGCATGGTGGAGGCGATGATCGAGGCCAGCGAGGCCTCGATGGTGGTCATCGCCATGAAGTTTAAGCCAAGGTAAAGTGCATTTTGGCAGAGGCCGAAAATGAGTACGGCGCGCCATTGTGTGCGGGTGAGGTGCCAACTTTGTCCAAGCATGCGCGCGATGGCGACACCGATAAGGCCCGCCAGAAGAAAGCGCAGCGCAGAGATCGCCAGCGGCGGAGCGTCTGCAACAATGATACGGGCAGAAGTGAAGGCCGAGGACCAGATCAGGGCAAACAGCAGCCCCATGCCAATTGCGCGAATATCCATGAGGGGCCTTTGATGTCGTGGAAGAAGAACCCGCGGATGTAAACGTAGAAACAGATGGGCCGCAACCCGGGTTATTGCGCCATTTCGGCTTTGGGTAGGGACTTTCGGAACAGTCGGCGCCGGCGCTTGGATTTGGGGTCTGGCGAGAGGGGGAAAAAGGCGTCGACCACCACGTATGCAATCAGAACAAATATCAGTGCGTTGCCGATCTGCACCAAACGGTCGATCATTTCTACGTCAGCGTCTTGGCCGAATGGCGCAATTGAGCCGCCGAAAAGGATCACGGTTGTGGTGAGCGCCGTGCCCGCCTGGGCTGCGTCTGGGCGGTTTGAGGTCAGCCATCGGGCCAAAATGATCGCAGCGGTGGCAAACGCAAGCACTGCCGTCAGCATCAAGGGGGCAATGACGGTGAGCTCATAGCAAACAAGTGCGACGATACCGCCTACGAAGTTGGCCCTGAGCATGGTTTTGGCAACGGTTGGTCCGGCGGCGGTTGCTGCGGAGAGCTGCTGTGATAGGATCGCGACAAACAACAGCGTGACCAGGGCACCGCTGCCAACGAGGTAGAAGTAGATCGCAAATGGGATGGTCACCAACGACATGCGCAGAACAAGCCGTGTGGGGTCATGATGCGGTGGGGTGGGTTTTGCGGCTGCGGCTGCGCCCATGGGCGTGGGCGGAAAGAGCCGGAACATGAGAACGGTCCAGAGCCACGCCAGCACAAGATTGATGGGCAGCCAAATCACCAGAATGAGTGCAAGTTTCTGAGATGTCAGAACAAGCGTTGGCAGCATCAAAGATGCCATAAGCGCCAGCACAACCGAGAGCATGCCAGCGCCTTTGGTGGACCAATAAAAGCTCATGCCCACTGCCAGCGCCAAGGCCAGAAGAAAGGCCACAGGATAGTTTGCAAGCGAGATCGAGATGGCCCAGCTGGTACAGAGGAACACCACGGCTTGCATGAACAGCATTCGGATGGCCTTTGGCGGCATTGGCCCGGGGGCCTGCAGGAAAAGCACCACAAACACTGTGCAAATCGTAGCAAGTTGCCAGCCGATCAGGATGGCGAGCGCAAAATGTACGCTCACCCCGGTGGCGAGGCGCAGGCCACGTCTGTTGGCGGCCAGTGCAGCCGCCATTTCTGCCTCAGTAGGCATAGGAGAACAGCGCGACGATCTTGATGTAGAGGCCGCCGACCACGTTCAAAAACCCGCGTTCGCGGGTGTAGACAATGACATCAGCCTGTCCGTTTACGTTGAAACGGATATCGTCGGTTTCGTCACCTTCGGTATAGCCCGGCAAGATGATGCGCAACGCAAACCGTTGTGGATCACGCAGCCAGCCTGCGGCACGTGGGATCGCTGTGGGTTCGCCAGCTTTTGTGTTGGTGCCATCAGAGCTGGCCACACTGAGACTGGCCACTTCGCCGCGCCAAACTTTGCCCGGATGCATATCCAGAACAATATCCACCGGGTCGCCGCGTTTGATATTGCCCAGATTGTTTTCAGTCATATAGGCCTCGACCCATACGTTGGAGGCATCCACAAAGGTCATCAGGTTTTGGCCTGCCTTTGCATAGTTGCCCTCCGCAATGTCCAAATCTGAGAGCACGCCACGGGCGGGGGCCTCTAGACTTGTCCATGTCAGCTTCAGTTCTGCATCTGCCAATTTGGCCAAGGCTGCTTGAATGCGCGGGTTGTCTTCTCCCGTGCTGCCAAGGGCTTTCTGTTCGCTTTCCAAATCGGCTTGGGCTTGTTCAAGCTCTGATTCAGCATCTGCAAGACGTCGACGGGATTCATCCGCTTTGGCCACAGCGATGAGGCCTTTTTCTTCCAATTCAAACACGCGTGCGGATTGCAGACGCTCGGTTTCCAAATCGGTTTGCGCACGGGTGACTCTGGTTTGCGCGCTGCTGACATCTGCAGAATCTGCGCCGACATCTTGCGTCGCACGGGCCAGTTCAGCCTCGGCGCTCTGTTTTTGGATTTCAAACTGGCGCGGGTCGATGCGGGCCAGAACGGTGCCCGCTTCGACAATTTCGCCATTGCCCGCGCTGATGTCGATCACGGTCCCAGACACTTGAGGTGTGATCGGCGTGAGAATGGCTTTGACGCGCGCATTGGACGTGAATGGGGTCACGCGGTCGGCGGCGACGTACCACGACACGAGGACGAACAAGAGGGCAATAGTGGTCCAGAAAGTGCGTTTCATTCAGCTACACTTTCTTGGTCTGCCTCAGCCTCGATCTCTTTGGCGATATCAGCGTCCATCCACGCCACCACCAGATCGTAGAACACTGACAGAATAACCGGACCAATAAAGATGCCAATCAGGCCAGAGGACAGAACCCCACCAATGACACCCACCAGAATGACAAGGATCGGTGTGGTTAGACCTTTGGCGATGAAAATTGGACGCAATATGTTGTCCATCAACGCAAGTGGCATCATCAACGCAGTCAGCAACAGCGCGGCACCAAATGCCATGGAGCCCCATGCCCATATGAGCAGGGGGATGACAACCAGCATTGGGCCCACTTGTATGATGCCCAAAATCAGGATCACCACCGCCAATGGTCCGGCAGCTTTGATGCCAAAGAGCACCATAACGATGCCCATCAGACCCGCTTGCAGGGCCGCGACACCCAGCACGCCACGCGACACGTTTCGAATGGTGGCAGTGGCCATTTTGATAAAATCACCGCCTTTGGGAGCAAAAACGCGATTGCCAAAGGTCTCCGCCATCTCGCCAAGCTTTGGGCCGGGAGACAACATCATCCCCATGACGATCACCGAGAGTGCGAGGGCCAGAAGTTGGAAGCCAATACCGGCCACCGCGCCGCCGATGACGCCCGCAAATTCCAAAATGACGGATCCATACCGTTCAAGCGCAACAGTCAGGTTGGAATTGAACAGCGTCCAGGCTTCGATTATTTTTGGGCCTGCAACAGGAACATCGTTTAGGCGTTCGGGAGGCTGTGGCAGGTTGAGGGTGCCGCTTTGAACTTTGTCAGCCAGGCTGGAAACATGTTCGGCCAGACCGCCAATAGACGCCCATAGTGGACCGATGGTGAGTGCGAGACCCAGCAGGGTGATTAATGTGGCCGACAGACCGCGCCGTCCCCCCAGTTTGACCTGTAACCAGTCAAACAGAGGGTAAATCGCCACGGCAAGAATGATCGCCCAGACGACGATCCCGGCCAAAGGCAAGATGATATTGAACGCCGCAAAGGCGAATACCCCGAGAAACAGCAACCTCACGCCGAGGTCAATCAAGCGTCTTTCGTCCATTCCGTTCATTTGAAACAACTTCCCTTGTCGATAAAAAACCGCGTAGGCTTATGCCAAGAATTATGGCGTGCGCGGAAGATATGGATATACCTTTGCACGAACCAGTTGCATTTGAGGATAAAAAATTGAGCGGAACCAAAGAGATTGACGCACCCTATGGTTTTTTTCAGACACATCGTTGGTCGATCTTGTTGGCGGTGCTGTCGACATTGATCTTGTTGGATGGGTTTGATGATCGGTTCCAGTGGGCGGACACCATTGCGCTTTGGGGTCTAAGTTTTCTGTTTCTGGGTGTGGTAGGCGCCACTGAGCGCAAGACGGCCTGGCGGGTTGTGATGGCGGTGCCGGTGTTCGCTTGGTTTGTGATGATCTTGGTCAGTGAAATCTGGGGAGCAAAGGTGGATGGCAGTCTGGCAGTGGTGGCTGCGGTGTTGCTGTTCGGCTCCATGTTGATCAGCTTTCGCCAATTGATTGGACCGGTGCATTCGGAATATGAGCGGCTGTCCAGCGGGATTTTTGGCTATCTGTTGATCGCGATGATCTGGGGGCTGATTTATTGGCGCATTGAGGTGGCCAATCCCGGCGCGTTTAATCTGCCGGATGACGTGGGTCAGCAACGAGCGCCCTTTGTGTATTTCTCGATGATCACAATGACCACTGTGGGGTATGGAGAAATGACGCCAGCAGCGAGCCTGCCACGGATTTTGACCGGGATGCAGGCGATTGTTGGCACGATGTTCGTCGCGATTTTCATTGGGCGTATTGTGGGACGTTTGAAATAGGCGTGCTGCGGTACTTTCAGTGCGGCCAGAGGTGGATTTTGTGCTTGTGGGCATGGTGTCGCGGCGACAGACCACAGGGTTTTGCCGGACACTGACTTCCACATGGCGATCAATCCGGATAAAGGTGCCTCAAACGAGGAGCCGCCCCCATGTCGATGAACAGTTTTGGACACCTTTTCCGCGTCACCACTTGGGGCGAAAGCCACGGGCCTGCGTTGGGCGCTACGGTAGATGGTTGCCCTCCCGGTGTGCCAGTGACAGAGGCGATGCTGCAGCACTGGTTGGACAAACGTCGTCCTGGCCAGAACAAAAACACCACCCAGCGCAATGAGCCGGATGCGGTTAAGATCCTGTCGGGTGTGTTTGAGGGGAAAACGACAGGGACGTCGATCCAACTGATGATCGAGAACACCGATCAACGCAGCCGAGACTATGGTGAGATCAGTCAGACGTTTCGTCCCGGGCACGCGGATATCACATATCACCTGAAGTACGGCAATCGCGACTACCGTGGTGGCGGGCGCAGTTCAGCGCGTGAAACGGCCGCTCGTGTGGCGGCTGGCGGGATTGCGCGTGAGGCAATCAAAGCCCTGGTGCCCGATCTTGAGGTCAAAGGCTACATGACCAAAATGGGTGCGATGGAGATTGATCGCGAACAGTTCCAATGGGATGCGATTGACCGCAACGATTTTTGGATTCCCCAACGTTCCGAAGTGGCGCAAGAGTGGGAAAACTACCTGCAGGCCTTGCGCAAAGAACATGACAGCGTGGGTGGCGTGGTCGAAGTGGTGGCACGCAATGTGCCCGCTGGGATTGGCGCGCCGGTCTATAGCAAGTTGGACACCGATCTGGCCGCCGCGATGATGTCCATCAACGCTGTGAAAGGTGTTGAGATCGGTGAAGGCATGGCCGCAGCAGGGCTCAAAGGTTCAGAGAATGCTGATGAGATTTTCATGGGCAATGACGGCCAGCCAGTGTTCTCGTCCAATCATTCCGGTGGTATTCTCGGCGGCATTTCGACCGGGCAGGATGTTGTGGTGCGCTTTGCGGTGAAACCCACCAGCTCGATCCTCACCCCGCGCAAGTCGATCCGCATTGACGGCAGCCCAACTGAGGTGATCACCAAGGGACGTCATGATCCCTGTGTGGGCATTCGTGCGGTGCCTGTGGGCGAAGCGATGATGGCCTGTGTGATCTTGGATCATTTGCTGCTGCATCGTGGGCAAGTGGGTAAAAATCAAGGTACGATCGGTTGATGCAGGATGGCGACGAGCTGAACGCATTGCGGGCGGCGCTGCGGCAAGTGGCAGCTGATCGCATGGCGCAGGACAGCGCTCATGACCTGAGGCATCTGGACCGGGTTTGGACCTCTGTTCAGCAATTGGCCCAGATAGAAGGGGGCGCAGATCTCAAAGTGCTTTTGGGGTCCGCCTATCTGCATGATCTGGTGAATGTGCCCAAAGATCACCCAAACCGCAGTCGTGCCAGTACATTGGCTGCTGCCGCAGCGGCACCCATCCTGCGTGAAAACGGGTTTGACAACCATCAGGTGGCGGCGGCGCAACACGCGATTGCCGCCCATAGTTTTTCTGCGGGTCTGGTTCCCAAATCTCAAGAGGCGCGCATCTTGCGTGACGCAGATCGTCTGGATGCTTTGGGGGCGATTGGCATTGCGCGAACCTTTGCTGTGAGCGGGGCGCTGGGTCGGGCAATTTACGATGAAGCTGATCCCTTTGCGGAGCAGAGAGATCTGGATGATGGGGCTTTTGCACTGGACCATTGGCCACTGAAACTGTTTCGCCTGCCAGAGGATATGCTCACCGAGGCAGGCTGCGCGATGGCGCATGCCCGTGTGGCTGATATGCGGCTGTTTGCGCGGCGGTTGGCCCAAGAGCTCGGCCGCGCGCTTCCGGACGATTGGGCCTGATCACCCCTGTGGGGTGATGCCTGGGCGTGCTTTGCCACGCTGAAGGCCCAGCTGACGCTCGCGCCAGATGATCAAGATGCCCGCTGAAATCACAATCGACGCCCCAATCAACATTTGAGACGTTGGCACCTCAGAGAACCAGACATAGCCGATTAAGATGGCAAAGAGGATGGCGACATAGTCAAACGGGGCCACCACAGAGGCAGGCGCAAACCGGTAACAGGATGTCAGCAAAATCTGCGCGACACCGCCAATCAGGCCTGAGGCAATCAGCAATACCGTCTGTTCCCATGTTGGCACCACCCAGCCAAACGGCAAGGTCAACAGAGACAAGCCGGATGCTGTGAGCGAAAAGTAGAACACAATTGCAGAGGTCTGATCTGTTTGCACCAGCTTGCGGATGTGAATTTGGGCCAATGCGCGAAACACAGCAGAGCCGAGTACCAACATGACACCCAGCGTGGCCAAGGCTGAGGCCTGATCCGCGTCAAAGAGCGTCAGGCGTGGCCATAGCACAACAGTCACCCCAACCAGACCAATTGCAACCGCCGTGAGACGGAACGCTCTGACTTCTTCTCCCAGAAACATCGCGGCAAACATCACCGTTAGAAGCGGTGCCGCGAAGCCGATCGCGGTGACCTCAGGGAGAGGCAGCAGACCAAGTGCAGCAAAGTTCATCGCCATGGACGTGGTGCCGATGACACCGCGCCACACATGTCCCATCGCGTTTTGAACCCGCAGGCCTTGGGGCAATTCCCCACGCTGCACCAGCCATGCGAAAATCACAAAGAGTGCAAAGAAGGATCGAAAGAACACCGCCTGACCGGCTGGCACAGTATCAGAAGTGGCTTTGATCAACGCGGCCATCACAGAAAACAGCGCAATGGCGGTGATCTTGTAGGCGATACCTTTGAGGGGGTGCATGGGGTGTGTCCAAAAATGGGAACGTGTGTCGGACTGTGGCGCAGAGAGGTGGCTTTGACAAGGCGGGCCAGGTGGATCTTTCGCGGTCTGGTTTGATCCTGAGGTGAGTTAGACACCGCCGCCGACCGGCAGGTAGGTCGTGGAAATCCAAATCCGTCTGGGACAGGAGGCAGGACATCCTTCACCCGATTTTCGCAACAAAGCCTCATTCCAGCTCGGAATAGCGATCCCGGTCAGCGCTGAAACGGCAGGAGAATTCGCGCAGCATTTCGCAGGGAACATATGCTGCGCTTTTTGATTGATCGAGCCGGGGGCAATGCCCCCGGAAGTATCAGCGCAGGCACAACCTGCACCGAAACATTATGCGCGCACGAGTTGTTCGTAAGCTTCGGAAATCTCGCGGGTGAGATCGCCCACTTCAAACATGTAGTCGCCGATTTGACCAACGGGGGTCACCTCTGCGGCTGTGCCGGTCAACCAGCATTGTTCAAAATCCGCCAGCTCTTCGGGCATGATGTGGCGTTCATGTACGGTGACACCACGGTCTTTGAGCATGCCAATCACCGTTTGACGGGTGATGCCGTTCAGAAAGCTGTCCGGCAGCGGGGTATGTACTTCGCCGTCTTTCACAAAGAAGATATTGGCACCGGTCGCCTCAGCTACATATCCACGGTAGTCCATGAACAAGGCATCCGAACAGCCTTTGGCCTCAGCTTTGTGTTTGGAGATCGTGCAGATCATATACAGGCCCGCCGCCTTGGCGTGGACCGGGATGGTTTCCGGACTTGGGCGTTTCCACTCTGCGATGTCGAGTTTTGCACCTTGCATCTTGGCATCGCCATAATAGGCGCCCCATGGCCACACCGCGATGGCGACACGTACGGGGTTGGCCGCAGATGCGACACCCATGTCTTCGCCTGAGCCGCGCCACACAACCACACGCACATAAGCGTCCTGCAGGCCGGATCGCTTCAGGGTCTCTTGTTTGGCTGCTTCCAGCTCGTCCAGAGAGATGGGCATCGGCATGTCAAGCGATTCAGCACTTTTGAACAGCCGTTCGTTGTGTTCAATGCTCTTAAAAATCTTGCCGTTGTAGGCGCGCTCGCCTTCAAAGACAGAGCTTGCATAATGCAGGGCGTGGCTCAGGACGTGAACCTTGGCCTCGCGCCAGTCAACAAATTCGCCATCCATCCAGATGACGCCGTCACGATCGTCATATGCACCAGCCATGGTCGTTCCTTTCGCCTTTCAAAGGGTCGTCAATTTTCCATTTATTGCGCACCATATGGCCGATCCGATCATAATGTTGCGCAAATCCTGCGATTCGCTATCAGTTTGGACTTGGAGTGTCAACAAAGCTGACGTATTGTGACGGGCAAACCGGGCAAATGTGATCTTTGGAGGTATCATGGGCGAAGGCATGAGAAGCGAAAGCCTGTTATATCTGACAGATGAGCAGCTGCGCCAAGGCATAGAGGCAATGTATTTTGCCTACCGTGGTTTCACCGCAGATCCGGATCGCATTTTGGAATCGATGGCTTATGGACGGGCCCACCACCGCGCCATCCACTTTATCAACCGTGCGCCGGGGACCACGGTGACAAACTTGTTGGCGATTCTCGGTGTTACCAAACAATCGTTGAATCGGGTGCTGCGCACATTGATCGAAGATGGATTGGTCGAAAGCCGGGTTGGCACCTCTGATCGTCGTGAGCGCAATCTGTATTTAACCGAAGCCGGTGTAACGTTGGAACATCGCCTGTCTGACTCGCAGCGCGAACGTATGCGCAAGGCGTTTCGGGACGCTGGACCGGACGCGGTGTCTGGGTTTCGTCGGGTGCTTGAGGCAATGATGGATGGTGAGCTACATCGACAATACTTGTCTTTGCGCGACACAGGTCAGTAGATAGGGGCAATAAGGACTTGATGAATGAATGATATTGCCCCGCATCTATTGATCGTCGATGACGACGAGCGCATTCGTGATTTGCTGCGCAAATTTTTGATACGAAATGGGTTCTTGGTGACCGCGGCGCGGGATGCCGCCCATGCGCGGCGGGTGTTGTCGGGCTTGGATTTTGATCTGATTGTGCTGGATGTGATGATGCCGGGCGAAGACGGTGTGACATTGACCAAAGGCATCCGAGAGACTTCGCAAACCCCAGTTCTGCTGCTGACCGCCAAAGGTGAGACCGAGGATCGGATTGCAGGTCTTGAGGCGGGTGCAGATGATTATCTGGCCAAACCGTTTGAACCTAAAGAGCTGTTGTTGCGCATCAACGCAATCTTGCGGCGCATGCCTGAGGTTGATGAGGCCTCCACGGTGCCCAAAGTGCTACATCTGGGCGGCATTCGCTATGACATTGATCGTGGTGAGATGTGGCAGGGAGAGGCGCCTGTGCGGCTGACGGCCACCGAGAGCCAGCTGATGAAGATTTTTTCGAAGACCCCAGGGGAGCCTGTGAGTCGCGGCAAATTGGTTGAAGAGCTGGGGCGCGATAAGGGGCAAGCCCAAGAACGCGCGGTGGATGTTCAAATTACGCGGTTGCGGCGCAAGCTTGAAGAGGATCCCAAGCAGCCAAGGTATTTACAGACTGTGCGCGGCTCTGGATATATGCTGGCCCCAGACTGACCGCAAAGACAGGTGTGATATCTGCCGGGTTGGTCATACAACTGGGGGAGACACATGCTTTCATATTTTAGAAACTGCGCAGTCTGCGCGTCGATTGCTTTGGCCGGAACTGCGCTGGCGGCACAAGAGCTTGAGCCTTGGGGCACAGCTGGCGGTTGGGACGTGTTGATCGATCCGACACTCGGTGACGGATGTTTGATCCAAGCGGAGTACAGTGACGGGTCACTGGTGCGCATCGGCTTTGATCGCAATGCGGGCAGTGGATACATCACTGCGTTTAATGACGCTTGGGGCTCGATTGACGAAGGCGCGATCTATCCGATCTTATTTGATTTGGACGGGGACGAATACGAAGGCGAAGCCGAAGGTATCTACCTTTACGATGTGCCCGGAGCTGACATCTATTTCGACAATCCAGATTTCTTGTTTGATATCGCGGCCAAGTACACAATGACGCTCTACAATAGCGAAGGCTTGGTGATGCAGATTGATCTAGGGGGCACAATGGTGGGCTTAGAAGCCGCCCTGGAATGTCAGGATGAAATGGGCTGAGACAGAGCTGCTTGTTGGCTTGCGTGCGGCAAAGCCCGGCTTGTAGAGTGCGGTTATGAGCACCGCGTTTTTGACCCACCCCGATTGCACAAATCATATCACTCCAAATGGTCACCCCGAACAGGTGGCGCGCTTGGAGCACATATATCGCGCCTTGTCAGCGCCCGGATTTGCGACCTTGGATCGTCGCGAGGCGCCGGAATGTGAAGATGCTGATATTCTGCTGTGTCATCCTCAAAGCCATCTGAATGCGATCACAGCGGCGGTGCCGTCACAGGCCGTGGTGGCATTGGATGGGGACACACATATGTCGCCGGGATCATTGCAGGCGGCGCGACGTGCGGTTGGCGGCTGTATCGCCGCAGTGGATGCCGTGATGGCGGGCGAGGTGGGAAATGCCTTTGTGGCCTGCCGGCCGCCGGGGCACCATGCGGAACAGAGCACGCCAATGGGATTTTGTCTGTTTGGCAACGCAGCCATCGCGGCACGCCACGCCATGGAACGCCATGGGCTGAGCCGCGTGGCTGTGGTGGATTTTGACGTACACCACGGCAACGGAACGCAGGCGCTTTTGTGGGACGAACCCCGGAGTTTGTTCATTGGCAGTCATCAGAATCCGTTGTGGCCCGGGACCGGCATGCCTGAGGAAACTGGGGCGCACAACAATGTCCAAAACTGGCCTTTGCCGCCGCACAGCGATGGCCGACTAATGCGCGCGACCTATGAGGCGGAGGTGTTGCCCGCACTTGAGCGCTTTGAGCCAGAGCTTTTGATCGTCTCTGCCGGGTTTGATGCGCATGCGGATGACCCTTTGGCACAACTTGAGTGGACTGAGTCGGATTTTGTTTGGCTGACCGAGCGGCTTTGTGATGTGGCGCAGAGACATTGTGCGGGGCGCGTGGTCTCGACTTTGGAAGGTGGATATGATCTGAACGCCTTGGCGGCCTCCGTGGCTGCACATGTCAAGGTTTTGATGGAGCGAGCCGGATGAGTGACACACCCGTAGACGAGATGAGCTTTGAAGCTGCGATGCGCGAGCTGGAGCAGGTTGTGGGCCAGTTGGAGCGTGGTGACGTGGAGCTGGAAAAGTCCATTGCCCTTTATGAGCGTGGTGCGGCGTTGAAGGCTCGGTGTGAGGCCAAACTGAAAGAAGCGGAAGAAAAGGTTGCTGCGATCACATTGGATGGCAGTGGCGCCCCAGCTGGCTTAACGCCAGTTGAAGGCATGTAAACGCATCTGTCCGTGATGTTTGATACCCGATTGAAGGATGCGGCCCGGCAAGTCGAGGCCCACTTGCGTGAGGTGACGTCGACGCTTGGTGATTTGCCCGTGGTTGAGGCCATGCGATACGCCAGTGCGGGTGGCAAACGCTTGCGTGCGTTTCTGGTTTTGGAGAGTGCACGGCTACACGGGGTTGATCCCGTCCATGCGATCTGGCCCGCAACAGCAATCGAGGCGATTCACGCCTATTCGCTTGTGCATGATGATCTACCTTGCATGGATGATGACGACCTGCGGCGCGGATTGCCGACAACACACATCAAGTGGGATGAGTGTACCGCTGTTTTGGCGGGGGATGCGCTGCAGACGCTTGGATTTGAGTGCGTAAGTCGTGAAGAGTGTCATCCAGACGCCGCTGTACGGGCTGATTTGACTGTATCATTGGCGCGCGCCGCGGGCGCGCAGGGCATGGTGTTAGGACAGGCTTTGGATATCGCGGCGGAGACCGCGCAAACCCCGCTGTCTTTGGAAGAGATCACCCGTCTGCAGGCGGGAAAAACTGGCGCGTTGATCGCCTGGTCTGCGACCGCCGGAGCCGTGATGGCCAGAGCCGATTTGACACCGCTGATGCGCTACTCGATGGACTTGGGTCTCGCATTTCAGATTGCGGATGACATTTTGGATGTCGAAGGTGACGCCTCGAAGGTCGGCAAGGCCGTCGGAAAAGATGCGGATGCCGGCAAGGCTACCTTTGTGTCGCATCTGGGTTTGGACGGCGCCAAGCAACGGGCCCGCGACCTTGTGACGGATGCCTGTGACGCGCTTTCCCCCTATGGTGGGGATGCGGATACCTTGCGAGAGGCGGCGCGGTTCGTTATCTCGCGAGACAGCTAACCGGAAGGCGTGTCTATGTCAGCGAAACCTCATACCCCACTGTTGGATCAGGTACATTTGCCCGAGGACCTGAAACGGTTTTCAGACAGCGAACTGACACAATTGGCGCATGAGCTGCGCTCAGAGACGATTTCGGCGGTCAGTGAGACCGGTGGGCATTTGGGCGCTGGCCTTGGCGTGGTTGAATTGACCGTGGCGTTGCATGCGGTGTTTGACATGCCGCGCGACAAATTGGTGTGGGACGTTGGGCATCAATGTTACCCGCACAAGATTTTGACCGGACGGCGGGACCGCATTCGGACATTGCGCACCGAAGGTGGATTGTCCGGGTTTACCAAACGCAGCGAGAGCGTGTTTGATCCGTTTGGCGCGGCGCATTCGTCAACTTCGATTTCTGCGGCGCTGGGCTTTGCAGTGGCGCGCGATTTGGGCGGCCAATGTGACGGTGGTCTGGGGGATGCGATTGCGGTGATTGGCGATGGGTCGATCACAGCGGGCATGGCCTATGAGGCGATGAACAACGCAGGCCATTTGGGCAAGCGGATGTTTGTGATCCTCAATGACAACGATATGTCGATTGCCCCACCTGTGGGGGCGATGAGCGAGTATCTGTCGCGCCTTTATGCAGGCGAGCCGTTCCAAGAGCTGAAATCCGCCGCCAAAGGCGCGGTAAGCCTGTTGCCTGAGCCATTCCGTGAAGGGGCAAAGCGGGCCAAGGACATGCTCAAGGGGATGGCGGTCGGCGGCACCCTGTTTGAGCAGCTGGGCTTTTCCTACGTTGGGCCGATTGATGGTCACGACATGAGCCAGCTTTTGCCGCTGTTGCGCACCTTGCATCAGCGTGCAACCGGCCCGGTGCTGCTGCATGTGATCACCAAAAAAGGTAAAGGATATGCCCCAGCGGAGTCTGCGCGTGACAAAGGTCATGCGACGGCGAAGTTTGATGTGGTGACGGGCAAACAGCACAAAGCGCCTTCTAACGCGCCAAGCTACACGTCGGTGTTTGGTCAGGCGTTGGTGGAGGCGGCGGCTGAGGACAGCCGGATTTGTGCAGTCACAGCGGCGATGCCGGATGGCACCGGGCTCAATCTGTTTGCTGAACGTTTCCCGAGTCGATGTTTTGACGTGGCCATTGCCGAGCAACATGGTGTGACCTTTTCGGCGGCTTTGGCGGCGGGCGGCATGAAGCCGTTTTGCGCGATTTACTCAACGTTTTTGCAGCGCGGTTACGATCAGGTTGTGCATGATGTTGCGATCCAGCGTTTGCCCGTGCGTTTTGCGATTGACCGCGCAGGATTGGTTGGCGCGGATGGGGCGACCCATGCGGGCAGTTTTGACATCGCGTTTATGGCCAACCTACCGGGCATGGTGGTGATGGCGGCGGCGGATGAGGCCGAGCTCAAACATATGGTGGCAACGGCGGCGGCCTATGATGACGGGCCGATTGCCTTCCGCTACCCACGTGGTGAAGGCGTGGGTGTGGAATTGCCGGAAAAAGGCGAGCTTTTGGAGATCGGCAAAGGGCGCATGGTGCAGGATGGCAGCCGTGTTGCGTTGTTGTCTTTTGGCACACGATTGGACGAGGTGCGCAAGGCCGCAGAGGTCTTGGCAGCGAAAGGCATTACGCCAACGATTGCAGATGCGCGGTTTGCCAAGCCTCTGGATATGGCGATGATCCTTGATCTGGCTGCCAATCACGAGGCGCTGATCACCATTGAAGAAGGTGCCGTGGGTGGCTTTGGCAGCCATGTGGCGCAGCTTCTTGCGGAAGAGGGCGTGTTTGACAGCGGGCTGAAGTACCGGTCGATGGTGCTGCCAGACACTTTCATTGATCAGGCGAGCCCAAAGACCATGTATGACGTAGCGGCGATGAACGCGGAGCACATCGAAGCCAAGGTGTTGGATGTGCTGGGTGTTGCGTCGCTGGACAGCAAGCGGGCCTAAAGTCTGTTCGCAAAGCGTAAGCCCCTGACCAGGCGGCCCACAAATGTGAGGTGGTCAGGTGGTCTCCTGTTCCAACATGGATTTGAGCGCGTCGCGGTAGTTTGGGTATTTTAGAACCACGCCAAGCTCCTCTTTGATGCGCGTGTTGCGCACCCGTTTGCTGTCAGAATAAAAGCTGCGCGCCATCGGGCTCATGTCGGCGTCTTCAAAGGCGACTTCGGGGGGCGGGTCTATCCCCAATAGCTCTGCTGCATAGGAGAGAATGTCTTGGGGTGGGGCTGGACTGTCATCGCAAACGTTATAAATGCGGCCCGGGTTGGGGGCATGCATCGAAGCCTCCAAAATTTGTGCAATATCGTCCACATGCGCGCGCGAGAAGACTTGGTTCTTTTTGATGATGCGGCGCGCGGTGCCGCGGCGCAGTTTGGCGAATGGGCCACGCCCAGGGCCGTAGATGCCCGCGAGGCGGAAGATGTGGAGCGGCAGACCGTCGATGGCGTGCCACTCAGCCTCCGCCTTCACGCGCATTTTCCCACGTATGCCGCCCGGATCAGGTGGCGTGTCTTCGTCCACCCAGCCGCCGTCCATGTCCCCGTAGACCCCGGTGGTGGAGAGGTAGCCCACCCAAGTTAGGTTGGGGGCTGCTGCTTGCAGAGCGGTGCGGCCCGCACGAAGAACTGGGTCGCCATCATCGTCAGGGCGGATTGAACTCAGGACGTGGGTGACACCGTTCAGCGCTTCGCTGACGTCGATTGGCCACTGAAGTGGCACGACGCCTTGGCTGCGCAACATGTCTGCGTGATCGGCGTGGCGGTGGGTGCCCAGCACTGTCCAGCCTTGCGGGATCAAACGTTTGGCGAGGGCCTGTGCAGTGTAGCCATGGCCAAGGGAAAGCAAGGTTTTACTCATGTCGGCACATTGCCCCACGGTCGTGTAAGGGACAAGGGACGTGCGGCTATTTTCCGCGCCAAACCGGGTCACGTTTTTCAGAAAAGGCCCGTGCGCCTTCCAATTGATCTTCGCTGTCATAGAGCACATCAACAGAGCGCAGTTGGCGCTGGGTGATGCGGTTCATGGCGTCCTGAAATTTGGCGTCTTCGGCGTCGCGCACGATCTCTTTGATGGCGGCGTAGACGAGCGGTGGGCCGGAGGCGAGGAGCCGGGCCTGCTCCCAAGCACGATCCATCAACATGTCGGCGGGGGTAATTTCATTGATCAATCCCCAGCGGTGCGCTTCTTGGGCATCAAACCAACGGCCAGTGAGCAGAAGCTCCATGGCGATATGGTAAGGGATGCGTTTGGGCAGTTTCACGGAAGCGGCATCAGCCACTGTGCCCGACCGGATTTCTGGCAGCGCAAATGTCGCATGATCTGCGGAAATCAAAATGTCGGCAGAAAGCGCCAATTCCAAGCCGCCGCCACAGGCGATTCCATTGATAGCTGCAATCACTGGCTTGTTCATGTCGCGCAACTCTTGCAGGCCACCAAAGCCGCCAACGCCATAGTCGCCATCAACCGCGTCCCCATCTGCGGCGGCTTTGAGATCCCAGCCAGGACAGAAGAACTTTTCACCACCCCCGGTGACAATCGCGACGCGCAGATCAGCGTCGTCACGGAAGTCGCGAAACACCTCCCCCATGATCCGGCTGGTTGCCAGATCAATTGCATTTGCTTTGGGGCGGTCCAAAGTGACTTCGAGAATGGCACCTTCGCGCCGGGTTTTGATGGGGCTGTCACTCATGACATTTCCTTTCGTATCAGCGCATCGGCGGCCACCGCGCGGGTGGGCGTGCACATCAGCGGGTTGATCTCAACCTCTTCCAAGGTGGCGGTGTTGGCAAGAACGTATGACTGCAGCGCATCGACAGCATCAAGAATAGCGTCAATGTTGGCCGCGGGCGCGCCGCGATAGCCGGCGAGCAGTTTGGTACACTTGAGTTTTGAAAGCGCCATCTTCACGTCAACGCGGCTGCTCGGCACCAAGAGCGAGGTGCTGTCTTCCAGCAGTTCTGCCAGAACGCCTCCTGCGGCCAAGGTCAGAACAAAGCCATGGGCGGCGTCACGCGTGACCCCCAGCAAGAGCTCGGCAACCGCGCCCTGAACCATTTCCTCAATTAGAAAGCTGTCTGTGGGCATGGCCGCTGCAGCACTTTCTAGGTCTTCTTTGTTGAGGTTTAGACGCACCGCGCCTTCTTCGGTTTTGTGGGCAATACCTTGGCCTTTTAGAACGAGAGGCGCTTGAAGACTTTGCGCGGCTTCAGACAAACTGAGTGGTGATCTTCGGCCCACCGTGCGGCTTTGGGGAGTATCTAATCCGGCAGCACGCAGGGCCTGTTTTGCGTCTGCTTCCGTAAGAACGGTGGGCGCTGTTGGGTGCCCCGGGATCGCCAAGGGCGGGTCCTGCGGTGCGGTGAGTTCTGTGGCTGCGGCGGTGGCCTCGACAGCATCGCGCAGACCGTAGAGTGGGATCACACCGCCATCAATCAACTGTCGCGCCACGTCGTCTGGCATCAGTTCTGGAAGACTTGAAACCACTGAAAAGGCGCGGCCAGTCTGTGCGCGCGCTGTGATCGCAGCCTCCGTGGCGCATGCCCAATCGCTGCGGTTTTCGTGCGGATAGTCTACAATCGAGAACGTCATGGCGACATCAGGTGCCATCATTGCAGACCAAGCCTTGGCCATAGTGTCAGCGTCGCGCCAAATGTATGTGTGATAGTCCAGCGGATTGGCCAATGCGACCATTGGGCCGAGCACATTGCGCAGGTCTGCTTCCTGTGCAGAGGTCAGAGGTGGAAACGTTAGCCTGGTGTGAAACGCGGTGTCAGCCATCAGGCTGGCTTCTCCCCCGGAACAGCTTATCGAGGCGATGTTTTTCGAGGGCAAAGGACCCTGCATATGGAGCAGTTTGAGGGTTTCTAGGAACACGGACAATTCGGAAACACGCGCAAATCCAAGCCGTTGGATCAGCGCATGTGCGCCAGCGTCGCTGCCTGCGAGGGACGCGGTGTGGGAAATTGTGGCGGCCTGTGCTTCGCCACTTGTACCCACTTTCAAGGCTACAACCGGGACATTGTTTTGATAAGCTTTGGCAGCAAACTGTTCCCAAGCGCGCAGGTCTGTGAAGCCCTCAATGTGCAGCCCGATGGCGGTGACCCGGGGATCGTCCAAAAAGGCAGAGGCGATTTGCGCCTGATTGAGCTGCGCCATGTTTCCGCAGGTGGCCACATAGGCGATGGGCAGGCCGCGTTTCTGATTTGTGAGGTTGATGGCAATGTTGGAGCTTTGCGTGAGGATCGCGACGCCGGACTCGACGCGACTGCAGCCATGCTGATCAGGCCAGATGGCGATGCCGTCCAAAGCGTTGATCAAGCCATAGCAATTTGGACCCAGGATCGGCATTTTTGCTGCGGCCTCAATCAAAGCCGTCTGTAACTCCGCACCGTGGATGTCCTCGCCAATTGCTTCTGTAAAGCCTGAGGCAAAGCATACCGCGCCACCTGCGTTCATTTTTGCAAGTTGGCCGACGACATCGATAGTGGCGTACCGATTGATGCCGACAAAGGCAGCATCCGGGCTTGAGGGAAGGTCGTCCAGCGATTGGTAGGCTGTGCGTCCCTCCAATGTCCCGCCTTTGGGATGCACAGGCCATAAATCTCCGCCAAACCCAATTTTTTCGGATTGGCGGATCACTTCGGCACACCATGCACCCCCACCGATCACGGCGATTGATTTGGGGCGTAGCAGTCGTGAGAGGTCAGCTGCCATGACGCGCGCCTCGACAACTGTTTTGTGTGTTTTGCAGCCTTGGGTCTGACGAACTTAGCTGTCGGAGTGTCCCAGATCGCGGTCCGGAGCAATCACGTCGCGTAGGCGCTGTTTCAACTCTTTGGCCTCGGGGAAGCCGCCGTCGCGTTTGCGATCCCATAAGAGTGTTCCGTCCACTGCAATCTTGAACGTGCCGGGTACTTCGGCTGGTGCAATGGTCACACCTGCCAATGTGTCGCCAAAGGTTTGCAACAGCTCTTGAGCCATCCAGCCGGCCCGCAGAAGCCATTTGCAGCCCACACAATAGCTGATTGTCACTGTTGGTTTCATGGAGCACTCCTAAGCTGGCCTCAAACGGTGTGCTGTCTGAGTGCCGCAAATGAGGCAGATCGGCAATGGGTTCCGGCAGGTTCAGCACAGTGCGGCTCATGCGCCAAGCGGGCGCAAAAGATCGCGACTTATGATGTGGCGCTGGATTTCACTGGTGCCATCCCAGATACGTTCGACACGTGCGTCCCGCCAAAACCGCTCGATTGGGAAATCATCCATCAGCCCCATGCCGCCAAAGATCTGCAAGGTTGTGTCGGTGACCCGCGCCAACATCTCGGAGGCATAGAGTTTGGCAGAAGCGATTTCGCGGTTGGACGGGAGAGCATTGTCCAACCGCCACGCCGCGGACAAAGTGAGCAGGTCAGCGGAATCAATCTCGGTGATCATGTCGGCGATTTGGAAGCCGACGCCTTGGAATTTCCCGATGGGCTGGCCGAACTGTTTGCGCTCGGCGGCGTAGTTCAGCGCATAGTCAAAACAGCGCCGCGCGCGACCAACGGAAAAGGCTGCAACGGTCAGGCGGGTGGCGTAGAGCCATTCGTTCATCACCGCAAAGCCGCCATCTACCTCACCAAGGACTTGTGCGTCCGGAAGTCGGCAGTCATCGAATGACAGGATGTAGTTCTTATAGCCTTTGTGGCTGACCGAATTGTAGCCGTCGCGCACGTCAAACCCGGGTGTGGCTCGGTCCACTAGGAAAGTGGTGATGCGCTTCTTGGGGCCTTTGGGGGTGTCGTCTTCGCCTGTGGCAATGAACACAATGAAGAAATCGGCATGTTCCGCTCCAGAGATGAAGTGTTTGGAGCCATTGATAACCCAATCTCCGCCGTCGCGTTGTGCCTGACATTTCATGCCACGCACATCTGACCCTGCATCAGGTTCTGTCATCGCCAATGCATCCATTTTTTCGCCACGTACAGCGGGCAAAAGATATCGTTCACGCTGCTCGCCGTTGCAGGCCATCAGGATATTCTGGGGGCGGCCAAAGAAATGGGTGAGGGCCATGGAGCCGCGCCCAAGTTCGCGTTCCACCAGCGTGAAATCCAAATGTGAAAGGCCAGCACCGCCCACCTCTTCTGGGAAGTTACAGGCATAAAACCCCAGATCTATGCATTTCTGTTTGATGGCCTCACCAAGTTCGTGCGGAACTTGGCCCGTACGTTCGACCTCTGCTTCGTGGGGATAAATTTCGTTCTCAACAAAGCTGCGGACAGTGGAGACAATCATCTCCTGTTCTTCGGTCAGGCCAAAATGCATGGGACACTCCATTCGCGTGATTGCGACTAGGCTCGTCCGGGTTGACGGGATATAATGTGCAGGAATACTCCTTTATCATGCAGATTTGGCTAAATTCACACGCTGCACCGCAGAAGGTCGGGGTTCTTCTCTTTGAGGGGTTTTCCAACCATTGCCTTGCCAACACCGTTGAACCTATGCGGGCGGTCAATACGCTTTCGGGGCGGGACCTTTATGACTGGCAATTTTTGTCCTTGGATGGCGCGGCCGTGACGAGTTCTTCGGGGTTATCGGTGGCGCCACATGGGCGCGTGTCGGAGGCGCGTGGAGATACTCTTGTCGTTATGCCGTCTTATGGGTTTCGGGATCATGGAGGATGGGCGACCCAAGCCGCCTTGAGGGCGTCAGTGCGGCGGTTTTCGCAACTGATGGCCATGGACACAGGCAGTTGGTTGTTGGCGGAAGCCGGGTTGCTCAATGGGTATCGGGCGACAATTCATTGGGAAGAGCTCACCCCGTTTGAAGAACGGTTTCCGGAGGTTGCGGTTGTAAGAGAGCGCTTCGTGGTGGATCGAGATCGTATCACGTGTTCTGGCGCCATGGCGGCCTTTGATCTTGTGCTGCATCTCATTGGGCGTGACCACGGGCAAGCCTTGGCGATGGAAGTGGCGCAACTGTTCATGACACGGGATAGTGCACGTTCACACAGTGGGGGCGCGACCCCGGCTGGGCGTTTGGTGAATCGCGCCTTGGCCATCATGCAAGAAAACCTCGAAGCGCCTTTGAGCATTGTGGATGTTGCCGCCAAAGCGGGGGCAACACAAAAGACCTTGGAGCATCGTATGCGCGCAGAATTGGGGGCTGTCCCGGCCACTGTTTACCGACGCATCAGATTAAATTTGGCGCGTAAATTGGTGTCAGAAACGGACCTATCGATCGCGGAAATCACGCTGCGTGTCGGGTATTCTAGTCCCGCATCGATGACACGGGCCTTTCGTGAGACATTTGGCATGGCGCCGAGGGAGCTACGAAAAGCCTAGTGCGCAGATGTTGTGACAGCAGGTGTGAGACAGCGGTGTCTCAGGACGCGAATGTATCTCCCTCTGACTCCAAAATGGCTTTCAATTCTTCGAGGTGACGCACATCTTGGTCTGGGTACTCTTCGAGTTCTTTCGCGGTCTTTTCGGCAATGTCATCTGGCAAAACGCGTAGGGGTTGGCCGGTCTGCAAAGCGCGAATGTAAGTCTCAGCTGCGCGTTCAAAATAGTACAGACGGTTGAAGGTGTCCGCGACGGTGTCGCCAATGATGAGTACGCCATGGTTTCCCATGATCATGACTTTCTTTTTCGGGTCGGTCAGAAGGGCTGCGCAGCGGTCGCCTTCATCTTCAAAGGCCAGGCCTCCGTATCCGTCATCAATAACGTATCGGTTGAAGAACGTTGCACAGTTTTGATCAATGGGGAGGAGCCGTGAATCTGCCAAGCTTGCCAATACGGTTGCGAAAATAGAATGCACATGCATCACGCACCGCGCGTGCGGGCAAGCTCGATGGATGCCGCCGTGCAGACCCCAAGCGGTGGGGTCTGGCGCATTTGGGCCCTCCAAAGTCTCGGGATTGTTTGCGTCAATCTCGATCAGGTCACTGGCTTTGATGCGGGCGAAGTGCATCTGATTGGGGTTCATCAAGAACCGTGTCCCATCTGGATTGGTCGCAAGGCTGAAGTGGTTGGCCACACCTTCGTGGAGATTCAGGCGTGCCGTCCAGCGAAAGGCTGCCGCCATATCCACACGGGCCTGCCAGTGATCGATGTTCAGTCGAGGGTCGGACATGGTCATTTGAAATCCTTTATACTCGGGGGCAGCTGAGCACGGTTGCTAAGGGAAGTTCTGTTCGGTTTGCGACGTCGCAAATTGATCAGTCATTTTCGGACAAGGGGCGGCTTGGCACCCAAGCATAACCGTTTTTGCAAAGTAAGTAACATTCGCGCAAGCCGTGGGGTTTGTTGGTGGGAGGTTGGAGTATTGTCATACCCTGCGCTTCAGCTTTTGCGTGGGCCGCATCTGGGTCCGTGTCATATAAGCGAATTTCAATGCCTGCGCCGCGCGCACCAGCTTCGGGCAACAAACTTGGCAACGGGTGGCTGTGATAGGTGGCATCACTGTGCAATTGAAACACGTCTGTTCCAGACACCAAGATGGCAAAATCGGAGCTGATGCGGTGGGCTGTCATGTCAAAAACGTCGACCAAGGTCGCGCACAGTCCGGGAACGTCCCGCACCAAGAGGTTTAGCCCTATGCCGCGCAAGCTTGCCCCGAACTTTTCAGCGCTTACGGTTTCAAAATCCATGAGAAACACCTTTCGCAAAAGCTTCAAACGGCGAGAGCTTGAACACCGCCAATGCTCATGTCAACGTGGGTCATGGAACACACGCATTTTCAAAGCTGGGCCGATGTTGCCCCACAGCTTGTCGCCGTGGCAGCGGGCCGATCCCCTGCCGATCTTGTTATTCGCAAAGGTCAGTGGGTGAACGTGCACACCCGTGAGGTGTTGCCAGATCACGATATAGCCGTGATCTCTGGCCGCATTGCCTATGTCGGGCCGGATGCCAGCCATTGTATCGGCGAAACGACAGAGATCATTGAGGCAGACGGGCGGTTCATGGTGCCCGGTCTGTGCGACGGGCATATGCACATTGAGAGCGGGATGCTGACGCCGGCAGAGTTTGCGCGTGCTGTCATTGGTCACGGCACCACGACCATGTTCACGGATCCGCATGAGATTGCCAACGTTTTGGGTTTGGAAGGCGTGCGGATGATGCACGATGAAGCTTTGATGCAGCCCATCAACATTTTTACGCAGATGCCAAGCTGTGCCCCATCCGCGCCGGGTTTGGAGACAACAGGATATGAAATCGGGCCAGACGATGTGGCGCAGGCGATGTCGTGGCCGGGTATTATTGGACTTGGGGAAATGATGAACTTTCCCGGTGTGATCAACGGTAGCCAACAGATGTTGGCAGAAATTGCCGCCACCCAAAACGCCGGTAAAACTGTTGGCGGGCACTATGCCAGCCCAGACTTGGGCAAAAACTTCCACGCTTATGCAGCAGGTGGTCCGGCGGATGATCACGAAGGCACCTGTGAAGCAGATGCAATCGCGCGCGTGCGACAGGGCATGCGCATGATGATGCGGTTGGGGTCGGCATGGTATGATGTGGAAACGCAGATCACGGCGATCACGGAAAAGGGCCTTGATCCACGCAGCTTCATCCTGTGCACGGATGATTGCCACTCGGGCACTTTGGTGAATGACGGACACATGAACCGGGTGGTCCGCCATGCGATCGCCTGCGGGTGTGATCCGTTGGTGGCGCTGCAGATGGCGACGATCAACACAGCCACCCACTTTGGGCTTGAGCGCGATCTGGGGTCGATCGCGCCGGGGCGGCGTGCCGATGTGATCTTGACCCGTGATTTGAAGACTTTGCCGATTGAGCATGTGATTGCGCGCGGTGTGACTGTGGCCAAAGACGGAGAGGTGTTGGTTGCGTGTCCGCACTACGATTGGCCAGAACATGCCCGTCAGACCGTCAACCTTGGTCGCACTCGAGTGGCGACGGATTTTGAGGTGCCAGCCCCGGCCGGGGCAACGCAGGTTACGGCGAATGTCATTGGGGTCATCGAAAACCAAGCCCCGACGAAAGCTATGACGGCGGATTTGGCAGTGGCCGCAGGTGTGGTTGGCGGAGATTTGGAACAGGACGTTTGCCAAATTGCGCTGGTGGAGCGTCATCAAGGCACGGGTGGTGTCACAAATGGGTTTGTGTCCGGCTTTGGATACAAAGGAAAAATGGCCATGGCCTCAACGGTGGCACATGACAGCCACCATATGATTGTGGTCGGTACGGATCGTGAGATGATGGCGCAAGCCGCCAATCGGTTGGGTGAAGTTGGCGGCGGCGTCACTGTCATCAAAGATGGTGAAGAGATCGCGCTGGTGGAGCTGCCGATTGCCGGGTTGATGTCGGATGCGCCCGCAATTGATGTTGCCGCCAAGGCGCAAACTATGGTGGAGGCCATGGAGACTTGCGGCTGCACCCTAAACAACGCTTATATGCAACACTCGCTTTTGGCGCTTGTCGTTATCCCGGAGTTGCGGATTTCTGATTTGGGGCTTGTAGATGTGACGAAATTTGAAATGACTGATGTGATTAAGGCGGCTCAATGACACCTCAAACAATCCCTGTTCATTCTCCGGCGGTCCCTGCACCTGAGGCATTCACCGATGCGGCGGCAGCTGTGGCGCGATTGGAAGAACTGTATCAGCTGGCCACAGCCTATCTTTCCGGTCAGTTCCGGCGCGCGCTGCGCAAGGGCCCGGATGGACATCGTATTCGTGCTTTCTATCCCGAAATTCGGATCACGACGACCAGTTTCGCTCAAATAGACAGTCGGTTGAGTTTTGGGCATGTGGCAGAGCCCGGTGTGCATGCTGCCACGATCACGCGGCCAGATTTGTTTCGCAATTACCTTAAGCAGCAGATCTCGCTCTTGTTGGAAAATCATAAGGTGGCTGTTTGGGTTGGCGCATCGACGACACCCATTCCGGTTCATTTTGCCGTTGCAGCGCAGACAGATCTAACCGTGCCGCAAGAAGGCGCGGCGGATTTCACCCTGCGCGATATCTTTGACGTTCCTGATCTCTCTAATACCAACGATGATATCGTAAACGGCACGGCCAGTTTGGATCGTGACGGGGTTGGGGCCTTGGCGCCGTTTACCGCACAACGCGTGGATTATTCGCTTGCGCGTTTGAGCCACTACACCGCCACTGATCCTGAGCATTTCCAAAACCATGTTTTGTTCACCAACTACCAGTTCTACGTCACCGAGTTTGAAGCTTACGCACGGGAGATGTTGGCAGATGAGGCAAGTGGCTACACAAGCTTTGTCAGCACGGGAAACGTTGAAATCACCGACGCAGAAACGCCGATTGCGCCGGTAGACAAGCAACCGCAGATGCCGACATATCACCTAAAACGCGCTGATGGCTCTGGAATAACATTGGTCAACATTGGCGTTGGGCCCTCTAACGCCAAAACGGCGACAGATCACATCGCGGTCTTGCGGCCTCATGCCTGGATTATGGTGGGCCACTGCGCGGGATTGCGCAATTCCCAAAGTCTTGGAGATTTTGTGCTCGCGCATGCGTATTTGCGCGAAGATCATGTGCTGGATGACGATTTGCCGGTGTGGGTGCCGATCCCCGCTCTTGCGGAAGTTCAGACCTCGCTTGAAGAGGCTGTGGCCACAGTGACCGAGCTGTCCGGGTTCGAGCTTAAGCGTGTGATGCGCACAGGGACGGTCGCGACAATTGACAATCGCAATTGGGAACTGCGCGAACACACCGGCCCAGTACAGCGCCTAAGCCAATCTCGCGCCATTGCACTGGACATGGAGAGTGCGACCATCGCTGCCAATGGATACCGGTTTCGGGTGCCCTATGGGACGCTTTTGTGCGTGAGCGACAAACCGCTGCATGGCGAATTGAAGCTTCCCGGTATGGCGAGTGACTTCTATAAAACACAGGTCGCGCGGCATTTGTTGATCGGAATTCGAGCGATGGAGCGACTTCGTGAAATGCCGCTTGAACGGCTTCATTCGCGGAAATTGCGCTCTTTTGATGAGACTGCCTTCCTCTGACCCTACGGAAACCTGTGGAAAACCCATAAAAAATAGGATTTTTGGCATACAATTTATTGTGTTCACCCACAACATCCCGTTAAATGCCGGGCACGAGGCCCAATATTCGGGCAGACTAATGGAGACCTGAAATGGCAAAACCGATGACCAAGACCCAACTCGTTGCCGCTCTGGCCGAAGAAATGGGCTCTGACAAAAAATCCGCAGGCGCTGCTTTGGAAGCAGTTTGTGCCTTGATCACAAGCGAAGTGTCCGGCGGTGGCGCAGTGACCCTGCCAGGCGTTGGCAAAATCTATTGCCGTGAGCGCCCTGAGCGTATGGTTCGCAACCCAGCGACTGGCGAGCAGATCAAGAAAGACGCAGACAAGGTTGTGAAAATGACCATTGCAAAAGCGTTGAAAGACAGCGTGAACGGTTGATCTTCTTGATCACTGATTGCGAAAAGGGTCGCTCGTTTGAGTGGCCCTTTTTTGTTGTGGGATCGATGCGCTAAAGCTGTGCGCTCGGCGTCGACAGAGAGATAGTCGTTTCTTCTTCATTCATGTCCTCAGCCACACCTTCAAACAGCGGTGTAGAGAGATACCGTTCGCCGGTGTCAGGCAGCATCACAAGAATGTTCGCCCCATCCCGCGCGTCTTTGGCCACCTCGATGGCGGCCGCCAAGGTCGCCCCGGCAGAAATGCCGACAAAGATACCCTCTTCAGCGGCCAAGCGGCGTGACCACGCGATTCCGTCCGGTCCCGGCGTTTTGATCAGTTGATCATAGCCGTTTTTGTCTAGTGCCTCCTGAAGCACCCATGGGATGAAATCCGGCGTCCAGCCCTGAATGGGGTGTGGCTCAAAGCTGGGGTGGCTTTCAGTGGCTTGATGCGCATTGTTGCGGGAGTTCACATAGCCGGAGTCCACCAATGCTGCGTTGGCAGGCTCAGCCAGGATGATCTTTGTCTCAGGACTCTTTTTGCGAAGTGTACGTGACACGCCGGACAGAGTGCCTCCGGTCCCGTACCCCGTCACCCAATAATCCAAAGGCTCGCCAGCAAAATCGGCGAGGATTTCGCGCGCGGTTGTATTTTCATGGATGTTCGCATTGTCGGCGGTCTCAAACTGACTCGCGAGGAACCAGCCGTTGGCCTCAGACAGTTCTTTGGCCTTATTGTACATGCCAAAGCCTTTTTGCGCTTTTGGGGTTAGCACAACTTTTGCACCCAAAAACCGCATCAGGCGACGGCGTTCCACTGAGAAAGCCTCAGACATGGTGATCACCAGCGGATATCCTTTGGCGGCGCAGACCATGGCCAGGCCAATGCCCGTGTTGCCGGAGGTGGCCTCCACCACGGTTTGGCCCGGCTTGAGCCGTCCGTCTTTCTCGGCAGATTCAATGATGTTAAGCGCCAGCCGGTCTTTGACAGACCCCGCGGGATTGGCGGCTTCAAACTTCACAAACATATTCACATGGGGTGGCGCGATGCGGTTCAAGCGCACCACAGGCGTGTTACCAATGGTGTCCAAAATACTATTGTAACGGCGGCCGCGCCCTTCGGTATGTCGGGTCATTTTAGCATCCTTGGGAAAATTACTCATTGAAAATAAGGTAGTGAGGTTGGTTCGCGGCGGGTAGGCCTCTGCCTCTGACTTTGAGAATTAAGAACGCAGGACGGTGCTGTGGCAAAAATCTATCAATGTCGTCCTGAGGCCGGGGAGATTTTGGAACAAGCACAGCCAACCGGATTTGAATGGCAGACCTCTTTTCTCGGTCTTCTGGCGGATTTGAGGGACAGAATGACGTGTCCCAGAGATCACTCGGGGACATTTTGGGCCAATTTTCATCCCGAAAAGGGGTGTGGCGCTTTTTCTTTAGGGGTTTGCTTGCCAAGCCTTAGAATTACAACAATGAAGTCACGACTCCTTACCAGGCGACAAGGAGCACCACGGAGGCACGGCAGTATAATACATGAATGAGATTCTGGCAGGGCTGCTTCAGGCAGGCCAAATGATCATAACGCTGGATTCAGATCTCATCGAGATTTCGCTGAGATCGTTGCGGGTGACGTTAACTGCGGTGTTTGTGGCCTCGGCCATTGGATTGCCATTGGGGTGTTGGTTGGCTGTGCGGCGCTTTCGGTATCGCCGCTTTGTGATTGCCACCCTCAACGCGCTGATGGGCCTGCCGCCGGTTGTGGTTGGATTGATTGTCTATTTGCTGCTATCGCGCTCAGGCCCGTTTGGCGTGTTTGGTCTGCTGTTTACTCCTACGGCGATGATCATTGCCCAAGTGGTGATTTTGACTCCGCTCATCGCCTCGATTGCCCATCAGGCCATTCGCGAACTGTGGGCAGAATATCATGATCTGCTGATTTCCCTGAACACGTCGCGACGACAGCGCATTGGGACGCTCTTGTGGGATGGGCGGCGTGCTTTGTTGACGGCCTCGCTTGCCGGGTTTGGACGTGGGATCGGTGAGGTCGGCGCAATTATGATTGTTGGGGGCAATATTGATCATGCAACACGGGTGCTGACGACAGCCATTTCATTGGAAACCGGTAAGGGGAATTTTGCTCTGGCACTGGCGCTTGGCTTTGTATTGATCGGTCTTGCTGTGGCGGTGAATTTGATCATCCACATGCTGTCTAGAACGGAGGTGAGCGGACGATGGTAAGCGCTATTCTTCCTTTGAGTGTGGAAAACGCTTTTGTCAGACGTCGTGGCAAAACCTTGGTTGGCCCGATTTCTACAACAGTATCCGAGACTGGATTGACGATTGTGATGGGCCCCAATGGGGCCGGTAAAACCACCCTGCTGCGGATGTTGCATGGTATGGAGCGGTTGGCGCGTGGCGGGAAGTTGTCGTGGCAGTTGCCAGAGCCGGAAACGCGGGCATATCAGGCTTTTGTGTTTCAGGCCCCGATCATGATGCGGCGCACCGCACTCGAGAATGTGGCGTACCCGCTGATCACACATGGAGTGTCGCGCAAAGAGGCGCGGATGCGGGCAGAGCAGTGGTTGGCCCGTGTTGGGTTGAGCGAGAGTGCTGACAAGCAAGGCACGGTCTTGTCAGGTGGCGAACGCCAGAAACTGGCGTTGGCGCGGGCGTTGATCCGTGATCCGCAGATTTTGTTCTTAGATGAGCCCTGCGCCAACCTGGATGGCAGTGCGACTCGGGAATTCGAAGAGATTCTACGAGAGGCATTTCAGGCCGGAACACGGGTGGTGATGTCGACCCACGACGTCGGGCAGGCCCGGCGACTGGCACAGGATGTGTGGTTTATCCATCACGGGCGAATACTTGAACAGACGCCTGCAGATACGTTTTTTGAAACCCCAAGATGTCAGGAAGCGCGCGCGTTCCTGAACGGAGATATTGTCGAATGAAAATTGGTGCGGTTTTGGCTGTCTTGTCGCTGGTTGCAAGCACTGCGATGGCGCAAGCGGAGAGTTTGAAAGTGGCGGTGACGACGTCGTTTCATAACTCTGGCCTTGCGGATGTTTTGCTACCCGAGATCCAGAAGGATCTGGGTCTCACAGTACAGTTGCTGGTGGTGGGCACTGGACAGGCCTTGCGGTTGGGCGCGGCAGGTGATGTGGATGCGATTCTGGTGCATTCTAAAGCGTCGGAGGAAAAGTTTATCGCGGACGGCCACGGCACCCATCGGCGCGAGATCATGTTCAATGACTTTGTGATTGTTGGCCCATCAGGTGATCCGGCACTGGTGAGCGCGGCGGAGACCGCGGATGAAGCCTTGGTGGCGATTGCGCAAACGCAGTCAGCGTTTGTGAGCCGTGGCGATGACAGCGGCACGCATAAGAAAGAGCTTGCGTTGTGGGCTGGGGCCGGAGTGGACGCAGAGGCGCGCGCCGCTGTTTGGTATAAGGAGGCTGGGGCTGGCATGGGGGCTGCGCTGAACACAGCGTCAGGGCTAAACGCTTACATCATGAGTGACAGAGCCAGTTGGCTGAAATTTGGCAACAAAGGGGATTTGGCTTTGCTCTATGCCGGTGACCCTGCGTTGTTCAATCAATATGCCTACCTTCCAGTCAATCCTGTGACCCATCCTCATGTGCAAGCCGAGTTGGCCGAGAAACTGGAAGCTTGGTTGATAAGTGATCGCGCGCGCGCGCTCATTGACGGGTACACGTTGGAAGGTGGACGGCTGTTCATTTTCAACGCCCAGAAACATTAGAACCTCTACGTTTTGGCGCTGCATAGGCAGCGCCAATTTCAATCAACTGTCTGGGGTCGCGTGAATGGCGAATTGCTCAAGCTCTGCTTCGGCGGAGTCGATGGCACGGAATTGCTCACGTACACCAGCTTCGGTGAGTTCGCGCGACACAGTCAAAAGTGTGTTGGGGTCGTGATCTGCGCAGAGTTCGGCCATATGGGTGAGCTCTTCAGTGGCAACGGGCCGCGCAGCCTCCATCGAAGGCGCGCCGTAGATTTCCACAAAGTGTCGCGCCAAAGATTCTTTCAGATTTTCCAACTCTGCCGGTTCGATTGAGGTGACGGCCACAAATGTCACTCGGCCAAATGTTTCGATTCCAAGCCAACCATTGGCAAACGCTTGCCGGGCTTTGCCGGTCAGATCCGCCTCTGACCAGTTGGAGAATTCAAATCCCCCGCTGATCGCCCATTCGCCGGTACGGGCTGGATTGAAGTAGACCCTTTGGTCGCTTTCATCAAAATGAATGGCTCTGGCCAACAGCATTAGTGGTCTCCTTCCAAAAGAGCGGTGAGAGGCAAAAGACGGGTTGTGTCTTCGCTGCGCACAAGCGCGCCGAAGCGTTCATCGGTCCCCACAAAGGTGCCCGTCTCTGTTGCGCCTAACAGAGTCCAGTCGATCTCTTCACCTAAGTTTTGCGCCAGACCGCGCCATTCGGCATTGAGCGGCTTGAGCCCTTCGGCTTCCATACGGTTGATCCAAACCAGCGTGTGGCGGACCCATGCGCTTAGCAAGTCATCTGGTGCAATATCGACGCAGCCTTCCTCATACAGAGCTGTTTCATCCGGGGTGGCACCGGGCATGTCGGGATTCCCAGGAATCAGCGGCAGTTCCAGCCCGACAACAATCCAATCCGGCATGGTGTCAGCCTCGTTGTGAGCAGCTGCAACGCGCAAACGCCCACAGCGGGCCCCGTTTATGCGGATGCCGCCGGGCCATTCCAAATGCACGGCCACTTCAGGCGGGGCAAGCGCGCCAAGCGCATTCTGAAAGCCGATTGCGCAACAGATCAGAACTGGCATCGCATCGGACAGGGGAACCTCCGGCGCAAACACAATGGCCGCGCGGAGGTGGTCTGCTGCGAGATTGTGCACCACAAGCCCGGCGTCGCAGCCCAACGTTGCTTGCATTTGCGCCTTGGCAAACGGGTCCGCCGCACCTGACAGTGCGAGGCCCTCAAACAACGGTGGGAACTGCGGCTGTGTGCTCATGCGGAGCCACTTTCAATCAGTTGGCGCGCAAGCGCGCGGAAGGTTTGCGCTTGTGGCGAGTCAGGCTCTGAGACCACAATCGGCGCGCCTCCGTCTGCTGCGACGCGGATGTTGAGGGACAGGGGGATTTCTGCCAGCAACGGGACGTTGAGTTTCGCTGCTTCTGCCGCCACGCCGCCATGGCCAAAGACGTGCTCTTCGTGACCACATTGGGAACAGACGTGTGTGCTCATGTTCTCGATCATGCCCACGATGGGGGTGCCCAGTTTTTCAAACATATTGATCCCTTTGCGGGCATCTAAAAGGGCGATGTCTTGTGGTGTGGAGACAATCACCGCACCCGTCAACTCAGCTTTCTGGGCAAGAGTCATTTGCACGTCCCCAGTGCCCGGCGGAAGGTCGACAATCAACACATCCAACGCGCCCCACTGGACCTGATTGAGCATCTGCTGAAGCGCGCCCATCAGCATTGGCCCCCGCCATACAACCGCTTCTTCTTCGCGTGTCATTAGGCCAATCGACATCATAGTGACGCCATGGTTGCGCATCGGCAGGATGGTTTTGCCATCTGGACTGGCAGGGCGACCGGAGACGCCCAACATGCGCGGTTGCGACGGGCCGTAGACGTCCGCATCCAGAAGGCCGACGCGGCGTCCCTCAGCGGCCAAAGCAGCAGCAAGATTGGCAGAGACTGTAGATTTTCCCACACCACCTTTCCCTGAGGCCACAGCCAGTATGCGGTCGATTCCCGGAATTTTTTGTGGCCCCTGTGGCTCGGCAGGGCGGGAGCCCTTCAAGTCAGGTGGCGGTTTGCTCGCAGCATGGGCCGTCATCACAACGGAGACCTTCTCAATGCCATCCAAAGCATTGAGCTTGTCTTCGAGTTCAACCTTCATTGGCTGCATGGCCTGCGCACGCGCAGGATCGATTTCCAGAACAAAACGTATTTCGCTACCTTCAACGGACAGCGCGCGGACCATGCCGCTTGCAACCAAATCATTGCCCGACGCGGGATCGGTGAACTCTTTGATAATATTTAGTACTGCGTCGCGAGATGCCATTCAGCTACGTCCTTTGATTTGTCCGGTCACCACATGTTCCATGTCGATGCCATCGATGGTCAGAACCATTTTTGCTTCATAGGTCTGACCCGAGGTGGCGTCTGATCCAGCGGTGCGCATTGCGTCCTCTATGGCTTGCTGGCTGGTCACTCCAACCTGCTTGAGAAACTTGCGCATGCTCATGTTAAAATCGTCGCTCATTGCTCTGTTCCTTGTTTCACTGACGGGCCGCTTTGGGCGTATGTTGACGTAAGGCGGCGTGCGCGCCTAGGTTTGATATATGGATCTTCGAGTTATTTTGCGGTGTGTCACCACGTTGGTCGCTGTGGTTCTGAGCCCAGGTTCTGTGGCTTCGGCGCAGGGCAAGGCCACCACGTTGCGTGTTGCCGCCGAAGTGAATGATACCGGTGTCGTGAAATACATGATGCCGCGGTTTACGTTGAAACACGGGGTGCGTGTTACGATTGTTGGGGAGGGCGAGGCCGCAGCTGCGCAGTTGGGTCCCGAGGGCGATACGCCGGTATTTTCGCGCAATGGTGTAACCTTCGGTCTTACGGTCGAGAACGTCGATGATCCGCATATGGCGACCTTTGCCAACTGGTTGACGGGCGAGGTGGGCCAACGCACGGTGCTGAGCTTCAAGCAAGATGGCGAAGCGGTCTTTGAATTGCCGATCGCTGCCGAAACTATCGAAGACTCTGTTGAGCTGGATGGTGATGCAAAACGCGGGGCGGACTTGGCTCTGCAGGCCTGCGGGCGATGTCACGTGGTTGGCGAAATCAACCGTATGGCAGGAATCGGATCCACGCCAAGCTTTGCCGTATTGCGCAGCATGGAGGATTGGATGGAGCGCTTTACGGCATTTTACGCGCTGAATCCGCATCCCGCGTTTACCGTGATCCCCGATGTGACAATGCCGTTTGACGACACACGCCCGTCCCCGATCAGTCCGCTGACGCTGACCTTGGAGGAGCTGGAAAACATCGTGGCTTATACCGCGACGGTCGCACCCGCAGATTTGGGAGCTCCGATTGCGCATCAGTGATCCTTGCGTTTGCTGAAGTAGTCTTCGCTTGTGCGTACGGCTGGGCGCTCTCCAGCCGTAAAAGGATTGTCTTGCTGATGAAACTGCGCGTTGACCCTGCAATCATCACACATGCGGATCATCCGCGCTGCTTCTGAGGTGGCAAACATCGGGTGTTTGCCTTCAAGCTTTTCAATAATGCGATCAATGGTCGATTTTACACCAAATAGCTTACCGCATTCCACGCAAGCAAAGGGGTCTTCTTCGTGAACGATTTGTTGAGACAGTGCTGTATCAGCGGTATTGAGTTGCGGCACCAAAGAGATAGCGTTTTCCGGACACACATTGGTGCAGAGGCCACATTGCAAACAGGCGTCTTCCTGAAAGCGCAGTTGCGGAGTGTCTGGATTGTCTCCAAGTGCGCCAGATGGACAGAGCGAGGCGCAGGATAAACATAAGGTGCAGGCTTCCTTGTCGACCAACACCGCCCCGTAGGGCGCGGTTTCTGGAAGAGGAATCGGTTCTGCGACATCGTGCAGAGCTTTGGCGGCCAAGCGGGTGACTTGGCGACGGCTGCCCAGCGGCAGAATGGGTGTCGTGACTGTGAGGGGCGCAGGGCTCAGGTAGAGCGCGTCACACAGGTCTGACGGTTGCTCGGGCGCAAGCAAGCGCAGCGCGTCTTGCGATCCAGCGAGGGCGCTGGCGAGGTCCAGTTCGCTGTCAAGTGCGCCGCGATCCGTGGTGGGGGACACCAGCACGTCAACACCGACAAAGCCGCTTGCCAAGGCTGCCAGCATCTCGGCGTGTCCAAAGCCGCTGACCCGTTCCAGATCCAAAGGGATAACGGCGGCTGGCAACCCACGATCATATCGCGCCGCGAGCGAGATCAGTTCGGCGCCAAAGACGCGGTCATGCACCAATAGGCGTGGCGCCAAACCACCGGCGGCGCGGTAGGCCTCTGAAAGACCATGGATGCGGGCAAAGAGCGCACTGACAGGCGGGTCGTCGTATGTGATAGCGCCGGAGGGGCAAAGTGCCGCGCAAGAACCACACCCGGCACAGATATTTGGATCGATATCGACGTGGTCGCCAGCTGAGTGGATGGCCGAGGTTGGGCAGACATCCAAACATTTGGTGCAGGCGGTTTGTTCTGCACGAGAATGGGCGCAAACGGTTGGGTCCAAAGCAAGATAAAGAGGCTTCTCAAAGGTGCCAACCAAGTGCGAGGCCTCTAGGACAGCGGCGGAGACAGCCGGTAGGCTCTTAGGGTCCGCCTTAAGATAGCCTTCGCGTTTCTCAGGCGCGGGCACAAGCGCTTGGGTGCCACGCAGATCTAGAATGACATCGCATACTGTCACAGCTCCATTTTGGGCGGGGCCAAATTGGAGAGCGCCGCGGCCAGAGGGATCCAACTGTTGCAGTGAGTCAACTTTGACTTGGAAATTGCCGAGCGCGCCGGTGACCGATCTGACATCTCCAGCAATCACGTCACAATTGCGCTCGGTCGGGGCGTCTGACCCGGCAGGGAGCAACACCGTGACACTCAAATAGTCTTGTAATTGCGCTGCTGCCTTGAGTGCAATCTCGGCATTGCCAAGAATGAGGCATTGTCCTTCGGACGTCACATCGAAGGTTTTGGTCTCAGGCGCGGCGCGCGCAGCATCCGCGAGAAGAGCCGCCATTTTGGGTGCAGAGGCCGCCCCTTCGTCGGACCATCCAGCGCGGTCACGCAGGTCGACAAATTGAGGGGACGGGGCCTCCAGATCAGCGGCCAGATCGACGAAAAAATCCTGTTCTTGCTGGCAGGCGATCACGATTGGCTGACCTGTCGACTCGCCGCGCATCACGTCTGCGGCTGACTGCGCTTGGGTGGTGCAAAGCCCGGTGTGAATTTGAGAGCATGTGAAAACACCAGAAGAAGAGAGGGTGTCGGAATCTAAGGAGAAGCTATCTGAACAATTGCATATTATCAGCTGCTTAGTCATATTTTTCCTCCCCAGGATAATCGCACATCCGGCGATCAAGTCGGGCCAGAAATGCACGAATTTCGCCATTCGTAAAGCCCCATGGCTCGCGCGATCAAGGCTGGGTGACCAAGCGTCAAAACCTAGTGATTCTCTTGGTCTTTGTCCAAGCTGGACATTCTGTCCGGGCTGCGCGCAAAGCGGTGTCCTTACGGATCAAAATGTCCAGATTTTCAGGCAGATGAAGATGTTTTGGCGAATTCCTTTGGCAAACGCACAAGTTGCGCGGATCATAAATACACCCGCAAAAAAAATGTGGGTTTGGGAGGAATAGTAACTTTATGCGTCAAGCGCCGGTCTCATTGCCATTGGGCATCGTGATCCGCCGGACACCCTCGGCCAGCCGATGGGTGCCGTTTGCGTGGAAGGTGGTGGCCGTGCTGCCCGGAGCCGCGCAGGCCGATTGGCAAGTTCTGCGCAAAGAAGGCGAGGCGGTGGAGTTTCACGCTAAGACAGTGCCGCTTGAGTTGTGGCATACAGACACCGAGGCGTATTTGACCACCTTGTCGTCGCGTGTGCCGTCGGTCGGAGTGGTGATGCGGGAAACGGAAACCGGTAAGCACCCCTATGATGTGCTCTTGGCAACGGCGTCGGCTTATGAGTTTCAGGATTACGCTGACAGTGGTGAAGAGCTGCTTGAGCTGGTGCCGATGCCGGAAGGGTTGATCGCGTTTTTGCGTGATTTTGTTCAAACGCACCACGAAGAAGAAATCTTTGTGAAGCGCCGCCGTGACAAGAAGCGCACCGATTTGGTGGAAGATGGCCGCGGGGACGCGCGGATATCTCAGTTGACGGATGTGTATCGTGCCCCGCGCACTGGGAGGCCAAATTGAGTCGAGATGGGGATTTCTGGGCGCGCCGTAAGGCGGCCGTTGCGGCGGAGGCCACGGCTGAGGTGCAGGCTGAAGAGCAGGCCGTATTGGCCGCCGCGCACGCCGAGCTTGAGGAGAAGCCGGATTCTGAGATTTTAGCAGAATTGGAATTGCCTGATCCTGATACGCTGAAGCAGGGAGATGACTTCACCGTATTTCTTGCAAAGGCTGTTCCTGAGCGTATTCGGCGGCGAGCGCTGCGTAAGCTTTGGCTGAGCAATCCGGTGTTGGCCAATGTGGATGCACTTGTGGACTACGGAGAAGATTTTACCGATAGCGCGCTGGTCGTGGATGGCCTGCAGACCGCCTATCAGGTGGGCAAAGGCATGCTCAAACATGTGGAAGAAATGGCACGCCAAGCTGAGGCCAAAGCGGCTGCTGAGGATGCTATCGTTTCTGACATAGATGAGGAAGACGACACGCTTTCGCTGGCCGAAGACGAGGAAGTGACCGAAGCGGTGGAACCCTTGGAAGAACAAGCAATCCATACGCTGGAAGTTGAAGTAGACCCAGACGTCGACACGCCTGCAGCCGTGCCCGTGCGGCGTCGGTTGCGGTTTGAGTTCGCCGCATCTGACACCCCAGATCAGAGAGACCCCCTATGAGCCAAGCTGTGACCGAATTTGAAATTGCCGAGGAAGATCTGCTGCGCGCTGATCTATACGATTTTCTGGCAGCACTTTTGGCCAATCCTGCTGAAAAGACCCTATTGGACCGCGCCGCCGGTCTGAGTGGGGATGACAGCGATTTGGGGCAAGCGATCCGGACGATGGCGCGGGTTGCAAAGGTGACCAATACAAAAGCTGTCGAGCGGGAGTTCAATGCGCTGTTCATTGGACTTGGGCGCGGAGAGCTGATGCCGTTTGCGTCGTATTATCTGACCGGGTTTCTTAACGAAAAACCTTTGGCGTCGCTCAGGGCAGATATGGCGGGGCTGCGCATCACGCGCGCTCCAAATGTGTATGAGCCGGAAGACAATATTGCGAGCCTTTTGGAGATGATGGCCGGGATGATCCGAGGCCGTTTCGGAGAGCCGGTGGCCGTTGGTCGTCAGAAAGACTTCTTCTTCAAGCACATCGCACCTTGGGCTGAACATTTTTTTACAGATTTGGAGGGCGCGCAGAACTCTGTGTTTTACGCCCCTGTCGGCACTGTCGGCAAAGCCTTCCTTGAAATTGAAACACAGGCGTTCCGCATGGGGGCGGACTAAACGTCAATTGCAATTATCGGACCCCAACCGACGTGACAAAGGAGCACATTATGAGCCAGCAAGATGAAAAAGGCGCCAGCCGGCGTGATTTTCTCAAGCTCGCAACAGCGGCAGCTCCGGCTGCAGCCGCGGTCGTAGCGCTTTCGCCCGATACGGCGGAGGCTCAGCCAGCTGACCTGTCCAGCGACAAAATGCAGGACACGGTGCACACTCGCGCCTACCTCGACAGCGCCCGGTTCTAACCGGACGTTTTCATCCCGCCCCCGACCACCGGTTGCGTGACGCCCACCGGTCGGGATCTCAGAAATACCTAGCCAGTCTCACTTAAGAGACAGCAAGGGAGGAAGAAATGCTTAGGAAAAAGACCAACGGGGTTGCGCGACGCCCCCAGCGGACAAGTATCCTGTCTGTTGCAGCTGAAAAAGCTGTGGACCGCCGTACGTTTTTGCGTGGTTCAGGCCTCGCCATTGGCGGGCTGGCAGCGATTGGGGCCACTGGTGGCACCGTCACTCAGGCGCAAGCGCAAGACGCTGCGAACACTGCCGTTCAAACTATTAAATCCGTCTGCACCCACTGTTCGGTGGGCTGTACGGTTGTGGCCGAAGTGCAGAGCGGTGTTTGGGTCGGGCAAGAGCCCGGTTGGGACAGTCCGTTTAACCTTGGTGCACATTGTGCAAAAGGCGCCTCAGTTCGGGAGCACGCCCATGGCGAGCGCCGTCTGAAGTATCCGATGAAAAAAGAAGGTGGTGAGTGGAAACGCATCAGCTGGGAACAGGCGATCAATGAGATCGGCGACGGCATGATGCAGATCCGCGAAGAAAGCGGCCCAGACAGTGTGTATTGGTTGGGCTCAGCGAAGCACAACAATGAACAGGCGTATCTGTTCCGCAAGTTTGCCGCCTATTGGGGCACAAACAACGTGGATCACCAGGCGCGTATCTGTCACTCCACCACAGTTGCCGGTGTTGCGAACACATGGGGCTACGGCGCCATGACCAACTCCTACAACGACATTCACAATTCCAAAGCCATCTTCATCATTGGCGGCAACCCTGCCGAAGCCCACCCGGTGTCACTGTTGCATGTGCTGCGGGCGAAAGAGCGCAACAACGCACCGTTGATCGTATGTGATCCGCGCTTCACCCGCACAGCCGCCCATGCGGATGAATATGTGCGCTTCCGTCCCGGCACCGATGTGGCGCTGGTTTGGGGTATTCTGTGGCACATCTTCGAGAACGGCTGGGAAGACAAAGAGTTCATCCGCACGCGTGTGTGGGGTATGGACCAGATCCGCGAAGAAGTACGACAGTGGGATCCTGAAGAAGTTGAACGTGTGACAGGGGCTCCGGGCGAACAGTTGCGCCGTGTGGCCCGTCAGATGGTGAACAACCGCCCCGGCACCGTGATTTGGTGTATGGGTGGCACACAGCACACCAACGGCAACAACAACACCCGTGCCTACTGCATCCTACAATTGGCTCTTGGCAACATGGGCACATCTGGCGGCGGTACGAACATTTTCCGTGGCCACGACAACGTACAAGGTGCCACTGACCTTGGCGTGCTCAGCCACACGCTGCCAGGTTACTATGGCCTGTCCAAAGGCGCCTGGGCGCACTGGGCCCGTGTGTGGGAAGAAGACGGCGAATGGTTGGGCAATCAGTTTGCCAAAACAACAGGCGCTGACGGCAAGGAAAAATCGCTTCAAAACCTCACTGGTATTCCAGTGTCGCGTTGGATCGATGGTGTTCTTGAAGACCCTGAAAACATGGACAACCCGGATAAAGTGCGGGCCATGGTACTTTGGGGGCATGCACCAAACAGCCAGACCCGTGGTAAGGAAATGAAAACGGCAATGGAAAAGCTGGACATGCTGGTCGTTGTTGACCCGTATCCCACCGTTTCCGCCGTGATGCAGGACCGCACGGATGGTGTTTATCTTCTGCCTGCCTGTACGCAGTTTGAAACACGTGGCTCTGTCACGGCATCAAACCGCAGTTTTCAGTGGCGCGACGAAGTGGTGGCACCGCTCTTTGAGAGCAAGCCGGACCACGAAATCATCGGCATGTTCGCCAACAAGTTTGGCTGGGCAGATCGCTTCTTCCGCAATATCGAGATGGAAGATGAAAACACACCGAACGTTGAAAGCGTCACACGTGAGTTCAACAAAGGTTTGTGGACGATCGGCTACACTGGGCAATCTCCTGAGCGTCTGAAGATGCACATGGCAAACCAGCACACCTTTGACCGCACAACGCTGCGGGCCAACGGTGGACCAGCTGATGGGGACTATTATGGTCTGCCTTGGCCATGCTGGGGCACTGCCGAGATGAACCATCCGGGCACGCCAAACCTTTATGACATGTCTAAGCGTGTGTCTGAGGGCGGTTTGACGTTCCGCGCCCGTTTTGGCGTGGAGCGCGATGGTGACAATCTGTTGGCCGAAGGGGTCGCAAGCGTCGATTCCGAAATCCAAGATGGCTACCCCGAGTTCACCATGCAAATGCTGATGGACCTTGGATGGGATGGTGATTTGACGGATGAGGAACGTGCGTCGATTGACGCCGTGGCTGGTCCTAAAACCAACTGGAAAACCGACCTATCTGGCGGCATCCAGCGGGTGGCGATCAAACATGAGTGCGCACCCTTTGGTAACGCCAAAGCCCGTGCAGTTGTGTGGACCTTCCCAGATCCAGTGCCGGTGCATCGCGAACCACTGTACACCAACCGCCGTGATCTGGTTGCGGATTATCCAACCTATGAGGATCGGAAGTTCTATCGTTTGCCCACCATGTATGCCTCCATTCAGAAACAGGACTTCAGCAAAGACTATCCGCTGATCCTGACCTCTGGACGTCTGGTGGAATACGAGGGCGGCGGGGATGAAACCCGTTCCAACCCGTGGCTGGCCGAACTTCAGCAAGACATGTTCATCGAGATCAATCCGCGTGACGCGAACAATCTCGGTGTGCGTGATCGTGCGCAGGTCTGGGTCGAAGGTGCGGAGGGGGCCAAGGTCAAAGTGATGGCCATGGTGACCAACCGTGTCGGCGAAGGTGTGGTGTTCATGCCGTTCCACTTTGGCGGCCACTTCGAAGGAGAAGACTTGCGGAGCAAATACCCTGCAGGTGCGGATCCATATGTGTTGGGTGAAGCCACCAACACTGCACAAACCTATGGCTATGACAGCGTGACCCAGATGCAGGAGACCAAAGCGACTCTCTGCAAGATCTGGGCAGCATAAGGAGGAAGAGAAATGGCTAGAGCGAAATTCCTCTGCGACGCGGAACGCTGCATTGAATGCAACGCCTGCGTCACGGCCTGTAAGAACGAACACGAGGTGCCTTGGGGCATCAACCGGCGTCGCGTTGTGACGATCAACGACGGCAGTCCCGGTGAACGTTCGATCTCAGTGGCCTGCATGCACTGTTCAGACGCGCCATGTATGGCCGTCTGTCCGGTGGATTGCTTCTATCAGAACGAAGAAGGTGTTGTTCTGCACTCCAAAGACCTCTGCATTGGCTGCGGTTATTGCTTCTACGCGTGTCCGTTTGGCGCGCCGCAATATCCACAGGCAGGCAACTTTGGCAGCCGCGGCAAGATGGACAAATGCACCTTCTGTGCAGGCGGTCCTGAGGAGAACCATTCCAACGCGGAATTCTCTAAATATGGCCGCAACCGGATTGCTGAGGGCAAACTGCCACTCTGCGCTGAAATGTGTTCCACCAAAGCGTTGTTGGCAGGTGACGGGGACGTTGTCTCTGGAATCTACCGCGAGCGTGTTGTGGCACGCGGCTTTGGTTCCGGTGCATGGGGTTGGGGTACCGCCTACGAACAGAAAGGCGGCTGAGGCCGCTTTGATAGCTGGCGGCGGTTTGAGCCGCCGCCAGACTCAAACTTTGACGTGAATTTCCAATATGCATCGCTGTCGAACTCCGCTGGCAGCTTGAGTGCATGTTATGCAAACAACATGAGGATGTTATGCGAGCGCTTCTCTGGATAGCCCTTTCGTTTTTGCTGGCTTTGCCCGCCTTGGCCCAAGACGCTGCGCCCGACCGGTCTGTGACTGGCGGCGCTCAAACGCTGGAGGACATTATGGCCCGCCAGCGTGGCGAAAAACTTGATGACAGCTTCCGGCGTGACGTAACCGGTCAAGGCAATGTCGAAGCTCTGACCGGGCAGCTTGGCACACGCGGCGTGGCCTCAGATTCCGATGTCTTTCGCGCATTGCGGTATGGCAGTGCAAACACCACGACATCGGCAAGTGGACCAACGGCGGGGCTGTTGATTCAAGACAGCGGAATGGCGTGGCTGACTTTCCGCGAGGGGCCGCTGCTAACCTACGGACTGTACATTTTGGCGGGAATGACACTGGTGATCGCCTTGTTCTGGGCGATCCGTGGCAAGATCATGATTGAAGGCGAAAAGACCGGCCGCAACATTGTGCGCTTTCTCTCCATCGAACGGTTCGCACATTGGGTGATGGCGGTTTCCTTTGTGCTTTTGGGGCTGACGGGCCTGTTTTTGATCGCGGGTCGTAAATTCCTTCTGCCGTGGATGGGGCATGAGGCCTATGCCTCTGTCGCCTTGGTCGGAAAATGGGTGCACAACAACGTCTCGTGGGCGTTTATGTTGGCGCTGGTGATGGTGTTCGTTTTGTGGGTTCACCACAACATACCGGATCGAACCGACATCAAGTGGATGGCCAAAGCAGGGGGTCTGTTTAAGAAAGGTGTTCACCCGCCCGCAAAGAAGTTTAATGCCGGTCAAAAGATCATCTTCTGGGCCGTCATTTTATTGGGTGTATCGATCTCTCTCTCTGGTTTGGCATTGCTTTTCCCCTTTGAAATCTCAGTCTTTGCCAAGACATTTAAGATCATAAACGCGACCGGGTTGCCGCAGTTGGTATCTGGCGCCTCGTTGCCAGAGGTGCTGTCGCCGTATGAAGAGATACAGCTCAGCCAGCTGTGGCACGGCATTGTGGCTTTTGTATTTATCGCCATCATCATTGCACACATCTATCTGGGCAGCGTCGGTATGGAGGGTGCGATCGATACTATGGGCACCGGTGAGGTTGATGAGCAATGGGCCAAGGAGCACCATTCGCTGTGGTATGAGGAAGAGATGGAGAAGGCCAAAATCGCGCCCAAATCAGCCACACCCGCAGATTAGTGATGCGGCGTTTCTGTCTATGGCTTGCTTTGGTCCTGTGGCCGGTGTTGGCCACATCAGAGGGGTTCTTTCAGTTGGAAGGACATGGAGGTCCGATCAAAGGGATTGCTGTTTCCCCCGATGGTGAGGGTATCCTCACAGCCAGCTTTGACAATTCGGTTGGGTATTGGCGCGATCGCGTGCCGCAGTGGCTGGATGGCCATGAAGCTGCGGTCAATGCGGTGGCTTTTGTCAGCAATTCTGAGGCTGTGTCGGCAGGAGACGATTTTTCGGTGAGACATTGGGATCTCACCACCGGAACGTCGCGTGTGTTAGGGCGCCATCTTGGTAAGGTGATGTCTGTGCTGGTTTCCCCCAGCGGGCAGCACGTCGTAAGCGGAAGTTGGGATGGCACAATTGGAATCTGGCAGCTTAACGGAGGCGATCCGCGGTTTATCCAAGTCGGGACCAACGTAAATGGCTTGGCCTTCGCGCAAGCCGGTTCCTTGTTGTTTGCAGGGTCTTCAGATGGGCGCATTCGGATCTATGACTTTGCCAGCGGCGCTTTGCGCGCGCAATTTCTATCCAATGGCTTTGGGGTGAATACACTGTCACTTCGAGAAGATGCGGGGTGGTTGGCCTTTGGTGCAGTGGATGGGGTGACCAAAATTGTGAATTTGGCAACAGGCGCATTGATCAAGGATATCACGTTGGACCGCCGACCAATTTTGGCCATGGATGTCAGCCGTGATGGGGACACCTTGGCAGTGGGTGATGGTGAAGGCTACATCTTGCTTATGAGGACCGCGGATTGGTCGATTGTCAGTGACATCAAAGCCACCCACAGGGGCCCCATTTGGGCGCTGACCTTTTCCGCAGATGGGCGCAACATTCTTGCGGGTGGGCTGGATGATGCGATTTTCAGTTGGCCATTGTCAGTTCCACGTGATGCGCCACGTATGCTCACCGAGGACAGAGCCTTTCTGAATGGTAATGATAGCACCTCCAACGGAGAACGGCAGTTTCAACGCAAATGCTCGATTTGCCATACGCTCACCGGAGACAGTGCTCGACGGGCCGGCCCGACGCTGAAAGATCTGTTTGGTCGACAAGCCGGGACGGTGGCGGACTACAGATATTCCCAAACACTTCAGGAAGCCGACATCGTGTGGAACAGGCAAACCATTGATGCACTTTTTGATCTGGGACCGGATGTGTATATTGAAGGTACAAAAATGCCCGTTCAACGCATCGCCCGCGCCAAAGATCGCGCAGATCTGATCTCATTTCTGCGCCGCTATAGCCAAACTGAGGACCGATAAGATGAAAACGTTTTTTCTTGCATGTGTGGCCGTTGTCGCGATTTCCGTGATTGCCTTTTTTGCGCTTCACGAAGCGGGGTTCTCCGCCAGTGAACAAGCCAGCGGGAGCTCGGTGAGATTGGACTGACCATGAACCAGATCGAACGTACGCGTCCTGTGAAAAAATCCGCTTCCGAATTTGGAATGGGCTTGTCCACAGCATCTGTATTGGTCGTGGACGACGAGCCGGGCATACGCAACTTTATCGTTAAGATCCTTGATCCTGTTGTGGGACGGATTGAGCAAGCTGCCAACACTGACGTGGCCAGCCGCCTGTTGGATGCCAATCACTTTGACATCGTGATTCTGGACAATGTGATGCCAGGTACCACAGGATTGGAATGGCTGAGCGAGCAGCGCAAACTTGGGTTCTTTGCTGATACCATCCTGATTACAGCCTTTGCAGATATGGATACCGCGATTGAAGCCATGCGCGCGGGCGCAGTGGACTTCGTGCTCAAGCCATTTAGATCAAACCAGATTCTGAATGCCGTGGCGCGTTGTGTAGATCGGGTAAACCTGCGGCGTGAGAACTACTTGCTGAAGTACGAACTGGCGTCTGGCAACGAGTTGTTGCGGGCGCGACTTTTGGGAAGTTCCCCTGAGATTGAACAAATCCGCGAAACTCTGGCCCGCGCGGCGCCTTTGCCCACGCCGGTGTTGTTAACCGGTGACACCGGGACGGGTAAGGAAGTGGCCGCGCGGGCATTGCATATGATGTCGGCGCGCGCGGATAAGCCCTTTGTCCCCATCAATTGCGCAACGATTGCTGGGGATATGATTGAGCAAGAGCTGTTTGGCTTTATTCGCCAAGATGCTCAGGGACGCACGGTGCGGCAGGATGGCGTCTTCATGAATGCCAATGGTGGCACCCTGTATCTGGACGAGATTGTAGAGCTACCGCTGCCGGTTCAGGCCTCACTTCTGCGGGTGATCGAGCATCTCAAAATTCGTCCGGTGGGATCGTCACGTGAGGTGCCACTGGACTTGCGGTTCTTGTTCGCGACCAATGCGGACCTTGAAGCAGCGGTGAAAGATGGGCGTTTCAGGCAGGACTTGTATCATAGAATCAATGTTTTACACATAGAGATGCCGCCACTTAGAACGCGAGACCAAGACTTGAAAGAACTGGCGCTCATGTTTTTGCAGCAAATCTCAAAATCGTTAGGTGTGCCGCCTCTCACCTTATCCGAAGGTGTCTTGTTGAATTTGGCGCGCTACGATTGGCCGGGCAATGTGCGTGAATTGCGCAACCTGATTGAGAGATCACTGATCATAGGGGAGTGGCCCGCGGAGTTTGCGGCCAATGGTCCAGATGTTGAAGTGGAAGCCGTGGACAGCCTCGCGGCGGTGGAGCGGCGGCATATTTTGACTGTCCTCACGGCATGTGATGGCAATCGGGCGGAGGCGGCGCGTCGGTTGGGAGTTTCACGCAAGACCATCGACCGAAAATGCGCCATGTGGAATGACTGACGGCGACGTGCGCGACATGGCGGTGCCTCACACGTCTGCGAGCACACGCAGACCTGCCTCTGTGCGTATGCGGTTGTTGGCGATTGCATTGTTGCCCACGTTGGTGATCATGCCGATCTTCTTCGTCATCACGGCGGTAAATTGGTCCTCAAGGTTTGACAACTTGTTGATTGCAAAGGTGAATGGAGAACTCACCATTGCGGACCAATATCTGGCGCAACTGTTGGAAAACAGCGATCTGAGGATGCAAGCCATTGCAGATTCTGCCGCATTTGTGGAGCGCGTTGCGGCGCAGGACAGCAACAGTATTTTGGCACTCTTGGAGGAACGACGCGCGGAGCTGGGTCTGGATTTTCTGTATTACATCACCGCGGAAGGGACCGTTCTTTCATCACCTCAGCTTGCAGACGAGCTCGGATTGACCAAATGGCCGGTGGTGTCGCAGGCTTTGGCAGGGCACGGCTCAGCACAGATTGATGTGTATTCGGAGTCTGATCTGCGACAAGTATCTGACGAGCTTGCAGAAACGGCGCGAATTCGGTTGGTGCCAACGCAAGCGGCTGTGCCGACTGACCGCACGGAGGAGACACGCGGCATGATGGTTCATGCTGCGACGCCCGTACAAGGCGCGAGTGGGCGCGGCGCTTTGGTCGGCGGTGTCTTGTTGAATCGAAACCTGACTTTTATCGATACAATCAATGACTTGGTCTACCCCACCGAGAGTCTGACCGAAGGCAGTCAGGGCACGGCGACGCTGTTTCTAGACGACGTACGGGTGTCGACAAATGTGCGCCTGTTTCAGAACGAAAGGGCGCTGGGCACTCGGGTGTCGGCGGTGGTGCGTGAAACGGTGTTAGATCGTGGTGACGTCTGGTTGGATCGGGCGTTTGTTGTAAACGATTGGTATATCTCAGCTTATGAGCCGATCACCGACAGTTTTGGCAACCGCGTGGGCATGCTCTATGTCGGGTTTCTGGATCAGCCGTTTCGCGACGCGAAGTTCTCAACCATTCTGACATTTGCCGTCGCGTTTGCTGTTATCGTATTGATCTCCGTACCTATTTTTCTGAGATGGGCGCAACAGATTTTTGCACCGTTGGAACGTATGATGCGGACCATCACCAAGGTGGAAAAGGGCAACCTTGGTGCGCGGACCGGAGTGGAGAATTCGGGGGGTGAAATTGGTCGCGTTGCGGCACAGATGGATCATCTTTTGGAGCAAATTCAGGAGCGAGACCGGGAACTTACACGACGGGTGGCTGAGCGGACACAGGATCTGGAGGAGGCCAATCGCAGGCTGGAGGCGACCTCGAAACAGTTGGTGGTTTCTGAAAAGTTGGCCGCTGTTGGAGAGATCGCGGCTGGGATTGCGCATGAGATCAACAACCCTGTGCAAGTGATCCAAGGCAATTTGGATGTTGTGCGCGTGCAGTTAGGTGAGGACGCGGATCAAATTCAGACGGAATTGCGGTTGATAGATGAGCAGACTCATTCAATTTTCCTAATTGTAAACAAGCTGTTGCAGTTCACCCGCCCTGATGAATACGCCGAAGGGAGCGAGCAACATCAACCTGCGGAGATTGTCAACGACACGTTGCCACTGGTGCAACACCTGCTCAGCAACGGGCATATCACGCTCGATCTGGAACTTGAGAGTGTTAAAGCGGTGTCTATCAACCGCACAGAGCTGCAACAAATTCTGATCAACCTGATGGTCAACGCCATCCACGCTATGCCAGATGGCGGCGCGTTGACCGTGTGTGTTGTGGACCAAAATCGGGACGAAAAGGCCGGTGTTTTGATCTCTGTTCGAGATACAGGTGTGGGGATGGAGCCGGATCATCTCAAACGTATATTCGATCCATTTTTTACCACAAAACAAGGGGAAGGCACCGGTCTGGGGCTCTCGATCACCCGCAAACTTGTTGAGCGCTACGATGGCGCCATCGATGCGGACAGCACGATAGGTGTCGGGACGGAGTTTCGCGTTTGGTTTCCAGCGAACTGAGCCCAAAGCGGCCTGAAACTTCGCCTCAAAGTGACCCCAAATTACAACGTCGGTATCGCATCGGTATCGCGGCTGTATTGCGTTGGTGCGCGTTTTGTTGCCTAAACCATTAACAAGACGACGCAAATGATCGATGTGGAGCCAATGTGAGCGCAGATAGTGACATCAGCAAAACCATTCCGAACGTGGAGATGGTTTCCGGTCTGCGTAACCGAGTTGTGGTGGCCCGATTTTTGCTGGATGCGGGGCTGGGTCTGCGCGATCCGATTGTTTTTCTGACTGTGCTGTCCGGGTTGAGCCGGGCGGGTATGATCTTTGCCATCAACGAGACCGCGCGCAGTCACGGGCAGGGCTTGGGCTGGTCTGCGGTGCTCTTGCTGATTTGTGCGGCCGTTATGGTGGCGAGTGGGTATTTGCAAAAGGTGCGGGCCTTCACGCTGATCACGCGGATCGAAGCACAGATGCGCAGTCGATTGTCGCGCCTGCTGCTGAGGGCCAATATTGATTTCTTGATCAGCGGGCGGCATGGCAAAGTGTACGGCGCGATGACGGCGGAGGTGAACCAGCTGGCGCAGGCGGTGATCCATTTGGTGGAGGCCATAGGCGCGGGCATCGTGTTGATCTTTGCCATTCCCTATCTGTTTTACGTGAGCTGGATTGCAGGTGTCGCAGCTGTGGCCGCGATTGCAGTGGGCGGCGTTGGGTTTGCCCTGATGGACGGTCCGGCGCGAGTTTGGGCGCTGAAAGCATCGGAGTCTTTTGCGGCCTATTGTGATCGGGTCAGTGACATGCTGGGCGGTTGGAAAGAGTTGCGGTTGCGGGCAAGCCGACGCCAGGCTCTTGAGGATGAGACCAAAGCGGTGATCGATGCGCAGGTGGCATATAAAATGCGCTCTGAGCGGCTGTTCGCGGCCAGTACCGGCGGTGGCCAGCTCGCCGTGGCGTTGTTGATGTGTTTTGTGGTGATCGTGCTGCCGTTGATGCAGGGTGGCGATGCAATTGTGATGTTTCAGGTGCTGACCATCATTTTTCTGGTGAATGGGCCCACAGAATTGGTGTTCAACACCTTGCCGGTGCTGAGCCGTGCGGAGAACAGTTTTTACAAGATCAAAGCGGTGGAAGCCGATTTGGCGGAGGCACAAAGTCAGGCGTTGATTGCCGCCCCAGACGTTCTGGATGGGTTTGGTGAAATTGCGCTTTGCGCGGTGGAAGCTGATGTGGGAGAGCCGCGCGCGGATGTGACGCCGTTTCATCTTGGGCCAATTGATCTGACGTTTCGGCCCGGCGAAACTGTTTTTATCTGCGGTGGCAATGGCTCTGGTAAGACCACGTTGTTGTCGTTGATCACAGGGATGCGCCACCCCAGCGGCGGTGAGATCACGTTGAATGGCACAGCATTGAGTGAGGAGACCACGGCCAGCTACCGCGAGTTGTTTTCAGCGGTGTTTGCGCAGTTTCATTTGTTTGATCATGCCTATGGGTTGCCAGACGCGGAGCTGGCGGAGCTTGAGACGCGGTTGTCTCAATTGGGGCTGTCAAAGCGTGTGCAGCTGTTGGGAGATCGGTTTTCAAACACCAGCTTGTCAGCAGGGCAAAGCCGTCGCCTCGCATTGGCGGTGGCATTGGCAGAGCAGCGCCCGATTATTGTGCTGGATGAATTTGCAGCAGATCAGGATCCGGCCAACCGGGCGTTTTTCTATGATGTTTTGATGCCAGAATTGTCAGCAAGCGGGCGGCTTGTTATCGCTGTGACACATGATGATCATCAATTCGGCAAGTGTGATCGGTTGATCAAGATGGACGCAGGGCGCATCGTGTCGGACGAGCGCATGCGCAAAGAGGTGAACGTGAATGACTGAACCGCAATGGATCCCGAGCCGGATGACGGGATTGGCGATGCTGGTGTCGCTGGTCACCACGGGATTTGTCACGTTGGTGGTGAATGCACAAATCTATTCCGCGCGGTGGCAGTTTGTTGGGTTCTACCCGGAAAAAACCGCTGAGCGGCCTTACACGATCAGTGAGTCGATTGGCGATCCGCGCATTGGGGAGCCTTTTGCAGAGTGGTTGTTGATTGCCGCACCGGTGTTGTTTGTTGGCGTGGCTTTGCTCACCTTGCCCACTTTGCGCGCGTTGCAGCACCATGGACCGGCCTCACGCCGGATTGCGATATTGACGTGGATTGTGGTGCTTCTGCAGCTGATGGCCTGCATTGGCATGGTGATTTTGAGCCAATATCGGTTCCCCCATTTTCGCGATCAGCATATGGCAGGCAGCTATTTGTTTTTCTTCTCGCAGGCCTTTGTGGTGGTGTTTGGGGAAGTATTGTCCCGATCCTATGCCAAACTTGGCCCTGCGGGGCAGGTTGTCGGGCGGGTGTGGTCACCCCGGTTTGCCGGATGGCGGCGCACTTATGTGTGGGTGCCGATTGGTCTCGGTGTCGCGTATTTGTGCCTGTTTCTGGGCAAAGGATACGCACCGGAGGCCCTCCGCTACGAAGTCTACTTGGCTTATGTCAGCACCGAGCTGTTTTTGCTGAGCTCGTTTTTGTTTTACGTGATGACCTATGCGCCCGACATGTGGTGTGCGTGGCGTGACAGCCGCAGCCGTTATGCGCCTGAGGCGTCGTCGGCAGCATCCTGAGCGCGCAGCATTTTGCTGGCGCGTAAAAACCGCTGTAGGGCTGTGAAATGGGCAAGAACGGCAAAGCCCACAAGACCCCATGTCACCACCCAGCCGCCCAGTGCCCCCGCGATGAGCAGCATGGCGCAGAGGTAAATCACGCGTTCCAGCCGTTCGAAAAAATCGGGCCAATCGGTGTTGGACACGGGCATTTCGATGGCGGTGCGTGCCTTGGCATACGAGGTGATAATGGACCCTGAGAAGCAGGCCAATGCGAGCGGCCAGGCGTCGTGCACAAAAGCCAGAGTGGCAAGCACAGCAAGCTCTTGGTAGCGGTCCACCATGGCGTCAAAATAGCCGCCCGCTTTGGTCGACATATTGCGGCGTCGCGCCACTGCCCCATCCAGCGAGTCAAAGGAGAAGGCCAGTATAAGGCACAGGCCATAGATCGCTGCCGATTGGTGCCATATATACGCAAGTGAGACCACGATGATCAGGACAACCCCGATCGATGTGACTTGATTGGGCGTGAGACGTGCCTTGACCAAAGGCGTGGCCATGGCATCCCACAAAGGGTCAATAGTGGATTTCATAAGCCCATCAATCATGGCGGTGTCCTTTTAGAATGGCGGCTAAGAATAGCTGCGGATCACGTGGCGGCGCAGCTTGGTCAACCGGTTGGCACGTTCGGTGAGGGCTGCGGCCCGGTCTGGGTTTGGGGTAAAGGTGGCGGAGCTGCGAGACTTCAAACGGGTGGCGGCCTCGGTGGATGACGCCGCCCAACCCATCAACGGGGCGGCCAAGGTTGCGGTGCCCAGCATGCCCGCGTGGCGCGCAGAGCAGACCCGGATGTCGCGGTTTAGCGCGTCAGACAAGGTTTGCGCGAACGTGGCGTTGGACGCCACCCCCCCGACGATGGACAAAGGCCCGGCAGTTTTTGCACCTTTTTCGCGCGCGACTTTGGACATGGCCCACCGCAGGTTCAAGGCAACACCTTCGATGGCGGCGCGGCGCAGGGCGTTGCTGTCGTGACGCAGGCTGAGGCCATGGAAGGTGCCGCGCAGGCTGTCGTTGTCCACCGGCACCCGCTCCCCCGCCAGCCAAGGCAGAAAAAACGGATCGTCCTTCTGAGGTGTGCCAATGTCGGCAAAGGCAGTTTCGGCGGGCGCACCGCCGGTGATGTTGCGCACCCAGTCCAGTGCGGAGCCAGCGTTCTCCTGACTTGCGATCAGCAAGGGGCGGAAATCAAGGCCGGAGGTCACAGTGGCGTAGGAGTGCGCCACGCTGATGCGGCGGTCGGGAAAGAAACCCGCGATCCAAGCAGACGTCGCCAAAGACACATGCAATGCGCCGTCTTCCACCTCGCCGGACCCCAGAGTGGAGGCCATAACATCTGATGTGCCACCTAAAACGCGCACGGTGGCGCGCAGCCCCAGATCAGAGGCGGCTTGTGCCGTCAGAGGTCCAACCACGTGATCAGCCTGAACAATTGGGGCCAGTTTCCGTTGATCAATTCCGGTCATGTGACAGAGCGCCTCTGACCAGCCCTCGCGTCCCAGACGGGTGTCCATGACCCAACTTAGGTTGGCGCTTTCAGGGCAGGTGGTCATTTCACCGGTGGCGCGGTGAACAAGCCAGTCTTTGACATCCACCATCCAGTGCGTTTTGGCGTAGATCTCTGGTTCATTTTCTTTGACCCAAAGCATTTTGGCGGTGGGGTCCATACCGTTTTTGGCGGGCGCGCCATTGGCGATGCGCAGCCATTTCAAGAGTCGGTGCGCTTTGTATCCGTGGACTTCAGGAAAACCGCCAACCAGTTTCTTGCCCAACGGTGCTGCGCGTTTGTCCAACCACGTCAAGCAGGGGCGCAGGGCCACGCCATTGGCGTCACAACAAACAACACCACAGAGCTGAGAGGAGAACACCAATGCCCCGGCGCGTTCAGAAAGGTCGGGAACCTCCAAATGCAGCGCAGCCACAGCTTTGGCCAGAGCGGCCCACCAATCCTCGGGTGCTTGTTCCGCAACCCCGCCGGTGGCCAATGTCAGCGGATAGCTCTCAGTCACCCGTGCCAGTATGGTCAAGGCGTGGTCAACAACCCCAACTTTGACGCCGGAGGTGCCAAAATCGGCAGAGATGACTAGATCGCCGTTGCTCACGAAATACGTTCCAAATTCATACGCTTAAATGTCGCCCTTTGCGGAGCTATCATTGGTCTGGCACGCTGCTTTGGCTTTGACAAGGGCGCAGAGGTCATGACGCTCCTGAGCAGGCGTCTTGCAGCAGCGCTTCATAGGCAGGGCCAACAGAAGTGACGTCGAAACGAGCAGCGTGTTGGGTGGCCCATGATCGGCAGGCGGTCAGATGTGCCGGATTCTGTGCCAGCTTCATGATCGTGTCTGCCAAGGCGTGTGTATCGCCGGGTGGGAACAGGAGCTCGGCGCCTTTGCCGGTCATCACGGTGGCAAATCCAGCGTTGTTTGCGGCCACGGGCACCGCCTGAGCGGCCATGGCTTCGATCAGCACCAAGCCAAAGCTCTCCCCGTGCAGGGCAGGCGCGGCAAAGACATCCGCAGAGGCCATTAAATTGCGGGCTTGTGCATTGCTGGGCGGCGGTTGGAATGTCACGTTTGTCAGGGCCGCAGCGCGGGCATATTCGCGCAATGTGGCCTCTTCTTCGCCGGAACCTGCGATGATCAGCTCAGCGTCCGGCAGCGCCGCCTGAAGCTGGCTCCAAGCCTTCAGCAAAACAGCCACGCCTTTGCGCGCTTCCAGTCGCCCCATGTACACCACACGGAACTGGTCTGGTGTGTCCGCGGCAATCGCCGCGTCTTTAGCTGTGCGCCATTGTGACAGGTCAATTGCTGGCGGAAGGATGGTGGGCAGCGGTGCGGCCGCAGCGGCGGCCCATTGGTCATAAGGGGCTTGAGAGGGCACTATGAGGTGGCTGATGTGACGATTGAAGTGATGGCCCACGCGGCGCAAAGCCCATGCGAGCGGGTCAAAGCCGTCGCCGTCTGGAAGGGTTGCGTGAAAAGTGGCGATGGTTGGGAGTTTCAACGCACGCCAGATTTGCCACGGGAGCAAAGGTGTCCATGGGGTGTGCAAATGCACTACATCAGCTCCCCAATCGCGCAACGCTGATACGGCGGCGCGGCGTTCGGAGCGGTTGGCATGGCTGATTTCAAATTGGGTGCCGTGAACGGATATGGGGCGTGCGCTGCCGACGGGCATCAGGCCGTCCTCGGCATATGTAGGAGCGCCCGGTGGGGCAATGATTTTGACCTCATGGCCTTGCCTGCGCAGCCACGCGGACAAATCGCGCACATGACTTTGCACGCCGCCGGGGCGATCCATGGCGTAAGGAGTCAGCTGTACGACTTTCATGAGGTGGTCCTTGGGACAGCCAAAGTGGGTGGGCGGCGCAGATGTCCAGATTGGATCAATTGTATTGTGACCGCCAGTAAGAGTGCACAGAGAGCAGGTACGGTTGCCGCAATGAGGGGGGATACAGTGCCGTGAATGCCAAGGGCCCAGAACACTTTGACCGAGACAACGCACAGGTACCCCACAGCGGCCAATGCCAGCAGCCGAAACGGCGACAGCCGCCGCCCGCGTGCCCCTAAGCTGGCCAATGACACGCCAAGCAGTGCAAAGATTGCAGGCAGGAAAAACGCCGTTTTGCGCACGGCCAAAGCTGTGGCGGCGTCGGCGGTGTTGGGGGCGTTGGGCTGTGCGGCGATGGTGCGCGCGGCGGCATTGGGCAGGTAGTAGGCATCCACGCCAAACCACCGCAGGCTGGCCGTGCTTATCGGCAGAGGTAGGTCCAGTTGGTCGTGCTGCTCTGGCACGCCGATGTCGCCATCCCAGAGCGTCACCTTGTGCAGGGACCATACACCGGGTTGGCCGCTTGGGGTGGCGGAGTGCGCGGAGAGCACCCGCGTGAGGGTCGGTTGGTTTATTCCGTCAAATATCATGACGTTTTGCAGGGTGGGTGTTGCGCCGCGTGTGAGGTCAGCACGCAGGGCGCGGGTGTCATCGGCCAGCCACTGAGTCCCCATGTCGACGGTGTGGTATCTCTGACCGTAGTCACCAAGATTGTCGCGCACTTGACGCTCCACCGCCAAGGGGCGCAGCCAGGCCTCTCCACTCAGTTGCACCCCCCCCAACAGCAGGCCGGACAGGCATAGCGCGGCGATGCGCAGTGTTGGTCCGCCGCCTGCGGTTGCGATCACAATGTCTTCCAGCCGTTGATGGCGCAGCAGGGTCACAGCAAAGCCGCCCGCCACACAGGCCATCGTGAGCAGCCGGGTGATGATGTCGATGCTGCGGAAGCCAATGTAGGGGAGTAACACCTGCCACAACGGGGTGTCGGTGGCGGCGGCGCGGGATTGCACTGAAGGCAGCCATTTGGCGAGGTCGATGGCAAGCGCGATCACCAACAGAACAAACATCAGAAAGCCAATTGCTGCCAGATCTGCGCGCACCATGGCGCGTACCGCCAGCCCGGTATGGCTGCGCCAGCTCATACGCGCGCCTTTGCGGGCATCATCAGCGCCTCGCCGCGCAGGATCAGATAGGCCAAAGGGGGGCCGAGATAGAGCATGCACGCGACGGAAATCAAAGCGGGCGAGGAGAGGACGTCAGCCCATTGCGTAATCAGTGCACGGCTGGCGACATCGCCTGACATCAAGAGCAGGGCGGCAAGAGGTAAGGCGACATGACGCCGGGGCCCACTGCCACCCGCCACCAATGCAGCCAGTGCCAAAAGCCCTGCCATCGGCACCATCAGCGCGCGGGTGATCAGGGTGGCCAGACGGGCAGGGGCGTCGCGGTTCAAATCGAGCAAGCGCTCAGCAGCAGAACGGGTGGTGGCGGGGCTTGGCAATGCATCTGACATCACAAAAGCAAAGCTGGCGTTTTCGGTGGCGAACCGTGTGAGGGCAGGGGCTGGCGCGTTGGAGGGGTAGGGACCTTCGAGCACGGTGAGATGTTTGAGGGTGATCTTGTGCGTGTCTGCCGGGGCCGGATCACTGACCTGCCAGCTCTGCGACAGCGCGGCGCGCCACAGGCCCCTTACGTCGGGTTGAAACACAAACAGCTGGCCACGTGGATCGGTGCCATCTTTGCGCGGTGGTGTGGCGATAAATGTGGTGTCGCGGATCGTTTGTAAGGTGGTCTCTTTCGCCCCCTCTTCGATGCGCGTCAGCACATAGGTCTTTTGAAGATCGGCCAAGGCGATGCGTTCGCCAAATTTTGCCATTGGCAGCAGCATGCCAGCGTTTAAAAAGCTGAGCAGGCCGCCCGCTGTGCCCAATACCAACACAAAGGTGACGATGCGGCCCCAGTGGATGCCTGCGGTGGCCAGAATCACCAGCTCTCCGCGGTTGCGGGCATCTTGTGTGGCGAAATATGTGGCAATCAACAGGCCGATGGCCAAGGCCAGATCGAGGATTTCGGGCCCTTTGAAGCTCAGCAGGCGCAAAATGTCAGCGGCTGACCCGCCATAGCGCAGCGCGTGTTCCATCAGGGTGGTGAAACTTTCCGCCAGAAAAATGGCCTCAATCACCAACAACAGAAGCAAAAGCCGCAATATCAGCGGCTTGCCCAGCACACGCAGCACCGGAAGGCGGGGAAACAATGACAGGCGCATCATAGTGCAAGTGTCCCTATCGGGGCGGCGGCTGGCAAGCCTGTTACCACATTGACACCATAAGATGCAGGGTGGTCAGTCCAGCCCCGGCGGCGATCCAGCTGTCCAAACTGTCCAGCAACCCGCCTTGGCGGGGCAGCATTTTGGGATAGTCTTTCACCTTGGCGATGCGTTTGTGGCGTGACGCGGTGAGATCGCCTGCGATCGCAAGCGCGCCGATCAAGAGCACAGTCACCACGGCCGGGAGCAGCGCGATATGCCAAATCAGGGCTGCGCCGATGGCCGCGATCAGCAGACACAGCGTACCACCTGCGAGACCTTCGATGGTTTTGTTGGGGCTGAGAGATGGGAAGGCTTTGGTGCGGCCCCAAAGGCTGCCAAACAGCAGCGCAAAGCTGTCAAATATTTCTACCAACACGTAGCTTGCCAACATCAGCGGGGCGAGATCAGCCGCCACGGCGCCATGTGCCAACAGAGCAAAGGGCAAGATTGGGAACAGCAACATGTCCGGCAGGGCGGGCATTTTTGTGCCCTGCAAAATAGCCACACGCCCCAAAAGCACAAACCAGAGACCGGCACAGGCCAGCGCGACCGGCGTATAAAGCACGCTGACCAAGGTGAGTGCGGCGGTGCCAATCGCCACCAGCAACACATGTTTCTCACCGGGAAGGCGTAGGGTGGCGATCTCATAGCCAATACGTGCACCCGCAAGGGTCAGCGCCGCCAAACGCATCTGCGGTCCCATCATAAACACCGCAATGAGACACAAAAGTATCAGTGCGGCGCTAAGCAGGGTGCGCATCAGGTCAAAGCTCTTGTGGCGCAGAGAGGGCACAGTTGCCAAGACGGCGAGCAACACAAATCCCCCGCCAACGATGCTGCTGGCGATCAGAGCGAGTATGTGGATGGGGGGCGCTGTCATCTGTTTTTGTATCGCGCAATGATGCGTTTCTGATGCCAGCGCAACAGTGGCGCCAGTAAGCTGCCAAAGCGATGTAGCGCGGTCATCTGAAAGCCTGGTGTCACCGCTGCATGGCGCGCCAACATGCCTTTGATCAGTTTGTTTGCCACGTCCTCCGGTTGCCACAATCCGCCGTCCGCGGTGATCTCTTTTGTGATTTCAGGCTTGGTGCGCTCTTCTTCGGCAAGCTGTGGTGTGTCGGTGTCAGGTGGGTAAACCACAGTGACAGAGATGTCTTGTGCGGCCAGTTCGAGATGCAGAATTTCGCCCAAACCACTCAGGGCAAATTTTGACGGCGCATAGGCGCCATAGCCATAGATGCCAAAGAGGGCCGCACCAGAGGCCACGAACCCGATATGCCCACCGCCTGCTGCGGCCATCGGGCCTGCGAGTGTGTGTGCAAAGGTGAGTGTGCCCAAATAGTTCACGGCCATGTGGCGCTGATGAAGGTCCAAAGGTTGCTCAGTGAACAAGCCGGGCTGCGCAATGCCAGCGCTGGCAATGGCGATCTCTGGCGCGCCGAGTTTTTGTGTGGCGTCCAGCAGGGCCTCCGTAAAGGCCTCTGTATTGGCGACGTCCACCGCGTAGGTTTGGATGTCAATGCTGGGCGCCGCGTCCAAAAGAGCAGCGCGGGCATCCAAAAGCTTGGCGGCATCGCGGGCAAAGAGCGCTAGATCGTGGCCCTTTGCGGCGAGTTGGAGCGCGGCTGCGAAACCAATCCCACTGGAGCCGCCGGTGATGAACGCCGCGCGCATCAGCCGTCTGCGTTCACAAACCGCAAGACCACTTCATGCGCGTCGGTGTCTTCGATTTGCTCCGGGGGATGTTTGAATAGAAAGGCGCTGGCCTCAGAGATCGGTCCTGCAAGGCCACGATCACGGGCTATGCGGGCCAGACGGATGGCCACAAGGGCTTCGGCGGCAGCATTTGGGCTATCTTCGACGTCCAGACGCACCTCGATATTGGTGCGCGCGCCGCCAAAAAGACGCCCCTCAAGCCGCACATAGGCAACTTTGCGGTCGTTGAGCCAAGGCACATAGTCTGACGGCCCAATGCGAATGTCGTTTTCATCCAGCCGCTCTTCCATTGCGGATTGCACGGCCTCTGTTTTGCTCTCGCGCTTGTTCATCAGGCGGGCGTTTTCGCTCATGTTCAGGAAGTCGGTGTTGCCCCCCACGTTGAGCTGATAGGTGCGATCAATTTCCACGCCACGCATTTCGGCCAGATTGGCCAAGGTGCGGTGCAAGATGGTTGCGCCCAGTTGCGCTTTGAAGTCATCGCCAAGGATGGGCACACCTGCGGCGACAAATTTCTCTGCCCATATTGGGTGTGAGGCAATAAACACCGGTATGCCGTTAACCACGGCGACGCCTGCTTCAAGCGCACATTCGACATAAAATTCGACTGCTTTTTGTGACCCAACCGGCAGGAAGATGATCATGACCTCTGCCTGAAGCTCTTTCAATTTCGCGACAATCTCTGCTTTGCTGAGCGCTGGTGCATCCGACAGGCGGAAGCTGCGATCAGCTGGATTGGTAAGCATATGCGCGGCGACGCCATCCAGATCAGGGCCGCGCAAAACCGTGGCGGTTTGATCATCAAGTTGGGTGTGAAACCGCTCTGTGCAGTTGGGCGCTGCAAAGGCAGCTTCGCCCAAGGTCAAGCCAACTTTGCGGCTGTCCACATCAAAGCCTGCCACCAAGTCCACATCGGCGGGTGTGTACCCGCCCAAGTCCGGGAAGCTGACCCCAACCGCATCATCCCCTAAGGCACGGCAATAAGACACGCCTTGGATCAGCGAACTGGCGCAGTTGCCCACGCCGATGATGACTGTGCGAATGGGGGAGGAGGGCTGCATTTGGGTCATTCTTTGTAGGCTCCGCCGGAAACGGCAATGGTATGGGTCACATAAAGACCTGTTTGTGGGTCACTTGTATAGAGGCGCAGGCCGGTCACTTTGGGAAACAGGCCACTTTCGTCGACATCAAGGTAGGCATAGATCAATTGGTAGTCGCGGTTGTTCTGTCGGGTGAAAAGCGCGGCGGAAAACGGTCCGGTTTGGCGCAGTTCCAGTTGATGTCTTTTGAGCGCGTTAAACGTGAGCGAATGCCGGTTGCTGACCGCCCCGTTGGACACGCGCACTCCAAAGCCGAACATACGTTCGTACCAACGCAGGGGCATGGTTTGGCCCTGATCTGCGAAGCGGCGCCAATAGATCGCAATCGGCTGTTTGGCATCGAGGTTTCCTTCGGCGTCAAAACGGGCTGTGTACACAACGGTATTGGCGTTCAACGTACGCTGCAGGAAAAACAGCTGTCCCGGCTCTTTGGGATGCTTGAAGGCGGGGTTTTCGGTTGGGAGCTGTTGGGTTGACTGTGTCGATAAGATGGACAGCGTCGGTTTGGCGGAGGCGGCGGAAACGGTTAGCAGAGATGTCGCAAGGGTGAGGCAAACAGCGCAGAGAAGCGATGTCAGGGAGCGGCCCCGCGAAGTCTTGCGTAGAAGTGCCGGCATCGTGGTTATTCCGCGCTCATGCGCTGTCGCAAGGCGGTCGCCGCCTGCAGGGCCTCTTCCACCGCTTTGATCACCCGATCAGTATCAGCTGTGCTGTGGGCGGCAGAGATGAAGAACCGAATGCGAGGCATGTCTTTGGGGACGCCGACATGCACCACTGGCGGGGCATAGATGCCTTGCTGCATCAAAGCTTCAGCCACAAAGACGCACTCATCTGGAGTTTCAAACAATATCGGAACCACGGCCTCGCCAATAGCAGTGCCGGTGTTCAGGCCAGCGTCGGCGGCCTTTTGCAGGAAGTCACGTGAATTGGCGCGCAATTTGGCGACGCGCTCTGGTTCGGTGCGCAAGACTTGTAGGGCCGCATGGGCGCTGGCAACAGTGGAGGGCCCCAAGCCGACCGAATAGACAAAGCCCGGCAAGCAAAAGCGCATCCATTCGATCACATCAGAATTTGCCGCGATGAACCCGCCAGAGGACGCGAAGCTTTTGGACAGGGTGCCAATGGCGATTTCGACTCGATTTGGGTCTTCGCCAAAGTGTTCGCACAGGCCGCGCCCAGTCGCGCCAAGCACACCGTAGGAGTGGGCTTCGTCCAGCAAAAGCCAAGCGTCATAGGCATCTTTCATATCCAAGAGACGCGGCAGATCAGTGATGTCCCCGTCCATGGAAAACAGCCCGTCGGTGCAAATCAGAACGCGGTTGTACTCAGCGCGGTGTTCGCGCAGCAGCCGCTCCAGATCATCCAGATCGTTGTGGGCATAGGTTTCAAAACGCCCCTTCACGCCGCGTGCGCCCACCATGATGGAGTTGTGTGCCAGCTCATCGACCAGCACCAGATCGCGCGGACCGACCAAGAGGCCAATCACGGATACGTTGGTCAGGTAGCCAGAAATCACCGACAGCACGCCGCCGACGCCGAGGAAATCGGCCATGTCTTCTTCCAAAGCGCGATGGGCAAGGCGTTCACCACCGACCAATCGTGACGCGCCAACACCGGTGCCCTGTGCGTCGATGGCTGCTTTGGCAGCGGTGGTGGTGGCGGGGTGGTGCATAAGACCGAGGTAGTCGTAGTGAGACATCGACAAATAACCGTGCGGCCACATATCGGATTGGGCCTCAAGCCCGTCGGTTGGCACAAAATAGGGATGGCCGTTTTCGATCAGCGCCCGGCCGCTCAGGCGAAAACGGCGTTCCGCGAAAGCCAGAAAGCTAGAATTTGATGTCTTCATGCAAGTCTCCGCAGCAAGGCTGCGCCAATAGCCAATCCGTGTAAAATCAAACCAAAACAAAAGCACAAACGATGGATGTTTGCGGCATTCTTTCAATATGACTGTTTAGTCGCATCCGGTCCAGAACAATGCAAGGGCGGAGTGGGCATGTTCTGGGCACATAAGGCCGGGGGCGGCGGTTGTGACCTGCATTTGTGCAGATCGCGAACGGCCAGAGCGGTCTAGACGCTTGCTCCGACAGGGATAATCATGTTCAGATGTCTCAAGACGCTCTGCCGCGAGGTGGGAAAACAAATGCGTGGCGAGGGACGTGGGTGTGACTGCACTTTTAACTGTGGAGAATCTGACCATCGGTTTTGGCTCGGCCGCACCGGTTGTGGACGATGTCAGTTTTTCGGTTGAAGCCGGGAAGACGCTGGCGCTGGTGGGGGAAAGCGGATCCGGTAAGACACTCAGTTGTCGGTCCGCTTTGCGGATTTTGCCAGCAGCCGCACAGTTGCGTGCGGGCAAGATTATCTTGGCAGGGCAAGGGGATGCAGACCCAATCGACATCACCAATCTGAGCGAGCGCAAGATGCGCGCGCTTCGTGGTGGACGCATTGCGATGATTTTTCAGGAGCCGATGCGTTCCTTGTCGCCGCTGCATCGTATCGGCAATCAGGTCTCCGAAGCGCTGAAACTGCACCACCCTTACGGCGCCGCAGAACGCAAAGAGCGTGTTTTGGCGATGTTTGAGCGGGTTGGTTTCCCCGATCCGATACGGGTGTATGACAGCTATCCGTTTGAGTTGTCAGGCGGGATGCGACAGCGCGCTATGATCGCGATGGCCATGGTTGTGCGTCCTGATTTGTTAATTGCGGATGAGCCCACCACCGCGCTTGATGTGACCACTCAGGCCCAAGTGCTGGGGCTGATCAAAGATTTGCAGGCTGAATACGGGATGGCCGTCGTTCTGGTGACGCACGATCTGGGTGTGGTGGCCAATATGGCCGACGACGTGGTTGTGATGAACAGAGGTCGTGTGATGGAGGCAGGACCCGCGCCGTTGATCCTGCGCGATCCACATCATCCTTACACGCGTGATTTGATGGCAGCAGCGCCAGAGATCCCGGCCACGCCAGAAGACCGGCCAAAAGAGGACGAGCGTGACTACATTTTGGAAATGCGCTCGGTCAACAAAACCTACATCCTGAAAGGCAGCTCGCCTTGGAAACCCAAGACTGTTGTGAAAGCGGTGCGGGGCATCGATTTTGGGGTTGAACGCGGCAAAACGCTGGCTGTTGTGGGGGAATCTGGCTCTGGCAAGACAACCTGCGCCCGGATGGCGCTGGGCGCGGAGCGCGCCGATCCTGGCGCGTCGCTGTTGTTTCGCAGCGCGCCGGATGCTGATCCGGTGAACCTGCAGGATTTGGATCGGGCAGAGCGCCTGGCATTTCAGCGCAAAGCGCAGATGGTGTTTCAGGACCCGTACAGTACGCTAAATCCTCGGATGCGGGTCAAAGAAGCGCTGTGTGAGCCGTTGGAAATTCACGGCGTTGGCAGCCCGTCAGAGCGTGTGGATCGGGCGGTGGAAATCCTGAAATGGGTGGGCCTGAACGAAAATATGCTGACCCGGTTTCCGCATGCGTTTTCTGGTGGTCAACGTCAGCGCCTGTCGATCGCGCGGGCCCTGATGCTGGGACCGACGTTTTTGGTATGTGATGAGCCGACATCCGCGTTGGATGTGTCTGTACAAGAGCAAGTCTTACAGTTGCTCGAGGACATTCGAGATCGGTTGAATCTGAGCTATCTGTTTATAAGTCACGATCTGGCTGTGGTGGCGCGTATTGCCGATGAGGTGGCCGTCATGCGGGCCGGGTTGGTGGTGGAGCAAGGCCCGCCGGAGCAGCTCTTTTACAATCCGCAACACCCCTACACCAAGGCATTGATTGCTGCGCAACCGGAACCGGATATTGCGCGTCCGATCAATTTGAAAATTGTGGCGCAAGGCGCGGGGGAACCCGGTAGCTGGCCTGACGCCTTCAGGTTTGACGGTGTCAAAGCGCCGCCTCTTACCGAAACGGAACCCGGACATAAGGTACGTTACCATGCTTAACGCGCGCATTTTTGCATTTGTTGTTGCAGCGGTGTCGGCAGTTGGCCTGACAGCGCAGGCCCAAGACTATCAAGAGAGCGCGTTTTGGCAACAAGAGGTGGATGCCGGAAACCTCCCACCCGTCGCCAAGCGAATTCCCGACGCGCCTAAAGTTGTGGATTTGGAATTGCGCAACCGTGAGACTGGTCAGCAGGGCGGTACGCTGCGCACCATGGTAACGCGTGCCAAAGATGTGCGGCAGATGGTTGTTTACGGATATGCGCGTCTGGTGGGTTACAACGAACGCTACGAGTTGGAAGCGGACATTCTCCGAGACTATGAGAATGAGGATGACAAGAAATTCACCCTGCATCTGCGCCCCGGTCATATGTGGTCAGATGGGCACCCTTTCACCTCTGAAGATTTCCGCTACTGGTGGGAAGATGTGGCCAACAATGAATTGTTGCAGCCGTCGGGCCCTGTAGATTTCCTGCGGGTTGAGGGCGAATTGCCCAAAGTGAGTTTTCCTGATGCGCATACGGTGATTTATGAGTGGAGCAAGCCCAACCCGCAGTTTTTGCAGAGTTTGGCTGAGGCGCGGCCGCCGTTTATTTACCGGCCAGCGCATTTGTTGAAGCCGTATCACGCGGACTACACGGATGAGGAAACGCTGAGCGAGCGGTTGTATGAGGCGCGGGTGCGCAGCTGGGCGGCGCTGCACAACCGGCTCGACAATATGTACAAGTTCGACAACCCGGATTTGGCGACGCTGCAGCCGTGGATGTTGGCGACCAAAGACGGCAAAAGCCGGTTCTTATTTGTGCGCAACCCATACTACCATCGTGTCGACAAAAACGGCGTCCAGCTGCCCTATGTGGATGTGGTGGAGATGCAAGTTGTTGCGCCCGGTCTGGTGGCCGCAAAAGCCAATGCTGGAGAGGTCGACCTTCAGGCGCGCGGCTTGGATTTCAAAGACACTGCCATCCTAAAGAAGGGTGAGGCGACCGGTGGCTATACCACGAAGTTGTGGAGCAACGGCACCGCAAGTCAGATCGCGATTTATCCGAACCTCAACTACAACGACAATATGTGGCGTGACACCATGCGCGATGTGCGCTTTCGCCGGGCGCTTTCGCTGGCGATCAACCGCAAGATCATCAACAAGAGCCTCTATTTTGGTCTTGCCAATTCCGGTGGCATGACTGTGCTGCCGATCAGCCCGTTCTTCCGCGAAGAAAATCGCAATGCTTGGGCCATTCGGGATCTGGAAAAGGCCAATGCGTTGCTTGACGAGATGGGGTTGGATCAGCGGGATCAGGACGGCTACCGCTTGCTGCCTGATGGCCGGCCAGCGTGGATTGTCGTGGAGACCGCAGGGGAACGCCAAGAGGTCGAAAACGCGCTGCAAATCATCATCGACAATTGGGCGGAGATTGGTGTCAAACTGATCATGCGTCCGCTGGAACGTGATATTTTGCGCAACCGTGTGTATGCTGGTGAAACCATGGCTTCAACTTGGTTTGGTTGGGACAATGGCTTGCCGCAAACTTACACATCGCCGGGGTATTTGGCGCCGTGGGATCAAGCGTTTCAGTCTTGGCCCAAGTGGGGGCAGTATCACCAGACCCACGGCGAAGTGGGTGAGCCGCCAGATATGGTGGCTGCAATCCAGCTCAACGATCTGGCACATAAGTGGACGCGTGCTTATGGCGCGGTGGAACGTGGGGTGATCTGGCAAGAGATGGTGGATATTCACGCGGACAACGTGTTTGCCATCGGCCTTTTGAACGGCGCGCCGCAGCCTGTGGTGGTCTCCAACCAGCTGCGCAATGTGCCGGACAAGGCCATTTGGGCTTGGTCGCCGGGTTCACACTTCGGGGTGCATCGCCCTGATGAATTTTTCTTTGAGCAATAGGAGCGCGGGATGGCCCTGCTGCGGTTTGCGGTTTTCCGGTTTCTGACCATGCTGGCGACACTGGCTGTGGTGTCGATTTTGGTGTTTGCCATCATCACTCTGCCGCCGGGGGATTACCTGTCCAATCAGATCAACGAGTTGCGGGCGACCGGGCAAACTGCTGGGATTGCCAAAGCGGAATTCCTGCGGTCGGAATACTCGCTGGATCAGCCACTTTGGAAGCAATACATGATCTGGGCCGGGTTTATGCCGGGCCCACATGGGTTTGCGGGGCTGATACAGGGCGAGTTTGGCTGGTCCTTTGAGTTTGACAAACCGGTGTCTGATCTGGTGGGCGGGGCACTGTGGATGACCGTATTGGTCAATCTGGCGGCGGTGCTGTTCATCTATGCGGTGGCTTTGCCATTGGGGGTCTTGGCGGCGGCGAAGTCCAAGACGTGGGTGGACTACAGCTCTGCATTTGTTGGCTACCTTGGGCTTGCGACGCCAAACTTCTTGCTGGCGTTGATCCTGTTTTACTACGGCAACCGCTATCTCAACCTGCCGATTGGTGGGTTGATGGACCCCAAGTTTGAAGGGGAGCCGATGAGCTTTGACAAGATGAAGTCGGTGCTGATCCATTTGATCATTCCAACCTTTGTGATTGGCACCTCCGGTGCGGCGGCGATGATGCAGCGGTTGCGAGCGAACTTGCTGGATGAGCTGGGCAAACCCTATGTGGAGACCGCACGCGCCAAAGGATTGAGTGAAGCGAGGATGCTGTCCAAATATCCGCTGCGTGTGGCGTTTAACCCTTTTGTGGCCGACATCGGCACGTTGTTGCCCTCATTGGTGTCAGGCTCGGTTCTGGTGTCCGTTGTGCTGGGGCTGCAAACCATTGGGCCTCTGTTGCTGACAGCCCTAAAATCGCAGGACTTGTTCCTGTCAGCGTTTGTTTTGATGTTTGTGGCGTTGTTGACCTTGATTGGCACGTTGGTGTCGGATCTTTTGCTGGCCTTGCTTGATCCGCGCATTCGGTTCGGAGGGCGGGAGCGATGAGCATGCAATCAGATGGCCGTTTTGTAGATCAGGCACCGTATAACCCTGAGGCTGCCGCCGAAGCGCGCAGTGCTGAGTTGGACATGTCCAACACGCGACTGTTGTGGCTGCGGTTTAAGCAGCACAAGCTTGGATTGGTGTCCGGGATTTTTCTGCTGTTGGCGTATCTGTCACTGCCTTTTGCCGGGTTCATTGCGCCCTACACGCCCAATGAGCGTCTCGAAGACTACATCTACGCCCCGCCTCAAGCGATCAACTTGTTCCACGAAGGCAAGTTTATCGGGCCGCATGTCTATCCAACCACCGCTGAGATTGATCTTGAGACGTTCAGTTGGAAATACGTTGAGGATCGCGACGCGCCGGCAAAACTGGAATTCTTTTGTGAGGGATCCAAATACAATTTGGTCGGCTTCATCCCCTCTACCACCCATCTGGTATGTGCGCCTGAAGGGGCAACGCTGTTCCTGTTTGGCGCGGACCGGCTGGGACGCGATGTGTTTTCTCGCATTTTCTACGGCGCGCAGCTATCGCTGACCGTGGGGTTGGTGGGGATCACCGTGTCATTTGTGATTGGCATCGTTTTGGGATCGATTGCAGGCTATTTCGGGGGCTTCCTTGATTGGATCATCAACCGGGTGATCGAAGTGCTGCGCAGCCTTCCGGAGTTGCCTTTGTGGCTGGCATTGTCCGCCGCTGTGCCGTCCCATTGGGGGCCGGTTTCCGTGTTTTTCATCATATCTATCATTCTAGGTATTTTGGATTGGCCCGGATTGGCGCGTGCGGTGCGTTCCAAATTCCTCAGCCTGCGGGAAGAGGAGTTTGTGAAGGCGGCCGAGATGATGGGGGCCAAACCCAGCCGCGTGATCAAGAAACACCTTTTGCCAAACTTCCTGAGCCATTTGATTGCCAGCGCAACCTTGTCGATCCCAGCGATGATTTTGGGGGAGACGGCGCTGTCGTTCCTGGGCCTGGGCCTGCGGGCACCGGCGGTGAGTTGGGGTGTTATGCTGAACGATGCGCAGAATCTTGCGTCGATTGAAATTTATCCGTGGACGGCGATTCCGATGCTGCCAATTGTGATTGTGGTCTTGGCGTTCAACTTCTTTGGCGACGGGTTGCGCGATGCGATGGACCCAAACCGCAGCTAAACCACCCGGCGAAACATGTGATTTGAAAATGCCCGCCACCGCGCGGGCATTTTTGTTCCCCGTCATATTTTCAGAGTTTGTTAATACAAAACCTTCGGCGAAGTGACACAGCGCCGTTACATCCCCGCGAAATCATTCGGATGAATTTTTTCTCGGGGAGACCGACCAATGAAACTACGTTCGATTTTGACAGGCGCGGCACTTGCTGCTGTTTCTGCCTTTGCTGCACAGGCAGAAACCTGGAAACTGGCTGTGACTGATGTTGAGGGCATGGAGCGCCTTCAGCTGGAGTGGGGGCCTTTCAAAGAGGCGCTGGAAACCGCCACTGGCGACACGTTTGAGTTCTACGCTGTGAACTCCCGTACAGCGGCTGCGGAAGCGCTGCGCGGTGAAACCGTTGATTTTGTGGTTTCCGGCCCGGCGGAATATGTTGTGATCAACAAGCTGACCAAAGCCACGCCTTTGATCGGTCTGGGTCGCCCTGACTATCACTGTTCGATCATTGTGCGTGCCGACAGCGGCATCAATGTGCCAGCGGATCTGAAAGGCAAAAAGGTTGCTTTTGGTGACATCGGTTCCACATCCAACATGTTGTGCCCGATGCAGGTTCTGGCCGACCACGGTGTTGACCCGGTGAACGACATTGAAAAGACTCACACATCGCGCAACATCGCGCACGAAGCGCTAAAAGCTGGCGATGTGGATGCGATTGGGTCCAACGCCGGTAGCTGGATGAACGTCCGCGCCAAAGAAACTGAGCTGCCTTATGGCTTTTTCAAAATGATCGCGCGCTCTGGCGACTTGCCAAACGACATGATCATGGTTGGCGCACACGTGCCTTCAGATGCCGCGGAGATGGTGAAAAACGCGATCCTGGAAAACAAAGAACAGGTCATCGCTGGCATCACCGCACATGAAGAGAACGACAAATACGTTGGTATGGACCTCGTGGCCATCGAAGACAGCGCTTATGACTATGTACGCTCCATGTACACCAACGCTGGTTTCCCTCAGTTCGACAACTTCATCGGTGACTGATCTCTTGAACAAGACACGGTTTGCGCAAGCGCAACCCGCGCAGGCCGGGGCACAGTTTGCCCCGGTTTTGCCCGTTGATATCCGGGCCGAAGGCTTGGCAAAATCCTTTGGTGGACATCAGATTTTCTCAGATGTGAGCTTTGGCATGTCGCGCGGCGAGGCGGTGGCGATTGTGGGGTCAAACGGGACCGGTAAATCCACGTTGCTGCGCTGCTTGATGGGGTTGATTCCTGCCGATGCAGGTCACGTGACGATGCTTGGCACCGACATTGGTGCGGCGTCGCCCTCCGACATGCGCAAACTGCGGTCGCAAATCGGGTTGGTGTCGCAGAAACACAACCTTGTGCCCCGTCTGAGTGTTTTGTCCAATGTTGTGCATGGGCTATTGGGGCAGAACCCAGGCGTGCGCCATTGGACCCAATCATTTGCGCCAGCGGCGTCGCGGGAAGCGGCGATGGCAGCGCTTCAAAAAGTTGGATTGGTGCATTTGGCGCAGAGGCGGGCGGACCGGCTGTCGGGTGGACAATCTCAGCGGGTGGCGATTGCGCGTGCCTTGGTGGGCAAACCCAAGGTGTTGTTTGCAGACGAGCCCACCGCGTCTTTGGATCCAGCCGCCGGTGATGATGTGATGGCACTGTTCTTCTCGCTTGCGCGCGAGGAAGGCGTGACCGTTGTGTTTATCTCTCACGATATGAGCCACGCGCTGAGCTATGGCGACCGCGTGCTGGGACTGGCCGGAGGACGTTTGCAGATGGATGCACGCGCCAGCAGCCTCACTGAACATGAATTGCGAGACCTTTATGACTGAGACGTTTTTCCCAAACCGGATGGAGCGGCCTTCGGCAGTGGCGTTTCTTGGGTACGCCTTCGCCATTGTGATCATTCTATGGTCGTTTGCAGGGGCAGGGTTTTCCGTGGAGAAGGTGATTTCCTCACCACCACGGTTCGCTGATTTTATTGACCGCGCCTTTCCGCCAAACCTAGAGCCCAAAGTGTTGGCACGGTTGGGGTGGAAGATGGTCGAAACCCTTCAGATCGCGCTGGCGGGAGCCGTGATTGGCGTAATCGTGTCGATCCCGATTGCCTTGTTGGCGGCGCGGGGATTGATCGCCGCACCTTGGGTCAACCAAACTGTGCGTACCGCGTTGGGTTTCATCCGCGCGGTGCCCGATATTGCATGGGCGTTGGTGTTTGTTGTGGCGGTGGGTCTGGGACCATTTGCTGGGATGCTGGCCATCGCAGTGGACACAGTTGGCTTTTGCGGGCGCTTCTTTGCGGATGACATGGAAGCGGTGGAAAAAGGCCCGGCCGAGAGCCTGACGGCGACCGGTGCACGGGGTTTGGATGTGGTGGCTTGCGCTACCATTCCCGCCGCCTCGCCTGCGTTCATTTCGACATCTTTGTTTGCGCTGGAAAAGGCGGTCCGGTCGTCGACCATTCTAGGTCTGGTGGGCGCTGGAGGTATCGGTATCGAGCTCAAAGTGGGCTTTGACCTGTTTGATTACCCAACAGCGATGTCCGTGATCTTGATGATTGCTGTGGTGGTGATCGGCATTGAACACATGAGCGGTTGGGCACGCACAAAAATTATCGGAGAGCAACGATGACAACAGATACCGCAGACGCGCATTGGAATGCGCAATGGTCCAATGTGTCGGCGGACAGCAAGTGGCTGACGCCTGAGCAGGATGTGATTGACTGGGCCAAGACGTTAAAGCCGGGCGCGCGCATTCTGGATTTGGGCGCAGGTGTTGGCCGGCACGCGTTGTGGTTGGCGCAGCAGGGGTTTGACGTGGTGGCGTTAGACGCCGCCCCTGAGGGGATCGAGGCGATCCAAGCGGCTGGTGGTGTGGACACTGTGTTGGCACGTATGGACAGCCTGCCATTTGAGGATCAGGAGTTTGACCATGTGTTGAGCTGGAATGTGATCTATCACGGTGACGAACGGGTGCTAAACCGGACCATTTTTGAAATCCACCGCGTTTTGAAGCCTGCGGGCAGCTTTCTGGGGACGATGCTGTCGGGGCGTCGTGTGCCGTTTGAGTTGGAAAAATATGAAGGGCGCGAGATCAGCCGGAACACTTGGGTGTTTGACGCGCCCGGCACCGATAAAATGCACCCGCATTACTTCTGCAGCGCGCGCGATCTGTTGGCGTTGTTTGACGGATTCGAAGTGCGTTGGTTGCAGGATCAGGAACACGAAAAACCCGGGTCCTGGCATTGGCATTTGATTATGGAGCGGCTTTAAATGACCGTCACTTTTGAAGGCGCGCAGGTCTATTTGCGCGATGAAATCGTTCACACCAACGTAACAGTTGCTGATGGTGTGATTGCAGAGATTGGTGGGCCGGTTCAAGGCAGTCGCATTGATGCGCGCGGGCTGATTTTGGCACCTGCGTTGATCGACGTACACGGCGACGCCTTTGAGCGTCAGTTGATGCCGCGCACTGGTGTGTTTTTCCCTCTTGAAACGGCCGTGTTGGAGACAGATCGACAGTTGGCGGCCAATGGGATTGCGACGGCGTACCATGCCATCACGCTGGGCTGGGAGCCCGGTCTGCGGGATGTGGCGCGCGGCAAAGACCTGATGCAGGCGATGCTGGATCAGGCGCCGCGCTTGCTGGTGGAAAATCGCGTGCAGTTGCGTTGGGAGACCTTCGCATTTGAGGCGCTGGATGTGATTGATTGGGCGTTGCAGGCACCGCTGACACCGTCAGTGGCTTTCAATGATCATACCTCGATGACCATGCGGGCCTATGACGTGCCGATCCAAGATCGCGCTTTTGAGTTGAGCCCGGATTTCTCGATTGCATCGCTGGATGATGCGCGGATGAGAAAGCGCACAGCGTCCAAAGCGCAGCGTGCTGGGCTGTCTGAGGACGACTACATCACCCTGTTGGCGCAGGTCTGGGAGAGGCGCGCAGAGGTGCCCGACGCAATTGCGCGCGTCGCAGAAAAAGCCCGCGCCGTAGGGGCGCCGATGTTGAGCCATGATGACACCAGAGCGGAAACGCGGGCTTACTTTCGCGACCTAGGTGCAAACGTGGCTGAATTCCCAATGGTGATGGAGGCTGCAGAAGCGGCGCGTTCACACGGCGACGCCATCATTTTTGGCGCTCCGAACGCGACACGTGGCGGCAGCCATATCGGCTCATTGGGTGCTGGGGACATGGTCGAGGCGGGGCTCTGTGATGTGTTGGCGTCAGATTACTATTACCCAGCGATGTTGGCAGCTGTGGATCGGTTGGATCGCGAACGGCGCGCGGATCGTTTGGTGCTGTGGTCTTTGGTGTCAACGGGGCCGGCAAAGGCCATGGGGTTGACGGATCGCGGTGAGATCGCCGTTGGCAAGCGCGCGGACTTGGTGCTGGTGGATTGGCCTGCTGGTCAGACACCTGCCATTCAGGGCACATGGGTTGGCGGTCGCGCTGCTTACCGTGGGGTGCCTGAGGGCGAGACGGCAGAAGCGGTCTCTGCACCGGCGGAAACGCAGCCAGCCTTGGAGACACAGGTATGACACCTTTAAAAATCGGTGCCTGCATGATGTCACATGAGGTATCAGATCATCGCGATTGGTTGTTCGATGCGGACCGAGACATCGAATTGCAGGACTTTGGCAGCTATCAGGCGCTGACACATGAGCTGGATGATCGGGTTGCGGCCGCCAAAGCTGCGCTTAGTGGTCATCACGGGCGTGTTGGAATTCATGGACCCTATGAGGGCCTTGATATGGACAACAAAGACCCGGAATTGCGCCCGTTGATCACGGCTCGTTTTCTGAAAGCGTTGGAAGCGGCAGATCGCGTCGGCGCACGGCAGATGGTGCTGCATTCGCCATACAAACGCTGGTATCAATGGAATCTGTTTAACAAGCCAGACTACGCTGCGACTGTGTTGGGGCGTGTGCACGACATCATGAAACCGGTGGTGGAACAGGCTGAGGCTCTGGGCGTTACTTTGGTGATTGAAAACATCTTGGACGTGGATCCGGCGACACGGCGGGACATGGTGGACAGTTTTGGTTCAGATGCGATTGCCTTGTCGATCGACACCGGCCATGCGCATTTGGCACGGCGGATGTCGGGTGCAGCGCCAGTGGATTACTTTGTACGTGATGCAGGTGATCAGCTGAAACATGTCCACATACAGGATCTGGACGGACATGCGGACCGTCATTGGGCCCCCGGAGAGGGTGAGATCCATTGGGTGGAGGTGTTCCGGGCACTCGCGGACTGTCAAAGCGCGCCACATCTGGTGCTTGAGTTGCGCCGTAAGACAGACATCCCGAAAGGATTTGCGCATCTACAGGGCTTGGGCTTGGCGATCTAAGCCTGAGCGAGCCACATCGCGATTCCGCCGATCAGTAGCGGGATCGGGAAGGTGACGGCCACGCGGGTGAGGATAAAGCGTGGTCCTAGAAAAATGAGTTCCTCGGCGATGACTTTGGTCAGAGAGAACTGAGACCAAGCCAGCAAATAGGCAATCATGGTTGGCGTGGCTGCGCCGGCTTTGAGCGCGCCTGCGGCCAGCGCAAAGCTCACAAATCCGCCTCCGGGTGTGAGCATGCCAAGCGCGCAGGCAATCAGCAGGCCGTTTAGGCCTGAGGTGTGTCCGAGGTAGTGCTGCACAATGTTGGCTGGCAGCAGTTCGGCCAAGAGGCCCGCTGTGATCAGCGCGATCACCAAACGTGGCAGATTGCTACGTACCATGCGGCGCACGGTGCGAAGGGCATCTTGACGGTGGCTGTTGGTTTCCAATTTTTGCCAGACCCAGGCAGCCAGCAGGCCAAGAACAAGCGTGCCGATGACAATGTTCATCGAAATATCCTGTGTGCAGCGAAACCGACAAGTATCGGCACCGGCAAACAAAGCAAAACGCGCAATGTGACAAATTCAATCGGCAGAAAAGAAATCTCCCAGATAACCGTGCGGTTCACACCCAAGAGATTCCACGCGGTGACAAAGCTGATCAAAGTGGCTGTGCTGGCTCCGGCCAGCCGAAAGTTTGCGGCGAGCGGGAAAATCATCGTCGGGCCGCCGGGGATCAGTGCACCTGCGAAGCTGACCACAACAACGCCCCGTGGGCCACTGTCTTTGCCCACCCAATGCGCCAACTGATCTGGTGGGATGAGGATGGGCACCGCAGCGGCAATGAAGAACCCACAGAATATCTTGGGGCTAAGCAAGGCTAGGAAACCGAGGCTTTCCAGCGAGATACGGACCACATCGGTGGGTGACTTTGTCCATGCCACGCCAATCGCTGCGATGAGGCAGATTGTTGCGAGGATCATAAAGGACGCGTCAAACCCCTTGGGATGTTGTCCGTGAGGCGTCTCAGCGGTATTTTTCGATGAATGCGTCAATGTCGAGTGCTCTGATGTCCGGTAGCGCAGCCTTGTATGTCTCTCGCGACCAATCCCAGACCGCGATGTGTTGCAAGGCGTCTGCCTGCTCTTCGGTGAAGCGACGCTTGATTTGGCGTGCCGGGACGCCGCCAACCACGGTGTAGGGGGCGACGTCACGGGTCACCACTGCACCAGCCCCAATCACCGCACCGGTGCCGATTGTGACACCTGCCGTAACTGTAACGCCGTGGCCGATCCAGACATCATGGCCAATGGTAACCCAATTGTCTTTGCGCCATCCAAAAAAATCGTGATCGTCGTCGCCCAGCCCATAAGCTTCGGCACGGTAGACACTGTGGTGCTGCACAGCGCGCCACGTCGGGTGATTGCCCGGATTGATGCGGGTGGAATTTGCGATGGAGCAGAATTTCCCAATGGTGGTCCAGACCACGTGGCAATTTTGTGTGATGTAGGAGTAGTCGCCCATCTCGGAGGACTTCATCACCGTGCCTTTACCAACCTCGGTCCAGACGCCAAGTTTGCAATCGCTGACCGTCGCGTCTTCATGGATGGTTGGGATTTCAGACAGGCTGTTTTTAGATCCGGCGCCGCTCATGGATAAGTCTCCAGTTCGATTCGCGTGAAGGCGCTGAGGCGGCCTTTGGTAAGTGTGACTTCAAAGAGGTCGGGATTGCGCAGCTGCTTCCAACCTTGAAAGCCAAATTCTGCGGTAAGGCTGTGAAACAGTGCGGATGTCATGCCGCCGTGGGTGACAAAGGCCGGCGTGCCGCCGTTTTGGGTGATCTCAGCAAAGGCGGAGGTCCAGCGCGCCAGAAGATCCGTGTGGCTTTCGCCACCTTCGGGCGCATGATTGGGATCTTGAAAGGAGCGTTGGATGTGGGTTTCCCAATCCGTCAGGGGCGTTGGAGACAAAAGCCGCTCGCGCAAGCTGTCCAGCCGCCGGATGGTTTGCCCGGAATGTTCGGCATAAGGGGTAAGAGTTTCCACCGCCCGTCGCATCGGGCTTGCAAACAGCGGGCCGGCTTCGCGTTCAATCAGAGTGGGGACCAAGGCGCGGGCGTCTTGATACCCACGGTCCGTGAGAGGTGCGTCTGCGGCTTGGCCAGTTGATTGGGCATGGCGGATCAGGAAGGCTTTCATGCGATGCTCCTTGGACGTGTGGTGCCGGTCATTGTTCCCTCAAAACTGGCGTATGTTCCGCCGTCAGGGCCGCAGTGAACCGGTTGATGTCCTGGAATGTGGTGAAGTGATGCTTTTCGATCTGAGCACTTTCGTAGAGGGCGCGCATTTTGGCGGTGCTGCGTTTACGGGTGCGTAAGATAAACAAAATGAACTCTGGCAACTCGCGCAGGGATTCTTGACAGCCGTCCTGCATGTCGGGGCGGGTTTTGCCGTGATCACGAAAGGTGCGACAAATGACACGATAGAGCCGCGTGATCACAGGCGAATCCAGCCATATCAATATGTCTGCGCGGGCAAGCCGGTCTGCGTAAGTTTCGGAGTGGCCGCCTTCAAACACCCAAGCGGGCTCAGCGATAATGCGCGCCACGATGGGGGCTTTGTCGTGTTTGGGACGTTCCTGCCACCCCGGCAGCCAATGGACCGCGCGGTCCATATGTTTCACGGGCAGGTCCAAGGCGTCGCCAAGCTGGCGGGCCAGAGTGCTTTTACCAGACCCCGGCCCACCAATGATCATGATGCGGCGCGGGCTCATTTGGCCAAATCGGATTTGCCAATCAACCGGGCGCGGATGAGGCCGGACAGATAGTCGATCAGATACACCATCGCGATGATCATGAAAATCATTGTCCAGGCCTGATCCCAGTTGTAGGAGCTGATCCGGTCACTGAGCAAAAAGCCGATACCACCCGCGCCAACGATGCCAAGGATTGTGCCTGAGCGGACGTTGGATTCCAGATTGTAGAGCAGAACGGAGATATGCACCGGAGTGACCTGTGGCATGATGGCATAGCGGATGGCCTGAAAGCGTGAGCCACCAGAAGCCACCACACCTTCTACGGGTTTGCGAGACGTGTTTTCTAACGCCTCAGAAAAGAGTTTCGAAAATGTGCCGATTTCACTGACAGCAATTGCGAGGATACCAGCGAGGGGGCCAAGGCCAAAAGCGCGGATGAAGATCAGCGCGAGGATCAGCGTTTCAAAGGCACGGATCACGTCATAGCCCCGGCGCGCGCCTTGGCGCAGCCAAAAGATGCGGTTGATGTTTTTGGCCCCAAGGAAAGACAGTGGGAACGCGACGACGGCGCCCAGAAACGTGCCAAGAAAGGCCATGGCAAGGGTTTCACCCAATGCTGTGAAGACTTCTACCCATTCCGCCCATGTGCTCCAGAAGTGGGGTGGGAACATGAAGCTGAGCACACGGCCCAGACGGCCAAGCCCAACCCAAATGCGCTCTGGTGCAAAGTTGAAATCATACAGGCACCAGCAGAACAGGCCGGTAAAACCCACCCAGAGCGCCAGTTTGCGCAGGCGGACATGGGTTGGATCGCGAAACGCGCGCGGATTGGCAGCCATTGCGGCGTTGATATCTTGCTGTGTCGGGGTCATGCGCTTGGCCCTTTCTCGAGTCCGATGACGCGGTGCCGCAATTTCTCAGAACCGTAATCGATCACGATTACAGTCACGAAGATAATGAGAAACAGCGCTGAGAGGTCAGTGTATTCCTGCAAGGACAGGGCTTCTCGGAATTCCTGTCCCAAGCCACCTGCGCCCACGTAGCCGATGATAGAGCTGGAGCGTACGTTGATTTCAAAGCGCAGCAACGTGTAGCTGATGATATTGGGCAGAACTTGTGGCACTGCGCCGTAGCGGATTTGGTCAAACCATGTACCACCCGCGGCTTTCACACCCTCAAGGGGGCGCATGTCGATGTTTTCATTTACTTCTGAGTAGAGTTTACCCAAAGCACCTGTCGCGTGTAAACCAATAGCCAAAACACCGGCCATTGGCCCGACGGAAAAGCAGAACACAAACATCAGCGCCCAAACAAGGTCAGGCACCGTGCGGGCAATTTCCAGATAGCGACGGCTCACCCAAAGCACCCATTTGTTGGGGGCCAGATTACGTGCCGCCGGGAAGGACAAAAGGAATCCGCCCATCACACCCAAGACCGTGGCCATAAAGGCGATTAGGATGGTTTCAATGAGCAATTTGGCCCAAATTTTCCAGCGCCAGAACCATTCGCCGAAATCTGCGCCAAGCGTGTCCCAGTGTAAATCAGGAATGGTTTTTGCAACAAATTCGCCCAGCCGCGGAATGCCCGCCGGGAGAATCCATCGCCAATCGCGCGATCCGTCAGGCAAAGTGATTTGTGTCACCTTGAAGAAATCTCCGAGCCACGCGGAAAATGTGAAAAGCACCAGAAAAATCACAGAGCCGACCAGCCAAGTGATCCGGGAACGGCGGCGCAGGTCGGCGTAGTCCTGTTCAAACTTCAGCAGCGGTGGAGATTTTGGAATGTCAGCAAGAGCGGTCATGTCTATGAGTCCTGGCACGTGAAAAGCCCCCGACGCGGGTGCGTCGGGGGCTGTAGGCATGAGAGCTTAGGAAGAGCGGCGCTGTTTTTTCAGCCAATCGCGCATGTCCACGATCCACTGATAGCGCTCGTGGTTCACTTCGATCCAACCAGTCTGTGGGTTTGGATCTTCTTCTTTGAAGCCTGTCATGGCTTTGAAGGCTTCTTCGTCTTTGTCCTGAACAGTCATCACCGCTTGTTTCACGGCGTCTTTCAACTCCTGTGGCAGGTTGGCGCGTGCGGTGAACGGGCCAGATGTGATTTCTGGGCTTTCCCAGATCGGGCAGATCACGCCTTCTTCGATCATGCCTTTGTCGATCATGCGCTGCCAGCGACCGTCAACGTCGTTGTTCTGCCAAGTGGCTGCGGCATCAAATGTGCCCTGTACCACGCCAGCAACGCCTGCTTCGTGAGACCCGGAGAATGGGATCGCGGAGAAGAAAGTTTTTGGGTCAACTTCTTTGGCGATGTTGAAGTAAGGCACCGCGTAGCCAGAGGTGGAATCTGGGTCAGCAAAGGCGACAACTTTGCCTTCAAGATCGGTGATCTGCTTGTAGCCATCTTCGCAACGGGTCACCAAAACAGAGTAATAGCCAGTGGAGCCATCTTTGCGCAGGCGAGACACCAGTGGCTCAACTTTGCCGTCGGTGCCCGTGTAGGCCGCTGCGTAGGAAGATGAGCCGAAGAAGGCAAATTCGATTTGATCTGCGCCGATCGCCTGGATCACGCCATCATAGTTGCCAGCGGTGAAGATTTCGACTTCCACGCCCAGCTCTTTTTCGAGGTATTCCTCAAATGGTGTGTAGCGTGCAACGCGGTCTTTTTCGTTTTCGCCAGACAGGATGCCGAACTTGATGACAGCATAGTCTTTTTTCCAGTCGTCTGCTGCGGCAACTGTTGCAGTCAGAGCGATGAGTGCGGTGGTAGCGAGAAGTTTCATGGTGGTATCCCCTTGTTGATTGGCTTGGTGGAGAGGTCAGGCAGTCACGGAAATCGATTGGGTTGATGTCACTGCTTCGTTGAATTCGCGCAGGCCCTTGGTGCCGTAGATGTCGCGGACGACATCATCGGTGAGCTGCGCGGCGGAACCGTCAAAGAAGACGCGACCGTTGCGCATCGCGATGATGCGGTCGCAATAGGCGCGTGCGGTGTCCAGCGTGTGCAGGTTCACCAGAACGGTCAGCCCGTCTTCTATGTTGATCTGTTTCAGACCGTCCATCACCAATGTGGCGTTGGCCGGGTCAAGTGATGCGATGGGTTCATCCGCCAGCATGATTTTTGGCTGTTGCACCAATGCTTTGGCGATGGCGACGCGCTGTTGTTGACCGCCGGAAAGAGTACCGGCGCGTTGCAATGCTTGTGGCACCAGATCGAGGCGTTCCAGGGCTTGAAGCGCCATGGTGCGTTCGGCATCGGTGAACTGCATGGCCATGGAACTGAGGAAGCCATGCTCGGCCAGACGTCCGATCAGAACATTGGTCAAAACATCGAGGCGATCCACAAGATTGAACTGTTGAAAGATCATCGCGCAGTCGCGACGCCAGTCGCGCAAGGCTTTGCCCTTGAGCGACGTGATTTCGACCCCATCAAATGAAATCGACCCCGAAGTGGGGTCGATCAAACGGTTTATGAGGCGCAACATGGTCGACTTACCCGCGCCGGAGCGCCCGATTACGCCGACAAACTGGCCGGGGGCAATATCAAGAGAAACCGTATCTACGGCCTTGGTTTCGTCAAAAATCTTAGAGACGTTTGATAGTGTAAGCGTAGCTGGCATGATGATTCATCCGAATGAATTTCATGTCCAGAATTGGCCCTGCGTGTAACTCTCCATTAACCGATATGTAACGGTTTAAATAAATCACACCGCCGCAATCGGGCTATTTGCCGTGGGTGTCACAGTTCCGTTGGAAAACACCGTCTGACCCTCAGAGAAAGTCGTAACAACACGGTTTTGAGTATCTACCACCGCGAGGTCTGCGCGTTTGCCTAGCGCAATCTCACCTCTGTCTGTCAGGCCCAACACCTCTGCAGGATTGGTTGTCGCAAGGCGTACCGCACCGGGGAGGCCATCAGAATCGGTTTCTGCCAGTGCATGAATTGCCGGAAGTATTGCTGCGGGGTGATAATCGGCTGCCAGGATATGCAAGAGGCTTGCAGCATGGGCATCGCGGGCCGAAAGATTGCCTGAGTAGCTTTGACCACGCATGGCATTTGGCGCCCCCATGGCAGTCATCATACCACGTTTCACAGCCACCTCTGCCGCCTCCATTGTCACCGGAAATTCGCTAATGACAGCTCCGATGTCAGCCATAATGTTGGCTTTCTCCATGGTGTCGTCATCATGACTGGCGACCGCAATGCCATGGGCCTTGCACAGGCGAGAGACGGTTTGCAGATTGGTGTAGATATCTTCGGTGGGCAGGGAGGCATCGATGCGTGTTTGGATTTGCGCGCGCGCCTCCTGCTCAGACACTTTGCCGTCGCGCATCCGGTAAGCGATCAGCTTTTCGAGATTGCGGTACTGGCCTTGGCCGGGGGTGTGATCCATCACCGACACCAGATCAACCGAGCCCGCTGTGAGCAGGTTTTCCAAAGAGTCGATGGCGGCGGTGAAGGTGATGTCAAAACGTGCGTGAATGCGGTGATCAACACGCAGATCGGCTTGTTGAGATTTCAGCGCATGTATGATGTCGGTGGTGTGCTGATAAGATCGGCGGTCACCGTCTTTGGCTGTGCGCGAGAAAGACACACCGGCGTAGGCGGTGGTGACGCCTGCCGCAGCCAGGCGTGCATCAAGGTGATTGACCGCAACATCCATCGGGAAATCCACGCCGGGACGGGGTTCCAGTTCATGTTCGATCATGTCGCCGTGCATGTCGACAAATCCGGGGTAGACAGTGTGCGTTGCCGTGCCGCCGGTTTCGGCGATCTCAGTGATCAAACCGTTTTCAATGCGCAAGGATCCGCAGGCAATCACGCGATTGCGCAGGACAATGGAAACATCAGACAACCACATCGTCACGGTCCTCTTTGGCATAATAATCAGGAGTCAAATCGACCACGCGGTCGATCAGGTGCTCGACATCATCCGGATGGTGGAAAACGCCAATCATGGCGGCACCGCCTTCTTTGAGCTCAGCCAGCCGCGCCACCAATGCGGCGCGCGCAGGGGCATCCAGCGACGCGGTGGGTTCATCCAAGAGCAGAAGTTTTTGCGGCAGGATCAAGGCGCGTGCCAAGTTTACCTTTTGCTGCTCTCCGCCGGAAAACGTGGTGGGGTAGGCCTGCCACAGGTCGGGTTTGACCCCAAAAGTGGCAAGCGCGCTGCGGGCTTCTCCCAAGGCGCCCTCTTGGGACACACCCGCCATACGCAGGGGCTCTGCTACGATGGCCTCAGCGCTGACACGTGGACGGGCGGTGAGAAATTGTGTGACAAATCCGATTTCGGTGCGTCTTAGGTGGGCAATGTCAATTTCAGCGGCACGAGCGAGATCAATTTCGCCGTGCGCTGATTGGAACCGGATCTGGCCAGATTGCGGAAGATAGGATCGGTACAGCGTGCGCAGCAATGTTGATTTGCCTGCGCCATTTGCGCCTTTCAGCAGCACAAATTCACCAGCTGCCACCGAAAAAGAAATGTCAGAGAACGCGCCTATCTGATTGCCCAGATGGTGCAGGGTGAAGGCTTTGGTCAGCCCTTCAATGTTCAAAACAGCGGTCATAGCTTTGCGTGCACCAATTGTTGTGTGTAGGCGTGTTGCGGGTCTTGGAAGATTTGGTCAGCCAGTCCGGTCTCCACCACTTCACCTTGGCGCATGACCATAACTCTGTCGGCGAGCGTTCGGATGACACCAAGGTCGTGACTGACAATCACCATAGTGATCTGGCGATCTTGTTGCAGCCGTTTAAGTGTGTCGAGCACCAGCGCCTGAACGGAGACATCAAGACCGGTTGTGGGTTCGTCCAGCAGCAGAAGCGCGGGTTCCAAAGCAATGGCTTTGGCGAGTTGCACGCGTTGCTGCATGCCACCAGACAACTCGATCGGTGGGGCGTCTAATCGATCCAGAGGAAACTCAGACGCATCCAACGCCGTGGTGGCTTTGTCTCGCAGGGTGGCAAAGCTGCGCTCGCCTGCGATCAGAAGACGTTCAGCCACGTTGCCCGAAGAGGAATGCTTCATCAGCAGGCCGAGGTGAGGGTTCTGATAGACAATCCCAATCTTGGTGGCACACAACATGCGGCGGGCGAAACGGTCCAGCTCAAAAAGGTTGCCGGGCGTGTCAGGCAGGTCCAACGTGTAGCTGCCTGTGTCCGGCGTTTCTTCCAAGTTCATCATGCGCAGGAGGGTGGATTTACCAGAACCACTTTCTCCAACGATGCCCAAAACTTCTCCGGGATAGGCACGTGCGGAGACATTGCGCACAGCCTGCACCTCGCCATAAGACTTGGAGACGTGTTGCACCGACAAGAGCGGTTTGGTGGTGACGATGCGCGGCGCGTCGAGTGTGAGGGTCATTGTGGCATCTCCCCGTCTTTGTACCAGGTTTCGCCCAGAGTGATGTCTTCGCCATCGCGTTGGCGGATGGCTTTGACGCCCCATTCGCTGTCGGAGACCTCATAGGTGGAGGTGCCGTCATCTTGTGGAATTTCGTTCATAAACATGCCTGTTGCGCCGGATCGGTGGCAGGTGAGATCGGCGTGATCTTCTACTTTGTAAGGCACATCAGAGAACACCAGAGGTGCAACTTTTGTGTAAGGCGGTACCGCAAAGATACGCTTCTCGCGCCCCGCGGAGAGGAACGTGAGATGTTTGGCCATGTTCAGCTTTGGCACATCCCAGCGCGGGATGGGCGAGGGGGTCATGACAAAGCGGTCGTGCACCAATGAGGGGTAGCTCGCGCCTTGCATCACGCGTCCAGAGCGCACGATTTGTTCGTAAAGTTGCAGCCACATGCGGCCGTAATCCGCATCAGCGTGCATTTGGCGTGCAATGGACATATTGGGCTGCACCGGGCGCAGAGGTTCGGGGTTTGGTACTTGCAGCACCAGCACCTGATCTTCTTGCATGATTTCCTCAGGAATGCGGTGACGTGATTGGATCAAATCCGCATCAAGAGTGTCCGTGGTGGTTGGCGTGCCGGCGACGCGGTTGATAAAGCGTCGTATGGAGGCGGCGTTGACGCTGTCATCCGCACCTTGGTCGACGACTTTGACGGTGGTGTTTGGGTTCACCAGAGTGAGCGAAACCTGCAAGCCACCGGTCCCCCAGCCACGTGCCATGGGCACCTCGCGGCTGGCATAAGGCATCTGGCAGCCGGGTACGGAGATGGCCTTGATCATTTTGCGGCGCAGCTCTCGTTTGGCAGAGCTGTCCAGGAAACCGTAGCTCATGGCTTCCCATGGTTTTGTCAGGTTTGAGAGGCTCATTCTGCGGGCTCGCTTGCTGTTTTGTCGTCACGTGCGGCTTTGGCGGCGGCCTTTTTGGCTTTGGCGTCGCGCATGGCGTCCAGTGAGGATTGGAACGTCACATAGTGGGGCAGTTTGAAGTGAATGCAGAAGCCGGAGCTTTCGACTCCCTCCGTATGATAGAGGAAGAATTCTTCCTCCGTGGGAGAGCCTTTCTCAGCGCCTTCGCTGTTGAGATCGAGCGTGGCGGCGGAGATGCATTTGACTTCGTTCCAGCCCAAGGTGGCGGCAAAGCCAAGATCGAGATTTTCGCCCTTTTTGTCGACCACTTCGGCTTGGCTCACTTTGGCACGGCCAGCAGAGAATTGGCGGCCGTCAGGGTGTGCAACGACGATTTCAGCCTCGGCCAGACGCAGTTCATTGACGGTGGGGTGAGCTTGTCCGTAACCGCGCATGGCCGCATATCCAAGCGCCAGCGCACCGCCGGTGTCGGCACGCGCCAGAGACTGCAATGTATGCGCCCTTTTTGCAGGGAACAGCAACGGTTCACGGGTCAGGTCAGGGATATCATTGCCCTTCGTCAGATCTGATTTGGGCAACTCAACAAGATCGTTTTCTGCCTGCCATGCGCTGACCGAGGGTTGATAGGCCGGGGAGGGTGTTTCGGCGGGCTCCACAGATGCGGGGAAATAATCTGCGCCGCGCAGCACGTCGGTGGCAAGAATGCGGTGGGCGTAGTCCAACGTGGGGCCAAGCACCTGCCCGCCGGGGATGTCCTTAAACGCGGCGGAGATGCGGCGATGTGTAAACAACGTGTCTTGTTCGACAGGCCTGGCCACAGAGAGGCGCGGTTGAGTTGTGCGCCATGCGCGCAAGAGCAAAACGGCTTCAAAGAGTTCGCCGCCAGTTTGGGCGAGCGCAAGTGCGGCCAGATCCTCGTCGTACAGCGATGCCTCGCCCATGACACGGTCGATCAAGTACGGCATGCTGTGTTTGATGGTATCCACGCGAGACTGGTCAAACGCGCCGATGGCCTCGCGGAAGAGGCGCTCAGATTGCTCGATGGCGTGTTCGCCACCACGGGTTGCGACATAGGCCATCAGAGCACCTCTACAACAGTGGAGCGGGGCAGAGCGAGCACTCGGTTGCCGTCCAGCAGGATCAATTCAAAGCCCGTGGGATAGCGCATCACATGTTTGCGCATGTCCCAAAAGCCATTCGGCAAGCCTGAGACGTTGACAGTGACACTGCCGTTTACGCCTGGGCCGGAAAGGCGCAGCGCCGGGCCCGCACCAAGAGTGGCGCGCACAATAACGGTTGCGCCGTCATCTGGGTAAAGATCGCTACCTAGAGGCATTTGTTTTAGGAGGGTGGCATCAGTGAGAGTGCCAAGGATCAGGTGATCCGCCTGTGGTATGTCGGCGACTTCGGCACCGCTGCGCATCACATCCGGCAGCAGCAGCGGATCTGCGCAATATACGCGGCACTCGCGGTCCATGAGTGCCTCGATCAGGCAGAGTTCGCCTGTTTGGGGTAGAGTTTTGATTTGGCCGGGGCGACTGAAGGCCCACATGAGCGCGTCAAACGTGGCGTTGGCGCTGGCTTCTGCGTCGCTGCGCAGGGGGGTGGAATGTGCCATTCAGAACGTCTCCATATTCACGCGGGTGGCTTGGATGCGACGCAGAGTGTCGACATCCGCTTCCGCCTGCGCCGTTGCCGCTGTTTCACAGAACTCTTTGCAGGCCGATGTCTGAACGCCGCTTTGCAGGGCCAGATCAATCAATGCCATGGCCATCGACGCTTCCAGATCATGGCCACGTCGCAGCCCGTAGCCTTCGATCTCTCCGGAGCGGATATGTGCCTCGCTCACCAGCACTTCGCCCAAATGAAATACGGTGCCCTGCGCGGTATCGCGCATGGGCAGCATCACAAGACCGGTGCGACTGTGTAAGACATCAATGTCTCCCAGTTCATCAATCAAGGTTTCCGCAAAACGTGTAAGCGTTTTTGCGTCTGTTTTTGCCAATGCATCAAGTTGTGGATCTGTGTCAGCCATCGCCCTGCCCTGAAATTGTGAATTTCACCCGCCCTGACGCCCAAATAACTTTGCTGTGGGAGATCGGGGCACCGGTGGGATCCGCGTCTGTGGCGCGGACCACCATCACTGGCAAGTCTGGGTGTTGTCGGAGTGTCTTTGCTTCTTCGGTGCGCGCTGGGCGCGAGAAAAACTCTGTGTCGATCCGGTGGTAATCGTCGATGCCATAAGATTGAAATGTCTTGGTCACCGAGTTCAGCGTCTCGCGGCGGGCAACGAAATCAGGAAAGCGATCTGCAGAGTACCACGCGGTTCCGAAGGCAATCGGGAGCCCATCTGCGAAAGTGATACGTTGGCTGCTCACAACCTTCTCACCCGCGGATAGTTTGAGCGCGGCGCGTAACCGATCGGTGGCCTCGACAATGTCGCCAGCCAAAGGCGCACTGCTGACCACACAGCCTTGAGGCACCAAATTCGGGCTGAGGCGGGTGCGCTTTCCGATCGTGTATGTCAGGCGCGGGGCCTCTTCGACAAACGTGCCGCGGCCCTGTTCTATGCTGACTTTGCCCTCTTTTGCGAGGGCTTCTACGGCGCGCCGCACGGAGTGACGTCCGGCGTCAAATCGAGTGGCAAGTTGCGGTTCAGTTGGCAACTTGTCTCCGGTGTTAAACTGGCCGGAGGCGATATCGTCGGCGAGCGCGTCGCGGATCATTGTCCAATTTGTACGTGTCATGGCTCACAATCATTCGAATGAATTTCGGGATAAGATGGACACGTGACATCCCCGTGACAGAGAGGCAATCAATCAGAGAAATTTTGAGCACCGCCCGTCGTTGAGATTTTTGACGCCCCACAGCATTCGGGGCCACCGATTTTTGAAAAGGTAGCCCCGATTGGGATGTCATTTTGGGTGTGTCGGAAACGGTACCGTAGCGATGACGCGACGGGCAGAGGTTGGTCAGTCGCCGCCGCCGCCCTCCGGACCACCTTCCATGGCGTCTTCGTCAATAGCAGCTTCGACGGCCCCCACAACGGCCTCCCGTTGTTTGGGGGTGAGGTCCTCTTCTTTGACGTCATCAGCAATACGCACAGTGACCTCGCGGTGGGCGAACTTGATCCCCTCGCGGGCAAAGAGTTCGCGGATTTCGTGATACACTTTTTTGCGCACCAACCATTGGTCACCGGGTTTGGTCATGAATTTGACGCGGATAATCATGGCACTGTCTTGCATCTCGACCACGCCCTGAGACTTTAGCGGTTGGATGAAGTTGTGGCCGATGACCGGATCGTCCAGCAATTCAACGCCAAGGTTTTTCACCAGTTTGCGCACGCGCTCTACATCTGTGTCATAGGTCACACGCAGTTTGAGTTTCATGATCACCCAATCGCGCGAATAGTTAGTGAGGTATTGGATCTCACCAAATGGGATGGTGTGCAGAGGGCCCAGATGGTGGCGCAGCTGGAAAGAGCGAACGGAGATTTTTTCGACCGTGCCTTTGACCGAGCCGATGTCGATATATTCACCTTTGCGGAATGCGTCATCAAACAAGAAGAAGGCACCAGAAAAGATATCGCGGACCAAGGATTGTGCACCAAAGCCAACCGCCAGACCAACCACACCAGCACCAGCAAACAGTGGGCTGACGTTGACGCCAAGTTCAAGCAGCACGATCAGGATGATGGTGACGAGGATCACAAGCAGGATGAAGTTTCGAAACAGTGGCAGCAAGGTTGCAAGACGGCTGGCGCTGGCCCCGCCGCCTTCATCACCCAGTTCGGCCTCGGTCTCCGGCTCACCTGACTCCTCGCGGATGCGGCGATCGATCCAAATGCGGAAGGTGTGAAAGCCGATGTATCCCAAGAACACAATAACGACCACATCCAGTATTCGCCCGCTGACCATGTCGTCTCGGATGAGGTGATCAAGGTCAAAGATATACAGCGCAGCATATAGCCCCGCAACCAAAGCCAGTACACCTGACACCCGCCGTGCGAGCTCTTCGTAGGTGTGCATTTGACGGTGGTCTATGATGTCCTCAAGAAGGGTGAGTTCTTCTTCTTGCTGTTCGGACAGCTGGCCATCTGTTGTGGCCTCTTCGCGCAGTGCCTCCGCCGCATCATTCATTTCCTGGACGTTGCGGTGGCGCTCAAAGTAGCGTTCGATGCCGTAGTTGATTGTCGCATAGACCACCAAAACGGCGGTCAAAATGGCATAGGCACCGGCGATCAACGGGATTTCGGTGTCGTTGCCCATGATAAGGTTCCACGACAAACGCGCCCATCCAAAAGCCACGTAGATGAGAAAGATCGGTGCCCAAAGTGTGCTGGCAAGGCGAGTCGCCAACGGTACTTTGTTAGACGGACGACCATTGCGCAGCGCATTGGAAATAGACACTCGGTTGGCAAAAACCATGGCGACGTTGCCAAGTGCGAACAAAGACCCAAGCAGGAAGGTCATCATCGCGTAGACGTCATAAACCAGTCCCAGTTCGTTGAGCCATTCGCCGAAAATAATCGTCACGGCATCGACCATGCCTAAGACACACACCCAATAGTGCAACTTTTTGGCGTCTGGCGTGGAGAAAGCGGGAATGCGGTATTGTGAAAGGTACGGCGATAAGATCATGCGCCAGACCAGTGCGATCATGCGAGAGAGAGCGTAGGCTGCAAAGATGGAAGCGCTGGTAAATCGGACAGCGGTGTCATCAGACGTGCCAAATATGATAAGGCCCAAAAGAGCAGCGACGGCCATGCTGACAAAAACGCCGATCACACCGCCAATAAAGCGCACCAGCAGGAACGGCAGTTTTTGCGTATAGCCCTCGGGGTTTTCTTTGATCAACGGAATCACAAAACGGGCCGCTATGCGTTTTCCATAGATCCGTGATTCCACCAAACGTCCGATTGCGAGCAGCAGCAAGATGATGGCCAGTTGCTTGGCAAACAGCATGATGGTGCCATCTGGACTTGAGGCGCGAAGGATAAAGAGGACCTCGTTCATGGCAGCTGGGAAGTGATCCAGACGGCTCATGAGGATTTGGTTGAATCCTTCAAGTTCCCATTGGAGTCGCATCACGGCTGTCATGTTGCTGGTCTCAGAGACTTCTTCCGATGTACTCTCGTCCATCTCTGCAGGCATGGGGTCGCCGTTGCCGTCAAGAATGATAACGGTCATGCCGGTTTCAGCAGCCTGTTCCACAATCTGTGAAATGGAGGAATTAAGAGTGGTTTCGTCGGTGTCCTGCGCAGCCAGTTGAGTCACTGGAAGAAGCAGGCAAGCCGCCAACACCGCAAACAAATATCGGAACATTTTAGTGTCTTTCCCTGTCGTCGTTTTTTCGTCTTACAGGAAGTCTTGGGTGTCGCGAAAGGAAATACACTTTCCATATCGTGAAACTTGCTCAATGGCTCAGTGCTTTGGGGGTGACAAACAGGGGTAAAAACGGTAGCGCACAAAATACGTGCGAAGGTCGCGGATCTATTTTGGGGACACAGCAAACGTGAGCCAGTCTAAACAGGAAAAAATCGCCGTCCTTGGGCTTGGTTACGTTGGATTGCCGTTGGCACTGGGTTTGGCGCGTGCGGGATTTGATGTTTTGGGATTTGACACCAATCCCAAGATGGTCGCGCGTTTGCATAGCGGAGAAGATCCCAACGGTGAAGTGTCCCCTGAAACTGTGGCCGCCAGCACAATGGCATTCAGTGATGCAGCAGAAGATTTGTCCGGCCGCACGGTTTTTATTCTGAGTGTTCCAACGCCAATCACGGACGCCAAAGCCCCGGATCTGGGTCCAGTGCTTGGGGCTTGTGCAACGGTTGCACCCCATTTGCGACCTGATGCTTTGGTGATCTTGGAAAGCACTGTGTATCCCGGCGTGACCGAAGAGGTTTGCGGCCCTGCTTTGGCACAGGCAAGCGGGTTGCGCGCAGGAGACGATATCAAGTTGGCCTATTCGCCGGAGCGGGTGAACCCGGGCGATGCAGAGCACACTCTGGAAAATGTCGTCAAAGTCATTGCCGCACAGGATGACGAGACCCTGGCGCGGGTGGAGGCGATTTACGGCCCTGTGATCAAAGCGGGCTTGCATGCGGCGAGCTCGATCAAGACCGCAGAGGCAGCCAAGGTCATTGAGAACACGCAGCGTGACTTGAACATCGCTTTGGTCAATGAGTTTTCGCTGATCTTCTCGCGTATGGGGCTCGACACCTTAGAGGTGCTTGAGGCTGCTGGCACCAAATGGAATTTCTTGCCATTTAAGCCAGGACTTGTCGGGGGGCACTGTATTGGCGTGGACCCTTACTATTTGACCTACAGGGCGGAACAGCTCGGCTATCATCCGGAAGTCATTTTGGCGGGTCGACGGATCAATGACCACATGGGCCGCCATGTCGCACAGGAAATGATCAAAGGTATGTTGGCCAAAGGCACAAACCCATCTGGCGCGCGCGTGTTGGTGATGGGTTTGGCGTTTAAGGAAAACTGTGCAGACACGCGCAACACGCGCGTGGCAGATATCGTTGAGGAACTAGAGAGTTACAGCGTCAATGTCGACGTTTGGGACCCTTGGGTTGAGGACGAAGCTGTAGAGGCAGAATATGGCATCACGCCAATTGATGCGCCTGAAAATGGGGCATATGACGGTATTGTCGTGGCTGTGGCGCATCGCCAGTTCACCGAGTTGGGTGGCGCGGCGATAAGAGCTCTCGGAAAGCCCACGGCTTTGCTCTACGATATCAAGGGCGTGTTACCCAAGTCTGAGTCGGACTTGCGGTTGTAAATAGAGTTGAGGCGCGAAATTTGTCTGAGGCGATTGCGATGACAGGGGATCTGGCGGCCAATGCGTCGCCGCGCGTGCTGTTGTACAGCCACGACACCTATGGGCTTGGCCATTTGCGCCGATCCCGCGCTTTGGCGACAGCTATCACCCAAGCCGACAGTCGCATCACAGCCTTGATTCTTACCGGCTCTCCAGTGGCGGGGCGGTTTCCGTTTCCAGACAATGTGGACCACATTCGCCTGCCGGGAGTCACCAAGACGCCGGATGGTAACTATGAAAGTGAGCGACTGGGGCTGCATATTGATGAAACAACTGCGCTGCGTGCTGGGTTGATCAAGGCCACGGTTGAGCATTTTGACCCCGACGTATTGATTGTCGACAAGGAGCCAACTGGCTTTCGTGGCGAACTGCTTCCTGCGCTTGACTGGTTGAAAGAAAAGCGCAAAGCGCATTTGGTTTTGGGGCTGCGCGACGTTTTGGATGATCCAAGTGTGCTTTCAGCTGAGTGGGATCGCAAAGGAGCGCTTGAGGCTGCAGAGCGTTACTACGATGAGACTTGGGTGTATGGTTTGCGCTCGGTCTATGATCCGACCGAGGGACTTGATTTGTCACCGGCGTTCCGGTCTCGGATGAAGTTTACTGGTTATTTGCAACGCGAAGCAATGAGTGAGGGTGAGACGCCTGAGCAACCGTACGTGCTTGTCACGCCCGGTGGTGGTGGCGATGGCGCCGGTATGGTTGATCTTGTGTTGTCTGCTTATGAGCAGGATCCGGATTTGTCGCCGCGTGCCATGCTGGTTTACGGCCCATTTCTATCCGGTGAAGTGCGCGCAGAGTTTGAAGTCCGTGTGGCTAAGCTTAATGGCAGGGTGCAGGCGGTTGGCTTTGACAGCCGCATGGAGACCTTGATGAAAGGCGCACAGGGCATCGTGTCGATGGGCGGGTACAACACGTTCTGCGAGGTGCTGTCTTTCGATAAACCGGTGGTGATTGTTCCACGCACACGTCCCCGCATGGAGCAACATATTCGAGCCAGCCGCGCCGAAGACATGGGCCTTGTACGCATGTTGGATGAAGACCGTGACGGGTTTACAGCCGATGCCATGATCGCAGCCATTCGTGCTTTGCCGCATCAGCCAAAGCCAAGCCATGCCTTTGTGCCGGGTTTGCTGGATGGGTTGGATGTGGTGTCAGACCGGACACTGGCGATGTTGGGTCTGGTCAGGTCACAAGGCGTAGCATGACAAAAAGACGTCCCAAGGTAGCGGTGGTGGTCAAAGGCTGGCCCCGCCTGTCAGAGACATTTATTGCGCAAGAACTCGTGGCACTTGAAGAAATGGGCTACGATCTGGATCTGTGGTCGCTGCGGTTTCCAACAGACAAGAAGCGCCATCCGCTGCACAAACGGTTGCAAGCGCCGGTACACTACCTACCGGAGTATCTGCATCAAGAACCTGCACGGGTGTTGGGCGGGCTCTTCGGCGTGATTGCCAAGCCCGGGTTTTGGAAAGCTGTCGGCATTTGGTTCAAAGACCTGCGTCGGGATAAAACGCGCAACCGCGTGCGCCGCTTTGGGCAAGCCTGTGTTTTGGCGCGTGAGCTGCCAGACAACATCGATTTGCTGTATGCGCACTTCATGCACACACCGGCGTCGGTGACGCGCTACGCTGCGATTATGCGGGACATGCCGTGGTCTGTGTCCGCGCATGCGAAGGATATTTGGACTTCACCTGAGTGGGAAAAGCGCGAAAAGCTGCAGGGCTCTACTTTTGGCGCGGCATTTCTGGCGACTTGTACAGGTGTTGGTGCCAAGCATTTGTCAGACTTGGCGGACCGGCCAGATCGAGTCGAGCTCGTCTATCATGGTTTGGATTTGACCCGATTTCCAGAGCCGCCTGAACCGCGAGCGGCGGAGCACGGAGTCCGATTTTTGTCTGTTGGTCGGCTGGTTGAAAAAAAGGGTTTTGATCGGCTGATAGCGGCGCTTGCGCTGTTGCCTGACGATCTGGACTGGCACTGGGAACACATCGGCGGTGGTGGCTCTGGTGCGGCGTTGGAAGCGGAAGCAGAGCGTTTGGGTATCGCGGACAAAGTCACTTGGCGCGGCGCCTGTGATCAGCCCGAAGTGATCGACGCTATGCGGACGTCAGATGTGTTTGTGCTGCCGAGTCGGATTGCTGAGGATGGTGACCGGGACGGGTTACCAAACGTATTGATGGAGGCGGCGAGCCAAAAGCTGTGTTTGTTGTCCACGCCAGTTTCTGCGATTCCGGAGTTTATCACCGACGGGGAACATGGCGTGTTGAGCGACGATACGCCGGCAGATTTGGCTGCAAACCTGCTGCGACTTGCGCGGAATTCGGATCTGCGGATCGCTTTGGCAGATGCGGCTTATGTACGACTGACGACGTCGTTTCTTATGCAGCCGGGTATCGAGCAACTGGATGCGCGTTTGCAGGCAGCGGCGCCTGCGGACCAGAAGGCGTGACGCCATGGCGCGGATTGCTTTTTACGCGCCTTTGAAGTCACCGCATCACCCGGTGCCGTCCGGTGAACGCGAGATAGCGCGCAATTTTATGCGTGTTCTTGAGCATGACGGCCACACACCAGTATTGGCTTCGGAATTGCGAACCTTTGAAAAGCGCGGTGATGCTGTCACGCAAGCAGCCTTGATTGATCAGGCGGAGCGGGCTTGCACAGGGTTGGTGGCACAAGGACAAAAAGACAAATGGGCCGCCTGGGTGACCTATCACAATTACTACAAAGCCCCCGATTTGTTGGGCCCAACAGTCAGTAAGGCATTGGGCATTCCTTATGTGTTGGTCGAGGCCACGCGAGCCAGCAAGCGGTTGGGCGGCCCTTGGGACGCGTTTGAGCGCAAAGCTGAAGAGGCGATCGACCTGGCAGATGTGGTGTTCCATTTCACCGAACGGGATGCCGAAGCTCTGCGTGCAAATCTGCGGGATGGGCAGCAGCTTGTGGCTTTGCAGCCCTTTCTGGCCATGGAGACGTTACCTGCCGCGGCAATTGGGCAAGCGCCGTTGGTGCTGATTGCGGGGATGATGCGGGCTGGAGATAAGTTGGCGTCCTACGCGATCGCGGCAGAGGCTTTGACACATATGCCTGATGGGCCATGGCGGGTTGAGATCGCCGGCGATGGGCCAATGCGCGAAGAAGTCGCCACACTGATGGCACCGTTTGGTGAGCGGGTGCAGTTTTTGGGGCAGTTGGATACGGCGGGAATGGCAGCCGCCTATCAGCGGGCGCGTGTGTTTTTATGGCCCGGCGTGAATGAAGCTTTCGGGATGGCTTATCTGGAAGCGCAGGCCCATGGCGTGCCCGTGGTTGCCGAGAACCGACCCGGTGTGAACGAAGTGGTTGCGCCTGACGGTTTGGTGCCTGTTGGGATGCCGGAAGCGCTTGCGGCGTCGGTATTGCATGTGTTGAATGACCCTGATTGCCACGACGCGCGCGCGCAAGCGGCGCGAGATTTGATTGCCGAGAGCCACTTGATGCCCGCTGCGCGGCGCAGGGTTTGGCGCATTTTGACGCCTTTGCTGAAAGACATTCCATGATCCGATTTTCTATGATGCGTCACGGACATACCGCGTGGAACCGCGCGCATCAGATTCAAGGGCGCACAGACATTCCATTGGATGATCAAGCACGTAAGGACCTGTCTGGGTTTGCTTTGCCTGAGGGCTGGGAAGAGGCGGACCTTTACGCCAGTCCGCTTTCTCGGGCACGGGAAACGGCAAAGATTGTGGCAGGGCGCGATCCTCATGTTGTGGATGCACTGATCGAGATGGATTGGGGGAAGTGGGAAGGCAAAAAAGGCGTTGACCTTAAAGCAGATCCCAACAGCGGATTTCGTGACATCGAAGCTTGGGGATGGGACTATCGCCCGCCCGCAGGAGAGAGCCCGCGTGAGGTCTGGGCGCGGGTTGCACCATGGTTGTTTGGCTTGCAGAGCGACACAATTGCAGTGTGCCATATCGGCACGATGCGCATGGTTTTGGCAAAGGCGTATGGTTGGGATTTTATGGGCCCGGCGCCATTTGCGGTGAAGCGAAATCGGCTTTTTGTGGTGGAAATTCAGGGCCATGAGATTAAAATAGCGGACCCATCTATTGTGAGGTTGAAAGGGCGCGGCTCATGAAGGTTTTGATCGCAGTCACTCATTTGCTTGGCACTGGCCATTTGTCGCGCGCCCTGACTTTGGCGCAGGCGTTTGTGCGCGAAGGTCATGAAGCCGTGGTGCTCTCAGGTGGATGTCCTGCGCCGCATTTGGAGAACGAGACTGTGCCCTTGGTGCAATTGCCTCCGCTTGCATCTGATGGGGTCGATTTCACAAAATTGCTGACGGATGCCGGCGTGGAGGCGGATGATGCCTATATGTCTGCGCGGCAGAAACAGGCCGCTGCGGCTGTGCAAGAGATGAAACCCGATGTGTTGATAACGGAGCTGTTCCCGTTTGGCCGTCGCAGTCTGTCGCAGGAGTTTGAGGCGTTGCTGAAGACGGCACAGGCGCTCACTCCGCGACCAGTTGTTCTGTCTTCTGTACGTGACATCCTTGCGCCGCCTTCCAAGGCCAGCAAAGCAACGATGGCGCGAGATCGGTTAAAGATTTACTACGACGCGGTGTTGGTTCATGCGGACTCCGATTTGACCCAGCTCGGTGTCAGTTGGCCTGTTACCAGTGATGTGACCCGCATGTTGCACTATACCGGCTATGTTGCGCCGGCTGCGCCGCAGCCACATCCCGAGGGTGTCGGCACAGGTGAAGTTTTGGTCAGTGCGGGCGGTGGCTCTGTTGGACAAGCCTTGTTTGAGAGCGCGATCAGAGCGGCTAAGAGAAGCCCGCTTCGATGGCGGATTTTGGTGGGTGGGGCCGACAAAGAAAAGCGTATTGCGGCATTGAAGGCGCAAGCGAATGACCCGACAATCATCATTGAAGCCGTACGCCCTGACTTTCGTCAAATGCTGCATCAAGCTGCGGCGTCGGTGAGCATGTGTGGCTACAACACTGCGATGGACGTGCTGCAGACCGGTGTTCCGGCCGTGTTTGTGCCGTTTGATGAAGGCGGCGAAGTGGAGCAAACCTTGCGGGCGCGGTCGTTATCGGTGCAGCCGGCGATAGAGGTTTTACCAGCCGCAGACTTGACGCCGCAAAATCTGCTCGGAGAGTTGAAACGAGTGTTACGAGATGGGCGGCGTAGCTCTTCAGAATTCCGGATGAATGGCGCGGCGGAAAGCGTACGTATCACGCAGGCGATTTTGGCGGAACTGCGGTCATGAAAGTTGATTGGGCACCGCTGCGCTCAGAGCTTGCCATTTGGCGGGCTGAGGGGCTGCAATTGCCTTTTTGGTGGCGTGATGATGATGCGGTGACGCAGACTGCTGCGTTGGAGCAGCTTGCCGCATTGAGCGAAGATGTTGCTGTTCCAGTGCATCTGGCAGTCATTCCTAAGATGGCGACACAGGCTTTGGCGGATGGGCTGCCAGCGCTGTTTTTGCCGGTGGTTCATGGATGGTGCCACACGAGCCATGCACCAGAAGGGCACAAAAACGCTGAATTTGGGGTCGGGCGCGATCATGCGGAGGCCGTAACGGATTTGCAGGCCGGTTTGGCACGGATGTCTGTTTTGTTTGGTGATCGTTTGTCGCCAATGTTTGTACCGCCTTGGAACCGGATGGACACAGCGTTTTTCCCGGAGCTTGGCCTGCTCGGCTACACGGCGGTTTCGACCTACAATCCGCGAAAAGCCGATATGGCCGCGCCAATGGTTGCGCAGATCAACACACATATTGATCCGATTTTTTGGCGTGGTACGCGCGGTTTGGTTGATACGGAGACGCTGGTGTCTCAATTGGTTCAACTTTTGCAAGAGCGCCGCACTGGCATCACAGACAATCACGAACCCTTGGGATATCTGACGCATCACCTTGCGCATGACGCAGATATCTGGGAGTTTTCGCGACAAGTATTGCATGAAATTTGCGAAGGGCCCGTATGGCTTTATCGCCATAAAAAAGAGGGCACCTCATGAGCCGATTGAATAGCATGATGCGCCGGTTGGCGGCACAGGCCGAGGGGCTGGAATGGGCAAACTCCCGGGTGGACAGCCTGAAGGGGGATTTTTTGGACATGGGTTTGGGCAATGGACGGACCTATGACCACCTGCGCGAGATCGCGGGGGATCGGCGCATTTGGGTTATAGACCGCGCGCTCAATTGCCATCACTCCTGCGTTCCTCCTGAGGAAGATTTTCTTCAGGGCGAGGCAGAAGATATGCTGAAAAAGATGGCGTCAGATGGCACCAAGGTTGCCTTGGGGCATTATGATTTTGGCTTTGGAGACAAGGAAAAAGATGTGGCTGAAGCCGCGCGTTTGTCGGTGTTTATCAAAGATATTATGTTGCCCGGCGGGGCCTTGGTATCAGGCCAGCCGTTGGTGGGGTTTGAGCAGGTGCGTGGCCCGGTAAGTGTCGCTCCGGAACGGTATTACTTTTACAGAACATAACGCTGCGATCAGCTAGGCCGCTTTAGGATTGAGCGGCGCAACCTGCTCAATCTACACCGATAATGTGCTGTTCGCCGCGCTGGCGGGCCAGCAACATCTGCTTTTGACGTTCCCGGAAGCGTGCCTTGTCCCGTTCGGAATTCTCATCGATACAGTGGTGGCAGCTTACGCCAGCTTCGTACTCCGGGCGGTCTAAGTCCTCGGGCAAAATTGGGCGACGGCAGGCGTGACACAGCACATGCGGCCCTTCTTTCAACTCATGTCCAACAGAGACACGACCATCAAAAACAAAGCATTCTCCATCCCAGGTGCTCTCTTCCTGTGGTACTTCTTCTAGGTACTTCAGGATGCCGCCTTTGAGATGGTAGACATCTTCAACTCCTTGATTCATCAAGAAATTGGTGGATTTTTCACATCGAATGCCGCCGGTGCAAAACATGGCAATGCGCTTGTTGTGGAAGCGATCTTTGTTCTCTTCCCACCAAGCCGGGAACTCGCGGAAAGAGGCGGTTTCTGGATCAACGGCGCCCTGGAACGTGCCAATGGCCACTTCGTAGTTGTTGCGCGTGTCAATGGTCACCACGTCCGGAGCCTGAATCAACTCGTTCCAGTCCTCAGGATTCACGTAGTTGCCCACATGTGCGGTTGGATCAACATTGGGCTGGCCAAGTGTGACGATCTCTTTCTTGAGCTTCACTTTGATCCGCGGGAACGGCTTTTCAGCTGCGGTGCTGAGTTTCCACTCAAAATTTGCGCAGCCGGGGAGCGATTGAATATGTGCAATGACAGTCTCAATACCCTTTCGGGGGCCTGCTATGGTGCCGTTGATCCCTTCGTGGGCCAGCAGCAACGTGCCGGTTATGCCTTCCTTCTGGCACAGCTCCAACAGAGGCGGACGAAGGGCCTCGTGATTGTCAAAACGGCTGAAGTGATAGAGAGCACAAACTGTATACATAGCGGTCCATTACGCCCATTTTGGTCTCTGTTCAAGATCGGCGGGCTTGTTGCTTATTGCGGTTTCCTGAGCAATCGTGGCCGTCATGCACCGATCTTCTCACTGGGGGAAATAGGGCAAAATGGCACGTCTGCAATACGTCGGTATTGCGTCTGTATCGCGACGGTGGAAAATTTCAGAAAAGCGCGCTGATCCCGCCCCAGATTAGGCGCAGTGCAACAAGCACCAAAATGACGTTTAGGACGCGATGGAAACCGTGGTCAGTCATGCGGCCCAAGACAATTTTGCCAACCCATGTCCCAAGCGCGCCAGCAACGATCAGCGCACCGATGACGGCGGCCCATTCTCCGTAGGCAAACCCCAGAACGCCGAACATTGCGACTTTGAGCCCGTGTTGTACCGTCATTAGGACGGCCTGCGTGCCCGTGTGCGTGTGGCGGTCGAGTTTCAGGGACTTGACGTAGCCCGCAACAAACGGGCCGGTTGCCCCGAAGAACATTGTGAGGAAACTGGAGATCAGCCCCGTAACCAGCGGCCATTGGGAAAGCCATCGGGGCGGATGGACGAAGACAACCCAAAGGATGAAAATTCCGACGGCTGACTGCACCAACCAAGCGGGAAGACTGACCACCACGCTGCCGCCGATGGCGACTCCCACCAAGGAGCCAATTACAAATGCTGGCAGCGCGGTCCACATCACATTGCGACGGAAAAGCAGTGCGCGGGTGGTATTGGAGCCAAGTTGCACAACGCCGTGGACCGGGATGATCGCAGCAGGCGGCAGAAGTATTGCACAAGCGCCTAAGAAAGCGACTCCGCCGCCGATCCCGAAGGCGGCGGTGAGGAACGACCCTGCGAAGCTGAAGGCGAGAAGTGCCAACGCTGCAGCTTGAGCAAGATCAGGGGGGAGCAGGGTGGACATGGCGCCACTATGGACAGAACTGTGGTGAGATCAAGCGGGTCTTTGGGGTGGTATTGCTGCCGAATATGTCTCCTGCCTTTACAGGGCTAGAGATGGCTTGCCTTGCGCTGGTGGCACAGGTTGGGAGCGCGTGGATCAGGCGTCCAATCTCAACAAGCAAGATGCGGCGTCACCGTTTGAAGCGGCACATTGCGCGGTGAGAATGGCCTTGTCCGTGTCAGCGGTTCTGACGGTGGCGATGGCCGGGGGCAGGTGGGGTTTCAGGGGGGCCGGCGAAACATTGAGCGTTGTCCATCCAGGTCTGTGCAATGTCGCCGTGCACCCGTAGTGCGGTATCCGCCAATGCACGGGTCTGGGTCACCACGGCAGCGAAATCCGCGGCGCTGCCGGTGATGGTGCTGTCTTCCTCGCCAAAGATCCAAACTGCGCCCGACGGTGCGGCGAGGGTCAGTTTCGGCACTGTGGTTGGAGCTGCCAAATTATGCACCTGATGAGACCATGCAAAGGTGTTCACACCAAGGATAACGATGTTTTTGATGCGGTCACCTTCGACGCGGGTTTGTCCCAGTAAGTCAAAGATTTCAAAGCCGTGTGCCCAAGTTTCCATTTGCCGCGCTGTCATTGACGAGCGTGCCGACATCGATGGGCCAACCCAAGGCAGGCGTGTTTTAGGGTCCATATCGCGCCAGCGTGCTGCAATGTCGCGTGCGGTTTCAATCCAAAGACTGCGCAGGGCTGCCCCGCGTTCTGTGATCGTGTCGTTTTCAAAGACGCGCAGTGAACCGGTTTGTTTTAAGGACGCCATGGCGCCGCCCGTGCGTGCCACAAAGGCGGCCTCATCAGAGGCGGACAGATCTGCGCTGGTGTTCCAAAAATGCAGATGGATTAGAACATCCTCTATGGTCCACCCCTTGAATTGCGTGGTTTGGCGCAGCTCGCTGTCTGACAGAGACGCTATGGCGGTGTGTAGAATTTCGGACTCTGCAAGGAAGTCATCGGCCTGTGTGAGCATCATGTGGGGACCTTTCGCGTGAAATTCGGGCGTCTATTGCGTGCTGTTGAACCGCTTGGACGTGGATGTACAAAAGGGCGCGGTCGCCAAAGGTGCTGCGCACACGGCAGCCCGATTTTGAGCAAACCGTGGGGTGCTTGGTGTGATTTGAATGCATAAAGACACTGCACGATCCTCCTCCTTGGCGATCCCGATTTGTGGCAGCATGGGACGGAGCGCTCCGGGCATCAATAGAGCGTTGCCGTTACGTGACGTGCACAGCTTGTTTGCATGCGGGAACACCGATAGACTGAGCCATATGCAACACGTTGATCTGCAAGAAGATATCGATAGCATTATTGGCTGCGGCCCGATCAAGGTCTGGTCGGTGGTTGTGACGGTGTTGGGAGACGTTTTGCAGGCTCATACCGAGTGGGTGATTGGTCCCGTTTTGGATCAGCTTGTTGGTCGAATGGGTATCAATAATCAAGCTCTGCGCGTGGCGCTGCACCGGTTGCGCCGCGACGGTTGGGTGGAAACGCAAAAGAGGGGACGTTTGTCCGCGCATCGATTGACGGCGGAGGCGTGGGCAGAAGCAGAATTGGTGCGGCCTCAAATCTATGGCGACCCGGCGCAGCCCACGGATTTGGTGACGTTGGCAATTGGCGCACCCAGTATTGCGATACACGATTTTGAAGCAGAGGTGCCAGCCGGGGCGGCGATCTTTGCGCCGCGGTGTGCGCTTGTTGCCGGCAGCATGCGCAGCACAGAGGCCTGTTTGGTGAGTCAGTTTGCACCTGACCGTTTGCCACCATGGGTGGTGGAGGCCCTTGCACCTAAGATTCTGTGTGCAGAGTATGATGAGCTGTCCGCTGCGGTGGGGCGCGTGTTGTCACATACATCACCAGACGATATCTGGGCGCGCAGCGCCCTGCGGTTGGCTGTGGTTCACCATTGGCGCCGATTGCGATTGCGACATGGCACTGTACAGGACATCGTGTTGCCCTCAGATTGGGAAGGGGCGCGGGCGCAACGGTTGGTAAAACAGGCGCTTGCGCGTTTGGAACGGCCCCAGATTTCTGTTTTGGAAAGTGCGCTGGACAGTGCTTAGGTGGAGTGGTTTGTTACGTTTCTGAAGAACAACTTGGATGGCAGGTCGTTGAGAACAGCATGACGTGTACCGTCAGAGACAGAAGTTTCCGCATCGGCGGCAATGTGACATGACAGATGGTCTGCCAAAGTTGCAGGTCGTGCCAGAAGGTGACGCGCGTCGCGTTGAGCTGTCTGGCGCTTTGGTGACCGAGCATCTGGCGGCTTTAGAAATCCCGTTTGCACAAGTTGACCCCAATGGTTCCCCGGTTCGCATTGATCTAAGCGCCTTGTCGGTGATCGATACCGGCGGCGCCTGGATGGTGGCGCAGTTGCGCGCGCGGCTGTTGGAGGCGGGCAGTGCGGTCGACATCGCCGGAGGGGCTGCGGATCACATCGCGCTGATCGACACGGTGGCGGCAGCGACACCGCAAGAGGAGCCGGAAGATGTCGAGGCGGCGCATAGATGGACTTGGGTTGAAGCGCTGGGTGAAAGCGTTGTCAGCGGGTACCAGAGTGTCTTGTCATTTATAAGTTTTCTAGGACAGACCATTGCCGGAATAGTCGGGGAATTGGCGCGCCCTCATAAGCTGAGATGGGCGTCTTTGGTCACACATATGCAGGACGTTGGGCTGAGCGCGGTACCGATTGTGGCCTTGATGGGGTTTCTGATTGGCGTGGTGCTTGGTTTTCAGGGCGCAAGCCAATTGCAGCAATTTGGGGCCGAGGTGTTTGTGGTCGAGCTGATCTCGATTTCGATACTGCGGGAGCTGGGTATTTTGCTAACCGCCATCATTGTGGCGGGGCGATCTGGCTCTGCCTTCACCGCCTCGGTTGGCTCGATGAAAGTGCAGCAGGAAGTTGATGCGATGCAGACGTTGGGGTTGGACCCGATCCGCGTGCTGGTGGTGCCACGGGTGTTGGCGTTGTTGATCATGCTGCCATTGCTGGGGTTTGTCGCCAATCTGTTTGGCCTGTTCGGTGGCGCGTTGATGAGCTGGTTCAGTCTGGATGTGAGCCCCGGCATGTTTATCACACGGCTGCACGATACGACGGATGTGAAACATTTGCTGGTGGGCATGATCAAAGCGCCGTTCTTTGCGCTGATGATTGGGGTTGTTGCGTGTTGGCAGGCGTTTCAAGTGCAGGGCAGTTCAACCAGCGTTGGACGACGGACCACTCAGAGCGTGGTGCAAGGCATTTTTCTGGTCATTGCAATTGACGCGCTGTTTTCGATCTTCTTTGCGCAGTTGGGGGTGTGAGCATGAGCGAAACTCCTGAACGTGAGGCGGTGATCAAAGTGCGGGGGCTGCGCAATCAGTTTGGTCCGCAAGTGGTGCATGACAATCTGGATTTGGATGTTTGGCGCGGCGAAGTGCTGGGTATTGTTGGCGGTTCTGGTACCGGGAAGTCGGTTCTGTTGCGCACAATTGTGGGGCTCAACCGACCGGCGGCGGGCAGCATTGAGGTGTTGGGCACGGATGTGCTGCATGCGCCAGAAAGCGAACGGCGCAAAGTTGAAACGCGCTGGGGGGTGGCGTTTCAGGATGGCGCTTTGTTTTCCAGCCTGACCGTTTTGCAAAACGTAATGGCGCCGATGCGCGAACATTTGAAGCTGTCACCCACTTTGATGAAAGAGCTTGGCGGGCTGAAGGTCAGCCTTGTGGGTCTGCCGCATTTTGCCTGTGGAAAGCTGCCAAGTGAGCTGTCAGGTGGGATGCGCAAACGCGCTGCGCTGGCGCGTGCTTTGGCGCTGGACCCGCAGATTGTGTTTTTGGACGAACCCACAGCTGGGCTCGATCCAATTGGGGCTGCTGCTTATGATGATTTGATCGGTGAGCTTCAGCGGGCGTTGGGCATTACAGTGTTTATGGTTACCCATGATCTGGACAGCCTATATGCCATCTGTGATCGCATTGCGGTGCTTGCTGAGAAGCGGGTTCTGGTAGAAGGTCCGATAGAGACAATGACAGCGGTCGATCACCCTTGGGTGCAAGAGTATTTTACCGGACCACGGGCGCGGGCCGCACAGGTCAAGAAGACGGGAGAAGCATAGGTCATGGAGACACGGGCCAACTACCTGTTGATTGGGGTGTTCGCGCTGATCGGGCTGATCGGGTCATTTGGCTTTGTGCTGTGGCTCGCAAAGATCGATTTGGAGCGGCAATACGCCTATTACGATGTGCTTTTTGAAAATGTCAGTGGCCTTGGGATGGCGGGTGGTGTGCGCTACAATGGCCTTCCAGTTGGTCAGGTTGTCATGCTGGAACTGGATGAAGATGATCCCTCAATGGTGCGGGTGCGCATCGAGGTTGGATCTGACACGCCGGTGAAAGTTGACACGGTGGCCAAGCTTCAGGGGCAGGGTGTGACCGGTGTGAGTTTTGTGGCGCTGTCAGGGGGGACGCCCACGGCTGCGGCGATGAAGCAATACGGTGAAATCAAGACCGAGCCGAGTGCGTTGCAATCGGTGATCGAAGGTGCACCAGAGTTGATGGAAAAGGCCATTGGCCTTTTGGAAAACCTTCAAGGGGTGGTGAGTGACGAGAACACTGCCGCGGTCAGCGAATTGATTGGCAATTTGAGCAGTGCCTCCGGACGCTTGGATCGCACCTTGGCAGAGTTTGAAACCCTATCGCAGGATGTGGGCAGTGCAGCCAAGGAAATTGCGGCCTTCACGACACGGCTTGAAGCGCTTTCTGATACGGCTGAGGAGACCTTGACCGAAGCCACTTCGGCTTTGGGATCGATAAAAGAAGCGGCGGATCGCACGGAAGGCACGTTGAAGAACGCCGAAAGCGCATTTGCAACAGCTGACGGGCTTATGCAGGAAGATCTGAAGGCGTTTATTCAGCGTGGCGCTGATGCGGCGGCGGCGCTTGAGAATGTGGTGAACGTGTTGGAGCCCTCAGCGCTGTCGGCGATGCAATCGGCCCAGACGTTGATCGAACAGCGACTGCCTGATCTGGCGCAGCAGGTGCAGGACACAGCTGCTGCTATGGAGACACAGGTGTCTCAGGTGGGCACGGATGCCTCCAGCCTAATGGCGCGCTACGAAGAAGTTGGCACGTCGCTACAGGCGCGCATGACTCAGGCGGAAAGCACAATTTCGGCGATTGAAACTGCGACCAATGCTGCGACGGAGACCCTAAAGTCGGTGCGCGCCGCCTCTGATACAGCCAATACGGTGATGACCAGTGATATCCAGCCGCTTGCTGGTGAAGCCACAGCTGCGTTGAGCACGGTTCAACAACTGGCGACCACAAAGGTCAGTCCGTTGATTGATCAGGCCAACGAGACGCTGGTGGCGATTGAAGGTGGTGTGGGTACGTTGACGGATCAAGGCACAGAGATGCTGGCAGTGGCAACGGCACGTTTGACTGAGGCGCGTGGCACGCTTGAGAATTTCAACGAGGCGTTGGAGTTGTCTGATGAAATGCTGCGGTCTTTGGATGCCACAGCTGATAGCGTGACGGCGCTTGTGGATGGGGACGGGCGTGATTTGATTGTCGACGCACGTGCTGCAGCGGCAAGTGCACGCAGCGCCTTGGACACCATGCGCACCACGATTGATGAGTCTTTGCCAAACGTCGTGGCAGATATCACTGCGGCGGCGCAATCGGCCAATACGATGATTGGCAATGTGGATACGCTGGCCGTGAATGCCACAGCGGATTTGGATACGCTGTCAGATCAAGGGCGTGCGGCATTGACGGCGGCAATTGACACATTTCAGCGCTCCAACACGACGCTGGAGGCCATTTACCAAGCGATGGAAACGGCGGATGGCACTTTGGTGGCCGCAGAGAAGACCTTCACAGGTGTGAATGAGATTTTGGACGAAGATGTCGACCAAATTGTTACGGACATTGGCAAAGCTGTTGCTGCTGTGTCGTCGACTGTTTCCGAGGTGTCCGATGATCTTGGGTTGGCATCAAATGAGGTTTTGGCAGCATCACAATCCGCGGCGAATTTGATTGGCACCATTGATGGTGTGGTGGCAAGCAATGAGCGGCACGTGTCAGAGTTCTTGCGGGTTGGCCTGCCGGAGACTGTTCGGTTTGTGGAGGAAGCGCGCTTCCTCGTGCAGAATTTGGATCGGTTGGTTGAGCGCTTGAGGCGTGATCCAGCTCGTTTTCTTTTAGGTACTCAAGGTTCGGAGTTTAGCCGATGACACGATGGATGTGGGGCGGTGTGTTGACCGCGTGTTTGGCGATTTCAGGGTGCTCGGGACTTGGCACGCTCAGTCGTGCAACGGCGCCGACAGACCTCTATACGTTGACGCCCAAAAGCACGTTTAGCAGTGGGTTGCCACGGATAAGCCAACAGTTGTTGGTGTCCGAACCGACCGCTTCTTCCGCTGTGAATACAGATCAGGTGGCGGTTCAGCCGACCCCCTATCAGTTTGAGTATTTGCCACGCGCGCGTTGGGTCGATCGTGCGCCTGTGATGCTGCAAACATTGTTGATTGAGAGCTATGAGAACAGTGGCAAGGTGGCCGCTGTGGGGCGTTCTTCGGTTGGGTTGCGTCCAGACTATTTGATTGTGAGTGAGTTGCGCGAGTTTCAAGCGCGCATACCGAAAGTGGAGACCGAAGAGGTCGCGCTTGAGGTGCATGTGATGCTGAATATGAAGATCGTCGACAATTTTGATGACCGCATCATTGGCTCCAAATCGTTTGAAGAAATTCTGTATGCGCCGTCTGACGACATGGATGATGTGGTGCTGGTGTTTGACAATGCGCTGGGCAAGGCGATGCGCAAGTCGGTGGAGTGGAGCGTGAAAACGATCTACAGCCACCAACAACGCAACCCACGGCCCGATGTGCGGTAGCCTTAAGCGTCTACAGTTATGGGTTCGCCTCGTGCGTGGCGCGCGACAAAGGAGATGTGATGTGTTGATGGTCTACGCTTTGACGTGGTTGGGGGTGATTGCTGCACAGGTGGCACCCGGACCCAATTTGGCGGCGGTGGCCTCGGTTGGTTTGGCGCAAGGGCGCAGGCCTGCGCTCTTTGTGGTGACAGGCATCGCCTCTGGCATGTTTGTCTGGTCGCTGGCGACATCCTTGGGCTTGGGTGCGCTGATTGAGGCGTTTCCGCTGTCACTTGTTCTGCTGAAGGTTTTGGGCGGCGGGTATCTGTTGTTCTTGGGATTGAAAGCTGCCCGGGCCACGATCAAAGGCGGCGGAGGCACAGCAATCAAACCGGACGCGCAGTCTTTGACGGATGTGGAGGCTTGGAAACGAGGCACTTTGGTGGTGCTGACCAATCCCAAGGCGGTGCTGATGTGGGCGGCTGTGGCCTCTTTCATGTTTGGCCAAGGACTGAGCGCGTGGCATGTGCTGGCCTTTGGACCGATGGGCGCGTTTTCAGGGCTGGTGGTCTACGGCATCTATGCGCTTTTGTTCTCCACCGGTGCGGCGATGCGCGGCTATGCCCGTTTTGCGCGCTGGTTTGAAGGCGTGTTTGCGGCGGCCTTTGGTGCGATGGGGGCAAGCCTGCTGTGGAGCGGGTTGCGGGACATGCGCAATTGATCTCGTTCAACATGGTTGCAACCGAGGCACCGATTTGAGTTCGGATACCCGCGACATACAAGAGCAACTCCGTCGGCGATTTGCTGCGCCTCTTAGCGAAACTCCGACGTTTCACAAGGTTGGTATCTCGCAGTCCTCATTGGATGGAGTGTTACCGTTAAACGGGTTGCGGCATCCTGTGACTAATGGTGTTTCAGGATGGTACATCTATGGTGGTCTGGCGTTTTCTCAAGCCCCTGATTTCTTCATGCCAATGCATGTTTCGCATCTAAAAGAGCGATGCCCACTTGCTTTGAAGTTCTTGCTTTTGCCGCCGGGTTGGAGGTTTTTGACGGACGGTGATTATGAAGATATTTGGTTTGATGAGGCGTTGCTAATTGACGGAGAATAGAACTCTTGGTGACAAGTCCGCATAGAAAAGGCGCCCCGAGAGGCGCCTTTTGTTTGTGATTAGGAGTGACCCTTAAAGGCTCGCGTCTAGCGCGGCCAAGATCGCGTCGCCCATCTCGGTGGTGGACACTGGTGTCTCACCTTCTGACTGCATCAGGTCTGCGGTGCGCACACCGTCCGCCAGCACTTTTTCTACGGCAGCTTCGAGGCGGTCTGCTTCGGCACCTTCATTGAAGGAGTAGCGTAGCGCCATGGCAAAAGAGAGGACGCAAGCGCATGGGTTGGCTTTGCCCTGACCTGTGATGTCTGGGGCAGAACCGTGTACGGGTTCGTACATGGCTTTGGGGCGACCGTTGTCCATGGGTGCGCCAAGGGAGGCTGATGGCAACATGCCCAGCGAGCCGGTCAGCATGGCCGCACAATCTGAGAGGATGTCGCCAAACAGGTTGTCGGTGTAAATCACGTCAAACTGTTTTGGTGCACGTACCAGCTGCATCGCGCCGTTGTCGGCATACATGTGGGACAGTTCGACTTCTGGGTAGTCTTTGGAGACTTCGGTCACCACGTCGCGCCACAGGATGCCGCTTTCCATCACGTTGGCTTTTTCCATCGAGCAGAGACGTTTGTCGCGCACCATGGCCAATTCAAACGCCGCACGTGCGCCGCGTTCAATTTCGCTTTCGGTGTAGCGCTGGGTGTTGATGCCAACGCGCTCGTTGCCTTCTTCAAAGATACCGCGTGGCTCCCCGAAGTAGACGCCACCCGTCAACTCACGCACGATCATGATGTCCAGACCGGACACCAGCTCGGTTTTCAGGGAGGAGAAATCGGCCAATGCGTCAAAACACTGCGCAGGACGCAGGTTGGCAAAGAGATCCATTTCTTTTCGCAGGCGCAGCAGGCCGCGCTCTGGCTTTACCGAGAAGTCCAGATCGTCATATTTTGGGCCACCCACAGCACCAAGCAGAACTGCGTCCACTTCTTGCGCTTTCGCCATGGTGTCGTCGTGCAGGGGCACGCCGTGTTTGTCGTAAGCGGCGCCGCCCACAAGGTCTTCGCTCACGTCAAATTTCAAGCCGCGCTTGTCGCCGAACCAGCTGATAACACGCTGAACTTCGGTCATGACTTCGGGGCCGATGCCGTCGCCGGCGAGGATGAGAAGCGAAGGGGTGCTCATGGGGTGTTGTCCTTGATCAAATTGGTTGGCTACGCCCTACCGATCTGTGGGCAAAAGATCAAGAAACAAAGGGTTTTAATGCCTGCTCCAGAAGAGACCAGACGCGAGAAATGCGAGGGGTGTGGCGCAGACTTTCATGTGCGGTGAGCCAGACAGATAAATCCGGCAGTGGAAAGTCGATGGGGATTTCTTCGATTCCCGGGGTCTTGCGGGCGATGTTGGCCTGACAAAACCCGATACCGCACCCCGCGCGCACCAACTCCCAATAGGCGGTTTGATTGTCGCAACGCACGGCAAACCAATCGCGGCTGGCGGGAATGCCCATGGTGCGCATTTCACGAATGATGTCGTCATTGGCGTCGTAGCCAACAATGTCGTGGTTTGGCAAATCTTCAGCCCCAGTAGGGCGGCCTTTACGGGCGATGTAGCTTTCTGCGGCAAACATGCCCAGCTCAATGTTGCCGAGGTATTTGGTGATCATATCGAGCTGCTTTGGGCGATACATGCGCACGGCAATGTCAGCCTCGCGAAAGAGCAGGTTTTCCGATTGATCCGAAGGAACAAGGTCGATTTGAATCTGGGGTTCCTTGGTGCGCAGCTCTGCGAGCATCGCGGGAAGCGCGTGATGGGCCATAAAGACGGAAGTGGCGATGCGCACAGTGCCTGCCAAGTCTGTTTCATCCCCCGCCGCCGCCAGTGCAAGATCGGCCATCGCCGCAGACATGCGTTGTGCCGGACCCAGCAAGGACCGGCCAGTGTCCGTCAGCTCAAAGCCACGAGCGTGGCGGTGAAACACCTCTACGTTCAGTGTGTCCTCCAGCGTTTTGATATGGCGGCCTAGGGTGGGCTGAGACGCGTTTAGATGTCGCGCGGCCGCAGACAAAGACCCGGTTTGCGCCACAGCAAGAAAGGATTGGATCAGAGACCAATCGAGATCAGAGAGAGACTTATCCATTCATTTATGAATGTCAAAAGTTTGATTTTGGTCAATACCTATTTGTATTCGGATGGGTCAAGTTGTGGAGGTGACGCCAGCCAGAAGGAGACAATCAATGGCCGAGACAGTTTTGATTTTGGGTTCAAACGGGCGCTTCGGGCGCCATGCAGCGGAAGCTTTTGCCAAAGCTGGTTGGGTGGTGCAGCGCTTTGATCGTAGCAAAGATGTGCTCAGAGAGGCAGTGCATGGGGTTCAGGTGATCGTGAATGCTTGGAACCCGGCGTACCCGGATTGGGAATCCCAAGTGCCAAAGCTGCATGCGGAGGTGATTGATGCGGCAAAAACGGTGGACGCGACCGTGATAGTTCCGGGCAATGTCTATGTGTTTGGCGCGGGGACGCCTAGCCCGTGGGGCGTGACAACCGCGCATCAGGCGCGCAATCCGCTTGGGCAAATTCGGCGCGACATGGAGCAGGCTTATCGAGACAGTGGCGTGCGCACGATTGTTCTGCGGTCCGGTGATTTCATTGACACAAAGGCGTCCGGCAATTGGTTTGATATGATCATGGCCAAGAAAATTTCGCGCAGCTTGTTCACCTATCCGGGGCGGCGCGACGTCGAACACGCATGGGCCTATTTGCCTGATGTGTGCCGCGCGGCAGTGGGATTGGCTGAAAAACGCACCGAGCTTAACCGGTTTGAGGATATCTGTTTTGCTGGATACACGTTGACCGGGGATGAATTGATACAGGCGCTGGAGGCTGTTTTAGGGCGGTCGATCAAAGTACGGACAATGCCATGGTGGGCCCTGAAACTGGCGGCCCCATTTTGGAAGCTCGCTCCGTTTCTGCTTGAGATGCGCTATCTGTGGAACACGCCGCATCGATTGGATGGAGCGCGGTTTGAGGCTGTTTTACCCGGATTTAAGCACACTGAGCTGCATGTTGCGTTGGCCTCTGCGCTACCAGATGAGATTGGCCGATCTCAAAAATCGATGTCAGCCCAAACCATATGATGGCGACTGGCGGGCGTGTCTTTGAAGGTCAGTAGAGACTGCAATGGATCAGAGGGTTGGGGCCAGAACACCCCAGCCGCTTTGACTGTCAGGTCGGCGCTGGGCAGGAGGTAGTCTACACGTAGGTCGCCCGGTGTGGGCTCGCGCCAATCGACTGTTGGCCCCGCTGTGGCATGTGGGTCTTGTAGGCGGGGGTCAGAGAGCAGTTGCTGAATTGCTTTATGGCGACCCTCCCCCCGGTCGGGATCGAGGTTGGCGCCACCCATTAAGGCAAAGGGCACATCGGGGGGGGAGCCAAGTTTGCCATCCAGAACGTGTGACCAGAGGCGGATTTCATCTGCATTTCGCAGGCCGTTGAGGTCTTCGGGGCCGTCAAACACCGGCGGGCCAGCAGCAAACAGCATTAGGGTCAGTGTCCGGTTGGGATGGTTGACTGGGAGTATCCAATGGCCCGTTGAGGACAGACGTTGGGCGGCCTGAGCTGCCTCAGACGGGAATGGCTTGCCATCAACATATGGCAGCTTCGCCTCCGGTAGGTCACGCCACAGTAAGCGCGTGAAGTCCTGCGCCTCGCCGAAGGGCCAGCGCGACAGAATCAGCATACCGGAGGCGCCGCGAAACCGGCCAAAGCCCTGTGCATCGGACGCTTTGTGGGTCCGGCCATCGCCGTTCATGTCGAGCCCTGTCGGGAGACCAGTGTTGGGAGTGAGGGCAAAGATGTGCGGATAGTGGAGGCCATTTCCGGTGAAATGATCACGCAGCGCCGATGCGCCCAACAAGTCGGCGTCGTAATCCACGCCCTGTAAAAACAGCACATCCGGCGCGAGGTGGGTGACCACCTGGGTGATTGCTTTGATCTGCGGATCGGCGCGGGAAATGTCACGCAGCATGAGGCCGGGGCCTTTGCGCGACAGTTCAACATCATAGGTGGCGACGCGGACGGTTTCAGCGTGGCTCAGGTTGGCAGAAGCAAAGAGGGCGCCGAAGATCAGGCGGTGGAGGACACGGGATGCATGCCGCGCGAGGCCGCATAGGCGCGACGTCGGTTTTCGTCGATCAAGCTGGCAACACGGGTCATGGCCATGCCGCGCATGATCATACTGGCGGGAACAAAGGCCCATGCGCTGATAGTCCAGATCATTGTCATCGGATCATGCAGATAGATAGGATCAATCAGGTCCGATACCATCTGAATGATCGCTGGAATTAAGAATGGCATCAGAAATCCTAACGCAATGTTAAGACGCCCATCCCGCTGCAAACGCGGCAGCACGTCGCCACCTGCGGTGGGATCAAACAGTGGCAGGTTGATCCAGACGTTGAACGCGCCATTGCGGGCTGGCCAGCCAAGGATACGGGCATAAAAGTAAAAGACTGCCAACGTCATCAAGGAGATCAGGTAGCTCAGGCCAGACGCTGTGCGGACTTCGCGGATGAGCTCTGGTGTGGCGTTCTCCGGAAGCATGATCACCATCAGGCGGACCGGGGAATAGGGGAAATCAATCGCGTCGCCCACAATGATGCCGAGGGCATGTAGGAAGGATGTGAAGGCATTGGGTGCCAATTCACCGCGCGCGATGACCGAGAGCGCAAAGACTGTAAAGAAGATCGCCAAAAACCGCAGGCGATTGAACGGCGGCGCATAGCGGAATTCTATGATGGATGGCGCGCTAGAGACGTATTCGATGAACACCAAACAGGCTGAGAACAGAGCAAAAAGCATCATGATTTGAATGGCGTCAGCGCTGACCGACGGCAAGATGATTGCAGGCAATGCAAACAGCAATGCCACCAAGAGAGCACGCGTGCCCGCGCCTATGATTTTGCCTATCACTGCCCTTACCCTTTCAAACCGGATGTCGCGATTATGTGCCTCTGGGGCGTGCGATCTGTTCCAACTTGATCCCGCCTTTGCGACGGGGTGCCTCATTTATGCCTTATTGTGACATCGGAGGGTGGCAATCCTCAAGGATTTGTTTGGAAATTGACCATGTTTCCACGTGGCCTGAGCCGTACTGGTGCGCGAATGCATCATTTCGGGTGCGATGAAATCTCTTTTTTTCAAGGAGGTACCAAATGTGGTGGGGCGTCGGCTGTTGCGGCACTAGGCTGCAAAAGGGATTGGCAGGACAGTCTGGCGGTTGCCGTATTTGCGCCACATTTGCGGCAGCGGATCAGGTGGGCCTGTCCAAAACCCAAAACGTGCACGCCTCATGGCGCTGACGGGCCGGAGCCCACACCCGCTCGACACTGTCTTCTGTCATACCCAATTTTTGTAGGAGATTCAGCGAGGCTGTGTTGGTCACTTGGGCCCCTGCACGCACATTTTTTACCCCCAAGGTATCAAAGGCAAAGGCAATCGCCCCCTTGGACATTTCCATCGCGTAGCCACGGCGTTGGAAGGATTCACCAATCCAATAGCCCAGCTCGGTTTGCACGTTGTTCGCGCTGGTGATGTCCAGTTTCAACCAACCGATTACAAGACCGGTGGCTTTTTCTTCGACCAAGGCTGCAAAGGTGTGACCCGCATCCATCGCGGCGATGCACTCCATCAAGATCGCTTCCGTTGCACTCAACGAAAGAGGTGTCGGCCAAACGGCCACCCAGGCGCTGATGTCGGGGGTCATCAAGGCTTGCAATGCGGTGGCGTCTTCCATCCGACAACTGCGCAGAGTCAGGCGCTCAGTTTCAAAGGATGTGTTGTTCAAATCGAAAACTGAGTTTGTCCCTTAAAAAAACGCTGACCCCAAACGGAGCCAGCGTATTCGGTGTTCTAAGTAGATTTGGTGTGGATGGTCATCACACCCAAGGTCGTTCAGCCCCTGCTTTGGCTTCAAACGCATCGATGGATGTGACTTTTTCCATTGTCAGGCCAATGTCATCCAAGCCGTTCAGCAAGCAGTGCTTTTTGAATGCATCGACGTCAAACGCAATCACATCGCCATCAGAGGAGGTGATTTCCTGTGCTTCCAGATCGACGGTCATGCGCGCGTTGGAGCCTTTTTCGGCGTCTTTCATCAACAGGTCGACCTGCTCTTGTGGCAGCACGATGGGCAGGATGCCGTTCTTGAAGCAGTTGTTGAAGAAGATGTCAGCGAAAGATGTGGAGATCACACATTTGATGCCGAAATCCGCAATTGCCCAAGGCGCGTGCTCACGCGAGGAGCCACAGCCGAAGTTGTCACCCGCCACAAGGATTTGCGCGTCGCGGTATTGCGGTTTGTTCAGCACAAAATCAGGGATCTCGGTGCCGTCGCGGTTGAACCGCATCTCATCAAACAGATTGGCCCCAAAGCCGGTCCGCTGAATCGACTTCAAGAAGACCTTGGGGATGATCATGTCGGTGTCGATATTCACCAGCGGCATAGGTGCGGCGATGCCGGAGAGGGTTTCGAATTTATCCATTACATCATCTCCCGAATGTCGGTGAGTTTACCAGTCAGTGCAGCAGCTGCAGCCATGGCAGGTGACACAAGGTGTGTGCGGCCCTTATAGCCCTGACGGCCTTCGAAGTTGCGGTTTGAGGTTGCGGCGCAACGCTCCCCTTCCGACAACTGATCCGGGTTCATCGCCAGACACATCGAGCAGCCCGCCAGACGCCATTCAAAGCCTGCCTCGCGGAAGATATCCGCCAGACCTTCTTCTTCGGCCTGCGCCCGCACAAGGCCGGAACCCGGCACGATCATCGCCCGCATACCGTCTTTGATTTTCTTGCCTTTGACCACGTCAGCCACAGCGCGGAAATCTTCGATCCGGCCGTTGGTGCAGGACCCGATGAACACGGTGTCGATTTCGATGTCGGTCAGCTTCTGACCTGGTGTCAGCCCCATGTATTCGATGGAACGACGCGCGGCGTCGATCTTACCGCCTTCGAAATCTTCGGGGTGTGGCACAACGCCTGTGATTGGCAGCACATCTTCGGGCGAGGTGCCCCAAGTCACAACCGGCTGGATGTCTTCGCCTTTCAGCGTGACAACTTTGTCAAAATGCGCACCTTCGTCGGTGAAGAGCGTCTTCCAGTATTCAAGCGCTTGTTCAAACGCACCGGCCTTGGGCGCGTGTGGGCGGCCTTTAACGTAGTTGTATGTGGTTTCATCCGGCGCGATCAGGCCCGCGCGGGCGCCACCTTCGATGGCCATGTTACAGACGGTCATGCGGCCTTCCATCGACAGATCGCGGATCGCTTCGCCGCAATATTCGATGACATAGCCGGTGCCGCCAGCGGTGCCGGTTTCCCCAATCACAGCCAGCGTGATGTCTTTGGCGGTCACGCCGGGCTTCAGCTTGCCGGTGATCTCAACCTTCATGTTGAGAGATTTCTTCTGGATCAACGTTTGTGTCGCCAGAACGTGCTCAACTTCGGATGTGCCGATGCCATGGGCCAGCGCACCAAACGCGCCGTGTGTGGCTGTGTGGCTGTCGCCGCAGACCACGGTCATGCCGGGCAATGTCCAGCCTTGCTCTGGGCCAACGATATGCACGATGCCCTGACGCACGTCCGACACCGGGTAGTAGTGCACGCCAAATTCTTTTGCGTTGGTGTCCAGCGCAGCCACTTGAATGCGGCTTTCTTCGGTCATCTGTGTAGGATCGTTACGGCCTTCGGTTGTCGGGACGTTATGATCTGGTACAGCGATGGTTTTTTCTGGCGCGCGCACTTTGCGACCGGCCATGCGCAAACCTTCAAAGGCCTGCGGGCTGGTCACTTCGTGGACCAAGTGGCGGTCGATATAGAGCAGGCAGGTGCCATCGTCGGCTTCGTGTGCGACATGGGCATCCCAGATTTTATCGTAGAGCGTTTTGGGGGACATGGGTCCTCTCCATTCTGTTTTTGTAGCTGAAGTGTATGGCTGTCAGAAAGGCGCAGCTGTGCTGCGCCGCAAGCTCATAGCGCGGCGATGACGGATTTTGATTGGCCGAAGAAGCGCCAAGGCAAAAAGGCGCGGTCGGCGATGTCATAGATGCGTTTCATGCTCCCCGCTTACACGGGCCGACAGATTCCTTCAAGCAGAAGAGGAGATCGGGCAAATGACGGCTTCTATGTCGCGGCACTGGTGCGTTGCAGCGGGGGGCGTGGTCATGCAAGTATGCGGCAATGGAAGAAGAGACAACGACGACGTCGGAAGCTGTGACAGAGACAGCGCAATCCGAACTGGACCGCATCGCAGGTGTTGCGCGCGATGTTGTGGCCACCCCTCCGCAAGAGAACACCACCGAAACCACAGAAATCGCCATGGTCATATGGGGGCGAGTGGTCGATTTTTCGGAAACATTGCTGCGGCCATGGGCGGCGTATCAGATCTTGATCGCATTGCTGTTGCTGGCAGCGGCGCTTGTGGTTTCGATGATCCTAAAACCGCGATTTTATGACTGGCTCAAGACGCGCGACGGGTGGTCCAAACTGCGGTATCGCTATGCAATGATGGTGCATCGACGCATGTCGTTGATCGTGTTTAACGCTTTGATATGGTTTACTGTTTGGGTGATGCGTGCGGTCACATGGCCCAGCCGGTCCTATCTGTTGGTGGGGCTCGCCAATCTGGCCTTGGCTTGGCTGGTTGTGGTTGTGGTGTTGCGCGTGGTTCAGAACACTACGTTGCGAACGTTCCTACGGTATGGCGCTTGGATTTGGGTGACGTTGGTGCTGACGGGGCTGCGGGCAGATGCTGTGCGGCTGATGGACAGTATGGCTTTGGTGTTTGGCGAAACCCGGATCTCGCTGTGGATGATTGCTCAGGCTCTGCTGTTGTTGGGGCTCACTTTTGCAGTGACACGCTTGGTGTCTCGGCAAGCAGATGCGCGGCTCAAAAGCAGCGAAGACATTTCACCTTCAATGCGGGTGCTGTTTGGCAAGTTGCTCCAAGTGTTCATCTATGCGACCGCGTTCTTTGTTGGGCTGAAAATCATTGGCTTTGATCTGCAAGGACTTGCCTTTCTGACCGGTTTCATCGGTGTGGGGCTTGGATTCGGTTTGCAAAAAGTGGTGTCCAATCTTGTGTCCGGGCTGATCATTGTGATGGACAAGTCAATCAAGCCTGGCGATGTGATTTCGTTGGGGGAAACGTTTGGCTGGATCAACTCTTTGGGCGCGCGCTACATCAGCGTGGTCACACGCGACGGCAAAGAATTTTTGATCCCAAATGAAGATCTGATCACCAATCAAGTGGTAAATTGGTCCCATTCAGATGCCTATGTTCGGCTCGATATCTTTTTTGGCACGGCTTATGGCGATGACCCGCATTTGGTTCGGAAAGTGGCTGTAGAGGCTGCAAAATCCGTGGGGCGCGTGCTGACTTATCCCAACACACCCGTTTGTCATATTGTGGGGTTTGGTGACAGCAGCGTTGATTATGTTCTCCGGTTCTGGATCGAGGACCCAACCGGCGGGCTGACCAACATCCGTGGCAATGTCTATCTGGCGCTTTGGGATGCGTTTAAATTACATGAGATTTCGTTGCCATTCCCACAGCGCGAAGTGCGCATGTTGGAAGAGACTCCAGCGGAGGCCAGCCGCTAGCCAGCTTCATTTGGCTCGAGGTCTTGCCGGGATATGGGTGTCTTTCGCCAGCAACGAGCTAAGCTCCTGAGTTGTGTTGGGTGCAAAAAGCTCATGTTTTGTGCAGTCTCTTTTTGTATCGGCGCGAAATTCGCTTGCCTTTCGTTGAGAAATCGATCAACCGGTGCTATCTTGAAATTACACCCGGCACCGGGGTTTTGCGGTGTGCTATATGGAGGGCAGACTTCTGTCTCTTAACACTGACGTGGCAAATGCTACTGACACAGGTCCGATTGTGACGTCGGACTCTCCGGATGCGACAAGCGAAGCACTGCTTGCCCGTATTCTCACCTCTCTGGATGAAGATAAGGCCGAAGACATTGTGCAGGTCGACCTGCGCGGAAAGACGTCTATTGGCGATTACATGGTGATCTGCTCCGGGCGCTCCTCGCGTCAGGTGGTGGCTTTGGCTGAAAAGATGGTTGAACGTCTCAAACATGAGTTTGACCGCGCTTCAAAGGTTGAAGGCAAAGACACTGGTGATTGGGTGCTTGTGGATACCGGTGATGTGATTGTGCATATCTTCCGTCCAGAAGTGCGTGACTTCTATCAGCTTGAGAAAATGTGGGTGCCTGGCGGCTCTGCATGATCTGACGGCCTACGCGGTGTCGTAGGCCGAAGCCAGAGGGAATGGCATGGCACTTAAGGTGCATATCTGCGCCGTCGGGCGGCTTCGCCCCGGCCCTGAGCGCGACCTTCTTGACGACTATCTTAAGCGGTTTGACCGTACGGGCCGAGCCATGGGGCTTGGGCCGGTTGCGGTGCATGAGGTGGATGATCGAAAGGGCGGCGGTATGAGTGCCGAGGCAGGGTTGCTTGCTGGCGTGATTCCGAAAGGGGCTGTGATTTGCGCGCTCGATGAACGTGGCAAGCTCATGAGCAGCCCTGAGTTCTCCAACATGCTGGCCGGATGGCGTGACGATGGTCGCAGCGATCTTGCCTTTGTGATCGGTGGCGCAGATGGCATTGCGCCCGCATTACGTGCCCGCGCAGATGCGAAGCTGAGTTTTGGTAAGATGGTCTGGCCACATATGTTGGCGCGGGTGATGCTGAGTGAGCAATTGTATCGGGCGGCCAGTATTTTGGCTGGGGCGCCCTATCATCGGGTGTAGGCCGCCGAAAAGATCATTCCCAGAGGGAATCTTTCACCACGCACATCGTTTGCTAGCGTGGCTCTTGGAGCAAGACAGCGCGAGATTGCGACGCGAATTCGCGACGTCCCAAGACGATCACTGTAACGCACACACCCAGCATCAACATGATCGGACCGAGAAGCCACGCGGCGGCTGCAAGCCCAAAGTAAATCGCGCGGATGCCCCGGTTGAAGCTGCGTGAGGCGGTTATGTTGATGGCGCCAGCCTTTTGAGCGCGCGAGAGTGCGGCGGGGTGATTTGCGTCGTTTGGAACGGCAGCCATTAAGACGGCGCAGTAGCCAAAAAGCCGATGTGACCAAACAAATTTCAAAAATGCATTGCCGATAAAGACCAAGATAAGCACAAGTTTCAGTTCCAAAACGAATTCGGGTTCAGCCGTTTGTGTCAGGTCTTTGGTGACACCGGCAATTTGGTCAGTATTACCAATCAATGCCACCAAACCACCAATTGCGATCATGGATGACGACGCAAAAAATGCGGTGCTTTGGCGCAGGTTTCCCATGATCTGTGCGTCAAAGACCCGCACATTGCGTTCCACGTAATGCACCATCCATTCTTGTCGATAGAACGCCATAAGGCGGGAGACCGAAGGTCGGTTTTTGGGAGGGTTTTCAATGAGGTGTGTGGTCGCGAACCATGCCAGAAGAGTGGTGAGCACAGCGGCGGCATCTAGGCGCGAGAATTGGGCAATGAGCATGTCGATAGTCATAAAGGCACAGTAGCGTGATGTGATGACGCTTGCCAGCCTGCAATATTGGTTATATTAGTTTACCAATTGAAAGGGAGGCCCGCCATGGAAATGCCAGCACCGAACCCCGAAGTCTTGGCAAAGAAAGCGCGTGTTGTGGCGCAGTTGCAGGACGTGTTGCCGCGCAGTGCGGTGATTTTTGAGGAATCGGAAACGCGCGCCTATGAATGTGATGCCCTAACAGCATATCGCTGTCCGCCCCTGGCGGCGGTGCTGCCGAGCTCTACTCAAGAGGTCGCCGCGGTTTTGAAGGTCTGTCATGCCGAGGGTGTTCCTGTGGTGCCGCGTGGCGCCGGCACCTCTTTGGCAGGTGGTGCGATGCCGACCGCGGATTCGGTGATCCTTGGCGTTGCGCGCATGACCGAAGTTTTGGAGGCTGATTACGCGAATAGAACAATCCGCGTTCAAACAGGCCGCACAAATTTGAGCGTATCTGGCGCGGTGGAGGAAGAGGGGTTTTTCTATGCGCCTGATCCGTCCAGTCAGCTTGCATGCGCGATTGCGGGAAACATCGCCATGAACTCCGGTGGGGCGCATTGTTTGAAATACGGCGTAACGACCAACAATTTGATGGGCGTGACCATGGTGACCATGGAGGGCGAGATCGTTGAAATTGGTGGTGCTTATCTTGACGCGAGCGGGTTGGACCTTCTTGGGGTGATCTGCGGCAGCGAAGGCCAGTTGGGTGTTGTGACAGAAGCGACGTTGCGCATCTTGCACAAACCGGAAGGTGCGCGGCCGGTGTTGATGGGCTTTGACAGCAATGAAGTTGCTGGGGAATGCGTATCTGACATTATCAAATCGGGCATCTTGCCGGTGGCGATTGAGTTTATGGATCGGCCTTGTATTCGTGCGACCGAGGCATTTGCTGGTGCCGGGTATCCTGATTGCGAGGCCTTGCTGATTGTCGAGGTCGAAGGATCCGAAGAAGAGATTGCCGCGCAATTGGAGCGTATTCTTGCGATTGCGCGGACGCACAATCCGGTAGAATTGCGCGAAAGCCGCAGCGCAGATGAAAGCGCGCGCATTTGGCTAGGACGCAAATCCGCCTTTGGGGCGATGGGGCAGATCAACGACTACATGTGTCTTGATGGCACCATTCCGGTGAGCCAGCTGCCCTACGTGCTGCGCAGGATTGGTGAGCTGAGCAAAGAATACGGGTTGGACGTTGGCAACGTGTTTCACGCTGGCGATGGCAATATGCATCCTTTGATCCTGTTTGATGCCAATAAACCTGGTGATTTGGAGAAATGTGAAGCCTTTGGGGCGGATATTTTGCGCCTATGCGTGGAGGTTGGCGGTTGTCTGACCGGCGAGCACGGTGTTGGCATCGAGAAACGGGACTTGATGGTGGATCAATATGCGCCCGCAGATTTGGACATCCAGATGGCTGTGAAAGACGTGTTCGATCCGAAATGGCTGTTGAACCCTGCCAAAGTGTTCCCGCTGGCATCCAGTGAAACGCGGCGCATGGCGGTAGCGTGATCGATATAAGGAGGGGGCGCTGCCCCCGTCACACCCTTGGTGTGCCCACCTGATTTTTGAGGCCAGAAGAAGATGATGAGACCAAAAAGTGAGGCCGAATTGGCCGATATGGTGGCGGGTGCGACGGCCGCGTTGCGTATTCAAGGCGGCGGCACGCGGGACATCGGTGCGCCGGTCGCAGGGGCCGTATTGTCCACAGGCGGCCTGTCAGGCGTGTCGCTCTATGAGCCGGGGGCGCTGACACTTGTTGCTGGGGCTGGAACACCGGTGGCGGAGATTGAGGCAACTTTGGCCTCTGAGAAACAGCGGCTTGCGTTTGAGCCGATGGATCATCGGGGGCTTCTGGGTGGGGACGGTGTGTCGACAATTGGTGGCGTTGTGGCCGCCAATGTGAGTGGGCCGCGCCGTATTCAGGTGGGGGCCTGTCGCGACAGCCTTTTGGGTGTGCGGTTTGTTGATGGGGCCGGGCGCGCGCTTAAGAACGGTGGGCGGGTGATGAAGAATGTTACAGGCTACGATCTGGTAAAGCTGATGGCTGGAAGCTGGGGCACGTTGGGTGTTCTCAGCGAGGTGAGTTTAAAGGTGCAGGCGATGCCGGAGGCGGTGGGCTGTGTTTTGGTACACGGCCTGTCTGAGGTGGATGCTGTGAGCGCGATGAGCGCGGCGTTGGGCTCGCCCTATGATGTAAGCGGAGCCGCACATGCGCCTGTTGGTGCGGATGGGCATCCGGTGACGATGATCCGGATTGAGGGCCTTGAGGCCTCTGTGGCGTATCGCGCAGCAAAGCTGACGGATGTTTTGAGCAGTTTTGGTGGTGAGGTCTCTGTTGAGCGTGATCCCGACCGGGTGGCCGCTGGATGGACCTGGGTGCGGGATGTGGCGGTGATGCACAATACTGTCGGGGACGTGTGGCGGTTTTCCGTAAAGCCAAGTGAGGCGTCAGGCGTGGTGGCAAATCTACGTGCCGCGCAACCGGATTTGGTGGTTCTGTACGATTGGGGTGGCGGATTGGTTTGGGTGAAGATGCCGGAGGGCGTTGATGCGCGGCAGGTTGATTTTCATGGGCACGCAACCTTGGTGCGCGGCTCTGAGGCTACACGGAAGTCACTGGCTGTGTTTCAGCCGGAGCCTGCGCCTTTGGCCGCGTTGAGCAATGGGTTGCGGGCGCAGTTTGATCCGCGCGGAATTTTGAATCCGGGATTGATGGGGTAGGCAGATGCAAACGACATTCACCGATGACCAGCTTAAAGATCCGGGTATTCAGCGCGCTAATGACATTTTGCGTGCCTGTGTGCACTGTGGGTTCTGCACGGCGACTTGCCCGACATATCAAGTGCTTGGCGACGAGTTGGACAGCCCGCGGGGGCGAATCTACCAGATCAAAGATATGCTAGAGAACGAGCGTGTGCCGGACGCCAAGACGGTCATGCATATAGACCGTTGTTTGAGCTGTTTGGCTTGTATGACCACCTGTCCCAGTGGGGTGCATTATATGCATCTGGTAGATCATGCGCGTGAGTACATTGAAAACACCTACAAGAGGCCTTTCACGGATCGTGCCCTGCGTTGGATTCTGGCGCAGATTCTGCCCTACCCGATGCGCTTTCGGTGGGCGTTGATTGGCGCCAAAATCGGCCGACCGTTTCGATTTTTGATGCCAGATGCGCGCCTGAAAGCGATGCTGGATATGGCGCCCCGGTCAATCCCGCCAGTGAGTCGCAATGATGATCCTCAGAGCTTTGCTCCGGTTGTGACGAAGAAAATGCGCGTGGCGTTGATGACGGGCTGCGCGCAGAAAGCGCTCAACACTGATATCAACGATGCTACCATTCGTTTGCTCACGCGGTTGGGCTGTGAAGTGGTTGTGGCAGAGGGTGCGGGCTGTTGCGGTGCACTGACCCACCACATGGGCAAAGCCAAGGAAAGCCATGCGACGGCAGCCAAGAACATTGCGGCGTGGTGTGCGGAGATGGATGGCGCCGGGTTGGACGGGATTGTGATCAACACCTCGGGCTGTGGCACAACGGTGAAAGACTACGGGCATATGTTCCGCAATGACCCGCTTGCCGAAGATGCCTCTCGCGTCAGTGGACTCGCGATGGATGTGTCTGAGGTGTTGATGAAGCTGGACCTGCCAGAAGGCGACGCGAAACACACGGTTGTGGCGTATCACGCGGCGTGTTCATTGCAGCATGGACAACAGATCAAGACCTTCCCCAAAGAGCTGCTCAAAAAGGCCGGTTTCACTGTGGTTGAACCCGCAGACAGTCATTTGTGTTGTGGGTCAGCGGGCACATACAATCTGATGCAGCCGGAGATTTCAGGGCAGCTGAAGGCACGCAAAGTCAGGACTTTGGAAGCGAAAAACCCTGATATTATTGCGGCCGGCAACATTGGGTGCATGATGCAGATAGGCAGCGCGACAGACGTGCCGATTGTACATACGGTTGAATTGCTGGATTGGGCCACGGGTGGTCCACAGCCACGGGCGTTGACGGAACCGGGTAAGAAAGTTCCGGAGATCCCAATTCTGCGCTAAGCTGGCGCGCTTGCAACCCAGAAGAAGGCTGTGACATCGTCGCGCCCTATTTCCGCCTTAGGCGAGAGATAGGTCATGTACCAATGACTTGGCATTCTGGTGGAGACCTGATGGTGGTTCGGCTTTTAACATTTGTGTTGGCTGCGTTTTGCGCGACCTTTGTGGTGGCGCAAGATTCCGCTCTGCAAAGGCTTGATACCGGAGAAGACAGTCGGGATTGGGGCGCGGTAGGCCGTTTGGAATTAGACGGTCGCGGTTTTTGCACAGGTGCTTTGATCGCTCCCGATTTGGTGCTGACGGCGGCGCATTGTTTGTATGAAAAAGAAACGGGCAAGCGCCATGACGTGGCGCAGATTGAGTTTCGCGCAGGATGGCGCAACGGGCGGGCAGAGGCATATCGCTCTGTGCGTCGCGCCATTGCACATCCAAAGTATGTGCCCGCATTGAAGTCTGAGATCAGCAACATTCAGAACGATTTGGCGTTGCTGGAACTGCACCACCCCATTCGCAACACAACGATTTTGCCATTTGAGACCGCATCAGGTCTGCGCAAGGGGGCCCATATCGGCGTGGTGTCCTACGCTGTAGGTCGCGAAGAGGCACCGTCATTTCAAGAAATGTGCCAAGTGATGGGCCGTCAGCGCGGGATATACGTGCTGTCCTGCAACATTGATTTTGGCAGCAGCGGGGCGCCGGTATTTGTCTTTGAAGATGGCGCAGTGCGGATTGCCTCTGTGGTTGCGGCCAAGGCTGAAGTGCGCGGCGACAAAGTCGCGCTGGGCGCAGCGTTGGATCATAGCTTGGCAGAGCTTTATGCGGCGCAAAATGACACATCGCCAAAAGTGCGCAAGTTGAGCCCGCTTCAAGACCGCAATAGCACCGGTGCGAAATTCATTCGCCCCTAATTCGGCATGTCTACCTTAGGCGTTGAGAGAGTGTCTTATGCGTTTTCCAATTATTCTTAGTGTGTTGGTTGCGTTGATTTCGGCGTTGCCCGCAGTTTCAGAGCAACGTCTTCAACCCTTACGCACGCGGGCAGATTTGCTTGGGTGGGAAGCCTTGGGACGACTTGATTTGGCGACCACAGGGTATTGTTCCGCGGCTTTGATTGCACCGGATCAGGTTTTGACGGCCGCGCATTGTCTTTTTGACGGTGAAGGGAAGCGCGTTGCCGCGGACAAAATCACCTTTCGTGCAGGATATGTGGAGGGCGTCGCATTGGCAGAACGGGGTGTGGACCGTGTGGTTGTCGATGCCGGATATCTGGACGATGCGAGCCCCAAAATTCGACCTCAAATGATGCGTCACGATGTGGCCCTGCTGCGTTTGTCCGCGCCGATATTAAGCGATGTTGCTGATCCATTTGTCATCCATACGGACCCTCAAGATGGCGACGAAGTGTCGGTGCTCAGCTATGGGCGTGGTCGCAGCGAGCACCTGTCATGGCAGCGAGATTGCTCTGTTTTGAGCCAAGGCTGGGGTCTTTTGACGCTGGATTGCGATGTGACCTACGGGTCATCGGGCGCGCCGGTGTTTGTGCGCCATGGAAACCGTATGCGCATATTGTCGGTGATTTCTGCCACTGGTGAAACGGCAGAGGGCATAAAGCGGTCCTATGGTATGGCGTTGACTGACGCTGTGGCAGAGCTAAAACGCCGGTTGCGAGTGGAGGACGCCCCGTCGGTGCGCTCCACTGGAGGGGCAAAGCGGATTCAGATTGGTAACAGGTCTGGCACCGGTGCAAAATTTATCCGGGCCGACGGGGGTTGAAACCCCAAAATACCTTCCCAGATTGAGTAACATGAGGCGCCGATGATCGGGTCTCACATACCACAGCCTGTCCGAATGGAAGGCATCTAACATATTGTTGTCGCTCAATGGAGGATAACCCATGCGCACTTTTGATCTGGCACCCCTGTACCGGTCGACCGTTGGTTTTGACCAACTGGCAAACATGATGGACCGCGTTCTGTCCAACGACGTGGCTCAGCCGAGCTACCCCCCTTATAACATCGAGAAGACTGCCGATGATGCGTATCGCATCTCGCTGGCTGTGGCTGGGTTTTCAGCTGCTGACTTGAGCCTTGAGGTCAAAGAAAACTCTTTGATCGTGACTGCGAAGAAAGGCGATGAGCCGACTGGCAAGACGTATTTGCACCGTGGTATCGCCACTCGTGCCTTTGAACGTCGCTTCCATCTCGCGGACCATGTGCGTGTGACAGGTGCAAGCCATGAAGACGGCATGCTGCACATCGCGTTGCAGCGCGAAATCCCGGAGGCGCTCAAACCACGTCGGATCGAGATTTCCACCGGCGGCGCCAAAGCCGTTGAGCAAGACGTTGTTGACGCTAAGGCGGTCAACTAACCCTCCCTGAACTGACATAATCCTTCCCTTGTTGTCAGGCGCGCGTCCCGTTGGGGCGCGCGTTTCTCTTTGGGGTTGTGTTCTCCATTTGTTCAAGTCAAGGTGGCGCGTGTTTTCAAAAAATTGGAGTGGCACGTGAACCTTGGGGCTTTGAAGTCGGGCAATTTCCGAGCCTATGTGTTTGGTGCGGCCTTTGGGCTGTTGGGATTGTGGATGCAGCGCGTGGCCATGGGATGGTTGGCGTGGGAGATGACAGGGGCGCCAAGCTTTGTGGGTTTGGTGGCGATGTTGCTGTTTGCACCAGCCATTGTGCTGTCGCCGCTGTTTGGCGTCTTGGTCGATCGGGTAAGTGTGAAACGCGCGATTCTGGTGGTTCAGGGGAGCAATTTTCTACTATGTCTGTTGCTCTGGGCGTTGGTGTCATTGGGGAAAGAAACACCATTGATGCTGGCAATTCTATCGTTGCTGATTGGTGTGGTGATGGCGGCGAACCATCCGGTGCGTATGGCGCTGACGCCGCGATTGGTGCGGCGTGAATATGTCAGCTCGGTTGTGACCATTGTGGCGATCAACTTCAACGTTGCGCGTATGGTGGGGCCCGCTGTTGGCGGGGTGCTGATTGCCACGATTGGCGTGGGCCATACGTTGATGGTGCAGTGGCTGTTGTTTGTGCCGTACCTGTTTGTTTTGACTCGTGTGACAGTGCGGCCCAGACGAGACACAGGCCATGCGCCCGAGCCGTTTTTTAAGGCGCTGCTGACGGGGCTGCGCTATGTCTGGCAAGCCGCCCCTGTGCGAGAGGCGATGTTTTTGGGCGGCGCTTTGGGTTTGGTGGCGCGCGGCGCGTTGGAAGTCCTGCCACCGCTTGCGGATGGTGTCTTTGGGCGCGGGGCTGATGGGCTGGGACTTTTGACCAGCGTCAGTGGCGCCGGGGCGGTTCTGGGCGGGTTTTCCCAAGCGGCGTTGCCACCACAGGCACCTGGACGTTTGCCATTTTTGTCGCGGTTGTCGATTGTGATGGGCCTGTTTTTGGTGGTGCTGCTTGGGATGGCGGGAACATGGGGCATGGCATTGACCGTGGCGGCATGCATGTCCTTTGTCACAACGTTAACGGCGATTTCGATCCAGACCGCCGTTCAGCTTGATCTGGAGGATGACATGCGCGGACGGGTGATGAGCCTTTGGGCTGTTGTGGCTGCCGGTGGGGCGGCACTTGGGGCGGGCGCCATTGGCGTGTTGGCGGATTGGTTGGGATTTCAGACCGCCCTGATCTGGACCGGAAGCCTGTCGGCTATTTGCGTGACCACGTATCTGTTTTTGGCCCGTTTAAAAGCATAGGCCTCACTGTCTTGCGACAATGAGGCCCGGTCTGTCTGACGGGCAGCGACAGATCAGTTGGCAGCAGGTTCGATGTTGCCAATGTTCACGAAAATGGTTTCGCCCGAGTGGTCATCCACACCGTCGTTGTCGGTGGAGAAGAAGGCGGTGCCATCTTCCATGATGGCAAGGCCTTCAACCTTATCCAGCACGTAGCCGCCGGTAGATGTCAGGTCAGGCAGCAGGTCACGCACCAGAGTTTTATTGACCACTGGAAGTGGGCCACCCAGTGCTGCAGGCACCATTTCGGAGGCAGGAACGCGGTAGATCTTCTTGGTTACAGCCCGGTGGTCGTGTTGGTTGTCACGCTCCACGATGTAAACCCAATCGGCGTGGTACACGATTTCCGACAGCCCCACCCAGCCCGTTGCTGGCTCAGCTTTTGGATAGTGCACGGCACCCCATTCTTTGGTGTTGAGGTCGTAGGACACCAGTTTCACGTGGTTCTTTGGGTCGTCTTTCCACTCGCGCTGAACTGCCATCCACAGGGTGTCGCCAATTTTGGTGACGCCTTCAAAGCCGAAGCGTTTTTCAGCGGCTGCCAGCTCTGCGGGGATGCCAAATTCGCCTTTCAGGTTCTGGATCGAACCGTCTGCGGCAACGTGGTAGATTGCGTGTGGGATCAAGCGCTCGGTGCGGCCCTCAGACGCCACGTAGAAGCCACCTTTGCCGTCCAGCGTGATGCCTTCGAGGTCCAGTTTCTGTGCTGGTGTGCCGTTGCGCGTCACGCGAATGACGTCCACGATTTTGGCCGGTGTTTGGTTGGTGTCGATCTTAAAGATCGATGGCTGGAAGCCGTAGAAGCTGTCATTCACAGCCCAAACGATGCCGTCCTTGTCTGCCACCATGCCAGAGATTGCGCCCCAGCCGATCAGTTCGTCAGCACCTTCGGATGTCAAGTGCGGGTAGGTTGCCGGAGCGTCCTGATATTCAAACAACATCACGTGAGCCCGTGCGCCGTTGTCTTCAATGAGGTCTTTCTCGTTGGCGGAGATCAGCAGGTTGCGCTCTGGAATGGCCACGTAGCCTTCTGGTCCAACACCGGATGGCAGCAGCTGTTTCAAAACCGGAGCTGCTGGGTTGGTCACGTCGTAGACACCGACAACAGAAGCGCGCTCAGCCCCCACAAACACATAAGGTGTGCCGTCGAATGTTGCGAAAGTCACACTCTCAGGCTCAACGCCTTTGCTGTCAGAGCGTTTGTCAGGGTAGTGACCGATCTGGATGATGGCCTTTTCAAAGTCGGTGCCGTTTTCATACACAACGGTGCCGTCTTTGCTGAAGATGGTCCAGCCGCGTGAGCCGCCATCCATGTCCCCTTCGTTGGCTGTCGCAAAGTGGGTGTCATCAATCCAAGTCACGGCATCAGGTTCGCGCAACCGGCCTTTCTGAGACTCGGTGAAGATCAACGCGCCGCGCTCGTCCGTGGCGTCGATGCCCTCTAAATCAACTGTGCCTGCGGAGAAGTGGTTGAGTATCACCCCGTCTTTGGAAACAACAACCATGTGGTTGTTTTCCTGAAGAGTGACAACGGTTTCACCAAGGTTGTTGATCGACACGTATTCGGGCTCTGGATCTTCCGGGGAGACCTCAGCCAAGCCGGTCATGTCGACAAAACTCAGAGTTTCACAGTCCAGAGCACCGTCTTTGAGGTCGACCATTGCGAGCATACCGGCGGGCATTTGGCCGGTGCGGCCGTCGCCGAGGTCTTCGTCGCGCTCGTTTTCAATGGCGACGGACACAAAGCTGTGGTCCGGTGCGATCGCAACGCTGTCGGGCTGACCACCCAGGTCACAGGATGTCACCACAGTGCCGTCGGCAATGTTGATCGCCTGTAGCACGCCGGACGGCGCTGTGTAGCTCTCAGAGGTGTTCACGCCAACGAGGGCGAGATCACCCACAACGCCAACCGACGTGGGTTCGCCGTCCAGCGCGATGTTGCCCAATGGCTTAGGGTTGGTGGGATCCGTGATGTCGATCCGTCCAAGTGCGCCCAAGGGGCTGTCAGTGTAAACCAAGGTCATGCCGTCAGCTGTGGCGGCGATGATTTCAGGGGAGGTTTCGCGTTTGGTGTCTTCGCCATCGGCCATGTTTTTAACAACAGGGAACGAAGCGATGCGGTTGAAATTCATATCTGCGACGGCGTGACCAGCGGTCAAGGCAAGAGCCGACGTCAGGCAAAGGCTGCGAAGCAACATTTGGCATCTCCATGTTTATAATGTCGCGTGGGTCGCATGTGCAGATGACGGGTCCGTAACGGTAGGGTGACAGAATTGTTAAGGGCGTAGTTTTCGGGGTGCCGAAAGGTATTTGAAGTTTGAAGTACATTGAAGCAAAGTGGCGTGGCACAGGGGAGAAAGACAATGGACTGGGATGATGCTTATGCGAACGCTGCCTATATTTCGGGTGCGGCGGATTTTCCGCCACGGTGGGCCAAAGAGGCCGCTGCGTATCGTTTGGAAACCAACGCAGAGGTGGACGTGCCATATGGCGACGGAGATCGCCTCAAGTTCGATTTGATCCGGCCTGAAAGCACGCCAAAGGGCTTGTTGGTGTTTGTGCATGGGGGGTATTGGCTTCGATTTGATAAATCTTATTGGAGCCAGTTTGCACGGGCTGCGGTTGTGCATGGTTGGGCGGTGGCGCTGCCTTCATATGAGCTTGCTCCCAAAGTGCGCATTTCCGAGATCACCCAGCAGATTGCCGCAGCTGTAAACGCGGCGGCGGAGGTCGTTGCTGGGCCGATCCTGCTGGCTGGGCACTCTGCTGGGGGCCATTTGGTAGCACGGATGATGTGTGAAGGGGTTTTGCCGGAGGGTGTGGCCGGACGGATCACGCGGGTTGTTCCAATTTCGCCGGTGTCTGATTTGCGGCCTTTGATGAAGACCTCGATGAATGCAGATTTGAAGCTAGATGACGCGGAATGTGATGCGGAAAGCCCAATGCTATTGCCGGCCCGGAACGGCATTGAAGTGACCGTTCTTGTGGGCGCACAAGAGCGTCCTGTGTTTCTTGATCAAGCGCGGTGGCTGGCGGACGCGTGGGGCTGTGATATGATTGTGGCAGGCGGCAAGCACCACTTTGATGTGATTGATGCCTTTGCCGATCCAGACAGTGATATGGCGCGGATGTTGTTTGCTTAGGCGCTAAAGCAAGGATGTGTATCGCCGGTCGCTGGAGTGGCCAGCCAAACACCTCGCGCGATGGCGCGTGCAAGGCATGTGGCGGCGGCATGGCCGAACCAAATGGTGTTGGTCTGCTCGGCGCTTAAAGGCATCGTGCCCATGCTCACCCCAAAGATCAAATCGCCGTCCATCGGGGTATGAGATGGCACCAGCGCGCGCGCCATGCCGTCGTGAGCTGCGGTGGCCATGCGGGTACATTGAGCTTGGGTGAGATCTGCGTCCGTGGCCACGATGGCGATGGTGGTGTTTTGGGTTGCGCCTTTGATTTTGGGGAAGTCTGTGGCGGGGGATGATATCAGTCCTTTTCCGCCAAATTCCTCCTCTATTTCCCATGGGGCGGCCCAGAAATGCGCCCCATCCGGAGAAGCGTCCCCAATGGCGTTTACAGCGACCAACGCGCCAACTGTGTGGCCAGATGGCAGGACCATAGAGGCAGAGCCGAGCCCACCTTTGTGCGATGCAAGTGTGCCACCAGTCCCCGCGCCAAAGGAGCCCAGATTGAAGTCTGGCGACGCCGCTTCCAGCGCCGCTTTGCCGAGGGCTTTGTACGGGTTTTCGGTCCAGTTTTTGTCGCCGCCATTGAGCAGATCAAACAGAATCGCGCCCGGCACAATGGGGACGGTCTGATCACCAACCGGAAAGCCGCGCCCTTGGGTGCGCAGTGCATCCGCGACGCCGGAAGGGGCGTCCAACCCAAAAGCGGAGCCGCCGGACAGGGTCAGCGCGTCCACTTGTTGTACAGTCTTGTCGGGTGCCAGAAGGTCGGTTTCGCGCGTGCCCGGTGCGCCCCCCATCACGGAAACGCCACAGGTAAACGGCGCATCTGCGACCAAAACGGTTGTCCCGGTCTTGATCGTGGAGTCTTGGGCATTTCCGACGCGCAGACCTGCGACGTCTGTAATCAGATTTCGGGGTCCGGTTTGCATGGCGCGCCTCCTGTTGCCTGTCACAGTAGGCGCGGAATTTTTGGGCGCAAGGTCGCGGGTGGGCTCTGAATGTCGGAATCTTGTTGTCTTTGCGGTTTGGTCTTTGGCAAAAAGCCATCAAGCACCGGCGATGGCGTCGCCACATTTCCTTTGAAATGCGCTTGATTCTTTCCAGTCCTGAACGCCGGGACCTCTTTTATCGGAGGTCAAAATGACTGCACGTCCAGAATTCTATCGTTTTCACAATGGTGAAAAAGCCCCGCTGCAATTTGCGGAAGCCGAGTATGCTGCGCGCGTGGCCGGGCTGCGCGCCATCATGTCAGAGCAGGGTGTCGATGCGGCTGTCTTCACGTCGATGCACAATGTGTCTTACTATTCGGGATTCACTTATTGCGCCTTCGGTCGACCCTATGCGGTGGTGGTCACGCCAACGGAGTGTGTGACGATCTCCGCAGGCATTGACGCAGGACAGCCTTGGCGACGGTGCTACGGTGACAACATCACTTACACGGATTGGCAGCGCGACAACTACTGGCGTGCGATCAAATCTATCACCGGCGCGCGTGCCGTGATTGGTTTTGAAAGCGATCACTTGACGCTGTTGCAGCAGGGTAAAATGCAGAGTTTTCTTGCGCCGTCAAACGTGGTTGACCTTTACGAGCCGACCATGCGGCAGCGGATGCACAAAAGTGCTGCGGAGATTGAATTGATCCGTGCAGGCGCTGCTGTTGCGGACGTTGGCGGTTATGCAATCCGAGATGCCATCAAAGAAGGTGTCCGCGAGATTGATGTGGCGATGGCGGGGCGAGATGCGATGGAATTGGAGATCGCCAAACGGTTTCCAGACGCAGAGTACCGTGACACATGGGTGTGGTTCCAATCCGGTATCAACACGGATGGGGCGCACAATCCAGTAACGTCTCGTAAGCTGCAGCGAGGGGACATCTTATCTCTGAACACTTTTCCGATGATCTCCGGCTACTATACAGCTTTGGAGCGGACATTGTTTGTGGGTGAAGTGGATGAGGCCAGCCTAAAGCTCTGGGACGCCAACGTGGGGGCGCATGAATTGGGCATTTCACTGCTACAGCCGGGCGCCAGCTGCGCAGAGGTGACGGAACAGATCAACGACTTCTTTGCGGAACGGGATTTGCTTCAGTATCGCACCTTTGGGTATGGTCACAGCTTTGGCGTTTTGAGCCATTACTACGGACGCGAAGCCGGGTTGGAATTGCGCGAAGATATCCCAACGGTACTTGAACCGGGCATGGTGATTTCGATGGAGCCGATGTTGACGATTGCAGATGGTCAGCCCGGTGCCGGAGGATATCGCGAACATGATATCTTGGTCATCAAAGAAGATGGCAATGAGAACATCACCGGCTATCCCTATGGGCCAGAGTTCAATGTTGTTGGGTGACCCAAATGACGCCCCCTGACGGGTGCGACCCGATTTGGCCGCCCTATTAGGGGCGGCCAGTTTGGCGCTGAGTGCCGATTGGTTACGCCAATTCAGGCGTGATGGTCAGGCTGCCTTTGGTGGCGTGGCTGTAGGGGCAGGTTACGTGCGCATCCGCGATTAGTTTTTCGGCGACATCTTTGTCCAAGCTTGGGATGGCGATTTTCAGGGCAACGTCGAGACCAAAGCCGCCATCTGTGCGTGGACCGATGCCAACAGTTGTGGTTACGGATGTGTCCTCGGACAGGGTTTGGTTTTGTTGGCTGGCCATCAGTTTTAGCGCCGATAGAAAGCAGGCAGCATACCCTGCGGCGAACATCTGTTCTGGGTTGGTCCCCGAGCCGCCTGCACCGCCCAGTTCTTTGGGGGTGGACAGCATGACATCCAATTTCCCGTCAACGGATGTGACGTGGCCTTCGCGGCCACCTGTCGCGATGGCCGAGGTGGCGTAGAGCGTGGATTGCAACATGATCGTCTCCAATTTAAGTCGTGTGCGATTTAATTGCGCACGTCTTAATGCTGCCATCTCGATTCGTCAATCCTTGCGATTTAATCGCGTGCGATTTATTTGGGGCTTAAGGAGATATGATATGAACAACGCCCCCCCGTCGGTCTTGGAGCGCATGCTGTGTTTTGAAGTGTACAGCACAGAGCATGCGTTTTCGCGGCTCTATAAAACCCTGTTGGCGCCGCACGGGCTGACGTATCCGCAGTTTCTGGTGCTGGTTTTGTTGTGGCAGCAGGACGATCAGACTGTAAACGGGCTCGGCGTAGCCCTTGGATTGGAAAGCAGCACGTTGACGCCTCTGCTTAAGCGTATGGAAAGAACGGGGTTGGTGGCGCGGGCGAGAGATGCAGAGGATGAGCGTCGGGTACGTGTGTCGCTGACCGAGGAGGGGTACTCCCTGCAGGCCAAAGTGAAAGGGATTGCCAGTTGCGTGGCAGACGCCACCGGCATGTCTGAAGAGGAACTGATGACGGTGATCGCATCGATGAAAAAATTGCGAGGTGGGCTTGAAGCCAGCGTGCGGGGCGGTGCCAAATTGCCCCAATAGCGGGTGTACCATCACGAGCTCTTTCTTTTGTCGGGTACATTTGCAACACTCTGCGCAAATTGAATCCGAGTCCGATGTAAATGTGAGTAACATTACCCATATCAGGCTCAATACATTGGAAAGAGGGAGTGTTTTATGGCGAATTTTGAAACGCAGGTGCGCGAGTCTCAGGCGCAAGTGGCCGAAGCACAGAGCAAAATTGCAGAACTGACCGGCCGTATTGATGCTGCGCGGGCGAAGATGAAGACCGGCGAGGATGTGGCGATCGATATTGAAAACGCCACGTTGGATGAAGTGCATGCGCACACAGATGTGATGAACAGCAATATTGCGGAGTTGATCATGGGGCTGGATGACGTGACTGCTGCGTTTTCCAAAGACTTTGACCAGATGCGCGACAAAACCGGCTGGGAAGCTTTTGTTGGGGTGTTCAGCCGCGGCAAATCAGAAAGCATGCGTGCCGAGCGGATCAAAACCGCCAGCATCGATGACAAGCTGCAAGATTTGATCGCAAAGTCGGATGTGATCACCAAGCTTTTGGAGGGCCAATTGGGGGTTCTGGAAGAGCAGAAGGTGAAGGTGGAGCAGAACCTGACCGAGACGTTGGATGAACGCGAATTCACGGTAGGGGAGTTGGAAAGCCTGCGGGCGGAGATCCTCGCCATGGACCCCGATATCATCGCCGTTGAGAATAAGATTGCGGTTGAACAAGACGCGGCGGCGCGCACCAAACTTGAGACCGAGTTGGCGGATCTGAACAAGGCCTACAACGAGATGGTGCAGCAGGAGCAGGTGAAGCTGGCCAAAAGCCAGACGCTGGAGCGCTATATCGAAAAGGGTAAGACCTGGGTTGATTCACTGCAGAACCAAGCGGCGACGCAGATGGTGCTGATCAACAAGCTGCAGACAGACACAAAGCAGCGCGTGGTGCTCTATGACGCGTTGACCAAATCGCTTAAGACGGCGCAGCAGCAGGACATTGCGCACCGCATCAACGAGATTGGTGTGGAGACCGACAAAGAGGCGCAGGCGTCTATGGCGGCGATTGGGACGGCGACCAACCAAAAAATGGCAGACATGATGGAGGCGCATGAAGAACACATGGTGTTTGCGCGCGATGTGTTGGAAGCGAAAGCCAAGGCGGATGAGCGTTTTGCGCGTCGGTTCCAGAAAATTGTCGAGAAGCACGATAAGAATTTGTATGGGGCGTAACTTGCTGCCGATCTCATGAAGGTAACGAACTCCTATATTGGGAATTTTGGGCGTTCTTCATGGCGCTCCATTGTCTGTACGGTCGATGTAGTGGCTGCTCTTTTTGTAGGGAGAGCCGACAAGTGGTGGTCGGGTTTTATAACCTTACTTTTTTTGCAGATTCTTGGTGTTTCAGCATATGTCGGCCAAGAAAGCGTTGAAGTTGATACCCTGATGTGGGCGGGCGAATCTGCGCTTTTGGCCGTATTGATCGTTATCAGTGTTTTGGTGAGACGCGGGTTCTTGAAGCGAAGGAGACCCACCAGTGAAAGTTGAGACACTTAGTGCGGTGGGATTGCGCCCGGGCCCGCTGGCGGCTGTCGGATTGACGCTGCCTAACCTTAAGTTTTTAGGGGTTTTGACTGTTGCCAGCGTAACTATCTCGTGCCGGCTCTGGGCGGCGGTGGCAGGTACGATCCGTGACACTGCGTGTCCCGGAGGAGGAAAATGACTGACACAACCAAAGACCAAACCGCTTTGATGGAGACCCGCGCGTCGCGGCGGTATTTTCAGAAGTTTGAGCGCATCACCGAGCATCTGACGCAGGTGGCGGCGGCGCGGGCGGCTGAAGGTGCGTTGGGCGACAATGAGGTAGAGATCCTCACGCGCTATTTGGCGGCGATTGGCTATACGTTCAAAGCACTGAGCATGAAGTATCTGCTGGTGGGGCGTGCGACCGGGCAGTTCTTTGGCAGCCTTGCTATGGATGCGGTGGAGAGCGGTTTTCCGATGTTCAATGAGCTGTTGGTGATGGCCAATGACGCGCAGCAAGCGCAGAGCCATCTGCGCAATATGCCAAGCGCGGAGCAGCTCAAAGACGACATGCTGCGCGCCATTATTGGCGATCAGGAAGTGCCGACGAAGCTGCAATTCGCGCTCAGCCAGCGGCTCTATTATGAAGAGCTTCTGAAAGGCGAATTGTTCTGGGCACAGAATCATCCGGAGGTGCGTTGGCAAGGCAATCTGTCAGAGCGGCGGCGCAAGTTCTTGCTGCATTGGGCGGTCTATGACAGCCAGATCAACTTGCCAACGATTTACCTGATGGATTTGGAAGACACTGGGCGGCGGGCTTTGCCCAAAGATGAGCGGCGGTGGCCGGAGGTGCAGGCGCATTTGATGGCGCAGGCCGTGGCGGGGCTGAAGCTTGTGACCATCGCCAAAGGGTTTGATGAGAGTTTTGACGATCTGCATCCCAAGCGGCTACGCCGTATTCATGTTGGGCCGATGTATTCGAGCGCTTTCACCCGACAAAGCGGACCGATCCGGGAAGTTTTGGAGGCAGCACGTGCACCGGAGGGCGAAGACTGGACGTTGGCCTGGACCACGGAAGATCTGGTGAGTGAGCGGGTGCAGGATGAGCGCTCTGGCTGGTTTGGGAGCGTGGAGCGGCAGGTCTTTGCACTGGACCCCTTTGCTGGGCACGGCGCGGACACGGGGGCAACCAGCATGGAGCGCTCGATCATCCTGCCACAGCGGCCGTTTCAGGCGCTTGAAGAGCTCAACCCGCCGGGCTTTGGCAGTGTGACGAAGTATGTGGTGAGCCCGCAAGGGCGGGTGTTGCGGTATTGATGAAAGGGGTCTCCATCTTCTTTATAGTGGTCACGGTCGCTGTTTTTTGCACCTCTGCGTTCTTTCGGGCCGCGGACTGGGATGAGCTTCAGGACCTTCAGCAAGCGTTGGAACGTTCAGATAGCCTTTCGGAGTTTGAGGTTTGGGCAAATGACGTCGGGTTTTTTCCGAACACTTGCGGCTATGAAGAAGTTTCAGGTGTTTGGAAGCTACCTTGTGGATTGGCACCAAAAGAGTGGATGTTGCAGAAAGCCGGGGATGTTCATTGTGTCACCAAACCTCTGAACGGCCCCCGCGACTTGGCTGATGACTTTCTGGTAGCCTTCGTCTTGGCCGATGAAGCCCAAATGATTGAGTACGCCATCGCTCATGTCGATCAGCGCTGGCCAGCAGGGACTTGGGAAGGATTACTGTTGCCAGAAGACTATGGCGAGAAGCGTTGGTGCGAGTTTCAGCCAACAGGTGACGCCTAAAGGCGAGCGTCGGTGGTAATTTGAAAAATATGCTTAAGGTAGAAATGAGATGAGCCTGACAAACGATCAGATGGAGCTGCGCGAAGAGGATATTCGCAAGCATTATGACGCGGCTGTGGGGATGCTGGATGGGTTTGATCACACGCCGCGGATTGCCAAGGGCAAAGACCCCGTTGCCGCGCCGGAGCGGTCCAGCGGGATTGGCACACGGCGGCGGTTTCGCAGCACCACGCCGGGGTTGGTGACGCGCTCGACCGCGCGGCCGGAAGGGGTGCATCTGGTGGAACGTATTGAGGGCGCAGGCGGGGACGATCCGTTGGTGTCGCCGGTGCAAGCCAATGTGATGCATGGGTTGCGGCGCGCGTTGGCGATTGCTTTGGCGGTTGGGGAGAATTTTGCCGAAAGCTCTGGCCTGGCGGATTTGAAGCGTGACAATCTCGCAGGGGCGCTGGGGGCGGACAAGAAGACCGAGTTTTCTGAGCTTTTGGCGGCGGAGGCTTTGGCGGTGTCTTATGTCTTTGCCAATGCGACGTCGTTCTTGTTGGCGCCATTGCTCGGCGAGACGCAGGTTGAGGTTGGCGAAGTCGAGGAGGTTCTGACCGACAATGCGCAGTTGGCCTTGCATGGCGCGTTGTGGGAGCTGGATCAGGATATCGCAGCGCTGGTGTCTGATGAAGACCGGCTGGTCGCCTGTGTCTGTGCCTTTGCCGAGCAGCTGATGGAGAAAGTCGCCTTGCGGGCGCAGAATGCGCCGCAGTTGGGGGCCTTTGTTGGGGCGAGCTGGAAGGTTGAAGCGGATGATCTGACCATCAACGGGTTTACGCCAGCGCGGGCCGCCAAAGGCTCCACGCTGACCATGAGCTTCAAGAAACCCAACGAAGTTGTGGGCAACCATATCGCCAAATATCAGGCGATGAAGCTGGCCAAAATGCTGATGGCCTATGACTTTGACCGGCGGCTCAATCCGTTTGCGGAGCTGGGTGGGTTTATCTTCACCTTCATGGGTGATGGCGCGCCGGGGACCGGGAAAACCACACTCATTCAGATGATGGCGGGGCTGATCAACGACTATTGTCAGGTGGCTGGCTATGCCTTCCGCTATCAGAACTTTGGCATCGACAATATCGACAGTTATCAGGGCAAGTCAGGGCAGAACGCCAAGGCCTTTGTGCAAAATGTGCTGGACCCGCAGGTGATTGGCTTTGGCACCATTGATGACATTGACCAGATCGCGGGCAAACGTGGGGATCGGCAAAGCTCGGCAGGACAGCAGGAGGTCACGGCGGTGTTTATGGAGGCCTTTGCGGGCGCCAACACCGTGGTGCGTGGGAACTGTACCTTTGGCATGTTCTCCAACTATCCCGAAAACGTCGATGATGCGCTGCGACAGCGGGCCGGGGCGCGGTTCTTGGTGGATGGGCCGCAGACGCAAGAGGATTACATCGATATCCTTGCGCTGTTGATGGGCAAGAACCACAACATTGCGCTGGGCGATCACGAGTTGTTTGAGGCGCAGGCGATTCAGAAGGCTGTGGCGGCAAGTTTTGAGAGCCATTCGCGGCCACATGAGCCGGGGTTGATGAACGTTTTTGATAAGGTGCATGGGAAGGTGGGCGAGTTGGACACCATTGCCAAGATGGGCACCTATCTGAAGGCGATTCAGGAGGCTGATCCGCGCTTTACGGGGCGGGCGATCAAGAACATCACCGATGCGGTGAAAGTCCGCGCGATGGACTTTGAATTGCCGGACGAGTGGATGGAAAACCCGGAGCTGTTCTTGGCCAAAGACTACGACACCAAGAAGGTCATGATTAACGAGCTGCGCGTGCCGATCACCACCGACATGGTGGTGCAGGAGATCAACCGCTATGCCGATAGCGAGTTCCGCTATGCCGACAAATCCGATGAGGTTGCGATCTCCAACATGGTGCGCGACATGCAGCGGTCCGAGGCGGCGAAGCGGCGGTATCTGGAGGGCAAAACGTAAGTGTTTGTGATCGACAGCATCGGGTTTTTCAACACGGCGGTGCCGCTGAGCGTTTTGGCGCTGTTGGCGGTTCTGTTGCCGCGTGTGCTGGTCGATCGTCAGACACGCTCGCACGGCAAGGTGCTGCACGGGATCGCGCTGTCGGCGGCGTTTTTGCTGGCGATTGGGTTTATGATTTCAATTGGCGTCAGCCAGATGCGTGGGTTTGAGGCTGTGGGGCAGTTTGAGATTGACCCGCTGGGCGCGGCTTGGGTGCATTTGCGGCTGTCGCTGATGGCGGCAATTGTCTGGGCACCGATTTTGGGACTGGTGTGGTTTGGCCATGCGCAGGGCGTGGAAGCGCGGCGCGGGCAGGACATTGCGGTGGGGGAGCGGTGAGTATGGCGACGACTTCCGAAGGGATCAACGAGAAAAAGGAAGCCTTTTGGCGTGCTAGCAACCCGATGGTATGGGGTATCGTAACAACCGCCCTTATTTTGGGGACAATGGCTTTGATGGGCCTTCATATTACCTGCGCTTCTGATTTTTGGGGAAGGCAGATTTGTGAACCAAAGTGGAAGTTGTTTCTGAATGCGCCCCCCAATGAAGTGGGCGACGCATTGGCTGGTTTTGCGGGTGCTTTAGCCTTTGTCTGGATCATCGTGACTGTGATGTTGCAAAGCCAAGAATTAGCCGAGCAGAGAAAAGAACTGTACCGAACCAGAAAAGAGTTCGAGACAATGAACAAGCTTGCTCGACGCCAACGGTTCGAAAGTACTGTTTTTGAACTGATTGCTACCCACAATAACATAGTCGAAGCGATTGACCTGCAAAGTGACGAGTTTGGATTAACTTCCGGACGAGACTGCTTTTCCATTTTTTATGGGCGGCTAAAGAGAAAGTACGAGAACTACAAAGCAAACGACTGGAGCGAATTAGAGAAAATTCGCGTTCCCTACGACTTTTTTTGGGAAAAAAATCAACCAAACCTTGGTCACTATTTTCGTTTTCTTTTTAACTCTTTTAGAGTGGTTTCTGAATCTTCGGATGCGGCCGAGCACCACGCAAAATTGTTAAGAGCTCTGCTTTCTAACCAGGAACTGTTGCTTCTTTTTTACAATTGTCTTGTTTCGCATGGCGAGGACTTTCAGGAGTACGCTATCGAGTTCCGGCTATTTGACAACTTGCCTGTGTCGCAACTTCTAGACCCTGCTCACAGAAAGTTTGTTCATTCCTTCTTGAGAGGGGAAAGGGTACCATTGGAGGGAACCGATGCATAGACTGATCCAACGTGGTCTGATGTTTGGCAACCTGATCGAAGTGGCCTCGCCGGTTTTGGTGGAGCGCTACAACCGGGCGCTTAAACATCTGACGGGCAAGACCACCAACCTCACCGATTTTCACATCGATATCTCGGGGTACTCGCCGGAGGTTGGCGATGAGCTGGACGACCATCTCTACCTCAATCACGGGGGCTGCAACCGGCAGTTCATTCTGCTGACCACGGATCAGAAATCCGCGCCGCTGTTGAACATCAAGTTCTCCACCAGCCGCGAAATTCTGCGGCATTTCATTGAGGAAAATGAGCCACAGCTTTTTGCCCTGACCGCGCGGGATGCCGTCGCAGGCGAGCTGGTGAACTCCGTGTTTTCGGTGAGCGAGCCAAGCCGGTTGTTCGACATCCGCAAGGTGTCCATTGAGGCGGACACCACCGAAGGTACGCTGCGCGATGCGGAAAAACTGGGGGCCTTGGCGGATCGGTTTAAGCAGGACGAAGACGGTTGGTTTGACGATGTGCTGATTGCCGACATGATCACGCTGGCCAAACGCACCGGTGACGTGACCCGCAACCCGGTGACGCTCAAGCACATGGCCTTTGATCAGCAAGACTACTGGACGTCATATTTTGGCGGGGTGTATCTGTTCCGTGGTGTGGCGCATCCAGCGGTGATCACGGCAGGTGACAAGACCGACTTGGGCAAGCTTGCGATCAAATACACCTTTGATTTTTCAGACCGCAACCAGATTGCAAAATTCTTGGACTACAACGATCTGGCTGAGCCGATTGTAAAAGCGCGCAGTGTGGATGGCAGCGCGATCCTGCGCCAGAAGATGGATTTCATTGTGGTGGATGCCGCCCAAGAAGCAGGTGTTGATCTGACGGACGCGACGCGCAGTGACATTCGTCGTTTGGCACGCAACCATGCCGACGCCTTGCCACCAGAGTACCACGCGCTGCGTCAGATGGTGGATTGGGCGGACAACAATGGCAAATGGCCCAAGGTCACCAGTGATCATCCGGCCTATTTCTACACTTTGCGGGCAACAGAAACGGATCAAGCTGATTTGGTGAACATGCTTCTGGCGGAACTGGCACCAAAGGATATTCGCCAGCTGTTCATTTGTCACAAAGAGCTATTTTACGCACTGTATGGCCGCTGGTCTGAGACCAAGAAAAGCTTCGTCGCGGATTTCTTGGAGCGGGAGTATCAAGTGGACAAGGCCGGGGCGCGTGAGGCGCTGTTTGGATTTGACGAACCGCTGGACATGCCAAGGGTATCGCGTCGACGTGTGTCTGACGATATGATCGCGCGGGTTGGACCATGGGGCGCGATTCAGCGGAAGTAAGGAGGGGGATATGGGATTGGTTAGATTGGTGGTCATCGGGTTCATCGTATTGACGGTGATCTATTTCTGTCTGTCCTTGTATTCCCGCGCTGTCAGGCGCGCTAAGCTCAAAGCGCAGTGGGACGACGAGGGTATGACGGGTGATCAGGATGCTTTTGTGACCCACGGATTGGAAGAGTATGACAACTCGCTGCGTCGCAAATTGATTTTGGGTGTCTATATTGTTCCTGTGTGTTTTGTCGCCATTCTGATCTACGTCATCAACTTCATGTAAGGGCCGCTTAAATGGTTTATGTAAAATGGATTTTCCGGATCCTGTTTTGGGGTGCCTTTGCCGCCTGGCTACACTATACGCTGCCGCAACGTGACATTGTGCGGATTGTCGGTACTTACGAGGAACGTCAGGAACTTGGCGATTGGACCCGGATTTTCTGGTCCAAACCAGACACGCAATCTGAAGGGCTGATCAATCGCGATGTGCAATTCATTCAGGGCTTTAATAGCAAAGACAAAGCATGGGTCTATCGCAATGAAGATACCGGCTGGAGTTGGCCACCGTATTTCAAATTCGACACAGCGAATTTGTACACCGAAGCCAATGACGCGATTTCCACAAAGGATGCCCCCGAGTGGGTTGTGATCACCCACTATGGGTGGCGCAACGAGTTCTTGTCAGCTTTCCCGAATGCCGTAGCGATCAAACCCGCGACCGGGCCAGATATGCGGGTCATCCCGTGGTTCAACATCATATTCCTGACGCTGTTGGCAGCGATTTTCTGGGCCATTTATGTGCGCTGGCGGCGCTTTCGAGAGGCACGGATTGATCCGGTTCTGGAAGATGTTGGTTACAGTTGGGATGCCGCGAGTGACAACGTCGCGGAAAGGCGCGGACGGTTCCGCGCCTGGCTTGATACGTTCAAGGGTAAATCTCGCTGACTATCGCGCGCCGTAGTAGAGGCCGACAACGTGTTCGGCCTCTGCGAAGAACAGCCATCGAGATGTGGCTACCCCTGCGACGTGACTGAGAACAGCCAGCACGCCAAACACGTGATTGAACGGCAAAACCAGCAGGATCACGGGTATGACAAACGTCAATCCAAAGGCGATCACTCTCAGTTTTTGCGCGTGTTTTCGACCTATGATGTAGATGAATTCCTTGACCAAGTAGTTGGGCGCAGTGTGGGGATGCGCCATCGAGCGTACGGTTCCACGTTCGCCAAGGCCGGTGGCTGTGCCGAGATCCGAGCCGCTGTCCGCAAGGGCTGTGTCGCCCCGCTGCCACCAGACAAACTGGATGATTGCGGCAACAATGAGCAACAGGATGGCATAGTTCACCCGGCCTGACAAAAGTGCGCCGCCAGCCAGCGAAAAGCTGAGATAAAGCGCTGGCGTCAAAGGGGTTTTCCAACGGGGCACGGTGTCGAGTTGCGCATAAATCATCGATGTGGTGAAGACGGTAAACAGCGACAATCCCGCACCTATCAACCCTGTGACAGGCGCGTGGAAGCCAAAGAAGATCAAGGCTGCCGCATACAGACCCATGATGCATAGGGCGACAACGGCACAGACGCCTTCACGAGACAACCAGCTGGTACGCCACTGACTCAGCGCGCGCCAAGCCCGCTCGGGATGTCCTAGATGGAAGGTAGAGGAGAGCAAGCCGCCGACGGCGAGTGCATAGGCGATTGCAAAGAAAATAAAGCCTGACAGGCCTTTCGGAGGGCTTGAGTCTACGCCAAGCCAGAACAGCAAACCAAAGCCAAGGCCGGAGAGGGTAGAAAATACGATGACGGATGGTGCTGGGTGCATCAGGCGGACCCTCCGGGCAGTTTGTCGAGGGCGTTGTCAAGCCAGCCAAGGAAACCTTTGGGCTCATCTGCGACGGGCTCAAGAAGTGGGGCCAGCAGGCTCTGGTCATCCCAGGAATCTTTCCGACGCGGCGGCAGGTATTTGTTCACCGGCGCCGTGCCCATTTCTGGCATGAGGTCAAAACCGCCTCTATTTTCAACCAGTTGGCTTACATTTGATTGCGGATCGGCGAAGTCTCCGAAGTGGCGGGCACCGGCGGGGCAGGTGCGCACGCAGGAGGGTTCACGGTCTTCTTCGGGCAGGTTTTCGTTGTAGATGCGGTCCACACAAAGCGTACATTTCTTCATCACACCTTCGGCTTGATCAAGCTCGCGTGCGCCATAAGGACAGGCCCAAGCGCAGAGACCGCAGCCGATGCAGTTGTCTTCATTCACCAGCACAATGCCGTCTTCGACCCGCTTATAGCTTGCCCCCGTCGGGCAGACCGTGACGCAGGGCGCATTTTCACAATGCAAACAAGACTTTGGGAAGTGGACAGTTTGAGCAGAGCCTTCTTCGGGCTGGACTTCATAGCTGTGTACCCGGTTGAGAAACGTGCCCATCGGTTCGGTGCCATAGGGGCGTTGATCACTGAGCGGCGCGCCGTAGTTTTCGGTGTTCCAGCCTTTGCAAGAGATCACGCAAGCGTGGCAGCCGACACAAGTGTCCAGATCAATCACAAGGCCGAGTTTGCGGTCGGTTGAGGTGGGTAAATCGGTCATTTTGCCCCATCGGTATTGCGTCGGTATTGCGACTGTATTGCGGAGGTGCGGATTTTGCGCAGCAAGTGGTGGACTGTGGCGGGCCCATTCACAGCGAGGCTGCGATTTTCAAATGAGACCTTTTGCCAAAAGAAATAAGACGCGTGGGTCATTTGCCGACCTTCCATTTGAGCTCACCCGGGCCTTGAGGCACTGGAGACTTTAGCGGGTCCATCGCTGGTTGGCTTTCGGTTGGGGCGTCTGCTTTCTCGAGTTTCACACGCAGGTCAAACCAAGCGGCCTGGCCGGTGATGGGATCGGAATTGGCCCATCGCAACCCGTCACCTTTGGGCGGGAGTAGCTCGTGGATCAGATGATTGAGCAGGAAGCCTTTTGTGGCTTCCGGCGCATCGTCTGACAGCGCCCAAGCACCTTTGCGTTTGCCAATCGCGTTCCATGTCCAAACGGTGTTTTCATTCAGCGCGGCCTGATGGGCCACGGGCACGGTGATTTCGCCATGGGCAGAGGTCACGCGGGCCCAGTCGCCCTCTGCAAAACCGTGTTTCTGCCAGAGTTTGGTGGGCAGGTAGAGTGGGTTTTCGCCATGCAACTGGCGCAGCCAAGCGTTTTGCGTGCCCCAGCTGTGGTACATCGCCATGGGGCGTTGGGTGAGCGCGTGTACGTCAAATTCTTCGGGATCGACGCGGCTGTCCTCAAGGGGGGCGTACCAGATAGGCAGGGGATCCATGACCTCTTTGAGGCGCTCGCGCAAATGATCCGGAGGTTGGCGATCACCATGACCCTCCGCAGCGCGTTGGAATTTACGCATCGGTTCCACGTAGAGCTGGAACAGGAAAGGTTGGGGCGCATCAAACAGGCCGATTTCTACCGCCCAGTCTTGGTAGTTTTGGTTCCACGGTTTCATGTAACGGGCTGCATCTGGCACATGCTGGATCGCAAATCCGCCGTTTTCGATGTATTTGTCCAATTGCTCGGGATTTACGGCGCCACGGCCAAATTGATCACCGTTTTCGCCGCGGAAACCCGCCAGTGGGCCAACACCGGGCCGGCGCTCGTGGTTCACGATATAGTCGGCGTAGTCTTTCCATTTTGGCGTGCCATCCTCGTTGAGAAAATGCGGCAGGCCGATGCGGGCACCCAACTCGATCAACACCGACTGGAAGCCGCGCACATCGCGGTCAGGCTCCACAACGGGCCAGCGAATGGCGTCTGCAGCGCCGTCAGCCTCACAAATCGGGCGGTCCAGCAGCGAGATACAATCGTGGCGTTCCAGATAGGTGGTGTCGGGCAGGATAAGGTCGGCATAAGCGACCATTTCAGAACTGTAGGCATCCGAATAGATGATACGCGGGATGCGGTAACCACCATCGTCGTTGCGGTCGGTTAGCATCTTGATCACGCCTGAGGTGTTCATCGAGGAGTTCCACGACATGTTGGCCATGTACATGAACAGGGTGTCGATCGGGTAGGGATCTTGGGCGTGGGCGTTGGAGATCACCATGTGCATCAGGCCGTGCACAGACATAGGGTTTTCCCATGTGAAGGCCTTGTCGATGCGGCAGGCAGAGCCGTCTTCGTTGATTTGCAGATCTTCAGGACCGCGCGGGAAACCGAGGTGGGGGCCGGCAAGGGGTTTGCCGGGGCGGCCGTAGCCGTGTGGCGTTGGGTGTGCCTCAACGGGTTTGGGGTAAGGCGGCTTGAAGCGGAACCCGCCGGGGACTTCGACTGTGCCAAGCAGAATTTGCAGCACGTGAAGCGCGCGACAGGTCTGGAAGCCATTGGAGTGGGCGGAGATGCCGCGCATGGCGTGGAAGCTGACCGGGCGGCCTGTCATGGTTTTGTGGGTCTCGCCGCGGAAGTCGGTCCATTCCTGGTCGAGTTCGAAAGCCTCTTCAAAGGCGACGCGGGCGAGTTCGGCGGCGATGGTTTTGATTTTCTGCGCAGAGATGCCTGTGCGCTCTGCCACGTTTTCCGGCGCGTATTGTGGGTCGAGATACTTTTCGGCCATCAGGTGCATGACGGTCTTGTTGCCCTGATAGGTGGCTGACAAATCCGGACGCACCCCTTTTTGATCAAAGGGGGTGGGCTTACCGGTGGTGCGATCAATGACCAGCTGTTTGCCATCCGCATCGCGCATCAGAAGGCCGGTTTCCGCATCCACCAGCCCGGCGGCGTTGGTGTATTGCGCAAGGTAGTGCAGGTCGATCTTGCCGGCTTTCATCAGCTCGTGAATCAGCGCAAGGATGAACAGCCCATCTGTGCCGGGTGTGATGCCAACCCATTCGTCAGCCACAGCATTGTAGCCAGAGCGCACAGGATTGACGCCGATCACTTTGGCACCGTTGGCCTTGATTTTGCCAATGCCTGCTTTGATGGGATTGCTGTCGTGGTCTTCGGCCACGCCAAAGATCATGAAGAGCTTTGTGTGATCCCAATCGGGTTGGCCAAATTCCCAAAAGGCCCCGCCCATTGTGTAGATGCCTGCTGCGGCCATGTTGACCGAGCAAAAGCCACCGTGGGCCGCGTAGTTTGGGGTGCCGAAATGCTGGGCCCAGAAAGAAGTAAAGCTTTGGGATTGGTCGCGACCGGTGAAGAAGGCCAGTTTGTGTGGTGCGGTTTCGTGCAATTCCGTGAGCCAGCCCACCGCGGTGGACATGGCCTCTTCCCAGCTGATCTCTTCGTATTCACCTGAGCCGCGCGGGCCGACACGTTTGAGCGGCTTTTTGAGGCGCGAAGGTGCGTTGACCTGCATGATGCCCGCAGAACCTTTGGCGCAGAGCACCCCTTTGTTCACCGGGTGATCACGGTTGCCTTCGATATAGGCGACTTTCCCGTCCTTCATATGCACGTTGATGCCGCAGCGGCAGGCGCACATGTAGCAAGTTGTCTGGCGTACCTCGTCCGAAACTTTGGGTGAGGTATCAAGCTGGGGCTGCTGAAAGGTCATGTGGGGTCTTTCGGTGTTTTTGTCCCGGTTCGGGCCATATTGACGGGAAATCTGTCCAGTGCAATGTCAAGTTATAGACGAATCTCTGTCTTTGAGTGGCGTATATGGGCGCATATCTGGTCCGTTGTAGAGAGTTAGGGGCCGGATCAGGATGTTGCTTTCCTGCTGATCGATGCATTGGATGATCCATCCGGGCATGCGACCGATGGCAAAGATTGGCACGTAGAGATCCATCGGGATGCCGTGCAATTGATAGATCACACCGGAGTAGAAATCGACGTTCACGTTGAGGCCGTGACGGGCGTATGGCTTCATGGCGTCAACGACACCTTGCAGAATTTCGTACCATTCCGGTGCGCCCATTTCTTCGCCAAGCTTTTTGACGCCGTCGCGCATGTGGCGCGCGCGTGGGTCTTCGGCGCGGTAGACACGGTGGCCAAAGCCAGTCACAGCTTCGCGGTTTTTGCGTTTGGCTTTCACGTAGGCCGCGGCGTTGTCGGGCGTGCCGATCTCTTGCACCATTTTCATCACGTCTTCGGCTGCGCCGCCATGGGCGGGGCCTGTGAGCGTGGACAGCGCGGTGACGATGCCGCCGTGCAGGTTGGTGTCGGTGCCGATCGTGACGCGGGCGGCAAAGGAACTGGCATTTGCGCCGTGCTCTGCGTGCAGGATAAAATCGACATCCGCGAGTTTGGCGGCGTCGTCAGAAGGTTTTTCTCCCTTCAGCATCCACAGCCAGTTGGCAGCATGGCTGAGTGTCTTGTCAGCGGGCACCGGATCGCGACCGTTGCGGATGTGTTCATGGGCGGCAATGATCATCGGCACCTGTGAGGTCAGGCGCAGACCATTGGCAAGGAACGCCTCTGGACCCGTGGTTTGGCTGTCGGCCTCAAGAGCTGCGAGCGCAGAGACGGCGGTGCGCAAAACATCCATCGGGTGGCCATCTTTGGTGGCCCGGATGATGTCATAGACCTGATCTGGCAGCTCACGCGCGGCTTTCAGGGTGGCGTCAAACGCGGCCAATTCCATCTCTGATGGCAGCTCGCCGTGGATCAGCAGATAGCAGACTTCCTCAAACGTGGATTGGGTGGCGAGATCGTGGATGGAATAGCCGCGATATGAGAGTTCGCCTTTTGCGCCATCAATGTGAGATACGCCGGAGCGCTCGAAGTAAATGCCTTTGAGGCCGCGGTTGATCTTGACGTTTTCTGTCACGGGTGGCTCCTTAGTCGCGAAAATTGGGGAGAAGACATGTCAGCACTTGAGAGAGCCATCGACCGCGCCAAGGGGCGTGATGCTCGGGTTGTGATGCCCGAGATGGAAGACGCGCGCATTGCACAGGCGGCAGAGCGGCTGCGGGCTGACGGGGTGTGTGAACCTGTGACGCTGGGCAACAATACGGATGCGTATGTTGCGGCGCTTGTTGAGGCTCGTGGAATAAAGGAGGCGCTGGCGCGGCGCATGGTGAGCCGGCCGTTGTTTCGCGCAGCAGCCATGGTTGCCGTAGGCGAGGCAGATGCCATGGTCGCGGGGGCCGTGGCCTCCACCAAAAAGGTGATTGAGGCCGCAAGCATCGGCATTGGGCTGGCCGATGGTGTGTCGGTGGCGAGCTCGTTTTTCCTGATGCGTTTCCCAGAGGGGCGCGAGGTGATTTTTGCCGATTGTGGCTTGAACGTAGATCCCGATGCGGAGGCTTTGGCCGCAATTGCACAGGCTTCTGAGCGCTCTGCTGCCGCGCTTTTGGGTGAAGCGAAGGTGGCGTTGTTGTCGTTTTCAACTGGCAGTTCTGGCGCAGGGCCGAGTGTCGACAAAATACGCGCAGTGGCCGAGACCACTGGCTTCGTTGGGCCCGTGCAAGGCGATGCCGCGCTCAATCCGCGCGTGGCCGAGAAAAAGGGTTTGGGCAACGGAGATGCTAACGTGCTGGTTTTTCCGTCGCTAGATGCTGGCAACATTGCGTATAAGCTCGCACAAGAGCTGGCAGGCGCACAGGCGTTGGGGCCGATCTTGCAGGGCTTCCGGAAACCGGTGTGTGATCTCAGCCGGGGTGCAACCGTACAGGACATTGTCGATGCGACTGCGGTGACATTGGCGTTGGGATAAACTTGGGTCATGCGGCCTCCATCAAGGTGGCCGCATCCTTGGCGATCATGCGTTCTTCTTGTGCGGGAACCACCCAAACGGCAATCTTTGATGTTTGCGCATGCAGCCGCGCTTTTCGGGCGTGATTGGCATCAGGATCCATGCGCACGCCGATCCATTCCAAAGACCGCAGAATACGGGCGCGTACGCCCACAGCGTTTTCGCCAATGCCGCCGGTAAATGCGATGGCATCAAGTCCTTCCATGGCGGCAATCAGCGACCCGGCATGACGCAGCGACCAATAGCAAAAATGCTCAATGGCGAAGGCGCTGTCTGCTGAAGGATCGACCATCAGATTGCGCATGTCTGATTTGCCGCCTGAGAGGCCCAACAGGCCACTTTCGTGATTTAAGATCGCCTTTGTACGGTTCAGCCCGTTTTCCTCGACCAACCGCAGCACGGCATTGGCGTCGATGCCTCCGGAGCGGGTTCCCATCGTCAGGCCATCCAGCGGGCTATAGCCCATGGTGGTTGCAATGGATTGCCCGTTCTTAATGGCACAGAGCGACGCGCCATTTCCGAGATGAAACGCCAACAGGCGGGAGGGCAGTTTTTCGCCGGAAATCTGTGGCAGGTTTTGCACAAGGGACGCATAGCTGAGGCCATGGAAGCCATATCGGCGGATGCCTTTGGTTTCCATCATCCGTGGGATGGCGTAGCGGGTGGCGGCGTCTGGATTGGTGGCGTGAAATGAGGTGTCAAAGCTCGCATATTGCGGCAGCTCTGGTGCAATCTCAGCCAACGTATCGACAGCGGCGAGATTGTGCGGGTTGTGAAGGGGCGCGAGCGGTGTGCAAGAGGCGATTTCGGCACGGACGTCTGCGGTGATCTTCACTGGTGCCGTGAGCTTTCGCCCGCCATGCACCACGCGATGGGCAGCTGCGCTCAAATCAGCAACGGCGAGTCCTTTGCTTTTCAGCGCGTCCAAGACAGCCTTCAATGCGGCCTTGTGGTCTATAAATGGCGCATCGCGGGATTGCCCCGCGACGGTCAATGATGAGGCACCGCCGATCCCCTCGGCGATGCCTGTGATGTGTTCGGTCATATCGCCGTCAAAGACAGCAAATTTGATCGAGGAGGACCCAGCGTTGAGCACCAGAATAGGGCTTGAGAGGCTGGGTTGCACCATACCTTACCCGGCTTTCTGCGGAACCATGTCAGCGGCATCGATGCCTGCCACAGCCACAGGCTTTTTCATCGCATCGCGACGGAAAGGCTCGCCCAGCTCCTGGTTGATCATCGCTTCGATCAAGGTGGTCTTACCGTGGTTCATTTGATCGTCGATGGCTTTGTTCAGCGCAGCGGTCAGCTCGCTCATGGTGCGTGCGACCACACCTTCCAAACCACAGGCCTGAGCGATGCCAGCGTAAGACACCTGTGTATCAAGCTCCGTGCCCACAAAGTTGTCGTCAAACCACAGGGTGGAGTTCCGCTTTTCGGCGCCCCATTGATAGTTGCGGAAGACGATTTGGGTCACAGCGGGCCATTCGCCGCGTCCAATGGCGGTCAACTCGTTTACGGAGATGCCAAATGCACCGTCGCCGGCAAAGCCGCAAACCGGCACGTCAGGCTGGCCGATTTTGGCGCCAACAATCGCTGGCAGACCATACCCACAGGGGCCAAACAGGCCGGGCGCGAGGTATTTTCGGCCCTGATCAAAGTCAGGGTAAGCGTTGCCGATGGCGCAGTTGTTGCCAATGTCGGAACTGATGATTGCTTCGCGTGGTAGGGCCGATTGGATCGCGCGCCATGCCATGCGCGGGGACATCCAGTCAGGCTTGTCTGTGCGCGCACGTTCGTTCCAACTGGTGCCCGGATCGTCGTCTTCGTGATCCATCGAGCTAAGCTGTTGCGCCCACGCCGATTTGGTTTTTGCGATTAGGCTTTTTCGATCCGCGCGTCCGTCATCGCCTGCCGTTTCTGCAAGCTGCTCAAGAATGCCGGTCGCCACTTTGGCGGCGTCGCCGACAATGCCCACCTCGACCTTTTTGGTCAGGCCAATACGGTTCGGGTTGATGTCCACTTGAATGATTTTCGCATCCGCTGGCCAATACTCCATGCCGTAGCCCGGCAGGGTGGAGAACGGGTTCAGTCGGGTGCCAAGGGCCAGCACGACGTCTGCACCTTTGATCAATTCCATCGCCGCCTTGGAACCGTTGTAACCCAGTGGGCCGGCAAACAGCGGGTGGTTGCCGGGGAAGGCGTCGTTGTGCTGATACCCAACACAGACGGGGGCATCGAGACGTTCGGCCAGCGCCATAGACGCAGGGATGCCGCCAGCGGAGAGCACGGTGCCTGCGCCGTTCAAGATCACTGGGTTCTTGGCAGAAGACAGCAGGGCTGCGGCGTCAGCCACGGAATTGGTGCCACCGGAGGAGGCTTCAAATTCGATTGGTGCAGGGATGTCGATGTCGACAACCTGTGTCCAGAAATCACGCGGAATGTTGAGCTGTGCCGGGCCGCAGAGGCGTTTGGCTTGGCTGATCACACGGGTCAGCACCTCAGCAACACGCGTTGGGTCACGCACCTCTTCTTGATAGGCCACCATATCTTCAAACAGTTTCATCTGTTCGACTTCTTGGAAGCCACCTTGGCCAATTGTTTTGTTGGCCGCTTGTGGTGTGACCAACAGCAGCGGGGTGTGGTTCCAATAGGCGGTTTTCACAGCAGTGACGAAGTTCGTGATGCCGGGGCCGTTTTGGGCGATCATCATCGACATTTTGCCGGTAGCGCGGGTGTAGCCGTCGCTCATCATGCCTGCGGAGCCTTCATGGGCGCAGTCCCAGAACATGATGCCCGCTTTGGGGAACAGATCTGAAATCGGCATCATGGCGGAGCCGATGATGCCAAAGGCATGTTCAATGCCATGTCTTTGCAGCACTTTCACAAAGGCTTCTTCGGTGGTCATTTTCATGAGGCAAACTCCAAGCTGCGCCCGACTCCTGTGGTCGGGCGGTCGTTTTGATGAGAAATTACGGATTGCGGCAACGTGGGGTTAGGGCCAAAACTGATGGCCGGATAGGTCCAGAACTAGGGAGACTTCAAAACTGAGGCGATCCGCGCAATGCCATCGGGGATGCGGTCCGCGGGAATGGAGGAATAGCCGAGCCGGTAGAAGTGTTTTGGCGCCTGCTCACCTGAGAAGAAAGAGCTACCGGGTTCGATCAGAACGTCATGGTTTCGCAACGTATCGGCTAGATCCTGAGAGTCTCTATCTGCTTGAAGTTGCATCCAGAATGATGAGCCGCCAAAGGCACCTGCGCAGGCCACGTCTAAGCCTGATTGATTAATTGCGGTTTGCATAATCGCGCGTCTTGTTTTGAGTGCCTCGCGGATGCGGCGGATGAGTGCGTCGTAGTGGCCTAGCGAGAGGAAATACGCGGCGGTGCGTTGGATGTGACCCGGGGGATGACGCAACACAGAGGCCCGCAGGGCGCGCGCCTCACGGATGAAGCTTTCAGAGCCCACCAAATATCCCAGGCGCAACCCGGGAAAGAGCGATTTTGAAAAGCTGCCCACATAGATCACACGGCCTTCCGTATCGAGCGATTTCAGCGCTGGAGAGGGGGAGTCGGTGAAGGACATCTCAAATTCATAGTCGTCTTCCACCACCAGCGCGTCGATGTCGCGCGCATGATCCAGCAGGGCGTGACGACGGGACATCGGCATGGTGGCGGTGGTGGGGCATTGATGGCTGGGGGTGGTGAAGATCACATCCGTTTCCGGGGGGATTTGTGCTGGGTCGAGCCCGTCGGTGTCGACATCGATGGGTTCCACATGGCAGCGCGATTGGTTCAGGATGTCGCGCAAAGCATGGTAGCATGGATTCTCGATCGCAGCAGTGCGACGTTGGGTGAGCAGGATTTGAGCCGTGATCCAGAGTGCGTTTTGTGCGCCAAGGGTGATCAGAATTTCTTCGGGCCGCGCAATGATGCCACGGCGCGGCAGGGTGTTGCGCGCGATGAATTCGACCAACTCAGGATCGTCTTGGTCATAGTAATCAGAGGTGAGCGCAGTGAAGTCTTTTTGTCCCAAGGCTTGCAGAGCACAAAGCCGCCAATTGGCGTGATCAAACAGGCTCGGATCGGTTTGACCATAGACAAACGGGTAGCGATACTTTGCCCAGTCTTTGGGTTTGTCCGGCGTCACCCCTCCGGTAAACCGTCGCCCCAAGGCACGGGTCCAATCAACGGTGTCCTCCCGTTTTTTGGGCGGGGAAAAGCTGGGCGGAACCGGGGCATTTTCGCTGACAAAGTACCCAGAACGGCCGCGCGAGGACAGGTAGTCATTTGCCAGAAGTTCGGTATAGGCCAGTGTCACAGTGATGCGGCTGACGCTCAGGTGGCTGGCCAATTTGCGTGAAGATGGCAGTTTTTCACCACGCCTGAAACGTCCCGACAGGATGCCTTCCGCAATCATTTGCTGGATCTGCGCCTGAAGCGTGCCTTGAGAGCCAGGTGCGAGGAAAAAGGTTTCAACCGATATAGCCATAGTCGCGACGCTATACTGGACTTATCTGGGTTGCAAACTGGACTTCTATGATTTTGGCATTGTTGCCAGCTTATGCTCAAGGTTTGCCCTCACAGCAGGCCATTCATGTTGGCAAATCGAGTAGACAGCGGTATCGCGCAACGTGCCATTGGCCATGATTGAGTGATTGCGCAAAACACCGTCCAGCTTTGCCCCGATCCGTTCAATAGCGGTGCGCGATTGCCGGTTTAGAAAATGGGTGGTGAACGTCACCGCAATACAATCGAGTGTTTCAAACGCGTGGCGCAACATCATCAGCTTGCACTCAGTATTGATCGGGCTGCGTTGTACGGACTTGCGGTACCACGTAGAGCCGATTTCGACGCGACGGTTTGGTGCGTCCGTCTTCATGTAGGTGGTCATCCCTATGGGCTTGCCTGTCGTATCCAAGATGGCAAAGGGTGTCATATCTGGCAAATTCAGCCTGCGGGTGATTTCTTTTGGCACCGCCTCAGGGCTGGGCACGGAAGTGTACCAGAGTTGATGTAGGTCGCCGTCCGCAGAGGCCTCTGCCAAATCGGGCGCGTGTTCTGCAGAAAGTGGGACAAGAGTGCAAAATGCGCCGGTGAGGGTGACGGGAGCGGGCCACATCGGAGATTTCCTTTCAAACGAAGCGCGCCGACCAACCCCGCAAGAAGGTTGATCGGCGCGGGGAAACGCGGCGATGCCCCGTCTCCCAGACAGTTGGTGTGGTGTTAGCCAAACACTTTGGTAAGTGCGTTGTCCACAGCAGTGGTGATGGCGTCGATGTCTGCAGCCGTCGCGATCAGAGCTGGCGAAAATGCAATCACATTGTTGCGGCCTGGCACGGAGCGGTTCGCCGCACCAATGATCACGCCTTGGGCGCCACAATCGCCAACGACTGCAGCAATGTCGGCCTCATCCACGGGCTCTTTGGTCTCGCGGTCTTTTACCAGCTCGCACCCAAGGAAGAGACCTTTGCCGCGCACATCGCCAATGACATCGTGTTTCTCCATGAGGGCCCGCAGGTTGGACATCATACGCTCCCCCATTGCTGTGCAGTTTTCGAGAAGGCCTTCTTCTTCGATGATGGCCATGTTCTCCAAAGCGGCTGCCGGGCCGGCAGTACATCCACCAAACGTTGAGATGTCGCGGAAATGGTCGAGCTTATCAGCAGGGTCGGACTTGAAGAGCTCAAAAACTTCTTCTGTGGTGACGGTGCAGGCGATGGCGGCATAACCGGAAGCGACCCCTTTGGCCATTGTGACAAAATCAGGTTTCACGCCGTAATGCTGATAGCCAAACCAATGGGTGCCGGTACGGCCAATGCCGCAGACAACCTCGTCGATGTGCAGAAGGATGTCATACTGCGTGCAAATCTCCTGCACACGCTGCCAGTAGCCTTCGGGGGGGGTGATGACACCACCACCTGCGGTCACGGGCTCAAGGCAGAGCGCGCCAACGGTGTCCGGGCCTTCTCGCAGAATCACTTCTTCGATCTGGTTTGCGGCGGCTATGCCGAACTCGCGGCCAGAGAGGTGGCCCAAGCCAATTTCGTCTTTGCGATACTCCATACAGTGCGGCACACGCACAAAATCTGGAGCGAAGGGGCCATACTGAACATTGCGTTCATCTTGGCCGCCCGCAGACATCGCAGCCAAGGTGGACCCGTGATAATCGCGGTCGCGATACAGGATTTTGGTTTTTTTGCCGCCATATTTCTTATGGGCGATCTGGCGGATCATCTTGAAGGCCTTCTCGTTGGCCTCTGATCCTGAGGTTGTGTAGTACACCCGGCTCATGCCCGGCATTTTTTCGATCAGCTTTTCCGCATAAAGTGCACCCGGTACGTTGCCGGCTGCATTCGCGAAGTAGCACATCTTCATCATGTTTTCATAAACAGCATTGGCGATACGCTCACGTCCGTAGCCAACGTTTACGGTCCAGACGGCGCCGGAAACAGCATCGATGTACTCTTTACCGTTCTGGTCCCAAACGCGCATACCTTTGCCTTCGATAATGATGCGCGGGTCATTGGTTTCAAACGGTTTATGCTGCACCAGATGATGCCAAACGTGAGCCTTGTCTGCATTGACGACGTGGCTGATGTCGTTGTCTTTCAGTGTGCCGTCCATGGCGTTAGACTCCTTGAAGGTATGCAACTTTAAGTTGTTTTTTGTGCTCATTTGAGCGCATTGTGATGATTTCCACGACATCCTCGCGACTTTTTCAAGCAGGATTATAGGGCCAAACGAGGAGCCCGTGTAAGGCCAGACAAGATGCTCCAGAATGAGAAAAACCGTGTGAAATGGATGCAAACACCTAATTTATAGGGGTTTTGACCAGATAGTCAAATATAGAATACCCCCCAAAAGGGGTGTGTGCGCTGGTGGAATTCCCTAAAAAAACATTGATCGATGGGCGAAATTCCGTTCCGATCAAGAAGGACGCGCTGTGTCAGTGATCAAAAAAGAGGCCAAAACGCCCGCTGGTCCCGACGTGCTGTTGCGCCACTATAGACAACGGGAGAAAGACATATGAGCTTTAAAAAGACGCTTTTGGGCGCTACAGCCGCCACAGCAATGCTGATGGGAGCACAGGCGGCAACCGCAGAGATCACTGTGGCCTATTTCTTGGAGTGGCCAATGCCGTTCCAATACGCCAAGCAAACTGGCATGTATGAAGAAGCGCTGGGCACCACAATCAACTGGGTCAGCTTTGACACGGGTACAGCGATGAGCGCGGCGATGGCGTCGGGTGACGTTCAGATTTCCGTCAGCCAAGGTGTTCCTCCGTTTGTTGTGGCCGCAAGTGCTGGTCAGGACATCCAAATTGTTGATGTGGCTGTCAGCTATTCAGACAACGACAACTGTGTTGTGGCCTCTGGTCTTGAGATCGACAAAGACAGCGCTGGCGAATTGGCTGGCAAGAAAGTTGCAGTGCCGCTGGGTACCGCAGCGCACTATGGTTTCCTGAGCCAGATGAATCACTTTGGGGTGGACGTGGCGTCCATGGAAGTTGTGGACATGGCACCTGCTGAAGGTGCTGCTGCGCTGGCGCAGGGTTCGCTGGACATGGCCTGTGGTTGGGGTGGCGCGCTGCGTCGCATGACCGAACATGGCAACGTGCTGCTGACTGGTGCTGAAAAAGAAGAGTTGGGCATCTTGGTGTTTGACGCGACGACAGCCCCAGCTGGCTTCATTGCGGAAGAAGGCGACATGCTTGCCAAGTTCCTCAAAGTGACCGCAGACGCGAATGCGATGTGGGCCGACGAAGCCAATCAAGCCAAGATGTTGCCAGTGATCGCCAAAGATGCTGGCATGGATGAAGACGCCACCGCGTCTACATTGGCGACCTTCAAGTTCCCAACCGTGGATGAGCAGTTGGGCGAAGCTTGGCTGGGTGGCACGGCGCAGAGCTTTATGAAGGGTGTGGCAGGCGTATTCGTTGACGCAGGGTCTATCCCAGCGGCTTTGGACAGCTATGATGGCACCGTGAACAGCGCGCCATTGGCCGCTGCCAAAGGCATGTAAGATATCCAAGAACTGATCGGTGCCCGCTTCCGGGCGGGCGCCGACTATTTTCAAAATTTCCTAAAATACAGGCGGGCCAACCGTCGTGCGCCGAGCAAAATCATTGGCGCCTAGATCCAGATAGGGACCATGACCGGATTATCCATAGAGAACCTGTCCATGCGTTTTGACCTGCCCAATGGAGGGCATGTGCAAGCGCTTAAGGACGTGAGCCTTGATTTGAAGCAGGGCGAACTTTTGAGCGTGTTGGGACCCTCGGGTTGCGGTAAGACCACGTTGCTCAACATTGTAGCGGGATTTTTGGCCCCAACTGAGGGCCGGATCATTTTGAATGGGCACACAGTGACCGGACCGGATGCTGAGCGGGGCATGGTCTTTCAGCAAGGCGCCCTGTTTGAGTGGATGAGCGTGCGGGACAACGTACGGTTTGGTCCAGATATGAAAGGCATGCCCAAGTCCGAAAGTGCGGAGATCGTGGATCATCTGTTGGATGTGGTGGGGCTGCAGGATTTCAAAGAAAAGATGGTCTATGAGCTGTCTGGTGGGATGCAGCAGCGTGTGGCGTTGGCCCGTTGTCTGGCCAACGACCCGGACGTGATCCTGATGGACGAGCCGTTGGGTGCGCTTGACGCGCTGACACGCGAGAAGATGCAGAGCCTTGTGCTCAAGCTTTGGAAAGAGACCGGAAAAACGATCATTCTGATCACGCACTCTGTGGAAGAGGCTCTGTTGCTTGGGGAACGGCTTTTGGTGATGGCGCCCCGGCCTGGCCGCATTCACAAGGAGTATCGTTTGCCGTTTGCCGATATGGGTGTGGGCGCTGATTTGCGGGAAGTGAAGAAACATCCCGACTATGCGCCAACCCGCGAAGAGATCCTCAATATGATTTGGAACATGGAAGAAGAGATCATGGGCCGTACCGAGGAGAGCGCATAAAATGGGACAGATTTTTGCAGACCTAGGCGGTGAACTGGGTGCGTTGATTTTGTCGGTGGTCGGGGCGTTGCCCTATTTGGCCCTCTACATCGGCCTCATCTTGCTGACGTTTTTCCTGTTCACACAAGTCAAACAAAGACTGTCGCCGGTTCAGGATTACACGTCGCTAAAAACGGTGACTTTCGGAGACGAAAGTGCGGTGATCTCCAATAAGGCCGCCTCGGTGATTTCGGTGGTCCTGATCTTTGTGATCTGGGGTGCATTTACCGGATCGGCATGGTTGCCAAAGTTCTTGCATGCACCGGGCCCCTTTGTGGGGGAAGCGGCGTTTACCTACACATTGGAAACAGAAAGCGGGGAGACTGCGGAAGCAACCGTTGATGTGTTGGTGCATGAAGCCGGGCAGACACCGGAAGCGCCTGTTGCGACAGAGAACGATGGGGTGGCCAAGAACGACGTTCTGGTGGTTCAGGCCTATCGCTCCAAGTTGTTGCGCTGGGATGCCAACGACGCGGTGACGCGCAAAGACGGCGCCAAGATTGTTGCCGTGGATGGTCAACCGATCAGCCGGGATGCGGATGTAGAAGTGGGCTTTGGGCGTGTCGCTCTGACCGACAAAGGCACACTGAACTTTGAACCCGCCAAGGGGTGGCAGATGGAAGATATCTGGCTGCCCGCACCTGAAAGTGTTTGGAAACGACTGATTTCTGTCAGCAAAGATGGCTATCAGAACGTCACACTTGCAGAGCACTTGAGCTACTCGTTGTTCCGCGTGATTGTTGGGTTTGCTCTGGGTGCGGCGGTTGGCATTCCGCTGGGCTATGCGATGGGCCTGTCCAACTGGTTCCGCGGCTGGTTTGATCCGATTGTGGAATTCATGCGTCCGGTGCCTCCTTTGGCGTTGATCCCACTGGTGATCATCTGGGCCGGGATTGGCGAGCAGGGCAAAATTATCCTGCTGTTCCTTGCAGCACTTTGGATCATGGCGATTGGGGCGCGTTCCGGTGTGTCCGGTGTGAACATCACCAAAGTGCACGCAGCCTATTCTTTGGGGGCCAGTAAGCGGCAGATTCTGCGCCACGTGATCATTCCAAACTCCTTGCCGGAAATCTTTACGGCTGCGCGTGTGGCGATGGGGGTCTGTTGGGGCACGGTTGTGGCCGCAGAACTTGTGGCGGCGGAAAAAGGTGTTGGTAAGATGATCGTGGCGGCGTCCAAATTTCAGGATACGGACATCGTGTTGATGGGGATCATCCTGATCGGGATCATCGGCTTTGGCATCGACATGTTGATGCGCTGGGCCGAGAAATACCTTGTGCCATGGAAAGGCAAAGGCTGATCTTGACGCAAACCGTGGCGCATTCTGTGCGCTGACACCTGTGTCTTCGGACAAACAGGACTGCTTTTAAACACTGAAGAGAGCCGCCATCACAATGGCGGCTTTTTTCTTTTGTCGGGTGGGGGAGTTGACTTTGTGCGTACGAGCTTTATGTGGAGGCTGTCGCTGCGCAGCCGCGTGAGCATGCCGCGCCGGGGTTTGTCTTGAAATAGAAGACCTGACTGGCGCACCAGCGACATATCTCGTTCCCATCACGCAGGGTTCCAACGGACAGGCCGGATGTGCGCAAAATGGTTTTGCGGCGTGGCGGTGCTGCCGAACCCGATTGCGGCCTCCGATACTGGGGGTTGTTGACGTTTTGCCGCAGTGCGCCAGAGGTGTGTGCGGCGTGAAAGGACATTTAGTGTCAGAATTTGAACAGCTGGGCCTGTCGTCTACGCTTGTAAAAGGTCTTATCCGTGCCGGATTTGACAAGCCAACTCCCATTCAAGCCAAGGCGATCCCTTTGGCACTGGAAGGCCATGACATCATGGGCTTGGCCCAAACAGGAACCGGTAAATCGTTGGCGTTTGGTCTGCCGATGATGGACAAGCTGCTGGCGATCCCAGGGCGACCTGCACCGCGTTCGGTGAAAGCGTTGGTGTTGGCTCCGACACGTGAGTTGGTCAATCAGATTGCCGAAAACCTACGCCCTATGGTGCAGGGCACGCCGATGAAGGTGATGACCGTGGTGGGCGGCCAATCGATCAACCGTCAGATTTCGATGCTGTCGCGCGGCACCGATATCTTGGTCGCAACGCCGGGCCGGTTGATTGACTTGCTGGATCGCAAAGAGGTCAACCTTTCCACGGTGAGCTATCTGGTTCTGGATGAAGCGGATCAGATGCTGGATATGGGGTTCATCCACTCTTTGCGACAGATTGAGCCACATTTGGGTACGCCACGTCAGACCATGCTGTTTTCTGCGACCATGCCCAAGCAGATGGCGGAGCTGAGCAGCAACTACTTGACCAATCCGCAACGTGTGGAATGCGCACCTCCGGGTAAAACGGCGGATAAGATCACACAGTCCGTAGAATTCTTGGAGAAGCCAGGCAAGACCGTGCGGTTGCGTCAGATTCTGTCGGAAAACATGGAAGAGAGCACGCTGATCTTCTCGCGTACCAAACATGGTGCCGAGCGGATGATGAAACAGCTGGTGGCGGATGGATATAATGCTGCGTCTATCCATGGTAACAAGAGCCAAGGACAGCGCGATCGGGCGATCAAGGCGTTTCGCAACGGCGAAGTGACCGTGTTGGTTGCAACGGATGTGGCCGCGCGCGGGATCGACATTCCGGTGATCTCTTTGGTGATCAACTACGACCTGCCCAATGTTGCAGAAAGCTATGTGCACCGGATTGGTCGCACAGCACGTGCCGGTCGGGACGGCCGCGCGATTTCTTTCTGTGCGTTGGATGAGCGCGACTATCTGAAGGACATTGAAAAGCTGATTGGGCGTCGGTTTGAACGCCCAGCTGGTGAACCGCAGGACCCACCCAAGAGTTTTGGTCGTGGCCCGCGTTCTGGTGGTCAGAAGAACCGTGGTGGCGGTGGTGGCAAAGGTGGTGGCAACGGCGGCGGTGGCAATGCAAACGCCAAGCCCGGTGCACGCCGGCCTCGACGTCGCAACCGGACGCGCAAGCCTGCGGCGTAAGACAAAAAACAGCCGCTGCAGTGATGCAGCGGCTGTTTTTATTCAACGGACGCGGTACGCCCATTGGGGTGGCTTAGGCCATTGGAACGCCGCTGATTGCTTTGGTTTCGCAGAACTCATCCAAGCCCCACGTGCCGCCTTCGCGACCGTTGCCGGATTGGCCATAGCCGCCAAACGGTGAACCGTTGATACGGCCAACCCCGTTTGTTTCAACCATGCCGGAGCGCACTTGGCGAGCAACCCGAAGGCGCTTTTCGTCGTCCTGAGTCTGGATGTAGTTGGTCAAACCATAGACCGTGTCATTGGTCATTTGTACGGCTTGCGCCTCGGTTTCAAATGACGAGATTGCCAAAACAGGGCCAAAAATCTCTTCACGGTAGATGGTCATATCGGGTGTCACGTCGGCAAAGACCGTGGGGCGCACGAAGTAGCCTTTGTTCATACCCTCCGGACGGCCCAGACCCCCAGCAACCAAAGTCGCCCCTTCCTTGATCCCGGTCTCGATCAGGCCTTGAATTTTGTTGAACTGCAGCTCTGACACCACAGGACCAATATGGCGGCCGGGTTCGGTGGTCGGTCCAACTTTTGTGGCCTCTGCTGCAGCTTTGGCTTCTTGGATGGCATCGGCGTAGCGGCTGTGTTCCACGATCATGCGGGTGGGTGCGTTACAGGACTGCCCTGAGTTGTTCATGCAGTGGATCACCCCACGTTTGACCGCTTTTTCATCGGCGTCCGCGAAGACCAAGTTTGCGCCTTTGCCACCCAATTCAAGGCTCACACGCTTAAGACTGTCAGCCGCGGCTTTTGAGATCGCGATGCCAGCACGTGTGGACCCGGTGAAGCTCACCATATCCACATCTGGGTGGGCGGACAGTTGTGAACCAACCCCGATACCGTCGCCGTTGACCATATTGAAGACGCCAGCGGGAAAGCCCGCTTCGTGCATCATCTCCGCAAAGACAATGGAGGAAAGTGGCGCAATTTCTGAAGGCTTAAGCACCATAGTGCACCCCACCAGCAGCGCGGGTATGGCTTTCAGGAACACTTGGTTCATGGGCCAGTTCCACGGGGTGATCATAGCGCAGACGCCAATGGGCTCTTTGCGCATGCGGTCTGCCCCCATCGCATATTCGAATTCAAAGCTGTCGAGGGCCTCAAGGAAGCCGTCAAGGTGCCAGGTGCCACTGCCCCATTGGCCGTTGGTCGCCAAATCAATCGGCGCGCCCATTTCCATTCGCATGGCTTCGGACATGTCGTCACGGCGGGCCATATAGATGTCGCGTAGCTTCTTCACCAAAGCGACACGCTCCTGCAGGGAGGTGTCAGCCCAAGCCGGGAAGGCGTCGCGCGCGGCGGCGACGGCGGCATCTGTGTCAGCTTGATCGCCGAGCGAGATCACTGCGCAAACCTCTTCGGTGGCGGGATCAATGACATTGAGGTCATTGGCTGCAACAGGATTTACCCATTGGCCGTTGATGTAGAATTGGCGTTTCTCGATCATGGTTTCACTCCCTATCGATCTTAGTCGGCACTCTGCCTGCGCATATGCGGCCACGCAAGCCCGGCACTTGATGTGGTGACGTCCGGTCACTGATAATTTGATCAAATTATTTATTCTGGCAAGGGGCTGGCGTTCAAAAACGACGGATGTAGTCTGGTTCTTGTCGCTGAGCGACGGAAATGTATTCTACATGCTGCCCCATCCGTAAGAATTTTCTTGCCTCTTTTTTGAGACACCGGGGGTGACATGTGCGAGCCAATCAGAGGGAGACACCCATGGGCCTGCGAATCAATGATGTTGTGCCAAATTTCACCGCCGAGACGGATCAGGGCACGATCACTTTTCACGACTGGATCGGCGATAGCTGGGCGATCCTGTTTTCACACCCCAAAGATTTCACACCGGTGTGCACGACCGAATTTGGTGCAGTGGCACAACTGGCGGAGGAATGGGCAAAACGCGGCACCAAAGTGATAGGCGTGTCCGTGGATGGTGTGGAAGAACACAAAGGTTGGAAAAAAGACATTGAGTCTTATTCGGGCGCAGATGCAGGCTTCCCAATTATTGCGGATGATGGGCTGAACGTTTCTAAGGAGTTTGATATGTTGCCCGCCGAAGCGTACCTGCCTGATGGGCGCACGCCAGCCGACAGTGCAACCGTTCGCTCTGTGTTCATCATTGGGCCGGATAAGCAGCTGAAGTTGTCCATGACCTATCCGATGAATGTCGGACGCAACTTTGCTGAAGTCTTGCGGGCGCTTGATGGGTTGCAAACCGCAGCCAAAGAGAATGTCGCCACGCCTGCCAATTGGACGCCCGGTGGGGATGTGGTGATCCCGGTTGCGGTGAGTGATGCCGACGCGACCGCCAAATATGGCGAATTCACCACCCATTTCCCTTATCTGCGGACCACAAAGCTGCCGGGATAAGTGGCTTAGCTGGCTGCCACAGCAGTTAATGTGTTAAATTGTAAGAAAGCACGCCGGATGCATCCAGCGTGCTTTTTTATATGGACAAGACGCGTTTGGGAAGCACCGGTGTGGGGCGCACTTTCGCGATCTGGCGTTGGAGGATGACGCCCTATTCAGCATCGGATTAATCCACTGGAAACGCCTGTTCTGGCACAAACAGCGCATGACACGGTCAGCTCAATTCATTCCTGCGATTCTCGCGAGCTTTTTCTGCGTGACGGTTTTGCCCGTCATGACAGTGCTTGCCGCACCTTTGAAAGAGGGTGGAACAAGGGTGGTTGTGGCTGGTCCCGGCGTAGATCTGATGAACATTGTCGAAGCTTCGGGTGGCCGAGTGGTTGGCGTATCACGCGCACCGCTGGCGGTTCTGGGCACATCGGATGCGGCGGATTTTGAAGAACGACTTAGGGAAAATGGGGCATGGGCCATTCTGGACGGCGACTCGCTGGCTTGGCTCTGCGGAGTGTAAGTATGAATGAACATCCGAAACTGATTCAATCGCGCAAGACTGGCGTTAAGGTACTGGCCACGATCGCGGTGATTTTGGGCGCGCTGGCAGGCGGCATGGCCGTCATGAATGGCGGCAACATACCGATGCTTGGCGGCGCTGCAGCCGCTTTGGCGGGTCTTGGGTTTTATGCCACACGGCTGGGCGGTAACCTTGCAGCACGCCTAAGCGTCTCAGTGGCCTGTTCCGGTCAGATTATGGTGATATTGGCTGCGATGGCTGGGCATGCGTGGCAATTGGATGTCCATATGATGTTCTTTGCCATGTTGGCCATGTTGTCTTTGATGATCTGCCCCGTGTCGATCATCGCAGCGGCCGGCGTGATTGCCGTACATCACTTAAGCATGACCTTCCTATTTCCGACACTGGTGTATCCATCGGTCGATCTTCTGGAAAATGTGGGCCGTACGGTGGTGCATGCGGTGATTGTTGTGGCTGAAACCGCCATTCTGGTGGGGTCAGTATTAAATTACCGCCGTCAGCTGGATGAGCTGTCCAAAGAACAAGAGTTACAGGCTGAATTGATGCAAACAGTCCGTGGTGAAAAGGCGGTTGTTGAAACCAAGGAAAAGGCACAGTCTCATGTTGTGGCGACATTGCATGAACGGTTGTCACGCATTGCACAGGGCAACCTGGATGCCTTGATTGATGAGCCTTTTGAAGCTGGCTACGAAGATTTGCGTAAGAGTTTCAATGACTCCGTGCATTCGCTGGGCGGTACTGTCCGTTCTGTGACCCAGCTTTCCAGTCAAATCGAAGTAGACAGTCGCGAGCTATCAGAGGTGTCGCTGAACGTAGCACATAGCACCGAAAAACAAGCGGGTGAGTTGCAGCATGTGACCGAGGCAGTGGAGCGGATTGCCGAGGCGATGCAAGGGGCAGTTGCCAAGGCTATGGACACGCAAACACGGTTTGATAACACCACATCGTTGACCCAAAACGGTACGGAAGTTGTACGCCAAGCTGTGTCCACCATGGACGAGATCGAAGCAAGTTCCAGCCAGATCGATCATGTGGTTACATTGATCGAAGACATTGCATTTCAGACAAACTTGTTGGCGCTCAACGCCGGTGTTGAGGCCGCGCGTGCAGGGGAAGCCGGTGCAGGTTTTGCCATTGTGGCCTCTGAGGTGCGTGAATTGGCGCACCGATCAGCGGAGGCCGCGCAGAACATCAATGGTCTGATCACGCAAAGCAACAGCCATGTGGTCAATGGCGTGACGCTCGTGCGCCAGGTCGGTGACGCTTTGGAAACCATTCTGGGGGATGTCAGCGAAGTGCGGGGCAATATCGCCGAGATCTCTGAAATCTCTGATACGCAGGCGCAATCGGTGGCTCAAATTCGCGACAGCATGCAGACCATCGGGTCAGAAACGCAAGCCAATGCGGCGCGGTCTGAAGAAGCGTCTGCAGCGACCTCTAGCCTTGATATGGCGGTGGATCGATTGGTTGATGGGCTGTCAGGTTTCCGTGTTGCAGAAGAGGACCAAAAGGCCAGTGATGCAGGCGCGGCGTTTGACGATGAGGACGAGGAATGGGCGGCCGCCTAGTCTCTGTCATACGGTGATGATTTATGTCCGCTCCGACCATCTCGGGGCGGGCGTTTTTATTTTTGTCAGGTACGGCAATCCCGAAATTGATTTCGCGAGCACGATGCCATAGGCCGAACCCAACAGGTTTGTTTTTGGGATTTTGGTCTATGCGAGTTTCTGGTCGTAAGTCGTTGTTGCTGCGCGCGGTTTTGGGGCTGATTTTGATCATCAGCCTAATCGTTGGGGCAGGTTTTCTGGGCTACAAGAGGTATTTGGCGCCGGAACACCCCACGCCGACACAATGGTCTTTGGAGGGGGATGTTTCAGAGGCGCTGCAAAGGAATTTGGAGGCGGATTTAGAAGCCAATCCGACGCGTAATTCTTCGTCTCTTCATGTGATTGCGCCTCAGTTGGGATTGGACGCAGGGTTCGTGGCAGGGCTGGCTGACCCCAAGCGCGGAGAGACGATGCGTGTTGATCACAGTTTGCGGATCGCGAGCGTGACCAAATCCTATGTTGCGGCCACCGCATTTGCGTTGCAAGAACGTGGCGTTCTATCCCTGCAAGATACGGTGCGGGAGCGCGTGTCACCCGAGTATATCGATATGCTGGTAGCTGATGGATTTGATGTGGATGCCATCACGTTGTTTCACTTGGTGAGTCACCGATCAGGCATCGCGGACTACGCGTCTCATTTGTTTTATCAAGCTCAGATCCTCTCTTATGATGTATTTGGACGCGGTCCCAAGTGGACAGTCGAGTCGCAGCTTGCATTTGCAATGAAACACGAAGATCCACTTTTTGCGCCAGGCCTGCAGGCTTCATACTCTGACACCGGGTATATTCTGCTAGGTGATGCGATCGAGCGAGCCACCGGCATGTCGCTTTCACAAGCCGTTCGGGAGACGTTGGATTTTGACGCACTTGGTCTGAAAAATACGTGGTGGGAAGTCTTTGAAACACCAACAGGGCCGGATGATAGGGTACATCAATACGTTGGCGGTTTTGATGCGACAGAGGTCGATGCCTCCATTGATCTGTTTGGCGGTGGTGGACTTGTTGCCACGCAACGTGATCTGGCACATGGCATGAGAGCCATTGTGAATGGCGAGATGTTTGCTGACCCACAAACCATAGAACTGATGCGCACGGCCACCGAGCCGCACTTTGGTGCAGGCCTATACCGGATGAATTTCAATGTCGGTCTTTGCTTTGGGCATGGCGGATACTGGGGGCTTTTGGTGGTGCATTGCCCGGATGACGACCTCACGGTGGCGCTTACATACACGCAGGCCAATGCAAATGGGCAGGGGCGCAATATCAACGAGATTTTGAAAGGTCTGGTTGCGCGGCAGGATGCGCAATAACAGCCCATAAAGCAAAAGCCCCGACCAATGGCCGGGGCTTTTCTATTTTCGAGAGGAGAAGCGCTTAGTCTTCTTTTTTCTCTGCAACGACTTCTTCGCCGGTTTCTTGATCCACAACCTTCATGGACAGGCGTACCTTGCCGCGGTCGTCAAAGCCGAGCAGTTTGACTTTCACTTCCTGGCCTTCTTTCAGAACGTCGGAAGGGTGGTTCAGGCGGCGGTTCTCAATCTGAGACACGTGCACCAGACCGTCGCGCTTGCCGAAGAAGTTCACAAATGCGCCGAAGTCGACGATTTTGACAACTTTACCGGTGTAAACCGCGCCTTCTTCAGGCTCTGCGACGATGGAGTAGATCATGTCGTAGGCTTTTTTGATGGCTTCGCCGTTTGGCGATGCGATCTTGATCACGCCTTCGTCGTTGATGTCGACCTTTGCGCCGGATACTTCAACGATTTCACGGATGACCTTACCGCCAGAGCCGATCACTTCACGGATTTTGTCGGTTGGGATGTTCATGGTCTCGATGCGTGGCGCGTGTACTGAGAACTCAGCAGCCCCTGTGATCGATTTGTTCATCTCACCAAGGATGTGCATGCGGCCGTCTTTGGCTTGAGCAAGCGCTTTTTCCATGATTTCCGGTGTGATGCCCGCAACCTTGATGTCCATCTGCAGAGACGTGATGCCGTTTTCGGTACCCGCCACTTTGAAGTCCATATCGCCGAGGTGGTCTTCGTCACCCAAGATGTCAGACAGGATCGCGTAGGAGCCGTCGTCTTCGAGGATCAGACCCATCGCCACACCCGCAACTGCGGATTTCAGAGGCACACCTGCGTCCATCATCGACAGAGAGCCGCCACATACGGACGCCATGGAAGACGAGCCGTTGGATTCGGTGATCTCAGAGACGATGCGCACTGTGTATGGGAAATCGGTGGCGGCCGGCAGAACGGCCTGAAGGGCGCGCCATGCAAGTTTACCGTGACCGATTTCGCGGCGGCCGGGAGGGCCCACGCGACCAGCTTCACCCACAGAGTAGGGAGGGAAGTTGTAGTGCAACAGGAAGTTGGACTTGAAGTTGCCGTGCAGCGCGTCGATGAATTGCTCATCATCGCCGGTGCCCAGAGTGGTCACAACGAGGCCCTGTGTTTCACCACGGGTGAACAGCGCAGAACCGTGGGTCCGTGGCAGCAGGCCAGTTTGGCAAACGATGTCACGGATTTCGTCAGTCTTACGACCGTCGATACGTGTACCGGTTTTGACAACGTCACCGCGCAGGATGCCGCCTTCGAGTTTCTTCAGAGCCGATCCGAGGTTTGCATCCTCCAGCTGCTCTTCTGTCAGAGCCGCTTTGATTGCTTCACGTGCCGCAGCAACGGCGGACGTGCGCTCTTGCTTGTCGGTGATTGCGAAAGCCGCGCGCATCTGCTCTTCGCCCGCAGCTTTTACGGCCTCATAGAGATCGGCGTAATCAGGCGCTTGGAAGTTGAACGGCTCTTTTGCGGCGTCTTCGGCCAGATCAATGATCAGGTCGATAACCGGCTGGATCGCATCATGGGCAAATTTCACTGCACCCAGCATTTCTGCTTCGGACAGTTCGTATGCTTCGGACTCAACCATCATGACGGCGTCTTTGGTGCCGGCCACAACAAGGTCGAGACGCTGCTCTGGCTTGGTGCGCAGGTCCTGCATGTCGTCAACAGTTGGGTTGAGGATGTAGTCGCCATCTTCAAAGCCAACACGTGCCGCAGCCACGGGGCCCATGAACGGTGCGCCAGAGATGGTCAGAGCCGCGGATGCCGCGATCATAGCAACCATGTCTGGGTCGTTGACCAGATCGTGGGACAGCACGGTGCACATCACCAGAACTTCGTTTTTGAAGCCAGGGACAAACAATGGGCGGATCGGACGGTCGATCAAACGCGCAGTCAGTGTTTCTTTTTCGGTTGGGCGCGCTTCGCGCTTAAAGAAACCACCCGGTACTTTACCGGCGGCATAGTATTTTTCTTGGTAGTGCACAGTCAGAGGGAAAAAGTCCTGACCGGGCTTTGGTGCCTTTGCAAAGGTCACTGCGGCCATTACGGAGGTTTCGCCCAGAGTGGCGATCACGCAGCCGTCGGCCTGGCGGGCAATCATACCCGTTTCCAGCGTGAGCGTCTCTTCGCCCCACTGCATGGATTTCTTTGTTACTTCGAACATCATCGTATCCTAGCTGGGAGATCGACCGAGCGTATCCCGGGCCTCCCGTTTGAAATGGCGACCCCATTGCCGCCGATCCCGTTTATCTTGCTTCGAGCGCCGGGATCAGAGCGCAAGCTTTCAGATGGTCGGCCCATATCGGAAATTGGGCCATTTGGAAACCTGATTTTACAAAGTTTACAGGGCTTAGCAGTCCGACAGCGAAAGCCTCGGCGCATTCAGGCCGATGGGTGCAACAGATTGTTGACGTCTCAGACGTGGCAATTTGTCTAAATTTGGGTGATACTGCGAACAACCTGCGCGGCTTGGGGGCTTGCTGCGCGATTCGTAATGCGCCGTTTTGCGCTAGAGTGAGTGGATTGGTCATGACAGCCCCATTTCGTTTTTTTGTCTCTTTTTTTGCGGTTCTGCTGTTTGCGGCAGGCTGTGCGGAGACAGTTGATATCGCAGAGATGACACCACCTGCGGTGTCAGAAAACGCGGATGTGGTGTCCAAGAATGTGGTTGAGCCAGCGCCTACGGGGCCACGGATTTTGGCCATGGGCGATAGCATGATGGCTTGGCATTCTTTGACGCAGGCATCGGTGCCGCATTCGATTGAAAAAGCGTTGGATGAGCCGGTCGCCAGCATGGCCGTGAGTGGGGCGCGGGTGATTTACAACTTGCCGATCACCGGTGCGATGGGACTGAAAATTTCTAGCCAGTATCGCAAAGGCGAATGGGATTGGGTCGTGTTGAACGGTGGCGGCAACGATCTTTGGCTGGGGTGTGGGTGCGGAGCCTGCACACGCAAAATGGACAAGATGATCAGCGAGGACGGCAAACGTGGTGCCATTCCGCAGATGGTGCAGAAGGCCCGAGAGACAGGCGCACAAGTGGCTTGGGTCGGGTATTTGCGCAGCCCAGGCGCGTGGTCGCCCATTGAGGGCTGTAAAAAGACTGGCAATGAATTGGAAACCCGGATTCAAAAGCTCGCTGCGCTGGATCGCGGGGTTCACTATGTGTCATTGGCGGATCTGGTTCCGCAGGGCGATCGGAGCTTTCATGGGTTGGATATGATCCACCCGTCGCTGAAAGGATCTCGGGAAATCGGCAAGCGTGTGGCAGCAGTGATTGCGGCCAATGACGCTGTAAATTAGCCCTAAGATTTTGTGAAATAAAGCAGATTCACGGCGAGTTTTCTCTCGCAGGCCTTTACATAGTTTCAACTTGCAATTCTTGATTAATTTTGTCAGATAAGGCGCGCCTAGCCAGATATCCTCTGGATCAGCCGGGGTTTCCAATCATGTTGTGATAATGTCGGGGCTGCGATTTGGCCCTGACATTGTCCGTTTGAGATCCGCTGTGAAGGAGTGGAAATACAATGGCCAAAATTTTTGCCGATCTTCTGGCAATGGATGTGCATGCTCAGAAAGCTGGTTGCGGTTTGAACCCCAAACTCCGTGCCGCAATGGACGCGAGCTTGCGGTATCCGACGACCGCAGCATCACCGATGCCTTCTGAAGCGGATATGTCGGGGGAGATGCCACCGAACGTGATCAAGCTTGAGCAGAAAATCAAAGACGCTGAAAGGAAACTGGCATGAGAGACGTGACCTCTGGACCGCCAAATGACCTTGAGACGTTGCATCGGATTGGGTGTGATGACTTTGAGGTGGGGCTTTTGCCGGTGTTTCGGCATATCACGTTGAGCATTCTTGAAGCGGACCCGAAGGCATGGTCTCGGGCCTACGATCTTGCTGTGGAGCGTTATGGCGAGGCCATTGGGCTGCCGGCGGCGCTGGGACTGCACAAGATTGCTCTGTGCCTATTGAATTGTCGCGAGGACGGGCCAGCCTTGCAGGATCCGTTGTGTCCGGAAGCAAAACAGTTTGTCACAGACGACGAGGTACAAGTCATCTCCATGGTGCATCACATGCGCCGAGACAATGCATCTGCAGCGCGGTCTGCAGTGGCTTTTGTCACGCATGGTAGGATGGACCCGGATTTGATCCGGACCGCGCTCAGTTTTGCGCACCGATTTCCTGCAGGTGTGCGGCGCCTCTCTAAGAGTGAGGCGCGGCCTCGGCTGTCTGTGGTGGCCTAGGTTTGATCAACCCGCGCGCGTTTGGCGCCGGGGCGTTCGGTGATCCCAAAAGCTTTGCGCGCGGTCACCAGACGGAGATCTTCGGGGTCCATACCCATTGAAAGCATGGTTTTGCGATCAAACCGTGCACGAGCAGTGTCTTTGTGGTGCGCGGTGCCAAACAGTCGGTCGATCCAGTCAAATCCAAAGCTGACCTGAAAAGTCGCGTTGTGATCTTGGAAGTGATGCGCCAAGTGTTTGCGTGTGATGTACTGTCCCAAACGGCCTTTGGGCACGTTTAGATGCGAAATAGTGTGGCAATACTCATAGAAGGTGAAGGCTGAAACTGAGCCAACGAACAGGGCGATGTAGGACAGTGAGAGCGCGAACTGCAGGCCAAGGAATGGCCACAGGACCAGCGTGTGTATCGCGACTGAAACAAATCCAAAGCGCACAGCATACCAGTGGTCGTCTCCGGTAAAAAATTCGGGATCGGTAGGGTATTCGTGGTGTCCGATATGCGCCCGGTAGAGGTCGTTGAAAGTGCCCTGCGCCGTCGGAGGTGCACGGTGATACAGAAATCTGTGCATGGCGTACTCGACAAAGAGTTGTGCCACATAGCCATAAACCAACGCAAAAGGGATCCACCAAGACAGATTTTGCGATATCAGCCAAATGCCAAACAGCCAGAACGGCAGCAATCGGTGCAGGCTGCCCATTCGGATCAGAACCGACAGAGTTTCTTTCATGACATTCTCCCTTAGTCAGGAAGTTTGACGCCTAGACCGACGCACTGTCAAATTTGACTTTGCGTAAGGTGGCGAGGCGCCGTGTAAATCGACGCCTCGCTTTAGCTGTGACCTATCAGGCCCGGCGCCACATGGGGAAAGGGTCCGGCATATCTTCAAAGGTCGGCAGCATTTCAGGCGTGGCATCGTGGATCAGGCACGCATCCAGCCGAGATTTTAGTGTGGGCCAGTCGATGCCTGCACCAATAAACACCAGTTCTTGCCGGCGGTCGCCGAACGGTTCGGCCCAATGGGCAGTCATATATTCAAGGGCCTGGGGATGTGTGGGGCGGCGGTCTTCGGGGACAGTGGCCCACCACGTGCCAAGCGGCGCCACAGAAGACAGTGCACCGGCAAGTGAGAACTCTGCGACCCACTCGGGGCGCGTAGCGATCCAGAAGTGGCCCTTGGCGCGGATCACTCCAGACAATTCACTGTTCAGTACCGCATGGATTTTTTCTGGGTCAAAGGGGTGGCGCGCCCGATAGACATAAGAGGCTATTCCGTACTCTTCGGTTTCGGGGGTGTGGTCGGCAAAGCCATAGAGTTCTTTGGCCCACATCGGGTGCTCATGCGCCTGTTCAAAGTCAAACAGGCCGGTGTTGAGCACTTCGAGGGCGGGGACGTCGGAATGGTTGGCTTCGATGATTTTGGCATCTGCGTTCAAGCTTCGGATGATTTTGCGCGCGGCGTCCGTTTTGATGGGGCCCGCATCGTCCACCTTGTTCAGCACCACCACATCTGCGAATTCCAACTGATCCGTCAGCAGATGTACGAGGGTCCGTTCGTCTTCTTCGCCCAAGGTCTCGCCACGATCTGCTAGCAAGTCGTGGCTACTATAATCGTTGAGCAAATTCACTGCGTCCACAACCGTGACCATTGTGTCCAGTCGGGCCACATCAACGAGGCTTTCTCCGTCTTCGTCGCGAAACTCGAACGTGGCGGCCACGGGCAATGGTTCGGAAATACCGGTGGATTCGATCAACAGGTAATCAAAGCGGTTTTCGCTTGAGAGGCGGCGCACTTCGGTCAGTAGGTCATCACGCAGGGTGCAGCAAATGCAGCCGTTGGACATCTCGACAAGAGTCTCTTCGGTCTGGCTGAGCTCCGCGCCGCCTTCGCGAACCAGATCAGCGTCAATGTTCACTTCGGACATGTCGTTGACGATCACCGCAACCCGCAGGCCATCCCGGTTGTTCAGGACCCGGTTCAACAAAGTTGTTTTGCCTGCACCAAGAAATCCGGAAAGCACTGTGACGGGGAGGCGCGAGTCTTGAGTTTGGGTGTCTGGCATGGGGAGCTCTTAAACATTATGTTATAACGTAACAATCACAATCAACACAGATGTGCAATAGGGAGCGGTTGGAGAAAAGTTTAGGTGACAACAAAAAACCGCGCCCCAATAGGACGCGGTTACAAATCAAACTGTAGCAGAGCGTCTTAGCGACGGATGCCCAGACGCTTGATCAGGTCCTGATAGCGCGCTTCGTCTTTGCCTTTGGTGTAGTCCAAAAGCTTACGACGCTGAGCAACCATTTTCAAAAGACCACGACGACCGTGGTTGTCTTTTTTGTGGGTTTTGAAGTGCTCGGTCAGGGTATTGATGCGGGATGTCAGTATCGCAACCTGGACTTCCGGAGAACCGGTGTCACCTTCTTTGGTTGCGAATTCTTTCATCAGGCGTGTTTTTTCTTCAACAGTGATCGACATCGGGGTCTCCTATTCAAAAGGGTTTCGGGCACAAGCCGGGATGTCGTCCAGCAAGGTCCATAGAGATGTCCTTCAAGAGATTCCCTTGAAGGATGGGCGTACATAGTCTCAAACGCCCTAAAAGAAAAGGGAGAAAAGCCGCTACGTAGCCCGCTGCGGTACAAGCGCAATGTCCTGCGGGGACAGGCCAATGGCACCATGCACAACGGCCACTTCAACGCCGTTCACAAAAACGCGGGATGTGTCTGTTTCAGACTCATCCGCCAAAACGGTGATTTCTGGTGTTGGCTCAGTATCGTCAAAGATTAGTGCAAGCTGATCTTGGTCGTTGTCGAAATCCATGACTGTCAGACTATCACCGTCGGTTTCACCGATTTGGAAGCTATCAGCACCGCTGCCACCTGACAGAATGTCGCCGGCGCCGCCGATCAAAGTGTCGGCACCTTCGCCGCCGTTGAGGTAATCAATGTCTTGGGCAATGTCATCGGGGGTGAGGCCGTAAAGCAGATCTGCCCCGGTGCCACCAAACAACGTGTCAAAACCGATGCCGCCATCAAGCGTGTCGTTGTCATGCCCGCCGTGCAAAGCATCTTCGCCGCGTCCGCCAAGCAAAGTGTCGTTGCCCATACCACCGTGCAAAGAGTCATTTTGCCCACCGCCATCCAAGAGGTCATCCCCGAGGTGGCCAAAAAGCGTGTCTGCCTCTGTGCCGCCGGAGAGTGTGTCGTGACCATCTTCGCCATGCAGAAAATCAGCTCCCGCTCCGCCAAAAAGGGCATCCTGTCCTGCGGCACCAAAGAGATAATCTTCGCCGGCTCCGCCAAAGATGGTGTCGTCACCCGCGTAGCCATTGATCTGATCATTGCCGACGCCTCCGGCAATCACCTCAGACCTGTCTGACCCTGCGAGAATATCATCATCAGCTGTTCCCGTAAGTATATCCAGACCGGACGGTGCATCGGTGTCGGAGGGTTCTGAAAGAGGGGCGTCTTGCGGCGTGTCGTCGTCGCCCTCTTCGGGGCTTGTGTCGCCCAAAACGAAGGCGGCAGCGCCCGCCATAATACTAAAGATACTTGCAAATAGGAGCAATTCTAACTCCCCCAATCAACTGGGCATCCTGCCCGAAAAACCTACCAACCACGCGATCTATTAGGCCACACAACCACTTCTGCGTAAATTGATCCTTGCGGCTGTGGTTAATAGCCAAGGGGACTAAGGGCGCATTATTGTCAAGAAAGGTGCCAAATCTCAGGCTGTTGAGCATACGCAATATAGAGCGGATGGCGTGGGTGGCCCGCTTTGGTCAAGCCCAGACAATGGATGACCTCACCCGTGTCGCGCAAAACATCGCGCATTTGAAAGCCGCGATCGAGATGATCGCCATGCGCACCCCACGCTGCGATGATGGTGTCTGCCCAAAGGCAGCTTTCGGCAACCACTGCATCGTTGTCTGCTCCGGTAGGCGCTGTGTCTCGGCGCATCTTTTTCGGGTCGGTTTCACGCAAGGCAAAAATATTCACGGCGCGAAAGCCGCCATATCCCAGAGCTCGGGCGCGGCGTTCACAGCGCTCAATCGTTGGGTCGTTCTGTTGCTCCGTCGCTTTGGAGGGATTGAGCATAATGAACAGAATACGAGGCTTGGCAGTGTCCCATATACGGGTCAGTGCATAGCGATACGTTTCGCACTCTGAGTAGATTGCGGAGGAGGCGGCATCGTCTTTTTGATGGTGGCGCGTGATCATGGACGCGTTTGTGCCAGAGTCAGTCAGCTTTCACAAACACGCGGCTGGGGTGCAGCTCACCTGCTTTAAAAACACCGACGGCGACGGCTTCGCCCTCAAAGCTGGCCCAGCATTCTTCGCCGTATTCAATGTCGTGTGCCAGAACCATGCCTGGGTTTCCGTTGCGCAGGCGCGCGGTGCCTTCGGCGGTGGCTTTGACTTCGGGCAGATCGATCAGGCCTTGCTCTAACGGGCGCAGGTGTTGGTCGATTTCGGGTTGTTTGGCAAGGTCGCTGATTTGCTCGATGGTGAGCCCGTCAGAAGCATCAAAAGGACCCGACCATACACGGCGCAATTCGCGGACATGTCCATGACAGCCAAGTGCGGCGCCGAGATCACGCGCGATAGAGCGCACATAGCCACCTTTGCCGCAGGTCATTTCCAGAGTGACATGATCGTCGTCTTCGCGGTCAGTCATCAGCAGTTCTTCGACCCAAAGTGGGCGTGCTGCTATTTCCACATCTTCGCCGTCGCGGGCCAGCTTGTAGGCACGTTGACCGTCGATTTTTACAGCCGAGAATTTTGGCGGCACCTGCATGATATCGCCTACGAACTGGCCTAGCGCTGCTTTGATTTCGTCATCTGTCGGACGCAGGTCAGACTGTTCAATCACCTCGCCTTCGGCGTCATCGGTGTTGGTCGCTTGGCCCAAACGCACAGTGAAAGTGTAGGCTTTCAGCGCGTCAGTGATGTAAGGCACGGTCTTGGTGGCTTCGCCAAGAGCCACAGCCAGAACGCCGGTGGCATCAGGATCAAGCGTGCCTGCGTGGCCCGCTTTTTTTGCGTCAAAGGCCCAACGCACTTTGTTGACCACAGAGGTGGAGGTCATACCAGCGGGTTTGTCGACGACAAGCCAGCCAGAAATGTCACGTCCCTTGCGTTTGCGTCCCATGCCTTTGACCTCATGCTTTCAGGTGAAGGCGGCGAGGTATCGGATTGCCGCAAGCCTGTCAATTTAGCCGGCGTGAAAAAGCGACTTAAAATGCAATGGGCCGCTCTGGAATTGTTCAGCGGCGGCCCATTCCTATTCGTTTGTTTTGGGGATCAGTCCCCGTCAGCGATACCATCGGCGCGCAGGCGTGCGCGACGGGCCCGGTAGCTCGGCAATACAACAAGAATTGCCGCAATCAGCAGAAGGCCCAAGGTCATCGGGCGTTCCCAGATAAAGGCAATGCCATCATAGAGCTGCATTGAGCGTGCGAAGTTGTCCTCCAGCATGCCACCCAAGATGAAGCCGATGAGCAAGGGGGCAAGCGGATAGTCGGCAAACCGAAGAGCGGTGGCGCAGACCCCGAACCCGACCAGCAGCAGAAGCTCAGTGGCGTTGTTCTGGCCGATGTAGGCTCCCATCAAAGTGAAGAATAAGATGAATGGGATCAGATAATTGCGCGGCACCGACAACACTTTGGCGATGTAGGGGATCAAAGGCAGGTTCAGGATCAACAACACAAGGTTGCCGATGAACATTGACATGATCACCGCCCAGAACACCTGTGGCTCGTCAATCATCAGACGCGGTCCCGGTGTGACGTTGAGCGCAATCAGTGCACCCAACAGGATGGCGGTGGTGCCAGAGCCAGGGATACCCAACGTCAGAAGCGGTACAAAGGATCCAGTACAGGCCGCGTTGTTGGCGGTTTCTGGTGCTGCGAGGCCTTTGATGGAGCCTTTGCCAAATTGTTCTTGTTCTGCTTTGGGGGCGATATTGCGCTCTACTGCGTAGCCAAGGAAGCTGGCGATGGTGGCACCTGCGCCCGGAAGAACACCGATAAAGAAGCCTTGTAACGATTGGCGGCCGATCACCGGTGCAATGGCTTTCGCCTCACTGCGGGTGATGCGCAGGTCTTTGATTTCGCCTTCACCGCCTTGGCTGTTGGTGCGCGGTTTTAGCACAAGAAACAGCGCCTCAGGCAAGGCAAACATCGCCATTGCAAGGGTGATAAAACCAAAGCCAGATTGCAGATCCATGATGCCCATAGTGAACCGTGGCATGTTGAACAGCGCACCTTCACCAACGGTGGCCATCATCAGGCCAAGCACGGTCATCATCATTGCTTTGGCGACTTGGCCGGTTCCGGCAAACGCGGCAATGGCCGATAGGCCGACGACCATCAGTGCGAAGTATTCAGCCGAGTGGAACAGCAACGCCACAGACGACAGCATCGGCGCGAATATCATCAGTAGGAGTGCGCCAACGGTGCCGCCTGCAAAGCTTGCGATGGCAGCAATGGTCAACGCTTTGCCAGCTTTGCCTTGTTTGGCCATTGGATAACCATCAAAGCTTGAGGCAACCGTGCCTGCGACCCCTGGCGCGTTTAGTAGAATGGAGGAGGTGGAACCGCCAAAGATCGCGCCATAGTACACGCCTGCGAGCAAGATGAGTGCAGCAGAGGGGTCGCCCATGGAAATCGCGACGGGGATCATAATGGCGATGATCGACATGGGACCGAGGCCCGGCAGCATGCCGATGAAAGTGCCGATCAGACAGCCGCCGATCACCATCAAAAGGTTTTGGAATGAGAAGGCCGTTTGCAGGCCGATCATGAGTCCTTCGAGCATGTCAGCCTCCTAAAAAGCCCGGGAGCGGGCGTAGGTAGATGCCAAGCACCTGTTGAACAAGGTACCAGACGATCAGCGTGGCAATGACGGAGATCGGCACCATGATGTGCCACTTGCGTTCGCCCAAAATGAACGAACCCAACATTAGAAATCCGGTGGTGGACAGCAGGAAACCTGCGGGGCGCAGCAATAGCGCGTAGGCTACCATCAGGCCGAGCAGTAACAGAGCCTGTCCAAGCTTGTATTCGTGCAAACGCCGGTAATCTATGTCGCCGATTTTTGCGTCGCCTTTTTCAAACCCGAGCAGAATAACCGCCGATGCGGCGATACCCAAAAGCGAAAGCACTTTGGGGAAGGTGCTGGGCCATATGGGGTTGCGTTTCATAAACGGCGCCAATCCGCCATCCATAGTGAACCAGGCGGCATACCCGTAGGTCAGACAGATGCCCAGCAGGACCAAGGCGATCCAACGATCAAGAGCCATTCAGCTCTCCTCCCTCTCAAAAAGCAGGCAGAGCGGGGGTGCCGCTCTGCCTTGTCATGGGGTTTCGGATTATAGGAAGCCGAGTTTTTTCATCAAATCACCGATGACTTTTTCCTGCCCTTCCAAGAAGGTTTGAAAGTCGTCACCGTTGTTGTGGATGTTGACCCAGCCGTTGCGCGCACGGACGTCTTCCCATTCGGGCGTGTCATACATCTTTGTCAGCGCTTCTTGATACATGCCAAGTTTGTCCTCGGACAGGCCCGGTGCGGCGAAGAACCCACGCCAGTTCACAAAAGATGTGTCGATGCCCTGTTCTTTCATGGTCATGGCATCTGGTGCGGCGGAGACACGATCATCCGCAGTCACGCCAATGATCTTGACCTCACCGGCATTGGCCAGATCCACGGCTTCAGAAAAGCCGGTTGAAAGCGCAGCAATTTCGCCGGACAGCAACGCGGCCATGGCTTTGCCACCTGCGTCATAAGGGATGTATTTTACACCCAAGGCATCTTTGCCAGCCGCTTCCATCACCATAGCGGCCACAAGGTGGTCCATGCCGCCCGGCACAGAACCGCCGCCGATGGCGGTTGCGGATGGATCAGCGTCGTACGCCGCCATCAGATCATCCATGGAGTTGATCGCGCTGTCTTTGCCCACAACAATGGCGGCATAGTCGCCGATGGTGCCTGCGACGAGTGTGAGATCACGGAAATTGTGTGGAAACACACCAGTCAGAGACCGGATCACGATGGGGGTCGAGTTGACCATCAAAGTGCCTTGGTTGCTGTCGGCGTTTTCGATTAAGTAGCCGATGGCCTTGCCGCCGCCGCCGCCAGACATGTTCTCGTAAGACGCGTTGCCCACGATGCCAGCTTTGGTCAGGGCCTCGCCTGTGCCACGTGCGGTGCCATCCCATCCGCCACCGGCGCCGCCGGGGATCAAGAAGTGGATGCTGTCCAGGGTTTTGTGCCCGTCCGCCAGAGCAGGACTCGCAAAGGCCATTGCGGCCACAGCGGTCGCCATCAGGGCGCGGCGGCCCAGTGTGAATGTCGTCATGATTTCCTCCCAATTTGACAACTGAACGAAAGCTGGCTCAGTTGGGGCGCAGTCAAACACTGTAACCTGTCACAAACCTGTCATGCCGACAGAAAGGCGATCTGGGCCTATGAAATTCCTTTTGGTCGAAGACAACTTAGAGCTTGCAAACGCGGTGAGTGCCCGTTTGCAAATGGATGGTCATGTTGTTGATCATGCTGACAGAATTGCGGATGCATCTGCTTTTGTGGACACTGGGGATTACGATCTTATTCTCCTCGATATTATGTTGCCAGATGGAGATGGGCGGACGTTTTTGAAGCAGCACCGAGCAGGCAAAAACGACACACCGGTGATCGTGTTAACCGCCCGATCTCAGGTCAGTGACAGAATCAGTATGCTGGATTTGGGAGCGGACGACTACGTCACCAAACCTTTTGACCATGAAGAGCTTCAGGCGCGGTGCCGTGCTGTTTTGCGCCGCAATGCGGGGAATGCGCAGCCAGATATTCGGTTGGGCGATGTGACCCTTGATCCCGTGGCGGGGCAACTGAAAATTGGCACCCAAGTTGTGACACTGCGAAACCGAGAACTGCGTCTTCTGGAATTGTTGATCAACGCACCGGGGCAGATTTTTTCCAAAGCGAAGCTGGCGGACCGGCTGTTTTCGTATGATGAGGATGCCTCCGAAAACGCGATTGAAGTCTATATCGGACGTTTGAGACGTCATTTGGAGACATCCACTCTGCGCATTACAACTCTGCGCGGTTTGGGGTATCGGCTGGATCATGGGTGACGCGGCCAATGTTGCTGGCTCGTTACGAGCGCGGCTGGCTCTCACTTTGATCGGGGGCGCCGCTGGATTGGCGGTTTTGTTGTTTTTTGTGGTGCGCAGTTATGCGGCCCAAATAGCGCAACAAGGGCAGGACAGCATCCTTCAAGCCTCGGTGACGTCGATTTTGGATGCTGCGATTTTACGGGACGGTGTTCTGGAGGTGGATTTTCCTTATGCGGCGTTTTCCATCCTGAGCACAGATCAAGATGACCGGGTGTTTTACGCAATCCATCAGGACGAGCGTCTGCTGTCCGGATACGAAGCTTTGCCGAAGATCGATCCCAAATTGGGCAACGGTGTGTCGCATGCTTCAACCACCATCAATGGCACATCGGTGCGCTCTGCAGCTGCCGCGCGCACTTTGGTTGGCGCAGATGCTCGGACGCGGGTCACGGTAACAGTGGCTCAGACTCAAGAAGCGCTTGCGGTTACGCTGAACCGAATTTCGCGCAACGTGGCGCTATTTGGGACTGGGTTTTTCTTTCTATCAGTGCTTGTGGCGTCGTGGGCGACCTCGACCACCATCCGGCCACTGGAACGTTTGACAGATTCCATCACCCGGCGCGGTCCCAAAGATCTCAGCCCGGTGTCTCAGCCTGTGCCCTTGGAAATGGGGCGTATGGTCACCTCACTGAACAGCCTAATGGGGCGACTGGATACTTCGCTCAAACAGTCAGAGGACTTCATCGCCGAAGCGGCACATCGGGTGCGCACGCCTTTGGCCACGGTGCGGAGCTATGCGGAAACTACCTTGCAACGGGTTGAGCGGGAAGAAAACCGCCAAGCTTTGCGTGCAATGGTGCGGGCGATTGATGAAAGCTCGCGTGCGGCGGGGCAGTTGTTGGACCATGCGATGATCACGTTTCGCGCGGATCATTTGGAACGGGAGGAGCTTGATCTGGTCGTGCTTGTACAGGATTTGGTGACACGTCTGACGCCAATTGCGGAAATGAAGGACATTGCTTTGACTGTGGTGAGCCCGCCCAACGTAGCGGTTTCGGGTGATCCGATTTTGTTGCAGAACGCGCTGCGCAATCTGGTGGACAACGCGCTCAAATACTCTCCGGTGGAGAGCGAAATCGTCATAGAGGTCAGATCTGAGCCAGGGCCATGTGTGATTGTGCAAGATGAAGGCCCAGGATTTCCGCCGGATCAGATGACCACGTTAGCAGCACGATTTTCGCGAGGTGATAATGCGAAGGGCATAATTGGTTCGGGATTGGGGCTGACCATCGCTCAGGATGTGGCACATGCGCATGGTGGAACATTGGTGTTGAACAATCGAGAGAAGGGGGGCGCATGCGTTACGTTTTCTGTGTGATGTTGTGGGCTTGGCCGATCTTGGCCTTGGCGCAAGAATGGGAAGATGAACGTTTGTTTGAGGGGGTGCATGCAGCGCGCACGCTGCGCGTGTTATCCAGCACTGACACCTCCTTTTTCGAGCCGGTCATCGACGCGTTTGTTCGTCAAAACCCAGACGTTTCCGTGGCTTACTATGTAAATGGTACTGCCCGCATCAATGAGATTTTCCGAGAAGCTCCAGAAGCTTTTGACGTTGTGATTTCCAGTGCGATGGATTTGCAGCTCAAGCTCGTAAATGATGGGATGGCGCAACGGGTGTCAAACATGTCACAGCCTGATTGGGCGCAGTGGCGAGAGAGCTTGTTCGCTTTCACAACAGAGCCCGCGACCATCGTGATGAACCGGACGGCTTTTCCCGATGGCGATATGCCGGGAACACGACAGGAACTGATCCAAGCGTTGCGTGCGCGGCCTGACGTGTTTCGCGGTCGCGTGGGCACGTATGATGTGCGCCAGTCTGGGCTGGGGTACTTGTTTGCGACACAGGACGCGCGGGCATCAGAAACCTATTGGCGTTTGATGGAAATAATGGGCGGCCTTGATGCGCAACTGTATTGCTGCTCCGGTGACATGATTGACGACCTTGTCACAGGTGATTTGCTTGTGGCCTACAACGTGCTCGGCAGCTATGCTGCTGCGCGTGTTGATGTCGCACAAGTGCTTGAAATCGTGTCGCCTTCAGATTTTCCCACCACGATGATGCGCACGGCTTTTGTCAGCGCGGACACCAATGTTCAAAAGGATGCCGAAGCGTTTGTGCGCCATCTGCTCGCTGTGCAGACCGGGCCGGGGGATCCGGATGTGTTCCCGCTGCCATCTTTGCAAGGCAGCGCTGATGCGGCGGGGCAGCCGGTGATATCGCTAGAGCCTGCTTTGATGACGTATCTAGATCCGTTAAAACGACGCACCTTTATCAAAGAGTGGAGCAGCGCGGTCATTCAATGACGCTCAGTTGTGATCGATCACACCTACGATTGGCCCCATCCAAAAGCCTGCGTCTGAACGTTCGAGTTGCGGCGCATGGAGGCGGCTGACTTTTCCGTCAAAATACAGGGCATTTGGGGTGTTTAGGACATCACGGAAAAAGCTGCCGAACTGGTGAAATGTCACTGGCCCTTTGGATATCACGAAATGTGCTTTTTCCCCATTGGCGGTTGTGCCTACGCCGTTGCGTAAAAATTTCGATGTGCTGTTTGGCAGAAAACGGGGATGCAACTGGCCATCGATGACCAGCATTGGACCAGATTGGCTGGCATCTCGGCACTGAGGAGACTTGGAGGCAAAGTCCAGCGTCTCGTAGACCTGCGCGGTGGTGTTGGTGATGCAGAAGACGCCGTTTGGCAAGAGGCCAAAGTTGCCACTGCTTGCGCCGGTCAGAAGGCGGGTTTCTTCGATGTTTTTTTCAACATAGTGGCCCACGGGACGGCGATCGGCATGGTACATGCCGGCGTTCATCGCAAAGCTGAGGGTTTCTCCTGCGCTCAAGCTGCGCTCAAGATCGCGGAATTGGCCCAAAACAGTGCCGTCACCGGAACGCAAGAACAGCCGAAGATCTTCGGTGGTGGCATCCACGGTGCAGACAGTGAAGCTGCGTCCGTCGTGTGATTGATCCTGACATTCCACAGCGCTTGCTATCGTTGGGAGTGTTAGGGCCAGAAAACAAAGCGCGACGCGGATCACGGGTTTAGGTGTCCTCTGCGTTTGTGTCGTCAGATTTGGTGACGTCTGCTTGGACGCGTTCATCAGACAGCATACGGCGGGTGGCATCCATTTGATCGAACGTTGTGTCGATGCGAAAGCGCAGGTCTGGTGCGTGTTTCAATTGGGCTTTGCGCCCAACAATACGGCGCAACTCCCATTTGTGCCGAGCCAACAGTGTGATCGCCTCTTCTTTTTTGTCACCACCCAGTGGCAGCACAAATACAGTGGCAATGCTGAGATCCGGGGTGACACGCACTTCGCCGACCGTAATCGACAGACGTGTAAGATCCGGATCATGCAGTTCATCGCGCATGAGGACTTCGGATAGGGTACGCCGGATCAGTTCGCCTACACGTAACTGACGCTGGGAAGGGCCGCGGCCCTCGGAGGAGGAGTTCTTTGCCATGTGTTCCACTTAGGCTTTCTGACAGGCTTTGCCAAGCTGGATTGCTTTCTGTAAGCAGGGTCAAACGTCTGAACTTTGGCGACACGATTGGAGAGACCATCATGCAAGATCTGCCCGGAATCGTTATTACAGGGGCTTCTGGCCGCATGGGCCAGATGTTGATCAAGACGGTGTGTGAGAGCGATAAGGCGCGTTTGGTTGGCGTGGTCGAGCGTAGCGGACACGATTGGGTTGGCCGTGATATCGGCGAAGCTATGGGCCAAGGTGCGTTGGGCGTGACCGTGACGGATGAGCCACTTGAGGCGTTCGCCAAGGCGCAAGCGGTAATCGATTTCACAGCTCCCGCAGCCACAATTCAATTTGCGAAGCTGGCAGCACAAGCGCGTGCGGTGCATGTAATCGGCACCACAGGTATGACCGAAGAGGACATTGCACAGCTTGAGCCCTGTGCACGTCATGCCGTCATTGTGCGGGCCGGCAACATGAGCCTCGGCGTGAATTTGTTGACCAAATTGACGGAGAAAGTGGCCGCCGCGTTGGACGAGGATTTCGACATAGAGATCATTGAGGCCCATCACCATCACAAGGTGGACGCGCCAAGCGGCACGGCGCTCATGCTGGGGGAAGCTGCAGCACTGGGGCGCGGTGTAAATCTATCTGATGTTGAAGATCGTGGTCGCGACGGAATCACCGGCGCGCGCGGACGAGGGGACATCGGATTCACCGCCATCCGAGGCGGAGACATTGTTGGTGAGCATGATGTGTTGTTTGCGGCAGCAGGTGAACGAATTGTGCTACGCCATCTAGCGACGGATCGTGCGATTTTTGCGCGTGGCGCGCTCAAAGCCGCGCTTTGGGGGCAGGGACAGAAGCCAGGCGAGTACGACATGATGGATGTGCTTGGTCTCTGATACATCAAAAACTCTGTGAGTCGATTTGGTCTGCGTCGCTTGGTTTTGTAGCTTGTGCGCGTTACCTTGAGCCCTGAGGTGCCAAAAGGCGCATTTTTTGTTGGCAGCTGCAGATCCTTATGTTCTTATGCCGCCAGTCAAGAACTTAAATGATCATTTAAAAAATGACTCACAGGGAGACTCTGATGACCAAGATGTTGAAAACGGGCCTATCCGCATTGGCGGTGACTGCTGTCGCGATGTCCGCACACGCGGCCGAATTGGGCGCGACGGACGAACCAATCAAGCTTGCGCTGAACGAGTGGACTGGCCAGCATGTCACCACACATGTTGCTGGCGAAATGCTCAAAGCTGCCGGTTATGAAGTGGAATATGTCACCGCTGGCATGATGAACCAGTTCCAAGCGATTGCAGATGGGGACATCCACGCGACGCTTGAGATCTGGTCCTCCAATGTGTCCGATCAATATGCCGTGCTGAAAGACGAAGGTAAGCTGGAAGAGCTTGCAGACTTGGGTCTGAACGCACGTGAAGGCATTGCCTACCCAGCGCATGTCGAAGAGCTTTGCCCGGGCTTGCCTGCTTGGGAAGCGCTTCAAGAATGCGCAATGAACTTTGCGACTGCAGAGACACTGCCGATGGGCCGTCTGGTGGATTACCCAGCGGATTGGGGCACGCCGGGGGCCGACCGGATGACAGGTCTTGAGTTGCCTTTCAAAGCGGTGCCTGCCGGGTCTGAAGGTGCGTTGATCGCAGAGCTTCGCGCGTCCACAGAGAAGAAGTCGCCACTGCTGATCACCTTCTGGCAGCCACACTGGGCGATGTCTGCATATGACGTGAAATTCGTGGATCTGCCTGCGGGTGAAGAGGCCTGTTTCACAGACCCAGCATGGGGGCCAAACCCCAATGCCATCAACGATTGCGATTTTGCCGCAAGCCGTATTTTCAAAGCGGGTTGGCCAGGTTTGGAAGAAAAATGGCCAGCAGCCCATGAAATTCTCGTAAACTATCAACTGGCTGTGGAAGACCAGCAACCCATGATGGGCGCTGTGGATGTAGACGGTCAAAAAGTCGAGGACGTTGTATCGGCTTGGATGAGCGCCAACGAAGCCACCTGGAAGTCGGTTGTCGACGCCGCCATTAAGTAACGTCGAATGACCGATACAAACAGCACCGCTCCGGCGATTGCCGTCGAAGACCTCTGGCAGGTCTTCGGCGAAGACGCGGCCTCGTCTCTGCGTGATGCACGTGGATCGGGAGACGACAAAGCCATTGCAAAGGCGTTGAAAGACCAGAAGCTCATTCCTGCTGTTCGGGCAGCGAATTTCGAGGTCAAGTCCGGCGAACTCTTTGTGATTATGGGGCTTTCAGGCTCTGGCAAATCGACTTTGATCCGCTGCATTTCGCGGTTGATTGAACCGACGGCCGGGTCGGTGCGCATTGACGGCGAAGATATTCTTCAAGCGAACGAAAAACGCCTTATTGAACTACGTCGTCACAAGCTGGGCATGGTGTTCCAACATTTTGGTTTGTTCCCGCATATGACAGTGGCGGACAACGTGGCCTTTCCGCTCAAGATGCAGGGTGCAGGGAAAGTGGAACGCCGCAAGCGTGCGCTTGAGGTCTTGGAGTTGGTCGGCTTGAACGGACGAGAAGATGCGTATCCGCGCAACTTGTCAGGAGGACAGCGGCAGCGGGTTGGTATCGCGCGATCCCTCGCAGTGAACCCCGATATCTGGTTTCTTGACGAACCCTTCTCCGCGCTTGACCCGTTGATCCGGAGACAGCTTCAGGACGAGTTCCTCAACATTCAGGCCACACTGAAAAAATCCATTGTTTTCATAACGCACGACATCCAGGAGGCCCTGAAACTTGCCGATCGGATTGCGATTATGCGCGATGGCGAGATTGTACAGATTGGCACGCCGGAAGAGATCGTGTTGCATCCGGTGGATGACTATGTGGCCGAGTTTTCCAAGGACGTGCCCAAGGGGCGCCATGCCTGTGTCGAGTCGATCCTGATGGATGGCATTCCCGACAACATGCCAGACGACCCGGGCATCAAAGTCGGTATGACGCTCGACACCGCGCTGACCAAATGCATGGAGCTTTACGAACCTGTCCCGGTGCGTGATGCAGACGGAGTAGTTGTGGGCGCTGTACATCCGCATGAGCTTGCCAATGCGCTGCAGGCGGAAGAGACATGAGTGCCGTAGACAGTGCGCCCTCAGGGGCGCCCTTCGGCCTCTCTCTGAGTCGGGGCAGTCAGGCGGCGGTTTTTGTGCTGGTGGTGGTCCTTATCTGTCGCCTTCTGGGGGCGCAGTTTGAGTGGCTGGTGAAATGGCCGGTGGCGCTGACTGTGCCGATGACAGATTGGATGAGCTGGCTCGTTGGCGGCTTTTTGGATCTTTTCAAACCAATTGCGCGGAGCTTTACGTTTCTGGTGAACTACCCGATGGAGTGGGTTGGCGCGCTCTTAAACCTGGTGCCTTGGCCAATGACCGTGGCGATTGTCACTGCCCTCGGATGGATGATCGGCGGCGCACGGATGGCGGCGCTGGGATTTTTTGGCCTGATGTTCGTGGTGTTTTCCGGGTATTGGTCACAGGGCATGAACACGTTGGCGCTGGTCGCCGTTTCGGTTCCTCTGGCCTTGGTCATGGGCGCGGGCATTGGGATACTGGCATTTGAGTACCCGCGTTTCAAAGGTGCCGTGAATGCGCTTCTGGATGTGATGCAGACCGTGCCGACCTTTGCCTATCTTACGCCTCTGCTTGTGCTTTTTGGATTTGGTCCCGTTGTGGGACTGATCGCTTCGGCAATTTATGCCGCCCCTCCTATGGCACGCAATGTGCTGCTGGGGCTGGAGCGCGTGGATACGGAAATCCGCGAAGCAGCCGTGATGTCAGGCGGCACGCGGCGGCAGCAATTGTTCCTTGTGGAGCTGCCCGCAGCGACCCAGCAGATCATGGTCGGTGTGAACCAGTGCCTGATGGCCGCGCTCTCGATGGTGATCATCGCAGCGGTGATCGGCGGCTTTGACGATATCGGTTGGGAAGTGCTTCAGACCATGCGCAAAGCTCTGTTTGGTCCGGCCTTTCTTGCCGGTTCGGTGATTGTGGTTTTTGCCATCATCATCGACCGTATGTCCGCGGCGCTGGCTGAACCCCGACAATCTCAGGACCGCAGGGTCGCCTTTGGCATTCTGGCCGCGGGCTTGGCGGTGACGGTCTGGGCCGTGGTTGCCGGCTGGCCGCCCTCCGGAGTGGCGGCGATGGACGGTCTGGCGGATCGGGTGGATGCGGGTGTTGGCGCCTTCACGGCCTCCTACGGTACCACCTTGGACAGCATCAAGAACACATCGATGTTCTACGGACTGTTGCCGCTGCGTATTGGTCTGGCCGAGGCGGTTCTGCCCTTTACATGGGGCTTTGCCTGGACCGCGCAACACACTGCGATGCTCTATGGCGGAGCTGGTGTTATTGCGTTGATTTTGTTCTGGAAAGGCCACGTCACGGGCGGTCTTTTGGTGGTCATTGCCGCCTATGTCGCGGAAATCGGCGTGGCGCATCTGGCGTGGCCGGTGGTGATCCTTGGGGCCGGTGCGATTGGCTGGGTTTCCGGTGGTTGGAAACTGGCGCGTCTGGCAGTTTTGTTGCTGGCGCTGGTGCTGATCTCAGGTTTGTGGGAGCGGGCGCTCCTGTCGCTTTACCTGTCGGGCGCGGCGGTCTTTGCCTGTATGCTCGTCGGCGGCGCACTGGGGCTTTGGAGTGCCATGAGCACAACCGCCTGGGCCGTCATCCGGCCGATCTGTGACATCTTGCAGACGATCCCGCTGTTTGTCTTCCTGATCCCTGTGCTGATGTTCTTTCAGATCGGGGAATTCTCAGCGTTTATGGCGATTTGCATGTATGCGGTGGTGCCGATGATCCGCTATACGCGGCACGGTTTGACCAGCACGCCGGAGGAGTTGATCGAAGCGGCCACGGCGAACGGTGCGGGCAAATGGCAGACCATGTTTGAGGTGCGCGCACCCTTTGCCGCGCCGACCATTCTACTGGGTCTCAACCAGACCATTCTCTATGCCTTTGCGATGCTTGTGATCGCGGCTCTGATCGGTACAACGGGGCTTGGGCAGTCTATCTATCTGGCGCTTGGTCAATACGATGTTGGACTGGGCATCACTGCGGGGGCGGCGATGGCGATCCTGGCGCTGGTGGCGGACCGGCTGGTGCAGGGGTTTGCTGAAGAACGCCGGCAAGCGTTGGGGCTTTGATCTGATTTTTGCGGCGCGTTAACGATTCTAAGACGGGCCTTTTCGCATGTCGGTATTGCGTCGGTTTCGCGGAGGTATCGCGACTGTGCGTCAACATGCGGGTTCAAGGTTAATGCGTGGACGCGGGCCATCTTCATGATGAAGCCTGGTTGGCGTTGAAAAACCAGAGGTTCTAAGCAATACTTCTTTTGGATGCTTTGGAGGAAGGCACATACGAAAGCGGCATTCATCAGAGATTGATACAAACGTCGGGGGCAGCGAGACCTCTGAAGTCGACTTCGGCGGCGTATCTCTTTCCGCAGACCAAGTAAGGTTCACGGCAGCTCAGATCTGTAAAAGTGAAGAGTTTATGCATGCCACTGATCATCAGAATTTTTTGAACTTTCTGATTGAGGAGACGATCGCTGGTCGAGCTGGTGATCTATCCGTCGAACGGATTGGCGAGCATCTGTACGGCGACTTGGATGAGAAGGTGACAGCCAGCAGGGTCACCGGAAGTATGATCCGTCTGAGAGCACGATTGGCCGACTATTATCGAGACGAAGGACACTATGATCCCCTGCGGGTTGATATCGATGTCGATACCTGGGAGCCGACCTTCGAAATCGTTGACCTTGAGAACAGGACGGTGTTGGGGGTTTGCCTAGAGAAACTTCAGAAGCACTGGGCGTTAGCGATGGGCCTATGCGTTTGTGTGTTGTTGGTGGCCATTTATGGCACAAGCATGAGCCGAGAGCCGTTGGTTGTTCAACCACCCATAGAGCAAGAAAGCTCGTTGGAGGCTCAGTCGCCCAACGGCGCTGACGGGGGGCTCGCAGTGCCGAACACGGACGGTATGAGCGCGCGTGACATAGAGGCATTGGCGCAAGACTACTTGATTCAGATGCCAGATATGAAGCGTCAGTACGTTGCGCTTGAGCTGGCCAGACGCGCCTTAGCAATGGAGCCCGCCGACGTAGAGATGCAGACAACGTTGGCTGTGGCCATGTTAAACATTGCGCTTTTGGCGTTTGATACAGGTCGGGCCAAATCCTTTCTGCTCGAGGCAGAGGGGTTGCTGACCGTGGCACTGGAAGCGGAACCGGACTCTTCCTGGGTGCTGATCGGAAATGCCACTTTGGCCTATGCTAAACGCGATTTTGAGCGAACCATCGATTTTGCCAATCGCGCCTACCGCGGCGGTTTGGTCGGCACACAAACCGAGACCTATTTTGCCATGCTTATGAGTTTTTCTGGTGAGTTTGAGGCTTCAAACCTTGTTGCGACACAAAAAGTGGATCCGAGTCTTGTGAACACGGTGGTGGTGCGCCGGACGGCTTTTCTTTCGAACTCATTTTATTTGGGAGACTACCAAACGGTGGTCGATCATGCGGAAGCTTTGGGTGCGGATATGTTGACGTTAAACGCACTGCAAATCACGCTTGTGGCCGCCGCATACCAAATGCTTGGGGAACAAGAGACGGCGCGTGCGCTCACAAAAAAATCGCAAGATTTGTTTCCAACCTTTCGGCCAGAGAATCTCATAGAAATCTTCTATCGTAACCCTCAAAGTCGCTATCACTTCCTTGAGGCCTTGGCGGAAGCTGGCTGGGATTTTGATCGCTAGAAAGCGTGCTCAAAAGTCGATTGCCAACCCTTTTTTCTCCCAATCGCCATAACGCACGGGATCTGGCCCGTCACGGCCGCCAAGCTCAGTGGGCATTTGCAAGGCTTTGGCCTTTTGGCGACGTTCTTCGGCTTCGGCCAAGGCGCGTTTTGCGGCGTCGGGCAGGTCGGTGCGTGTCTCGGGGGCGTCACTCATCAGAGGGTTCCTTTCAGGCTTGCCCCTTGATATACGCGCCCGTCTGCTGTTCTCAAGCCCGTAAGGAAGCCTGATCATGTCCAATTCTGGTTATCACCCACGACGAAGCGCTGTGTATTTGCTTGATCAGGTTTTGGGCGAAGGCCGGATGATGACGGAATTGATTGCTTCGGGAGCGCTTCAGAAGCGTGATCCGGCGGACCGTGCACGCGCACAGCGATTGGCGACAGACACATTGCGTGGGCTGGAGCGTGCTGATCGGATTTTGCACAAACATCTGAAAAAGAACCCACCCTTGACGGTGCACAATGTGCTGCGGCTGGCCACGGTGGAGCTGTGTCAGGGTGGGGCTGCACATGGCGTGGTCAATGACGCGGTGGAGATTGTTGGCAAGAACAAAGGCATCGCCAGCATGAAGGGGTTGGTGAACGCTGTGCTTCGCAAAGTGGATGCAACAGGGCGAGAGGACTGGGACGCCTTGCGTGTTCCGCGCATGCCGAAGTGGCTGCGCAAACCCTTGGCGCAGGCCTATAGCAACGAAATCATGGCGGAGATTGACGCTGCCCATTTCGCCGGTGCGCCGCTTGATCTCACTGCAAAGTCAGATCCCGAAGCCGTTGCGGCAGCTGTGGGCGGCACGGTGTTGCCGACCGGATCTATTCGTGTGACGGATGCGGGTCAGGTGACAACATTGGATGGTTTCAAGCAGGGCCACTGGTGGGTGCAGGATGCTGCGGCTGCGTTGCCCGCCAAAGTTCTGAATGCGCAAGCGGGGGAAAAGGTCCTTGATCTGTGCGCCGCACCCGGTGGGAAAACCATGCAGCTTGCTGCGACAGGGGCAAAGGTCACCGCCGTAGACGACAACCCCACCCGCATGACGCGGGTGCGCGAAAATCTGAAGCGCACCCAGTTAAACGCCAATGTGGTGGTTGGCGATATGATGCAGCAAGAGGGCCAATGGGACGCGATCCTTTTGGATGCGCCTTGTTCGGCGACGGGGACGATTCGGCGTCACCCTGACTTGCCATATGCCAAAGATGGCAGTGAGTTTGGCGATTTGATTGGCCTGCAGGAGGTGTTTCTTGACCATGCGATTGGGTTGCTCAAACCCGGCGGGCGGTTGGTGTTTTGCACGTGTTCCTTGCTGCCGGACGAAGGTGAAGTGCAGGTCGAAGAAGCGATAGAGCGCTGGGCGGATATGTCCGTGGATCGCGATGCGGTGTTGGTGGATGGTGTTGATCCGGCGTGGGTCACCGAAGAGGGTGGTTTGCGTTTGAGACCAGATTTTTGGGCAGACAAAGGCGGAATGGACGGGTTTTATATGGCCCTGCTGCGCAAAGGTATGTGAACGAGCTGCGTCGTGCGGTGCCTGATCAGCAGGCGCAGTTTGTGCGTTTGAGTGCGGACCATACACAAGCATCGATTCAATCGGTGACTCATGGCTGTGACCTCGCTACACTCTTGTCAAAACGCCAAAGAGCGTAGAGGCAGAGTGGATGTCCAACCCAGACAGTATATCAGCACGATGGACCCGGCTGATGCACCGCGTGTCAGCGCGGACTGCAACGCGTGCGCGCCCCGCGACGGGGTTTACCAGCATGCCGGAACCGCGCACGATTGGGCTCTATGCCCGCGGCAAACAGTTGGTTGCAGGCAATTTTCTGTTCGCGGGACATTTGGTAACCGCGCCAAAGACCTCGATCTGGGACATAGAGGTGCCCGACGAAATCTTTGCAGAAGAGCAGCACGGATTTGCCTGGCTGGATGATTTGGCCGCAGTCGGAGATGCGCTTGCGCGTGAACGCGCGCAGGAATGGGTCTGGCGCTGGATAGACCGGTATGGGCGTGGACAGGGGCCGGGCTGGATACCTGATTTGGCAGGCCGGCGGTTGATCCGTTGGATCAGCCACGCGATTTTTTTGCTGCGTGCGCGGGATTCAGCGCAATCGGAGGACTTCTATCGCTCGCTGGCACAGCAAACGATTTTTCTCAGCAAACGCTGGCATAAGACCGCACCGGGTTTGCCGCGTTTTGAAGCGCTGACCGGATTGATTTATGCGGGGTTGGCGCTCGAAGGTATGGAGCAGCATGTCGATCCCGCATGTAAGGCCCTGGACAAAGAATGTCAGCGGCAAGTGGATGCCCAAGGGGGGATTCCGACTCGCAATCCTGAAGAGCTTTTGGAGGTGTTCACGTTGCTCACGTGGGCGGCCACGGCGCTCAAGGAGTCAGACCGCACGCCATCAGACACCCATCTTCAAGCGATTGAACGCATCGCCCCGACGCTGCGAACCTTGCGACATGCGGATGGTGGATTGGCGCGGTTTCACGGAGGTGGCCGCGGTTTGGAAGGGCGACTGGACAGTGCTTTGGCGGAGAGTGGCAACAAGACGCGGCAGGCAGATGGGCTGGCGATGGGGTATGCGCGGCTGAGTGCGGGACGTACCAGTGTGGTGATAGATGCCAGTCTGCCTCCGTCGGGGGCAAGTTCATTAAATGCGCATGCCTCGACCTTGGCGTTTGAGCTCACCAGTGGGAGGCGCCCGTTGGTGGTGAATTGCGGGTCCGGTGCAAGTTTTGGCGAAGATTGGCGCCGGTTTGGTCGCGCCACACCGTCGCACTCCACGGTCACCATTGACGAGCTGTCAAGTGCACGGCTTGGCCAAGAGGGCAAAGGCTGGCGCGAAGAGCAATTGGTGGATGGTCCCACGAATGTGCCGATTCAGATGAGCCAAGCCAGCGACGGACTGCGGTTTGAAGGGGGGCAAGACGGCTATGTTGGCACACATGGGCTGACCCATGCGCGCACGTTGGAGTTGACGTTTGATGGGCGCGGTATGGCCGGAGAAGATTTGTTGGTGGCGATGGATGATTCCGCCAAGCTCCGGTTTGACAAAGCGATGGACGAAGGTGCGTTGCAGGGGATTCCGTTTGAGATCGCTTTTCACCTGCACCCGGAGGTCGATGCGTCGCTCGACATGGGGGGCGCTGCGGTGTCCATTGCTCTCAAAAGTGGCGAATTGTGGGTGTTCCGACATGATGCGATTGCCAAAATGCGGCTTGATGCCAGTGTTTTTCTTGAAAAAGGCAGATTAAAGCCACGTGCGACCAAACAAATCGTTCTATCTGGCGTGGCAATGGAGTATGCGACCCGCATCCGGTGGTCGCTGAGCAAAGCGCATGAGACCAATGTGGCAATCAGGGACCTGAACCGGGACGAGATGGATTTGAACACCTGAGCCCAAGGATCACGCCACTATGACCGACCTCCACCCCATTCGCCGCGCCCTGATTTCTGTGTCTGATAAGACCGGACTTATTGATTTGGCCACTGCATTGTCTGACCGCGGTGTTGAGCTCCTCTCCACCGGCGGGTCCGCCAAAGCGATGCGCGATGCTGGTCTGGCCGTGAAAGATGTGTCTGAGGTGACCGGGTTTCCTGAGATGATGGATGGCCGGGTGAAGACGTTGCACCCAAAGGTGCATGGCGGTTTGCTGGCGTTGCGGGACAACGACGATCACGTGGCTGCGATGGATCAGCACGATATCGGCGCGATCGACTTGTTGGTGGTGAACCTCTATCCGTTTGAAGCCACCGTGGCGGCGGGTGCGGATTATGACACCTGTATCGAAAACATCGACATTGGTGGCCCGGCGATGATCCGCGCGGCGGCCAAAAACCATGGGTTTGTGAACGTCGTGGTGGATGTTCAGGACTATGACGCACTGTTGACAGAACTGGCCGACAATGAGGGTCAAACAAGCTACGCTTTCCGTCAGAAGCTGGCCCAAAATGCCTATGCGCGCACAGGGGCCTATGATGCGGCGGTGTCCAATTGGATGGCCAAGTCTTTGGCGCAGGAGGCCCCACGCCGCCGCGCCTTTGCCGGAGAGCTGAAACAAACGCTTCGCTATGGTGAGAACAGCCACCAGAAAGCGACATTCTACACCGATGGTAGCGGCCGTCCGGGTGTGGCAACCGCCACCCAGCTTCAGGGCAAAGAACTGAGCTACAACAACATCAACGACACCGATGCGGCGTTTGAATTGGTATCTGAGTTTGATGCCGCCAACGGGCCTGCGGTGGCCATCATCAAACACGCCAATCCCTGTGGCGTGGCCGTGGGTGCAACATTGGTTGAAGCTTACCAGAAGGCATTTGACTGTGACCGCACCTCCGCGTTTGGGGGCATTGTGGCGCTGAATCAGCCGCTGGATGCAGAGACCGCGCGCAAGATTGTTGAGATATTCACCGAAGTGGTGATTGCGCCGGGCGCATCTGAGGAAGCCAAAGACATTTTTGCGGCGAAGAAAAACCTGCGTTTGCTTTTGACCGATGGGCTGCCAGATCCGCGTGCGCCCATCACAGCTTATAAACAAGTGGCTGGCGGACTTTTGGTGCAAGACAAAGATGTCGGTACGGTTGCCGCAGATGCGTTGAAAGTGGTCACCAAGGTCGCCCCAACAGAGGCTCAAATGGCGGATCTGCAATTCGCTTGGAAAGTGGCCAAGCACGTGAAATCGAACGCGATTGTTTACGTCAAAGACGGTGCAACAGTGGGTGTGGGCGCTGGGCAAATGAGCCGCTTGGACAGTGCCAATGTGGCGGCCTCCAAAGCGCAGCGCATGGCAGATGAGTTGGGTCTGGATGTGAGCCCGGCGAAAGGCTCTGCGGTGGCCTCTGATGCGTTCTTCCCGTTTGCGGACGGTCTGCTTGAAGCGGCGGCTGCAGGCGGCACATGTGTGATCCAGCCCGGCGGCTCTATGCGCGATGAAGAGGTTATCAAAGCGGCTGACGAGGCCGGTTTGGCGATGGTCTTTACCGGCATGCGCCACTTCCGGCACTAAAGCTTACGTCACGATCTGTGGTTGGCGTAATGCCGACCACAGGTAATACCCTTGTTGCATTGGCCTAAAGTGGCGTAACATGGCGTTCAATACGGCGCGCAAGATTCTGCGACCAACGCGGAGCGGCGCACAGAGGCAGACAGGCAGAAGGGGGACGCGATCTATGCGTCTTGTGTTTTGGGCAGGCTTTTGGGCCTTCATCACCGATCAGGCGAGCAAATTTCTTGTGCTCAACGCGCTGAACCTGCGCGAGGTGATCCATATCGAAGTTTTGCCACCTTTCTTACAGTTTCACATGGCGTGGAACACCGGCATCAATTTTGGCCTTTTCTCCGACAGCCCAGCTGCGGCCAAGTGGATTTTGATCGCTATGGCGATTCTGATATGCGGATTCGTGTTGCACTGGGTGCGCAAAGATCCGCCGGGCAGGTGGGGCATGATCAGCGCCGGTCTTCTGATCGGCGGCGCGTTGGGCAATGTCGTGGATCGACTGTTGTTTGGCGCGGTGGTGGATTTTCTCAATATGTCCTGCTGTGGCATTCAAAACCCCTATGCTTTCAACGTGGCAGACATTTGGATTTTTGCGGGCGCCTTTGGTTTGATCCTGTTTGGCAGTGGGCACAAAAGAGAGGCGTGACCTTGCCGGTGTGATCGGGTAAAGCTGTGCTCAAGATACTTGAAGAGGTGGACATGGGCGTGGCACGTCTGAACATTCTGGTTGTGATTGTGGCGGCTTTTGTAGCTGGCTGCACCAGCGGCGGTACCCTGCATTCCAACGTCCCAAGTGGCGAAGGCCCGGACGAGTTTGCTATTCTTCCAAACAAAGAGCTGACTCAACCGTCGGACTATTCGGCCTTGCCAGCGCCGACACCGGGCGGTGTGAACCGTACGGATCAGGATCCTTTGGGGGCTGCAGTGGCGGCACTGGGTGGCTCTGCGACCGCGCGCAGCCCTTACACCACGGGCATCCCCAGCAGTGACGGCGCTTTGGTCAACCACACATCACGCTTGGGACGGGACGCCAATATCCGTCAGGTGGTGTGGGAAGAAGATGAAGCCTTCCGCGCCAAACGTGGACGGTTCACGAGCATTCGCATTTCCAAAAAGGGCCTGTATGAGCAGGTCTATAAGCCACAAGAGCTGGATTACCGCCAAGAGTGGTGGCGTTGGAAACGGGCGGGTGTTCGTACGCCTGCTGCGCCCACGCGGTAACAGTGCGCGCTACGGTGCACATGTGTCGTAAAGAGGCCGTTCTGTTTGGGTGTGCAAATAACCGCGCAACTTAGCTCACTTTCGCGTTTGATCTCTTGCGGTGCCGGATGGGTGGCGTAACTATCTGACAAATGGTTTTGGCGACCGACGCCTGCAAGGTGTTGTGCGCGCGCAATTTTTGCTTGGGAGGCATGGTATGTTGGCACGCTCAATCTTGGCGCTTGTTGTGGGGGTGTGCCTGTCTGCACCTGTGGCCGCTGAGGATCTGGTCACCGATTTTACCTTGGACAATGGCATGCAGGTCGTGGTGGTTGAAGATCACCGTGCGCCGGTTGTCATGCACATGGTCTGGTATCGGGCCGGGTCAGCAGATGAGAAACCCGGCGTTTCAGGGGTGGCGCATTTCTTGGAGCATTTGCTGTTCAAAGGTACGGACACGTTGGAGCCCGGTGAGTTTTCGGCCACGGTTGCAGCCAATGGTGGGCGTGACAATGCCTTCACCAGCTATGACATGACGGCCTACCATCAGCGTGTGGCGTCAGATCGACTGGAACTGATGATGCGGATGGAAAGCGACCGGATGGTCAATATCCGTTTGGGTGAGGAGGAGATCCTGACTGAGCGTGATGTGATCATTGAGGAGCGCAATCAACGGGTTGAAAACAATCCCGGCGCGTTGTTTCGCGAGCAGCTGAGTGCAGCACAGTATTTGAACCACCGATATGGCGTGCCTGTCATTGGTTGGCGGCATGAGATGGAAGCGCTTGATCTTGACGACGCATTGGATTTCTACGGAACCTACTATGCGCCAAACAACGCCATTTTGATTGTGGCCGGGGATGTTGAGCCCGACGAGGTCAAAGCATTGGCGGAGCAGTATTACGGAGTGATCCCCGCAAATCCGGACTTGCCAGAGCGAATGCGGCCCAGCGAGCCGCCGCAGACCAGCGCGCGGCGCATGGTGTTTTACGATCCCCGCGTTGCACAACCATACGTGACACGCAGCTATCTGGCGCCTGAGCGCAATCCTGGTGATCAGCGCACGGCGGCGTCGCTGATGTTGCTTGCAGAGCTTTTGGGGGGCGGGCAGACGTCGGTTCTGAGCCAAAAGTTGCAGTTTGAGAGCAAGCAGTCGATCTATGCTGCTGCGTGGTACCGAGGCACATCGTTGGATGCGACCACCTTTAACCTTCTGACGGTGCCAGCGCCGGGCATTGAGATGCAGGCCGCCGAAGATGCCATGGACGCGGTTGTCGCTGAATTTATGCAGACCGGTGTGGATGAAGCGCATTTGGCAAGGATCAAGATGCAATTGCGCGCCAGTGAGGTTTACGAACGCGACAATGTGGAAAGCGTGGCCAATCGCTATGGTCGTGGGCTGACGGCCGGGCTGACAATTGCGGATATCCAAGAGTGGCCCAACATTCTTCAGTCGATCACGCCAGTGGATATCATGGAAGCCGCGGAGACGATTTTCGACGAGCGCAATTCAGTGACCGGTTGGTTGATGACGCAAGAAGAGGAGGCCACCCAATGATCCGTTTTGTTTTGACCGTTGTCGCATTTGCTTTTGCGGCGCCTGCGTGGGCAGAGATCGATATCAAAGAGGTCACTTCGCCGGGCGGAATCAAAGCCTGGTTGGTTGAGGAGCCATCGATCCCGTTTGTGGCGTTTGAGTTCCGCTTTAAGGGCGGAACGGCATTGGATGCACAAGGTAAGCGCGGCGCGACTCATTTGATGGTGGGCCTTTTAGAAGAGGGCACCGGGGATATGGATGCGCAGGCCTTTGCCAAAGCGAGCGAAGAGCTTGCGGCGCAGTTTGGCTATGACAGCCATGCAGATGCGGTCTCGATTTCTGCACGTGTTTTGAACGAAAATCGCGATGACGCGTTAGATTTGTTGCGCCGGTCCCTTGTTGCCCCAAGCTTTCCGCAGGACGCTTTGGATCGGGTGCGTGAACAGGTGCTGTCCGGGATTCGTTCAGACCTGAAAGACCCCGAGAGCATTGCAGGGGCGCGGTTGGCAGAGCTGATTTATGGAGATCACCCATATGGCTCTGGCGGTGAAGGCACCCTTGAAAGCGTTGCCGCGCTGACGCAAGCGGATATGATCGCCGCGCATGCAGGTGCGCTGGCGAAAGATCGGTTGTTCGTCGGCGTGGTTGGCGACATCACGGCTGAGGAGTTGGGGCCGGTATTGGACCAACTGCTTGGAGAGTTGCCGGAGACTGGTGCTCCGATGCCGAGCGCCATTGATGTGAACATCAGCGGTGGCGTGGACGTGGTGGATTTTGAGACACCCCAATCGGTTGCTGTGTGGGCGCAGAATGGCATCGATCGTGAAGACCCGGACTTTTTTGCCGCTTATGTGCTCAACACAATTCTCGGCGGCGGTGGCTTTGAAAGCCGTTTGATGACTGAGGTTCGAGAAAAGCGTGGCCTGACCTATGGCGTCTACAGCTATCTGGTGCTGCGTGATCTGGCCAATGTCTACATGGGCAGCGTGTCTTCGGCCAACGACCGGGTCGCTCAAGCTTTGCAGGTTGTGCAAGACGAATGGGCGCGTATGGCGGAGCAGGGTGCAACGGACGAAGAGGTGGACAAAGCCAAGGCATTGTTGACCGGGGCGTATCCACTGCGTTTTGACGGCAACGGGGCAATTGCCAACATCATGGTGTCTATGCAGATGGATGGCATGCCTATTGATTACATCGCCACGCGCAACGACAGAGTGAATGCAGTGACCGCCGATGACGTTTCTCGGGTGGCCGCTGATTTGCTGAATCGCGACGGTATGTTGTTTGTGGTGGTTGGTCAGCCTGAAGGGCTCTAGGCGCTGATCACAACAGCAGTGACTATCCGGCCCCGGGCACGCTTTTGGGGCTGGAGTCATACCCGTGATAGGCTGCGATCAAATCTGCTAAGGGCATCGGCCGGGCAAACAGATATCCCTGCAGGTAGCCGCACGCTGTCTGACGCAGGAAGGTGCGCTGTTCTTCGGTTTCGACGCCTTCGACCACCACGGACATGCCAAGAACCTGTCCAATGTTGATCATTGTCGTCAGCAGGCCTCTCTTGTTTGCGGTAAACGTGTCACCCTGAAGAAAGCTTCTGTCGATTTTCAGGACTTCAAAGTTATAGAGGTGCAAGTAGCTGAGGCTGGAATACCCAGTGCCAAAATCATCTAGCGCAAAACGCACGCCGAGTTTGTTGAGGTTTTCCTGAACCGCTTGTGTGTCTTCGACTTGGTCTAGAAGCTGGGATTCGGTGATCTCAAGGGTCAGCTTTGTGGCCGCCAAGCCATGAGAAGACAGCAACGCGCGGACCTCTGTGGTAAATCCGGGCTTCAAAAACTGGGAGGTTGTGATGTTGACAGACACGCCAAACTCCATTGGCCAATTTGAAGCGTCTTTGATGGCCTGTTGCAGAACCCATTCGCTAAGTTCGGGCATAACGCCGACGGTCTCAGCCAGTGGCAGAAACCTGCCCGGCGGTAGAATGCCGAGCGTTGGGTGGTTCCAGCGCAGCAGGGCCTCAACCGTCATAGGCGCCTCACCCATGTTGCGCACGATGGGTTGATAGTAGAGCATCATCTCGCCGTTGCGCACTGCGGTGAGCAAATCGTGGCGTAGGAGACGATTCTCCAACAACCCGTCGTCCATGGACGAGTCAAAAACGCAAAACGCGGCGTGCAGATCGGCCCCGGATCGGCGCAAGGCGATGTCTGCTGCATGTACGAGATCCCGGATGGTTTCACCGTGATCCGGAAACTTCGCCACACCAGCGCGGCAAGAAATTTCAACCCAGGTGCCATTGATCAGAATGGGTTGATTTAGAGCTGTTATATATTCACGCGTGATGGCATGGATTTCTTTGATTTCGGAGGGATCGCTGACGAGGATCATGAACTCGTCACCGCCAATGCGCCCGGCGAAGTGGCTGTCGTCTAACTTACTCTTGATGCGTTGACCCACCGTGCGCACAACCGCATCACCGGCGGAGCTTCCCCAAGAGTCGTTGATGAATTTCAGTCGATTGATCTCTACAAAAATGAGATGCGTCAGATCTCGGTCCGGATCTCTTAGAATGCGTTCCGCTTCTTCAAAGAAGTGGCCTCGCCTCGGAAGGTCCGTGAGGCTGTCGTGGTCTGCATCGTATCGAGATTGATCGGCAACTTTTGCCAACTGTTGCCGTGCCTGCGCGTTGCCACGGATCGAGGTTATCGCAAGGAGAACGATCACGGCGAGAAACAGGATCAGCATCGGGGTGGTTGCCATAAGAATGGCCATACCTTGGCTCATGGGCCGCCAGTACAGATAGCCCTTTATTTGTCCGTCTGCCCCCGAAAGCGGAAAGCTGTTCATGCCAGCGGGAACGGTTTCTCCGTGGTTGAGATCCGCCAATGACAGGTTTTGCAAAATGAGATCCAGATGGGGCCGGTCCAGTATGTGCACCGTGGACAGAACATAAGGAATGGGGGCGACAATGGGGATGCCGCCCGGGTCAGGCACGATAGCAAAAACCGACACCAAAGCGACAGCGTTGTCCAGCGAGACCACTTGAATATCTGACAACAGTCCCAGTTTCCCCGCGAAGTTGATTTCAGAGACGGGCAAGCCTGCGGTGAGCTCAGTAAACTGCGTTTGCACCTCGTGTATCGAGCGCTGAACCGTCGGAATTTGCGCAATACGGCTGGGAAAGGTCAGGGATGGGTCGCGCGTGTTTTCAAAAACAAGGCTGTTGTCCGGGGCCAGCAGAAAGGCGGCGCTGTGTTCAAACTCGCGTGCCATATCATCGACAAACCGTGTCTTGATCCAAGGTCCAGAGATCAAGGTCGACGTGTTGAGGTAGGCGGCGTTGGAGGCGGCATACCGTTCGATCTCATTGAGGATCGCACGTTCATGGTTTTCAAAGACACGGGCGACGGACGTCACCTCACGTGCGGTGGCACGGTCTTCGGCCTCCCAGATGCGGAAAAACACAACTCCGAAGGCGAAAATCAGCATGGCGATTGACAAAAACATCACGAGACCAACCGGTGGCGCAAAGGGGATTTTCTCGAGTCTCGGTTGCAATGTTACATGGCCTCTGGTCACTCAGCACGGCGTCACCCGTTACTTCATCTATAAGAACGCAGCGCCGCTTTCGCGAGTTGCGTTGAATTTGCTTTGGTCCATAGTCGAAAGACTTTGCGTGAAAAAACAATGAAATTCAATGATTAGAGTGGTGAAAGGGGGTTTTACATACCTCGAATGGTAATGTTCCCTTGGGTAAGCACGACGGTTAGACGCACAAAACCTTCCATGGTTGTACGCCAAAATTTGCAGCAAACGCCCGGTGAGTCGCCCGCCAAATGGGGGTGATTTGCCCCCGTTTGCCTTGCCTTTTGAGTGCAAACACTGCGCCGTTTTTGAGGGACGGAAAAGTCAGGTGTGCATGGCTTCAGTTTGGGCCTGACCCGTGCGGCGCGACAGCAGGCGTGCTCCGTCGCTGATGTCGCTGAATGGCCGGTTGGTGAGCCGACGCCATGCGGCGCTGGCGGCGACGTTTTCAAAACGGGAATTTGCACATAGTGTATCGGGGTGGGTCTTAAGAACTTGGGCGATGCCCGGCGCCAGATCAACGCTGTTCAACCAAGCGGATGTCGAGCATGTTTGAACCCCCTCCAGCGTGATGGGCTTGTCTGCGATGAGATTGTAGACCGGGGCCATTGGGCTGGTGATGTCGCTCAGAAGGAACCTCGCTGCGGCCGTCACGTCAGACATCGGAAATTCAAGTGCGTGTGGGAAAGCTCCGGCGGCGTGCGACGCCTCGAGAATGATCTCATAAATGTCGCGTGGATTGGGCGTATCCAGATCGTAGAGCGAGGGCAGGCGTACAATGGCGGCTGGCACGCCTGAGGCTGTGATGGCTGCTTCCGCTGCAATTTTGGCGGCCCCATATCCGGTACAGTCTTTCCACGTGGTTGCTGGTGCCTCTGGCCACGGCCCGCCGCGGTCCGGAAACACGGAGGTGGATGATGTAAACCGCAGGTCGGCCCGTGCGGCGGCACAAAACGCCAATACGGTTTCCAACCCACGTGCGGACCAATCCAGCATCTCGCGCCGTCCGATGGCCAGATTGACCATGGCTGCGCAATGCACAACCTGTGTCACCACGGCGCTCAGGGCCTTGTAGCTGTGTTGTTCCAATCCGAAGTTATCAGCGTCCAACGTGCCTGCAACCATGACATATCGGTCTGAGCTGATGCCGTGGTGGCGCGCCACATCATCCAGTCGATCACGCGCGCCGCGGTTCTTGTCACGCACAAGGCAATAAACGACCTGATCAGGTTGCAGGTCGCGGGCAGCCCGTGCCAACACGTGCCCCCCCAGAAAACCCGTGGCGCCGGTCAGCAGTATGCCGGGGCGGGTGAAGTCATGGGCTGGCGCGGGGGCATCCGCCTCATGGGTCATCAATTGATCGAGACGGTGCAAGGGCACTGTCATTGCCAGTTCAAAATCGATGGGTGTGTGGAAGACCTTTTCCAGTTCCAACATCAGCGTCACACACATGAGTGAGTCACCACCCTGATCATGAAAGCTTAGCGCGGGGTCTATCTCAGAAGGGGCACATCCCATCGCGGTTGCAGCAGCTGTCACCACGGCACCCGCTGAACAGGGGGCATCATAGATTTCGGCGTCAACACGAGGCAGTGCGCGCAAGTCCGCTTTGCCGGAAACAGGATGCAGCGGCAGTGCGTCCATTTGCACAAAGAACGACGGCACACAGTAGGCGGGCAAGGCCGCGCGCAGAACCGCAGACAAGGCCGCAGGTGTTTTGTTTGTCCCCGCGTCAAATCCCCAAGCGCGTTTGTTCTCTTTCTTCTGATCCGCATCGGCCGCGTAGTAAAAAATCAGGCTTTGGCCACGTTCGCCGACCTCCGACACCCAGGGTGCCGCTGCCGAGAACGCCAAGTGTTCGCGGAGGGTGTCGGTCAGTTCTTGGGTCTGGATCGAATACCCACGCAGTTTGAGCATGTGGGCGATCCGCCCCTCGATGTGCAGCGCGCCAGTGTCGTCCAACCAGGCTTGATCGCCAGTGTCATAGAGCCGCGTTGTACGTCGGTTGAATGTAAGTTCCCGGAAGCGCAAGAGCGTTTCCTCTGGGCGGTTGATGTAGCCGCGCCCAAGCATCCGTTGCCCTTCAAAGTGTAATTGCCCTGAGGTTCCCGGCGGGCAGGGCCTGTCGTTTTCATCCAAGATAACCGCCTGCAGATGTGGCATGGGCTTGCCAACGGAGGCTGGTGCGTCACCAGCAAGCGCGGTCAACTGAGACATGCAGACATCATGCGTCTCGCAAATGCTGTAGAGGTTCCAAAGGGCGGCATTGGGCAATGTCTTCAAGGACGCGCGGATCAGATCGTCGGTGACGACTTCGCCATTTAACACAACGCGGGACAGGGGTATGTGTGCGGCTTTGTCAGGATCAAGTGCTGTGAGGAAGCTGTCATAGAAAGAGGGCGTGAACAGCATCTCATCGATGTCATGTGCGATCAAAAAATCCGCCAGTTTTCCGGGAGCAAACAACGTGTCGGCGTCGGGGAACCACAGCTCAGCACCTTTGCGCAATGGACGGAACATTTCCCAAATTGCAAAGACATAGATGCCAACACGCATGCCGGGGCCGTAGGGCGTGAAGGCATCGCGCCATTCGTAGGATAGAAAGGCGGCGTCATTGGCCACGGGAATGCACTTGGGCCGCCCTGTGGTTCCCGAGGTTGCGACCATGTAGATCGGGTCATCCGGTGAGACTTCGGTGGCGTGAAGCGGCTGTGCGGGCGCGGCGGGATTGTCCAGAAGGGCGCTGGCGTCAAAGGTTGTACACTCCCCCGGCAGTTGTCCGGGAGCGGCCGGTTGGCAGATCAACACAATCCCGACCTTCAGTTCAGACATGATGTTGTGCAACACCATTTGAGGCATCGCGGGGTCTAAGTGAACAAAGGGCCGCCCATGCACCACGCACGCGGCAGCGCTTGCGGCCATGGCCAACCCCGGGGCGCCAAAAATACCGACAACCTGATGTGTTGAAAGGGGCGTTTGCAGCTGACCAATGAAATGACCTAGGCGCCGATATGTAAGAGATCGGTTGCGGTCTGACATTGCCGCGCTCTCAGGAAACGAGGAAATGGCAAGCACAAGCTCACCTGCAACGGAGAGAGGTTTGGTCATGAACACGGCACCTTACTGGGGCGCACACGGGGGTGCGTCGCTGAGTTTGAAGGCCCATACGGTTGGTGCGGACCGGGATGGATACCTTTAATAAGCGGGACTTGAGGATGGCTTCAAGGAAGAACGGTCCCAGACAAATCTGAGGCAACCTCAAACCCTTCTCGATCGTTGTGATCGGCGAAATCCTTCACAGAATGCGCGTGTTGTGGGAGCCATGTGTGAGGGGCCAGTGCGTCCTGCAAGTCAGACGCAAGCTTAGCCACCTTGGCTTGGACGCGTCGCACACTGTCAAACTGGGAGGTGGGTGTTCCAATTGAATTCCAAATTACCCGTTGTATTTATGTTCTAAATAATTAAGAACATACCGTAATTCTTATGTAGCTGGGGATAGAGAGCGCTGATGACGACACCTGTTTTGCAATTTGGGACCAGTCGATTTTTACAGGCACATGCTGACCTGTTTTTGTCGCAGGCGCGCGACTCAGGGCAGGCTGTCGGTCCGATCACGGTGGTGCAAAGCTCTGGGGATCAAAGCCGATCCAACCGGTTGGCGGCTTTGGCGCAGGGATTTCAAGTTCGGGTCGAAGGCATAAGGCAGGGCGCGCGTGTGCAAGAGACCATCGACGTCACAAGCATTGACCGCGCGCTGTCTACGGCCACGGATTGGGACGAAATTCGGCGCATCTTTGTTGATGAGGTCGATATCGTGTTGTCCAACACAGGCGATACCGGGTTTGCAGTGCAGCCAGAGGATTCGTCGCGCACGTTTGATCAAGCCATGTCATACCCGGCAAAGCTGACGCAGCTTTTGCGCGCACGATTTGCCGCAGACGCGCGGCCGATCCAGATCATGCCGATGGAGTTGATTGTCGACAATGGTGCGGTGCTCAAAGCGCGCGTGCTGGAGTTGGCGCAGGATGATGCTGCCTTTCAGAGCTATCTTGAGACAGATGTGATTTGGGTGAATTCTCTGGTGGACCGGATCGTTTCGCAGCCTTTGGAGCCTGCTGGTGCGGTCGCTGAGCCTTATGCGCTTTGGGCGATAGAGGATCAGCCCGGCTTGATCGCGCCCTGCGTGCATTCGGCGGTTCAAATTGTGCCTTCGTTGAGCGAAATCGAAGCGTTGAAGTTGTTTGTATTGAACCTTGGGCACACGGCATTTGCGGATCGTTGGCTGGCATCACAGGGTGATCCGGCGGAGTTGGTGCGAGACGTGATGGAAAATGCAGAAGCGCTGAACTGGTTGAAAGACATCTATAAGAACGAAGTGCGGCCCGCATTTGCGCTCGCTGGATTGGCGGAAGCGTTTGATGCCTATGTCGAGACAACGCTTGAACGGTTTGCCAATCCGTTTCTAGACCACCGGATCGCGGACATAGCTCAGAACCATCCTCAGAAAGTGATGCGCAGGATTCAGGCCATGTTGGATTTCGCTGCGGACAATGGTGACACAAGCCCAAAGCCCGTGCTCACAAGCATTGTGGCCAGATGTCGCCCATAACAGAACATCAGGAATGACCAGAGCCCGCGTGGAGCGACGGAAGGGATATTGGCGAGGGCCAGAGCATCAGGGTCGCAAATTAGGTTGCCCGGTCGTGGGCTCTGAGTGAACTCACCAGTGTTTGGCTTGATGTCGCAAGGTGGTCGCGTGCGGCGCTTTCGGCGCGGTTGGGATCGCGACTGCGCAGGGCGTCCAGGTACGCAAGATGTTCGTGGATCGCGCATTCATTGCGCACACGTTCATCAGATTTGTTCCATTGAAAGTGATAGTGAAAGATCAGAGAAATGATTTTCTGGAACTCATCCACAAAGCGGTTCTTCACCACGGAATTGATGGCCACGTGAAAGTCCTCATCCAGACGAGAGAACGCATGATAGTCGACATCGATACGTGCCAGCAGCGCATGGTGGCGGGCTTCGAGGTCATCGAGTTTTTTCCAGATCGGATGCGTATTGGGCAGGGCGACAAGCTGCGTCACCGCGTTGAGCTCAAGGATGGTGCGAAACTCGGACAGCTCTAGTGCGAAAGCTTCGGTGAAACCTTCGAGCTGCCATCCCCCTTTGGGACGTCGGACCACAATGCCATAGCGGCTGAGCGAGGAGAGAAACTCCTGAAGTGTGTGGGTCGCAACCCGAAAGGTCTTGGCCAATTGGGCAACGTTCAAAACTGTGCCAGATGGCACGTCCATGCGCAGCACCCAATCAAAGAAGCGCGATTCGAGGTCTTCGATGCCGAGGAGCATTGGCGGACCCTGCATTCGGTCATCGTCTTGAGATCGGCGCTGGACGGTTTTGCGTCTGCCGTTCAAGGAGATTATCTTGTGCGTGCTCAATCGGTCCAATGCGCTGCGGACAACTGTTCGGCTGACGCCCAGTTGCGTGGAAAGCGCATTTTCGGAAGGCAAAGAGTCTCCAATTTCAGTTTTGTCGCAGATGGTTAAGAGGTTGTTGTATGCCTCAATCAAGCGGATGTTTGTGCGCGCCATACGTCGTGCCCCTGTATCAATCTAGGCCCTACATAACGGTTTTTATTGGATTGTACATAAAAATTAAAAACACTTGACCGACAATGAAGGACTTGTGATGTTTAAAATAATTAAAGACCAAAGTGATATGGTCGAGGAGGAACTAGTGACGATGACAATGCCTTCAGAGCCCCGCCGGCGTCGTGTCTTGCCGTCAGGGTCAGCGCTTTACAGATTGTCAGCTGTGCTGACATTGGCGCTTTTGATTGTGGCGTTTTCACTGACGAGTTCAGCTTTTTTGTCGGTGAACAACGGGCTCACCGTGCTGCTTCAGACATCGGTCATTGGATTGTTGGCGATCGGAATGACGCTGGTCATCATAACCGGCGGGATTGACCTGAGTGTCGGGTCGGTTTTGGCTTTGTCCGGTGTTGTGGCAGGGCTGACGATTAAGTTAGGTCTGCCGGTTGTTCCTGCCATGGGGTTGGGCATCGTGGCAGGGGCCGCATGTGGCGCAGTAAATGGGTTTGTCATCACAAAGATGCGCATCACGCCGTTTGTCGCAACGCTTGGCATGATGTTGATTGCGCGAGGGCTCGCGTTGCAACTGACCGGAGCGGCCCCGATCAGCCGCTTGGGAGAGGCTTTTGGCACCCTGGGAAATGGCAGCTTGTTTCGTGTCGTTGAAATGCAAGCCAACGGATTTCCCAAGGTGGTTTTCCCCGGCATTCCGTATCCCGCGATCTTGCTTTTGGTGATGGCCGTTCTGGGGGGATACCTTCTGAAGAAACGTCAATTTGGGCGTCATCTTTTCTCAGTTGGATCAAACGAAGAAGCGGCGCGTCTGTCCGGGGTGAGCGTCGATCGCACCAAGATATGGGCCTATACGCTGTCCGGCGCTTTGGCTGGCCTGGCCGGTATGGTCCTGATGTCGCGGCTTGTGACGGTGCAGCCAAACGAAGGGGTGATGTATGAGCTTGATGCCATTGCAGCATCTGTGATCGGTGGGGCCTCGCTGATGGGTGGGGTGGGCAGCATCACAGGCAGCATGATTGGCGCGTTCATCATCGGCGTTCTGCGCAACGGGCTCAATATGGCGGGCACATCAGCCTTCATCCAAATGATCATCATCGGGTTTGTTGTGATTGGCGCAGTCTATGTCGACCAAATCAGAAACAAATCCTAACACCCAATTCTTCATAAGGGAGGTAACAATGAAGAAGCTACTGACAACGGCTTTGGCCACAGGACTATTGGCAACGATGGCGTCGACATCTTTTGCTGGCGAAATTGCAGTCATCGTCAAGACGACAAACTCCAACTTCTGGCAAAACGTCAACAAAGGCGCGAGCGCGGCGATTGAGACGCATCCAGAGCACACGATGAGCTTTAATGGTCCTGCCTCGGAATCTGCTATCGCCGATCAGGTTGCGTTGGTGGAGAACGCGATCAACCGCGGTGTGTCGGGCATTGTTTTGGCACCATCTGATCCGGAAGCCCTGGCCCCGGTTGTGAAGCGTGCGTTTGAGTCAGGCATTCCAGTGACCATCATTGACAGCGGATTGGCGGAAGGCAGTGAGAAACACTACCAAGCGTTCTTGTCCACAGACAACTGCGCCGCCGGTCAACAAGCCGCGGCCATGATGATCGACGAAGCCGGCACATCTGGCAAAGTCGCTGTCATGTCCTATGTGGCTGGTGTGGGTTCTGAAATCGGTCGTGTTGGCTGTTTCGTTGAACACCTTACCGAAAATTCCGATCTGGAGATCGTTGGCCCGTTCTACTCGCAGTCACAAATGGCGACCGCATTGAACCAGACCACCGACATTCTAGCAGCCAACAAACTTGTCGGCATTTTTGGCGCAAACGAGCCGACAGCCATCGGCATGGGACGTGCGCTGGAGCAATCAGGCAAAGCTGGTCAGGTCACAGCCATCGGCTTTGACGGCAACGCGGATCTACAAGACATGGTCAAGAGCGGGACATTGCTGGCAACGGCGGTGCAAGGTTCCTTCCAGATGGGTGAGCTTGGCGTAAATGCGGTTGCGGATATTCTGGACGGCAAAAGCGTCGACACCTTCATCGACACAGGTGTTGTGTTGGTGACCAAAGACAATATCGACGATCCTGTTGCACAAAACGTTCTCTATTAAACGCTTCGGGCCAGCGCGCAGAGGCGCGCTGGCCCGCACGTAATTTGCTAAGGAAAAGCGATGCTAGACGGCTCACCTCCGCGAACTCCACTGGTTCAGATGGACAATATCTTCAAGCAATTTGGTGGCATTCACGCTGTCGAAGGCGTTTCGGCTGATCTGTTCCCCGGCGAAGTGGTTGGTGTACTTGGGCACAATGGGGCCGGGAAATCGTGTTTGATGCGGATTCTTTCAGGCGCCATGGCAGCAACCAAAGGTGAGATTTACGTCAATGGGCATGAGGCGATCCTGAAGTCGCCCCAAGACGCGCGTAAATATGGCATCGAGACAATTTATCAGACCCTTGCTTTGGCCAATCATTTGGATGCGCCAGCCAACCTCTTTATGGGGCGTGAACTGAAAACGCGGTTTGGCAATTTAGACGAGCGGCGCATGCTGAAGGAGGCAACAGAAGCGTTGCGTCAGCTGAACCCGAATTTCAAAAACTTGCGTGATCCGGTGGCAAAGCTGTCTGGTGGTCAAAGGCAGGTGATTGCGATTGCCCGGGCGATCTATTTCCAAGCAAAAATTCTGATCATGGACGAACCAACGGCGGCGTTGGGCCCGTCAGAGACAGCGATGGTGGCCGATTTGACGGTTCGCTTGAAGAAAGAGGGCATCGGGATTTTCTTGATCAGCCACGATATGCATGATGTCTTTGAGCTCTGTGATCGGGTTATGGTGATGAACAAGGGGCGCAACGTTGGATCGTTCCGAATTGAAGACGTGAACAAAGATGACATTCTGAGTTTGATCATCAAAGGCACACTGCCAGATGATTGGACGCCGCGAGGTGGCGCTACATGACGTCCCAAACAGCCCCTTTTGGCGTTGTCGCAGAACCTGGAAAATTTGTTGTCCAAACCCGACCCAAGGTGGATACCCCCCCGGACGGATGGGTGTTGATCGACATTTGCGCGGTTGGGCTGTGTGGCACCGACTATCATATTTTTGAGGGCAAACACCCCTTTTTGGACTACCCACGCGTTATTGGTCATGAGCTCAGCGGGCGTGTTGCACGCGATAGTCTCGGCTGGAAGGCCGGCGAATTGGTGGTCATAAACCCGTATCTGACCTGTGGGACATGTCGGTCGTGCAGGCGCGGGAAGCCGAATTGTTGTTCTAATATAGAGGTGTTGGGGGTGCACCGCGATGGGGGGCTGACTCCGCAACTCGCGGTGCCTGCGGGCAATCTGATTGCGGCAGAGGGACTGACGCCGCATCAAGCGGCGATGGTGGAGTTCCTTGCCATTGGCGCACACGCCGTGAAACGCTCGATGATCAACGAGGGCGATGAAGTGCTTGTGACCGGGGTGGGGCCGATAGGTATCGGGGCAGCCTTGTTTGCCCGCCTAAACGGGGGGCAGGTGACGCTGCTGGACCTTGACAGAGCAAGGTTGGAAATGGCCCAAAAGACCTTCGGGTTTGATCGCGGCTTTGACAGCATAGAGGCCACGCTTCGGGACACAGACGGGTTTGATGTGGTGCTGGACGCGACCGGGCACCAAGCGGCAATCGAGTCTGGTTTTGTCGCTGTGGCGCATGGGGGAACCTATACGCTTGTGAGTGTGGTCAAAGACACGATCAGTTTTAGTGACCCAGAATTTCACAAACGGGAAATGAGCCTTCTTGGAAGTCGCAACGCGCTGCGTGAGGATTTCGACTGGGTCATGGCGGCGATTAGAAACAAAGACATTGATACAGATGCGCTGTGTTCTGATGTGATTTCCTTGGAGCAATTGTCGGAACGGTTCAGCGCCCTTGCATCGGATCGTACGGAACTGATCAAAGTGATTGTCCAGCTGCAAGGCTGACGGCCGCGGCCGCCAAAAGCAACTAGAGCCCGCTGCGGGTGATCGCGCACATGGGGCATCTCTTCGGTGTTGTGTTGATTGTAATGAGCGCGCTCCCTAGCGGTTTGGGGCGCGCAGCCTTGATGCGATAGCTGGTCGAATGTGGATATACCTATACCGCGACGACGCAGGTCATCTGGGACCAAATCATGTGCGATATTTGTCGGTAAATTTAGGGGGTTTGGTGGAGCCTAGGAGGATCGAACTCCTGACCTCTACAATGCCATTGTAGCGCTCTCCCAGCTGAGCTAAGGCCCCAAACCAGTGTGGCGTTTTCCGCCTGTGCGCGCCTAATTAGGCGCTTCCCGGGGCGGGTTCAAGCGAAAAATTCCGCCCCTGAGAAGATTTTTATAGGACGATTCAGCGATCAGCTGTCGTCGTCTTCAGATGCCACATCCGCGATTTCTTCGAGCGAAACATTGTCATCTTCGTCGTCATCCAGAACATCATCTTCGAGGTCCAGATCCACGTCGTCATCGTCATCCAATACGTCTTCTGCATCAGCAGCTTCAGCGGACTTTGCTTTTAGTGTCGCAGCATCTTCGGCATCGGCAGCAATCATGCGGCTTTTGCCTGCTTCTACTTCTACTACGTCGCCGGTATAGGGGCTGACGACAGGATTCTTGTTCAGGTCATAAAAGCGCTTGCCTGTGGTTGGGCACACGCGTTTGACGCCCCATTCTTCTTTGGGCATGGGTAATCCCCTTCAATCGGTTGAGTCGGGCTCGACGGTTTGGGCGACGTGCCATATCAAGGGCCGCGTGTCAAAGGGTATAACACCATTCTCGGCTCAGGAGCGCGTATGACGCAACATATCATCCCCGGATCGCCACCAATCGTGGTGATGGTGCGACACTCCAAACAAGCGCGCCGTATCAGTCTGCGTGTGTCACGTTTGGATGGCAAGGTCACTTTGACCGTTCCGCGTGGCGTGAGCGACCGGGAGGCAATGGGATTCGCGAGCGAAAAGCAAAGCTGGCTGCGGCGTCAATTGCAGCAGCAACCCGAACTGGTCACTGTGGCGCAGGGAGCCGTTGTGCCGGTGGCTGGACGTGAGCGGCGCGTGGTGGCCGGTGCAGGGCGTTCCGTGGTCTTGGGGCAAGACGAGATCGCAGTGCCCGGTAAGCCCGAACACACCGCGCGGCGGGTTCAAGGATTTTTAAAAGAATTGGCGCGGCACCGGCTGTCTGAGGCTGTGGATCACTATGCCGCCCGTTTGGGGACAATGCCAACACGCTTGACCTTGCGAGATACGCGTTCGCGCTGGGGATCTTGCTCCTCGGCAGGAGCATTGATGTTTTCTTGGCGGCTGGTGATGGCGCGACCTGAGGTGCTGGACTATGTGGCCGCGCATGAGGTGGCACATCTTAAAGAGATGAATCATTCGCAAGCCTTTTGGGATGTTGTGACGGGGCTGTACGGGCCCTACGAGGCAGAACGCGGGTGGTTGCGCACAGATGGGCAGCAGTTGCATCGGTATCGGTTTGAGGCGGCTTCATAGCGCATTGCACCGTGCCCATTGACGCCCGTTGAATTTGTGATCACATACGGGGCATGATCACACAAAGTCGCCCGCAACAAGATGTATCCTCCTCCGCCCATGACCGGGTATATCGCGCGCTGCGCGCCCGGATCATGTATGGCGAACTGGCGCCAGCAGAAGCGTTGACGTTGCGCGGAATTGGTAAGGATTTCGATGTCTCCATGACGCCGGCCCGGGAGGCCGTTCGGCGTCTTGTGGCTGAGGGCGCGCTCACACTGTCAAGCTCTGGCCGGGTTGCCACCCCTGAGTTGTCCAGCGAACGGCTCGAGGAGTTGGCGGCATTGCGGGCCTTGATCGAGGTGGAGCTTGCAAGTCGGGCGCTGCCACGCGCTCACATGGCTTTGATCGACCGACTGGTGACCATAAATGGCGTTGTGGCGGAGGCCGTACATAAAGGGGATTCCGTTGGCTACATCCGAGCCAATCTGGAGTTTCACCGCACTTTGTATTTGCGCGCTCAGGCGCCCGCGATGCTGGCGATGGCGGAGACGGTCTGGCTGCAGCTTGGACCCACCATGCGCGCGCTCTATGGGCGGCTACGGCGCACTGAGCCACCGCACTACCATCGACTGATCATTGCAGCGTTGAAAGCGGGGGATGAGCCGGGCTTGCGATTGGCGGTGCGATCGGATGTGACACAAGGATTGCGGCTCTTGGCGCGTTAACCGCTTGTGGGCCAAACGTGGTGTTCGTCATCGATCACAAACACATGTGCATGACCGCGACCACCGTGAGCTTTCAGGTGGGGATGGTCTTCGGGCAAATCGAAATGTGTGTGGGGGACAATCTTTGGTGCCGGTGTCCAGAGTTTGTAGCCGAGCAGGGCGCTGACCAATGCAATGCCGCCCATAACGATGAGTGACACGGTTTGGGACCCACTTGTCGCGGTCCATCCCGCAAGCGGATAGGTGAGCAGCCAGCAGGCGTGGCTCAGCGCAAAATGGGCTGTGAACACGGCGGGGCGATCTGTCTCGTGCGCGGAGCGACGCAAAAGGCGCCCGGAGGGTGTCATGATGGCGGAATATAGCAGTCCGCTGAGGGCCCAGACCGCTAGGAAGTGCTCCCATGACAGCGGCCCTTGTGTGCCCAACCATGCCGCATGGCCCAATTGCACAAGTGCCAAGGTGAGCGCCGCGGTGCCCATCACCCAGCGATCTGACAGATGGGTCAAAAGGCGCGGCAAAGCAAAGGCCGCGCACATGCTTCCCGCGCCAAAGGCCCCCATGGCCAACGCAAGGCCGCTTTCGCCCATGCCATATGTTTCGCGTACCACCACCACTGTGTTGACAAGCACATAGGCCACGGCGGCCGCGCCAGCCATGTTGAACGCCAAAAGCCCCCTTAGGCGCGGTGTCGCCAAATAGATCCAACTGCCACGGGTCAGGCGTTCGCGAAAGGGACGGGTGACACTGTCGCGCTTCGCAGGCAACGTTGTGCCTAAGATCAATAGGGTTGAAATGAGAAAGCCCAAGGCAGTTCCGACAAACAATCCGCTGAAAGACATGACCAGAAGCAATGCGCCTGCCAGAGCGGGTGACAGAAGATTCTCCAAGTCATAGGCCAAACGGGAAAGCGACAAGGCGCGGGTGTACTCTTCTTCTTTTGGCAAAATATCTGGAATGGTTGCCTGAAACGTCGGGGTGAAGGTGGCTGAGGCTGCCTGCAGCACAAAGATCAATACGTAAATCTGTGCAACAGTGTCTACAAAAGGCAGACAGAGGGCGACGCCCATCCGCAGAAGATCAGCACAGACAAGCACAAGTCGGCGCGGGAGCCGGGCAACCAATGCCCCCATGACCGGTGATAGGCCAACATAGGCGATCATCTTGATGGCATAAGCCGTGCCCAAAACGGCACCAGCCGCCGGGCCAGCTAGGTCAAACGCCAGAAGCCCCAATGCAATGGTGAGCAACCCCGTGCCAACCAAGGCGACCACTTGCGCCGCAAACAGCCGCGCAAAAACACGATTGGTCAAAACGTTCCACATGACCTTAGCCTATCTCACCCACCCCCAGTGACAAGCAATCCTTCCACTTTGAACTGGGCGACATATCCGGGTCGGACATATGGCAGGTGTGGCAAAGGCCGTGCCCTAATGGCATAGAGCATGGCTTTGAACCCTGCGTCGGAGTCACAGCGTGTTTTTCTGGAATGCGGCTGTCTGGCGTGGCGTGAGAGCGGGAAGGTGGCGCTCTCAGGTCTTACGCGGCCAAACCTTTGGCGCCGATATTGAGGAATTTCTTGCGACGGTTGGAGATCAACTGATCGGCAGGCATCTCGGCAAGTTCTCCAAGCATCTCACTGAGCGCTTTGCGCACGTTTTCCATCGTGGCAGCACGGTCGCGATGCGCACCGCCTTTGGGCTCTGCGATCACGCGATCAGCCACGCCCAGCTGTTCCAGATCTTGAGCTGTGATGCGCAGCGCCTCTGCGGCTTCGCGCATTTTGGTGCTGTCTTTCCAGAGGATTGATGCGCAGCCTTCAGGGCTGATCACCGAATAAACCGAATGTTCCAGCATGGCGACACGGTTGGCAGTGGCAAAGGCGACAGCTCCGCCGGAGCCACCTTCGCCGATGATCACCGACACCAATGGCACACCGATTTGCAGGCACATCTCCGTTGATCGCGCAATGGCTTCGGACTGTCCACGCTCTTCAGCGCCCTTGCCCGGATAGGCACCCGCCGTATCCACCAACGTCACCACTGGCAAACCAAACCGGCCCGCCATTTCCATCAGGCGCACGGCTTTGCGGTAGCCCTCTGGGCGTGCCATGCCAAAGTTATGCGCAATGCGAGATTTGGTGTCATTGCCCTTTTCCTGACCAATCACCACAACAGGTTTGCCGTCAAAGCGCGCCAAGCCGCCCATGACCGCGAGGTCGTCGGCAAAGTTGCGATCTCCGGCCAGCGGTGTGTAGTCGGTGAACAGAGTGTCGATGTAGTCGCTGCAATGTGGGCGATCGGGATGACGTGCCACTTGGCATTTGCGCCAGGGAGACAGGTCTTTGTAGAGTTCTTCCAAAAGCTCCGCTGCTTTGCGATCAAGCGCGGCGGCTTCGTCTGTGACATCCATCTCTTTGGTTTGGCGCGCCATGGCGCGCAGCTCTTCGGCTTTGCCTTCAATCTCTGCGAGCGGCTTTTCGAAGTCGAGATAGTTGGTCATTGGGCACTCCCGGCGCTTGTCTCACTTCCCAGCTATATGACGCTGACCAAAGGTAATTGCAACGGTTGAGACACGGAGGTTGGCTGTTGAGAATGTCAACAAGTTGTGGCCGCAGCGGTGTCGCTGGCTGGGAGGCGTTGGTTTGTGTCTTGTCAGGCGTGCGCCATCTCAAAGGCGACAGGGCAACCTGCCGCCTCCGCGCTTACGTTGAGGTGAAAAACACCGGGATCAGAGATGTCAGCAGGAGCGCAGCCATGGTCCAGTTGAACGCCGTGAGACGAGCGGGATTGTTTAGGATGTGTCGTATGCCAGTGCCCAAAACGGTCCAAGTTGTGGCGGAGAATGTGCCAATCAAAAGATAAGTGCCTGCAACCATTATAATCGCGCCAAAGTCGCGTGTGGTGGCATAGAGCGTGATGGCCCCAAGCGCCATCGACCAGGCCTTTGGGTTCACCCATTGGAAGGCAGAGGCTTGTAGATATGACAGCGGCCTGCTTTCGGATGTGGCTTCTTTGGGGGGGGCTGCATGGGCAATTTTCCATGCCAGCCATAAGATATACGCCACAGATATCACGCGCAGAATGACATAGCTTGGCGGCCAGGCGTCAAACACCTGCATCACCCCAAGTCCCACAAGGACGACCATGGCAGGGAAACCAGTGGCTACACCCAAGAGGTGCGGCACAGAGCGGCGCAGACCAAAGTTGGCCCCTGAGGCCATGAGCATCAGGTTGTTGGGGCCGGGTGAAAACACCGTGGCGAGGGCAAAAATGGCGAGGGCAAGGAGTATGTCATAGTTCATGACGCAATTCTGCGCCAAACCGGGCGCGATGGAATTGCGTTTTGCATCGTCTTGGGTATATTTTCACAATTAATGGCGAAAATTGATCATATTGATGAGCAAATATTGCGTGAGCTCGGCCGCGACGGGCGGATCAGCAATCTTGCGTTGGCGGAGAAGGTGGGACTGTCGCCTTCGGCGTGTTTGCGCCGCGTGGCAACGTTGGAAAAGACCGGAATTATTGCCGGCTATCGTGCTGTGATGAATCCTTCTGCTTTGGGCAAAGGGTTTGTGGCCTACATCACGGTGGGGCTTAACACCCATACGAAAGCTGCGCAGCAGGCGTTTGAGCAGGCCATGGAGAGTGCCTCAGAGGTTCGAGAGTGCCACAATATTACGGGCCAAGTGGAATACCTTCTGCGGGTGGAGGTGGCTGATATCGCTGAATACAAGCGGTTTCACACGGATGTTCTGGGCACTGTGGAAAAGGTGCATGCAATCACCTCCTATGTGGTTATGGGCTCTCCAAAAGATGAGCGCGCTTAAGAAAAACCGCAGTTTTTTGGGCGCGTTACAGCCCAAAGCCAAACGGACCTACGATCGGTCAAGTTTGCTGAGTCTGATGTCGCGAATGAGACAGATGTGGTTGCGGCCTCTCAGGTTAGGGTTGGGAGCATCGCATTTTTGTATGGTCGGGAGCAGAGCATGAAGACACGCACCAAAGTGGTTGTGATTGGAGGCGGGATTGCAGGCTGTTCTACGCTGTACCACCTGACGCAAGAAGGTTGGAGCGATGTGATGCTGTTGGAGCGCGACGAGCTGACCTCTGGCACCACTTGGCATTCAGCGGCGCAGGTCACAAATTTTGGCATGACCCAGACAATGGTTGGCCTAAAGAGCCACTCCATCAAGCTCTACCAAGAATTGGCTAATGATCCTGAATACCCAATCAATTACCATCACGGCGATGGTGGTATTCGATTGGCCAACACCGAGGCACAGTTAGATGGCTATCGCCATTTTGCGTCCATGGCGCGCGGTATGGGGGTGGAGTTCGAGGTGATCGATGCCGCGGAATGCGCCCGGCGACATCCGTTGATTGCAACAGACGGATTGTTGGGTGGGCTATGGGACCCGATGGATGGCGACATTGACCCGGCGCAGCTCTGCCAAGCGCTGGCGCGGCGGGCGCGCAAAGCCGGGGCAGAGGTGCATCGCCACACACCTGTGACAGCACTGCGCCAATTGAAAGATGATACGTGGGAGGTGGAAACTCCGAAGGGCACAATTCATGCTGATATCGTGGTCAACGCTGGTGGGTATCGCGTGAACGAGGTTGGGGCAATGATGGGCGTGCATCATCCAGTTGCCTCTATGGAACACCAGTATTTCCTAACCGAGGAGATCCCGGCCATCAAAGATCTGGATCACCGCGTGCCGCTGCTGCGCTGTCCGATCAGCGACTATTATTCTCGGCAGGAGAAGAACGGTTTGTTGGTCGGGTTTTATGAGCAGGATTGTAAGACCTGGGGCATGGATGGGATTGACCCAAAATTTGTGAATGCGCTGTGCCCGGATGATCTGGATCGGGTGACGGACGTGCTGGAGGGGGCGTTTGAGAGGATGCCTGCGCTGATGGAGGTGGGCATTCACACAGTGGTAAACGGGCCGATAACCTATACCATCGATGGTGCGCCGCTGGTGGGGCCGATCCCGGGCAAGCGCAATGCATATTGCATAATTGGGTTGCGCGCTGGACTGGGGGAAGGTGGCGGACATGGTTGGCTTCTGGCGCAGCAGATTGTGCATGGCGAGGCGTGCTATGACACCTGGGTGATTGATCCGCGTCGGTTCACGACCCACGGCAATGTTGAGTTGACCGCGCTTAAGGCGATCGAAGACTATCAAAACGAGTTTCGGTTTCATTTTCCGCATGAACACCGCCCTGCGGGACGCCCAATCAAAACCACACCTCTGACGCCGGTTTTGGCGGCAGGGGGTGCAGAATTTGGTGTGGTGAATGGTTGGGAACGGGTTGAATACATCAAACCAACCCCAGAATTTGAGGAAACTCTGGGGTTCCGGTTCAATGAAACCCACGATGTGATCGCCGCCGAAGTGGCCGCAGTGCAGACCGGTGTGGGACTTACCGAGGTCAACGGCTTCAACCGTTTTGAGATCACTGGCGCGGATGCGCATGATTTCTTGGATAGGATGTTTTGTGGCCATGTGACCCGTAAGAAAGGCCGCGTGGGGCTCGGGTATCTTTTGAACGAACAGGGGATGCTCAAAAGCGAAGCGACAGTGGCAAATTTACCAGCGGGCAACGCGAGCTCTGCGCGCATTTGGTATGGCTCTGCGGCGGCATCAGAGTTCCATGACATGGATTGGTTGGCGGCACACATTGGCGACAAGGAAGACGTCACAATCCGGTCTTTGACCAACGACTGGACCATCCTTGTGCTGGCAGGGCCAAAAGCGCGGGATGTGTTGGCGGCGGTGGCACGTGGCGATTGGTCCGCAGAAGCCTTTCCGTGGTTGTCAGTACGCGAAGCTTTTGTTGGCATTGCCCCTGCCATGGTGATGGCCGTGAGCTTTTCCGGAGAGCTTGCGTATGAAATCCATGTGCCCAATGCACAGCTTTATGCGGCCTACTTGGCGCTGCGTCAGGCGGGGGATACGCACGGTCTGCGGCTGTTTGGATCGCGCGCGGTAGACTCGATGCGGCTTGAGAAAGGTTTCTTGCACTGGAAGTCGGAAATACTGACGGAGTTTGATCCATTTGAAACTGGGTTGGGCCGGTTTGTGAAAATGGAGAAGCGAGCGTTTATTGGCAAAGCCGCGTTGGAGGCCCGTCTGGCGGCGGGCCCAAGCAAGCGGTTGGTGACGTTGGCCGTTGATTGCACTGATCGGTGGGCGCAGCCGGGGGCAAGCGTGATGTTGGGTGATGCGGTTGTGGGGACCGTGACGTCGGGCGATTGGGGGCACCGGACAGGGCTCAATCTGGCGATGGCCTTTGTGGACCCGGAACAATCAACGGTTTCAACCCAAGTCGAGATCGACATGCTGGGTACAAGATACCCCGCCGAGGTGATCCCGGCGGGGCCATATGATCCTGATTTCGGTCGCGTAAGGGCTTAAGATCCTGCGATCAACTCGGCCTGTGCCACGATCACTTCGGCCTGTTTGATGGAGGCGATGTCCACCAGGCGGCCTTTGTAGACGGTTGCCCCCTCGCCGTTGGCTTTGGCCTGTTCCATGGCGGCGAGAATTTCACGGGCTTCGCTGACGGCTTCTTCTGATGGGGTGAAGACCTCGTTGGCCAGCGCAATCTGTTTTGGGTGAATGGCCCATTTGCCGACCATACCCAACGTGGCGGAGCGTTTTGCTTGTGCAACGTAACCCGCGTCGTCGGAGAAATCGCCAAACGGGCCATCAACCGGCAAGATGCCGTGGGTGCGGCATGCGGCAACAATCGCAGCCTGCGCCCAATGCCAAGGGTCTGACCAGTGCTTTTGGCCTTCGTGCAGCATGTAGTAGTTTTCTTGTGTGCCGCCAATGCCGGTGGTTTGCATGCCCATAGAGGCGGCGAAATCGGCTGCGCCAAGGCTGATGGCTTCAAGGCGTGGGGACGCCGCCGCGATGGCTTCGACATGGGCAATACCCGCAGCCGATTCGATGATGACTTCAAAGGCGATGCGCTTTTTGCGCCCCTTTGCGGCTTCGATGGCGGTGACCAAGGCGTCGACGGCATAGATGTCTTCTGCGCAGCCCACTTTCGGGATCATGATTTGATCAAGACGCTCGCCAGCCTGCTCAAGCAGGTCAACAACATCGCGATACCAATAAGGGGTATCGAGCCCATTGATACGCACAGACAGGGTTTTCTTGTTCCAGTCGATTGTGTTGATGGCTTCGATGGCATTTGCGCGCGCCAGGTCTTTGTCAGAAGGTGCAACGGAATCTTCTAGATCAATATTGATCACATCTGCAGCAGAGACCGCCATTTTCGCAAAAAGCTTGGTGTTGGAGGCGGGGCCAAACAGCTGGCAGCGGTTTGGGCGGGCAGGGGCAGCGGGCTGGATACGGAAGCTCATGTCGGCGCTCTCTCGGTAAGGAAATTACGTTTTAGTTGCTCGAAGTGTTAGGAAGTTGCGCATTGAAGTGCAAGTGTATTTTGCAGCTGCGGCAAGAGAACGCTGCAATGCGGCGTTCGGCGGCGAATGAGAATGATTCCGGGAAATTTCGCTACGTAAAGCTAATTTCTTCATCAAAATACACATGTTCTCGAATTTTCTTCACAAAATACCGAAAATGTTGGGCGCTTCACAAAGAAATTGCATTGGATGTGGGAGAATATAGGTCAACAAAGCTTACGCGGCTATCACAAGGAAGGACGCGCGATGATCGAGACACCGTATCTACTGTTTTTGGGCGATGCGCCTGACCAACTGGCCGCAAAAGTGGCGATTGGCATCCGCGACTGGCGTCCTGACAATGCCGTGGGCCAATTCCGCATGGAAGGCTGCGGCGCGGATTTGGGGCTCACTGACATGTCGCTGGTGGCCGCGCGCGAAGCTGGTGCCAAGACGTTGGTTATTGGAGTGGCCAACCGCGGCGGCGTGATCAGCCCAGAATGGAAAAAAGTGTTGGTGATGGCACTGGAAGAGGGATTTGATCTTGCGTCTGGTTTGCACAACCTGCTGCGGGACGAGCCTGATCTGGTTGCAGTGGCCGAAGCTTGTGGTCGCACCCTGCACGACGTCCGCGTGCCAGAAGTAGACTATCCGATTGCAAACGGCGTGAAACGTACCGGGAAACGTTGTTTGGCGGTTGGCACCGATTGTTCGGTTGGCAAAATGTATACGGCGCTCTGCATGGACGCAGAGATGCGCGACCGTGGCATGAAATCAAGTTTCCGCGCGACCGGACAGACCGGCATTTTGGTCACGGGGGACGGTGTGCCTTTGGATGCAGTGGTTGCAGACTTTATGGCGGGATCGGTTGAGTGGCTTACGCCAGACAATGACGCAGATCACTGGGATCATATCGAGGGGCAAGGCAGCCTGTTTCACGTGTCGTATTCCGGTGTGACCATGGCGTTGATCCATGGTGGACAGCCGGACGCATTGGTGTTGGCACATGAGCCAACCCGTGAGCACATGCGCGGCCTGCCCGGATATGACCTGCCAACGTTGCAGGCGCTGCGTGACATGGCGCTGTCGCTGGCCAAAGTCGCAAACCCCGCTTGCAAAGTGATTGGTGTCTCCGTGAACACGCAGCATATGTCGGAAGCGGACGCCACGGCCTATCTGTCCCAAGTTGAAGCAGAGATGGGGCTTCCGGCCACTGATCCGTTCCGTTTTGGGGCTGGCAAGCTGGTGGATGCGCTGGCAGCTATATAAGATCGCAAATGGTGGCCGGGGGCTGTGTCCCCGGTCCTCCGATGCGTTTAAGGCCAAATGAAGCAAATTGGCAGTGCCGGTTTGCGCATGTTTACGAGGATCTCCATGCAAATTTCCGTCACTTCCGATGTCTTCAAGCTGGCCCAAGTCTTCACCATCTCGCGTGGCTCTCGTACCGAGGCGAAAGTGCTGACGGTGCGTGTGGAAAACAACGGGTTTGTGGGATGGGGCGAATGTGTGCCTTACGCGCGGTACAACGAAACCCTCGACAGTGTGACCGCTGAAATTGAGGCTTTGCCAGATAACATTGATCGGGTGGGGCTTTATGATGTGTTGCCTGCGGGTGCTGCGCGGAACGCTGTAGATTGCGCGCTTTGGGATTTGGAATGCAAGTCGGCTGGGAAGCGGGCTTGGGAATTGGCGGGGTTGCCTGTGCCGGGCCCCGAGATCACAGCATATACATTGTCTTTGGCGGAGCCTGCGCAGATGCAGGCACAGGCGGCCAAGAACGCGCATCGCCCGCTTTTGAAAATCAAGCTGGGCACACCGGATGACATGCCGCGTTTAGAGGCCGTACGGGCAGGGGCGCCGAAGTCGACCATCATTGTGGATGCCAATGAGGGATGGTCTGCTGATGTGTATGCGGATCTCGCACCGCATCTCGTGCGTTTGGGGGTCGCTCTGGTAGAGCAGCCTTTGCCTGCGGGAGAGGATGATGCGCTTATTGGGATGGACCGGCCTGTGCCGGTCTGTGCGGACGAAAGTGCGCATGACTGCGCCAGCCTGCCAGACCTGAAAGGCAAATATGATGTTGTGAACATCAAGCTGGATAAAACAGGCGGGCTCACAGAAGCGCTTAAGCTGCGTGAAGCAGCCCTGGCTGAGGGCTATAAGGTGATGGTCGGCTGTATGGTTGGCTCCAGTCTTGCAATGGCGCCCGCAACGCTGTTGGCGCAAGGCGCGATGGTCACCGATTTGGACGGACCGCTGTTGTTGGCAGAAGACCGCAAAGTGCCGCTTGAGTTTGACGAGAATGGTGTTCACCCCCCAAAGGCCGTTCTCTGGGGCTGACATTGGACGTCCGGAGCGTCGTCAGAAATTTTGTTTACGCGTGCCTTTGGCATCGACTAAAGACAAAGGGATTGGCGCGAGGTCGTATGCAGCCTTTGGTAGTGAGGTGACGAGCGAAATGGTTCTGAGGACAAAGAGCAGACTTGTCATGCGATGTCTTTGCGTGGTTTTGGCCGCGTCATTTGGCAGCGCAGCGGTGGCACAAAGCGGGGAATGGACCGTGGTGCTGAACAAGAAGCAAGCAGCAAGTTATGAAGAGCATAAGACACGGACAGGACACAAGGCGTTTGCCCTGTCTCCGGACGGTGCATGGGGGCGGTCCCATGGATTTGAAACGCCAGCGATGGCGCAAACGCGCGCGCTTTCCTTTTGCCGAAGTTTTATGCGAGCAAAGCAACGTGACTGCATAGTGTTTTCAATAGACGGCAAGCGGGTCGCCCCGGCCGTCGTTCCAACTAAGAAAGTGACTGCGCTTTATAAACCGATCCATGCCAAAAATGCAGCGGCAGTGTTCGGTCTCGCTTTTGGCGACTTCACCGGCAACAAGACCAAGGCCAAAGCGGAGGCCGCCGCATTTGCTTCCGGCACGATCGACAAAGATGGGTTGCAGCGCAGTGCGCGGTTGGAGGATTTGCTGAGGGGCCGAAGTCTCATGACCAAAACCAACAAACCGTTTTTCCTGTGGTTTTCAGAGACGGGCGGGGAGCAAAATGGGCGTGCCAGCAGCGGGATATTGGTAAGCCATTTCGCAAGTTGGATCGCGACCCCCAATGGTCTGGTTTGTATGTTTGATGCCTTTTGGGACAATGGCAATCCGATCGGCGATCGTTGTTTGTACATCGATAGCATCGCAAACGGGCAGGTCCGGTTTGCTTGGACAAGTTCTATCGGCCGATCTCACAAGGCGCAGCTTCTGCAGGGGGATGCCCGCTTTGCAGCCGTACGATAATCTTATAGAGCTCCATATCACAATTTTGGCCATCCGCGCCTGAAACGAAAAGGAAGAACCAGAAAATGACACGCACGGTCTATGTGAACGGTGAATATTTGCCGGAAAACGAAGCCTCAATCTCGATTTTTGACCGCGGCTTCTTGATGGCGGATGCGGTGTATGAGGTGACTTCTGTGCTGGGTGGCAAGCTGATCGACTTTGAGGGGCACGCAGTGCGGCTGAAACGGTCGCTTGATGAGTTGGATATGGCGGAGCCGTGCACAAAAGAGGCGCTGCTGGAAATTCACCGCAAGCTTGTGGAGCTGAATGAGATCGACGAAGGGCTTGTGTATCTGCAAGTGACACGGGGCAGTGATGGGGATCGCGATTTTGCCTTCCCAAGTGAGGACACGCCACCTTCCATCGTATTGTTCACACAAAACAAGCCGGGTTTGGCCGACAGCCCGGCGGCCAAAAAAGGTGCAAAGATCATTTCGATCGAAGACATCCGTTGGGGCCGTCGCGACATCAAAACCGTGCAGCTTCTCTACCCGTCCATGGGCAAAATGATGGCCAAGAAAGTGGGCTGTGATGATGCGTGGATGGTGGAGGACGGTTATGTGACCGAAGGCACCTCAAACAACGCTTACTTTGTCAAGGACGGCGTGATTGTCACGCGACCTCTGAGCACTGAAATTCTACACGGTATCACACGTAAGGCCGTGTTGCGTATCGCAGAGGAAGCGCAGCTGAAAATCGAGGAGCGGTTGTTTACCATAGAAGAGGCGCAGAGTGCGGATGAAGCTTTTACCACTTCGGCCTCAGCCTTCGTGATGCCTGTTGTGGAGATCGACGGTGTTACGCTGGGCGAGGGTGTGCCGGGGCCAATCGCAAAACGTCTGCGCGAAATCTATTTGGACGAAAGCCAAAAGGCTGCCATCTAAATAAGGCGCGTTCATCAACAAGGGGCGTGTCCGATGGGCACGCCTTTCGTCTCAGATATTTGGCCTGTCAGTGTCTTGAGTGGTGGCTACAGCCCCGCGAGAGGCACAAATCTGAAGAGAAACGAAGGTGTCGCAACGATCCGAAATTGATCGCCGTGAGTGGTGAATTTGCGGCCAATACATCTCCTGAATTACCCCATAGTGGCGTGAATTGCGATTCCAGTCAACCATTGGTTGCTTAAGGCTCAGTGAGCGTTGTTTTGCGCTTCCTTCAATATCTGTTGCCCATGTCTGTCCCAAAGCCAGCGCCCAAAGCGGCGGATACCAAGACCCGTGCGGATTTCAAACTCTTCGAAGTGGAAGTCTTTTTGGGCAATGCCATATTTTGGTAGGTCCGAAGACAGCGCACGCCGCATCTGCACGGGGCCGCAGAAGAGCGCTTTGCGGTTGGTGCAATCTGGGACGATGTCTGGGAGTGCGGAGGCTGAAAAACGGCCAAGCTCAGAGGTTTGCCAAACGACAAGCGAGAGGTTGGCTTTGGAGGCCGCGAGGTTTTGCAGTTCCGCGATATGAGCAGCGCCGTTGGTGTCACGCACGCTGTACACCAAGGTGACTTGGGGGCCATCCTCGGCGAGTGCCTGCGCCAAAGCCACAAACGGGGTGATGCCAACACCCGCTGCAATCCAAATCTGTGGCCCTTTTGCGCGCCCGAAACGGCCATAAGGCCCATCCACTTGGACCGCCTGACCTGGTGCAAGATTGCGTGAGACACGGGTGGTCAAATCCCCAAGGGGGGCAATGGTCACGCGCAAAGCGCCATCATCCGCTGGTGCTGAAGAGATGGTGAAGGGATGCGGTTCGCCCAATCCTGCGCCGGAAAACCGAAAAAAGGCAAACTGTCCAGCTTGGTGACGCAAGGGGCGGCCTTGGCTGGTCATGTCTACAGCCACGGCATTGCCTTCTTTTGTAACACGCGTGATCTCATAAGGGCGTCGCGGTCGCAGGCCACGCGGCGCGGATGTCCAAATGTAGGCCAGTGTGCCGATGATACACACAGCCGCCATGTATAGGCCAAGCGGATCGCCGTTCTTGAAAGGTTTAAGAATGAAGAGGTAGTGAAATGCGCCAAACAGGAAGAAAATGCCAATGAACCGATGGGTCCATTTCCAAAGATGGTAGGGCACGAACGTGGCGATGGTGATGACCACCAGGATCAGAAGACCATAGAGGCTTATTTCCCCCAAGGTTTCCGCGAGCTCAACCAAGGCTGTTTCCCGGCCCAGACCGCGCATCTCCGCATCGATGGTGTCATGCAGCAGGATGGCCACCATGGCGCCGATGCCCAGCCATTTATGCAAGCGGTAAGACTGATCCAGCGGGCCAAAGAGCGCTTCGACACCGGGCCAGCGGGTGGCAATCAGGTGGGAGGAAGCCATCGCAATCAGTGCGCCTAGCCCAAGGTACTGGCTAAACAGCGCAATGCCGTCGCGGGCCTGAGAAATTGACGGCCACCACAGGAACGGCACCGCCAGAGCGATCACGACAACAAACAATCCCAATTTTTTCATAGCTCCGCCCCTGATACTTGGCCTCGGCACAGATCTGCACCAAATTTTGTGTCAGCCACATGCCTTACATATTGGCGTTGAGGGAAGCTATTTGTTGAAAAAAACCGAGATTTAGACCGTAGGTTTATGCGACTTTCATCACAATTTTCCCGATATGGCCGCTGCTTTCCATTCTGAGATGGGCGTTTGCTGCGTCATCCAGCGCAAATTCACTGTCCATCACGGGTGCAACACGGCCGCTTGCCAGCAGAGGCCATACGTTTAAGCACAGCGCCTCCGCGATCCGGGCTTTGGCCAAATCGCTTTGTGGGCGCAGGGTTGAGCCAGTGATGGTGAGACGACGCATCATGACCTGCGCAAAGTTGAGATCGACCTTTGAGCCTTGCAGAAAAGCGATCTGCACAAGACGTCCATCGTCGGCCAACGCTTTGACGTTACGAGGCAGGTAGTCACCGCCAACCATGTCGAGGATCAGATCAGCGCCTCCTTCGGCACGCAGCACATCAACAAAATCTTCTGAGCGATAGTTGATGGTGCGTTCGGCACCAAGCGTGCTGCAGGCCGCGCATTTTTCGTCTGATCCAGCTGTGGTGAACACCCGTGCCCCAAAGGCTGTGGCCAGCTGTATGGCGGTGGTGCCGATGCCAGAAGACCCACCATGAACCAAAAACACTTCGCCAGCTTTTAATGCGCCCCGTTGAAAGACATTTGAATAGACGGTGAAAAAGGTCTCCGGCAGGCAGGCAGCCTCTTTAAGGTCCATGCCATCCGGGATTGGCAGACAATGGGCGGCAGGCGTCAGGGCATATTCTGCGTAGCCGCCACCGGGTAGGAGCGCACAGACCGCGTCGCCTTCTTTCCATTGTGTCACCCCGGCACCAACGGCGGCGATGGTGCCGGAGGCCTCAAGGCCAGGCAGGTCAGACGCGTTGGGCGGTGGGTTGTACAGTCCAGCGCGTTGCAACACATCTGGCCGGTTTACGCCAGCGTAGGCGATTTTTAGCAAGACTTCGCCCGCGCCGGGCGTGGGGATTGGACGATGTACCAGCTGCAAGACATCGGCCGCGCCGGGTGTGCTAATTTGTACGGCCCGCATGCTTTGTGACATATTGTATTTCCCTGTAGCTGATTTGGGTCTTTGTAGCAGAGCAAACGGCCAGCGGAACAGGGGTTTGTCGCTCAATCGCGCCGGCGCCTGCTGCGCAGCCAAAAGGGGCGTTGCTGCGCCTGACAGGGGCACGTTTATGCCCATATTGAGACATTTCGGCCTGAAGCTGGCGATACGTCAGCTGCGCGGGGGCGGGGTCCAAGTGCCAGGCATACCTTTGGGGATGTCTGGCGCACGGAATTTTGAGAGGGCGTTTAGCGGACCGGACATCATCTTGCCCAGAGGGCTGTTGTTGAATTTTGCTTTGGACTTTTCAAACTGCATCACGTTTTCAATGCGACGGTCCAGAAAAGCCCAAGTGGCGGCGTGGCCCTCGCTGTCGTCTCCAAGCCAATAAAGCACAGTGGCCGAATAGACCGCTGAAAGCGTGGCGCGTTTGCTGTACCAATTGAAATCACGAGAGCTGTCGCCGATGGCAGTCCAGATGGCGTCTGATGTCCCCCAGATCAACTGCGCGCCAGTGGGGGCGTGCTGCGGGAGCGCGAACAGAGTGCTGCCGCGGCGGACAATTTCGCGATCCGGGCAAAGCTCTAACCGCGTGCGCACAGCAAAAGTTATCTTTTCCCGGATTTTTTTGTCTGCGAGCGCAGCGGGTGTCAAAGCCGCTTCCATCTGAGAATCACCACGCTTGTGATAAGCGACAGCAAGGTCGACCGCTCCGCGCGGACAAATCGCTTTTGCGACGGTTGGGTCAATTCCGCAATCGATGATCGCAGCGGAAAATGTGGCCTCTGACCAGCCATCAAAGGGCACATGAAACTCTGCGGCCTCCAAAAGGCGTGTTTTGATGTCTGTGTTAGGGGTCTCCGTCATGGGCTTTCTCCCTGTCGCGATGTGGCGTTGGAGCTATACTAGACAAAGCTGGGGCGAGTTGCTATATCGCGGCTTCCTGCAATTTCATTGCAACTCAAACTTAGAAAGGTGGTGAAAACCACATGCAGGTTAGTGTTCGTGACAACAATGTCGATCAGGCGCTCCGCGCTCTGAAGAAAAAGCTGCAGCGTGAAGGCGTATTCCGCGAAATGAAGCTCAAGCAACATTTCGAGAAGCCGTCTGAGAAAAAAGCGCGCGAGAAAGCTGAAGCGATCCGCCGTGCCCGTAAACTGGCACGTAAGAAAGCACAGCGCGAAGGTATGCTCTAAGCACATCTTCTCCAGCTTTGGACACAAGAATTGACGACCCCCGCGGCTTCGCTTCGGGGGTTTGTCTTTTTTGGAGGACGCCGGAAACGGTGCCCCAGAACGTGATAGCAGTGGGGATATTCCCACGGAAAAAGACGAAGGACGAGGACCGAAATGACGCGCACGTTTGGCTCATTTCTTTTTGTGCTGATCGCAGGAGCGGTGGTGGGCGCGCTGTACGGTCTGATGATGGACCAGATCCTGGACCGGGGCTGGGGAGCGCTGTCGCTTTTACGTGGGGCTGTGCGCGGTATGATTGTCGCCACAGTGGCCGTTGGTCTGGAAGTTTGGATCGGCAATAGCGCTGTTGGCCGTTGGCAGCGCAATCTGAAGTTTCGCCGTGGTGTGGCCCTGCGCTTGGTGATTACCAGCTTCATTCTGTTCGTAGCGCTGGCGGGATCTCACCTTGTTTTGATCTGGGATCGTGCAACGTACCTAAATTGGTTCCAACATGGGCTGTTTCCGGACTTCTTGTTTGCGCTTGGGGCTGGGGTGGTCATTCAGATCGTGCTGCAAACGCGTCGGCTGATCGGTGGTCGCACGCTCACATATTTCTTGTTGGGCCGCTATGCCCGCCCCACGGAGGAGCGGCGGATTTTTGTGCTGGCCGATTTAGAAGGGTCCACCACAATCACCGAAAAACTTGGAGACCAAAGGGCGCTGGAGCTGATCACCGGGTTCTTTTTGGACATCGATCCAACGATCAAAAAACACCGGGGCGTGATCCATAACTATGTTGGCGATGAGATCATCATGAGCTGGCTAGATCGTGGGCCGGATGGAAACATGCAGCTGCTCAAGTGCATTGACGAGATTTTCCAAGTCGTGGCGCTGCGCCACGCGCACTATATGAAGAAATACGGTGTGGCGCCGTCCTTGCGTATGGGAATCGCGGGTGGACCTGTGGCGGTCGGAGAATGCGGTTGGGAAAAACGGCAGGTTGTCTACATCGGCGACACAATCAACAAAGCCAAGCGCATGCAGGAAGCCTGCAAGGCGCATAAGCTGTCGGTGATTTTGGATGCAGATACCGCGTTGGGGATCACCCTGCCAATGGGCATCGGCCTCTTGTCGGTGGAAGAAACCACGTTGCGCGGGCGTACCAATGCCACGCAGATGCTGACATTGACGGGACCAGATGGCCGCGCGCTTCAGGCGCTGACATCAGAATCCATCGGGTAATAGATACAAAGTGCAGTAGATACAAAAATGGCCCATGTTTGACATGGGCCATTTTGGGGTTAACCGCGAGGTTTGCCTTTTTGCGGGGTCGTGGCCGCGCGCCGGGCCTTATTCTTTTTGCTGTTGGCTTTGCCCTTTGGGGGTGGGGGACCTTTTTGTCCGCGTGCAGGTTTGGCTTCGCTCAAGCCGCCTTCCGCCATCGCCCGGCGTTTGGGAGACGCCTCTCCACCTTTTCCAGCTGGCTTTGTGCCGGAACTCTTTGTGGTGGCCTTTGGTTTTTTGAACCGAGGGCTTGGCGAGTCATTCCAGTCTGTCGGCGGCGTGGACTTTGTCCGAGATTTGGCGTGGGGTTTCTTTCCGCCCCCGGTTTTGCCGTCAGTTTTAGCGCTATTTTCGCTAAATTTTCCACCTTTTGGCTTATCAAAATCACGCTTATCACCGGTGGGCTTATCCCGGTAAGGCCGATCGGAGTTGTCCTTTTCGAACCTGCCTTTGCCACGGTGCTCTTTGCGTGGGCCATTGCCCTTCTCGTAAGGCTTCTTTCCGCCGCCTTCGCGTGGTCCGCGAGACGGGGCGCGATCCAAGACAGGTGCCTGCGCCATTTGCGCCAGCTTCGCGCCCTCTTCCAGGGTCATGTCCGGGCCAACAGCTGCAAGGAATCCAGCAACGCTGGTTTCCAGTACTTGTATATAGCTTTCGTCTTGATTGATGCGGATCGCGCCAATGTCGTCTTTGGTCAGATCGCCGGCTTTACACACCATTGGCAGCAAACGGCGCGGTTCAGCACCCTTCGCACGGCCGCCGGAGATCGAGAACCAAACGCTTGCACCAAACTCTTTGCGCGGGGCTGGCTTTGCATCGGAGGCTGCGATCTCCTCAGGGGCGGAATGTTTGGAATTGTAAAGCCGCAGATAGGCCGCTGCGACCTGCTCGGGCGAAAATGTTCCAAGCAAAGATTCAATTAGAGGTGTTTCCGTCTCAGTTATGTCTGCTGACCAATCCGGATCGGCAAACATGCGGGCTTGGTCTTGTTGGCTGACTTCGGCGGCAGAGGGCGCGCCTGACCATTCCGCATCCAGTTTCGCAAACCGCAGCAATCGCTCAGCTTTGCTCCGCGTCTTACGGGTGACCACCAGTGCAGAGACACCTTTACGTCCCGCGCGCCCGGTACGACCAGAACGGTGCAACAAGGTTTCGTGGTTGTTCGGCAACTCGGCGTGCACGACCAAATCAAGATTGGGCAGGTCGATGCCGCGCGCCGCCACATCTGTGGCGACACACACGCGCGCGCGTCCGTCGCGCATTGCCTGCAAAGCATGTGTCCGTTCAGATTGGCTCAACTCGCCAGACAGAGACACCACTTGAAAACCGCGGTTGGAGAGGCGCGTTGTCAGCCGCGCGACCATGGCGCGGGTGTTGGCAAAAACAATCGCGTTGGGAGCTTCATAAAACCGCAGCGTGTTGATGACTGCATTTTCGCCATCACGGTCCTGCACAGTCATTGCACGATAGGTGATGTCGGCGTGTTGCTTTTGTTCGGACTTGGTTTCAACGCGGATTGCATCGCGCTGATAGTTCTTAGCAAGGTTTGCGATCAGTTTTGGAACTGTGGCGGAAAACAGCAGCGTCTGGCGCTCTTCTGGGACCTGCTCGAGAATGAACTCGAGCTCTTCGCGGAAGCCGAGATCAAGCATTTCATCAGCTTCATCCAGGACCACGGCGCGGATGTCCAAAAGGTCGATGGAGCCACGGTCGATGTGGTCGCGCAAGCGACCTGGTGTGGCCACCACAATGTGCGCGCCACGCGCCAAAGCACGGCGTTCGTCGCGCATGTCCATGCCGCCGACACAGGAGGCTACGCGTGCCCCAGCCTCGCCATAGAGCCAGCTGAGCTCGCGTTTTACCTGAAGTGCCAACTCGCGCGTTGGCGCAATCACCAGCGCCAAAGGCGCACCAGCGTTTTCGAATGCCTCAGCTTCGCCCAGCAATGTTGTAGAAATGGCCAGACCAAAGCCCAAGGTTTTCCCGGAGCCAGTTTGGGCCGATACCAGCAGGTCTTTTCCTACGAGCTCGGGGGCCATAACCGCCTCTTGAACGGGTGTCAGTTTGTCATAGCCTTTGGCGTCAAGCGCGGCTTGAAGTGCATTTTTCACGGTGATGTCTTCTTTTCATCTGAAGGACTGCCAGCTTGACGGCGTCGGCGGGCTCCCTCAAATCTGCACCGCTCTCATCATCGTGTGTGGCATGAAGCGCAGCGTGTAACGCAATTCATCCACCATGTATAGCCTTCTACGGTTTCATAGATCACATGGCTGTGTAGAAGTATTTTCTACCATTTTGTGCCATATCCCTTGAAACCGGTGCAGAAGGCTTAAGTTAACAAAAACACACTTTTATACGCAGGGTACACATCATGACCGACACTTATACTCCACCGAAAGTTTGGGCGTGGGAATCCAAAAGCGGCGGGCAGTTTGCCAACATAAACCGTCCAATTGCCGGGGCGACTCACGACAAGGATTTGGCGCGAGGAGAACATCCGTTTCAGTTGTACTCGCTGGCCACACCCAATGGCGTGAAGGTCACCGTGATGTTTGAAGAACTGCTCGCTGCTGGGCACACTGGGGCGGAGTATGACGCTTACCTGATCAATATTGGCGAAGGCGATCAATTTGGTTCCGGCTTTGTCGATGTGAACCCCAACTCCAAAATTCCGGCGCTGATGGATTCCAGTGGTGACAACGAGGTGCGCGTGTTCGAAAGCGGCGCGATCCTTTTGCATTTGGCGGAGAAGTTTGACGCCTTTTTGGGGCCAAAAGAAAATCGGGCGGAAATGCTCAGCTGGCTGTTTTGGCAGATGGGCAGTGCGCCCTACTTGGGCGGGGGTTTTGGCCACTTCTATGCCTATGCTCCGGAAAAATGGGAGTATCCCATCAACCGCTTTTCCATGGAAACCAAACGTCAGTTGGACGTTCTGGACCGACAGTTGGCAGAAAACACCTACATCTCAGGCGAAGAATACACGATCGCAGATATTGCGATTTGGTCTTGGTATGGCGCATTGGTGCTGGGCCGTCTGTATGATGCCGCAGAGTTTCTTGATGTGGAGAGCTACAAGAACGTTCTGCGTTGGGCCAAAGAGATTGATAGCCGTCCAGCCGTTGATCGCGGGCGCAAAGTGAACCGTGCGTGGGGGGAGCCTTCCGGGCAACTGCGCGAGCGTCACTCTGCTGAGGACTTTGACACAAAAACCCAAGACAAGCTTGAGCCTTCCGAAGGCTAAGCAGCCCTTCGTTTGGAGCCATCATATCATCCGAGGCTGGGAAACCCGCCTCGGATGTTTTTGTTTAACGCACAGGGGGGCGGTTTCGCTCCACCATAACAAGGAAAACCGCGGCCAGCAGCGACAGGATGGCTCCCATCACAGCAACGCCTGAGTATCCAAATGATTCAGCGCCAAGCGCAAACAAGCCAGAGGCAACCAAGGTGCCCCCGAAATGGGAGAGCGAGATGAGGGAGCTTCCTGCGCCGGGACGATGTTCGACCAGTCCTTGGATGTAGCCCACGGGCACCGAGAGGGTAATGCCTGCACCGATGCCAAACGGTAGGATCAACCACATGGCCGCCTCCACTGATGGCATAAATCCAATTGCACATAAGCTGGCGGCATAAATCAATGCGCCTGCGAAAATCACATGCACGCGGGAGAAGCGGCGCAGCAGAAAGGCGCTGCCCAACATTACGGGCAGTTCGACAAGTGCGATGCCGCCTGCAAACCACCCAATGTCAGCTTCCTGACCGCCAAGTGTGGTGACCACCAGAAGACCGAGCAAAATATTGTAGAGCCCATTGGCGGAGGTCACCGCAGTGATCAAGCCAAGGCGTAGCAAGACCGTGAGGCCGGTGACCTCCTGAAGGGCTTCGCGAAAGGTTAGACCGGAACCACCGTCCTCTGATGACAGAGCGTCCTTGGGCCACAACAAATACACCACGGCAAAAACCGCGCAATTCACAAGCGCCAGCACCCAATAGACCGTTAAGAGGTCGACGCCGCGGGCAAGGGCGATGCCCCAAAGCGGTGGGCTAAGTGCAAAAGTTCCCGCAAACCCCGCGCGCACAAGCGATAAGCCCACGTCTTTGTCCATTTCTGGATTGCGGTCCGCAGCCACGGCGGCCAGCGTAAAATACTGGGTGAAGGTTGTGGCCGCGACGGGGAACAGCAGCAGATGAACCAGAAGAAAGCTGGGCAGGCTGGGCCAGGCTCCCATGATCACTCCGGCGGCAATGCCGATGGTGATGCACACAAGCAGAATGCCGCGGTACCTTTGTGTCTGATCGATTACGATGCCAATCACAACGGATGCCACCACGCTGAACAAAGCGCCCAGCGTCACAACCACCGCATAAGCCGCATTGCTCATGCCCAGACGTTCGATCCCGATGACCGACTGAAATGGCCCAATTGAGGCCACGGCCGGACCCATCAAAAGGATGCAAAGAAAGGCAACCCTCAACAGGGGGTCTCTTAGAGCGATCAGAAACGGCACGGTGTGATCCTTGGGTGGCAGACCAAGGAAATCCTGGCCTCGTCACGTGGTGTGTGGTTGCATGTAGTTGCTTTGAGCAAGCAAACCACGACGCTCGGGTGCTCGCAAGGTCAATGGCGCGCAGAGGGCAAAGAGTGTCAACACGCACTCTTCGATTGAGGCCAAGTCACCAATACTGCGAGCCGCTGCCAGTCTCGATCTCACTGTGATTTCAATCGATATTGCGAACGCCGCTTAGGCTCAGGACAAAGGCTGGGGTGATGGGGTGCCTAAGCATAAATTTTCGAAATGTCTTCATAGCGTGTTGGTTGGATTCAGATTTTGAGAAAAGGGCCAATATGACCTCTGCAATTTGAATGCAGAGGTCATATGAAACAGAAATCCTTCGAAAACCTGCTGAAACGTCTCCATGGTCTCACACCCGATCAGGCGGAGTCTTTGATCCGGTCAGTGCAGGATATGACTGCGCAGAATGCCGCGCTTGGGGCAATCGACCAAAAGGCAAGACACGCCAGCTGTCCCCATTGCTGCTCCACAGACAAACAGAAATGGGGGCGCACGCGAACCGGAACGCAACGATATCGTTGCTCCCAATGCCGCAAGACCTACAATGAGAGAACAGACAGTTCGATCAGCCGTATTCAACGACTCGATCTGTTTTATCGCGTGCTCCGGGATATGTTTGTCTCGCCCACCCCAAGCTCCGTGCGTCAGCTGGCCAAAGAGTTGAGCATCAGTAAGGATACAGTCTGGCGTTGGCGGCAGATCATCCTCCGCTCTCTGTCTCAGAGCATCGAACCTCTCACCGGAATTGTAGAGGTGGATGAAACCTTCGTCCGCGAGAGCCGTAAAGGCAGCCGGGAATGGGTGCGTCATCAGCAAGATCCCGCTCAACACCCCAAGCCGCCTCGCCTGCGTTGGTATGAATACAAGCTGACCGGAGCGTTAATGAAACGCGGCCTCAGTAAGTGGAGACTGCCAGTCCTGACGGCCATGGACCGGTCCGGGAACCGCTTTGCCGAACGGCTTCCTGATCGCCGAGACCGGACGATCTATCAATGCCTGTCTCCCATCATTCGTCGGGATGCTGCTCTTTGCTCCGATGGTTTGGGGGCTTACGCCAAGTTCGCCCAGGCCTCCGGGATTTCCCATTTTGTCTTGGGCACCAAACCAGGCAGCCGCAAGATAGGTCAGAGCTTTCATATCCAGAATGTCAATGCATTGCATTCCCGAATGAAAAATTTCCTGCGCCCGTTCAAGGGGCCTGCGAAGAAGTATCTGGATGGTTATGTGGATTGGTATTTCGTGAGGTTCGGCATGGAGCCAGAACGAGCACTCAATGGCCTGTTGAAGCGGGCAGACGCCCCTCCGGCTTGATCACCGGTGTCTCCTCGTCAGGAGCCAATTTTGTAGCCGCGAATTCTGTTGTGCATGCATTCGACCTCATAATGATCCTTCACAAGGATGCGATGAAGGTTCGCCAATGGAAACGCGATACCATCTATTTCTTGCACGATGAGGATCAATTCCGGCTACATTCTAAACCATGTCGATACATTGCATGCGCCAGCGATGACATATCCCTCGCTTGCGCTGGAAATTGCATAGAGGTGTTTACGCTAACCGAAACTAAAAGCTCTTGGTTGCTGGCAAGGTATCGTGCCGTGTGATTTCTCAATGCAAAGATGCCATGACTCCCAGATCTGATCTCGGCAAGCCAAAACGTCAAAGCGTCTGATTTGCTTTGAATTTCGTCAGCAGAAAGAGTTCTTCGGTCAATCAATGAAACACGGAGAGCTCGAAGTTTGCCATTTAGCTCCTTTGTAGAGGAGTTCGACGCCACTTCCCTTGCAATCCAACCAACTTTGTATCGAGTCGAGAGCTGATTTCCGTAAGGCCAGTTGAGTCTCCCCGGATCTGTTTCGTAGTGCCTCACATCAAATCGGCTGATGGTCATAAACGACCCGGATGTTTCGGTCAGCGTGATGTTGCAACCGTCAATGTTTCCCTCAAAATGTCCGCTCAGCCTATCATCTTCATGCATCGGAAACGAAGGAAAGAACTGCGCAAGTTCGGTTTCGGCCATGGCTGGATTGTAGGTCAAGAACGCAAGCACGGCCGTGCAGACCAGTGGCTGATACGCCGCAAACATAGCCCTTCCAAAAGCCGGCATTCCAAACTTCTCCCTTTTCAACACTTAACTTAGTTCCGTAAAAGTAGAGCGTTTGTCAAAGTATATTCGGTTTAAGCTATAGAACTCTACTGCTCAGCGACCAGATCGTGGTTACCAGCACGCTTTGAAGACATTGCTTAAATTTTAGGCATTTGAGTTTGCGAGCTTATCGGGATTGCGCATGATGTATATCCAGTGCACCTGACCGGCCAAATTGGGGACCACCAGCGTCAATGTTTCCAATACCCCATCTTTGAAAAGCGCAATGGCGGGCGTGCCGTTGGCCTGTATCATTTCAAATGAAATGTTGGGGACGTTTCGCTCCTTTTGCATCACAGCGCTCAGTACCTGCATGATTTCAGCTGGGCCATACAATGGCCGTCGTGCCGCACGCACCTTGGCGCCACCGTCCGATATGGCGATGGCGTCCTCGGCCAACAAACGCAGCGCGGTGTCATGATCGTGGGCGGCGGCAAAGAAAAACCGTTCCAGAGCCGCTGCGGCCTCTGCACGGGGCACGTCAAAGCGCGGACCGCTTGATTGTAGACGTTTGTGTGCGCGGCTGACCATTTGGCGACATGCGGCCTCGGAGCGCCCCAGAGTCACTGCGATATCGGCATAGTCGGCATCAAAAGCTTCCCGAAGCACAAAGGCAGCGCGCTCCGTGGGGGCAAGGCGCTCCATAGCCCAAAGCAGCGCCAATTCGCACTCTTGTGCCAATTCGAAAGCATGGTCTGCGGATGCCTGAGTTTCTGAGATCAAAGGTTCTGGCAACCAAGGTCCGACGTAGCTTTCTCGCCGTGCGCGCGCCGAACGCAACGCGTCTATGGCGATGTTTGTGGTCACGCGGCGCAGCCAAGCGGCAGGGTTATCAAGTTCTGAGGTGTTGGCCGCGGAAAACCGCAGCCAAACTTCTTGCACCACATCTTCTGCCGCAGCCCGCTCTCCCAACATGCGGTAGGACAGGGCAAACAAGCGCGAGCGTTCTGTCTCAAACATTGTGATGTTTTCTGTCATCTCAGACTGCGACCTTTCCGATGCGGCCGTTGATGTTGATCGCCTGACACGCATGCCCTTCGCCCAATCCGCGTTTGAACACAGGATAAAACCGTCCTGAGGCAGCGGCGAAACTTGCGGCCACCAAGGCCTGCTCGCCAAAACGGCTGTGAATGATCTCCCCAAATGTGTTGGGTTCATAAGACGTTGATATGGCGTGACGGGCAAACTGGAAACCAAGGCCGACATCTTGGGCGTCGTCAAACCGGCCTTCGACCGCAGCCAATAGAAGATCTCCCTGCACACCAGCTTCCAGCGCAAATGTGATGATCAATTGGCCGCATGGACCGCAGTCGCCATCCAAAGTGGAGGCCAACAACGCCCCAGCCCACACATCGCGCGCTTCCGGCGGACCCTTGTAACCTGTAACCATGGGCAAGAAGGTCAGGGCCAACCCCGCGCGGGAGGACGCTTTTATGACTTCATGCATGTAGCCCACGTCATAGTTGTATTTTTTTCCAAAGGAGCGGGCACCTGCGTGTAGCCATTTACGGATCATGCCAAAGCCTCCTTTTGTGATAGGTGAAGTGCGGCGCTCAAGGCACCCCAAGCAGGCAGTTGAATGCCAATCAGATTGGTCAAGGCAATCGCGTCAAACGCTGTGTCTCGGTGAAAAATCCATATCCAGATGTGATAGAGCGCGTGCAGGCATGGCCATGCTGCACCGAAGGCTGCAAGGGGAACGTCGCGGTTGCGCGCGCCCACAAATAGCGCCGCCGCAGAAACAAGAAACACCAAAGCAATGTCGCGTATGAAGTGGGCATTAAATCCTCCTGTCCCCGCGACACCTGGTATGGTTTGAAACCAAAATTGCGGGTCTCCCCACATCAGCGCTGCATTCCCAAGAAAGACCCCGGCAAATCCGTATAAGATGGTCTGTGTCATGTTTGTCTCCAAGTTGTCTCTAGATAGAGACGGGACAGCCATGCGGTTTGTGACAGCGAGCCAGAACTTAGACAGGTAGGGCAGTGGTTTTGAAGACCGTGCGCAGCGCAAAAGAACTCTGCATTTGGGCCACGCCGGGCAGGCGTGCGAGATGCTGGCGGTGAATGCGGGCAAAATCTTCGGTGTCTTGGGCAACCACTTTTAGGATGTAGTCTGCGGTGCCCGCCATCAGGTGGCACTCCAAAACATCGGGAATGCGCGACACGGCTTTCTCGAAGGCTTCCAACACCTCATCAGCTTGTCCAGACAGTGTGATTTCCACGAATACAGTTGTTGGAACCTGCAATTTCCGCGAATCCAGCAGGGCCACGTAGTCCTTTATGTACCCATCGCTTTCCAGTCGGTGCACGCGCCTGTGACAGGCGGATGCAGACAGGTTTATCTTTTCTGCCAATTCCGCATTGGAGATGCGTCCTTGTTTTTGGAGGACGGTGAGAATGCGACGATCTGTCGAGTCTAAAGACATATGTGAGAAGCTCCTTGCTTGGTTTTTATCTTTAGGCAAAGAATCTTGCGGACGCCAGTTTTCAAACTGATTAAAAATCAAGCACATTCGTCTGAAAGCTTTCTAACCTGATCCTAGGTTCAGTCAGGAGAGACGGCTATGAAAATCGGATGCCCGAAAGAAATCAAACCTCAAGAGTTTCGCGTTGGTATGACGCCGGACGCGGCGCGCGAAGCGGTGGCGCACGGTCATGCGGTGATTGTACAGACCGGTGCTGGAGTTGGCGCTGGTTTCACGGATGAAGACTACGTCACAGCGGGTGCTGAGATCATTGACACGGCAGCGGAAGTCTTTGCCACAGCTGACATGATCGTGAAAGTGAAGGAGCCACAGGCTGCGGAACGCAAAATGCTGCGTGAAGGGCAGGTGTTGTTCACCTATTTGCACCTCGCTCCCGATCCAGAACAGACACAGGATCTTCTGGCGAGCGGTTGTACGGCGATTGCCTATGAAACCGTTACGGATGATCGCGGCGGGCTGCCGTTGTTGTCACCTATGTCGGAAGTTGCGGGACGGCTGGCGCCACAAATGGGCGCTTGGACCCTGCAAAAAGCCAACGGTGGGCGCGGGGTATTGATGGGGGGCGTGCCAGGTGTCGCCCCGGCAAAAGTGGTTGTCATCGGTGGTGGGGTTGTCGGCACCCACGCGGCAAAGATCGCTGCGGGCATGGGGGCTGATGTCACCGTTTTAGACCGCTCATTGCCGCGCCTCAAATACCTTGATGATGTGTTTGGCGGGATGTTTAAGAATCAATACTCCACGGCCGGTGCAACCGCTGATCTGGTGCGCGATGCGGATATGGTGATTGGTGCGGTGTTGATCCCCGGAGCAGCCGCACCCAAGTTGGTGACCCGTGCGCAATTGGCTGACATGAAGCCCGGCGCGGCCTTGGTAGATGTGGCGATTGATCAGGGGGGCTGTTTTGAGACCTCACGCGCCACAACCCATGCGGATCCGATCTATGAGGTCGACGGGATCATGCATTATTGTGTGGCCAACATGCCCGGTGCGGTTGCCCGCACTTCCACACAGGCGCTGGGCAATGCTACGTTGCCGTTTTTGCTGAATCTAGCGGACAAAGGGTGGCGGCAAGCCTGTGAAGACGATCCACACCTGTTAAACGGTTTGAACGTGCATGCCGGTCAACTGACCTACTACGCCGTCGGCAAAGCACTCGGGATCGATGTGATTTCCCCATCATTGGCCTTAAAATCCTGAAGACGCTGCCCTTCGAACAAGGGCTGTAACGCCTTGAGCCGGGCGGTCACAAAATCGGTGAACACGCGCACACGCGGTACCTCACGCAGGTCTGCGTGTGTGAGCACCCAAAGCGGTCTTTGATGAAACAGAGGCAGCCCCGGCACGCGTGCCAACAGCGGATCGGTGTCGCCAAGAAAACAAGCCATCCGTGTCGCGCCGATGCCTGCGCGCGCCGCCCCTATGGCTGCGGCCATGTCGTCCACGGTCAACCTTGGGCGCAGTTTGGGCCGTAAGGCTTTGATCGCTTCTGGGGGGCCGGGCCAATGCGCAAAGCGGATCCAATCAAGCGGCGCATCTGGGCCTTGATCCTGTGCAATCAGGTCACGATGCGCAAAGACCGCGCCCTTTTGCTCAAACAGCCGCCGTCCCACCAATGTGTCAGGTGGGGATTTTTCAAACCGTAGCGCCACGTCCGCATCACGCTGTGCAAGGTTCAGCGAGGTGTTTGTTGCCAACAACGACAGGTCGATGGCCGGGTGTGCGTGAATGAAGTCTGCGATGATGGGGCCCAAGATGCGTTGGATGAGCAATTCCGAGGCTGTCACCTTCAAGGGGCCCTGAATGACACGGTCGCGGGCTGCGATCTGCCGGTCTAGATCATGGTGCAATACGGCCATGGTTTCGGCCGCTGCTGCGGCCTGCAACCCAGCTTCGGTTGGTACGTAACCGCTGGGCAGGCGGTCAAATAGGCGTGCGCCAAGCGCCGCCTCCGCTGCCGTAATACGACGCGCGACTGTGGCATGGTTCACCCCGAGCGCTCTGGCTGCGCCGCTGATGCCGCCGTGTCGCGCCGTTTCCAATACGAATCTCAGATCATCCCAATTGTGCATAACCTGATAATATTCGCACAACCATGTTGCATCAATGATCGTTTTTAATCGGGGAAAAAGCCCTTACTTCACGAGAGAACAACACCCGATGGAGCCCAATTATGACCACCTATGCCCTTGTAACGCTGACAATCACAAATCCGGAGAGTTTTGAACTCTATCGTCAACAAGCCGGTGCCGCCTTGGCCAAACATGGCGGGGCTGCGATGGAAGTCTCTAAAACATCTGAGGTGATCGAGGGGGATGGCGTGGCACCCACTGTTACAGTGATCCTGACCTTCCCAGACCGCGATGCCGCCAAAGCTTGGATCAATGATCCTGAGTTCGCCGAGGCGCATGCTTTGCGGCGTGGCAGCGGGACGTCAAACATCATTTTGATGTAGACCAAGTGTGATCGGGCCCGGCGTTGATATCGTTTTGTCTGATCCTCTAAGGCGGCAGAATAAAAAGGGCGCTTCTAAAAGCGCCCTTTGCAGGTTGGCCCCACAGGGGCGAACCTGCCATGCCCAAGATTTTGTGGCGCAGCGTGCTGCGGCGCCAGAGCGCGGGAGCTCCTCGCGCCTGAGGTGGCTCACGCGTCGCGTTTGATTTCGACTGTGTGCGGGTAGGGGATCGAGATGCCATCTTTGTCAAAGGCTTCTTTGACCGCCTGCGTCAGGCCGAATTTCAGCTCCCAGTAGTCAGCCGCGTCACACCAAGCCCGCATGGTGATGTCCACCGAACTGTCTCCAAGGTTGGTCACCTGTGCCCAAGCTTCGGGGTCTTTGAGGACCCGCTCGTCCGCATTGGCGGTAGCCAGAATGATTTGCTTGGCCTTGTCCGCGTCATCTCCGTAGTCGATGCCAAACACCACGTCCACGCGACGTGTGTCATGCGCGGAGAAGTTGGTGATGATGCTGCCCCAAGCTTGACCGTTTGGGATAATGATCTGCACGTTGTCTGGTGTCACCAACTCCGTCACAAATAGGTTCAGATCCACCACCGTACCAGCGGTGCCCCCAACATCGACATATTGTCCAATTTTGTAGGGGCGGAACAGGATCAGCATAAAGCCAGCGGCAAGATCGCTGAGCGTGCCTTGTAACGCCAAACCAATGGCCAGTGTCGCCGCACCCATCATGGCCACTAGGGATGTCGCTTCGATGCCAAAGATTCCTAGGATAGCGACCAACACCATCAACAAGATGACCCAGCGCGTTATACTGGCGGCAAAATTGCCCAAAGTCTTGTCAATTTCAGGGGTGTTGTTCACCCGAGTGCGTACCATGCGGCTCACGGCACCGGCGACCATCCAGCCAATGATCAAAACCACAAGAGCTTTGGCTGCTGTAATCACCAAGGGTCCAAAGCCTTGCACTTGATCCACAACTGTTTCCATTGGTTCACTCCAAATTGTATTACCCATTTAAGGGCCTTAAACGCACAGAAGCGGCTCGACACAAGGCCGAGTCGCTCCTTTGGATTGGCCTAAGCCGATTTCTTCAACGAGTCCCGAATTTCAAGAAGCACTTCCAGTTCGGTTGGGCCTGCTGGGGCGTCCTCTACTGGTGTCTCTTCTTCTTGTTTGGCGGATGCTTCTTTCACTTTGTTGACGTAGCGCACCAACATGAACACCACCCATGCAATGATTAGAAAGTTCAGGATCGCCATCCCAAACGCGCCATAGGCGAAGATCGAGGCACCGGCTTCACGGGCGGCCTCAAGGCTGCTCCCCTCAGGGACCTCCCCGCCGAGAACCGCATAGTTGTTGGTGAAATCCACACCGCCCGTAAACAGGCCGATGATCGGGTTAATCAAGTCTGCAACCATAGATTTCACAATCGCAGTGAAAGCCGCGCCGACGATGATCCCGACGGCCATATCCATGACGTTGCCCTTGGCAATAAAATCTTTGAATTCTTGCAACATAGTGTCTTTTCCTTCCCTGTAGGTGCGCGTGCTATTTTTTGTTTTGGCTCTGCGCTGGCGCACAATAGCATGGTCTAATTCGCACGAATAGTGCGGTGGCGGGATGGGAAAATAGCCTTATCTATCCCCATAGGACTGCGACAGGAGAGACACCATGACCACTGTAACCGATCACCCCATCAACGCCCGCTGGGCCGCTGAGAACCCAGATGTTTTGCAGCTTTACGCCTTTCCGACACCCAATGGTGTGAAAGTGTCGATTATGCTCGAAGAGATTGGCCTGCCTTACGAGGCGCATCTGGTGATGCTGAGCGATGCGGACGTGAAGAGCCCTGAGTTTTTGGCTCTGAACCCAAACAACAAAATCCCGGCGATTATTGACCCGAATGGACCTGATGGTAAGCCTTTGAGTCTTTTTGAGAGCGGAGCCATTCTGATCTACTTGGCTGAAAAGTCTGGCAAGCTCATCGGAGAAACCCCCGCCGAGAAATACGAAGCCATTCAATGGGTGATGTTCCAAATGGCCGGTGTGGGCCCAATGTTTGGACAGTTGGGTTTCTTCACCAAATTTGCCGGTGCCGAGATCGAAGATCCACGTCCGCGTGAGCGATATCAGAACGAAGCCAAGCGTTTGCTATCGGTTTTGGAGAAACAACTGGAAGGCCGTGACTGGATCACCGGAACCTATTCAATTGCAGACATTGCCACTGCGCCGTGGCTCAAGGCGCTCGATTTTTATGGTGCCAAAGAGGCGGTTGGCTGGGGCAACTACCCCAATGTAAACGCCTACTTGGATCGCTTCTTGGCACGGCCTGCGGTTCAAGTTGGGCTGAACACACCACCACGCCCCGAGTAGGCCTCACCAAGGCTACCGTTGGCTTGAAAGAATAATCTAAGCGTCGGCGCGGATCGCGTCGGCGATTTTTTCCCCTATCACGATAGTAGGCGCATTCGTGTTGCCGCCAATCAGGGTTGGCATAATCGACGCATCTGCCACGCGCAGACCTTCAACGCCATGCACGCGGCCCTGCGGGTCAACAACAGCCATGTCATCAACGCCCATTTTGCAAGTGCCCACCGGGTGGTAGATCGTGTCTGCACGGGCGCGAATATCCGCTTCCCACGCTTCATCAGAGCCATCATGATCATAGTAGCGATCGCCGCGCCAAGAGGTAAACGCATCCTCCTCCATGATGCTATCGAGTTTTTTGATTGCGTCCTTGAGGGCCTTAAGATCACGCGAATCCTCTAGGAAACACGGGTCGATTTTTGGAGGTTTGGATGGGTCCGCAGACGCCAAAGAGACCGTTCCCCGGCTGTGTGGGCGCAGCACACAGGCATGGCAACTGAACCCATAGGGTAAGTGTATTTTGCGGTTGTGATCGTCTACAATTCCAACCACGAAGTGCAACTGAATGTCGGGGCGATCAAGACTGGGGTCGGTTTTGAAAAACGCGCCGCTTTCGGCAAAGGGAGAGGCAAACAAACCTGTGCCTGTCTTGCGCCAACGCAACGCGGCTTTGGTCATCTTTGCCAATCCAGAGGGCGTCAAACCCACGGTGTCCTTTTGTTTGTTGCGATAGCTCAGAATGTGGTCGAGGTGGTCCTGCAGGTTCTTGCCCACTCCCGGCAACTCGTGCTGCAGCGTGATCCCGTGTTTTTCGATCTCTTCGCGGGGGCCTATACCGGACAACAACAGCAATTGCGGGGAACCAAATGCACCGCTTGAGAGGATGACCTCTCTGCGTGCGGAGAGCGTTTCTACCCGACCGTTGCGTTTGATTTCCAGCCCCGTGGCGCGGCCACTGTCCATAACAACTTTGCGTGCCTGGGTCTTTGTGTAGATGGTCAAATTGGGGCGATCGAGTATGTCGCGCAGATAGGCCGCTGCGGCTGAGCACCGCTCTCCTTTGTGATCGCCTTCATAGAACTGCGTCACCTGATAGTGTCCTGCGCCTTCCTGTTCCGGACCGTTGAAATCCGTGTTGGTGCGGATTTGATGGGCATTGCAGGCGGCGATAAACGCTTGGTTTATCGCGCGTGGTTCGGCTTGGTCTCCTACCTTTAGAGGTCCGGTTGCGCCGTGCAGATCATCTGCGCCCCGCTGATTTCCTTCTGTCGCTTTGAAATAAGGCAACAGGCTGTCCCAATCCCATCCTTCACAACCAAGTTTGGCCCAATCGTCATAGTCTGATTTGTGTCCGCGCACATAAAGCATAGCGTTGATGGCAGAGCTTCCACCCAAGGCTTTGCCGCGCGGTTGGAAACCACGCCGATTGTTGAGTTGTTTCTGTGGCACGGTCTTGAGCGCCCAATTGTTGATTTTGGGACGACCAGAAATCATCGCTGCGATCAGTGCTGGGGCGCGGATGAATATGTCTTCGCCTTTGCCACCAGCCTCAACCAGGCAAACCTTGGCGTCTGGATCTTCGCTAAGACGTGCGGCAATCACGCAGCCTGCTGACCCACCCCCAACAACGATGTAATCAAATTCCATGGTGCCCTCCCGTGCTGAAGTCAGCCTAGGAGGGGCCAATTTGTTCAAGCAAGTCTAACGCCGCGTCAGCGCGCTACGTCAAACGGGTATTCACAGTCCTAAGGCAGCTTGCTTGTCAGAACATATCGCAAAATTTCGACGACTTGCTTTGGTTCTTCTGCAACGGCCAAAGCCGCGGCGTGTACTTCCTTTAGGGCGTGCTGTTGATCGGTCATTGAAAGCACAATGATGGATTTGCCAAGCGCAGCGGCGAAGCCCGCGTCAAAGGCGGCGTTCCATTGACGATACTTCTCACCAAAACGCACCACCACCACATCGGCATCCTCAATGCCCTTGCGGGTACGGATCGCATTGACCATCGCGCCTTTGTGGTCGTGCCAGTATTTGTTGTCTTCACCACCCAAAATGGCCACGCCACAGTCGTCGGATGCTGCATGATCAGTCACCGGGCTAGTGAAGGTGACGTCCAGATCTGCGGCGCCATCTTTGATCTGTTCACGCCAGTCGGTATGAATCTCGCCGGACAAGTAGACATTTAGGCTCATGGGATTTCCTTTCTTGCTTGCGCAAGGTCTAACCTGTCCGGCGCGCTGCTCCAATCCCTTGTTGGGAAGAAGCAGTTTCAGAGTTTGCGGGCCACCAGATAGCGGCTTGGCGGATCTGCAGGAAAATTGCCACTTTCAATGATTTTGAAGCCCGCTCTTATGACCGAGCGCTCCAGCTCAGCGATAGAGAAGAACCGGACAAACGGGGCTTTGCCAATAAGTTGCAAAAGAGGGATCGCGGTTTTCATCAACCGGAACTTGAAAGACTTCATGCTCTCGTTCAGGCAGGGCGTCTTGGAGATGAACAACCCGCCAGGTTTCACCCTTTCAGCAATCGCCGCCATCGCAAGGTCGCCATCCTCTAAAAGGTGGATCAGGTTGTGTGCCATGATGACGTCAAATGGGCCATCTGGCGCGCTTTCCGGAGTGGCTTGCACCAAGCGAATGTTTTTCGCCCCAGCCTCCGTGATCCGTTCACGACCCACCTCGAGCATTCCGGCTGACACATCTGTTGCCACCATTTCACTGACGGCATCAGCCAATCTGATCGCGGTTGTGGCAGTGCCACACCCCAATTCGAGCGCGGTGTCTGACGCCTTGAGGTAAGACCGTGTGCGGCCCAGCGTATACTCATACGCTTGCATGTCACCGATGGGAGATTTGGCGTATTTTTGCGCGATCCCATCCCAAAATTTTGCTGTTGCTTGCATGGTCGTTCTCCTTTCGACCCCATACATAACCATGCAAATATGCGATAGGAATTGCCGAAATTTGCAGCCATGTTATACGAAAATGCATGAGTGATACCGCATCTTCCTTTGACTGGAACCACATTCGCGCGTTTTTGACAACGGCTGATAAAGGGTCGTTGTCAGCTGCAGCGCGTGAACTTGGGCTGACACAACCAACACTCGGGCGCCAAGTGGCCGCGCTTGAAGAAGACTTAGGGGTCATGTTGTTTGAACGCGTTGGCCGCTCGTTGGAGCTGACAGCTGCGGGAGGTGAGTTGCTCGAACACGTTCGCGCTATGGGGCAGGCTGCTGATCGGGTTGCCCTTGCTGCGTCAGGTCAAAACCAAACCGTGGAAGGCCGCGTGGCCATAACCGCGTCAGACGTCTATTCGGTGCATCTTTTGCCCCCAGTCTTGCGGGAGCTAAGAACCAAAGCTCCCAAACTCATTATTGATGTCGTGGCGTCTGACGACGTTCAGGATTTGATGCGGCGAGAAGCTGATATTGCCATTCGTCATGTGCGGCCAGATCAACCTGATCTGATCGCGCGGTTGGTACGAGAGGCGAAAGGCTATTTTTATGCCTCTACTGAGTATCTGGACCATCGTGGACGCCCAAAGACGGTGGAAGATCTGGAATCGCATGACTTTGTGGGATCCGGGGACGTGCCACGCATGTTGGAATACCTCAAGCCGTTGGGGTTCCCAATTGGCTTGGACAACTTCCGCACGGGTTCAGACAGCGGTTTGGTGGCTTGGGAAATGTGCAAACAGGGTTTTGGCATTTCGCCGATGGCGGATGACGTGGCAGAGGCAACGTCTGGTATTGAACGTGTGCTTCCTGATCTTGCGCCGATCGTTTTTCCGATATGGCTGACCACCCATCGAGAGCTGCACACCAGCCGCCGCATTCGTTTGGTGTTTGACGCTTTGGCGGAACACCTGACTCGTGACTAAGGCAGTGCGCGCACCATCATCACGCGTCGATCATCACGCTCGGTCTCTCGCCATCCTAGATGAGCGTAGAGCGCAATATTTCCCGGCATCTCCACATGGGTTGCGAGCGAAATTTCCGAGCAGCCCGCGCTGGTAGATAGCTGAAGAGCCCATTGGATCAGCGCGCCGCCAAGACCCTGCCCACGCGTAGATTGGGCAACCGCAACATTCGTGAGGTGTGCTATTGGTGGCGCCGTTGATAACATGAGTACGCCTTGCAAAGACGTTTTCTCGATGACCCAAACCTGCCCGTCAGCAATCGCTTCATCCACGCCGCCAGATACATCCGGCAACGCGACACCTTGGTCGCGATAAGGTTGGTAGGCTGCATCAATCAACCGCGCAATAGCGGAGGCCTCACCGGCCTGCGCTAAGCGCGGTTGGGCTGCCTCAGCCACGCAGTGTGCCACCAGTGGCTTTGCTGACCTTCTCGATGATCTTGGCTGCAACGGCCTCGATGTCGGCCTCTTTCAAGGTCGTTTGAGTAGGCTGCAAGCGCACAGTGATCGCCAGAGACTTTTTATCGTCTCCCAAGGCGCCGCCGATGAACTCATCAAAAACACGCACGTCTTGTATCAACGCTTTGTCTGCGCCCGCCGCAGCATTGACCAGCGTCAATGCCTCAACACTGGTGTCCACAACAAAAGCAAAGTCACGTTCAACGGCCTGTAAATCGGCCATGAGTACTGCGCCTTTTGACGCCGATTTTTTACGTGGCATCGGAATTTCAGCAACATGGACAGCAAAGGCCACAACAGGGCCCTTCACGTTCAGTGCATCCAGCACTTTCGGATGGATTTCGCCGAATGCGCCCAAGACTTTTTTCGGTCCCAGCCCAACCTTTGCGCTGCGGCCCGGATGCCACCAACCGTTGGTGCCACGGTTAAATGTCAGCTTGGTTGGAGCGCCGAGAGACTCAAGCACCGCTTCCATGTCTGCCTTAGCGTCGTAAATGTCGACACCACGGCTTTCACCATGGATGTCTTTGGAAATTGTGCGACCAACCAGAATACCGGTCAGCAGGTTCTCCTGTTCCCCCGGTTCACCACCATGAAAGACGGCGCCGCATTCAAACAGTGCCATATCCATGAATCCACGGGCCTGATTGCGCGCCGCAGCCTGCAAGAGACCTGGCAACAGCGAGGGGCGCATGTGGCTCATTTCGCTGGAAATCGGATTTTCCAGCATGGTTGCATCACTGCCACCGCCAAAGAGCTCCGCGCCCGCTTTGTCAATGAAGCTGTAAGTCACACATTCATTGTAACCCAAGGATGCCGTGGTGCGGCGTGCGATCTGCTCGCGCTTCTGCATGGGCGACAGAATTTGCTCTGGCAGACCTGGTTCCGGACGCGCCATAGGCTTGCCTTGTAGCTTTGTGAGCGAGGCAATGCGCGCGACTTCTTCTACCAGGTCGGCAGAGCCACGCACGTCTGGTCGCCAGCTTGGGACATGAGCCATGTCACCTTCGATGACAAAACCCAAAGCTGCAAGCGTGGCGCGCTGTGTTTCGGCCGGAATTTCCATACCGACAAGCGATTGCACGCGGTCTGTGTCCAGCGGATAGGCCCGCGCAACATTTGGAACCTGACCTGCACTGACCAAGTTGGAGGGTTCACCACCGCAAAGTTCCATGATCATCTGGGTCGCGTCATCCAATGCCTGCATATTGTAAGCAGGATCTATGCCACGTTCATTGCGGTAGCGTGCGTCAGTGTTGATTTTCAGGCCGCGGCCCGTGTAGGCAATCTGAATGTGATCCCAAACAGCGGCTTCCAAGAACACATTTGTGGTCTCTTCGGTACAGCCGGTTGACATGCCGCCCATGATACCGCCGATCGACTCTACAGCAGTGTCATCAGAGATCACCACCATGCCAGGCGCAAAGGTGTACTCTTTCTCGTCGAGCCCCGCCAAGGTCTCGCCACCCGCAGTGCGGTGCACACGCAGGTTGCCCGTGACTTTGTCTGCGTCAAACACGTGAAGCGGACGATTGCGGTCAAAGGTGAAAAAGTTGGTGATGTCTACGAGCGCCGAAATTGGGCGCAAACCGATGGCCTTCAGACGGTCCTGCAACCACTGCGGGGACGGTCCGTTTTTCACGCCTTTTATCAGGCGACCGGCGAAGACCTCGCAGCCGTCCGTCGCAGTGTCATCATCAATGGTAACCGTGATTGGGCTGTCAAATGTGCCGTCGATCTTGGCCGTCTTGGCAGGCTTCATCGTGCCCAAGCCGCGGGCTGCCAGATCCAAGGCAATGCCGCGTACACCCAAAGCGTCGGGGCGGTTTGGAGTGATGGCGATTTCAATCACTGTGTCGACTTTGGACGGGTCATTTTCTGCCAGCCAGTCGATGAACTTGTCGCCTACCGCGCCAGAAGGCAGCTCGATGATGCCATCATGTTCGTCAGACAGCTCCAGCTCGCGCTCAGAGGCCATCATACCGTAGCTTTCCACGCCGCGAATTTTGCCAACGGAAATGGTGATATCAAGCCCCGGAATATACATGCCCGGTTTGCAGACCACCACGGTGATGCCTTCGCGCGCATTTGGCGCGCCACAGATGATTTGTAGCTCACCTTCGTCAGTCGCCACTGTGCACACACGCAGCTTGTCAGCATCTGGGTGTTGTTCGGCACGCACCACTTTGCCCAACGTAAAGTCCGCGAGACGCTGCGCTGGGTTGGTGACGTCTTCAACCTCAAGCCCAAGGTCTGTCAGCGTCTCGACGATCTCGTCAACGCTGGCGTTGGTCTCAAGGTGATCTTTCAGCCAGGAAAGAGTGAATTTCATCGGTCCGGTGTCCTATGGCAAGCCATGTTTGTTGCAGGAGGCAATGACAAAGATTGGCCTTATGTGCAAGCCTTGCCACCGGGTGTCACCTAAGGATAACTCGGTGTGAGGCCCAAAAGCTCGTCCAGCTGTCGGCCGATCCAGCCGTGAGGAATGAAATGTCCACCCGGATGCAGATCCAGAGTAACGGCGCCGTTGGCACAGGCCCAACTGGTACGCGTGAGCGTTAGAAAGCTGCGCACCTGCCAATCCCCTTGGGATTCACCGCCTTTCGGACAGTCCAATGCGCGTTTCCAAAGGGCAACGGGATAAGTTGTATCGCCGCCGGGGCCCAACGGGAAATCCATCACTGTGTCTGAAAGCCCATGGACATGGCGAACCTCGGTGGGGGCCTCCGGACAGGTTTCCGTTTGATCGATGCTGCCTGCGATGGCCAAGAGAGCGGAGACATCCTGACCACTTTGGCACGCGTATCGCCAAGCCATTGCAGAGCCAAAAGAATAGCCCGAAACGTAAATCTTCGATGTGTCCACAGGATAGCGCTGTGCCACATCGGCCAGCACCGTATCGGCAAAGGGCACATCCTCAGTGCCCGCGCGCCAAAAGCTCCAGGTGTTGTTGCGTCCGTTGGGTGTGACCAGCAACACGCCGCGACGTTTAGTCGATGCGCCAACCCGATCAGAGTTTTGCGCGTGGACGCCTGTGCGCGACCAGCCGTGAAAATGCAGCAACACGGGAAGGGGGGTGCCACCGTCCCATCCATCCGGCACCATCACATGGTAGGAACGATCCCCAAGTTCACATGCGATCTCGTTGCCACAGGGTGCCGCATTCCCTTTCCACGGCCCCATGGCAGCGGCAGACGTGGCGGTGAGAAGTGTGGCAAGGCTCAGGGCAAATCGTGTCATGCCGCTGACACTAGCCAAGGCCCGCGCTCTGTCACGTCACATGTTTGTGGGGTGTGTGGCGTTGTCGCTCCGCTTGCGGCGGTTTGACAGGCCTTCAGGACATTGGCCGCCGCAGATGGGTTTGAGGTCGCCGGTCTGTTTGAGGCTTTCAGCAAAAGTGTTGCACGTGACAGTAGCCGTTGTGGCGTTCTTTTTAACGCGACGACTTGTTCGATTTCTTGCCCTGCTGCATCAGCTTCTTTGTTTGCAGTGCCTTCGCGCGTTGATCGCTTTTTACCTGCTGGATGCGGCGTTGCTTTTTGTCCGCAATGAACAAACCAGGTAGCACGGTGATCCAGCCAATGGGGTAAAAAATGAGCGCCCAGACACCAAAGAGAAAAGGAAGAAAAGTGATGACAATTCCAGCTGCCGTAAAAGACACTTGCCATCGTTTTGGGTCATGATCAACCTTGCTGTCCAACCAATTCCAATAAGCGGCCAGCGCTATTTGAAATTGGTACATCAGCATGGTCCCTCAATGGAAAAAGGAAAACCTGCAAGCACATATGCGCACTTGCAGGCCGGATTGCTATCGGTTCAAACCGCCATGCAGCGTTGGCTGATCCAAGCTCGCAAAGCCGTAGTGGCGCAGCCAGCGCAGGTCGCTGTCAAAGAAAGCGCGCAGGTCTGGGATGCCGTATTTCAGCATGGCCAAACGGTCGATGCCGATGCCAAAGGCAAAGCCTTGGTATTCATTCGGGTCAATCCCGCCAGCCTCAAGCACCTTGGGGTGCACCATGCCAGAGCCCAGAACCTCAAGCCAATCGTCGCCTTCGCCAACCTTCACGGTGCCACCTTCCCAGCTACACTGAATGTCGACTTCAGCAGACGGCTCTGTGAAGGGGAAGTGAGACGCGCGGAAACGGGTTTTGACCTCGGTGCCAAAGAAAGCAGAAAAGAACTCTTCCAGCACCCACTTAAGGTTCGCCATGGAGATGTCTTTGCCAAGCGCAAGACCCTCGACCTGGTGGAACATCGGGGTGTGTGTCTGGTCGTAATCCGCGCGATATACGCGACCCGGACAGATGATGCGGATCGGGGCGCCGGTTTTTTCCATCGTACGGATCTGCACCGGGCTGGTGTGGGTGCGCAGCACATGTGGCGGGCGGTTATCACCTTCGGCACGGTGGGTGTAGAATGTGTCCATCTCGGCGCGTGCGGGGTGGTGACCCGGAATGTTGAGCGCGTCAAAGTTATACCAGTCGGTCTCGATCTGAGGCCCTTCAGCCACAGCAAATCCCATATCCGCAAAAATTGCGGTGACCTCTTCCGTGACTTGGCTGATCGGGTGGATCGTACCCACGCGACGGGTGCGGGCAGGCAGCGTGACGTCGAGCCATTCCGTGGCCAGCCGTGCATCTAGCGCAGAATCAGCCAGCGCAACTTTCTTTGCGGCCAAAGCCGAATTTATTTCGTTTTTAAGCGCGTTCAGGGCGGGGCCCGCAACCTGACGCTCCTCGGGGGTCATTTTGCCCAGTTCGCGCATTTTCAGGCTGACTTCGCCCTTTTTGCCCACCGCCTGCACCCGCAGCTCTTCCAGCGCGGTTTCATCCGCAGCAGCGGCAATAGCTTCGATGAATTTGGTGCGCAGATCGTCCATGGTAGGGCCGTCCCCAGTGAAGAAAATACCGCAGACCTCCTATCACACGGCCCATTGATTGCAAGCGCAGAGGCGGGTCCGTAGTCATACAGGCTGCGATCACGAGAGTTATGGCGCACTGGTGCGCTGGTCAGCACGGATTGCGGCGCTGCGCCGCAAAGGCAGTGTGCAGCGCCTAGATCGATTGCGCGGATGGCTCCAAACTCAATGTGGTCTTGTCAGTATTGGGCCAAGGCTTGTCGATGAGGTGGGACGTGAGGCGCGCCCGTAGACATGTGCTCCGGTCGCCAACTCTGGAAACATTGCGAACATCACACTTTGAGCAGAATGACCGCCATGGATGGATGAGGGGCTCTCTGGGTGGAAGCACTGGCTCAGCACACCGTCGCCGCTCACAATCTGGGGTGCGTCAAACGCGAGGTGGTAATAGGTGATGGTGGCACAAGCGCTGACTCGGACATCGCAGTCGTCTACAAGTGACTGCGCAGGGACCAGGACCTCCTCTTCACCATAGATCAGTTCTGCCCGCCATCCGGTGAGCAAGATCAAGTGATCCGGCGACACCAGATGAGGTTTTAACGCGCCAAAGGTCTCTGGTGCAATTTGGATGGGCGCGAAGGTGCCCGATCCCGGCAACGTGCGTTTGGCAATCCAACATATGCGCTGCAGCCCGTTTGCCTTTGTCCAAATTTGGTCTCCTTCGCGTAGGGTATCAATGAGCTGATGCCCGACGTTGGTGCGGATACGGGTGCCAGCGGCGAAGCAGGCCACACCGCTTCCTCTTTGGACATCCGCGATGGGCACAATCGGGGTGGGTGCCGGGCTTCGAGTATAAGTTTGCCCTTTGAGGGGCGCGGAACACTGCGCAGGAGCGGTTTTTGCGGCAACACGGTGGGCGCGCTTGTGCTTCTCTGAGACAGACCCTGCCGCTGCACCTTCCAAGGCAAGCACCGTCTTTTCGCCCGGGCAGACGTCTCGAAATTCTTCTACGACAGCTGTCTGCAGGTTGGTGAGCGCAAAGGCAGTATGGCCGCCAATCCCTGCGCCATTTGGATGGACTTGCAACACAGGAAATCGGGACGCGGTGATCACCAGTTTGCGCATGTTGCTGTCTGGGTCGACCGAAACAAGAACTTCTGGATGAGACAGGGGAATTTCGATGCCAACGGAACCATCCGTCTGATAAAATGAAACAATATAGTTGTCTGGGTTTTCGGTATGCGCGAGTGTCACCTCGAGAAATTCTTCGACGCCATTGGTCGCGGAAAACGTATTAGAAAAATGCAGCTCGTTGATACGGGCCATTGAAACCTCCAAAACTGGTACACATGCGGCCAAAACGACGCCACTTGAGTATGATGAGGCCTGAAAGATAAATAAATCGTAACTTGTTTCTAATTTGTTCTAATTTTGTTCTCGATGTTTCAATCTATGTTCTTGATTTGCTCTCGGCTGCAAAGGCCGATTTGCAGTGCTGATTGGGCTGCAAAAGGCCCCCTCAGCATGGCGATTTCGAAGAAGAGAGAACGCACTGGCCAGCGCGGTTACAATAGAGAGGCTATCACCATACCTTCTTTCATCGATGTCACCATCCGCGCAGCGGGCCATTCATGCCCTTCATGCTCAGAAAGCTCGGGAAACAGCATCAACACTTCGTCGCGCGCGGCTGTTTCCATTGCACTCAGACCCGTTGCGCCGGGGTAAAAGCTTTCACTGGCGACGCCGTCCACCGTTACGATTTCATGCTGGTCAAACATGAAATGAAAGTAAGTAACAAAGTCACATTTAAGCCGACGGGTCTGATCACTGTGTAACAAGGCCTTTGCTGGAACTAAGACTTCGCTCTCCCCAAACAAAATCTCGGCGTGTGCCCCGGTAAGAAGAATGCGGTGATTGGGGGAGACTGAATGTGGTTGAGTTGCGCCAAGAAAGCCTTGGTCAAACTGGATGGGTGCCAGATCGCCGGTGCCGGACACAGTGCGCTGACCAATCCATTGAATGGGTTTGGGGCCGTTATCCTGTGTTGTGACGAGATCACCGGGGCGCAAACTCTCAATCAGTTTAGGACCTTCTGGCGTGTTCACCATAGCGCCACGTACAAAGCAGATGACACCAGTGGCACCAGGATCGACGGTCTCATACGTGACATTGTCTGGATCGGGTTGGTTAAATTGAAGGGTTGTGGTGGTTGTGCCGGGACCGCTCAGAACCGGAATATTTTCGGATGTGGCGCCTGCGGCGGCGCCATCAAGCGCCAAGATCTCACTGGTGCCCCCGCCGATATCATAAAAGTCGACCACTTCGTTTGTATCGGTGTTTGTAAGCGCATAGGCCTCGTAGTTGTTGGCACCATTTCCGTTCGGGTCCGTCAGGCGAATTGGGTAAACATCTGCGGAAATGACATAGACCAGCTCGCCACCTGCGCCTGTCGAAACGGACACACCGGGGTCATCAAGCGAAACTTCGAAACCAACCGCGCCATTTGCGTTGTAAAACGAAGCAACAAAATCTGAAGGGTCTTCGCTGGGATCTAGAGCAATTTCTAAAAACTCGCTGACACCGCTGCTATTGGCATATGCGTTGGAGTAATGAAGTTCGCTAATTCGCGCCATAACACTGCCTTCTGCCGTCACCAGGCGGATTTTCCGCCCTGTTTGCTCGTAAACAACTCACTGGGATGCAAAACCCATTGGCATCGGCGCCAAGTGTTTGGAAATCCCTGTGGCATTGTTGTGCAGCAACGCGGCAAAAAGAGGACACGAAGCGGGCGCTTCGAGTCCTTTTTTGCGACAGGTGTTAGCGTGGGAACTTTACAGCAGTGCCAGAAAGGGTGCGACAGCCCCAGCTGAGCGCGCAAATGGTCACATCGCTGATTTTTGCGTTGATCACGCCATCGGCACCCAATTCAGCCGCTTCGATGCGCAATTTCTGCTCGGCCTGTGCCACGGTTGGTGTTGGGTGGAAGGCTGTGACTTTGCCGACGGTTCCCTTGACGGGACCAAGTATCTCAAACTGACCGTTGTTCAGGTTGTTTGAAGACGTCAGTTGGATCTGATCAACAGGCGTCGCGGCCGTTGCAGCAGCTTCTGTTTGTTTTTCAATGGCGGCGGGGTAAGTCATGGCATCGCCACAGGCGGAGAGGGCAACAGCAGCAACGGTAAGCATAATGTATTTCATGAGTGGTCCCTTAGGTGTCATGTGTTCGCTTTTGCATACCGTGCAAAATGTTAATATAGCTCTGCTTTTGCGAGTGACGGTGGGACATCCGTTCCAAACGCAAAAGCCCGGAGCGATGCCCCGGGCTTCTAAACTTTGAAAAGAGCTTGGCTTAGGCAGCCAGCGCTTCTTTCGCCTGATCCACAATCGCGGTGAACGCGGCTGGTTCATGCACTGCCAGATCGGCCAGAACCTTACGGTCCACTTCGATGCCGGCCAATGTCAGGCCGTTGATGAAGCGGCTGTATGTCAGAGCTTCGTCGTGCGCGCGCACAGCAGCGTTGATACGCTGAATCCAGAGTGCGCGGAAATTACGCTTACGATTCTTACGGTCGCGTGTTGCGTACTGGTTCGCCTTATCGACGGCCTGCGACGCTACCTTGAAGGTATTTTTGCGACGACCATAATAACCTTTTGCGGCTTTGATGATCTTCTTGTGACGGGCGTGGGTTACGGTACCACCTTTAACGCGGGACATATCTCAATCTCCTCTTAGCGGTCGTAAGGCATGTAGCCCTTGACGATCTTAGCGTCTGGGGCTGACAAGGTCGTGTTGCCACGGGCGTCACGAATGAATTTTTTGGTGCGTTTGATCATGCCGTGGCGTTTACCAGCTTGGCCAGCCAGTACTTTGCCTGTGGCAGTGACCTTAAAGCGCTTTTTGGCGCTCGACTTGGTCTTCATCTTAGGCATTTCCGTCTCCTTTAGTATTCGGTCGGTGACAAACGCGACTCGGCATGCCATATAGCCGGTCGCGCGAATAGAGGCGCCGTATAGATCGCAATGATCTTGCACGCAAGGCCTATTTGGTCAAAAACTGCATGCTGTCTTAGTGAATTATGTCTGCAATCACCCGAACCACAACATTGGGCAATTCCCCAACGCTATAGCGCGTCGGGTTAAGCATGATCGCCACGGAGATCACCGCCGCCGACAGCACAAAAGCAGCCATCGGCGCACGGGGGAAGCGGTTGTCTGCGTATGCAGCAAGCATGGCCGGGATCGAAAAGAGCCCAACAACGAGCCCGATCGTAATCAGATAGTCTGTGGTCATACTGCCTTCCGGATTGCCCCGGTGCTGACGCTACTCCGACTCGAGGTTGAAAATCAAACGCTCGTCACACGGGGACACTCGGAGAATGTTGGTCGTACCAGGCACGTTGAATGGCAAACCTGCTGTGACAACGATCTGATCGCTTTCTTCCGCATAGCCCAAATCGCGCGCTGCGCGCGCCGATGCCACAACGGCCATTTTGAATCGGGACACATTGGAAGTCATCACACAATTGGTGCCCCAGCTCAGCGCCAAGCGCCGCGCGGTGCCGCGCAAGCTGGTCATTGCAATGATCGGGACTCGCGGCCGTTCACGCGCAATCAACAACGCTGTGGTGCCGGACTGGCTAAAGCAACAGATGGCTGCAACCTGCGTAGTCTCCGCAATTTCACGGGCAGCAGCAACAATACCGTCTGCGATACCTGAGCGTGGTGCGCTGCGGCTGGCTTCGATGATTTCGCGATAAGTCGGATCGCTTTCCACCTCGATTGCCACATTGTTCATCGTGCTGACAGCTTCGATGGGGTAGCTGCCTGCCGCAGACTCTGCGGACAGCATGATTGCATCCGAGCCTTCATAAATCGCGGTGGCCACGTCGCTGACTTCGGCGCGGGTTGGCATTGGGCTTTCGATCATGCTTTCCAGCATCTGCGTCGCCACGATAACCGGTTTGGCCACGTTGCGACATTTGCGCACCAAGCGTTTCTGAATTGGCGGTACCGCACTAACAGGCAGTTCAACACCCAGATCGCCCCGTGCAACCATAATGCCATCAGACACGGCGAGAATGTCATCAAAGGCTTCAACCGCAGCCGGCTTTTCAATTTTAGAGATAAGCGCAGCGCGGCCCTGTGCCAGGTCGCGGGCTTCTTGAACATCTTCGGGGCGTTGTACAAAGGACAGCGCCAGCCAATCCACACCAAGTCCACAAACAAATTCAAGATCGTCGCGGTCTTTGTCTGACAGCGCGGCCAAAGGCAGCACCACATCGGGAACGTTCACGCCTTTACGATTGGAGATGGTGCCTCCAATGGTCACCACACAGTTGGCAAAGTCTTCGCCACAGTCTTCGACCTGCAAGCGGATTTTGCCGTCGTTCACCAGCAGGTTTGCACCTGCCTTTAGCGCCGCAAAAATCTCGGGGTGCGGGAGGCACACCCGGTTGATGTCGCCTTCGGTCGCATCCAGATCAAGGCGGAATTTCGCGCCTTCAACAAGCTCTTCTTCGCCATTGGCAAACACACCGACGCGCAGTTTGGGGCCTTGCAGGTCTGCGAGAATGGCGATCGGGCTTTGCAGGTCTTTTTCTACCTGACGAATGATCCGGTGCTTTTCACGGATTTCTTCGTGGCTTCCGTGGCTCATATTCAAACGAAACACGTCCGCACCGGCTTCGTGTAACGCCCGGATCATGTCGTAAGTTTCGGAAGCTGGTCCCAGCGTGGCTACGATTTTTACGTTTCTCAGTCGTCTCATGATCCGTCTTTCTTCGGCTTTGCCCATCTTGCCCAAGTGAAATGCCAGAATGGCTTTCCGTTAGGGCGCGTCTTGCCGTCTGCGCTACCTGTTAACGCTAACAAATGCAAGATGAACCTATCCTCTGAATTCCCTTTCTACCAGAGTTGCTCTAAGTCTGACCACAAAGCAATGACAGGTCCATGACATATATTCCCTTTTCCATCTATGGTGCCGACAGGCCCGCTCGTTGGCTGATCACATGTGATCATGCTTCAAACTTTGTACCCGAAGACATCGCGGGGGGCGATCTTGGTCTGCCAACCGAAGATATGCAGCGTCACATCGCTTATGACGTTGGCGCGCTCGGGACATCACTCAGGCTCGGTGAATTGCTAGATGCGCCGGTGATCTGCGCAAACTGGTCACGTTTGTGTATTGATCCGAACCGAGGATTAGATGATCCGACTTTGGTCATGCGTCTCTACGATGGTACGATCATCCCCGCAAACCGGTACGTTGACGAGATTGAAATTCAGCGCCGCGTGGAAACTCACTATCAACCTTACCATGACGCGTTGGAACGTTTGGCGGCCGCACGAAAAGACGTTGTTGTGATCGCGATGCACAGCTTTTCTCCGAAACTTAAGGGCCGCGCGCCACGCCCTTGGGAAATCGGTGTTTTGCATGCCCCCTCGGGGGATCGTTTTGGTCGAGCCCTGATCGCGCAATTGGAGCAGGAACCAGATCTTAATGTTGGCGACAATGAACCATACAACGGCGAGTTACACGGTGACAGCATCGACCAACACGCTTTGCGACCGGGGCGCTTGAATGCGTTGATTGAGTTGCGACATGACGAAATCGATACGCCGCAAAGCCAAATGGCATGGGCCGGGCGACTGGCTCCGATATTGGAAAAAACCTTGGCGGAAAGTGGCCTCTAAAACCCCATCTTTGGCAGCAATTCTTCCCCCCTTGTTCTTGCGGCTCGGGGGGCAAATACCCATATATCTCTTGAACAAAATGATCAGCTTGAAAGGAGGCTAATCATGACCCTAACAACCTTAACTGCCTTCTTTGGTTGGATGGCCGTCATCCACATCGGTGTGCTTCTGTTTGCGACGCTTATGATTTTTGGCCTGCGTGGTTGGATTACGAAGGTGCACGCCCGCATCACCGGCGTGGAACAGGCGGCTTTGGCCCCACTCTATTTTCAGTGGCTTGGCACGTACAAACTTTTGATCTTTGTCTTCGCGCTTGTGCCTTGGGTTGCGTTGACGCTGCTCTGATACGCTTGCCACTACGGGCGCGGATTGCTACGCCTAGGTTTACCTTAACAGTCGCGCCCGAAGGGATATGTCATGGACAAGCAAACCCAAATTGAACTGGAAGCTGCTGCATTTCGAACGTTGCGCGAACACCTGATGGGCAAGCGTACCGATGTACAGAACATCGACATGATGAACTTGGCTGGGTTTTGTCGAAACTGTCTTTCCAGATGGTATCAAGAGGCCGCAAATGAACGCGGCATCGAAATGAACAAAGATGAAGCACGCGAAATCTTTTACGGCATGCCCATGTCAGAGTGGAAAGCGAACCACCAAACTGACGCCAGCACAGAGACCAAAAAAGAGTTTGAAAAGGCATTTTCGGAAAACGTAGGTGGCGACAAAACCTAAGGCCGCGCCCTATCTTGCAAGGTTTGAAGAGGTCCGTACGGGCCTCTTTTTTATGCCCTATCGGCCAAAAACCGGCATGCAACCGCCCCATTCCCGCCCTGATTGTTCGATATTCGTTAACAAAGAGTTACTTCTTAAGTGAGGTCCAGTGATGCTGGCGATATTGGCTATTACCGCAGTTTTTGGAGTCGGCATGTTGGCTGACGTGATAAACAGCTATGACGATCCATCAGATGCCCACGACACCGGGGCTGATGAGGAGGACACCGTCACCGAAAGAGAATTTATGCCCAGCCAAGACGATTTCACGTCTGCTGATGGGCTCCTGGCACTGACCGATGGGGATGATGCTTTTGCTGGTGGTGACGCTTCGGACACGGTCTTAGGGGGCGCGGGACATGACGAACTGCGCGGTGGGAACGGCGCGGATTGGCTGGATGGCGGCGCTGGCAATGATACGATTTTGGGCGGCGCTAGTGGTGACGCCCTGAGCGGTGGCGCTGGCGCGGACTACATTCTCGGCGGTGCGGGTGAAGATGCCGTCACCGGCGGTGAAGGCAATGACACGATTGCATTGGGCGACAACAACGACATCTATGATGCCGTAGGCGCTGGCAACTTGGGATTTTCGGAAGGTGGAGATGACCTTGTGCGCGGCGGCGGTGCAAACGACTTCCTGCGGGACTACGACGGCAGTGACACGTTGCTAGGCGGTTTAGGCGATGACACGGTTATGGGCGTACACCCTGACATGCTCGATGAGTCCGCTGACGTTCTGCATGGTGGGTTTGGTGCCGATGTTCTTGTCGGCGACAACGGTGATACTATGGAAGGTGGCGAAGGTGTCGACAGTTTTGAGGCCGTCTTCGAATTTGGCGAAGACCGCTCCGCTGTTGTGATCACCGACCTGGATGCTGCCACCGAGGTCATTACGTTCTCCGCCAGTGATTTTGGTGACGATGCGGTGATGGAATGGGAAGCGTCTTTTGATGCCTCCACTGGTACGGCGACCATCCTCTTGTCCGGGTCACACACCGTGGACGGCAACGTGGTGACACTGGAGCAGGAACCTGCCGCAATTTTGCACAACATGACCGAAGCGGATGTGGCGCAATTGAATGTTCAACTGGATTACGCCGCCTAAGCTGACCCACATCAGCGGTTGAGCTCATGCTCATATCGCTGTTTTGCAATCGCTTCGTTCTGGGTCGATTTCTTGTAATTGGTCAGTGCAGTTTCGACGTAGTCCAAATGCGCAACCACAGCCATGCGCGCCGCCTCTGCATCGCGCGCTTGTAAGGCACTGTTGATGGCGCGATGCTGTTCGAGCAATTCGCCCCGTGTGGTGCGCTGTTTGAACATGATCATGCGGTTGTAAAACACGCCTTCGCGCAGGAGCTGATACATAGATCGCATCATATGCAGCATGATCACGTTGTGACTCGCTTCAATAATCGCCAGATGAAAATCTGCATCCAGCTGTGCCTCATCAGTTGGATTGCGCTTTGGATGCGCCGCTTCCATCTTTTCAAATACCGCCTGAATGACCTGCAAGTCCGTGTCTGAGGCCAAAGTGGCCGCCCGTTCCGCTGCCAAGCCCTCCATGTCTCTGCGAAATGCAATGTAGTCAAACACCGCTTCGTCATGCGCAGAAAAGAGTTGCACCAACGATTCTGAAAAAGCGCTTCCCAGCACATCTGCCACAAAAATCCCTGCGCCGGCTTTCGAAGTGAGAAGCCCTTTGTCTTGCAAGCTTGCAATGGCTTCGCGCAGACTGGGTCGTGACACGCCCAAGCGGTCGCTTAACTCGCGTTCCGCTGGCAGTCTTTCTCCGGGCCGTAAAATTCCACGCAAAATGAGAAGTTCGATCTGCCGCACCACCGAGGTTGAAAGCTTTTCCGGCTGAACCTTTTGAAACGGCATGTTTGTTGTTCCCTTCTAACTGGTCAGGTAATTTGACCACGTGCTTGGCATGAGGGCAAGGGCCGGGCTGCGTCGCAGTAAGGATTAACGGATCATTAACTCAGATCGGGCATACCTAAGCGTATGCGAGTGTTATGTTTTTTGTGTGTTATGCCCGTTTTTGCGCTGGGCTGCGCAGCGCCGTCGCCCTATTTTCAGGACGTCCCTGCAACCCGCGTTCAGGTGGAGGGCACAGTTTTTGCAGTGCGCCACAAAGGGCGCCTAGCGGAAGCCACACGTCTGAACACGCAATTTGCTCCAAATCTTATGAGCATTGCCCCACACGCAGAAACAGCATTGCGGGCGGTCACGGGATGTGACGTGATCGAACTGCGGGGTGATGCGGCACAGGTGCTGGGCATTCTGCATTGTGATCAAGCGCAACAGCCCCACGCCTTGGCCCTGCGGACACCTTCATGTGAAGTGGTTGATGTGTTTGTGCCCGCAGGTGCGGTTACCGGCTATTTAGAGGCGGAATGCGATTGAGAGGGACTAGGTGAGATCTTTGTACATAAACAACGAAGAGCTGTTGGCTTCATAGCTGCCAAAGGGGCCACAGTCGGCAAAGCCATGCGCGCGGTAGAGTGCATGTGCCTCTGACAATTTATCGCCAGTTTCCAGTTTGAGGGAGGTCAGGCCCGCGTTGCGTGCAGCGGCGTCGAGTTTCTGCATAAGTTTGTGTGCAACGCCTTTGCCTCGTGCTTCTGGGGCGACAAACATGGATTTGATCTCACCATAGCCTCCCTTGTCTGCCAGCGCGACACACCCGAGAGTTTGCCCGCCTTCGCGAGCGACAAAAAACTGAATGGCGGGTGTGCAAAGTTCGTCGATTGAGAGGAAGTGGTTTTCTTCCTTTGAGAACAGTGTTTGCATCAAGGCGTGACTGGCCTGCAGCAGCGCCGTGGCCTGTGGGTCGCGTGGGTCCCCGTCAACAACTTCCAATGTTCCTGCACTCTGTGTCATGTACCGCTTCCTCTGGCCCTATTTGGGCAGGTGTGGCACCGCTTGGCGATACTGTCCAGTTGGCGATCCCGACAGAGCGACAAAATGCGCCCGACACGCTTTGTTTGTGACACCTGTCGCCTAGAAAATGAGCCCTGAGACGCGGGTTCGTTTGCAGAGATGCTGAGCGTCTGCGGTTCCGCCCTTTAGGCCGCAGTCCGGCGCTTTGATCGCGCAGCGCAGTGCGCGCGGAACCAATCGGGACAGCGCAACTCCGGGAGAACATGGACGCTGGAGAACACGGACGCTTAAGAGAGCGCTGTCTCTCAGGACATCGGGCGCGCGTTGATGACGCTTGGTTTAGCTGGGGCGCTCCAACAGACCGGCTGGGGTCACGTCACCTCGAAAAAAGTCCACAGGTGGTTGATCGCTGGCAGGGGTGAACCGTTTAAACTCGTAGTGCATTTCACCATCTTCTGCGTCGGTAGCAATGACCAGACACTGATACAGATGTTTGCTTCCGTCATAGAGATCCACCAATCCCCGCAACTGCGGCGCGGTTTCAGCGTCGAGTGTGAAGCCATCGTCTAAAAACCGCACAACACGCACGCTTTGCCCATCCGCTTCGACTCGCAAGCGGTGACGTTGCTTTTGGGCTTTCTTGCGTGCAGCATCGATACCGGCCTGCACCTCAGCAGAAAAAAATGTGGTCATGGGATTCTCCGTCAGCCGTGTGATGATTTCCAACATGGTGACACGGGTCAAGCGAAGATTCGGTAAAGGCGGCGTTGGATGTGAGGCATTCACAGGTAAAGCAGCTAAAACAGCGGCTGGAGTTCTGTGCATCAACGCGCAATGACAGCGCGCATATGGCCGTTTTCGCAACACCAGTTGATGGGTAAGTTTCTGCCCAAGGCAGTACTTCTGCGCCATGAAAGGATGAGACTATGGGCTTACTTGTTGACGGAAAGTGGACCGACCAATGGTATGACACCAAATCGACAGGTGGCAAATTTGTGCGCTCTCAGTCTCAGTTTCGCAATTGGATCACCGCGGATGGTCTCCCGGGCGCAAGTGGAACAGGTGGGTTTGCCGCCGAAAGCGGACGCTATCATCTGTATGTGTCCTACGCCTGCCCTTGGGCCCACCGAACTCTGATATTTCGCGCGCTAAAAGGCCTGGAAGAGCACATCACAGTGTCTGCTGTGCATCCGGACATGCTGAGCGATGGGTGGACCTTTGAGACGGATGCGGACGGTGCAACCGGAGATACGCTCTACGGTCTGCCGTTCGCGCACAGCCTCTACACCAAAGCGGACGCGGACTATTCTGGCCGCGTGACGGTTCCAATTTTGTGGGACAAGAAAAGCGAAACCATTGTGAACAATGAAAGCTCTGAGATCATCCGCATGTTCAACAGCGCCTTTGATGGGATCACTGGCAATACGCTTGATTTTTGGCCTGAGGCGGAGCGTGACGCGATCGAAGAAGTCAATCAGCGCATCTACGATACCTTTAACAACGGTGTCTATAAATGTGGTTTTGCCACCTCACAGCAAGCCTACGATGCAGCAGTACATCCATTGTTTGAAACGCTTGATTGGCTAGAGGCGCGGTTGTCGCAAAATCGATATCTGATGGGCAACACCTTGACGGAGGCGGATTGGCGGCTGTTCACCACACTCATCAGATTTGATCCGGTTTATCATTTGCATTTCAAATGCAATCGCAACCGTATTGTCGATTTCCCCAACCTCTGGGCCTACACCCGTGAGCTCTATCAGGTGGCTGGTGTGGCAGGGACGGTGAATATGGCCCATATCGTCGGCCATTATCACCGCAGCCATGAGGGCATCAATCCGCATCGGATCGTCCCGGTAAATCCCGTGATTGACTACCTTGCACCTCACGGACGTGAGCGGCTTGCCGCAGCCTGATCTCGGCAAATTCTAACCTGCGCAGGTCAGAGACCTTGCGCAGGGCCAAGAAGATGCGCTAGGCGCGCTTTGCACGATGGGAGCAAGGCGCAATGAGTCAGCAAACACGCATATCCCCCCAAGCGCCGCGCGATCACGGCGGTGGCCTTGATGCGGCAATCGCCACCTGGGGTGGGACACGCGCTCACTGGTTGGACTTGTCGACCGGGATAAATCCGGTGCCGTACCCGCTCATAGATTTGCCCCCAGATGCCTGGACCGCACTGCCTGACAAAGGGGCGCAATCCGCATTGATCGCGGCGGCGCGCGCGTTTTGGCACGTGCCAGACGGCGCCGCTGTTTTGGCCGCCCCCGGCGCATCTGCGTTGATCGCGCGCATTCCCGCATTGGTCGCCCCGGGACGCGTCGAGATCCCGACGCCGACATATAATGAACATGCCGCCTCATTTGTTGCGCAGGGCTGGACCCTCACAAGTGAGGCCGCGGATGCGCGCGTGCTGGTACATCCCAACAATCCGACTGGCCAAATTTGGTCGGCTGCGGACCTAACAGCGCCGCTCACAGTGATCGACGAGAGTTTTTGTGACATCTGTCCAACACACAGCTTGATAGCGGAGGCCACAAAACAAGGTCGCATCGTGCTCAAGAGTTTTGGGAAGTTCTGGGGATTGGCTGGAGCTCGACTTGGGTTTGCGATTGGTGATCCGGAGATGATTGCGCGTTTGGCAGACTTCATAGGCCCTTGGGCGGTCTCAGGTCCCGCGCTGAGCCTCGGTACTGCCGCGTTGCAAGACCACGTTTGGGCCGATAGCACACGCCGACGGCTTGCCGACGACGCTGCACGCTTAGATGCCATGATGCGTGTCAAAGGAGCTGAAATTGCGGGGGGAACCGATCTGTTTCGACTCTATCATGTGGATGACGCCGCACAATGGCAGCAAAGATTGGCGCAAAACCATGTCTGGTCGCGTATTTTTCCATATTCTAAAACCTACCTAAGATTGGGATTGCCCGCGCCAGACCGCTGGGCGCAACTGGAGGCCGCATTATGAGCACTGCATGGATTTTGATCGGCGCGCTTTTGTTGGACGCCGCACTCGGCGAGCCACGTTGGCTTTGGCAGAAATTGCCACACCCCGCTGTGCTGATGGGGCGGGCAATAGATTGGGCTGACACGCAATACAACGAGGGCATCAATCGCAAAGCCAAAGGGATCATTGTGATCGTCGGGCTGGTGTTGGCCGCATGGATGCTTGGCAAAGTGATCAGCCTCTTCGGCTGGCTGCCACAGCTGCTGGTCGTTGCTGTCTTGTTGGCGCAACGCTCGTTGGTGGACCACGTGAAAGCCGTGGGCAATGCGTTGCGTCTGTCGGTTGGTGAAGGGCGGATCATGGTGGCGCGGATTGTCAGTCGAGACACGGCGGAAATGTCTCAAAGCGCTGTGGCCCGCTCTGCCATTGAATCCGGCGCTGAAAACCTCAGTGATGGCGTGGTGGCACCTGCCTTTTGGTTTCTGATTGCGGGGCTTCCGGGACTTTTGATTTACAAAATGGTGAACACCGCTGACAGCATGATCGGCTATCGTTCTGACCGACACAGAGAGTTCGGCTGGGCCGCCGCGCGGCTTGATGATGTCTTGAATTGGGTGCCGGCACGGATCACGGCAGCATTGATTGCGCTCACCCATCATGGGCTCCGTCACTGGAGTGCGGTTCGCAGCGATGCCAAATTACATCGTTCGCCGAATGCAGGTTGGCCAGAGGCCGCCATGGCACGGGCGCTCAATGTCGCGCTGGCCGGTCCACGGGCCTATGACGGGACGATGCAGGATTTTCCTTTTGTGCATGCTCAGGGCCAAAAACAGTTGTCGGCCAGCGACGTGGATGCCTGTTGTCGCGCGCTGTGGATGGCTTGGGGGGCCCTACTGGTGGTGTGCATCGCGTTTGCACTGATCTTCTAGACGCTTGCGGGGAGGGTCTGCGCTGGCTATGTCTGAGCGCAGATTTTGACCACGAGGGTATTTCGATGCGTTTATTGCCTACGCTTGCCGCGCTTGTTCTTTCAGCGGCCACTGCCACCAGCGCGGCTGCGCAATGCGGGGGGTCTTTTAACAGCTTCGTAAGTGGGTTGAAGAAAGAAGCCGCTGCCAAAGGCTACAACAAATCCACAACCGAGGCATTTTTTGCGAACGTGCGCCAAGACCCAAAGACCATAAAGGCAGATCGCTCACAAGGCGTGTTTCAAATGCCGTTTTTGGAGTTTTCGCAACGCTTGATCAGTCAGAACCGCATCGATGTAGGGCGCAAAAAGGCACAGCAATATGCGTCGACCTTTGACAAGATCGAGCGCCAATATGGGGTTTCGCGTGGCGTGCTTTTGGCTTTCTGGGCCTTTGAGACCGACTACGGCGCGTTTCAGGGCGATTTTAACACCCTGAATTCTTTGGTGACGCTTGCGCATGATTGCCGACGGCCAGAGCTGTTCCGTCCACAAGTCTTTGCGGCACTCGAACTTTATGACCGTGGCAATTTCAGCCCGACCAAAACCACCGGGGCTTGGGCGGGTGAAATCGGCATGGTGCAAATGTTGCCTGCCGACATAATCGAAAACGGCGTGGATGGTGATGGTGATGGCAAAGTCAGCCTCAAGACCTCCGCTCAAGACGCGCTGATGTCTGGCGGCAAGATGCTCAACCATCTTGGCTGGCGTGCAGGCGAGCCTTGGCTGCAAGAAGTCACGGTGCCGGCCAACCTTGATTGGTCCAAATCGGGACTGGACACCACCTTGCCCGCCCGCAAATGGGCGCAAATGGGCGTAAAGCCACGTGAGGGATCCATCGCCAATCTGCCAGCCTCTTTGCTGCTGCCGCAAGGGCGCAAAGGTCCGGCATTTCTCGCCTATCCAAACTATAGCGTCTACTTTGAGTGGAACAAAAGTTTCGTCTATGTCACCACCGCAGCCTACTTCGCCAACCGACTGGAAGGCGCGACACGTTACAATGCGGGTAAGCCGGACGCGGGACTGTCTGGTGCGCAGATGAAGCAGCTTCAAACCAAGCTCAAAGCGCGTGGACATGATGTCGGCAAAGTGGATGGGATCTTGGGCAAACTCACCCGCCGGGCGGTTCAGGCTGAACAGAAACGTCTGGGCCTGCCTGCAGATGCCTGGCCGACACCAAAGCTTCTCAACGCGCTGTGAGTTTAGATGACCTGCGCCCGCAGTACCACTTTCGCCAAGTGGGCGGGCGCATGCACATTTGGGATGTGCGCAAACTCTTAAAAAGCGCCGAGGCCCTTCCCGTGATCACGGTTGATGTGAGCGACATCCGTGAACTGGATGAAAGCTACTGGTTTGATGAAAGCCTGCAGCCTGCGACCTGCCGCGCGGTGGGCGATCACATAAAACTTGTTCATGCCGCCGATCTTGCCTATCCGATTCTGCTGTGCGCCGAGGGGCGTGTGATGGACGGGATGCACCGTGTTGTGAAAGCCTATGTTGCCGGCCACGCCACGATCGCGGCACGGCAACTGCACGTGACCCCGCCACCGGATCACATCGACGTGCCTGCGGACGATTTGCCTTACGAGTGAGCCTCGATTTCGCGCACCGGGAAGCGCATGCCATCGACCGTTTGCATCACCAGACGCCCACCATTTTCCACGATGCGGTCGCAGCGCTCTACCCCGGTGACAAAGGTCACACACACCACGCTGTCCTCCGCCACCTGCCAATGGCCGTACCATGTGCCGCCGCCGCCGTAGGTGTACTGATACTGTCCATTGCTTTCAAACACCGAGCGTCCGTCGTCAAAAAACACCAAGGTCTGGCCAGACAACCGCTCAGACAACGCAGACGCCTCAAACGGCATATCTCCGTTTTGTGTTTTCCAGTCCTGCGCGGCTGCGCCGGAGGCCAGACAGGCCAGTCCCAAAATCATCATTGTCCGCATTGCGTACCTCCTGACCCACCCTAGGCAGAGGTCGGCCCCCCTGCGCGTCACAATGCGGTGATGCTCGCTCGCTTTCCAACGCAGCTGTAGAAGAGACACCGAGTATGAGACAGAGAGGATGGCCTTTGACCTCGTTTAAGCGACGAGAGTCTCCGCCGCCTTCAGATCCACGGACACAAGCTGGCTCACGCCCTGTTCGACCATTGTCACCCCAAACAGGCGATCCATCCGGGCCATCGTCACCGCATGGTGGGTGATGATCAAAAACCGTGTGTTTGTGCGGCGGCACATTTCATCCAAAAGGTCGCAAAACCGCGTGACGTTGGCATCATCCAGCGGTGCGTCCACCTCGTCCAACACACAGATCGGGGCAGGGTTGGCCAAAAACACGGCAAAGATCAGTGCCATAGCTGTCAACGTCTGCTCACCCCCTGACAGCAGCGACAGCGTGGACAGCTTCTTGCCCGGCGGCTGACACATAATCTCAAGGCCTGCCTCCAAAGGATCATCGCTTTCCACAAGCACCAGATTGGCCTCACCGCCTCCAAACAGATGGGTGAACAACAGCGCAAAGTTGCTGTTCACCTGTTCAAAAGCGGTCAACAGACGTTCGCGGCCTTCTTTGTTCAGGCTGGCAATTCCATTTCTGAGCGTGCGAATGGCTTCTTCCAGATCGGTCTTTTCACTCACCAGCGCGTCGTGCTCTTCTTGCACTTCTTTGATGTCTTCCTCGGCACGAAGGTTTACCGCACCCAAGCTGTCTCGCTGGCGTTTCAACCGGTTTACATCCGCCTCAACGGCGGTGGCATCGGGCATCTTGTCCGGATCAACTTCGAGCCGCTCAAGCAACTCTGCGGGTGCAACCTCTTGCTCCTCGCGGATGCGCTCCGCAGCATAGGCCACGGTCTCCCGCGCCGCGTCGGCCCGCGCTTCTGAGCGTGCCCGCGCCTCGCGCGCTTCGCTGGCCAGACGCTCACAGTCTCGCTCAGTATGTTCCGCTTCGCGCAAGGCGGATTCTGCTTCTGCCAGCGCATCAGCCGCGGTGCGGCGGCGCTCCTCAGCGGCCTCGATCGCGTCGGTCAGTTCTTCGCGTTTCTCGGCAATCTCTTCTGGCGCGGCACCGGCTTCAATCAGCTCTTCCTCGGAGGCTTCTTTGCGCTCGGCAAGCTCATTCATCCGCTTCTCAGCCGTGTCCAATCGATGGCGCCAGCCGCTGATCTCTTTGGTGACTTCTTGGGAGCGCTTAAGGCGTGCTTCGCCCTCGCGCCGCACTTCGTCATGGGCAGAACGACGTGTCATCATCATGATGCGCGCGCCCTCGACGGTCATCTTGATGTCTTCGACCTGTTGGCGCGCCGCATCAAGATCGCCCAAATCAGACAGGGCGCGTTCTGCCTCTATGAGCTGCTGCCGCGCCGCCATGGCCTCTTCTTCGTGGCGTGTCACCGCCAACCCAAGACTTTCCAACCTGCCTTCGGCCAAGTTGCGATCTGCTTCGGCGCGGCTGAGCGCGCGGTTGGCATCTGCCACCGCACGATCCGCCGCGCGGCGCGCTTCTCGGGCGGCCTGATCTACGTTGGACAACTCGCGCAACCGCGCCTGCAGTGTTTCATGTGCGTCCACGGCGCCATCCGCCCGGGCCGTGGCCCGCGCCATGGCCTGCTTCAGCTCTTCAAGGCGGTTGAGCTGTTGGAGGCGCAGCGCGGCGGCGCTGGGCGCATCCTCAGCCCAAGCGCGATACCCGTCCCAACGCCAAAGGTCGCCCTCCATCGACACCAGCCGTTGACCCGGCTTTAGCAACGGCTGCAAACCCAAAGCGTCTTCGCTCGCGACCAATCCGATCTGGCTCATCCGGCGCTCTAGAACCTCAGGCACAGAAACGTGCTGCACCAGCGACGTGACCCCGTCGGGCAGGGGCTGCACCGCATCGTATTGTGCGAGCACATACCAGCCTGAGGGGCCGTCTTCATCGACTTCCGGGGCACGCAGGTCATCTGCCATAGCTGCCCCAAGCGCCTTTTCAAACCCTTGTTGCACCTGCAGGCGATCCAGAATTTGTCCACCTTCGGCAGTGTCGCGCTCAACCAGCTTTGCAAGGGCGGTGGTTTCCGCCCGCAGCGCGTTTAGTTCTCCCTCAGCTTCAGAGCGTTCCGCGCGGGCATCCGCTTCACGTGTTTGGGTTTCCGCCCGATCTTCTTCCACTTCGGCCAGACGTTCCTCAGCATCTTGCGCCGCCTCAAGCGCTTCTTCTTCGGCCTCGCGGGCCGCTTCCAAATCTTCGGCGGCGCGGTTCAATGCGCCTTGAGAGGCCGCCACTGCGGCGCGCGCCTTGTCAGCCTCCGCCTCGCTTTTGGCTTGGGTCTTATGACTGTCGTCCAAAAGGCGTTGCGCCGATTGGTGCCGCGCCGCAAGCCGCGCAACATCTTCGGTCATCTGCGACAACCCCGCCTCGTGCTCTTGCAGAACACTCGCAGCTTCCCGAGAGTCGTCGCTGGCGGCTTCAAGTTTCTCGGCATGGCCTTCGCCTGCCTTGATCAGTTCGCGCTGCTCCCACTCCAACCGCTCAACGGTGTCACCGGCGTCGCGGTTGAGCCCCGCCTCGCGCTCCATGTCACGGGCAAGCTGCAGGATGCGGTTCTTCAGCGTCTCGATGATCTGAAGCGCATGGGCCTCTTGATCGTTCAAACTGTCGCGCTGCACCTGAAGGCGCTGCAGTACGGCGGCGGCAATGGCCTCTTCTTCACGTTTGCCCGGCAGCACCTCATCGCGGGCCATGCGTTCTTTGGCCGCGGCACGCGCTGCAACTTCCGCTTGGGACGCCAATGTGGTGCGGTCGCGCAGCTCACTCTCTGTGGCGGCACGTGCATCATCCGCTTCACGCCAACGCCGGTACAGCAACATACCTTCGGCCTGCCGCAACTCATCGCCGATGGCGCGGTAACGTGCCGCCTGACGGGCCTGACGGGACAATTGGCTTAGCTGGCTGGCCAGCTGTTCAATGACATCATCCACCCGCGCCAGATTGGTCTCCGCACCCTTAAGCTTAAGCTCGGCCTCATGGCGGCGCTGATACAGTCCGGAAATACCTGCGGCCTCTTCCAAGATACGCCGCCGCGCCTTGGGTTTGGCGTTGATCAACTCGGCAATCTGACCCTGACGCACCAACGCAGGAGAATGCGCTCCAGTGGAGGCATCGGCAAACAGCATTTGCACATCGCGTGCGCGCACATCTTTGCTGTTGACCTTATAGGCGCTGCCTACGTCACGTGTGATGCGGCGCACGATTTCCAACGCGTCATCATCGTTGAAACCTGCCGGCGCAAGCCGTTCGGAGTTGTCCAGTTGAAGCGACACTTCTGCAAAATTGCGCGCTGGTCTGGTAGAAGCCCCGGCAAAGATCACATCCTCCATGCCACCACCACGCATGGCTTTTGGGCGGTTTTCCCCCATCACCCACCGCAGCGCTTCCAGGAGGTTTGACTTGCCACAACCATTTGGCCCCACAACCCCGGTCAGACCATCAGCGATGATCAGATCGGTAGGGTCCACAAAGCTCTTAAAGCCGGTCAGTCTGATTTTGGAGAAACGCAAATTCTAGGCGGTCCTGTGATTCCTTAGGGTGAAGGAAGTCTGCAAACAGGACTTGTGGTGAGTCAACGACAAACCACAGGATATAGGCTGATAGGCGAAGTTATCCACAAGATATCGGCTCTTTTTAAGGGGAATCGGTGTTCCAGCGCGCGGTTTGTGTCGTTTGTGGTGCCGGAAATGGCTGTGACCTATCGTGTATTTATGGGGATAACAGCATCGATATGGAGCGCCAAATCCAACAGAGATGGCCATCTGGAACTAGGATGGTGTCAATTGTCCGGTCTCAAGCACGCCCGCGACTGGGCGTTGTGAGCGTGCGTTGGACACCGCTGGCAACATAGACGGGGAAGGAAGGCACTGCGTCGACGCCCACAACATGAGACCGTCCATGTGACAAACGCAGATTGTGTTCATTGTGGCGACAGCCACACCGAGTTAGGTTCTTTGGAAAGAAAGGCGTCGCGGTGATCGCGGCCATTGAAAGGAAATGGGCAGCATGATTGCTTACGTCACTGTTGGGGCTGATGACATTGGGCGTGCAAAGCGGTTCTACAATGCATTTCTGCCGGATCTTGGCTACACTCTGAAAGAAGGGCCTGAGGGTCTAAGTTATGCGCTGCCAGTGGCGTCGGGGCAGGTGCCTGTTCTGCCAGATTTCTACGTTAAGCCTCCGTTTGATGGACGTGCGGCGTCGGTTGGAAATGGGGCGATGGTCGCATTTGAAGCTCGCGATCAACAGCAGGTTCGTGACCTGCACACTGCGGCACTCGGCGCAGGTGGGATCGGTGAAGGCAAGCCCGGCTTTCGTGCGTCCTATGGTCCTCACTTCTATGTTGGCTATCTGCGGGATCCCCAAGGCAACAAGATTGCTTTGTTCTCCAGTGATCCGACCGAACCTGGCCGAGACGATTGATCTAAATTTCAGCGGGTTTTGAGGGCGGCTGCGTTTCTTCACCTCTGCGCTTTCAGGCGCCCTCTGACCACGTCTGAACCGGAATACGTCGAAGTGCCTGCCTATCCGGCGTTGCATGCGAGGTCTGTCCAGGGGAGGCTCTGACTAAAAACTGACCATACCAAGGGCATTAATTTTCGCAGCCAGACTGCGCTCAAACACTCTTTTGTTTGTGCCGGTGGCTTCGAACGCAGGCTGGCGTCATGGAGATGGTCATGCACACTGCGCAAGAGGTGCTTTTGCTCTGTCACGCGCCATGTATCGCTCAGGACCAGAACGTGAGGCTTGGAACTCTGGTGCTAAAGATCCAGAACCAACCTCTTATTTTTGGCACGAGAAACACACGTGCACATGTAGCTGTTGGTCGCTTGTTCCTCCGGGGTAAGGATACCGTCGCGGTGGTCCACTTCGCCCTCCGCCACATCGACGATACAGGAGCCGCAAATCCCCTCAGAACAGCCAAAATCAATCGGCACACCATTGGTTCTAAGGACCTCCAAAATGGTGTCGTCTGCTCCGATCTGGTAGAGCGCCCCGGTTGACGTCAGCTCGACTTCAAAACTCTCCGCCTCCCTTTGGTCAACCTCAGATGCGGGCGAAAATCGCTCGAAGTGGATGGTGCCTCCACGCATAACCGTGCCCGCGTCTAGGACCGCCTTGAGCATGGGCTCAGGGCCGCAGGTGTAGACATCGCTGTCCACGGGCAGACTGTGCAAGACGTCAGAAAAATTGAGCTGCCCGTCTGTGTCATCGCAATGCAGGCGGTACCATTGATCCAATCCAAGAGCGCGAAATTTTGCATCCATTGCAGCCAGACCTCGTGTTCTGACAAGGTAGATGACCTGAAACGCGCGCCCAGAGATCAGCAACTCGCGGGCCATCGCCACCAAGGGCGTGGCCCCAATTCCGCCGGCAATCAATGTTACGTAGCGATCGCCTGATTGCAGTTTGAAGTGGTTGCGTGGTCCGCCAATCTCGACCGTCGCTCCGACTTCCAGTGCGTGCATCGCCACTGAGCCACCGCGCCCGGCGTCTTCCCGTTTCACGCCAACATTTAGGACGCGACCGTCTAAACTCCAACTCCACACCGAATATTGGCGGATAACATCGTTGCTCAGATGCACGTCGACATGTGCACCAGCTTCAAGGCCTGAAAAGCGACCCTCCAAGATTTCAAACGCGAAATCTGTCGTGTCGTCGCTCAGTTCGGATTTCCTGATAAGGCGGGCATTTTGCATCGACCGAAGCTCCTAGATTGGCCTAATGACCTCCTTCAAGAAAGCAATTGCCCTTTTCGCTCAATTGGGAAAATATTCAAATTCAGTTGAGTTAAATTCATCCTTGAAGCCCGGACCCTGCAAACGCCATGTCACGACGCCACTACGATTTACCGCCGTTTACGGCCCTTTCGGCGTTTGAAGCCGCTGCGCGCCATCTGAGTTTCAAAAGTGCTGCGCAAGAACTGTCTGTCACACCGGGGGCGGTGAGCCACCAGATCAAAGCGTTGGAGGGTGATCTGGGAACAGCCTTGTTTGAGCGCCAGCATCGTGGTGTCAAGTTGACGCCTGAAGGCGAAGCGCTTTATGGCACACTTGCTTCTGCTTTTGATCAGGTGTCGCGCCAGCTTTCCAACATTCGACGGATTGCTGATGACGACTCCGTCACCGTTGGTTCGACAACGGCTGTGGCCGCGCTGTGGCTATCACCCGCAATCATTCGCTTTTGGCGGGAATATCCAGAAATCAGCGTGCATCAGATCACCCAAGATCGGCCGATCCTCAACGCGCGCGAGTACGATTTCTTCATTAACTATGGGAAAGCCGCTGGCGTGACTTTGCCCCACACCCCGATTTTTCGAGATGAACTTGTCGCCGTTGCAGCCACAGATTTGGCCCGAGACCTTACGGGCAGCAGCCTGTCTCAATTGGCGCGGCAACGGTTGATCCATCTGGACGGCGCCAGTCCAACTTGGACAAAATGGTCGGATTGGTTTCAAAGCCTTGGCTATTCGGAAAGTCTCGCCATTGGCACCAAAGTGACCAGCTACTCGGTGGCGTTGCAGTTGGCGCGGAAGGGGGCAGGCGTCGCACTGGGGTGGCGGCGTTTGATTCAGCCGATGCTTGAGTCCAAGAAACTTTCCATCATCGAGCCCTATGCGCTTGCCGCCCCCAATCAGTTTCACTTGGTTGGTTTGCCGGACAGCGAGCAGTCCAAAGGGGCATTGGCGCTGAAACAATGGTTGTTGAAAGAGGCGGGCGCACATACGGTTTAGTTCAGATCAACTCTGGATGAACTTTTCAGATATTGAGCGTTTTCGCTGATCCAGTTCAACTGGCGCAGAGACTTACGAAAACGAAAGTTCGACGACCATGCAAAGCGCTCTTTCTTCCGTCTTAAACGACGTGAACTCGGCAAACGGTTTGCCGAATGAACACTATATTGATCCGACCATGTTTGAGGAAGAGAAGCGGTCTGTTCTGTATGCAAACTGGTCTGGTATTGGTTTTGGCAAGGACATTCCAGAAGCAGGCGATGCCAAACCGATCGATTTTTTGGGGATGCCAATCCTGCTTGTCCGCGATCGCAATGGTGACATTGGCGTGTTTCAAAACACATGCCGCCATCGTGGTATGATTCTGGTCGACAAACCGCGCAAAATCCGCGGTGCCATTCGCTGTCCGTATCACAGTTGGTGTTATGGGTTGGATGGCGCTCTGCGCGCCACACCCCACGTCGGCGGTCCCGGCCAAAACACGCATGAAGACATCAACATAGATGACCTTGGGCTCTTGAAAGTCCGTTCATTTGTTTGGCGGGACGTCATCTTCGTGAACCTTGACGGAAGCGCCGAAGATTTTCAGGTGGTGCATGCCGAGCTACTGAAACGTTGGGAAGAGTTTGAGCAGCCAATATTTCATGGGGGAGCTTCCTCCTCTTTCAAGCTCGAAGTCGCCACAAACTGGAAATTGGCCGTCGAAAACTATTGTGAAAGCTATCACCTCCCTTGGGTGCATCCGGGGCTGAACAGCTATTCGCGTCTTGAGGATCACTACAACATCCAACAGCGCGATCTTTACTCTGGGCAAGGCACGTTGGTGTACCGGCAATTTATTGGGGAAGGTGGTGAAAAATTCCCCGATTTCGAAGGCCTGAGCAACAAGTGGGACGAAGGTGCAGAGTACATCGCTGTCTATCCAAATGTGCTTTTGGGCGTTCAACGTGATCACAGTTTTGCCATTGTTTTGGAGCCTCAAGACTGCGGTCGCACGGTTGAACACATAGAGCTCTACTACGCACAACCGGCCTCTAATGCGCCGGAGCTTGAGGGGCTGCGCGATTCCAATGCGCAGCTTTGGAAGACAGTGTTTGAGGAAGACATCTTTGTAGTCGAAGGCATGCAGAAAGGCCGTCACGGGCATTTGTTTGATGGCGGTCGATTTTCACCTGAAATGGATGGTCCCACACATAATTTCCACCATTGGGTCGCGACCCAGATCGAAAATGGTCGCAATCCATGAACGCCCTTTTGCAAGATGGTCTGGCGCGCAACTACGTGGCCGGGTCATGGCGTGAGGGGGACGGTGGCGGCGTGATCGCTGTGGAGGATCCGGGGCTCGAAGAACACATGGCTGACAGTGCGCAGGCAGGTGAGGAAAGCCTTGCTCAGGCGCTTGAGGCGGCACGCACATCGTTTGATCGGGGCGACCTGGCGGATATGAATCCGGCGGCGCGCGGTCGCCTGATGGGCCGTATTGCGCAGGAAATTCGCGCACTTGCAGACGAAGGTGCGTATCTCCTGTGCCGCGAGAGTGGAAAGTCGCTGTCCGCCGCGCACGATGAATTCTCCGAGGCCGCAGAGTATTTTGAATACTATGGGGGCGTGGCTGACAAAATTGAAGGCAAATCGATCCCTCTTGGTCCGGGCTACACAGACTACACCGTGTTTGAGCCTTACGGCGTTTCGGCGCAAATCGTGCCTTGGAATTTCCCGGTTTCGATCGCAGCGCGCTCTCTGGCCCCATCGATGGCGGCTGGCAATTCCACAGTTATCAAAGCACCGGAACTGGACCCGATTGCACTCGCCATGTTGGGGCAGGCGCTCGAACGTGCAGAGGTTCCAGCCGGGTCGGTTTCCATCCTAAATGGCATCGGCGGCGATTTAGGTGCGCGGCTTGTTGCCAGTTCTGAGGTTGATCAGATTGTGTTTACGGGCTCTGTCTTCACCGGGCAGGCAATCCTGCACGCTGCGGCGGACACAGTGACACCGGCGCTGATGGAGCTGGGCGGGAAATCGGCAGCTGTTGTTTTTGAAGACGCAAACCTAGACGCGGTGATCTCCAGCTTACAAAGCGGCATCTTCTACAATGCTGGTCAGGTCTGCTCCGCTATGGCGCGGGTGCTGGTACATCGCTCCATCTATGAGGACGCGGTGGCGCGTGCCGCTGAGATGGCCAACGGTTTGAGTGTAGCCCACGGTCTGGAAAATCCCGAGCACACGCCGGTTGTGTCCGCTTTGCAATTGTCACGGGTCGAAGACCTGACCTCCACTGCGCAACAGGATGGCGCCCGCGTGGCCGCAGGTGGCGCACGGATTGATCGCAAAGGCTATTTCATGGCGCCAACGATCCTCGCTGACGTCAATCCTGCCAGTCGCGTCGCGCAAGAAGAGATCTTTGGTCCTGTCACCTGTTTTACCCCCTTTGACACCGAGGCTGAGGCCATCGCGATGGCAAACGGCACCGACTTCGGTTTGGTGGCAGGTATCTTCACACGGGACTTGGCACGCTCACACCGCGTTGCGCGCAAGTTGCGGGCCGGGCAGGTCTTTGTGAACGAATGGTTTGCAGGCGGCATCTCGACGCCCTTTGGCGGTGTCGGCAAGTCTGGTTTTGGCCGCGAGAAAGGTTTGGAGGCGCTCTACAATTACGTGCGCACCAAAAACATCGCGATATCTTTGAAAGTCTAACGATGGATCGTCACGCGCTCGATACGGCTTTGCGCGATGCGCACACCCACCATGATGTGGCGAAACTTGTGCGTCTCTACACGGTGGCCGGGGATGCGGCCGAAGCGCGCCAAGACATTGATGCGGCCTGTTTCTATCTCACACATGCCTTTGTGTTCGCGCTCGAAAGCGGGGCACCTGAGGCCGCAACCCTCAATCACCGATTGTCCGAATACGGCCGCGCCCAGCTGATCGAATTTTGAAATGACCACACACGCAACTGGTGGTGAGAACACCTACGACACTCTGCGAAACCACCCAAACACACGGCTTCTGTCTAAGCCCAAACGCTAACCATCCAAACGTGATGAGCCCTCATCACATGCTCCTAAACACAGTCGGCCATTTGTGCGCCGCGTTACGAAAAGAAGAGGACGTCCGACATGCGGACCGAAGCACAGGCTGTTGTCATTGGCGGTGGCGTCATTGGATGCTCTATCCTGTACCACTTGGCGAAACTTGGTTGGCGTGATGTTGTGTTGCTGGAACGCGATGAGCTGACCTCCGGGTCTACATGGCACGCAGCGGCAAACATCCATGGGCTACATGACAGCACCAACATCAGCCGCATTCAGCACTACACCATGAACCTCTACAACGCTCTGGAGGCGGAAACGGGTCAAAGCTGCGGCGTGTTCCAACCGGGATCGCTCTATCTGGCGCAGACCGAAGAGCGGGTGCATCAGCTGAAGCTGCAAGCGGCTAAAGCCAAACTCTACGACATGAACTTCTACGAGATCAGCATCGAAGAAGCCAAAGCGCTAAACCCGATGGTGAACTACGATGGCATTCGCTGTGTGATGTTTGAACCCGATGGCGGCAACGTGGACCCCTCTGGCGTCACAAATGCTTATGCCGTGGGCGCACGCCAGCGCGGCGCTGAGATTCATCGGTTTACCCCTGTCACCGCAACCCAACAGCAAGCAGATGGCACTTGGATCGTTAAGACACCTAAGGGCGACATTAGAACACCTTGGGTCGTGAACGCCGCGGGCCTGTGGGGGCGAGAGGTGGCGAAACTGGCAGGCATTGAATTGCCGCTTCAGCCAACAGAGCACCAATATTTCGTCACTGAAACCATGTCAGATGTCCAAGGCGCGGGGCGTCGCCTACCCTCAGTCAGTGACCGCGATGGGGAGTACTATCTGCGACAGGAAGGCAACGGCCTTCTGGTTGGCGCCTATGAGAAAGACATGAAATTTTGGGCGGAAGAGGGCACACCTCTCGATTTTGCGCACGATCTTTTTCCGGATGATCTGGACCGGATCGAAGAGAACATGATGAACGCCATTGAACGCGTGCCCGCGGTTGGTGAGGCCGGGATCAAACGTGTGATCAATGGCCCGATGATTTGGTCCCCAGATTCCAATGTGCTGATGGGGCCTGTTCCCGAAACAGAAGGCTACTTCTGTTGCAATGGCATCATTCCCGGGTTCTCTCAATCTGGCGGCATGGGGCTGATGGCCGCGCAGTGGATCATCGAGGGTGAAACAGAATACGACATGTTCGCATGGGATCTGGCGCGGTTTGACACCTGGGCGACGAAAGACTTCACCAAAGCGCGGGTTGAGGATCAGTACGCCCACCGCTTTGCCATTCACTTCCCCAACGAAGAACGCAGCGCAGGCCGCCCGGCCCGCACGCGTCCCATCTATGAAATGCAAATGGAGATGGGGGCTGTCTTTGGTCTGAACGCCGGGTGGGAACACCCACTTTGGTTTTCAGACACGCCCGGTGCGTCTGATACCAATGGCTTTACCCGGCAAAATTGGTGGGGGGCCGTCGGAAAAGAGTGCAAGATGCTGCGCGATCATGCTGGCATCATTGATATATCCAACTTCGCCAAGTACCGCTGCAAAGGCGCAGGTGCGGCCGACTGGTTGAATGCGGTGTTTGCAAACAACATGCCAAAAAATCTGGGCCGTTCTTGCCTGACACCCCTGATCTCTAAACGCGGTGGGATTGCGGGCGATTTTACCGTGACACGGGTGGCTGAAGATGAGTTTTGGGTCATTGGCTCTGGCCTTGCGGAACGGTATCACAAGCGCTTCTTCAAAGAGGTGCCTTTGCCCGCAGGGACCACCTTTGACAGCCAAACCGAAGCGATGTGTGGTTTTAACGTTGCTGGCCCTAAGTCCCGCGCTCTTTTGCAGCGCCTGACCAATACCTCACTTGCGACGGCAGATTTCCCCTTTATGCGCAGTCAATTGATTGAGCTTGCAGGGGTTCAGGTCTTGGCCCTGCGGGTGTCTTTCACCGGCGATTTGGGATGGGAGCTGCACTGCAAAACCGAAGATCAGGCCCGTCTGTATGGCGCGTTGATCGACGCCGGAAAGGCGTTTGGCGCTGGTCCGGTTGGCAGCCGTGCGTTGATGAGCCTGCGTGTCGAAAAAGGGTACGGGTCGTGGTCGCGCGAGTACAGCCCAGAATACTGGCCGCAAGAAGTGGAGCTGGATCGTCTGTGCAAATTTGAAAAGGACTTCTTGAACAAAGGCGCCGCCCAGAAAGTGATGGAAAACGCCGCACGAGAACACCTTTGCCTCCTGCATCTCCATGAGGCTGATGTGACAGCTTCAAATGCGGATGCCACCGGTGGAGAGCCCATCTTCAAAGACGGGAAAGGCATTGGGCGCGTCACATCAGGTGCATATGGCTATACTGTCGGCATGTCCCTTGCGCTCGGCTTTGTCAAAGACGCAAATCCGGGGGATGAGGTTGAGGTGATGGTCCTTGGACAGCCGCATAAGGCCACAATTTTGTCTGAACCGCCGTTTGATGCAGATGGCAAATCCCTGCGCCGTTGATGGCAATAGACACAGATTGAGCGTTGCGGAGAACGCCATCTTAGCTTCAGTCACCACGTCCGCTTGGGGCGCTGCTTCTCTTTGCCTCGCGTTCATTCACCCTGAGGTTTCTCATTCCGTTAGATCAGGTAAAGCCGCGTTTCTGACTGGTCACACGTCCTGACAGGCGCAACGCAGCTGAGCCCCATTCCGCGCGGGGTTGGTCACATCGATGATGTGACCTCCTCCGCAGCGGGAGCATGTTGGTTGGGGCTATTGTAGATCAGAGAAAGCTGCGCGCAGTCTCGCGGCGGCTTCTTCTACACGGGCACGCGGTGTGGCGATGTTAAACCGCAGAAATGTATCTCCGCCTTTGCCAAACGTGGTCCCATGGTTCACGCAGATCCGTGCGTCTTGTTCCACGCGCCGCGTGAAATCCTCACGCGGCATGCCAGTGTCCGCAAAGTTGACCCAGCTCAGATATGTCGCCTCCAACGCCATGGAGCCCACACCCGGGATATCGGCGATCGCCGCATCCAGTATCTTGCGGTTGCCATCGAGGTAGGTGATCAGCCCGTCGACCCATTCCGCCCCTGCGGGCGTATAGGCCGCTTCCGCCATATAGAGCCCAAAGCTGTTTGCTGAAATACCCAGTGCCGCCATGCGTCCGGCAAATTTGGCACGCAGAGCTTCATCTGGAACAATCACGTTGCCTGAATGGCTGCCTGCGATGTTAAACGTCTTGGTGGTGGCAGTCATCATGACAAGCCGGTCCAGAATGCTGGCGTCCACATTGGTCATGGGGATATGTGTGTGTCCCGGATAAACCAAATCATGGTGGATCTCATCACTGACCAAGATCAGATCATGACGTTTGCAGAAATCGGCAACCCCCTGCAGCTCTTCGCGTGTCCAAACACGGCCGCCGGGGTTGTGGGGCGAGCACAGAATGAACATGGTTTCATGTCCTTTCATCTGCGCGTCCCACGCTGCAAAATCCATTTCATAGCGGCCATCGTTGAGCGCCAATGGGCACTCCACCACGTCACGCCCCGCAGCTTTGATTACTCTGGCAAACGCGTGATAGACTGGCGTCGTGAGCACCACCCCGTCACCCGGCTTCGTATAAGCATCCACACACAGCGCGGTGCCGTTCACCAAACCATGGGTGGTGAATATCGCATCGGCCTCTACGTCCCATCCGTGGCGCTCTTTCATCCACCAACAGATCGCCTCGCGATAGGCGGTTTCATCACCGTAGTAGCCATACACACCCTGCGACTGCATCTTGCCAATGGCATCGCTCACACACTGCGGTGGGCGGAAATCCATATCGGCCACCCACATGGCGATTCCGTCTTCTGCCGGCACACCATAGATCTTTTCCATCATGTCCCATTTCACGGAATGGGTGCCAAAACGATCAATGATCTCGTCGAAACTCATGTGGAAGTCCTTTGCTTAACATCGCAAGTCACGCTACTGATTTGCGACCCATGTGCAACCCCATGCGCACGCCAAACGCTTCCCCCGTTGCGCGCGCGGCGTGACTGCCCTAGATGGAGGGCCATGATTAAGCCCATTCTCATCCACCCCGACCCGCGCCTCAAGAAACCCTGTGCGCCCGTTGCTGATCTGAGCGACGATTTGCGTGCTTTGGCCGACGACATGCTTGAAACCATGTACCATGCTCCCGGCATTGGTTTGGCGGCCCCACAGGTTGGTGTTTTGGATCGGCTGATTGTGATGGATTGTGTCAAAGAGGGTGAGCCAGAGCCAGTGGTGATGTTCAATCCCGAGGTGCTGAGCAGCTCCGACGATTTGAACGTCTATGAGGAGGGCTGCCTGTCCATTCCAGAGCAATATGCCGATGTGACCCGCCCAGCCGCGGTGCGTGTGGGATGGATCGATATGGATGGGAACCCGCAGGAGAAAGACTTCGATGGGCTCTGGGCCACGTGTGTACAGCATGAAATCGACCACCTGAATGGCAAATTGTTCATCGATTATCTCGGGCCGATGAAGCGGCAGATGATCACCCGCAAGTCACAGAAAATGAAACGCGAGATGGCGCGCGGATGAGCGTTCTGCCGCTTGTGATCTATCCTGATCCCCGGCTGGCACAACCCTGTGTGCCGGTTGGCGGCGAAGATTTGCGTGCGCTGATCGCGGATATGTTTGACACCATGTACGCGGCGCCCGGACGCGGCTTGGCTGGCCCGCAGGTGGGGGTGATGAAACGTGTCTTTGTGATGGATTGCACGTGGAAAGAGGGCACACGCACGCCAATGGCGTTCCTTGATCCAGAGATTACGGCAAGCGGTGAAATGCATGAGCATATGGACGAAGGATGTCTCTCTATTCCTGGTCTTATGGTGTCGGTTGAGCGCCCAGCTCAGATCACGGTGCGTTGGTCGGACGAACATGGTCACGTGCACGAAAGCAGCTTTGACGGCTTTGAAGCCCGCTGTATCCAGCACGAAATCGACCATCTGGAAGGGCGAGTGACTCTGGACCATTTGCCGGAGCTGGCTCGTGCTGAGATTTTAGAAGGATACGCCCCATGACCGTTCGACCATGTCTGCCGTGGCCCGACAAACGCCTGCGCACCGCAGCTGCGCCAGTGTCAGAAATCACGGATCAAGTGCGACAGGTCTGGGATGATCTGATTGACACAATGTATGCCATGCCCGGCGTTGGCATGGGCGCAAACCAAATTGGCGAAATGCTGCGTCTGATTGTTGTGGACGCAACTGAAGACGGCAAACAAGCGATCCGCATGGCCAATCCAGAAATCTTGCACGCTTCCGTTCAGTTGCGCGAGCATGAAGAGGCCAGCCCTAATCTTGTTGGTGTTTCTTCCAAAATTTCCCGCCCTCGTGCGGTGACAGTGCGCTACATGGACCACACCGGCGAGACGGTGGAAAAAGACTTCGTGGGGCTCTGGGCCACGTCAGTGCAACACCAGATCGACCACATCAACGGCAAGATGTATTTTGACCATCTCAGCAAAACCAAACGTGCCATGCTGATCAAAAAAGCGCAAAAACACCGCTAAAAGACAGCTGCAACAGGAGAGACCGCCATGCGCATCCTTTTTATGGGCACCCCTGACTTTTCCGTATCCGTGTTGAATGCATTGGTGGAGGCAGGCCACGAGATCGCTGCTGTCTTTTGCCAACCACCACGCCCGGCCGGGCGCGGCAAAAAGGACCGCCCTACACCTGTGCACGCCCGCGCGTTGGAATTAGGCCTCGCGGTTCATCACCCCAAAAGCTTGCGCAATGATGAGGTGCAACAAACAATAGCCGATTTGAAAGCCGACATTGGCGTGGTTGTTGCTTACGGTTTGATCCTGCCACAAGCGGTGCTTGATGCACCAAAACTTGGTTGCCTCAATATCCATGCGAGCCTCTTGCCACGTTGGCGCGGGGCTGCACCGATCCACCGCGCGATTATGGCAGGGGACGCAGAAACGGGTGTCTGCATCATGCAGATGGACGCAGGGCTGGATACGGGACCGGTGCTTTTGCGACGTGCCATTCCCATCGAAACAGAAGAAACCACCCTACAGTTGCACAACCGCCTGGCGGTGCTCGGCGCGTCTGCGATTGTGGAGGCTCTGGCCACACTCCCACAACTAACGCCTCAGCCTCAAACAGACGAGGGTGTCACCTATGCTGAAAAGATCGACAAAGCTGAATCGCGTGTTGATTTCTCAGTGCCTGCCGCAGAGGTGGATCGCAAAATTCGCGGTCTCTCTCCTTTTCCGGGCGCTTGGACGGACATTGACGGACAGCGCGTGAAGCTTCTCGCGTCTCGCCTTGCAGAAGGCACCGGCGCACCCGGCGAAATCCTAGATGACGTGATCACTGTGGCGTGCGGTGAGGGGGCTGTGCAACTCTTGCGCTTGCAACGTGCAGGCAAAGGCGCGCAGGATGCAGATATCTTCTTGCGGGGCTTTCCGCTTGTCAAAGGTCAGCACATCTAGGGGCGCGCTATGTTTTTTGCCTTTTTCGGCACAGTTATCATCGCCGGTATCATTGGGTATGCAGCGGAGCGCAGCCGCTTTACGCACAACGGATACCTGCCATCGATCATCATCTGTATTGGTGGCGCGTTTCTGTTCTTTATGGTCAGCCGTATGTTTGGCTTTGGCTTTGGCAGCCCCGGTATGAATGCGATTGTCGCCTCTATTGGCGCGCTGATCATCGTGCCGACGCATTACCGCAAATAGGTCTCACCCCTTTTTGAAAGGTGCCATACCCGCGCGCGCCAACTCATCCGCACGCTCGTTTCCCGGATGACCCGCGTGGCCTTTGACCCATTCCCAGGTCACCTGATGTCGCGCCTGTGCAGCATCCAAACGCTGCCATAGCTCAACGTTCTTTACGGGCTTCTTTGCCGCGGTTTTCCAGCCATTCTTCTTCCAGCCAAAAATCCACCCGGTCACGCCGTCCATCACGTATTTGCTGTCGGTCACCACGGTCAATTTGCTGGGGCGCTCAAGCGTTTCAAGCGCCATAATGGCCGCCATCAATTCCATCTTGTTGTTGGTTGTCAGCGCGTCCCCGCCAGACAAATCGCGGGTCTTCACAACAGCCGCACCCTCTTTGGCCTGCAGCAGCACACCCCAGCCTCCCGGACCCGGATTTCCAGAACATGCGCCATCGGTATATGCAATCAAATCAGCCATGTGCGGTCAGTATGACAAATGTGTCCCTGGTGCCAGCCAATCCTTTGGCGCTGCCGGTTCTTTTGCGCACCACCGTGAAGCCAGCGGCCGTCAACAGCGCGGCCAGCTCCACCTCGCTGTAGTAGCTGTAAAACCGCCCAAGGTGATCGCGTCCCTCCGCCTCGCCAAGCTTCATGCCAATGTGAAACGCGCCGCGGGGTTTCAGCGCGCGATAGATCCGCGCCAAGTGCGTGGGAAATTCGGAGCGGGGCGCATGCAATAGGCTGAAGTTGGCAAAGATGCCATCATACATATCCTCAGCTTGGAGGCTGTCAAAAGTCGCAACGGTCACGTCCAGATCATAGCGGTCTTTGGCCAACGCCGCCATTTCCGGCGATGCATCCATAGCTTCAATTCGATATCCGGCATCGCGAATCTTGGCGGCCCATTGCCCCGGGCCACAGCCCAAATCAAGCACCAACCCAGCGTCTGGCAGGAGCGCAAACAAAGCTTGTAAATCGCTGAACTGATCTATGTCTGCGTCTTCGACCCGTGCGAACCGCTTGGCATAGTCCCCTGCGGCCTTTGCATAAACCGCCATGGTCTCCTTGTCGCTCATGCGCGCTCTATCGCCAGCCGACCGGCGAGCGCGACAAAGAGCGCGGCGAAGCTGCGGTTGAGCCATGTCATCACCCGTTCACTGCTCAACATCACATCCCGCGCTTTGGCTGCAAACAGCCCGTAGATCACAAACACGGCAAAGGTCAGCGCCATGAAAACGCTCCCTAACATGGCCATTTCCAACGTCGCTGTTGCTGCATTCCCACTTAGGAAAGGCGGCAGCAACGCCAGAAAGAACACGGACAGTTTGGGGTTCAGAATATTGATCAACGCGCCGCGTCGCGCGACAGTATAGCCGTGTTGCGTTGTGCTCTCAGCCGTCACAGCAAGCGCGCCGCCGCTGCGCACCGCTTGCCACGCCAGATAGAGCAAATAGGCAACGCCTGCGAATTTCACGACGTTAAACAAGACCGCCGACGTGTGCAGCACCGCTGCAAGCCCAAGAGTCGCCGCGAGCAAATGTGGCACAATTCCAAACGTGCACCCCAAAGCCGCCCAAAGGGCTGCGCGAGGGCCTTGCCCCAGCCCCATCGCCAAGGTGTAAATCACCCCGGTGCCCGGCGCGATGACCACGACAAATGCGGTCACAAGAAACTGGATGGAAATCATAACGTATCCCTCTAAATCTGTGATCTAAAACATGACGCCAACGCTTAGGCTGGCAAGAACAATGATGGTAAGCAACAGGCGCAGGCGCATCCACCATCGCGGCGTTAGCCCCCAAGAGAAAAAGGTATAGTCCAGCAGCAGAAGGCCGGCGAAACCAAACATCAAATTGGTGCCCGCACTTACAGGCCCGCCACCCGTCATAAAAAACGCCCAAAGCGCCGGTATGGTTGAGAGAGCATAGCCAATCGCAGCCTGCTGACCGTTGGCTTTGGTGGCGAACCCCCAAAGAACACCTGACATGAAACTCAAAATGATCGCGCCGTAAAACAGCTGAATATAAGGACCCACAAACCGGGGGCCGAACACCTGCGTGCCCCAAAGTGCAAGATCAGGAATGAGAAAACTCAGCGCGCCCCATACAAAAGGGATCAATCCAGCCAGCCCCAAAGAGAGCGGTGCATTTGGGATCTGTCTTTCTTGCATGGGTTCCCCTCTGTGAAGGCTTCGGGCTGGTTCCATTTAGGTCTGGGGAGGCGCGCCTGGTCAGCGGCGGGGAAGGTCCCCGCTTTGCGCCGCTTAAGTTGCGGCTTCTACATCCCGCAGCACCCGCGGCACTTTGAAATTCACCCGCTCCACCGCAGTCTCAACAATTTCCACGCTGACATCAAATCGCTCGCGGAAGGCGTCAATCACCTCGTTCACCAACACTTCCGGCGCGCTCGCTCCTGCTGTGATGCCAAGCGCTGAAATCCCTTCGAGCGCCCGCCAGTCTATGTCGCCGGCGCGCTGCACCAATTGGCTGTAGGCACATCCGTTCTTTGCGCCCACCTCCACCAATCGTTTGGAATTTGAAGAGTTAGGCGCGCCCACCACCAGCATGGCATCCACCTTTGGGGCGACCTCTTTTACCGCCTCTTGTCGGTTGGTGGTGGCGTAACAAATGTCTTCTTTATGGGGACCCACAATCTTGGGGAACCGCCTGTTGAGTGCCGCCACAATCCCTTGGGTGTCATCCACAGACAGGGTGGTCTGGGTCACAAAGGCCAAATGATCTGGATCGCGGACCTCTACTGAGTCGACATCCGACTCTGTCTCAACCAAAAGAACCTCACCGTCTGGCAGTTGACCCATCGTGCCAATGGTCTCCGGGTGGCCCGCGTGGCCGATCATGATTATCTGCAATCCGTTTTCAGAGTGGCGCTCAGCTTCGATATGTACTTTGCTCACCAAAGGGCAGGTCGCATCCACATAGATCATATTGCGCCGCTCAGCTTCCGCTGGCACCACTTTGGCGACCCCATGCGCCGAGAAGATCACCGGGCGGTCATCCGGGCATTCGTCTAAGTCTTCCACAAACACCGCACCTTTGTCGCGCAGACCGTCGACCACAAATTTGTTGTGTACAATCTCATGCCGCACAAAGACAGGAGCCCCCCATTTTTGCAGTGCCATCTCCACAATCTTGATGGCGCGATCAACACCCGCACAGAAACCGCGTGGGGCGGCAAGGTGGATGGACAGGGGCGGTTTGCTCATCGGTTCAACTCCACAATGGTCTTGGCCAAGAGGTAGGGGTTTCTCGCGCTGTCGTCCAGTGCTTGACCTTCCAGCAGGGGAGACTGCTAGCGACAAAACAAATCACGGAGAAAACCATGTCACGTAATTTGCCACGCCTTGTCGCCCTCTGTGTCATCGCTGTCGGGGCCGCCGCATGGCTGCTTTTGGGGCGCGAGACTGGTGCCGACGCCGCCGAAATTTCACTGCCATACAGTCTTGCAGAGAACACCACGCGCGGTGCTTTGATTTATGCCGAAAATTGCGCGGACTGCCATGGCGCCAATCTGGAAGGCGAGGCCAATTGGCGTCAAATGGGCGCAGATGGCCGGATGCCCGCCCCGCCACATGACCAAAGTGGCCATACATGGCACCATCCGGATACGCTCTTGTTTGCCATAACCAAATACGGCAGCGAGACAGTTGTGGGTCAGGGCTATGAGAGCAACATGCCTGGGTTTGAGGGCAATCTGAGTGATCAGGATATTGTTGATGTCTTGGCCTTTATCAAAAGCACCTGGCCCGAAGACGTGATCCAACGACATGACCAGATCAATGCCCAGTCACGCCCGTGACTGTCCGCAATTCATCTCCAAACGCGCAACAAAAAACCGGGATGCATGGCACCCCGGTCTTTGTCACCCGATTGTCTCTGGCAGTGCTCAGTCGTCCGCCATTTCGGCTTCGCGGCTGTGCTCTGGCAGCGGATCACGTGGGGGGCGGCCAACCACGTCGCGCAGTCCATCCAACTCAATAAAGTTGTCGGCCTGACGGCGCAGTTCGTCGCTGATCATTGGCGGTTGGCTGCGGATTGTGGACACCACGGACACCCGTACGCCTTGCCGCTGCAGGCTTTCCACCAATGGTCTAAAATCTCCATCCCCGGAGAACAGAACAATGTGGTCAACATGCGGTGCCAATTCCATCGCATTCACGGCCAGTTCGATGTCCATGTTCCCCTTGACCTTACGGCGGCCTTGGGAGTCGGTGTACTCTTTGGCCGCTTTGGTCACCATGGTGAAGCCGTTGTAGTGGAGCCAATCAACCAATGGGCGGATCGGTGAGTATTCATCGTTTTCAAGCAGCGCTGTGTAATAGAAGGCCCGCAGCAGCTTACCACGGCGCATAAATTCCTGCCGCAGAAGCTTGTAGTCGATATCAAACCCAAGCGACTTCGCGGCCGCATATAGATTCGATCCGTCTATGAACAGCGCAAGCCGTTCGTCTTTGTAAAACATCAAAATGTCCTTTCTGGCTCTGCCGCGCTTGGAATGTCCCGTGAGTGAAATTTGAGTGGGCGCTGCAGCGTATCTAAAATAAACATATTTTTCGCGCTATCAAGCGTTAGCGGCAGGATGTATTCCACCCTTTGGTATTAAGTGGAGAAAATGTGGATAGTTTTGGACTATTAGCGCTTGGAAGCAATATGTCTTCTGAATTCGGTACCCCCAATGAAACCATTGCGAGGGCGATCATGCAATTGAATTCTAACGGTATTCAACTTCGCGCAGTGAGCCGGTTTTACAAAACCCCCTGTTTTCCTGCGGGAGCAGGGCCAGATTATATCAACGCCGCGTTGGCAATTCGTACAAATCTTATGCCGGAAACGTTATTGGATCGTTTGCATACTATTGAGTTGAGTTTTGGGCGGGAGCGCATCATCCGCTGGGGCGCGCGGCCCGTTGATATCGATCTGATTTCATTAGACAACATCGTTCTTCCGAACCTTGAGACACATGCCCTGTGGCGCAATTTACCCCTTGAGAAACAGAAAGAGGTGGCGCCGGATCAACTGATTCTTCCGCATCCGCGTTTGCAAGATCGCGCATTTGTGTTGGGCCCCTTAAGGGACATAGCGATGACGTCACGTCATCCTATTTTGGGCCTTACTGTGGGTGAAATGTTTGCGCAATTGCCTCAAACCGCCCAAGATGAGCCAAAACCTCTGTGAAACTTGCTTGTCAAGGGGGGCAATCCCGCTTACATACACGACTTCCGACCCGATCCATAACGAATGGAGTGCCTGATGGCCCGCGTGACCGTTGAAGACTGCGTAGACAAAGTACAGAACCGCTTTGAGCTGGTGATGCTTGCGTCACACCGTGCCCGTGAAATTTCCGCCGGCGCCGCGATCACTCTGGATCGCGACAACGACAAAAACCCTGTGGTATCGCTGCGCGAGATTGCAGAAGAAACGCAGACTGCGGATGAGCTGCGCGAGCGTCTGATCGAGGCCAACCAGAGCCAGATCGAGGTTGATGAACCAGAAGAAGACCGTATGGCGCTTCTGATGGGTGCCGAGGCGGATGCCCCCGCAGAGGACGATATGTCCGAAGAGAAATTGCTGCGCGCCCTGATGGAAGCGCAAGGACAGGGCTAAGCCCTAGGAACTATGGTGGGCGCAAATGATCCCTGCGGACGATCTCGTAAATCTCATTCGCGCCTACAACCCCAAATCAAACGATGACTTGATTCGCGCGGCCTATGACTTTGGCCGCGAGATGCACGATGGTCAATTTCGCCACTCCGGCGAACCTTATTTCACTCATCCCATCGATGTTGCTTGCATTTTGGCGGAACAACATCTGGATGACGCCTCCATCATCACAGCACTTCTTCATGATACGATTGAAGACACCAAAGCGTCCTACGATCTGGTTGCGGAGAAATTTGGCGGGGAAATTGCCGGTCTTGTGGATGGCGTAACCAAGCTGACCAACCTTCAGCTGTCGTCTTCGGAAACCAAACAAGCTGAGAACTTTCGCAAGCTGTTTATGGCGATGTCCAAGGACCTGCGGGTTATTTTGGTCAAGCTGGCTGATCGTCTGCACAACATGCGCACCATCAAGGCCATGCGGCCCGACAAACAGGCGCAAAAAGCACGTGAAACCATGGATATCTACGCGCCGCTTGCAGGGCGCATGGGTATGCAATGGATGCGTGACGAGTTGGAAGATCTCGCTTTTAAGGTGCTCAACCCTGATGGCCGTGCGTCGCTCTTGCGCCGTTTTGTGACGCTGCAAAAAGAAACCGGTGATGTCATTGAGAAGACCACGGCTGACATGCAGCAAGTGTTGTCTGACAACAATGTCGCCGGCGATGTCTATGGCCGTGCCAAAAAACCCTATTCGATCTGGCGTAAGATGCAGGAGAAAGATCAGGGGTTCTCACGTCTGTCAGACATCTATGGGTTCCGCATTATCACCGATTCAGAAGACAGCTGCTATCGGGCGCTTGGTGTGATTCACGGACGCTGGCGTGCGGTGCCCGGGCGGTTTAAGGACTATATCAGTCAGCCAAAATCCAACGGGTATCGGTCCATTCACACCACCGTATCTGGCCGCAACGGACGCCGGGTAGAGGTGCAAATTCGCACGCGCCAAATGCATGATGTGGCAGAATCCGGTGTGGCTGCACATTGGTCGTACAAAGACGGGGTGCGTGGTGAAAACCCCTTTGCTGTTGATCCTGTGAAGTGGATTTCTGGTCTGACAGAACAGTTTGATGCCGAAGAAGATCACGAAGATTTCCTCGAAGCTGTGAAGCTTGAGATGTATTCGGATCAGGTGTTCTGTTTCACACCCAAAGGCGAGGTGGTGAAGCTTCCACGTGGCGCGACACCAATTGATTTTGCCTATGCCATCCACACTCGCATTGGCCATGCCTGTGTGGGCGCAAAGGTGGACCACCGCCGCGTTCCGCTCTGGACCCGTATCAAGAACGGTCAATCGGTGGAGATCATCACCGCCGAAGGTCAGATGCCTCAGGCGACGTGGCTTGATATTGCCAAAACCGGGAAAGCCCGCACCGCCATCCGTCGGGCTCTGCGGGAAATGGACCGGGAGCGCTATGTGAAATTGGGGGCCGAGCTTGCGCGTTCAGCCTTTGAGCATGTCGGCAAAAAAGCAACCGACAAGGCGCTTGGGATGGCGGCCAAGCATCTGCGCCTGAAAGATCGCGATGAGGTTCTGGCGCGTCTGGGATCGGCTGAGCTGTCCGCACAAGAGGTGCTGCAGGCGGTCTATCCCGATTTGACACAGGTGGAGACCGAGGGCGTTGCGGCGGAACGTGCCGTGATTGGCCTGTCCGTTGATCAAAGCTTTCAGCGCGCGCCTTGCTGCCAGCCTTTGCCCGGCGAGCGGATCGTGGGGATCACCTACCGCGGCCAGGGTGTGGTGGTGCATGCCATCAATTGCGATTCTCTTTCCAACTATGAGGACCAGCCGGACAGATGGTTGGATCTGCATTGGCACGCGGGCAAACACAAACCAATCTACACCGTGCAATTGCTGGTCACGATCGGGAATGACGCTGGTGTTCTGGGACGACTTTGCACATTGATTGGCGAGAATAAGGCCAATATCTCTGATCTGGAGTTTGTGGATCGGAAACCTGATTTTTACCGCATTCTGATCAGTGTGGATCTCGGTGACGCGGAGCATCTCCATAAGCTGATGTTGGCCATGGAAGCCGAAACCGATGTGGCCGAAATCGAACGATATAGAAACCCGGAGTTGGCGCGCAACGCGCTGACAAGCTGACCAACGTAAGGAAGCCCACGTGGTATTTAAGCGCCGCGATAGAAGACCAATTCTCCGCATTGTTGGAGAGTTTTTCTATCCTCGCGGCGGTTGGGGGCGGGCTGCGCGCTATGTGCAGCACAGGCTGCATCGCCTGCCGGGATCACCTGAAACGATTGGGCGTGGCATTTGGGCTGGTGTGTTCACCACATTTTCCCCGTTTTACACCATGCATTTTTTGGTGGCAGCGATTCTGGCACGCATTCTGGGCGGCAATTTGTTGGCCGCATTGCTTGCGACCTTCTTTGGAAATCCGCTGACCTATCTTCCAATTGGAGTGATCTCTCTGAAAACCGGTCACTTCCTGCTGGGCACGGAATTCGAAGAGGGCGACAAAGGTACATTGGCAGGCAAATTTGCCAATGCGGGGGGCGATCTGTGGCACAATTTCTGGGCCATGTTCACCGAGGATGTGGCGGATTGGCACGGCCTGCGGGTGTTTTATGACGAGGTGTTCTTTCCCTATATGGTGGGCGGCATCATTCCCGGCATCGTCGCAGCCACGGTTATGTACTACCTCTCGGTGCCAGTGATCCGCGCCTACCAAAAACGTCGGTCTGCGAAATTTGTCGAACGCATCGCTTTGGCCCGCGCCCGTGCTGAGAAACATGCCGCCAACGTGCGACAAGAGCGGTGATGCCTGAACGGCAATTGTACCAGCACAAAAAACCGGTTTTCCTTGCGGCGCGCGCGTCCTAGTCTCCCAGAAATACGATCAAACTTGCCTGAAGGATTTGCGATGCTGCGCTTGGGTGTGAACATTGACCACGTGGCCACGGTGCGCAACGCGCGCGGTTCGGCCTATCCTGATCCGGTGCGGGCCGCCAAATTGGCGGAAGAGGCCGGCGCTGATGGCATCACCGCGCATCTGCGCGAAGACCGCCGCCATATCACCGATACGGACATCGATGGCCTGATGGAGGCCCTCACCGTACCGCTCAACTTTGAGATGGCTGCCACCGACGAGATGCAGGCCATCGCGTTGCGCCACAAACCCCATGCGGTCTGCATCGTGCCCGAAAAGCGCGAAGAGCGCACCACTGAGGGTGGTCTGGAAGTGGCGCGCGAGGAAAACAAACTGGCGCATTTTATTGCACCTCTGCGCGATGTCGGCTGCCGGGTGTCGATTTTCATTGCCGCCGATGCCGCGCAAATCGAGGCTGCCAACCGCATCGGTGCTCAAGTGATCGAACTGCACACCGGCGCCTATTGCGACTACCACGCCGAAGGCCGCTATGAGGAGCGCGATGCAGAGCTGGCACGGCTGACCGAAATGTCGACCTTCGCGCACTCTTTGGGGCTGGAAGTGCACGCGGGCCACGGTTTGACCTATGACACTGTCGCGCCAATCGCGTCTTTGCCCGAAGTCATGGAACTCAACATCGGCCACTTCCTGATTGGCGAGTCGATCTTCCTTGGTTTGGAGCCCGCCATACGCGAAATGCGCCGTCTGATGGATGACGCCCGCACATGATCACCGAGCTGATCACGCCGGAGTTTGTGGCCATTTGGATCGCTTGGCTCTTGGGAGGCGGCTCCCCCGGTCCGGCGACCATGGGCATCGCGGGCACGGCGATGGCAGAAGGGCGCCGCTCTGGGTTAGCCTTTGCTTTGGGCATTCTCGCAGGCTCTGCGGGCTGGGGCATTGCCGCCGCCCTTGGTTTGTCGGCGATCATGCTCGCCAACGTCTGGGTGTTTGAAACCATGCGCTACGTTGGCGCGGCCTACTTGAGCTGGCTTGCATTTAAAGCTTTGAAACGGGTTATGGCCAAAGGCACGTTGACCGCTGCAGGCACCCCGTTTCAAGGCAGCTTTGGCGTGCTGTTTGCCAAAGGCGCTGCTGTGCACGTCACCAACCCGAAGGCCATTCTGGGCTGGGGGTCAATTTATGCCATCGTCGCCCCCGCCACGGCCACACCGACTATTCTGTTTGGATATTTCGGGCTGCTTTATGCGGGCTCGGCGCTTGTGTTTCTGGGCTATGCGCTGTTGTTCTCCTCTGAGCGGGTGGTCCGAGGCTATCGCCGCGCAAGCCGTTTGTTTGATCTCGGCTTTGCCGGGTTTTTTGGATTTGCAGCCTTCAAAATCTTCACGGCGAGGCTGCAATGATCTTGGGCATCGGCACAGACTTGGCCAACATCGAGCGCATCACCGGCACCATTGAGCGCTTTGGGGACCGCTTCAAAAATCGCGTTTTCACCGAGGTGGAACAGGCGAAAGCGGAACGTCGTCGCGATGTTGCTGGCACCTATGCCAAACGTTGGGCTGCCAAAGAGGCCTGCTCAAAGGCATTGGGCACGGGCCTTGCCATGGGCATCAGCTGGAAAGACATGGCGGTGAAAAACCTGCGCACTGGGCAGCCGGTGATGGAGGTCACCGGATGGGCCAAAGAGCGGCTGGCGGAGATGACCCCGGCAGGCCATGAGGCGATCATTCACGTGACGTTGACGGATGATCACCCTTGGGCACAGGCCTTTGTTGTGATCGAAGCCCGCCCAATCACACAAGACTCCGCGCAGTCGGGTTGACACCTTGCCCCCGCACCCGCATGTAATCCCAGACCAAAAACGGTAGCCAATTCGAGCGGAGAGAGACCCAAATGGCCGAAAACGCCAAAAGTGAGAGCGGCATTGTCGAGACCATCAAAACGATTTTCTGGGCGCTGCTGATCGCAGGGGTGTTTCGCACCCTGTTTTTTCAGCCGTTCTGGATTCCGTCTGGATCGATGAAAGACACCCTTCTGATCGGGGACTTCCTCTTCGTCAATAAGATGACCTACGGCTACTCTTACGCCTCCTGCCCGTCGGTGCGTATTCCCGCCGTCGGCCTGAATGTGGACGCAGAAGACATCTGCGGTTGGCTTGGCAAAGGCAACAACGACCGCATTCTGGGGGGGGATCCCGAACGTGGCGATGTGGTGGTCTTCCGCCACCCTGTGACGGGCTTTGACTTTATCAAACGTTTGGTTGGTCTGCCCGGTGACAAAATTCAGGTCAAAAACGGTGCGCTTCTGATCAATGGCAAAGCCGTCAAGCGCGAAGACGGGGGCGTGTTCACCGAAGAATATGGCCCCCAAGGTCCGCAAGGTCACCGCCCGCGTTGTGAAAATGGCCCGGTTGGCGATGGCGGCGTGTGCGCAAAGTCTCGCATCGTTGAAACCATGCCAAATGGCGTCACATACAGCACGCTGAACATCACCGATCAGCAATCTGATCACACCGGCGTCTACACAGTGCCCGATGGCCACTTTTTCTTCATGGGTGACAATCGCGACAACTCCACCGACAGCCGTGTGCCGCAATCCGCACGTGGCGTTGGCTTTGTGCCTTATGAAAACCTGATTGGCCGCGCGGATCGCATTATGTTCTCCTCTGCTGGCCGCTCTATGTTTGCCTTCTGGACATGGCGTGGTGACCGCTTTTTCAAAGGGGTCGAGTGAGGGATCGCGTGAAGCTATCTGCTGAACTGAAGGCGCTCGAGTCGCGATTGGGGCACAAATTTTCCCGCCCCGAACTGCTGGTGCGCGCCGTGACCCACTCGTCCATGTCCTCTCCCACCCGTCAGGACAACCAACGGTTGGAGTTTTTGGGAGACCGTGTGCTTGGGCTCGTGATGTCCGAAGCGCTTCTGGAACATGACAAATCCGCTGCCGAGGGCACGCTTGCACCACGTTTCAACGCGTTGGTGCGCAAAGAAACCTGCGCTGATATCGCGCGCGAGATCAACTTGGGTGAGGCGCTGAAACTGGGCCGGTCTGAAATGATGTCCGGTGGACGCCGCAAGCAGGCCTTGTTGGGCGATGCTATGGAAGCTGTGCTGGCGGCTGTGTTTCGCGACGGAGGCTTTGACGTCGCCAAGGCGCTGATCCTGCGTCTTTGGGGTGACCGCGTGAAATCTGTGGAAGCAGACGCACGCGACCCGAAAACCAGTCTTCAGGAATGGGCTCAAGCGCGTAAATTGCCGCCTCCCAGCTACGAGCTGGTGAAGCGCTCCGGCCCGGATCATGCGCCGGTGTTCACAATTGCCGCTAAGCTTGAGAACGGCACCTCTGCAGAGGCCACCGACAACTCCAAACGCAAAGCAGAACAGGCGGCGGCTAAGGCACTGCTGGATCAGGTGAGCCAGTAGGCTAAGTCTGTGCTCAAACGCCGGGGCGCAGCTTGCCTTTGTGTTTGGCCGCGACGCGCCAGAGTTTTTTACGCGCTCCGTCGGTTTCCATGTCTCGGTATGCTCCGCCTGAAAATTTTGCCCAATCCAGCGCTAAACCCTGCTTCACCAACTCGGCGCTTATATCGGTGCCGTCATCAAGCACGCAATGGGCCACAACACGGTCATAGCTGCTATCGGGAAGCAAATTGGCTGTGACGGTTCTGCCCTTCGTCAGCGCAACCACCGCCCATTTTGCCTTTTTCCCATAGGGTTGATCTATCTCCGGTGCGTCTATTCCAAACAGGCGGATATGTACTTTGTTGATGACGATGGTGTCGCCATCAATCACATAGCATTTTCCGACGAGTTGTTTCTTTGCAGGTGTTGATGTTGGTTTTGTAGTCTCATCGGGGCGATGTCTGCCTTTAGAGCTACGGGAGCCTCGCACCACGGGCTTGGCCGGGGAAACTGGCCGCTTCGTTTGGTAGGAGGCCCGTCGAGGTGGAGACCTGAATAGGGCTTTCAAAAATTTAATTAACATCAATTTTCAATCAAAAGCAGAATTCCATCACTCTGCATCAGGAACAATCCCCGTTCAAGTGGCGAGATTTACGTCCAAGTTTCTGGGTTTGCCGCGCATCGAGGTGGCCACAGCGCTCCCGCATATCGCCCATGCACATCACGCCCCTAGCCCCTGCGCTCAATTTCCGCTACAGACGCCCCTTAACCAGTCATCGTTGACTCACAAAGGCCAAAACCCATGACCAAACGCGCCGGATTCGTCGCCCTGATCGGAGAGCCCAATGCGGGCAAATCCACACTCACCAACCAAATGGTGGGGGCGAAGGTCTCGATTGTGACGCATAAGGTGCAGACCACGCGCGCCCGTATCCGCGGTGTGGCCATCGAAGGGGACAGCCAACTGGTGTTTGTTGATACGCCCGGCCTGTTTGCCCCGCGCCGTCGTCTGGACCGCGCCATGGTGGCCGCCGCCTGGGGGGGCGCGGCGGATGCCGACGTGATTGTGATGATGGTTGAGGCCCACCGCGGCGTGACCAAAGGTGTCGAGGCCATTCTGGAGCGTCTGCAAGAATTTGGCGAAGGTCGCCGGGTTGCGCTGGCGATCAACAAAATTGACCGGGTGAAATCGGACGTGCTGCTGGCGCTGACCAAAGATCTCAACGACCGCTTCAAATTTGTCGACACCTTCATGATTTCCGCAGAAAAAGGTTTTGGCTGTGCTGACCTGAAGTCTTGGTTGGCCAAAGAGTTGCCCGAAGGACCGTGGCTCTACCCAGAGGATCAAATTGCAGATTTGCCGATGCGCATGATCGCGGCTGAAATCACGCGTGAAAAATTGACGCTGCGCCTGCATCAGGAACTGCCCTACCAGATGACCGTAGAAACGGAACACTGGGAGGAGCGCAAAGACGGCTCTGCCCGTGTGGACCAGATGATCTATGTGATGCGTGACGGCCACAAAGGCATCGTGCTGGGCAACAAAGGCGAAACCATCAAGGCGGTGTCAAAGGCGGCACGTGAAGAACTTGAAGAGTTTATGGGGCGCCGTATTCATCTGTTCTTGCAAGTGAAAGTACGCCCCAATTGGCTGGAAGAGAAAGAACGCTATTCCGAAATGGGGCTCAACTTCAGCGACGGGAACGCATGAGGGCCAACACGCCCCAAATTACGGCAGTCAGCGCCAAAACCGCAACGGCGATAGGGGCGGCTGGCAGCGTTTTGGGGTTGAGTACTCCGCTGGCGGACATCGCAATCAATACCACTGCCGCCAGAAAAAGAAGCCTTACAAGCCACGGCATGATCATATCCAATCTTAACAACTTAAATAAATTCATAGTTCGCGTAATGCGGGTGTTTTCTACTACCTTGGGTTTAAAAGCTTGTCATGCGTTTAACGGCTGATTTTTGGGTGCATGCCTATTTGTCGCGGCTCCGTCTGGCCGATATCCCGGCATTTGTGGTGGCGCATGGGGATGACACAGCCGGCGCTGTGCTCGTGAAGCTCAACACATTGGACGGCAAGGCCACCGTGTATCAGCGCAGTTTTGACCTGATGACCGGAGCCCGGCAATGGGTGGTGCTGGCAGAAGGAGACGAGGCTGAGGTGGACGCCACTCTTGCACGTCAGCGCGGCTTTGATCCCGACGCGTGGGTGATTGAAGTTGAAGACCGCCAAGGCCGTCATCTTTTGGATGAGCCTGGCCTGTCAGATTAAGCCAACAATCCGCTTTCCTTTCGCGGCCACAGCGGGTTTCCTAAGCCCAAGGAGTGGATGATGGATTGGCGCGATCAGGGCTTTGTGCTCAGCACACGCAAACATGGGGAAACCTCGGTGATCCTAGAGGTGTTCAGCGCGGCGCACGGGCGGCACGCGGGTATTGTACGCGGCGGTATCAGCCGCAAAATGACCCCGATTCTGCAGCCGGGCGGCCAGCTTGATCTTGCGTGGCGCGCACGCCTTTCCGATCACATCGGGGCCTTTACCGTTGAGCCGCTGCGTGCACGGTCAGCGGTGCTCGGCGACCGGCTTGCTCTTGCTGGCTTGAATGCGGTGACCGCGCTCTTGATCTTCTGCCTGCCAGATCGCGAGCCTCACCCAGCACTTTATACGCAAAGCGTACAGTTGCTTGATCTTTTGGGGCAGAATGACATCTGGCCGCTGGCCTATCTACAGTGGGAGATGGCCCTGTTGACAGATCTTGGCTATGGGCTCGATCTTACGGAATGTGCGGTCACCGGCAGCACTCAGGACTTGATTTATGTATCGCCAAAATCGGGCCGCGCTGTCTCAGCCGATGGTGCAGGGGAGTGGGCCAACCGACTGCTGCCCCTGCCTGAGGTGATGCGAGGGGAAGGTGCAGCCAGCGACGAGGATATCCTCTTGGCGCTGGCCACCACAGGCCATTTCCTGTCGGAAAAGCTGGCGCCTGATCTTGGAAACAGGCCGGTGCCTGATGCACGCGGCCACTTTATCGATCGTCTCAGCCGTCAGATGAAATCCCGCTGAACACCATCTCACGCCCTGCATCATTGCTCAAAACCATCGTTGCCCCAGAGACTTCGACCAAAGTCATCTCCAATAAGGCCGCGAGATAGAGCTCTTCGTCATCAATGTCGGAGCAATAGACCTCTTGAACAAAGTCGATCTGGATGGCGATCCATGGGTAGGGTTTGCTTTGTGAACCCGAAAATCCGTTACAAGGCCCTGCGCCGTCAACGTTACCACCGTCAGACAATTCCAGCGTCGCGTCGTAGTCCACTGATGTGCCGTCCAGCTCTGTTAGACGCCAGTTGTACGCATCACCGCCGTATTGGGTCACCGTTTCCGTGGGGCCGCAACTTGCCAAACCCAACGCCACCAAAGCTGTCGAAAATACCCGTCTCATCAATCCGCCTCATGTAATGCCAAAATCAAATCTACCAATGTTCCCAAAGCAGGAGCGTTGTCCACACCGTCTCGGGCCGCAAGGTCTTCCATACCCACAAAGGCGGCATAGAGCACGCGGGTCAACTCTGGATTGGTCAAGCCCATGGCTTCAAACAGCGCCTGCACATAAGCCATGCGTTTCTGGTCAACCTGTGTCACCGCTGCGGCCACCGCCTTGCTTTCGCGTGCCCATGCGCGGATCGCAGGTTCCAGCGCCATACCACCAAATTCCTCCGGTGCACCCGATCCGGCAATTTGGGCCAACGTGCGCAATTTGCGCACCGCGGTGTCCTCTCGGTCCACCATGGCCACGATTTCCGCATACGCGCGTGTTTCCCAAAGCGTCATAAGCGCAGAATGAAACGCCGGCACATCCTCAAAGTGCCAATAAAAAGACCCTTTTGTCGTGTTCAGACGCCGGGCCAACGGTTCCGCCTTGAGCGCCTTGGGGCCGGTTTCTGTCAACGCGACAAACCCTGCGCGCAGCCAGTCTTCCTTTGATAATCTCTTCGCCATAACCATCCATACGCATGCGTATTGACTCTGACAAGGGGCAGGTTGATAAACACAAACATACGCAGCCGTATGGAATGAAAAATTGAAACTAAACCCATGGATGACAGCCGCAGCCGCGCTCTTGTTTCTCACCACCGGAGTCCACGTGTTTATGGGCGGCCCGGAAATTCACCATGTTATTCAAGCAAGCGCGCTGCCAGAGGACGTGCGTGCAATAGGCGCTGTGCTGTGGCACGCGATCACGGCCATCTTGTTGGTGTTTGCCTTGGGCTGTCTATGGCTTGCTCACAATGCCAACACGGCGTTGGCGGTTACCATCGGTGCCGTTCAAGTCTTGTTTGCATTTTTGTTTATCTTCTATGGCGCAACGTTGTTGGGAACGCTCTGGGTCATGCCGCAGTGGATAATTTTCTTATTGATCCCTGTTGTCATGCTGCTGGGCTTGCTGCGCCAGCGCCGCTAGGCAGTCACCAATTTGCCGTGTGATCGCGGATATCCGCGCTGATCGTTGTGGGAGGGCCATCAGCAAACTGGCGCACTTTCTCCGCAAAGGTTGTGAAATACTCTTGCGCCTGAACGTGGCGGAGCGTGGCCTCGCTGTCCCACCGGCCCCAATGGACTCGGGTCAAGCCATTGTCCGCCACGGCAACCTGATAGGAAAACCCCTGTGCTTGCGGATCATTGCCAACCGCATTGATGAACGCTTCGCAGGCGCCGACCCAGGCCATGTCGTCGCCATCGTAGTCGTAGGTGATTGTTATGCTGCGCATGAATTCCTCCCGCTTGGCATGGTACTCTCGATGCAGCCGCGTTGCGCAAAAGCTGCGTTGCGTGCGCGCTCTGTTCACTGCTGCATGTGCAAAGCCTGCTGCGAATTTGCCACCAACGCAATACCGACGTGATACCGACGCGATACCAATGTCGTGATTTCGGGTGGGATTGCACCTTAACGATTGCCACAAAAAAAACGCGGCTCCGAGAGGAGCCGCGCCGTTGTTTGCTGGCCAACTGAGAGCGGATGTCAGCTTAGCAGACGACGTGCAATCACTTGCGCTTGGATTTCCGCCGCACCTTCAAAGATGTTGAGAATGCGCGCATCACACAGGATACGGCTCACGCTGTATTCCAGTGCAAATCCGTTACCCCCATGAATTTGTAGGGCATTGTCCGCTGCGGCCCACGCCACACGTGCGCCCAAGAGCTTGGCCATACCGGCTTCAAGATCACACCGATGACCGTTGTCTTTTTCCCAAGCAGAGAAATAGGTCAATTGGCGTGCAATCATGATCTCCACAGCCATCATCGCCAGTTTCCCTGCGACACGTGGGAAATTGATCAGCGATTTGCCAAATTGTTTGCGGTCGATGCCGTATTGCATCCCCACATCCAGCGCAGACTGGGCCACGCCAATGGCACGCGCCGCAGTTTGGATGCGTGCGGACTCAAACGTTTCCATCAACTGCTTGAAACCTTTGCCTTCTTCGCCGCCAAGAAGGTTTTCACCTTTGACTTTGAAACCGTCAAACGCCAGCTCATATTCCTTCATTCCGCGATAGCCCAGAACCTCAATTTCACCGCCGGTCATGCCGTCGGTTGGGAAGGGATTTTCGTCGGTACCGGGCGTCTTTTCCGCGAGGAACATCGACAGCCCACGGTGGTCTTCAGAGTCCGGGTTGGTGCGTGCCAAGAGTGTCATGACCTGGGTGCGCGCAGCGTGGGTGATCCATGTTTTGTTGCCCGTGACCTCCCAGTTGCCGTCCTCCCCCTTCACGGCACGTGCCCGCAGGCTCCCAAGATCAGAACCGGTGTTCGGCTCCGTAAATACCGCAGTCGGCAGGATCTCTGCGCTCGACAGTTTGGGCAACCAATTCTGTTTCTGCTCTTCGGTGCCGCCGCAAAGGATCAGCTCCGCCGCGATCTCGGACCGGGTACCTAGCGAGCCGACACCGATATAGCCACGTGACAGCTCTTCAGAGACAACAACCATGCTGGCTTTGGACAAGCCAAATCCGCCGTATTCTTCCGGGATGGTCAGGCCAAACACACCCATTTCTGCAAGCTCTTCAATGATTTCCATTGGAATGAGCTCATCTTTGAGGTGCCATTCATGTGCATGTGGTTCGACGCGATCCACCGCAAATCGGCGGAACTGTTCGCGGATCATCTCCAATTCTTCATCCAGCCCGGATGCACCCACAGTCAGGTTTGCCGCTTGCTCCTGCATCAGTTCGACCAACCGCATGCGTGCGTCTTGCGAGTTGCCTTTTTCGCAGAGCGTCATGACCTCAGGGATCATCAAACCGCGCATCTCATCTTGGGCAAGCCCGAGATCTTGCAGGCGCACAATCTCGCCTTGGCTCATCGGAATGCCGCCGTAGACCTGCCAAAGGTATTCGCCAAACGCGATTTGGTGGATGATCTGCTCAACCTCGCCAAACTTGCCTTCGTTTTGCAGTTTTTCCGCCCAGGCCTGCATTTGTTTCAACGACTGCGCATAGGTGGCGAGCCAGCTCAAGCCATGTGCCGCCGTCTGGTGATGTTCGATGAGTTTGCCGGAGACTCTGCCGTTTTCAGATACAGTCTCTTTCACCCGCGCAATCGCGGTCTCAAGAATGCTTTCCACCGGCGCAACAGCCGCGCCTGTCAGCTTCAAGAGGTCGGGTAGAATCACCGAAGTTGTCATCGCCAAATCCTGTCCATCATGCGCCATAGGTCCAAACCCTCTGTTTCTGCAGTGTGACATAATTCCTCTGCAGTTGCAGCGCAACAAAAATACCAATTGATGCGACATTTTAGTTGTTTATTTCGCGACTGAGATTTGCTGTCCTTGGGGGTAAGGTCTATATCGAGGAATGGATTTTCTTCTCCCAACGCTCCCCTTCGGGGTCATGATTTTGTCGACGCTCGTAGCGATTTTGGCGGGCTTTATCAAAGGTATCGTCGGTTTCGGCATGCCCATGATTCTCATATCCGGCTTGAGCTCATTCTTGTCACCTGAATTGGCTTTGGCCGGGTTGATGGCCCCAACGCTCGTGACCAATGTCATTCAGTCGCTTCGGCAAGGTTATGCTGCGGCGTGGCATTCGATTGTACGATTCCGTCGTTTCATGATCGCAGGTGGCATTTGTTTGGTCTTGAGTGCCCAGTTAGTGCGCGTTCTGCCCAGCGATGTGTTGCTGTTGATCATAGGCGTGCCTGTGGCTTTGTTCTCGTTGCTTCAACTTTTGGGGCGACCCATCAAAATTTCCAAACCATCACCTAGGGGGGAAATCTCAGTCGGTATTATCGCCGGGGCCATTGGTGGGGTGTCAGGGGTTTGGGGACCGCCTACGGTGACCTATCTGACAGCACTCGGTACTGAAAAGACCGAACAGATGCGCGTGCAGGGGGTGATTTACGGCCTCGGTGCAATCGTACTGGTTTTGTCGCATATTGGATCCGGTGTCGTGACCGTCAGTTCCGCCCCGTTTTCTCTGATGCTAGTTTTACCCGCAATCGCTGGAATGTGGCTCGGCGGGCAGTTGTCTGAACGCATCGATCAGAATCGGTTCCGACAGGCAACCCTGTTGGTCCTTCTTTTTGCGTCAGCCAATCTCATCCGCAGAGGGCTCATGGGGTAGGGCGACACACTTGCCCATGTTCGTCATTGCGTTAGGATGCCTTTGGTTGAGCCAAAAGGATGGAGCACGTGTCTGAAACCAATATGTCTTTGCGCGTTGCTTCTGTAAGCCTTTCCATTCTGGCAACGATAGCGGTTGGGTGGTTTCTAAACGCGGCGCAAGCGATTCTGGTTCCGATAGTGATAGGCGCGTTGCTGGCCTTTCTTATGGACGGTATCTCTCGGGGGATGTCCCGACTTCCGTTCTATGCCACCCTTGTCCCGCCGTGGATGCGTATGGGACTTACAACCGTCGTTCTATTCATTCTGCTGGCTGTTTTGATTAGCTTCTTTGCGCGCAATCTCGATCCAGTGGTCAGGGCGATGCCCGCATATTTGGCGAGTCTCTCGGCAACTGTGTCTGAGATTGCCGGCAGATTTGATGTCGAGTTCGAGCTGACATGGCAATCAGTGGATCGCCTGATCTTCGACAATATTGATGTACAGCAATTGATCAGATTGACCGTGAACTCCTTGAGTTATTCAGCAGGGTATCTGGCTCTAGTGTTCCTTTATGCAATCTTGTTCCTTATCGAACGCGACAGTATTGCAGTTAAGGTCGCTGCCATCGTCCCGGATGAAAGGGGACGCAAAAGTGTCTGGCACACAATTGACCTGATCACGGATCAAATAGGCACCTACTTCACCACAAAAACCCTGATCAACGCGATCTTAGGGTTGGTCTGTTGGGTGATATTCTTGCTATTTGGATTGGAGTTTGCTGCGTTCTTTGCTGTTGTAACTGCGATCTTCAACTACATCCCCTATGTCGGCTCGTGGGTCGCATTGGCTCTGCCGATGCTCTTTGCTGTTGGAGCCTGGGGCATCGAAATGAATGTGTTTTTGATGTTCGCGGCGCTTTGCGCGGCACAATTCGTTGTCGGATATTTCTGGGAACCACGCTTGATGGGGCGCTCCATGAACCTGAGCCCGGTCATTGTAATGGTATCATTGGCAGCCTGGGCTGCCATTTGGGGGCTGATCGGCGCGATTTTGTCGGTAATCTTAACCTCTGCAATCATGACGATAATGTCTTTCTTTAAGACCACACGCCCTATTGCGATTATGCTAACAAACAACGGAGAGGTGCCAGCGACGAGTGCGACACCCACTCCGAAGAACGGTCGCGACGGTAGGGTTTAGTTCACGTCATCATACCAGTCCAATAGAGCGTCAATGTTCGCGGGTACCTGAGTCGCTAGTCCTCCTGAAAACTCTTCAAAAACCTGAGCATTCAGTGGGTTTGTTCCGGCAATAACAGTCGCGCCGCTTGACAGAGCCTCTGCCAGCAGGTCGCGAAAACCGCGTCCCTCAGATTCTTGTTTTCCAAATTTATTTAGAACAAAAACATCGAAAGGCTCGGACAACGTACGCGAAACTTCATTGATTGCGGTGGCCATTGCATCTGGATCTAAGCGACATCCACGTGCCGCTTTGCCGAGATCTTGGGAAATGCGGATGACGGGACCATTTGGTAGGACGCGGACGTCCATATCGCACCGTCCTTCAATTTCGCAGCCAGTGTTGGTCTGCACGATCCCGCGCGCCTTAAGGCCGCGTGACTCCAAGCGCTCTGCGAAATCCGCAAGCAAAAGGTCCAATTCCCCGCGGCCATGGGCCATTGTGTATGCAATTTTCATCATGATCAGATTTTAAGGTGCCAAACGCCAAATTCAAGCAAAGCAAGTTCGTATCTTGATGTGATTCACTTTAGAGATCGAGGTAGCAATCGGCCAATCAACGATACGAGAAACGCAGTTGAAATGCCGAAGCACAGAATACCCGTGACACCTCCAAAAGCGCCAAAAACTCTGAAGCCAACGGGCAAGACCACATCGCCGTATCCTACAGTGGTATATGTAACGAGCGAAAAATATAGTGCATTGTAGAGGTGCTCAAATGCGCCCATGTAAATCAGGACGTAGGCCCACAGCCATACTTGCACTGTATGTGACCCCACGATCATTCCAAACGCTGAGCCGGTCAGGATCGCGGTGCGCATGAAGCGTCCTTTATGGGTGATCCATTGGCCGATCTTTTCTAACGCTTCGACCATAAACGCTAAGAGGCCGACATGAATGATAGCGCAAGCGCTCAAAACGATGGTACCCCAAAGCAATTGCTGCGGTTGGCTCATGGCAAATAAGTCCGGTGTCATGGCGCTCTTTCATTGTGGGGCAGGTTTGTATTGGTGCCCTAAATCTTGCAAGCAGAGTCGGACCGCTACATTGTTTCGACGCAGTGCCTGCGAAACGCCCGTTTGAGCATATCAAGTTCGGCGCGCAGCAGGTCAATTTCCGCCCGCAAATCATCCGCCAAGGCTTCGCCTGCAATAAAGCTTAGGGAATTCAGGCGTTCGCCAGTTGCCTTGTTTGTTACAATGATTGTCTGTACGCCATCAGAGAGGCTTTCTTTTGGAACAGGAAAACGCAAACGCCAGGTTCCAGGTGCGTCCGACAATGCGACTTCGCAGCCGTCCACATCATCTCCAAGGTATGTGACTTCCACCTGCGGATCGGGGCCTGTATCACCCTTATAGGTGAGTGCTCCTTCCCACATGCCTTCAAAAAGACGGGTCTTTGTCAGCGTTAGTTCGCTCATGAGAATGTCCTTTTTAGCTTGGTTTAGAATTCAGCGCGTGGGCGGCGTGAGAAGGTCACGTCTCGTAGCACCACTTGGTTCATCTCGGGACCTTCGAAAATTAAGTCGATCCACATTTTTTCAACCCGCTTTTCATTGAGGTTTGAGTAGGCAAGATCAAATTCTACGCGAATGTCCTCAGCTTTTAGCGGCAGTTCTCGCACGATTTGTTCGGTGTTGGGACCATGTCGAATATTCAAGCGTGCGAAGATTTCGAGAGGTTTTTCCATCTCTACGATTGTGTCCATCCGCACCACATGTTCGCGGCGCAGACCCGCCACGGCCTCTGGTGGCATGTCGATCACCAAAGAAAGGAATGAACCGTCAAATCTGAACACGTCCATGCGCAGCCCAAATGGGGCGAGGTCTTTTTCCCGCCGGTTTCGCAGTTGCCGGAGCGTAAGCTCGGAAATACGGCAATCGTGAAACAAGGTAACTTCATCACCAAGCATCTCTTTGTTTTCAACCGCAGCATGTCCTTTCGAGGGGATTGGTTCACGCCAAAGGTTTGGGCGCCATGACCAATCAGTACCATGTGGTTTGGGAAAGGCGTTTGATCCAATGATAGGGAGAGCCAAACGACTCTCCGCAACAGAAATCACGGTGTCCAAGTGTTGGCGCAAAGCGCGTGCTCTTCGACGCTGTCGACGCAACGTTGCCAAATCTTGTTGCGAGGCTTTTCGAGCATTGCGCGCCCAGTACCGCGACAAGCCGGATTGAAAGACCTGCTGAAGAAAGCGTGTGCTTCGTGCCATTGCGCCTATGAGATCCTGCCGATTGTTTCCATGTGCGAAACGATAACCGTCCCGATTTTCTATTATTTACCCAATTGGTTGCGATGAGACAAACGCCCTTTTTCGTGATTTCAACTTTGGAACGGATGCGTTGTTGGATATCTTTGATAGATGTCTTCGCCGCACCCGCAATTCAGATCGTTGCACGGTGTCGGCAACGGTTCAAAAACAGGGGTGGCTACGATTGTCCCTGATTGCATTTCTTGGCCCAGCATCCTATTTCATCGGGGATTAGAAGCCAAAGGACCGAGCTCACATGAACTGGATCACCAACTACGTTCGCCCGCGGATCAACTCGATCTTTTCCCGCCGAGAGGTGCCGGACAACCTTTGGACCAAATGTAATGAGTGCGGTACAATGTTGTTCCACCGAGAACTCAAGGGAAACCAGAACGTTTGCACACAGTGTGGGCACCATATGGCCATCACTGCGAGGGATCGTTTTGAAGCGTTGTTTGATGGTGGTGTGTTTTTAGAAGTTGATGTGCCAGAACCGGTTGCAGACCCGCTACAATTTCGGGATCAGAAAAAATACCCAGAACGCATGAAGGCCGCGCAAAAAAAGAACGGCGAGAAAGAGGCAATGCTGGTTGCAGAAGGAGAGATCGGTCGCACTCCAATCATCGCCGCATGCCAAGATTTCGCTTTCATGGGCGGCTCTATGGGCATGTACGTGGGCAATGCGATCATTGCCGCTGCTGAACGCGCTGTCGCGTTGAAGCGTCCATTGGTGCTCTTTTCCGCTGCTGGCGGAGCGCGCATGCAGGAGGGCATTCTGTCGCTGATGCAAATGCCGCGGACGACAGTTGCAGTTCAAATGCTGAAAGAGGCCGGGTTGCCATATATAGTCGTGCTTACCCACCCGACTACCGGAGGCGTGACTGCGTCATACGCGATGCTCGGTGATGTGCAAATTTCCGAACCCAATGCTTTGATTTGTTTTGCCGGGCCGCGCGTGATTCAGCAGACCATCGGTGAGCAGTTGCCAGAAGGTTTTCAGCGCGCAGAATATCTGTTGGATCATGGCATGTTGGATCGTGTGACCAAACGTACAGAACTTAAAGACGAGCTGGTGACGATTATTCGCATGCTTATGGACATGCCTCCTGCGGTTAAGGGGGATTTGCCCGCACCAGAGAAGGTTGAAAGTTCGCCAACACCTGAAATCAGCACCGATGCGGAAACTTAGTACGCCATAGTTTGGTGACGAATTTTGACTCTCGGTTGGTTATCGGGAGAACGTCTAGAATTGGACGCCTAACAATCGTTGCGGAGCATTCTTATGACCTACCCCCAAGGAACATCTGACGCGATTTTGGAGCGGATGCTGGCTCTTCATCCAAAGATCATTGACCTCACTTTGGATCGTATGTGGCGGCTTTTGAATGCACTGGACCAACCTCAAAAAAAGTTACCCTCCGTAATCCATCTGGCTGGTACAAATGGCAAGGGCAGCACGCAGGCAATGATCCGCGCTGGCCTTGAAGTCGCAGGAAAACGTGTGCACGCATATACAAGTCCGCATCTGGCGCGGTTCCACGAGCGAATTCGTTTGGCCGGAGAACTGATTGCTGAGGACGAACTTTCTGCAATTTTGGATGAGTGTTGGGATGCCAACAACCGAGAAAACATCACATACTTCGAAATCACCACCTGCGCTGCATTGTTGGCGTTCTCACGTGTGGCAGCCGATTACACCTTGCTGGAGGTCGGGCTTGGAGGAAGGCTGGATGCAACAAATGTGATTGAGGACCCGGAACTGACAATTATCACTCCGGTGTCGATTGATCACGAACAATTCCTTGGCGACACAGTTTCAAAGATTGCCGCAGAAAAAGCCGGGATTATCAAACGCGGGGTTCCTGTTGTGGTTGGACCGCAGTCTGATGCGGCATTGGAGGTTATCGAAGCCACAGCCGACCGATTGGGCGCTCCTGTACTTGCATACGGCCAACACTGGCACGTTCATAGGGAATTTGGCCGCTTGGTGTTCCAAGATGATAATGGTCTGTTAGATTTACCGTTGCCCGCACTGCCGGGGGCGCACCAGATCCAGAACGCGGGTGCAGCCATAGCTGCTTTGCGGTTCTTGGGGTGTTCAGCTGAGGATTGCGAAGGCGCGATGCGCACTGTGGAATGGCCCGCGCGAATGCAGCGACTGCGCCGTGGTCCTTTGTTGGACGCTGCTCCGGCCGCCGAGGTTTGGTTGGATGGCGGGCACAATGCAGCAGCTGGCGAGGCTTTGGCTGCCTTAGTTTCAGAAATGCCGCAGAAGCCCACGCACCTCATTTGTGGAATGCTTAACACGAAAGATACCTCAAGCTATCTGACACCGCTTTCTCAGGTTGCAGAAAGCCTTCACGCTGTTTCAATCCCTGGAGAAGCCAATACGCTACCCGCAGCCGAAACTGCGCAGCATGCACGCGCAGTGGGTCTCACTGCACATATTGCTCCGTCAGTTACCGACGCAATTTCGGAAATCTCAGGCTCCACACCGGACTCACGTGTCGTGATTTGCGGATCGCTATATTTGGCAGGTTCAATACTGAAAGATCATGCCTGAGTTTCAAGCTGGTCGAGACTTTATCTGATTTCTTTCTCAATTTTGCTTCGCGTATCCGAATCATCTGGTTGACTGATTCGAATCAGCAAACTTATACTTGAGGTGACTCTCGAGACGGATGGTTTCTAGCGCTGTCTGTAAGGGACTTTGTGACAGGCAGGCAGGCAGGAAAAATGGGGGGCTCGATGCCCCCCTTATAAATATCTTGAGGCCATCAGTTTCTAGCCCAAAACTTAACGGGATACGTTTCGAGAGCAATGTCTGACTGGAGAGTGGTTCGCCCTGAAGTGCGTGATAGGGGTTGCAATCAAAAAAGTGACCCGCACTGTCGTGATACAGATAGGAGACAGCATGCATACAGTAACTACGTTTCCGTTTGAAACGACCGAGACGCCACACATCTGGATTCCGATGCCTGACGGTGTCAGATTATCGGCCCGTATTTGGCGGCCCGTCACCGACAAGGCGGTCCCAGCAATTCTAGAGTTTCTACCATATCGCAAACGCGATTGCACCTCAGAGAGAGATGCACTGACGCATCCCTATCTGGCCGGACATGGGTATGTTTGCATTCGTGTTGATATGCGTGGCTGTGGTGACAGCGAAGGGTTGTTTGACGACGAGTACTCTCCGCAGGAAATGGCAGATTGTATCGCCGTCATAGAGTGGTTGGCGGCTCAGTCTTGGTGTTCAGGTGACGTGGGCATGATGGGTATTAGCTGGGGTGGTTTTAATGGGCTGCAAGTCGCAGCCCTTGCGCCAGAGCCTTTGAAAGCAGTGGTTAGCATATGTTCCACGGTCGACAGGTTTGCTGATGACATTCACTACAAAGGTGGTGCGATGTTAGGAGAAAACGTTGCTTGGGCGGCCACAGTTCTCGCATGGTTCGCATTGCCTCCGGACCCACAAGTTGTCGGAGAACGCTGGCGCGAAATGTGGTTTGCAAGGCTGGAGAACACTCCCTTTCTTGCGGAAAGATGGGTCAAGCACCAGAGCCGCAATGCGTATTGGCAACATGGGAGCGTTTGCGAGGATTTTAGCGCAATCAAAGCCGCGGTGCTGAGTGTAGGCGGTTGGCACGATGGCTACCGCAACACGGTCGGGCACTTGGTCGACAATTTAGAAGCTCCGGTGCATGGGCTGATCGGGCCGTGGAACCATAAATATCCTCATTTCGCAGTCCCTGCGCCTCGGATCGACTTTCTGGGTGAAATGCTCCGATGGTGGGACAGGTGGTTGAAAGGTGAGAAAAATGATGTCGAGAACTTACCGATCATGCGCCGCTGGCTTATGGACAGCGTGCCTCCGCAGCCCGACTATGAGGTGCGGCCCGGACAGTGGATTGGGGATGATAGGAGTGCAGTGCAGGCGCCCTTAGAAAAATGGCATTTGGTAGGGCGGGATCTGGTTTTGTCTGAAGGTGCAGCGGCGCGTACCATCCACCCGGCCCTGTTTTGTGGTCAGGCAGCAGGCGAATACTTCCCGCATGGCGGCGCTGCAGAGCTTCCTGATGACCAACGGGTCGATGATGCTCTTTCATGCTGTTTTGAATTGGGTCAACTGCACTCCGCAAAGGATATTGTCGGTGCCCCTAAGTTGCGCATTCAGGTCATCTCGGACACGCCAAAGGCTCAAATTGCTGTCCGTTTGTGTGATGTGCACCCCGACGGAAAGAGCACACTGATCACGCATGGCTTTTTGAATCTGAGGCATCGGGAGGGCTTTGAGCGTTTTAAAGATTTGCCGGCAGGGCAGGTCGTCCCAGCGACGATTCAATTTGATCATTGTGCCTATCGAGTCCCGGCTGGGCACTCTCTTAGAGTCGCTCTGTCGTCCAGCTATTGGCCCTACATTTGGCCAGAGGCGGAGCTTACAACGCTGCGCCTCGAAAGTGGCGTGTTGGAACTACCGGTGCGGAGTGAAAGCAGCCAGTATTCTGTTGCTTTTGATGAACCTCGCTCCGCCCCGCCTGTGAAAACCGAGCAGTTGAAAGCGGCCAGTCGCCATAGGAATTTGATCCGGAGCCAGGTCGGTGCAGGCTTGGTGTTAGATGTGGAAGACGACACGGGGGAAGTGAGAGACCCCAATACTGGCTTGACGATGAGATCGAGGTTGCGCGAGCGATTTTCGATTAATGAAAATGATCCCTGCTCTGCAGAAAGTCATTTCGTTTGGCTTAGAACGATGCAGCGAGATGGCTGGCGCATCAAAGTTGAGGCAGAAATAAAGATGCGTACCGACGGTGAGAACTTCCTAATTTCGTCAGGTCTCAAGACATTTGAAAATGATAAAGAGATTTTTGAGAAGACATGGGAAAGCTCAGTCGCGCGGCAATAATCCATATTCCCTGCAACAAAAAAAGCCCGCAACTGAATGCGGGCTTTTTCTTTCTCGGCTTGATGAATTTATCGAACGACAAACACTGATTGGGTTGCGTGCCGAGCAATACGTGCAGCGTTAGGGCCTATAAGATAGTCCTTCAGATGGGACTTGTGCGCGCCAACAAAGATGGCGTCTGCGCCGACTTTGCCAGCTTCTTGAAGCACCAAGTCATAGATTGTCCCTTGATCCACATGCAGCCGTACATTGGGCAGTTCTTTCAGGGTCTGATGCGCCCAACTTTCCAAAGCGTTTTTGGCTTCTTTAAGGATGGCCTTATTGTGATCTTGGCTAAAGAAAGATCCTACAATTGACATGCCGTAGTCCGGCACAACGTTCATCACGTGTAAGTCTGCACCATTTGCCACCGCCATTTGCTTGGCGGCAGCAGCCGGACGCTCTGAGCCCTTTAAGTCGTTCACATCCACTGTCAGCAAAAGAGTCTTAAACATGGTCTCTACTCCCTAAAACGCAGGTTGTGTCGCGCGACGGCTCTGAATGAACATTAGTCCGGCGAGCAAAAGCAGGGCTGGTATGAAAAAGAGCTCCTTTGGTAAACGCTCGTTTTCCACCTGTACCTGAGAGATCACCACGGGCTGGTCACCATAGTAGTCGTACTCAGTGCCCAATTGACCGAAGTAAGGCGTGCCGGGAAACGGTTCTTCCAGAAGCAGTTTACCTTCTTCTTCCAACACAGCCAGGCCATTATCTGACATGGCAGCACTTGGATCGCCGCCCGGGTACACCATCGTCACCGTTGTTCTTCGATTTTCGCCCGTATCGAAATCCGGACCTTCCACCATGAAGCGGATCAATGCGCCTTCGGGTTGGGTGCCGACGATTTGCACCGCTTCGGGGCCAGTGGCCGTTTTGTACTTTTCGGAAACTTGGTCCAAAAAGAAATCTGGCCTGAACAACATAAACGCGATGAAAAGCAACGCAGCACTTTCCCAACGTTTTGACTTCGCTATGAAGTAGCCTTGGGTTGCCGCTGCGAAAATCAACATGGCAATAAGCGCCACAAAGAATACCATGACTGCTTTTCCAAGGCTGACGTCTATCAGCAAGAGATCGGTATTGAAGATAAACATGAATGGGAGAAGCGCTGTTCGGATGTCATAGGCAAAGCCCTGAACGCCGGTTTTGATCGGATCTCCGCGTGAGATCGCTGCTGCGGCGTAGGCTGCTAAGCCCACCGGCGGAGTGTCGTCCGCGAGAATACCGAAGTAAAACACGAACATATGCACAGCGATCAAAGGAACGACTAGACCGGCCTGTGCACCCACACCAACTATTACTGGGGCCATTAGAGAGCTCACCACAATGTAGTTTGCTGTTGTTGGAAGCCCCATTCCTAGGATCAGGCTGAGAACGGCAACCAACAGTAGAAGGACAATCAGGTTGCCACCTGAGATCACTTCGATTACCTGCCCGATGACTTGGTGCGCGCCGGTGAGGCTGATGGTACCCACAATTATACCGGCAGCACCCGTCGCGACACCAATCCCGATCATGTTGCGCGCGCCCATGATCAAGCCTTGGACAAAGTCCTGCCAACCGACAGAAAACGCGGTATTGAGCGCAGTTTCGCCGCGGAAGAACGCTTTGATTGGTCTGTGTGTCACCGCAACGACAATCATGAAAATCGTTGCCCAGAATGCGGAAAGTGCGGGCGATAGCCTATCGAGGGACTCTGTTTTCACCATCAAATTCCATACGAGTATGAAAATCGGCAAAGCGTAGTATGCGCCGCCCAAAAGTGTTGGAGTCAGCCGAGGAGCTTCAAGTGGTGCGTTAGGATCGTCCATTGCCACATCTGGATACTTTGACGCCACAAACAGAAGGCCAATGTACATGGCCGCGACGAGGGCAACCGCAATATAGATGCTGTCACCCACAATAGGTTCCAGAACGCTGCGAATGCCGATCATCAGGAAGGTCAGTGCCCCCAGTGCGATAAATCCAGTTAGAAACAAAACCAAAATCATTATCGGGCCGATATGACGGCCCGCTTTCTTGAGGCCCTGCATTTGCATCTTCAATGCCTCAAGGTGCACAATATAGAGCAGTGCGATGTAGGAAATGACGGCAGGTAAGAAGGCATGCTTGACCACATCAATGTAAGGAATATTGACGTACTCAACCATTAAGAAGGCCGCTGCGCCCATGACTGGTGGTGTCAGCTGACCATTGGTTGAGGAGGCCACCTCTACTGCGCCAGCCTTTTCGGCAGGGAACCCAATGCGCTTCATCAGTGGGATGGTAAATGTCCCTGTGGTCACGGTGTTTGCGATAGAGCTGCCCGAGATCATGCCCGTCATCATAGAACTGAGTACGGAGGCTTTAGCTGGTCCACCGCGCAGAGCGCCCAATAAGGCAATCGCAACCTTGATAAACCAGTTGCCGCCACCTGCGCGGTCAAGCAGTGCACCAAACAACACGAACAGGAAGATCATGGATGTGGAAACGCCAAGAGCGACGCCAAACACACCCTCGGTTTGCATCCAGTAGTGACCAAGCGCCTTAGAAAGCGACGCACCACCGTAGTTGGTGATTTCGCGGACCCATTCGGAATAACCACCAAAAAAAGCAAAGGCGACAAACGCTCCAGCGATAATAACCAAAGGCAACCCAAGAGCCCGGTAAACGCAGATCATCAACACAACCATGCCAATCGCGGACATGATGATATCTGTGTTGGTCCATAGCCCGGGCCGATCTGCAATTTGGTAGCGGAAGAAAACGAGGTAGAGGCAAGCGCTGACCCCCAAAGCCAACAGTCCCCAATCATAAAGTGGGATGCGGTCTCGTGGGGAAGTACGGAACATTGGGAAGGCGAAAATTGCCAGTGACATTGCAAATGCAAGGTGGATATATCGCGCTTGACCCACCACGTTTGCAAAGTCGGAAATCCCTGTGAGCTGGGCCATCATGCCCGGCAATTTTGAAGCTATATAGAGCTGAAAAAGCGACCAGATAATACAAATCGCAATAATGAGCTTGCCTTGAAAACCGGTAGCATTACGCGCCCCGGTATCGACTTCTGCTACCATTGCGTCTGCGGCTACGGCGCCATCGTGCTGATGATCTTGAGCCATTTTTGTCCCCGTTGAACCAATGTTACAAATGCGCCCACCAAATGGGGGCGCATCCGAATGACGTATTGTGTGGCTTAGCGCTTACTTGAGGCCAAGTTCCATATAGGCTTTTTCGGCACCGGGATGCAGCGGCGCACTCAGGCCATCGTTTACCATTTCTGCAGGATCCAGATTTGCAAATGCCGGGTGAAGCTTGCGGAAGTCTTCGATGTTTTCCATCACGGATTTAGCGACGACGTAGACAACATCTTCTGAGATTTTTGCAGATGTTACAAAGGTCGCGCCAACGCCAAAAGTGGTGATGTCGCCATCGGTGCCTTTGTACATCCCGCCAGGAATAGTTGTGACACGGTAGAAGGAGTTATCGGCGACCAGCTTGTCGATTTCTGCACCAGTCACGTTCACCAAGTTGGCATCACAGGTGGTGGTTGCTTCTTTGATCGCCGCGGCAGGGTGACCGATAGTGTAAATCATCGCATCGATGTTGCCGTCACACAGCTGCTTTGCCATCTCGGAGCCCTTGAACTCGGTTGCGAGTGCAAAGTCGTCCATTGAGAAGCCATATGCGTCCATGACCACTTCCATTGTGGCTCGTTGACCAGAACCCGGGTTGCCAACGTTGACACGTTTGCCTTTCAGGTCAGCAAAGCTGTTCACGCCTGCATCAGACCTTGCGATTACAGTGAATGGTTCAGGGTGCACTGAGAACACCGCACGCACTTCTGGGAACGGATTGTCAGCGAATTTTGAAGTGCCATTGTAAGCGTGATACTGCCAGTCAGACTGCGCGACTCCGAATTCAAGTTCGCCAGCTTTGATGGTGTTGATGTTATACACCGAACCACCAGTAGACTCCACTGCGCAACGGATGCCGTGTTCTTTACGGCCTTTGTTGACCAAACGGCAAATCGCCCCGCCAGTTGGATAATATACGCCGGTAACGCCGCCGGTACCGATCGAGACAAACTCTTGCGCTGAAGCGCCAGCAGAAAAGCTCATAGAGGCAACAATGGCGGCCCCCGCCAGTTTCAGTTTCGAAATCATCTTAGGCTCCCTAGTTGATGATAGTGTGTAGTTTTGTTTTTACTTAGTCGGTCCAAAAATCGCCGAGGCATTTGTTTTGCGCCTCTACATCGCGGATACGCTCGCTGGCCAACTCGCCAGTTTGCGCTACCAGCATGGCTACCATTGTTTCCATCAAGGTCAAAGTTGCAGTGTAGGACGAAAAAAATTGTGGACTTTCTGATGGAACAATAAAGGGGAATTTTGCGTGTTTGATAGCAGGACAGGCATGACTGTCGCTGATGACGATGACAGAAGCTCCTCGTTTGCTTGCTGCCTCTGCAGCAAGCATTGCGCGCGACGCGTAAGGCGCTTTGGTCACAATTAGAAGGACGTCTTGCGGCTTCATAGATGCAAGAGATGCTCCGAGCGAGGCTCCCATCCGGCCAGCCAGTGTCCAATTGGTGCTAAAATAGTTTGCCAAATAAGCCATGTATTCGACGATTCCGGTGGATCCAAAGGCTCCAAAAAGAACCACTGATCGGGCATCAGCCATTGCGCCAACCGCACTCTGCAATCGGGAACGGTCGAGCTCTTCGCACATTTTTGAGATGTTGTGCATACAGGCTGCGGATTGCTGCTCCAGTATCGACGAAGTTGCGTTGGCATCTTTTTTTAGACGGTCAGCCCGTTCTGAAAAGGAGAGCCCGTGCCCGCTCACTGTAGTTCGGCATAGCTCACGCAAGTCTTCATAGCTTTCAAACCCCAAAACTCTGGCCAAGCGGGACAACGTGGCAGGGGAAACTCCACTTGAAGAAGAAACGGATCGCAAAGAGCGTGCTGCCACATCGATTTGATTGGCTACGACGAAATCTGCCGCTTCTCTCAACTTGGCGCTCAGGTCGGCATAGTTTTCTGCAACTCGCTCTTGAAGATGGCTAGCTGTGTTCACGAATCCCTCCACTTGACACAAATTATCCATTTGTTTTAGTTCGTGTCAATATGTGAAACGTTTGTTTCAGTGTCGCATTGATTCTTTGATGTTGCTGAAGAGGAAACTGACAATGATTGGTCAATCAACATCAGATGCACCGCCTGCATTTGGCGAAATCCCTATAAAGATCACTTCTGCTCCAAACGGCGCTCGTCGAGGGTCAAAGGACCATCCAGCTCTTCCAGTTACAATTGTCGAATTGGTGCAAACAGCAAAGGCTTGTTTCAACGCCGGCGCGGACGAAATTCATCTGCACGTCAGGGATGATCAAGGCGTTCATACATTGGATCCAGGGCGATACCGTGAAGCCATTTCCGCGATCCATGAAAGTGTTCCAGAGATGGCTATTCAAGTCACAACCGAAGCCGCTGGTCTTTTTGAAGTACCCGATCAACTGCATACCTTACGTGTCTTGGTTCCCAAAGCAGCAAGCATTTCGGTGCGCGAAATCGCAAGAGATACTCATTTGGCGCATGCCGTCTACGGGTTGACAAGAGAAGCAGGTATCCACGTGCAACATATTTTATACGACGCACAGGACGCTGCACAATTGAGCGTTTGGCAAAAGGCCGGTCTCATTGATCGAGATGGCTGTGACGTGCTTTTGGTGTTGGGCCAATACGCTCCGCCGAGAGTGGCGCAGGTTGAAGAGTTGCCCCCTTTTCTCAAAGCGGCATTGCCGCTGTGCGAGAGCTGGATGATCTGCGCTTTTGGCCATACGGAGCATGAGGTCGCCAAATCCGCAATGGCTCTAGGTGGGAACATCCGTATTGGCTTTGAAAACAATTTTTATCGCCCTGACGGCGAGTTGGCTTTGGACAACGCGGAGAACATCTTTCGCGCTGTAGAAGCTGCTAAAAGTTTAGCCCGTCCCCTTTTCAGAAGGTAGCCTCAAAGTGAGCAACATATTTCCGAGACATTGCAAGAAGACCCTTCCTGTTGTTGCCAGAGGGGAAGGTCCTTTCCTGTTTGATCAAAGCGGCAAGGCATACTTTGACGGTTCCGGTGGCGCGGCAGTTTCATGTCTCGGGCACTCTGACTCGGCAGTGATAAGTGCAATCAAAGATCAAGTGGACGCGGTAGCCTTTGCCCATACGGGATTTTTTTCCTCGGCGCCTGCGGAGGCACTGTCGCAAAAATTGGTGTCTCATGCTCCAAAGGGATTAGATCGCGTTTATCTGGTCTCTGGCGGGTCAGAGGCAATGGAGAGTGCATTGAAGCTTGCACGTCAATTTGCATTGGAGAAGGGAGAGGCAGACAGAAGACACGTAATCGCCCGACGGCAGAGTTACCATGGCAATACGTTGGGAGCCTTGGCGACCGGTGGCAACATGTGGCGGCGCGAGCCGTTCGCACCGATGTTGATGGACACGCACCACATTTCCCCGTGTTACGCCTATCGGGAAAAAACGGACCAGGAGAGTGCGTGGGAGTATGGACAGCGCGTGGCACTAGAGTTGGAACAGAAGATCGAGTCCCTTGGGGCTGAGAACGTTTTAGCATTTGTTGCGGAGCCAGTTGTTGGCGCAACTTTAGGGGCTGTTCCCGCGGTGGAAGGGTACTTCAAGACGATCAGGCATATATGTGATAAGTACGGTGTTCTTCTTATCCTTGATGAAGTTATGTGTGGTATGGGGCGCACCGGAACGCTGTTTGCATGTGAACAAGATGGCGTAGAGCCTGACATATGTGCCGTGGCCAAAGGGTTGGGAGCGGGATATCAGCCTGTGGGCGCAATGCTGTGTACATCAGAGATTTATGACGCCATTCGTGATGGCTCCGGTTTCTTCCAACATGGCCACACCTACAATGGTCATCCAACGGCAGCTGCAGCAGCGTTAGCCGTTCTGACACGTCTGACAGACGATGGCGTGGCAGAGCGCGTAGCACCTATGGGAGCCAAACTGAAGGCGGCTCTTACCGACCAATTTGGAGCACATCCTTTTGTGGGGGATATACGCGGCCGCGGTCTGTTTCTGGCACTGGAATTGGTCGCCGACAGGGCAACCAAAAAACCGTTTGACCCCGAACTTGGATTACCCGCAAAATTAAAGGCCGCAGCGTTTGACGCAGGGCTGATCTGCTACCCAATGGGTGGCACAATTGACGGAAAATCCGGCGCGCACCTCCTGCTCGCACCGCCTTTTATCATGGAAGATACCCATATCGATCTCATTTGTGATGCGGTCAAGTGCGCCTTTCAAGACGTATTGCCGACATAAAAACATCGCTACTTCAGGAAGGGCTTAGCCTGCATACTTGGAGGAATTTCAGCCCCTAACTGTGACAAAATGGTTGGCGCCAATTGCAATTGGTTCAGCTCAGTGTTCGCCGACAAACCCTCAGAGTCCCCGAAGTAGTAGAGTGCAAAGTCCTGTTGAATTGCACTATGGCCTCCATGGTGACCACGCGCGTCCTGACCATGGTCCGCAGTCACAATGACCTCAAATCCCATCGCGCGCCATTTCATGATGAAGCGGGCAAGCATCTCATCCATCACGAAGCAAGCATGATCCATTTCATGGCTCTCGTGCTGAAAACGGTGGCCCATGCTGTCAAGCGTGCATGTGTGGAGAAGCCCGTAGTTCAAATTATGTCTGACGCAGAGGCTTGTGAGCGTCGCAAACAAATCAATGTCTGATGGGGTCATCTGGTTCGCAGTGCCGTATCCCGTCATTGTGTGAAAGCGGCCATGGTTGATTGTGTCGCTTTCGGGCTCATCGTATTCGATGTCACGGACATACTCAAAAGGGTGGCGGTTGAAAAACTCGGACCAAAAAGAATGTGCCACAGCTCCGGTCACACCGCCCGCTTTGCACACCTGTGAAAATACATCCGGTTGTTTGAGACGGAAGACATTCCCGTTTCCGGTACAGCCGTGTTCCTGCGGCGTCACGCCTGTATGAATAGATGCGTAGCAACTTGCAGAGGTTGAAGGCAAGACCGAACGCATTTTCCATTTTTGTGCGGTGCCATCAGCAACCCATCCTTCAAGGTTGCCAAACAATCGTTCCCAATTGCGCCAAGGTACACCGTCCAAAATGATGAGCAGTAATTTCGGGGTCATTTTTCATTCCTTGTGACGCAGAAACGCCACCCAATGCTACGACGCTTCAAATTCATTGAATTAAAAAAGACGGCATCAATATGGCGCCGTCTTTTTGTTCAATTGGACGTGAGCAAGCGAGATGCTGTCAATTGCCAGCGCTTTCCATTTTGCGGCTGGCGATAACTTCTTCTAGCCAGCCCAGTTTCATTTCCGGAACAGAGCTAAGCAGGAGGTCGGTATAATCGTCGTACGGAGGGCTTAGCACATCGGTTTTGCCACCGTAACGAACCACTTCGCCCCGGTACATCACGGAAATAGAATCCGCTATGGCCCTTACGGTTGCCAAATCATGAGTGATAAATAGATAAGCCACGTCCTCAATCTTCTGTAAGTCCAGAAGCAATTTCAAAATGCCATCTGCCACAAGGGGGTCCAGAGCGCTCGTGACTTCGTCGCAGATGATCATCTTTGGCTTTGCAGCCAGTGCCCTGGCAATACAAACACGCTGTTTTTGACCACCAGACAGCTCTGCTGGGTAGCGATCAATGAAACCCTCTCCCATCTCGATTTCATTCAGAAGCTCCTCAATCCGTTTGCGCTTCTCTGCGCCACGAAGACCAAAGTAAAACTCCAGCGGCCGACCAATGATCGTACCAACGGTCTGGCGTGGGTTCATCGCAACATCTGCCATTTGATAGATCATTTGCAACTCGCGCAGATCTTCACGAGATCGACCATCTAGGCTTTTGGAGAGATCACGTCCGGCAAAATGGATGTTCCCTTTGCTTTGTGGAAGGAGACCTGTGATCACGCGTGCAAGGGTTGATTTCCCAGAACCACTTTCACCAACAACGGCAAGTGTCTGCCCAGCATGCAGCTCCACATTGATGTTCTTGAGAACGTCAAAATTTGTGCCTTTGTAGCGTGCAGTGATGTTTTCGACTTTCAGCACAGGCTCAGATGTTGGCGTTTTTTCCTCATGATCAATTGATCGAACCGACACCAAAGCTCTGGTGTACTCTTCTTGCGGCGAATTGATAATTTGATCTACAGAGCCATACTCTACCATGTCTCCCATCTTAAGTACCAAGATATCATCGCTCACTTGGGCCACTACAGCTAGGTCATGTGTGATGTATAAAGCTGCTACGCCAGTGTCCCGAATGGCTTCTTTGATAGCCATAAGGACGTCGATTTGGGTAGTCACGTCGAGTGCTGTGGTGGGCTCGTCAAAAACGACCAAATCAGGTTCAGGGCAAAGCGCCAAGGCGGTCATGCACCGTTGCAGTTGCCCACCGGACACTTGGTGCGGATAGCGGTTACCTATTGTCTCAGGATCAGGTAGGCCGAGCTTTCGAAAGAGCTCTATGGCACGAGCTTCGGCTGCGCGCTTAGAGAATTTACCTTGTAAGATCGCAGCTTCGACCACTTGATCCATGATTTTTTTGGCCGGGTTGAAAGATGCGGCGGCAGATTGGCTGACATATGTAACCTCTCCGCCTCGAAGTTTGCGGATATCTGAATGGCCCGTTTGGAGAATATCTCTACCATTCACCCAGACTTCGCCCCCGGTGATTTTTACGCCCCCACGACCATAAGCCATTGAAGCCAATCCGATAGTGGATTTGCCGGCGCCAGATTCCCCAATTAGTCCAAGAACCTGACCTTTCTGAAGGTCAAAGCTCACGCCGTGCACAATTTCAATATCGTGTGGTTTTTCGCCAGGCGGGTAAACAGTTGCGCCGATTTTTAGGTCGCGAACTTTGAGAAGTGCTTCGCTCATCCGCGGCCTCCTTTCAATGAGGTGGTGCGGTTCAAAACCCAATCAGCCACAAGGTTTACAGAAATGGCAAGTATGGCGATGGTGAGTGCTGGATATAGCGCTGCGCCAATGCCATAGGTCAAACCTTCGGAATTCTCACGGACCATGCCGCCAAGATCTGCCGCAGGTGGCTGGATGCCGAGTCCTAAGAATGACAAGGTTGAGATGAAGAGTACCATAAAGATGAAACGTAGTCCCATCTCAGCTACGAGTGGCGACAACGCGTTGGGTAGAATTTCACGGAAAATGATCCAAATACGTCCTTCGCCCCGTAGCTTGGCGGCTTCCACGTAGTCCATTACATTGATATCTACCGCCACAGCGCGGGCCAAACGGTAGACACGTGTGGCGTCCAAAAGGCCCATTATGAGAATAAGCACGCCTATTGTGACTGGCGTCACCGAAAGGATGACCAGTGCAAGGATCAGTGACGGAATCGACATCACAAGATCGACAAAGCGTGATAAGGCCTGATCGACCCAACCACCAACAACAGCGGCCAGGAAGCCCAAAACAGAGCCGGTTATGAAGCTCAGCAAGGTGGCCAAAGTGGCAATCCAAATTGTTGTTCGCAAGCCGAAGATCATTCGACTCAGTAGATCTCGGCCGATGCTGTCTGTGCCAAGCAGGTGTTCCGAGCTCGACGGGTCCCAGAAGCTATTTGAGACAACTTCATCATATCCATAGGGTGCGATTAGTGGTGCGAAAATTGCCAGCAGAAACAGTGTAGCTGTTGCTCCCAGCCCCAAAAACGCAGCAATGGGAATGTTCTTTAACATTGTTTTTTCCCTTACTTCGGATGTCTGATGCGTGGGTTTGCCAAGATCGAAACGATGTCAGCGATCATGTTGAGCCCGATGTAGATTGCAGCAAATATGACACCGCACGCTTGTACTACGGGGATATCGCGTTTGGTCACGTGATCCACCAAGTAGCCGCCCATGCCCGGGTAACTGAAGACAATTTCGACAACAACGACCCCAACCACCAGATAAGCAAGGTTGAGCATCACCACGTTTACCACCGGAGAAATTGCATTCGGGAACGCGTGTTTACGGATTACAGTAAAACTGCTTAGACCCTTCAATTCAGCGGTTTCGATATAGGCAGACTGCATCACATTCAAAATTGCGGCGCGGGTCATACGCATCATGTGAGCGAGGACCACAAGAGTCAGAACCATGATCGGAAGCGCGACCGAATTGAGCCGTGTCAACAAGTCTGCCTCAGGCCGATACCCCACAGCGGTTGGCGGAAACCATGCCAGTTTCACGCCGATGATAAACATCAGAATGTAACCGATAACGAATTCGGGCATCGAAATAGTTGTCAACGTTGTAGCAGAGATAAGCTTGTCAGGTAGCCGTTCGCGAAAACGTACAGCAAGCAAACCTAAAAAAATCGCAAAAGGCACAGCAATGACTGCGGCCCAAAAAGCGAGGAAAAGTGTGTTTTCTAACCGCTGTCCGATCGCTTGATTGATGTTTTGCCCAGATGTGAGTGCGGTGCCGAGATCGCCAGTCACCAAGCCCCCAAGCCAGTCTAGATATCGTTCTATCGGGGGGGTGTTGACACCGAGCTCTTCGCGTAAGTTCGCCAAAGCTTCAGGTGTCGCGGATTGCCCCAGGATCTGCTGGGCGACGTCTCCAGGTAAGATCATCGTGCCTGCGAAAATCAGGATCGAGACGAAGAACAGGAGAAGCAGACCCAGCGCGATGCGCTGGGTCAGTAGTTTTACAAGGAGCGACATATCAGCCTGTCACCCACATACGCGTAGCTGCGTAGCCGTTCATAACAGAGAAACCAGAGACGCCTTCGACCCATCCGCCAAGGCGATCACTATAAGCGTCCACCCAATCGTTGAACATAGGACAGATCAAACCCGATTGGTTGTGAACCAGTGTCGCCATATCGGCATACATCTGCGTGCGTTTCGCCAGATCCAGTTCACCCCTAGCGGCGATCAAAAGCTGATCGAACTGATCGTTCTTGAAGCGAGTGTCGTTCCAGTCGGCGCTTGACAGGTACGCGGTGCTGAACATCTGGTCTTGGGTGGAACGGCCACCCCAATAGCTGGTGCAGAATGGCTTGTTGTTCCAGACTTCAGACCAGTAACCATCGTTCGGTTCACGTTTGATTTCCAGTTCGATGCCTGCTGCTTTCAAAGATTGTTGCAGCAGCGCGGCTGCATCAGGTGCGCCCGGGAACGAGTTATCAGACGTGCGGAGAAGAATGGAACCGGAATGGCCAGACTTCTTAAAGTGTTCTGCGGCTTTTTCGGGGTCGTACTGACGCTGCTCCAACTGGCTGAACATCGGATATGCCGCGTTGATTGGAGAGTCGTTGCCAACCGAACCATAGCCGAAGAGGATCTTGTCGACCATTTCTTCACGGTCAATACCATATTTCAGAGCCATCATTAGATCTGGATTGTCAAAAGGCGCAGTGTCTGTGTGCCCAATAAATACATAGTGGCCAGGACCGGCGGTTGATGCCACTGTGATGCCGGGTGCGCGCGCTACGAGACCTGCTGTACGTGGTGGAACCCGGTCGATGATGTCGACTTGTCCTGATTGCAGCGCAGCGACGCGAGCTGTGTTGTCGTTGATAACCAAGAGTTCAATGGTTTCGGCGTTGCCTAGATCACCCCAGTAATTTGGGTTTTTCTCGGCGACAAACCGAACACCCATATCAATTGCTTTCATGACGTAGGGGCCGGTGCCGATTGCGGCATCAGGGGCGTCCTTGCCGCCATTCGGCTGAATCGCCAAGTGGTAGTCTGTCATCAAGTAAGGCAGATCAGCGTTCGCATTACCAAGTTCAATGACCACATTGCTGCCGTCGACACGTATATCTTTGATGTCTCGCAACAGGCCAAGAGCACCCGATTTGGTTTCTTCTCCGGAGTGGCGCTCCAGAGTGGCTGCAACGTCTGCGGCGGTCACGCTCTGGCCATTGGAGAATGTGATGCCACTACGGACGGTGAAGGTCCAGGTCTTGGCGTCAGCCGAAGCTTCGAAGCTCTCAGCGACTTTACCTTGCAGGCCACCATCGTCAGTGAGCTCTACGAGTGGCTCGCCCCAAAGTCGGATGACGTTTACTGCGACTGTGTTTGCCGCCAGCGCTGGATCCAGACTGTCAGTTGTCGAGCCACCTTGCAGACCAATCCGCAAAGTACCGCCCTTCTGCGCACCAGCAGCATGTACCGCGCTCGAAAGCATCGTGCTTGCGGCTGCTGCGGAGACACCCAATGCCCCAGCGCGACCAAGGAACTTACGGCGGGACAAGCTGCCCAAAGCGGTTTGTCGGCTCAAGTACTTCAGTTCGTCATTCATCAGGATACTCCCATGTTGGTTTTGTAGTTTTTTTCACATGCTGCGGTTCGTGAGCGTCACAAAGCAAGAAAAAATTTGAACGAGCGAACAAGTTTCTTTTTTCCTCAGTCGAACGCCACAACGTGTTGACCAATTTGTCCATAAAGCGTCGTGTCGCGCTTTGAAACCGACATTTTTGTCGCTTTTGTATGATCCGTAACCAGATTGGGTTTTTGCGATACGTAGTTTTGGACGCGCTTTTTTCTTAATTCGGAGCGACTGACGTAGCGGCAACTCTATGAGAATTTCGTCACCGACTCACGCAAAAAGAACGATTGTTGGCGTGAAGCCGACTTGGCGGCTTGTCTTCCTGCTTTGTAGAAAGACTGGCGAGGTTGATTTATTCAGCCGCAGCGCGACCTCGAGCACCATTTAGGAGCGCAGCCAATTCTGGCTTGCAGGAACCGCAATTGGTTCCTGCTGAGAGTGCTTTGCCGATTGCTTGGACAGACAATAAATCTTGCGTTCGAATAGCGTCCAAAATGGTGTTGGCGCCAATGTTAAAACATGCACATACCGTTGGGCCCGGATCTGGTTGGTCCACGCTGGGCCTTCCGTGCAATGCACCGGGTCTGTTTGTTCCGATCAACGAGGTTGTAAACTCGCGCGATACAGACACTGGTCGATCACTGGTATACAGTGCACCAATCAATTGACCTCCAGTATGCAGTGCGACACGTGCATGGTTTTTGGCCGCGTCCAAAACGCTCGACACGTCAGCGTCTGGTGCATCAAAGGCGTCACGCGCGAAAGTTTCCCAGCACTTTGGAACTGTGTCGTGAGCGATCTCGATTTGCCATCCGGTAGTTGTCTGGGACTTCGCCCAGTAGCTTGTGCTTGGCGATAACTCTTTATGAGACACCAGAAGACCATACCATTTTGGAGCGAACGGGCGTATCGCGACTTTTGCAGCTTTGCTGTCAGGTTGGCCAGAAACTGGATCGGTCGCAGGCGCAACCACATCTGAAATCCGTGCGTTCGACGCATGTTGTGCGGTCCAGTGAATCGGTGCAAAAACATCCCCTACCAATACGCGATCCGTAACGAGAACCCTTAAAACATTTCTGCCGAATGTATTTTCGACAACTGCCAGATCAGCGGGGCGGAGCCCCAACGACATCGCGTCCTCCGGATGAATCTCGAGGAACGGTTCGCCATAGTGCTGGTTTAAACGGGCCGATTTTGCAGTCCGAGACATCGTGTGCCATTGATCGCGCACACGTCCCGTATTCAATCTGAATGGGGTGTTCGTTTCGTGGATCGTTGTTTCCGGTTGCGAAACAGAAAGCATATTTGCGCGTCCGCTAGACGTGAAGAACTCACCGTCGGCAAAAAATCGATCTTTGGTTCTTCCGTTTGCAGATACTGGCCATCTCGTGGGCGTGAAACTCTCATAGTCTTCATCTGAAACGCCGGCGAGACCAGAGATATCGAAGTCTTTTCCTTGGTCAGATGCAAGGCCAGACAACGCGGCATGTTCGCGGAAAATTTGGGCTGGTGAGTCAAAGTCAAACCCGTTTTCAAACCCGAGCCTTTTGGCGACATCACAAATGATTTGCCAATCGTGACGCGCCTCGCCCGGAGGCGTAAGAAACGCCCGTTGGCGACTGATTGTCCGGTCTGAATTCGTGACGGTACCTGTCTTTTCACCCCAACCTGTAGCGGGTAGCACCACATCAGCCAATTTGGCAGTGTCCGTACTCGCGAACATGTCGGATACTACCACAAAATCGCAATTCGAAATCGCTTTACGCACAAAGGCCGCATCGGGCATGCTCACCGCAGGATTGGTGCACATCACCCACAGAGCCTTGATCTTTCCCTCATTTACCGCTTGGAACAGATCAACAGCCTTCAGGCCTGCGTTCTTTGGAATTGTTGGTGATTGCCAAAACCCCTGAACCAGATCTCGGTGCCCTTCATTTTCGATGTCCAAATGGCTTGCCAGCATGTTTGCTAGGCCCCCGACTTCACGACCTCCCATCGCGTTTGGCTGTCCGGTAACAGAAAATGGCCCCATCCCAGGTTTCCCTATGCGCCCGGTTGCCAAATGGCAGTTGATAATGCTGTTAACTTTGTCGGTGCCGTGATCGGATTGATTGACGCCTTGACTAAAAACCGTGACCACCTTCTCACTGGCGAGCCACAATGAAACGAAGGCGCGTGTTTCCTCGTCTGAAAGTCCTGTGACAGCAACATCTGTGGAACTGGCCGTGTCCAAAGCAGCGTCAAAGCCTGATACATGTTCCCTTACAAAGAGGCTGTCTACGGCTCCGTGTTCATGTGCCTGCGCCAAAAGGTGGTTGAATAGCGCGATATCTGTTCCTGGACGTAGGGGTAAATGTAGGTCTGCTATGTCGCACGTCGCTGTGCGTCTAGGATCCACTACCACAACTTTCATTGATGGTCGGGTGGCCTTTGCAGCGGCGATGCGTTGATATAAAACAGGATGGCACCAAGCGAGGTTTGATCCTGTTAAAACAACTAAATCGGCTTGTTCAAGATCGTCGTAGTTGCCTGGTACGGTGTCGGTTCCAAAGGCTCGCTTGTGCCCCGCAACGGTGGAGGCCATACAAAGGCGAGAGTTTGTGTCGATGTTAGCAGTTCCAAGGTACCCTTTGATCAATTTGTTGGCGACATAGTAGTCCTCTGTGAGCAGTTGTCCGGAGACATAGAACGCGACGGAATCTGTGCCATATTCTGCGACGGCAGCACGGAATTTTTCGGCAACTAAGTCCAACGCGTTGTCCCAAGTGGCTGGGATGTGCCCAATCTGGGGAGTCAGCAATCGCCCTTCAAGGTTCGTTGTCTCTCCTAATGCCGAGCCTTTGGAACACAATCGCCCGAAGTTGGCGGGGTGTTTTCTGTCGCCTTCGACTTTGACTTCACCATTGACTTGTGGCGTAACAAGAACACCGCAACCGGTTCCGCAGTAAGGGCAAGTTGTAGAGATGGTTTTACTCATGCGGCAGTCCGATCATGCAACGCATTGCTTTCGTTCACGTGTTTGGCGTTCATGTCCGGGCTTTCGGTTGGGCCGCTACAGCCGCAGATTTCTGCGTTAGCCGGTGAGGCTGTAACGGCCAACATGGGGTCCGGGGGTGCGTCCGCTTGATAGGCTGGTCCAAAAATCAGGGTTTCCCGCATGGCAGAGATGTCATCGCGACCTGTAATCAGACGGTGGAACCAGGTGCCGTCTTGGGTGTCTCCGTACATGACAGCGCCAACAATGCGTTTGTTCTCAATTACTAAGCGCTTGTAAACGCCGAGAGCTGGGTCGTGATAGATAATGTCTTCGCGGTCGTCGTTTGAGGAGAAGTCGCCAGCAGAGAACAAATCACAGCCGGTTACCTTCAATTTTGTCGCAACTTCGGTGTTTACAAAGCGTGCTTCTTGCCCAGCCAACGTTTTGGCTAGCACCTGAGCCTGTTCGAAAATCGGCGCTACGAGACCAAATACATCTCCATTGTGCTCAACGCATTCGCCAAGCGCCAGGATGCTTGCGTCGGATGTCACCATGTGGTCGTCAACGAGAATGCCGCGTCCGGTCGCCAATTCTGCCTCTACAGCCAAAGCTACCGACGGGCGTATGCCCACGGCCATGACTAACAAATCACAGGGAAGTTCAGTGCCATCGTCCAACAGAAGAGCTTTAACTCGGCCGTGCTTTCCAAGAATTTCTTTGGAATTCGCAGCGCATTTCACTGTTATGCCCTTGTTCGTCAGTTCCTTGCTTAGGAGAGACCCAGCAGCTTCATCAAGTTGTCGCTCCATAAGATGGCTCATGATGTGAACGACGGTCACAGAGACACCGCGCATCGCAAGACCGGCAGCGGCTTCCAAACCCAATAAACCACCACCGATAACGACAGCTTTGGCTTTGGTTTTTGAGCCAAGGGCTATCATAGTGTTGGTATCATCGAGATCGCGATAGGCGATCACACCTTCAAGATCGTGACCGGGCAGGGGAATAATGAACGGGTTTGATCCTGTTGCGATAATCAACTTATCATAATTGACAACGTCGCCGGTATCCGAGGTTACAGTCTTGGACGAACGGTCAATATTGATGATCTCTTCACCGAAGCGGCAGACGCCCCCCTTCTCTTCGTACCACTCGTCTGTGTGCGTGAGGATGTCATCAAATGACTTGTCTCCCGTTAAAACCAGAGACAGCATTATACGATTGTATGTGCCACGCGGCTCGGCGTTGAAGAGCGTGACTTGATAGGCTTCGGGTGCAATCTCAAACAGATGTTCGAGTGCACGCCCCGTAGCCATTCCGGCACCGATGATGATGAGTTTCTGAGGCATGGATTATTCCGCGGCAATGGCCTTTGAAGGCTTGGCTTTGGGTGTTGCGCCGTGCTCATACTCTTCAAGAAAATCCAGAACCTCTTGGCGATAGCTATAATAGTCGGGATGCTCAAGAAGTGCCTTGCGCGTGCGAGGGCGTGGGAGATCAACGTCTACGATTTTGCCAATGGTTGCTTGTGGACCGTTGGTCATCATCACCACACGATCGGCCAACAGGATCGCTTCGTCCACATCATGTGTCACGCAGATTGCCGTTACTTTGGTTCGGTCCCAGACCTCCATCAGAACTTCCTGCAATTCCCAGCGTGTGAGGCTGTCGAGCATTCCGAAAGGTTCATCCAATAGCAGGAGTTTCGGGCTGAGTGCAAAAGCGCGCGCAATCCCGACGCGTTGCTTCATGCCATTAGACATTGAGTGGGCTGGGCGGTCCATGGCGTCCGCCAAACCGACGCGCTCCAAATAGTATTCAACGACGTCCTGACGTTCGCCTTGGCTGGACTTTGGGTAGACTTTGTTCACGCCAATCGCCACGTTTTCCTTCGCGGAAAGCCAGGGGAAAAGGTTTGGAGACTGGAAAACCACAGCACGTTCTGGGTCGGCACCTTCGACATGACGACCATCCAGCCGAATGCCGCCTTTTGAGATCGGGTTCAGACCTGCTGCCATTGTCAAAACGGTTGACTTGCCACAGCCAGAGTGACCAATCAACGAGATGAATTCACCGCGCTGAACTTTGAGGTCAAAGTCTTCAACAACGGTCAAGGGGCCTTTGGGAGTAGGGTAGACTTTGTGAAGTTGTGAAAAATCTAGAAAGTTGTGGTCAATCATACCCTTTTGGGCATCTTTTACGGCCGAGGGCACGCCATGAATGGGCGTGATGTCGGGCAAGATCTTTGTCCCTTCCGACTTCGCGGCAATCCCTACATCCATCAGATATTTGGTGATTTGTGCCCGCAGGGTCTTGAACCCGTCATGGTGGTTCATCTCCATACGGTCTCGGCGGCGCGGTATGTCTACTTTGAACTCTTCGCCAAGAGTGCCGTCAGGATTTAGAGCGATTATGCGATCAGCCAGAATGATGGCTTCGTCTACGTCGTTGGTGATAAGCACACAGGTCTTTTTCTCTGTGCTCCAAATTGCTTCGATTTCATCAGCAAGATTGGCACGTGTCAAAGCGTCGAGCGCAGACAGGGGCTCATCGAGCAAGAGGACCTCGGGGTTCATGGCAAGGGCGCGCGCAACGTTCACCCTTTGCCGCATGCCGCCGGAGAGTTCTGCGGGCCGACGCGTTGCGGCGTGGGAGAGACCAACCATCTTGATATAGTGGTCAACCTTCTGTTCTTTCTCAGTTTTCGACATTTTCGGGAAAACGCTGTCCAGCGCGAGCCGGACATTTCCGTTCACGGTGAGCCAAGGCATCAGCGAGTAGCTTTGAAAAATCACACCACGTTCTGGGCCGGGGCCGGTGATGGGTTTGTCTTTGAATGTGACCTGACCAGAGGTTGGCTTTTCTAGGCCTGCCAGAAGGTTGATCAGAGTGGTTTTGCCGGAGCCAGAGAAGCCCAAGAGCACAAGGAATTCGCCCTCCTGAACGTCCAGGTTGATGTTTTTAAGAACGTCGGTCTTGGCAGTGCCTACGCCGAAGCTCTTGGAGACATTGTCAATTTTAAGAACACTCATGTCGATCACCGGTTAGAGGAAAAGGTGAAAAGTGACTGGATGGCGTACATCAGGCGATCAAGCAGGAAGCCGATGATGCCAATCGTGAAGACTGCAACCATGATTTTTGCGAGCGAGCTGGAGGAGCCGTTTTGAAATTCGTCCCAGACAAATTTTCCAAGTCCTGGGTTTTGCGCCAGCATTTCTGCAGCGATCAAAACCATCCAGCCGACACCAAGCGACAGGCGCAGACCGGTGAAGATCAGTGGTAGGGCTGAGGGCAGCACCAGCTTGGTGATCTTGGTGTAAGTGTTCATCTTCAGAACCTTGGAGACGTTCACCAAATCTTTGTCGATGGAGGCCACGCCAAGTGCGGTGTTGATCAAAGTTGGCCAAAGGGAACAAAGGGTTACGGTGATCGCGGAGGTTAAGAAAGACTTGGAGAACAGACCGTCATCCACTGTGTAGGTGGCGGAAACGACCATTGTGACAATGGGCAGCCAAGCAAGCGGTGAGACCGGTTTGAAGATTTGAATCAGTGGATTCACAGCTGCGTTTGCGTAGGGGCTGAGGCCTGCCATGATCCCGATCGGAACGGCGATAAATGTGCCTATTAGGAAGCCAAAGAACACCGTTTTGATCGAGGTCCAGATCTGATTGTAGTAGCTTGGACTGCCTGTGTACTTGATATCTTTGACTTTTTCTGGCTGACCATTGGCGATGAACTTGGCGTTTCGGGCTTCGACGCGCTCAAGAAACTTGGTCTCTTTTGCGGCTTTGGCTTGAGCATCTTTGTGCAGCAAGACGGCTTCGGACCATACTTGGCTGGGTCCAGGGACCGCGCCGAGCGACGTTTGCACTTTGGGCGCGAAGTTGGCCCAGAGCATCAGGAAAACTGCAATTGCGAGCAGAGGAACGCCCAAAAGACGCCAGATTTCAGCGGCTTGTGCCTTTGGGTTGTCGCCAGCAGCGGCTTTCAGAATGGGAGTGATAAAACTGAGACCGATGACCTGAAACCAGGCGTCGGCCTTGTTAATGCGGGTGAAGAGGCGCGCGCGGCGGGCTTCGCGGTCTTCATCAGCCAAGTTTTGCGGGTCGATTGTGGTCATGTCTGGGTCCTAGCTAAGTCGCTGATTTCTGACATCGGTATTGCGTCAGTATCGCGGCTGTTTTGCGGAGGTGTGATTTCGAACAAAAAGGTGCGGGACGGTGGGGACGCTTGGTGCCCTTCTGGCACCTCGCCCCACCCGCCGTCCCGCGGGGAGTGTTGGGGTTAACCCTGCACTTCGGTGCCGACGACGCGCTGGTCGCCTTTCAGGCCGATTGGCAGGCTATCTAGGTAGGCATTTGGTGCTCGGCCATCGTAAGCGATACCGTCAATCACATCTTCTGCCGGAGTAGGTGCTTTGTAGCCATCGCTGTCCCAAGGGAAATCAGCTGCATCTGCTAGACCTTCGTCAACCAACAGCTTGGCGGCTTCCAGATATATCGCAGGTTTGTAGACAGACTTTGCAACTTCGTCATACCAGCTGTCAGGCTTGGCTTCGGCAATCTGACCCCAGCGACGCATTTGTGTTAGGTACCAAATCGCATCGGAGTAGAATGGGTAAGTTGCGTTGTAGCGGAAGAATACGTTGAAATCGGGTACGTCGCGCTTGTCGCCTTTTTCATACTCAAACGTGCCGGTCATGGAATTGGCGATCACGTCGTAGTCCGCACCCACATATTCAGGCTGGCTGAGAATTTTTACAGCTTCCTCGCGGTTGGCGTTGTCGTTTTCATCCAACCACATGGCCGCGCGGATCAGCGCTTTGGTCACTGCCAGTGTGGTGTTTGGATATTTCTCGGCAAACTCGGCGTTAAGGCCAAAAACCTTCTCAGGGTTGTTCTTCCAAAGTTCATAGTCGGTGATGACTGGAACTCCGATACCTTTGAACACGGCCTGCTGGTTCCAAGGCTCACCCACGCAATAGCCGTAGATGGTGCCAGCTTCCATAGTGGCGGGCATCTGTGGCGGAGGTGTCACGGACAACAGCACGTCGGCGCCGATTTGGCCGGTGATATTTTCAGGAGAGTAGAAACCCGGCTCTAGGCCGCCAGCAGCGAGCCAGTAGCGCAGCTCGTAGTTGTGTGTGGAGACGGGGAACACCATGCCCATGTTAAAGGGCTTACCTTCGTCGGTGTATTTTTCGACAACTGGCTTCAGGGCTGATGCAGAAATCGGGTGCTGTGGACGACCATCGTCCATCAACGGTACGTGTGGTTTCATTTCTTCCCAAATCTGATTGGATACGGTTATGCCGTTGCCATTCAGATCCATTGAGAATGGTGTGATAATGTGGGCCTCTGTGCCGTAACCGATCGTGGCAGCCAATGGCTGACCAGCCAGCATGTGCGCGCCGTCCAGTTGACCGTCGATCACCCCGTCCAGTAGAACCTTCCAGTTCGCTTGTGCTTCGAGGGTTACAAACAGACCTTCGTCGTCGAAGTAGCCCTGTTCATATGCAACCGCCAATGGCGCCATGTCTGTGAGTTTGATGAAACCGAAGGTCAGCTCATCCTTTTCAAGTTCCAGTTCTGCCATTGCTGGCGTCACGAACAGAGTCGTGGCAGCCAGGATCGAAGCGATGCGTTGCATATTGCAGTCCCTATGTTGTGCCCTTCTTGGTGGAGGAGAGGGCTAAAAAACGAAAAAAACCGCGCGACCAATGCCGAGGGAGGAACTCCGGCAGGTCGAGCGGCTTTGCTCAGGAAGGTCCCCGGTCATTCGGGGCAGGATCAGCGAAACGACCTTGTTCCGCGTTGAGAACATTTGGCGGTACGTGCCGCTGAGTCTCAAGAAAGATTCGTTGATTTCTTCTGCGCCGCCGCGTCTGATGCTGCAAATGCACAAAATTTCATCAGTCAGGGAGGGCTGGGTCGAAAATCCGCCCATCAAAGAATCGATCTGGACCCAAGGTGAGTGTGCCACCGTCGGCTGCAGTCGAGGTTGGGGTTTGGAGCGCGCCTTCGCGTTTTTCAGATGCCGCAGGCATAATGGCGCCAACGCTTGCGAGGTGGCGGCGGTACAGATCCGTTCTGAACACGGTGGCGGCGGAAGCCGCAGAGTGCGCGCGATCAAGGCCAAATCGGGTGGCCATGCGGGTGCCGATCCAAGCGGCCTGACTTTTCCATGGGAAGGTGGCGGCGCCTTCAAAGAATTCGAGCATGCGTGGCACTGTGGTGTGTTGACCACGTGGTCGCGTGAGCATTTGCCCGCTAAGTGCACGTTCCAGAATTTCCGCAGAAACGTCGAGGTACTCCGGCCAAGCCAGAATGTCAGAGGCAGTCGAGCGTCTGGATGGGTCAGACAGCCACCGGCCTGCTTTCCACACGGCGCGCATCAGTCGTCCGGTCAGATCGTCCTCAGCTTGTGCCCACTCGCGGCGTACAGCGAGCACCTTTTCGGGGGTGAATTGCCAAATGGCGGCCCCGGCCAATAGCAATCGACCGCCTCCTTGTTCGACGGTGATGCTGCCCCAGGGCTCGCCCACACAAAAGGCGTCGATTTCGTCGTCGGCAATTGCCTGAGCCATCAGGGGCGGTGGAATGATGCGCATGTCTAGGGCTTCGGGCGCATTGAGGCCAGAGCTTGCAAGCCAATAGTGCAGCAGTTCTGCATGCATCGAGAAAGGAAAGGGTACCCCAACGCGCAGTGTGCGGCCGAGGTCGGCCAGAGCCTTGCCGGTGGCATCGGCATCCATAAAGTCGGGCAGCGCACCTTTGGCCGAAAGCTCGCTCGCCAAGGCGTTGGAGATGCCGATAGAGTTGCCGTTGACTGATAAAACGCAAAGGGCATCGAGTTGCGTTGGGACACCGCCAAGCCCAAGGGCCATGGCTACAGGCACCGGCGCAAGCATATGGGCGGCTTCGATTTGCCCGAGAACAAGGCGATCACGCAGAGTGGACCAGCTTGGGGCGCTTTGCAGGTTGAGGGCAAGGCCCTCTTCTTCTGCAAAGCCCAGTTCGTGGGCGATGATAAGCGGGGCGGCATCCACCAGCGGCATAAAGCCGACGGACAAGGGCAAAGTTCTCATGACAGAAGTTCCGAGGCGGTGACGAGTGCCTGGGCCACGTCTGCGATTTTCTTGCCTTGGCTCATCGCGGTCTTGCGGATCAAGGCGTAGGCTTCATCTTCGGTTAGGTTTCGCGCACGCATCAAGATGCCTTTGGCGCGGTCGATGATTTTACGTTCTTCAAGCGCGCGTTTGGTGGCGGCCAATTCGTTGCGCATGCGCGCGAACATGTGAAAGCGAGCGATGGCCGCATCCAGCACCGGTTTGATGCGGTCCGGGTGCATGCCGTCCACGACATAGGCGGAAACGCCAGCCTCGATAGCCGCTTTGGTCAATCCGTCATCGGAGCGGTCAACAAACATCGCCACGGGGCGTTCCAGCGGGGAAGACGCCAATGTGAGCGCGTCGATCGCGTCACGACTTGGATTGGCGACATCCACCAAAACAAGGTCTGGGTTCAGTTCCGCAACCGAGCGCGCAAGGCCGGTTGATTCTGACAGCACACGGATTTGGTGATCTCCGGTTGCGGCCAAACTGTCGATAATGGCTTCGGCGCGAGGCTTATCAGGCTCCACGATCAGGATGGTAAGCTTGGCGGTCACGGCTGGATTTAGCTCCGCTGGCAGGGGACGCTCTGTCCTACGCTGCGTTGCAGCGCTGGGCCATAGGGAAGGTAGGGCAACGTTGATACGTCATGCGGATATTTGCTCATTTTTTGCGCCACATTTTGGATATCGCCTGATTTATGTGCGGTCTAAATGCAGCGGCCGCCATCGACCTCCATAAGGGTGCCTGTGATCATGCTGGCCTCGTCTGAGCACAGAAAAGCTGCGGCGTTGCCCATATCTTCGGGTTGAGAGAAGCGGCCCAATGGGATGGTGGCAAGAAATCTTGCACGCATTTGTGGTGTGTCTTCGCCCATGAAAGATTTGAGCAGGGGCGTTTCGCCAGCGACCGGGTTGAGCGCGTTGACGCGGATGCCAAAGGGGGCAAGCTCGACGGCCATAGTTTTGGTGGCTGTGTTCACCCAGCCTTTGGAGGCGTTGTACCAGTTGAGATTGGGGCGCGGAGAAAGACCTGCGGTGGAGGAGATGTTGAGGATTGCACCCTGTCCATGTGATTTCATGTGTGGAATCAAAGACTGTGCGATCAAAAAAATGGACTTGCAGTTTACGGCGAAGACGCGGTCAAAGTCGGTTTCAGAAATGGTTTCAAGTGGTGCAGGCAGATGGGTAATGCCCGCGTTGTTCACAACGATGTCGATGCGGCCCCAAGCTGTGATCGCGCTCTGAATCATGGCCTGAACACTCGCTGCGTCAGCGACATTCACCGTGCTGGCGATGGAATTGGGGTGTTCGGAAGCTTTGGCGATGGCAGAGTCGGCGTTGATGTCGGCCACCATCACATGTGCGCCCTCAGACAGGAATTTGTCGACGATACCTGCGCCAAAGCCCTGAGCGCCACCGGTGACAATGGCCGTTTTGTTTTCAAGACGCATCTGATGCCCTTTCGCGGTTAGCCGTGCAACGCGGCCACGGTTTTGAGTTGTGAAAAATGAAACAGGGCTTCAAAGCCCTTTTCCCGCCCATGGCCGGAGTGGCCGGTGCCCCCAAAGGGCAATTCCACCCCGCCACCTGCACCATAGTTGTTGAGGAACACCTGACCGGCCTTGAGTTGTTTGGCCAGGCGCATCTGGCGGGCGCCGTTTTGTGACCAGACCGAAGCCACAAGACCATATTTGGTGTTGTTGGCTATGGCCAAGGCCTCCTCTTCGCTGTCAAACGGGATCAAGACCTGCACAGGACCAAAAATTTCATCTTGAGCCAACGTATGATCGGGTGGGACCTCTGCGATAAGTGTTGGCGCGACATAGTGGCCAGGGGCATCTGTTGCGATCTGGCCTTGTGCAGCGGTTGGCAAATCGGCGCCCTGCTTTAAGAAATCGGTGACGATTTCTTTTTGTCGGGCTGAGATGAGCGGCCCAAGCGATGCGTCTTCCAGAGCTGGAGCTGCGCGCATTTGAGTGTAAGCGGCTGACATGCGGTCGGTGACTTCGTTGTAGACCGAGCGCTCGACCAATATCCGCGAAGATGCAGAGCAGGTTTGGCCCGCATTTTGAATACCGGCGTTCACAAGGAAAGGAAGGGCCGCATTCAGATCAGCATCGGCAAAGACCAACTGTGGAGATTTGCCGCCCAGCTCCAGTGTCACCGGCACCACGTTTTGCGCGGCCGCGGTTTGCACAAGCCGCCCTGTGTTGACCGATCCAGTAAATGACACGTGTTGTATATCTGGGTGGCCTGCAAGAGCCGCGCCTGCTTCGGCCCCCAAACCCGGTACAACATTGAGCACTCCGTCAGGCAGGCCTGCTTGCATCGCAAGATCGGCAAAAGCCAAAGCGGTCAAGCAGGCCTCTTCTGCAGGTTTGAGAACGCATGCATTTCCCATGGCCAGCGCCGCACCTACAGAGCGGCCAATGATCTGCATCGGGTAGTTCCATGGCACAATGTGGCCGGTCACGCCGTAGGCTTCGCGCAGGGTGTAGACGGTGTAGCCGTCGAGATATGGAATGGTTTCACCATGCACTTTATCCGCTGCGCTACCGTAAAATTCCATGTAGCGCGCGAGAGCTGTCACGTCGTTGCGCGCTTGCGTGAGAGGTTTGCCAACATCAAGAGCTTCGAGTTGGGCAAGGGTTTCAGCGTTTTCTTTGACCAATTGCCCAATGCGCATAAGAAGGCGGCCACGCTCAGCCGCTGTGCTGCGCCCCCAAACGTCTGCACGGGCGGTGTGTGCGGCGGCGACCGCAGCGTCAATGTCGACCGCAGTGCCGCGGGCGATGGCGGCGAGTCCGGTGCCGTCCGAGGGGTTGGTTAGATCCAATGTTTCTTTGTTTTGGGCGGCCACCCAATGGCCTCCGATTAAGCAAAGAGACGGGGCAAATGGTAGCTCAGGCAGGGACATGTGACGCCTCTTGAATTGTGGGCAGCACCGGGGCAGCCTCTATCAAAGATTGGGTGTAAGGATGTTGTGGATTGGCAAAGACCTCCGCCGTCCTACCTTGCTCGACGATCTCTCCGTCCTGCATAACCAGCACCCGGTCAGTAATGGTCCGCACCACAGAGAGGTCATGGGATATGAAAAGGTAAGCGAGGGTATGATGTCGTGACAGATCAGCGATTAGATCAAGGATTTGGGCGCGGATCGACACATCCAATGCAGAGACGGCCTCGTCGAAGATGATGAGTTCTGGACGCGTGATCAGCGCGCGCGCGATGGCGATGCGCTGACGTTGCCCGCCTGAAAACTCGTGAATGTACTTGTCTGCGTCGTCAGATGTGAGGCCCACGTCAGACAGGACATCTGAGATAGCTCTTTCCAGCTGCGCTCCAGTTTGATGTGCTTTGATCAGGTAGAAAGGCTCTGCCAAGATACGTGACACTTTGTGGCGGGGATTGAAGCTACTGTAAGGGTCTTGGAACACCACTTGAGTTTTGAGACGTTGGGCCGCTGGCATGGTGGGGCCAACCGGGTGGCCAAATGCGGTGATTGTGCCTTTCTGCACTGGTTCGAGACCTAGAATGGCGCGGGTCAACGTGGACTTGCCGCAGCCGGATTCACCCACGAGGCCAACATGTTCGCCTTGATGAATCTCAAGAGAGACGTTGTTGACTGCGCGCAGCTGCGCACGCGGTGCGAACATGCGTAGGCGGGGCTGCGGGTAGTCGCGTGTGACGTTTCGCACCGTCAGAATGGGTGTTGGGTCGTTCTGTGCCGGTGGCAGGTCGACCGCGTGGCTTGAGGCTTCAAAGAGTGCCCGTGTGTAGGGATGCTGCATATTGGCAAGCAAGGTTTTGGTGGGGCCCTGCTCCACCACGTTGCCTCGTCGCATGACAACGATGCGATCTGCAATGTCGGCCACAACGGCAAGATCATGGGTGATGATCAGCAGACCCATATCAAATTCCTGCACAAGATCTTTGAGCAGATCGAGAACGCGCGCTTGGGTCGTGACATCAAGCGCGGTTGTGGGTTCATCTGCAATCAATAGGCATGGGCGGCGTGCGATGGCCATGGCGATGACCACCCGTTGCCGTTGGCCTCCGGACAGCTCATGCGGGTAGCGGGTCAAAGGAAACAGGTCTTGTGGCATACCTACGCGGGTGAGCATGGCGGCCGCCTGTTCCATCGCGGTTGCCTTGGGCATGATGTCATGAATTTGGATGGCTTCGGCGACTTGTTGCCCGATGGTTTGAAGTGGATTGAGAGCTGTTGCGGGTTCTTGAAACACCATGCCAAATTCATTGCCGCGCATGGTGCACAGGGTGCTCTCAGGCAGGTCGTTTAGATCTGCGCCGCTCAGTTTGATTTGGCCAGTTGTCGTCGCGGCCTCAGGCTGCAGCTGCATCACAGCAAGCGCGGTCATAGACTTTCCCGATCCACTTTCGCCGGTCAAGGCGACGATCTCACCGGCTGCGATGTCAAACGAGACGTCATGTAGAACCGGGGTGATGCCGATGGACAGAGATAGGTTTTGAATAGAAAGCAATGTCACGTGCGCACCACGCGGATTTTGGGATCTAAGTGATCGCGCAGGCCATCGCCCAACAAGTTAAGGCCAAGCACCGCTGCAATGATCGCGAAGCCGGGGATCAGTGCGAGGTGGGGGGCAAAAGACACCATTGTTTGCGCATCTGCCAGCATGCGACCCCAAGATGGAACTGGTGGTTGTGCGCCAAGTCCGACATAGCTGAGGCCCGCTTCGGCGAGGATACCAAGCGAGAACTGGATCGTTCCTTGCACGATCAGCAGGTTGGCAATGTTGGGCAGGATGTGATCGACAGAGATCCGGTTCGGATGTTTACCAGCAACGCGGGCGGCAAGGATAAAATCGCGTTGCCAAAGTGGCAGCGCACCAGCGCGCGTCAACCGGGCGAAAACCGGGATGTTGAAGATGCCAATGGCGAGGATCGCATTCACCGCACCGGGTCCAAGAATAGCGGTGATAAGGATGGCAATGACCAGCGAAGGAAAGGCGAAAATCAGGTCGTTCCCGCGCATGATTAGATCGTCAGCCCAGCTGTCTTTGCGTGCGGCGGCCCAAAGACCAAGCGGCACTCCGATACCCATACCGATACCGACTGCCACCAAAGCCACTGCAAGGGATGTGCGCGCGCCAACCATGATCATTGAGAATATGTCGCGACCAAAATGGTCCGTGCCAAACCAGTGCTGCGCCGAGGGCGTTTGCAGTTTGTTTGGGATATCCATCGTGGTGATATCGTAGGGCGTCCAAACAAAGCTGATGAGCGCGGCTGCAAGCACGAGACAACAGAGCGCGCCGCCCAGCAAAATGTTGCGCTGAAGGATCATGTGCGTGTCCTCAGCCGGGGATCGACAGCGGCGTAGGCCAAGTCCACAAAGAAGGTGACAAGGATCACCAGAAACACCAGCAGCATGACCACGCTTTCGACAACAATCAGGTCTCGTGCGGAGATGGACTGAAAGATCAGGCGGCCGAGACCAGGCAGATAAAACACCTGTTCAATGATGATGGCGCCGGCAAGAAGGAATGAGAACTGCATGCCGATGATGGTGAGCACAGGGATCAACGCGTTGCGCACGCCGTGGCGCATCAGGGTCTGATGTCGGGTGAGACCTTTGGCACGCGCCGTGCGCATGAAGTCTTCCCCAAGGACATCCAAAAGGGAGGATCGCATGACGCGCGCAAGGATCGCGGATTGTGGTAAAGCCAGCGCGATGGCGGGCAATGTAAGCGACTTCATCGCTGCAAGCGGGCCTTTGTCCCAGCCTGCAAACCCTCCAGCGGAGAACCAGCGCAGGTTTATGGCGAAGATCAGCACCAACATCATCGCAAACCAGAAGTTCGGCAGAGCGATGCCGAGCTGGGTGGCCCCCATAACGGTCATGTCGCCGGTTTTGCCGCGACGAGATGCAGCATAAATGCCTGCGGGAAAGGCGATCAGGGTTGAAAGCGTCAGTGCATAAAGTGCCAGCGGCAGAGAGACCCAGATGCGGTCACCAATCATTTCAGTCACAGGGGTGCGATAGGTATAGGACAGGCCGAAGTCTCCCTGCAGCATCCCGCCGACCCAAGCCAAATAGCGTTGGAGTTTCGGTACATCGAGGCCCAACTCGGCGCGCAGGGCTGAAATGGTGTCAGGCTGCGCATTCAGTCCGAGCATGAAACTTGCCGGATCTCCGGGTACCACTTCGACCACAAAGAAAATCGCCAAAGAGGCGACGATCAGGCTTATGCCAAGGGAGAAGGCACGTTTGAGCGTATAGCGGAGCATCTGGTGTTAGCTTGGGCGTGCGAGGTAGTCGGTGTCTGTTACATGCTCGAGCCATGTTGCGCCTTTGCCGTCTTCGACCTGTTGGATGGCCATATGGCACATGGCGGTGTCTGGCGTTGCGCCATGCCAATGTTCGATGTCGGGCTCGATCCAGATCGTGTCGCCCGGGCGTATCAATTGGGGCGCTTCGCCCCGCAGGGCAATGAGACCAACCCCGGAAAGCACGTGCAAGGTTTGTCCGACCGGATGGGTGTGCCACGCCGTGCGTGCGCCTGGCTCAAAAGTCACTTGGGCTGCGAAGACCATGGACGGGGGGCGGCTTTCGGTGACCGGATCCATGCGCACGTCACCGGTAAAGTATTCGGTTGGCGCTTTGCTGCTTGGTCGCGTTCCAGCGGGGGTGAGCTCTATCATAGTGCAATGTTCCAGAAAATGTGCCGGCGCCGAAGATCGGCCCCGGCGTGTGAGAGGGTTACTCGGACCAACTGACCGCAGTGAGGTCGGTTGCTTGCGTTGGCGCGTTTTTCCACAGACCTTGAACTTCGGCTCTGGCAATCGTCGGGAACGCCAGTTGAAAGAGGTAGCCGTTCACGTAATCCTCAGAAATCATGGTTTGGGCAACTTTGAGCAGAGCTTTGCGTTCTTGGGGCTGCGTCGCCTGATTCAGGGTCTCCATGATCTGTTGGAATTGCGGATTGTCGTATTGAAAATAGTAGTCCGGGCGGGCGTAGATGCCGATGTCAAACGGTTCGGTGTGGCTGACAATGGTCAGACCGAAGTCCTTGCCGCGAAATACCTGTTCGAGCCACTGCGCCCATTCGAGATTGGAGGTCTCGGTCTCAATTCCAACAGCGCGCAGTTGGGCTGCAATGATTTCGCCGCCGCGGCGCGCATAAGAGGGCGGTGGCAGTTTCAGTGTGGTGGTAAAACCATCAGGATATCCCGCTTCAGCTAGGAGTTTTTTGGATAGATCCGGATCGTATTGCGACAGTCCCGTGAGGTCGACGTAGTTTGGGTTATGTGGCGCAAAATGAGTCCCGATGGGCGTGCCAAGGCCAAACATCGCGCCATCAATAATGGCGGATCGATCAATTGCATGGGCGATGGCTTTGCGCACGCGGCGATCATCCAGAGGCGGGAGTTGATTGTTGGTGGAGAGAATAGTTTCTCCCTCTGAGCTGCCTACAAGTACCTGAAACCGCGGGTCCGCCTCAAATTGCGGCAGGGCCTCTGGGGTTGGAAAGCCAGCAAAGGCGTCAACGTCTTCTGCCATCATTGCGGCGAAGGCCGCTGTTGGGTCTGAGATGAACTTAAAGGTCACATCGGTCAAATTGGCGGGAGTGCCCCAATAGCTTTCGTTGCGGGTCAGGGTGATTTGATCGCCCTGCACCCAATTTTCGAATTGGAACGCGCCCGTGCCTATGGGGGTGGTTTTGATGTCCGCGATGCTTTCAGGAGCAACAATGACCGCATCCCCCCACGCCAAGTTAAACAGGAAGTTGCCGTTGGGGCCGTCCAAAGTGACGGTTACGGTCAGGGGATCGATCACAGAGACATCAGAGATGCTGGTGAAAAGAGCCTTTTGGGCGTTGACGCTGTCTTCTGCGCGGGCGCGGTCTAGCGAAAACTTTACATCTTCGGCATCCATGTCGGAGCCATCGTGAAAGGTCACGCCTTCATTCAAGTGGAAGGTGTAGGTCAGGCCATCTTCTGAGATATTCCAGCTTTTGGCCAATCCAGGAATGACTGCTCCATCGCTGGCAAAACGGGTGAGCCCTTCAAACACATTGGCATACAGCACGCTATCTATCGCCCCTGCAGCAGCCGAAGTGGGGTCCAGATGCGGTGGCTCAAGTTGCAAAGCCACGGTAATGTCAGTTTGTGCGGCCTGCAGCATGGTCGCACTAGAAAGAACTGCAACGGCGCTGGCATTGGCAAGTATTGACGTAAAGTAGGACATTCTATCACTCCCTTATGTATTTGCTTTTTATAATTTTTTTTGGGCACATAGCCAGTTGATTTCTTTAGTCTTGAACTTGAGGCAACAATAGCTGCCTCAGGCTGTGCGCCATGACCTTGGCGCTGTCGATCATATCGTCGATCCCGATGTATTCGTCGGGTTTGTGGGCCAACTCCAATATACCGGGTCCATAAGCGATACAGTTCCTGAGCTTGCCGATCCGATCAATATGTTTTTGGTCATAGGTGCCGGGGCTGGCAACATAATCGGGTGATTTTCCAAGAATATCCTGAATGGCGCGATCTACTGTGGTGACGACTGGCGCGGCGCGGTCGGTCATAGATGGAGCCACGTGATTGAGCTCACGCATTTCGTACCGGAAGTTGTCACGTTTGTCAGACAGCTCATTGAGTAGGCCTTCGACTTCCCCGGCCACCTGATCGTGGGATTCTTCAGCCAGGTAGCGGCGGTCAATCACGATTCGACAACTGTCAGGCACACAATGGGCAGGCAGGCCGGTGAAATCCTCCGGCGGTTCGGCTTGTCCGCCATGAATAGAGTTGATGTTCATGGTGGAGGAACGTGCGCCTTCAGGCACCACCGGCATGTCGGTGCGCCGCGCCGCCATCGCCGGGTAGAGGTCGTTTTCGAATTTGTCGATCACTGCCCCCATGTGGCGGACAGCACAATCCCCCAAGAAAGGCATTGAGCCATGTGCAATTTCTCCGAAGGTTTCAATTTCCGCCCACCAGCCGCCGCGATGGCCCAAGCAGATGCGGTCTTTGTTCAGAGGTTCGGGAATGATGACGTGTTGAACGCGCTCCGGCGCGAAAAAGCCGTTCTCAGCCAAATAGGCCACGCCACCATAGCCGCCGGATTCCTCATCTGCCGTACCTGAGATTTCGATTGCTCCGTGAAAGTCGGGGCATTCTGCGATAAAGGCTTCGGCTGCGATGATGGAGGCGGCAAGGCCGCCCTTCATATCGCAGGCCCCACGGCCGTAGATCTTGCCGTCAGAAATCTCGCCGCCAAATGGATCGAAAGTCCAGCCATGACCGACTTCAACCACGTCTGTATGGCTGTTGAAGTGAACACACTCGCCGGCGTGGTGCCCTGATTTGCGCGCAATAATGTTCCAACGCGGATATTTGTCGCTGTCGCCGGGAGCGCCATGAGCCCGGATCAATTGCGTGTCAAACCCGTGCCGGGTGAGGCGTGTATCGAGATAATCACAGATGTCTCGATAACAATCGCCCGGAGGATTGAGCGTGGGGATGCGGATCAGGTCTTGGGTCAGACTGATCAGATCTTCGCGCAGAGATTCTATGCGGGTCATGAGTTGGGCTGTGTCGACGTGCATTGCGTTCTCTCTCAAGCGTGAAGGAGGCAGCGTATGGAGGCCTCCGGTGGGGTACTTTCAGCAAAAGATGCTGCCTATAGAGATTTAAAAATCATGACCTGCGTAGAGATACGGTATCAATACCGTAGGATTACGGTTTCGGGAGATATGCATGGAGTGGCAAAAACTGGCCTTTGACGCAGCGCCTATCGGTATTGTGGTGACCGAACATCGGGTTATCCGCGCCTGCAATCGGGGGTTTGCTGAAATGTTGGGATATGAGCCGACGGCGCTGCTTGGGCAGTCGTTTCGGCAGTTATATGGGTCTGAACAAGAATATGAGCAAGTGCGCGACATTGGGATGGAACCGTTGCGCGCCGACAGCCCCTACAGCGATGAACGCATGATGCGACGGCGAGATGGCGGACAGGTGTGGTGCCGCTTTCGCGCGCAAACAGTTACGCCGGAAGATCCGTTGGCGCGGCTGGTGATGAGTTTCGCGGTGATACATGAGGGGCCGCCCGTTTCGCTGAGCCCGAGAGAACGGCAGGTAATTGGAGGGGTCGGACGTGGTTTGACCAGCAAACAGATTGCGCGGGAATTGGGACTATCGCCGCGCACAGTGGAGGATGTGCGGGCACGTTTGCTCAAACGCTTTGACGTGAAAAACGCCGTTGAGCTGCTGGCCCATCTGACCATCGGATAAGGCTTTCAGTGCGGACGGGTTGCGTGGGGGCGGCGTGAGGTGATGTTTTCGCAATATTTGCAGGGCGTTTCGGGCAATAATGTTCCGGTTTTACTTGCATTCCATCCTCTTGAATGGCACCCGTTCACACCAGACATAAGAGGGGCGCCCTGTGTGGCGCCAAACGCCATCCTTAGGAGAGCACAAAATGCCCGATCTTCGTTCTAAGACCTCCACCTTTGGTCGCCGAATGGCGGCTGCGCGCGCACTGTGGCGTGCGACAGGTATGAAAACAGAGGACTTTGGCAAGCCGATCGTGGCAGTGGTCAACTCGTTCACCGAATTTGTGCCCGGCCACGTGCATCTGAAAGACATGGGCCAGCTTGTGGCGCGCGAGATCGAAAAAGCCGGTGGTGTGGCCAAAGAAATGAACACCATTGCGGTGGATGACGGTATCGCTATGGGCCATGATGGCATGCTGTATTCGCTGCCATCACGTGAAGTTATCGCTGACTCTGTGGAATACATGGCGAACGCGCATTGCGCGGATGCGCTGGTTTGCATTTCCAATTGTGACAAGATCACACCTGGAATGTTGATGGCGGCGATGCGTCTGAACATTCCGGCGATCTTTGTGTCTGGTGGCCCGATGGAAGCTGGTAAGGTGATCTTGGCAGACGGCGAGCACAAGGCTGATCTTGTGACAGCAATCGTAGGCGCGACCGATGAAGATCGCAGCCAAGAAGAAGTCGACAAGCTTGAGCGCTCTGCCTGCCCAACATGTGGCTCCTGTTCAGGTATGTTCACCGCGAACTCGATGAACTGTCTGGCGGAAGCGCTGGGCTTGGCGTTGCCGGGCAACGGATCTTTGCTGGCGACACATTCCAAACGGCGTGGGTTGTTTGAGGAAGCTGGCCACAAGATCGTTGAGCTTTGTGAACGTTGGTACAAAGAGGGTGATGAGACCGCGCTGCCACGTGGCATTGCAAACTTCAAAGCCTTTGAAAACGCGATGGCGCTGGACATTGCCATGGGGGGCTCGACCAACACGGTTCTGCACCTCTTGGCGATTGCCCATGAGGGTGGCGTGAACTTCACCATGGCCGATATGGATCGCCTGAGCCGTGAGATTCCGCACCTGAGTAAAGTGGCGCCCTCGACGCCGAAGTACCACATGGAAGATGTCCACCGCGCGGGCGGCATTGCGCGCATCTTGGGTGAGCTGGAGCGCGAAGGCAAAATCCACCGCGACTGTGCGACTGTGCATGAACGCACCATGGGTGAGTTCATCGACAAATGGGATGTGCGTCGGGAGACCGCGGGCAATGAAGCACGCGATTTGTATATCGCGGCGCCGGGCGGTGTGCGCACCGTTGAGGCCTTCAGTCAGTCGCGGATGTACACGGAGCTGGATCTGGACATTGAGGACGGCTGTGTGCGGGACTTCGAAAACGCCTATTCTGAAGAAGGCGGCCTTTGCGTGTTGTTTGGTAACATTGCAGAGCAAGGCTGTATTCTAAAGACCGCTGGCGTGATCAAGGAGATGTATGAGTTTGAAGGCACCGCCAAGGTGTTTGAGAGCATGGAAGACGCGATGAACGGCATTTTGCAGAATGAGGTGAAACCCTATTCTGTCGTCGTAATCCGCTATGAAGGCCCCAAAGGGGGACCGGGCATGCAAGAGATGCTCTATCCAACCGCCTATCTAAAATCCAAGAAGCTCGACACCACCTGTGCATTGCTGACCGATGGGCGTTTCTCTGGTGGGACCGCTGGTTTGTCGATTGGACATGCCTCGCCTGAGGCGGCTGAGAAGGGCGTGATTGGTCTGGTGGAAGATGGCGATAAGATCCAAATTTCCGTGCCCAACCGCACCATCCATTTGGATGTGAGCGAAGAAGAATTGGACCGTCGCCGTGCTGACCACCCGCAAGCCGACAAAAAAGTTTGGAAAGCTGTTGGGCGTCCTCGAGCGGTGTCCAAAGCGCTAAAAGTCTATGCGGCGCATGTGTCCAACGCATCCTTGGGTGCGGTGCGCACTTTGGATGAAGACGAATAATCGCTTTTCGATTTATAGCTTAAAACGGGGTCGCTTGGCGGCCCCGTTTTGCGTTTGGGGCTTTGTGCGTCTTGCCACACCTGCGATATGCTCATTTCAGTGTGTTTTTCGCCCAAAGCAAGTGTGTGGCGCGTCGTGGTAAAGCGAGCTTAGAGCGTGAGGGGCCGGAAGGCGGCTGTCAGGCCGATGCCACCGCCAATGCCGATCATCGCCATAGCAAGGCTGTTGTCGGAAACTTTTTGGCGGATGAGTTGGCTGAAGAGGCGTGTGACTAGAATGGCACCGGATGCGCCAAAGGGATGGCCCAAGGCGATGGCGCCGCCTTGGGCATTGGGCAGGGTTTCTTCGATTTCGAGCGTATCGAGTGAGGCGAGCACTTGCGCGGCGAAAGCCTCGTTGAATTCCAAGTGTGTTAGTGCGCCGAGCGAGATATGTGGATGTTGGGTGAGCAGTTTGCGGGTTGAGGCGACGGGGCCAATGCCAAGGATATTGGGGTCTACGCCAGCGGCTGCCCCCCCAAGGTAGGCAAGAGCTCTGGTGTGACCGAGGTTGCGGGCCTTGGTTCGTGTGGTGATGACCATCGCAGCAGCGCCGTCATTTAGGGGACAGGCGTTGGCAACGGTGACGGTGCCGTCTTTTGAAAACGCGGGCCGTAAGCGGGCAAGGCGTTCGGCGGTCAGGGTGTCACGTATACATTCATCGGTCATCTCGCCCGAGATGGGAGTGATTTCTGCGGCAAAGCCATCGGCGTCGCGCGTTTTTACTGCGCGTTCATGGGACCGCAGCGCGAAAGTGTCTTGGCGGGTGCGGGAAATTCGAAATTGTGTGGCTACGGTGTCTGCTGCCGCGCCCATTTCCGGGTCACCGATGGCATCAGGTGCAAAGCGCGCGCGCCTGTAGCTGTGTTCTGGTAAACTACCGCTGGCAGGAAGCTGGCGCAGCGGCGCACGAGAGCGGCTTTCGACACCGCCGGCAACGTAGGCTGTTCCTGCGCCGGCTTGAATGAGGTGGCAGGCCATCATTATAGCCTCAAGGCCTGAGCCGCATTGCCGATCGACTGTGACGCCGGGCAGGGACGTCGGGAAACCCGCATGCAAGGCCGCGAGGCGGGCGACATTGCCGCCGGGCCCGGCGGCGTTCCCCAAGATCACATCGTCAAGTTGATCAGCAGGGAGACTGGCGTCTTGTAGGGTAGACTGCAGAACAGGTGCCGCGAGGTCTTCAATTTCTAAGGAGGCGAACATACCTCCGGCGCGGCCGATGGCACTGCGACGGGCGGCGATGATCACGGGTTGGCGATCAGGTGGCAGCAGGGACAAGGCGGGAATCCTTTTTGTGCAACCAAGAGGTCAGGCGACCGCGATCGGGTTTGCCGGAGGTCGTGAGGGGCCAGTCAATGATCCGATAGATATGTCTTGGCAACTTGTAGCGCGGCAGTCGGATCGAGAGTTGGGATTTGAGTTCATCCAAAGGGGTGTCACCTTGGACGATGGCCACGAGCTCTTGGCCGCGAGACTGATGTGCAACCCCGAGCACCACGGCGCCGGTGATGCCTGCAATATTGGTGAGTGCGGTTTCGATTTCTTGCGGATAGACATTGTGGCCAGCTGTAATGACCATGCCACCTTCGCGTCCAAGGAGGCTGAGACTGCCATCGGAGTTGAGTTTGCCGATGTCCCCGACAGTGGCCCAGGGACCCTCGCGACGGAACCCGCTGTTGCGGCCACCCCAGAGGTAGCTGTCAATCGCCAGATCGCCGCGCACGAAGATGGTGCCGGGCGAGCCTTGTGGCACTTCTTCGCCATTTTGGCGCAGTGAAAGTTCCACATGGGGGAACGGCCGGCCCACAGAATACGCGGGCGCAGACGAGCTCTGGCGGCCGTGGGTGTTGAGACTGACAAATCCCAGCTCTGAGGCGCCGTAGTATTCATGGATGCGGGCGCGCGGAAAGATGTCGCGGGCCTTCGTCAGAAGCGCGGGATCGAGTTTGGCACCCGCTGTGGTGATTTCGACGATGCTGCCACATTGCATGCCGTTGCATAACGCGCCAAGCAGGCTTGGCACAGCGACAATGCGGCGGGCGGTGGCGAGGGCCTGCTGGGCAGATGCCAAATCAAATTTGGGCAGCGCGTGGAACGTCGCCCCGAGGTCGAGCGTTTCGGCAAGTGCGTAGAGCGTGATGCCGTGGGACAGCGGGCCCGGGGCGAAGGTGTGGCTTTGCTCTGTGAGCGCAAATGCCAGGCGGCTGGCATCAAGAGAGGCGCGCCAGCTGTGGCGCGCACGCGCGAAGGCTTTTGGTTCTGATGTGGTGCCGGAGGTGAAGCCAACCATGAAGATGGCGCGGGGATCGGTGGCGGGTATGTCTTTTGGGGGGGCGAGAAACGCCTCAAATGCATCGGTGTCCACGCAGATGGCGGGAATACCGAGGTGTTCCGTTGCGGCGATCAGGCCGGTTTGTGTGGAGAGGCAAAACAGGACATCGGGCGGCAGTTTGGACAGCACACGCTGATGCAGGGCGTCAGGCCAGTGTGGGTCAAGCAGGGTGACGGCATGCGGCGTTGCGAGTGCGGCGGTCAGCAGGCTGGGAGCTTGGGGGTGGTTGCCAATGGCCAGAGCAAAGTTGCGGGCACCTTCAGGCAAGGGCAGATCGCCGCGTTTTCGCGGCAGGTTTGACAGTGCGCTATGCAAACGTTGCAGGCGCTCAAAGAGCGCGCCGTAGCTGAGCTGGGTGTCCGAAAGCGCAACCGCCAGCGCTTCCGGGCGCTGGCGCAGGTGATGATCAAATACATGTCGTAGGGGCAAGCGCGTCCTCTAAAGGCTTGGGTAGGCGCGGCGCAGGCCACGGGCAATCACAGTTGCCAGCACCACCTTTATCAGATCACCGGGGATATAGGCCACCATGATGGTCAGGGATTGGGACAGGCCAAGCTTGCCAATGAAAGCCATCCACGGGATGCCTGCGGTATACATCAAAGCGATACCACCAAGTGCCACGTAGAAGCCCATCTCTAGCGCAGTTGCATCTCTGTCTTTTTCGATCAGGTAGCCAATCAGTGCTGCGCAGAGCGGCCATGCCAGAAGGAAGCCACCAGAGGTGCCGATCAGCGCGCCAAAGCCGCCACGACCGCCGGACAACAAGGGAAGGCCAATGGCCACGAGAGCGATGAACAACAAGAGCGCATAGCCGCCGCGCTTGGCACCCAGTACGCCACCAGCCAGCATCACACCAAGTGATTGAGCCGAAATTGGCGGCAAAGCAGCCCCTGCGAAGTGCACAGGAGGCATCAGGCCGAGAGCCGCGGTGAGGGCGGCAAAGAGTGCGATATAGACGATGTCTTTGGTGGTCATAGAGGTGTGTCCCGTGCGCGTGGTCTTGGTGTTTGATTTACCGCGTGGCGTAGAAATCAATTGGCCTGCACGCAAGGATGGTGCGCGCCTGGTGACAAAACTTAGGAACGATATCCCCGGGAATCGATGGCATCTGAAATTTCGTCCGCCATCTTAATCGCGCGGATCGCCATGGGCATGGCCACGGCAATAACCGAGCGCTCAAGGCCGCGCACCTTTTGGGCTTCGCGCACCTCGGTGGTGATTTGAGCCAGAACCGGAATGAAGCGCAGTGCGAGGGAGATTGCGAGGCTGACCTTTTCTGGGTTCACGCCCAGTGGCTTGAAGACATGCAGCGCGCGCGTCATGGTGTCGATCATGTCGCTTGAGCGGGTTGTGAGAGTCACAAGGCTGGCCAGCCAGATTAGAGCGGCAAGGCGCAAGACCACGTAGGCCGCAAGTTCAATCCCAGAGAAGTACCATTGGATGGCAAAAAACAAAATGAAAACCCAAAGTAGGGGGCGAACTTGAGTGATCGCCTGTTTCGGCGATAGCTGGGCGATGGGGTAGAGCAATAGAATGCCAGTGGTCGCAATGATGGTAATCAACAGGCTTTGATTGAGAAACAACAGCGTTGCGGCAACCATCAGTCCCAGCATTTTAGGAGCTGGGCGCGTGCGGTGCAGTACGGAGCGGCCAGGAGAGTATAGGTCCAACATCAGGCCATGAGCTCTTGGTAAGCAGGGATGACTTTGGCAGGTTTGCCGTCGGCAAAAACGCGTCCGCCATCAATAACAATTGCGCGGTCGTAGTCGGCGATCAGATCGAGATCATGCGTGACCATAATGACCTGTTGAGTGAGCGCGGCGACGGCACGGGTGATGCGCCGTTTGTTGCGCAGATCAAGCAATGTTGTGGGTTCATCCATCACCAGTATTTGCGGCTCCATAACCAAGACGCCTGAGATCGCGAGCAACTGCTTTTGCCCGCCTGACAGAAGGTGTGCCGGATGTTCACGTAGGTCGCTCATGTGGTAGCGTGCAAGGATTTCATCGCTTTTGGCGATGATGTTCTCCTTAGAGTAACCGAGATTCTTCATACCAAACGCCAGATCTTCTTCGACCACGGGCATGACAATTTGGTTGTCGGGGTTTTGGAAGACGAAGCCCACTTTCCGGCGGACATCGCGCGCTTTCTTGAGGGTGTTGAGGCCGTCAACCAGCACTTCGCCGGAGGTGGGCTGCGCAAGACCGTTGAGCAGTCTTGCAAAGGTAGATTTCCCGGAGCCATTGGCGCCTAAGATTGCAATGCGGCGCTCAGAGAGATGCAGAGAGATGTCACTCAACACGGTGCGTGTGCCAAAGGACAGGCTAACATTTTTGAGCTCGATCATGGGATATCCCGCCGTTTGCTGGTCGCGCGCTCTTAGCGCAAAGGGGACATGGATTGAAGCATTGCAGCCTCCGGCGGGTATATTTTAGAGCCCAGAGGGCGCTAGACGCCCTGAAGTTAGAAAATTGTTCCGATTTGAGCGTTCACTCTGCCATTAGGGCTGGCACGCCACCAATCTCACCAATCAGCGGTAGCAGCGCATCCAGTCCTTGGCCTTGCCGCAGAGAGGTGAACAGGAAAGGTCGGGTGCCGCGCATTTTGGTGGCGTCACGCTTCATCACGTCAAGCGAAGCCCCCACATAGGGAGCAAGGTCGATTTTGTTGATCACCAAAATGTCGGAGCGGGTGATGGCAGGACCGCCTTTGCGGGGGATCTCTTCGCCGGCGGCCGTGTCGATTACATAGATTGTCAGGTCAGCCAATTCTGGGCTGAAGGTGGCGGAAAGATTGTCGCCGCCACTCTCAATCAGGATGATGTCGAGGTCGGGGATTTCTTTGTTCAGCTCGTCAATGGCGGCGAGGTTGATGGATGCATCCTCACGGATGGCAGTGTGCGGGCAACCGCCGGTTTCCACACCTTTGATACGGTTCAAGGGTAGCACCTGTTGGCGCATAAGCTCTTCGGCGTCTTCACGCGTATAGATGTCATTGGTCACCACAGCGATGGAGAGTTTGTCGCGCAGCAGGCGGCACAAATTGGCGGTGAGCGTGGTTTTTCCAGCGCCCACGGGGCCGCCGATGCCAATGCGAAGAGGGCCATTAGGAGAAGTCATGTCAGGCTCCGGTGAGGGTCGTTATGAAAAAGCCGGCGCCAAGCAGCAGGCAGAGCGGCCCATAGCAAGATCTGTCCAGCGTGGCAAAGGGCTGTTGTGGCACAATACGCCGCCACGCTGGCAGGTACGTGGCCGCGCCGCGCAGTGTGAAAACAACGGTGCATAGCAGCATAAAGGGCGTGTGCAGCGGAAACGCCGGTCGGTGCGGCAAGACGGCGGCGAAGGTCAAAGCCATGGCCACGACCGCACAAGGTATAGCGGGGGGCATGCGGGTGACGTCTTTGGCACCAACAACCGCGCGAGCGAGGGCGGTTTCATCGCGCAGGGGCAGCCAAATTCCCAGCGCCCAGAGCAGGTGCAACAGGGCAGGGATTGCCAGCAAGGCTGAGAGGAGTGCCGCAAGCCAAGTCATGAGCGAAATAGCCGAGAGTATTGCGTTTCGTGACGCATGGATGCGATGTCAGATGCAAAGGTTGAGGAGGCAATGGCGCCCAGCGGTTGGGTCAGAGCGTGATCCACAATCTGTTGGCACATCGGTGCAGTAGCGGTGAGCACGGCCTGCGCCTCGGTTTGGCCAAGCGGCACGAGGCGTGTGGCGGCAGATGTGAGGTTGGCAGCGAAGGCATGTAGAAACAGCCGGGCGGTGTCGGCGAGAGGTAGGTTTTGCAGGCGCGCGGCACGGCCGACAGCCACAGCGTAGGTGAGGTTTGGCAGCTCTATATCGTGTATTGCGGCTGCAGTGCGCACAAAAGCTTTGCCCTGTTGCTCGGTTTCCAGAAGACGCTCCGCAGACGGGGCAAGGGCTTGAGCAAGGGCGTCGATCTCCTCGAGCGTATCGTTATTTTCCGCTGCATAGGCATGTGCGAGCAAGATCACGTCGTTCTGCCCGGCACCGTGGTGCATCGTGTCCGAGAGCCATTCCGAAAAGCTTGCTGTATCCTCCACGGCGCCTGACTCCACAAGCGCCTCGAGCCCGTGGCTGTAGGTGAAGGACCCGACTGGATACGCCGGGGACAGCCATTGCGCCAATATCAGGATGGGATCAGTGGTCATGCGTGTGGTCGTGGGCATGCGGATGGCTGTGGTCATGACCATGTGTGCGGCCGTGGCCATAGGCGCCGCCCTCGGGCGTGAAAGGCTCAGTGACCTCGGTGACCGTTGCGCCCAGTAACTGAAGCATCTCTTTGATCACGTGATCATGTTGCAGCAGAAGGCGATGGTCCTCAATCTGGCACGGCGTATGGCGATTGCCGATGTGCCACGCGATGCGGGTGAGGTTTTCAGCAGTGACTTGTAGAAGCGGCTCTGGTGCGGCGATCACAGTGATTTCGCCGCCATTTTGCATGATCAGCACGCCATTGTGGTCCAATGATGTGGTTTTGGGCAGATCAACGAGAATGCGTGTGCCGTCTTCGAGCCGCAGAGTTTTGCGACGCAAGAAGCGGTCTTCGTAGGTCAGTGCCACGCGCCCCGCTTCCGGGGCGTGACCGTGGGCATGATAGCGGTGAGCTGTGGGCAGCGCGTTCATGTGCGGCCGCCGAGAGCGTTGATCAGAGATGCATCATATCGCGGAATACGTGGCGCACGATGTCTTCGCGCTTCAGACCGCGGCCTGCAAGTTGTTCGTCCGACAGTGAATTCAGGAATTCTACTTCTCTTACGCGGTTGTTGGATTCCATCAAGTGGACAAAAGAGTTGCCGATAGCGATAAAAGGCGCGGCCAAGATTTTTCCCAGAGTGAACGTTGTAGAAGTGTGTGTTGCAGATAGTGCCATTTTGAACCTCAGTTTTCTGTAAACTTATGGTCCTCCCTTGGCATGTAATATGGGTCAATTTTGCTGACATGTGCAGAGTGTCTTTCGTCATATCAGTGTTGCGTGTGCCGCAAAGCAGCGACGTTTCTCAGTGTGTTCGTTGTCGGTTTGGTAACCTTTTTGTGGCGCAAAATGCCGAGATCAGAACATAAAGTATCGCTGTGCCATTGGCAGCACTTCAGCAGGCTGACATGTCAGGAGCTCTCCGTCCGCGCGCACCTCATAGGTTTCGGGGTTCACTTCGATATCCGGCGTGGCGTCGTTGAGTTTCAGATCTGATTTGCCAATCTGTCGGGTATTTTGGACCGCCACTGTCTGCTTGGCCAGCCCGAGTGAAGCGCCGATACCTTCGGCCTGCGCGGCTTCTGACACGAACACCACCGCCGCGTTTTCCACCGCACGACCATACGCGCCAAACATCGGACGCGAGTAGACAGGTTGGGGAGTAGGGATCGACGCGTTGGGGTCACCCATTTGTGCGCAAACAATTGATCCACCAATCAGCACCATTTCCGGCTTCACACCAAAGAAAGCGGGATTCCAAAGCACCAGATCAGCACGTTTACCTTCTTCAATCGAACCAATCTGGTGGCTAAGACCATGGGCGATGGCCGGGTTGATCGTGTACTTTGCGATGTAGCGGCGCACACGGTAGTTGTCGTTTTCGCCAGTTTCTTCGGCCAAGCGCCCGCGTTGTTTCTTCATCTTGTCAGCAGTTTGCCACGTGCGGATCAGCACTTCGCCAACGCGGCCCATGGCTTGGCTGTCCGATGCGATAATGGAGAACGCGCCCATGTCGTGCAGGATGTCTTCAGCCGCAATCGTCTCTCGGCGGATGCGGCTTTCAGCAAACGCAACATCTTCGGGGATGGATTTGTCGAGGTGGTGACACACCATCAGCATGTCAAGGTGTTCGTCCACCGTGTTGACGGTGAAGGGGCGAGTGGGGTTGGTGGATGAGGGCAGCACGTGCTCCTCACCACAGATTTTGATGATATCCGGCGCGTGTCCACCGCCAGCACCTTCGGTGTGGAACGCATGGATGGTGCGGCCCTTCATGGCGGCCACCGTGTTTTCGACAAAGCCCGACTCGTTGAGCGTGTCGGTGTGGATCATCACCTGTACGTCCATCGCATCCGCAACAGACAAGCAGCAATCAATGGCGGCAGGCGTGGTGCCCCAATCTTCATGCAGCTTTAGCGCACAGGCACCAGCTTTGACCTGTTCTTCCAGAGCTGCGGGCAGGGAGGCGTTGCCTTTGCCTGCAAAGGCGAGGTTCATGGGAAAGGCATCAGCGGATTGCAGCATGCGGCCGATGTGCCAAGTTCCGGGTGTGCAGGTGGTGGCCAGCGTACCGTGTGCTGGGCCAGTGCCACCGCCAAGCATGGTGGTCAGGCCTGAGTGCAGCGCATCTTCGATCTGTTGCGGGCAGATGTAGTGGATGTGAGAGTCAAAACCTCCTGCGGTGAGGATCTTACCCTCACCTGCGATGGCTTCAGTGCCGGGACCGACAATGATGTCGACGCCCGGCTGCGTGTCAGGGTTGCCTGCTTTGCCGATTTTGGCAATGCGCCCGTTTTTCAGGCCTACATCCGCTTTGTATATGCCAGTATGATCCACAATCAGCGCATTGGTGATAACCGTGTCTACCGCGCCTTCTGCACGGGTGGTTTGTGCCTGCCCCATGCCGTCGCGGATCACCTTGCCCCCGCCAAACTTGACTTCTTCTCCATAGGCCAGCGCGTTGCCGTTGCCAGCCTTTTCAGCGGTCAGGTCGCGTTCGACCTCTATGACAAGATCGGTGTCAGCAAGGCGCAGTTTGTCGCCGACAGTGGGGCCGAACATTGCTGCATAGTCGGAGCGGGAAATTTTCGCTGGCATGGTACGTGGTCTCTTTGAGTTTCGCGAAACGGCGGAGCCAGTTTCAGGTTTTCTTTGTTTTTTCTGATGTGCTTGGCATCGCCGGTGGGGTTGATGGTTTGCGCTTTGGTTTTGGCGGCGTGGCCGCTGCGGTTTGAACCGACGCTGCCGTCTTGGTTGCCTTCGATTTGACTGCGGGTGTTGCTTTGGGGGCCGCGGGAGCAGTATTCGAGGCTGCTGATTTGATCTCGGATCGTTTGCTTCGTGCCGATGGTGCGGCGTCTTTTGCGACCGTTGCTGTTTTGGCCGCAGGTTTTGTTTTTTTATTGGGTTTGGCGGCGCTCGGCGTCGTGGACTTGAAAACGGGTTCAGATGCGGCTGGTTTGGTTGAAGAATTCGAGGCGGGTGCTGCTGCCTTGGTCTTCGCAGCTGATGTTGCTACGGCTTTGGTTGCAGGTTTTGCGGCTGATGTGCGAGCTGCAGGTCGTGTAGCAGCACGTTTGGTAGCCGCTTTGGGTTTTTCTGTGGGAGAAGATTCTACTGGTGCCGGTTTTGGCTGTGCTGCTGCGATTGGTACCATCATCGAGCTTATCAAAGCGCGGGTCATGGCGTGTGACGTGCGCATGTTGCGCTCCACCATGCGAGACATGAAAAAGAACCCATTTAGTGAGGCAGTGATGGAACTTGTGGCAATCGTCGTCATCTAATTCTCCTTAGGGTTTAGGTCATGAGAGGGGCCCCATGACTTTCTGATTAAATCCATAAATGCGCCGATCACCGGATACGGGGATCAAGTTGACCTCGCGCTTTTGACCGGGTTCGAAACGCACCGCTGTTCCAGCGGCTATGTCCAAGCGTTGGCCATGGGCCGCATCACGGTCAAAATCCAGTGCCGGGTTGGTTTCAGCGAAATGATAGTGGCTCCCGACTTGAATCGGCCGATCGCCGGTATTGGCAACCATCAACGTGGTCACTTCGGCACCCTCATTGAGGGTCAGCTCGCCCGGAGCGGGGATTAATTCACCTGGGATCATTTGAGGTTCCAAACCAGAAGGCCAAGCGCGCCAACGACAACTGTACCCACAAAAAGCGGCAGCCAGATTGGATCGCCCGCGTGTGGATGTAGGTGCGCGCCAGAATGCGCAAGTGCAGGAGCCGCTGTGGCTGTGGCGATTGCAGTGATGGCAAAACGTTGCATGGATGAACTCCTCTATCGAATTGGATTGTGCACGGTTACAAGTTTGGTGCCATCCGGGAAGGTGGCCTCTACCTGTACTTCATGGATCATTTCGGGGATGCCCTCCATGCATTGTTCGCGCGTGATGATGCGTGCGCCTGCTTGCATGAGGTCAGCCACGGATTGCCCGTCGCGTGCGCCTTCGACCACGGCATCGGTGATCAATGCAATGGCTTCAGGATGATTGAGCTTTACGCCACGGGCCAGTCGCTTGCGGGCCACTTCGGCGGCCATAGCGATAAGCAGTTTGTCCTTTTCGCGGGGAGTCAGTTGCATGTCTTCAGAGCATCCATGTTCGGGGGAGGTCAGCGCCGTGCAAAAGCTTCAGCGCAGGAATAAGAGATTGGCGCAGCGCGTGGCCATCTGCTGCAAGAATTCGTGCAAACAGCAGGCCATCGCGGATCAGGCTGGCGCCGCCAGTCGAAGGCAACAATGCGCGCAGCCCATCAAGGTGGTGCTCTGCATCCGGTGCGGCTAGAAGAACGGTTGCCATGGCTCTTCCACCTCCTGCGATTGTCGGGCGGTTTAGGTGGGCTTGCACATTGCTGGAAAGCTTCACACGGTCCGCAAAAAGCAGGCTATTGTTACGACGCAATGTAATGCGGTCAAAAATATCGGCTGACTGAACAGACTCGCCCATGGCCGTGCGCCCGAAGATGAGTGGTTCGACCATCAGGAAGCGAGATGTTCCGGTCATGTCGACTGTCAGGTTGCGGTCCAGCGAGGCACCATCAAACACAATGGTCTCTTGAGGCAGCCAATCGAGTGTTGCCCCTTCCTCAAGTGTCAGAGCGCTTTCCAAACGTCCCGGTTCGGGATCAATGCTGCGATAGGCGCGCTCTGCTGCTTGGGTGGTGATCGTCAAGTGACTGTTTTGAGCTGCGGTGGCATTGACTTCAAACCGGTCGCCACCCGTTATGCCACCCGCAGTGTTCAACAGAACCGCTTGAAGTGCTGCACTGCGTCCGCGCGCGAAATTGGCGTGTGGAAACAAAACCCGGCTGGAGCCGGATAGACGCAGATCGTCCAAAACTGTGATCTCGCCCCGCAGTTTACTGCCGAACTTTGAGGTGCCGATGGCACGCGGTTGCTTGGCCGATTTGGGCGGTTGGCACGATATGTGGGCAAGCGCTGTGATGGCACTCTCCAAACGATTTGCGAAGGTTTTCCAAATGGGTTGCATCGAAGGCGCTCATCGGGAAGGCGAGATGCTCTAAATTTGGGCGTATGAGGTGTTTTGGGTGAAATTTTGATCGATGAATGAATTTTCGCTAAAAAAATAAGCACAACTGAAAGTTCAGTGGGCTGATGCTTGTTTGATTGTGTTTTGGGGGGCTGGGGGGCATTTTGCCCAAACTTTCGAATCGTCATGCGTTGACGTTTTGCGGCTTGCCAACCGCTTCAAATCAGACACCGGCGTAGCCGGCTAGGAGCCAAACATGAGCTTTGATCGCAGTATTAAGATTGCCCCCTCCATTTTGTCCGCAGATTTTGCCAATTTCGGTCAGGAAATCCGCGCGATTGAAGATCAAGGCGCAGATTGGGTGCACGTGGATGTGATGGACGGGCACTTTGTGCCCAACCTGACATTCGGTCCACCCGCCGTGAAGGCATTTAGGCCGCATGTGAAGACCTTTATGGATGTGCATTTGATGATTGCGCCTGTTGACCCCTACATTGAGGCCTATGCCGAGGCCGGCGCGGACATGATCACGGCGCATGTGGAGGCTGGACCGCATATTCACCGGACCTTGCAGTCGATCAAGGCTCAAGGTGTCAAAGCGGGCGTCAGCCTGAATCCTGGCACACCGCTGGAAAGCATTGAGCATGTCATGGACTTGCTGGATATGGTTTTGATTATGACGGTGAACCCCGGTTTTGGCGGGCAGAAATTTATCCATTCTGGCGTGGAAAAAACGCGTCGATGCCGTGAAATGATTGGGGATCGAGACATCCACATTCAAATTGATGGTGGCGTCACGCCAAAAACCGCACCGTTGGTGGCGGCTGCGGGTGCGGATGTTCTGGTGGCGGGGTCGGCCGTGTTCAAAGGTGGTTCCGTCCAGATGCCTGACGTTTATGGCCGCAACATGAAAGCCATCCGCGCTGCAGCAGAAGCCGCGCTGTAAGGCATTGGTGTCAGTCGCGGATCTCTTCGGCTGACACGCCCCAAAGGTTGGTTTTTTGCACCCAACCTTTGTACCCTCCTGCATTCAACCTGCACCAGTCCGGGTTGCATTCCTCGAGTTTGGCAATAACGCCGAGCTCTAGATGGGCGGAGACGGACGTCGCCTCGCCAGGACGCATCGCCAAAGGCAACATGTCCGTTTGTATGATCACAGTTCTGACGCCTGACAACAAAGAGTAGTGCACCCACCCCCCGGCACCATCTATGTCGCGTACCCGTCTCCAATGCCCGTATTCGGCTGTGATCTGTAAGGGCATGGATTTCCGGGTGAAGACCCAATCGATGCGGTGTGTGCGGGAGGGACCGCGGCGCACATTGGCCTTGCTGGCTTTCAAAGACACATAACGGGGCAAAGGCAAGTTGGTGACGGGGCCGCGTTTGACCTCGATCACGGGTTCTGCCGCTACGGAATAGGTGAGGGTCAACAGCATTGCTGCAACCAAGCTCACAAGAGAATTTCGACCCAAGGTGAACATTTTGCCTGATGTTTTCTGCTCTGAAGGTGCTCGCGGGTTCTTGTGCCCCGTCGACCTGTGAGGCAGTGTGGCAGCAACGCGCTGATTTGAAAAGCACTGGGAGGCCCCGCATGCCAAAGCAACGTCTGAGTGTTGTCGTTACGCGACGCTTACCTGAAGCGGTTGAGACACGACTGTCAGAATTGTTTGATGTGCAGCTGCGCGATGACGACAGCCCGATGACACGCGAACAGTTGGCTGAGGCCATGAAAGAGGCAGATGTTTTGGTGCCTACGCTGAGCGACAAGATTGATGCCAACATGATTGCGCAAGCCGGAGAGCGGTTAAAGCTAATCGCCAACTATGGTGCTGGCGTGGACCACATTGATGTGGCTTCTGCACGCCAGCGCGGCGTATTGGTGTCCAACACGCCTGGCGTGTCTGCTGATGACACTGCCGACATGGCGTTGGCGCTGATATTGGGCGTGACCCGGCGGGTGAGTGAAGGCGTGCAACGCATGCAGTTAGGTGAATGGGACGGTTGGGCGCCGACCGCTATGCTGGGTGGGCGCGTAAGTGGCAAGCGGCTTGGCATTCTGGGGATGGGGCGCATCGGTACAGCGGTCGCACGGCGCGCGCGGGCCTGCGGTATGCAAATACATTACCACAATCGCCGCCGTCTGCGTCCTGAGATTGAAGAGCAGTTTGAGGCGACCTATTGGGAAAGTCTCGATCAAATGCTGGCGCGGATGGATGTTCTTTCCGTGAACTGCCCGCACACGCCGTCGACCTTCCATTTGTTAAATGCACGTCGTTTGAAACTGATGAAACCTTCTGCTGTGATAATTAACACCTCTCGCGGGGAAGTGATTGACGAAAACGCGGTTGTGCGCGCGTTAAAGAATGGTGATTTGGCCGGAGCTGGTCTTGATGTGTTTGAGCATGGTCACGAGGTGCACCCCGACCTGATCGGCGTGCCAAACGTGGTGTTGATGCCGCATATGGGGTCGGCGACCGTAGAGGGACGTATCGAGATGGGTGAGAAGGTGCTCATCAACATCAAAACCTTTGATGATGGCCACCGTCCGCCGGATTTGGTTGTGCCAGCAATGCTGTAGCCCCGATGCGGGCGTTCGTTGGCATCCCACTTATTGGATCTGAAGCTGATCAATTGTTGGACGTTCAGGACCGGTTGTCCGTGGGCCGTGCCGTGCCAGCTGCAAATTTGCACGTCACTTTGGCGTTTTTAGATGATCAGCCCGTAGAGCAGCTAGAGATGCTGCATGAAGAGCTGGAGCTGATCCGTCTTCCAAGTTTTGAAATGATCTTGAAAGGTATCGATATTTTTGGTTCTGCCAAAAGTCGATCTTTGGGTCTTCTGGTGTCCCCAGATCCTGTCTTGATGGACTTGCAGGCGCGTGTCGTAAGAGGTGCTCTGCGGGTTGGGATCAAGACTGAGAAGCGCCGGTTTCGTCCACATGTGACTCTGTGCCGTTTTCGCGATGCGCAACATGCGCCAGATAAAATCCAAGGTGCGATTTCGCGTGGCGCTCATTTTGAGATGTGGCCCATTGCGGTGTCCGAATTTGCACTGTTTCGATCGGCGTTGACTTCGGAAGGTGCGGTATATGATGTCCTGAGCGACTATCCTTTGCTGGACATGCTCGCGCACTGACCTAAGTTGAAAACACCAAAAGGTTGAGTCTCTGGTATTGATTTCAGGAGTGAGCAATGAAGTTTTTTGTTACTTATGCATCTGCAGCCTGTTTGGCAGCGGTTGGCGCAATGGCGCAGGAGGCCGCGGACAGCGTGGCACCCGAAGTGCAGACACGGTTGGGTGGACAAGTTTCCGACACTTTGAGATCTGCACATGAGGCCAAAACGGCTGGTAACCCCACCCAAGCAGAACAGTGGATGGTCGCAGCGGCCAATCCTTTGGCAGTGGAGGCCGGGGCAGATGTATTGCGCGCAGGTGGTACGGCGGCAGATGCCATGGTGGCTGTGCAGACAGTGCTTGGATTGGTGGAGCCACAAAGCTCAGGCCTTGGTGGTGGTGCTTTTCTTGTTTGGTATGATGCTGCGCGTCAAGCGGTGACCACGCTGGATGGCCGAGAAACAGCACCATTGGCTGCGACGCCGAAACTTTTCCAAAGTGACGATGGCGAACCGTTGAAATTCTTTGATGCAGTGGTTGGTGGGCGCTCTGTTGGTGTTCCGGGTACGCCGATGTTGCTTGAGGAAGCACATCGGCGTTGGGGGCGAAGCCAGTGGCCGGGATTGATGGACACCGCGATTGCGTTGGCGGAAGACGGGTTTGCGGTGTCGCCGCGTATGGCGGAGGCTGTTGCGCGGGATGCGGAGCGTTTGTCCAGCCATCCGGTAACAGCAGCCTACTTCTTGCCAGATGGCGCGCCGCTGGCGGAAGGCACAATTTTGTCGAACGTGGAGTACGCAGAAAGTTTGCGGCTTTTTGCTGAGCAGGGTGCCGCTCCGTTTTACACTGGCGAGATCGCCACGGATATCGTGGCGACAGTTCGTTCAGCGGATAATCCTGGTGTGCTGAGTGCAGTGGATTTGGCGCTCTATCAAGTGAAAGAGCGCCCGGCCATGTGCGCGCAATATCGAGATCATGACATCTGTGGTATGGGGCCGCCGTCGTCGGGCGGTTTGACCGTGGGACAGATATTGGGGCTCGTTGCACCTTATGACATCGCGGAAATGGGAGCTGACAGCGTCGAGGCTTGGCGGCTCATCGGGGATGCGTCGCGCCTCGCGTTTGCGGATCGTGGACGCTATATGGCGGACAGTGATTTTGTGCCGGTTCCGGCTGAGGGGTTGTTGGCCGCAGACTATCTGTCTGAGCGGGCAAGGTTGCTAGAAGGTGAATCCGCGCTTGAACAAGTTGCACCGGGAACACCGGAGTTTGATCATGCGCTGAACTGGGCGGATGGGGAGAGTTTCGCGCAGCCTTCGACGTCTCACATCTCGATAGTTGACAGCTATGGCAATGCATTGTCGATGACGACGACTATCGAAAATGGGTTTGGCAGTCGCGTGATGGCGCGGGGCTTTTTGCTCAACAATGAGCTCACGGATTTTTCGTTCCGTTCGCATAAGGAGGGGGTGCCTGTGGCCAATCGGGTTGAGCCTGGCAAACGGCCACGTTCCTCGATGGCGCCGACAATTGTATTGAAGGATGGCGCGCCAGTTTTGGTGGTTGGCAGCCCGGGCGGGAGCCGGATCATTGGATACGTTGCTAAGACCATCATTGCGCATTTGGATTGGGGCATGGATGTGCAGACCGCAATTGACCTGCCGCATTTGGTGAACCGATTTGGCACTTATGATGTGGAAAGTGAGACCGAAGCCGTTGCATTTGAGGAGCCCTTGACCGCGTTAGGCTACAAAGTGAACGTACGGGATTTGAACTCCGGACTCCATGCAATTGCCGTGGGTGCAAAGTTGCAAGGTGGGGCTGACAATCGCCGGGAAGGGCTCGCCTTTGGCGAATAGCAACTATTGACCTAAAGATAGACGCCGCGTAACCCACATCAACACGCCACTTGAGGAGGAAACGCATGGCCGAAGCAGTGGATTTGCCGCGCAATGAGGATGGGATTGCAGCGGCACTTGGGGTCTTGAAACAGCAATTTGGCGAAGCCTTTCACACAGGTCAGTCAATGCGTGAACAGCATGGCCACACCACGACGTGGTTACCTACCCAAGCCCCCGATGCGGTGGTGTTTGCGACATCAACACAGGATGTGTCTGAGATTGTAAACGTGTGTGCCACACACGATGTGCCGGTGATTGCCTATGGTACAGGTACGTCCTTAGAGGGCCACGTGAATGCGCCTGCAGGCGGCGTTTGTATCGACATGACTGGCATGAACACAATCTTGGCGGTACATGATCAAGATCTCGATTGCGTGGTTCAGCCGGGCGTAACGCGGGAACAGTTGAATCTGCATTTACGGGATAAGGGTCTGTTTTTCCCGATTGATCCTGGCGCCAACGCGTCTCTTGGCGGGATGGCTTCGACACGTGCCAGCGGAACCAATGCCGTTCGATATGGCACGATGAAGGACAATGTGCTTGCTTTGGAGGTTGTATTGCCTTCCGGCGAGGTAATCCGCACCGCCAGTCGCGCCAAGAAGTCCAGCGCGGGATATGATTTGACCCGATTGATGATTGGTGCAGAAGGCACGTTGGGGATCATCACTGAGATCACGCTCAAGTTGCAGGGGATTCCCGAAGCGATGTCGTCAGCACGGTGTTCGTTTGAAACAGTTGATGCCGCATGCGAGGCGGTGATGGCGACCATTCAGTACGGTATTCCCGTGGCTCGAATAGAGTTGTTGGACGCAGTGAGTGTGAAAGCAGCAAACGCCTATTCTAAGCTGTCGCTGCCAGAAACCCCGTTATTGTTGTTGGAGTTCCACGGATCTGAAACCGGCGTCGCAGAGCAGGCGGAGTTGTTTGGGCATATTGCCGAGGAGGTCGGTGGGAGCGGGTTTGAATGGACCGCGCGCGCGGAAGATCGTGCCAAGCTTTGGCAGGCGCGTCACGACATGTACTGGGCATCTCTGCAGCTGCGGCCAGGGACGAAAGGTGTGTCGACCGATGTCTGCGTGCCTATTTCGAGACTGGCCGAATGTGTTTGTGCTGCGACCCAGAAAGCTGCGGAACTGAATTTGCTGGCACCGATTGTTGGGCATGTCGGAGATGGAAATTTCCACGCGATGCCATTGGTGGATATGGACGATGCCGGTGAAGTCGAGCGGGCGAGCAGATTTGTCAGCTGGTTGAACGATCTGGCGATCTCAATGGGCGGAACTTGTACTGGTGAACATGGCATTGGGCAGGGCAAGAAACCATATCTGCGAAAAGAGTTGGGCGGGGCAGTGGATGTCATGGCGGCTGTGAAAGTAGCAATTGACCCGCAAGGAATTATGAACCCGGGCAAGATTATGTGAGGGGAGCGGTCTCGCGGTGGCGAATGGCAGCTATGAGTCCAGAGTCACCGATGCTGCACCGGGCACGAGCGGCGGCCGTGCGGAGATAGTGACATTTGCAAAGTCTTGGAAACTGCCAGCCGGGCGGCGGTCCCATACTGAACGAGCAACGGATGGAGCAGACCTTCGCCGCAGGAGCAGCCAGCAAGCATCGTTGAACGGACGGGATGCGGACAACCCTGTCGTTGTTTTCCAGTCTTTGAATGCCTTTACGTGGCCGGTTAGGAGCCATATGTCCGCAGAATGAAATTCGATATCGCGCCCGATTTGTTTTTGAAATTCCTCCAGCGGTCAGACTCTGAGGACTTGTTTCAGGTTGTTGATGCCAACCGTGATTTTTTGCGGAGTTGGTTGCCTTGGCTCGACAGAAACTGTTCGCCAGATGATTCTCGGAAGTTTATCGAAAGCATCCATCGCCAGGAAAATGCCGATTTGGGTTTTGCATGTGGGGTTTACTGGAAAGACAATCTTGTTGGGATGTGCGGTTTTCACGAGATTAACAAGCAAGAACAATCAGTTGTTATTGGGTATTGGCTGTCAGAAGATTGTCAGGGGAACGGCATAATTTCTCAATGCACATCCTTTTTCATCAGCTACGCCTTTGACAAGCTGAGCCTTGAAAAAGTTTGGATACCGGTCGCCGAAGGAAATATCCGCAGTCGTAAGGTTTGCGAGAGACTTGGCCTGGTGCCAGAAGGCATATCTCAAAGGGCTGAATGGCTCTATGACAGATGGGTAAACCACGTTTGCTATGCTATGGATGCGCAACGGTGGCGTGAGAGAAGCCAAAACGCCAACGGTCGATCGTCTGGGATGAGGTAGCTTCTTCCTTCAACGCGCTGTGCAGCCTCCGTGACTCCGGTCTCCTTTCTACATTCGCCGCAAATGACCCGAATGACAACTTTGGGCTGTGAGCAGTCATTATACGGATTTTGCACCAGCGTCAGCTATGGCCGCAAAGCAGCTCTTGGTCGACAATTTCTAAAGGGAACCTACCGAGCCCTCCAATAGTGTTGCACCTGCCCTTACCGATACACTTCATCCTCACCGGGGAAGTTGCGGGATTTGACGTCTTCGGCGTATTCGCTGACCGCGCGCTCGATGGCGGGGCCAAGATCGCCGTAGACTTTCACAAATTTGGGCGTCCACTCGTTCAGGCCCAGCATGTCCTCAAGCACGAGGATCTGTCCGTCGCATTCTGCGGATGCACCGATACCGATTGTTGGGATTGCAACTTGCTTGGTGATTTTGGCGGCAAGTGGTTCGACCATGCCCTCCAGCACAATGGCGAAGGCACCGGCTTCTGACACAGCTGCGGCGTCTTCTTCGTGGATTGCCCAGGTGTTTTCATCGCGACCTTGGGTTTTGAATCCGCCCATCACATGACTTGACTGGGGTGTCAGGCCTATGTGGGCCATAACGGGAATGCCGCGCTCTGTTAGAAAGCGGATGGTTTCGGCCATGCGCTTACCACCTTCGAGTTTCACGGCGCCGCATCCGGTCTCTTTCATAATTTTTGCGGCATTGCGGAAGGCCACGGAGGGGCTTTCCTCATAGGTGCCAAAGGGCATATCCACTACGATGAGTGCTTTTTGGGTGCCGCGCACAACAGCCTTGCCGTGCATGATCATCAGATCAAGTGGCACCCCGACAGTGCTTTCCATGCCGTGCATCACCATGCCAAGGCTGTCACCAACCAAAATAAAATCAGCGTATTTGTCCACGATTGCGGCTGTGTGTGCATGATAACTTGTAAGGGACACAATTGGGTCACCATGCTTGCGTGAGGCGATTTGCGGGACTGTGGTCCGCCGAATGGGTGTCTGTTTGCTCATGGTGCTATAACCCTTTGGTCAATCAGAAGAATGTCGCCAAAGGCGACGGAGATCATGATGGCGGTGGGCCCTGACACTGGGCCCTCTAAAGTCTCGAGAGTTTCGGCCGCTACAATGTCCAAGCCTCTGAGCGCGGCTCGAGGTTCGGACGCGATCGTCTTGGAAATGATTTGATGTATCTCACCCACAGTGACATCGGGAAAGGCTGCTTCGGCGATGTTCAAAGATCGCGACAGGATCGAGGCTGCGGCTCGGTCATCTGAGGACAGGCGTACGTTTCGTGAGGACATGGCGAGCCCGTCATGTTCGCGCACTGTCGGCGCCCCTATGACGTGGACCGGAATGTGCAAATCAGCCACCATGCGTTTGATCACCTGAAGCTGCTGATAATCTTTTTCGCCAAACACCGCGATGTCGGGCTGCACGATGTTAAACAGCCGGGCAACCACCGTGCTTACGCCGCGAAAATGACCGGGGCGTATTTGGCCGTGAAGCATATTGGCAAGGCGGGTGGTTTCCACGATTGTTTCGTCACCGGATGGATACATGGTGTCGGTATCCGGGATGAAAACCACTGACACACCGGCGGCGCGCAGCATTGCTAAGTCGCGGTCTTCGTCGCGCGGGTAGGCCTCCAAGTCGGCGGCTTCGCCAAATTGCGTTGGATTGACAAAGATGGAAACGATCACGGCGTCAGAGTGGCTTTGTGCAAGGGCAATAAGGCTCATATGGCCATGGTGCAAAAAGCCCATTGTAGGCACCATGCCCACGCGTTTGCCTTGATGTCGCATGTCAGCGACCGCCTTTCGGCACTCTGAAACTGAGCGGCAGATCAGCATTCTGGTCTGTCTCCTCCTACGGTGCGGAGCGGTGTAGCGGGGCCGCCGCGTCGCAGCAAGGCTTTTTGAGGCTACGTGGCGTCGCATTCGCGCAATCAAGCGTCGGCTGGGCCGTGCGATTTATGCGCAATACGATACAGTTTGGCGCAACATCATTCTTCTGCGGGGAGTCGCCTGTCTCATGAAAACAAATGTCAAAGCGTTGGTCATTGGCGGCGGTGCCGTCGGGACGTCGATTGCGTACCATCTTGCCAAGGCCGGTTGGGACGATGTGATGCTGATCGAACGCGATGAGCTGACCTCTGGATCCACATGGCACGCAGCCGGTCTGCTGCCGCTGTTTAACATGTCTTATGCGACAACACACATTCACCAATACTCCGTCGATTTCTACAAATCTCTGGAAGAAGAGACCGGTCTGAACGCGGGTTTCGCGGTGGTCGGCAATTTGCGCATGGCACAGACACAAGAACGCATGGATGAGTATATGCTCTATGCCTCAACCGCGGAAACCTGCGGCGTGGCGTATGAATGGCTATCCCCGGATCAGATCAAAGAGCGCTGGCCCCTGATTGAGACCGGCGATCTGAAAGGTGCGATTTATCACACTGAAGATGGCTACATTAACCCGGCAGATGTGACACAGGCCATGGCGAAAGGCGCGCGTCAGCGGGGCGTGGACATTGTGCGCAAGTTACAGGCGGATGCGTTTCACTGGACGGGCACCCATTGGGAAGTGACCTGTACTAAGATGGTGGAAAAAGGCGGCAACCTGATTGCATCTGATGAGCAGGTAGTGATCACCGCAGAGCATGTTGTCACCGCGTCGGGCAACCATGCACAGCGCACCGCAAAGATGCTGGGTATCAAGATGCCAGCGATCCCGGTTGAGCACACATTTATCGTGATGGACCGCGATCCAGAGCTGGTTAAGTGGCGCGAGGCAGGCAACCCAGAGCACCCAGTGGTGCGCGATGCAGATAATGAATCCTATGCGCGCGAAGAGCGTGGTGGTTGGATTTTGGGCATCTATGAACACGGCGCACCAGCGCGGTTTGAACATGGTGTGCCAGACAGCTTTCGCGCCGATTTGTTCCCGCTGGATCTGGATCGGATCGCGGATCAATACATGGCGATGGCAGACCGTGTGCCATCCTGTGCGGATTCAGGTCTGAAAGACGATTTTAACGGCCCAATTTGCTACACGCCTGACGGCAACCCGCTGGTTGGTCCGGCACCGGGCTTGCGCAACATGTGGTTGGCTGAGGGTTTCTCATTTGGCATCACGGCTGCGGGTGGCACGGGATATTATCTTGCGCAGATGATGGTGGACGGCGAAGCCGAGATCGATATGGCGTCGCTTGATCCCAAAAGGTATTCCTCCAATTGGATGACCACTGAGTTTGGCGCGCGTAAGAACGAAGAGTGCTACGAACACGTCTATATTCTCCACCACCCGGACGAAGAACGTGCAGCCTGCCGCCCCTTGCGGACGGCACCTGCCTATGATCGCCAAAAGGCGTTGGGCGCGCAGTTTGGCTGGGTCAATGGCTGGGAGCGCCCAAACTACTATGGGCCGGTAGATGCGTCAGAAAACTTTGACAAAGAGAGCCGCAGCTTCCGCCGCGGCGGTTGGTGGCAATATGCCGTGGAAGAGGCCAAAGCGATCCGCAACGGCGTTGGCCTGGTTGACGCAACAGCGTTCACCAAACATGTGGTCAAAGGCCCCGGCGCGACGCAGTTCCTCGATTGGTTCACCTGTAACAAGCTGCCCAAGGTGGGGCGTATCAACCTGACCTATGCGCTCACGTCGGCGGGTACCACGCGCACCGAATACACCATCGTGCGCAATGGCGAGAACAATTATTATCTCGTATCTGCAGGGGCTTGGACAGAATACGACGCTGACTATCTGCGTAAAGCGGCGGAAGACAAAATGGAGGAGTTCGGTTATATCGAAATCCAAGACGTCACCACACAGTGGGGTGTCTTTGCGATTGCCGGACCAAAATCTCGCGACGTGCTGAAGAAAGTTATCAGCGACGCCGATCCGGAAACCGCGCTCTCAAACAAGCGGTTCCCGTGGTTGTCGGCGCGCCAGATCGAACTGGGTATGTGTCCGGTGAATGCGATCCGTGTGGCTTATACCGGCGAGCTTGGCTGGGAGCTGCACCACCCGATTGAAATGCAGAACTACCTTTGGGATTTGCTGACCAAAGCGGGCGTTGAGTTTGACATGAAGCTGGTGGGCGCACGGGCGCAGAACTGGCTGCGTCAGGAGAAATCCTACCGTGCCTTTGGCACTGAGCTGGGCCGGGATGCGACCCCAGCAGAGGCCGATCTGCCGCGCTTTATCGACCTGTCCAAAGAGTTCCACGGCAAGGCTGCTATGGAGGCCAAAGGTATTCGGTCTAAGTGCTGCACGCTGTTGATTGATGGGCCGAAAGATGCCGACCCTTGGGGCCGCGAAGTGCTTTATACCCCTGAGGGCGAGCGTGTTGGGCGTTTGACTTCCGGCGGCTATTCTGTGGCGTTTGAGCAGTCCATTGGTATGGGGTACGTGCGCCCAGATCTGGCGGTTGAAGGCACCAAGCTAAAGGTCAAGATGCTGGACACGCTTTGGGACGCAACGGTGACGTGCGATAGCCCATATGATCCGAAGAACGCAACGATACGGCAGGACGGCTAGGCCTTAAGATATCCAACAAAAAAGCCCCGCGAAATTGCGGGGCTTTTTTTGTTTAGTATTCGCCTTTGGTGATCACACCGTCACCGTCTGTATCTATGCGATCAAACCATGTGCGCAGTGCCGTTTCCAGTTCCGCGCGGGTCACTTGGCCATCGAGATTGAGGTCGGTGTTTTCGCGCGCCAAGCCGCTTACCGCGCGCAAAGATAGGGACGTCGGATTTTTTTCGGCGGCCTCAGAACGGGCCGCGTCAAAAGCTGTGTATTCAGCGCTATCCAGTACGCCGTTCTGATCGGTGTCAAACGTTTCAAACGTGCGTTTGCGCATGTCTTCAACTTCGGACCAGGTGATGGTGCCGTCCGCATCCAGATCCCAGTCCTGAGTGGCAAAGGCGGGCGCTGCAAGCGTGGAGAGGGTCAACAAGGCTGGTAAAATTAAAGCATTCCGCATTTTGCGTCCATTCAATCAAAGATATTTTTCTTACTTTAGAGGGCTCAGATACAGATGTCAGCCTAAGCCTTCGAGGCGTTGGATATCCGCCATGACAGCAAAAGATTGTTGGCGGGCATTTGCTTTGGCGTTGCCGCCATGAGTCCATTCGCTTCGCCCCAAGACAGCACGGTCTGGTCAGATTTATAGCCGATCTTTGGATCCTGACCGCGCAAGGAGGCGTCAAAAGACCTGTCCCCTTCGCTCACCAAGATGTCGCCGCGTTTGAATGGGCCGTAAATCAGCAACAGACCTCCGGGAGCGAGGGCTCTTGCGGCCTGTGCAACAAGCGTGTGAGCTTCTTCAGCGCTGATTAGGTGGAGTAAGTTACTGAGAAAAATTGCGTTTTTTGCAGGCAAGTCATTGCCCCAATCAGCGACTGTCGCATCCAAATGATGGGGGGGAAGAATGTTCGTGAAACCGCTTTCGGATACATAGGCTTGTATACTCGCAAGGCGGTTGGGATCGGCTTCTGTCGGTTGCCATGTCAAATTTGGGAAGGCTTCGGCGAAGGCCACCACATGTTGGCCTGTACCGCTGGCGATCTCAAGAACCGTGCCCTCAGAAGGAAGCAGTTCGACAAGGGCGTCCACCAAAGGTTGCGTGTTGCGTGCTGCAGATGGGGCGAAGAGCTTGCCACCGTCTTGCGGTATGGCGACAGAAGCGCTTGCAGGAAGATTGAGGCGGCGCGACATTAAGAAAACCTTCTGGGATCAAGCGATTTCAATGTGTTATCGCCTAAATCTGATTGGCGCCCCATGACGATATCAGCAATCAGCTGAGACGCTGCGGGGGCGGTTTGGAAGCCATAGCCACCCTGAGCAGCAACCCAAATGAAGTTGGGGTCGTGCGCATCTGGTCCAAGTGCGAGATTGCGGTCCGGCGCAAAGCTGCGCAAACCGGCCCAGCTGGCTTCCAAACGCGTGACCTCCTCTGTGACGAACTCTTGATAGCGCGCAATGCCTTCGGCCAGAACCATGTCGTCAGGCCAAGCGTCAAAGGGCGGCATGGGGTCTTCCTCTGCTGGCGAAATGATCAAGCTGCCCGCGTCGGGTTTGGCGTACCATTTTTCATGGATATCCAACAGCATAGGCCATCTGGATACATCATGCCCTCCGGGGGCCGGGACGCGCGCCATGGAGCGGCGAAGGGGGGTGATGCCCAAGGGCGAAATGCCCGCAAGCGCGGCTACCTGGTCGGCCCATGCGCCCGCCGCGTTGAAGATAAGTTTGCAGGTGTAGCTGTTGTCTTTGGTGGTGACACGCCATCCGGACTCTATGCGTGTGATGCCGGTAACCAGTTGACCTGTATGTATTTCACCATTGTGCGCGCGGCAGGTTTTGGCACACCATTGCAGCAGACGGTCGGTGTCGATGTCGCGACCTGCTTCGTGAATGGCAGCATGCCCCAACATGTCGCGGCGTAGAACCGGGACGCGATTTAAGGCCTCGTCGAGATCGATGGTGGCGGCCTCATACTTTTCGCAACAGGCCTGAAAGCTCTCGGTATCCCCGCGTTTTGAAAGGAACATCACGCCGCGAGGCGACAGAAAACCGCCGTCTTCGGTTTCAAAGAACACTGCGCTGGCGCGGCTGAGATCGACCGTGCTTGCGGAGCCGTAGTTTTGCTCAAACATTGCTGCGGACCGACCCGAGGCATGGTAGCCGAGCGCAGATTCTTTTTCTAAAACAACAGCTTTGCCAAAAGGCGCGAGGCGCGCGGCGGCGGACACCCCAGCAATCCCTCCCCCAATGATCAAAAAGTCGATCACGATTCTTCCAATCGATCGGTCGCCGGGGCGGGTGTGGGCGTGAGCGCAGTCAGCCGTTCATAGAGCGCGTTCTCCATCGTGAAGCTGGTGGCCGCCAGCGAGGGCGCAAGCTGTGTTGCGTTTTTCGCAGATAAAATGGGGCTTGGATTGGCGGCGTGTTTTGCGGCCCATGCGACGGCCAAAGTCGCCGGGTGCGTGTCAAATTCACGTGCTATCTCAACTATTTGCGCTGCCGTTTCATGCATCCACTGGACGTTGTATCGGGCGGCGTAGCGGTGATCTTCGGTGAGGCGGCCCACGCCGGAGGCGCCGCTGTATTTGCCGGTCAGAAGTCCACCGCCGAGGGGGGAGTAGGTGGCCGGAAGGATGCCAAGATCGGCGCACATCGGTAGGATTTCGACCTCAGCCTGACGTTTCACAAGACTGTACATGGGCTGAAACACGTCGATGGATATTCCTGCATTGGCGCCGGTCCAAGCGGCTTTCACGACTTGCCATGCGGCGAAATTTGAAAGACCTATGTATCTGATATTTCCGGAACTTTTCTGTTCGACAAAGAAATCCATAGTCTCTTGCAAAGATGTGTTTGGATCGAACCGGTGCAGATAAAGGATATCGACAACATCGAGTTTTAACCGCTTGCGAGAGAGGTCAAACTGGCTGCGCAAATTCTCAGTCCCTGCGCCACCAGTGTAGCCCGCCTTGGTGGCTATGACCAAGCTATCGCGGTGGTTCTCAATCAGATTTCCCAGAATTTCCTCTGATTTTCCAGAGGTATAGACGTGTGCGGTGTCGAAATGGTTGATGCCTGCGGCGCGGCAGGCTTCATACATTTCTGCACTGTCACGTTCTGAGGCGCGTTCGCCAAATTGCATGGTGCCAAATGCATAGCGGCTGATCGGGGTGCCATCTGGGCTGGTGAGTGTCTGTGTCATGGTCGCGACGTTGCCATGCAAGCAAGGCTTAGGAAAGGCAGATTCGCGCATGGGTGTTAACAATTTAAACGCGCATTTTGCGACGTCGGTATTGCGTCAGTATTGCGGCTGTATCGCGGAGGTGGCGGCGTGGAGTCGATTCCACCACGCCGCAGCCGTTAACCAGTGGATGATGGCCTGCGTTCAGCATTCAACAGGAGTGATCTCAGGCTGGACGGACGCCGCATGTTCGGCGGGAGGCGGGACAGTTCGTCCACAGTGAAAACTTTGCTCCAATAGCGCTTCACGACGGGTGGCAGAGCCCGTTGCGCCATAAAGCATTTCCATCCGCCGCGGGGAAAACCCGAAGTATCCAAAAGTCCCCTGCATCCAACTGGTTTCGAGCGCAGCCAAATAGCCCTCATCGCGGATTTCATCAGAGCGCGCACCGGCTGGGATCAACAAGACACCGCTGCGGTTTTTCTGGAGCGAGACGTTGGCATCGTCGAGCTGGTCGTAGGCCCATCCCCATGACCAAACTCGATCCATCCAGCCTTTCATCATCGAAGGCATGCCCCACCAAAACAGGGGGAAAGCTAGGCAGATTGCATCGGCGCGCGCAATGCGGCGCTGTTCTTGGATCACGTCAGGTGGGGCGGTGGTGGTCCCGTTGCTTTCGATGTCAGCCATCGACCAGAGAGGGTTGAAGCCTTCGGCGTGCAGATCGGCAAGCTCAGTTGTGTGACCTGCGGCTTCTGCCCCGGCCATGAACTGAACGGCAGCGGCCTGTGTGAAAGAGGTTGGGTTGGGGTGATCAATTATGGTGAGAACGTGCATGTTTTGACATCTGCCTATGTTGCGTGATCTGCAGAGTCTAGATGTTCAAGTGTACTTTAGATCAAGTATATATGTATGTTTGAAAACAGTGTATTGGACTTTTTGCAAAGACTAGGATGCAATGCCTTTGTACGCGCGCCTCAGAAGTTTTTGGCATCGTGGTGATAGATGCGCTTTGGCAAGGTCAATTGACTGACCACGTCGGTGCAAGAAAAACGCTAACGCGTGGGCACGGGTGGGTTGGCGTAGATATCCGGCCCAGCCAATGTCGTCTGCGGATTGTAACTGAATGGCCCCAAAGCCTGCGATGATACAGCCAAGATCGGTGGCCAGTTCGTGCGCTGTTTCACCACCGGGGAAATCTGCCACCATGTCGTGCAATTGGGCGTGCATGACTTCGTGTGTCAATGTGTTGATCAAGGACAGCGGGCGTTGCAGCAGCTCTGGATCATAGGTGATGAGCGCGTCTTCGCCATCCGTCTGAAAGGTGCCCGCCACGTCGCCGGTGGATTGATAGCTGTGACGGTACTCGGCGGGAACGACCGCGTGTGGTGCAAGTGTCAGAGACATGTCGTTGCCCAGATGGCGCTGTATGTCAGCGAGCACCTGCTGCGCGGTGTCTTCGGGCGCGCCTTTTTTGGCGGTGAAAAACGCAGCGGTTGGTAAGATCAGGTTTTTTGAGGTCGGGAAACGGGCTTCGTACCAGTCAAAGCTGTCTTCTATCCAATCCGCAAGATCGACGGACACAAGAGGTCGGGACCAAAACAAACGTGCGCCTCCAAAAGAGCATCACTCACTCATCAGAACCATGGGTAAGTGACGGGTGGTTACGCGTCTCGGCTGAGGCGTTCTTCGAGCACTTCGAATGGCACGCCGGGGGTGTCTTTGGCGCCTCGGATGACAAGCGAAGTTTTGACGCTGGCCACATTGTCCGCACTGGTCAGATCCTCGGTTAGGAAGGTCTGAAACGTGGAGAGATCTGGTGCGACACATTTGAGGATGAAATCCACTTCGCCATTGAGCATGTGGCATTCGCGCACAAGTGGCCATTCACGGCACCGGTCCTCAAAGGCGGAGAGGTCAACTTCGGCCTGGCTGACGAGGCCCACCATGGCAAAGACTTGCACTTCAAACCCCAACTCACGGCTGTCGACATCGGCGTGGTAGCCACGGATGTAGCCGGCCTCTTCCAATGTGCGCACGCGGCGCAGGCAAGGCGGGGCGGAGATGCCGACTCGCTTGGCGAGTTCAACGTTGGTCATGCGGCCGTCAGCCTGAAGTTCTGCGAGAATTTTGCGATCAATTGGATCAAGCCGGTGTCCGGGCATGTATTTCATCTCATGGGTCAAATTTGCGGTTGTTATATCACCAAAGGCTAGCTGCGCAATTATATTTCGTGTTAGCGCAATATCCTTTTACAGTTTTCTGCCGATTGCAAAATTTTTGGTCACCTTGTTTCGCTTTTGTGTGATGACCTTTCCCTAACCGGCGGGGATGGCTATATCGGCTAGCGACTTAGATATTGCAACGCGGAAAGGTGCCGTCATGGCCGATACGAAACACACCAAGGTTCTGATCATTGGCTCGGGGCCTGCGGGCTATACAGCGGGCGTTTATGCGAGCCGTGCGATGCTGGAGCCGGTGTTGGTGCAGGGCATTGAGCCGGGTGGGCAGCTGACCACAACCACTGAGGTGGAGAACTGGCCGTCCTTTGTTGAGGTTCAGGGGCCTGAACTGATGCAGAAGATGGAAGAGCACGCTAAGGCGATGGGCTGTGAGATCATTGGCGATATCATCGTTGATCTGGATCTGAGCGAGCGTCCGTTTAAGGCCAAAGGTGACAGCGGCACGCTCTATACGGCGGACGCGGTCATCCTCGCGACCGGCGCGCGCGCCAAATGGTTGGGGCTGGAGAGCGAAGAGGCGTTTAAAGGCTTTGGTGTGTCTGCATGTGCGACCTGTGATGGGTTCTTTTACCGCGGCCAAGAGATTGTGGTTGTGGGTGGTGGGAACACCGCCGTTGAAGAGGCGCTGTTTTTGACAAACTTCGCCTCCAAGGTGACCTTGATTCACCGTCGCGATGAGCTGCGCGCGGAAAAAATCCTGCAGGATCGTTTGTTCAAAAACGAGAAGATTGAGACGCTGTGGTTCCACCAGCTCGAAGAGGTGGTTGGGGACGACATGCCCAAAGGTGTGACCGGTGTGAAGGTGAAGCATGTTGAAACGGGCGAAATCACCGAGATCCCAGCGAAAGGCGTGTTCATTGCGATCGGCCACGCACCGGCAAGCGAGTTGGTGAAGGATCAGTTGGAGCTGCACAACGGCGGCTACGTGAAGGTGGAGGCTGGCACGGCCAAGACCTCGATCCCCGGCGTCTTTGCCGCGGGTGATCTGACCGACCACGTGTATCGTCAGGCGGTCACATCAGCGGGCATGGGCTGTATGGCGGCGCTGGACGCTGAGAAGTTCATCGCAGAAAACGAATAAGCTGGTTTAGACTGCCAGAGATTGGCGGGGTCGTGGCGAAAGCTGCGGCCCCGTTTTTGGGTTGCACCGGTGTTTTTGATCCGCACCGGACACTGATGCCAGTCTGGGAAGTGGCCACTGCGAGCCCAATGTGTCAAATGCCGCGTGATGGACGACATGTCGCTGATCACCCTCAGCGCCTTAATCTCTTGGCCAGCAAACCGGTGAACACCGCCGCAATTATGAGGACACAAGCGCCACCTATCCAAGCGAGAGGCAGCGAGTGACGTTCCGCCAGACCCCCAACGACGATCAGACCAATGGCGCCCCCGAGCTGCTGCACAAGAGAGCGCAGGGAGAGCAGTGTGGAACGCTGATGGTTCTCGACACATGCGTGAAGAATGCTGCTGGCTGGTGTTTCCGTCGCGCCAAGAACAACAGAAAACACAAGGAACACTCCAACAAACCCGACAATATCGCCCTGAAGCGCCAGTGCGATTTGGAGGGCGGCGAGACAGGCAATCGCCACGCATAGGGAGACAGCGTTTCGGCGGTTGAACATGCGATTGATGCGCGGTGACAGCGCCGCACCAAACGCGATTGCGAAAAAATACGCTGCTGTCAGAACCCCAATTGTGGTGTTGGCGTAGTCTGCTTTCAGCATACTCTTAACGTGGGTAGGCCAGAGCACTTCGACAGGATTGGTGGCCATGAGAACCAGCGCCAAGGCAAGCAGAAGCATCGACAGGGTCGGGTGTTTCAAGGCGAGAAGGCCGGCGTCCTTTATCACCGCAGGGACGCTCGTAAAGCCTTGCCTGAGCGCTTTGGGGTTCAACGGGCGTGGCTCTTCCCTGATGGCAAAAAGTGTAAAACACAACAAAACCGTCATCATGATCAGGCTTGCGACATAGGAAATGTCATACACACCAAACCCATGATCGACTGCGATATCACCGAAGGCGTCAGGCAACAGGCCCCCGCAAATGGCGCCGAAAGCCAGCCCCATGGCGTTTGCCCACTGGGCTTTGGCGAGCGCAGGTTGAATATCGACGTTTGGGGCCATGACCTTAAAGGTTTCAACGAACCATGCGTCGAGTGTTCCTGAGCGCAATGCGCGCCCAAAACCAATAAACGCAAACGAGAGCGCCAAAACATAAAAATCGCGGGACGACAGAAAGATAAGCAGCGAGATCAGGCTGGCCACAACCGCTGACAGGAAGACGGGTTTACGCCCAATGGTATCTGCCAGACCGCCGAACGGCAGTTCCATCGCCATGGTCGTGACGGCATAAACGCCAAACAAGAGCGAGATCTGAAAGAGATCCATATCACGGTCGATCAAAGCCAGTGCCACAACGGCGACCGTCAAACCCATCGCAAAGCGGTCCAGAAACTGCTGCACCTGAAAAACGCGAATGTGCCGTTGAGCGACACGGGGAAGTTGATGGAAGGAAAACGCGATATCAGCAGGCATGGTCACGATCATGGCAGTTGAGGCCGCGAACACAAGAGCAACTCTATGCAAGCAAGGATTGTTTTTCAAGGTCAGTCTAACCACTCATTGGCGAACCGCCGCCATGCTAGGCGCAACAGGCCTTGGGGACGGATGCCGCGAATATTGGGTGTGAGCCGATTTCACCGGGCGCTGCACCGGGCACGCGCGGCGGCCGTGCGCAGGAAGGGGGCTTGGCAAAGGTGGCGAACGGCCATTGCCGACTTTGGCAATGCCACCTCGATGCTGCAGGAGCACACCGCATTACGGCCATTCGCGGCGTCAACAACATCGGAAGTTGGCGGTGCTGTAAAGTTGCAGCACAACGGTAAGTAGCTAAAAAATTGGAATAAAATCTATCTATTCAAGAATGGCTTCAAAAAGTTCGGAGACTGGCTGAACACGCTTTCTCTTAACATCTTTGCTGTATGCAGAAACCAAGCGCTTACTCATATTGCGGCACCATACAGGGCTTTTGAGATCGCGTTTGTGATCAAATTCATTTTTCTCCATAAGTTCGGATACCTCTGCATTGAGGTCATCAACAGTTGTCTCAGCAACATTTTGGAATAGTACCATAAAATCAGGAATTTTCTTCTCAACAAACAGTTTTTCTGGATTCTGAAAAATTGCCTTGGTAACTGGGTCGTCCTTGAAGATCTGGGCCACTGCATGTGCAACAAAAAAGCGCGTGAGATTGTAATGTCCAAACACAGGGTCATCAAAGCCGTCCATCGCGCTGCTCACACTTTCAAGCATTCGCTGACAAAAGATCAATTTTGCCCCATTGACGTCCGAGCGACCAAAAATCTTGGCGTGTGAGTCATCCATGACTTTGCCCTTTTGGTGGCAAGCCCATGGTTCCCCCAAATCTACTGCTAACACAGCCAATCCAGCGTCTTCGTTTTTCAGTACCGTCTTCCCCCCGTTTAGTTCTCCTTGCTTCACTTCCAAAACAGTATTCTCGAAATCAAGAACAGTGACTTCCTTTTTGAGTCGAGTTTGAATTGCATGGTTTGACTTCTGGTCACGCGGTTTGATTGCATTCTGGTTATTGCTGTTGTGCGTGATCTTCTCAGAGAGTTCGGTGTCTGCTCCTAGAGCCACAACTTTTGTTAGAACCTTAAGATCGGCTGTGATGCTGGCCTTCGAATTTAACAGCGAAGTTAAGCTTTGTGCGCCATTGACTACTACATAATCTGTAATTTTGAGCTGGCCATCGGAACTCTCATCAATGGAGTTGCATAGAACAGTTATTCCATTGTGATATAAAGGAAAATTCTTGTGTTCCTGTCCATTTTTAATGCTGGCCACGAGGCTCTTGTTGACTTTGGTGTTCCCTAGCGCCAACCTTACATTTTGACTGAAAAGGGTTTGGTCCGAAATTCCGCTCATATGGGTCAACTGCAAAGCGTTGGCTAAGAAAATTCTCGCGGAGACGTTTCCCGCTGTCTGATAACTAATTACCTCCGAGTCGGATGTATCGAAGACAAAGTCTCCATTAATGCCGCTAACGGCATCAAGATCGACATATTCATCTGCTATTCTCTGCTGATCGTAGACTACGAGTTCCGGCGCAGTCTTTAAAAAGTCTTTTCCATCTTGGTTTAGGGAAATATTGCAGCAAAAAACTCCCTCGACTGTGTACCCTGCACCGACCTTCTCCTTAACTCGTTCTCGTACGAGCGCCTCCTTAAATTCAGTATTTGCTTGACCGTCCAGCAATACCTGTATGGTTTCTGGCGTCTCGAACTGCTTCAAGGTCCCACAGAACTCTTTCAGATCAGTATCACCAAGCGTTGAATCCGCTTTCTGCCGCACTTTAGATTGAAAAACATGAACGGTTTCTAGAACGTCGTTCACCAAGATTCCGTCAACGCCTTTGTCTTGTTTTTTGTCTACACAAGCATCGTCGGCATCCTGAATATCAAGGCGATAAAGGTGTTCCAGCACCCACCTTAAGAACTGAGTAGACTCGGTAGCCGCTCTCTTCTGATAGGGTTTCAGAATATTCTGGGCCAAATTCTGAAATTCTAGTTCCGCTGCATCCATGATGTTATCCTTAACGGGGCAGATTCCCACACAGTATCTTTCAACTGGTGTTCGGGCACAACTGATCTCGGGACTTTCACTCCAAAAATTGAGAAGCCTTTGATCTCCAACGCCTGCACAACCGCACCTCAATTGATTGAGCCCAATGTCTGCTAATACTCTTTGTGGCTGAAATATGGACCCTGCAGCGAAGGTCCGGTTTCCGCCCGCTCAGCCGGTCGATTGTGTCCGCTATGGCCTGAGCGCAGTCATTGCACCGTTTAGGTCAACGGCAGCTTCGTTCGCGCAGCCGACCTTCAACACGAAAAGTCATCGACTTGATCCGCCAAGCTTGTCGGGTGACCGCTGAGAGTCCGAAGGTACCGATGCTGCGGGAGGCACAAACGTCAGCTTTGACGTGATTGCCCATTCACGCAAAAAGCCCAAACATCGGCCACTTGGGTTCCAAACGTGTTGATGTCCCTAAACCTCGAACCTTGCGCAAGGTGGAAAGCGCGCCCGGCCCGGGCCTTGCGTGTGACTGCGCGGTTCCTCACACGAGTGGCGCGCCGGTTGTTGGCAAAAGCACCGAGTAGACACTGGTCGAAGCGGTGACAAAGAGCCGGTTTCGCTTTGGGCCACCGAAACACAGATTTGAGACTTCTTCAGGAATGAAAATTTTTCCCAATAGCGTGCCATCAGGATGATAGCAGTGCACCCCATCTTTCGCACTTGTCCAGATGCGGCCTTGGGTGTCGAAACGAAATCCGTCAAACACGCCTGCTTCGCATTCTGCAAAAACCTCACCACCCGAAAGCGTGCCGTCAGCACCAACCGAGAAGGCGCGGATATGCCGCTCACCACTGGAATAGCGCGTGCCACCGCTGTCCGCGATGTACAGTGTTTGCTCGTCCAAGGAGAATGCCAGCCCATTGGGACAAGCAAAGTCATTTGTCACCTGTGTGATGTCGCCTGATATCGCATCCAAACGATAGACATGTTCGCCATCCAATTCAGGTTCAGCCTGAAACCCTTCGTAGTCAGACTCGATTCCATAGGCCGGATCGCTGAACCAGATTGAGTGGTCAGATCTCACAACAACGTCATTGGGACTGTTGAACCTCTTGCCTTCGAAGTGGCTGGCAAGCGTGGTTACCGAGCCATCATGTTCGATCCGGGTTACACTGCGGGTGCCGTGCTCACAGGCCACAACGCGGCCCTGTCGATCCAAGGTTGACCCATTTGTATAACACCCCAGCCCACTGCGGATATCGGCGACGTTCCCCGTCAGTTCATCCCAGCGGAGACGGCGGTCGTTGGGGATGTCGCTCCAAATCAGGCATCTGAACGCCGCAGAATAAACGGGGCCTTCGGTCCATCTCCCCCCTGTCCAAATGCGGTCGATGGGCTCATCAAGCTTGATGCTGCGCGTGAACCGATCGTCTCGAATTTCATAATTGTCTGTTTTGGTCATTGGCGCCCCCTACAGCCATTCCATATATTTAGTAGCATACTAATGCGCCACAGAAAGCATAGCGAGTGACGAGAATTCCAGTCTCTGGGCATCCTGTCTGAGGATCAAAAAGCGGCGCGCCGATCATGGCCTTGTTCGACCTTTGGGGGCGGCACTGGGCGATGGGTCTACTCTGGACGCTAAGCGAAATCGGACCTTGCACGTTTCGCAAGCTGCAAGAGGAATGCGAAATGATCTCTCCAGCGGCTCTGAACGCCCGGCGGAAAGAGTTGCAAACGGCGGGCTTTGTTCATCGCATCGAGGGCGGATATGCGGCCACCGTTCTTGGGCTGCGTTTGTACGATCAGCTGCGCCCTTTTGGAACCTTTCGCAAAGATTGGGAAAGCCATTTTAGAGGGCCAAGCCACTAACAGCAGACGTGCAGAGTTGGGGACCGAAGAGCAACGTTGTTTGCAGAGCAGACCATGGGGACGCATGCCGCGAATGGCGGGTTTGAGCCCAAGGCGCTTAATGCTGCAGTGAGCACCAAGGTCTGCTTTTCATGGGTTTAAAGATCAGTCGCATTTTGCAGTTTGAGTCGGGCTATTTGCTGGGTTAACTCTGAGAGTATTTCAGTGACCCGAGAGGCTTAAGGTAGAATCATGTCGTTTGATGTTCAAAAAGCACTCAGCGTTCCAGACATCCACAATATCGTCGAGAGACGTGACAAAGTATTGGCGCGTTTCGGACCGATTTTCCGCGCTCCCGAGAACTTAACCTAGCAGGATTACCTCGATTTCCTAAGCTTTCGCCATAACCATCATTGGACTGGCTTGGAACGCCTTGGCCGTCCTGCCGCAAACGACATGAACAAGCTTCGAGAAGCGATTGCAGTTCTTGTTGACGAGACAGAGCCGTTACCTCGAAGGTTCGACACAGCTTTGTCGATGCTGCGCGGAGTGGGTGTGGGAACCCTCTCGCCCATGTTGCTTCTTGCATATCCTGAACGCTACGGCGTTTGGAATGGCACCAGTGAGCCTGAGCTGCGCGGACTCGGCTATTGGCCCACCTTCCCGCGTGGAGCGACCGAGGGTGAGAAATATAAGATTATCAATTCAGTGCTACTCAAACTGTCCAACCATCTGAATGTTGACCTTTGGACACTGGATGCGCTCTGGTGGCAGAGCAAATTGGAGCGCCAGAGTAACGGCCAAATCAAGGACGCGAAATTCAAGGCGGTATGGGCGATGGCTAATCAGGCCGAGAATACCGCGAAGCAATCTAACGGTCAGATAATTGAGCAAACTGTGAAAAACAAAGACCTCAGGTTATCGAAGGAATCTTTGATCGAGCACCTGAACGACCTACTGGACGAAAATGATGATCGTTGCGCGATTACTGGTCTTTTGTTGGATTTCGAAGGTTCTGACGAACAGTTACGCCCTTCTTTGGACCGGATTGATAGCAACGCTCATTACGAGTTAGGAAATTTGCAGGTGGTGGCTCGCTTTATTAACTTTTGGAAACGGGACACCGAAGATGCCGAGTTTCGTCGACTACTTGCTCTGGTGCGTGGTGAATAATCGTATCTATTCCACCTAAAGATCTATCTTTTCTGCCTCCGGGAAGAGTTCTCCTTTAGCCGCAAGAAAGCAGCTATAAGTTCACCGTTTTTTAGCGGCAGCAAAGTCCACGGAACAGTCCTTTTGGTTGGATGCTGCAAACGGCGGGTTGGTGGCCATTTTGACTGACGGTGCGTGGTTTTCAGAAGTCCGCTCTGACCTGAGGAATGACTTCGTTAAGGTGCCCGCTGCCAACCAACAATCACCATCTCTCACAAGGGAGTCTGGACATGAGGCTGGCGGTGACAAGCGGGTGTGGCTCCGGTCCCTTTGAGCCGTGTCGCGGCCAATACCGGCGTCAGCCGCGCATAAGCTTCTTTAGCAAATGTGCAAGCTCCGCTGTTTCTGTCTGCGTCAGACGCTGCTCGATCGACCGGTTGAGTACATCCGCATAAATAGGCCACATCGCGTGTCGCTTTGCGCGCCCCTCTGCCGTGATCTTGATTTTTTGCCCGCGACCACATTTGGACAGGGGGGAGATGGACCGAAGGCCCCGCTTATTCTGCGGCGTTCAGATGCCTGATTTGGAGCGATATCTCCAGCGGCAAACAAATTTGGGCGACCCGGGGCGCGCAACATAGCATCAACTTCTATCCTGCCGTCCGCTTCGATCTGATGCGCAGACGCGATATCCCGTGACAATTTCGACGCTGCAAGTCCCGTGGCAAAAACCACTGTGGACGTCTCAATTCTCTTGCCATTCGTCAGTTTGATCCCCGATGGATCAACGGTGTCCACGCCGACTTTCAACTGGGTTTCGATATTCAGGTCTCTCAACGCATTTTTGACATGCGGTGTAACGTTCGGACCAAGAATTTGCCCGGGTTCCTCAGAGCGATCTACCAGGATCAGACGCGCCGCATCCCCGAGCCTTTTACGCAAACCGGTGACCAGTTCGATGCCGGTAAAACTCGCGCCGACCACAACGACGCAGGCGGGCTGAACAGTTTCAAAATCCAACGTGTTCAAGTGCGCTTCCAGCCGTTCTGCGTCCTGATAGGTGTCGATGGAAAAGCCGACCTCAGAGGCCCCGTCGATATCCGGCATCACCATACGACTTCCTGCGCAAAGGATGATTTTGTCAAACTCCAACGCTCCCTCGCTGGTATGGACAGCCATGCCAGAGATGCTGTCGACCCGAGCGTGAACAAAACCAACTTTGATTTCGTCCAATAAGGGGCGCAGAGGCACCTGCATATCTTCGGAAATCGCCTCATATAGGCGAGGGCGAATGCACAGACTCTCCGAAGCTGAAACCAGAGTGATGTCGATGTCATCTGCGTTTTGCTGCTCGCGGGTGGCAGCGGCGCTCATCGCGGCCCAGGTCCCAGCGAAGCCGCCGCCGACAATTCCTATTCTCTTCATAATATGCGTCCTCTTGTTGCTAGAGGCATGGTATCTGTTGCAAAGTTGGGATCGAATGATCAATTTTGAACATCCCGGTCGCATAAATGGGATTGCATATGCAGTGGAATGACTATCGCCTTGTGCTTGCGGTCGCGCGGGCTCGAAAATTGCCGGAGGCGGCCGAGGCTTTGGGGCTAACAGTGTCGACCATGTTTCGCCGAATCGAGCGCATTGAGGAGCTTATGGAAAGGCCTGTGTTCCATCGGGAGCGGGGTATCTATACGCCAAATGAAGTTGGTGATGAGCTGTGTCGTGCGGCCGAGCAAATGGAACAAGCGGTATTTGCGGCGGAGCGCAAAGTACTTGGTAGCAGTTCGCTTGTCTCTGGAACCTTGATAGTCACATCCAGTGAAGTTCTCGGAGCGTTTTTTCTCAGTCGTCACTTGACCGACCTTGCATCGTATCATCCCGGGCTGGACGTCCAGCTCCATTCCGGCAACGAAGTGCTGAGCCTTGCGCACAGGGAAGCGGATGTTGCTCTACGCTCAACACGGCCAATGGATAGTAGTCTTTTTGGCCGAAAGCTGAGTGATATTCACTGGGCCGTGTATGGCGACGCCAAAAGCAGCGCCCGTCTTTCCGCATCATCTGACTTTCGCCACGAGCGTTTCGTTGGCTTTAGCAGCAGCCCATTTGCGGACCACATGAGCGCCATTCAGCGGACGGTGTTTCCAGACGGCATTGTTTCATTATCCAGCAACAGCTTGGTCTTGACCGCGAGCAGCGCACAAAGAGGTGCAGGTCTCGCAGTTCTGCCAATGGTATTGGGAGAGCAATGGCCGGGGCTGTTTCGGTTGTCGGAACCGATTGAGCAGATCGCGGGCGAGCTTTGGATCGTTTGCCATCAAGACATGCAGAATAATCCGCGCGTGAGGTTGGCATTTGATGCGCTGATTTCTGGGATAGAACGAGATCGTTCGTTGTTTGTGGGTGACAGTGTTTAGTGAACCGGAGCGCTCAGCCCTGTCTTCGCCGCTGGTGGCCTGTTTGAGGTGTGATCTGTTGCTGAATTGAAGCAAGCGCGTTCATGCATCACGGAGCCGCGCGTGCTGTGATCGCGTTTGTGCGCAGGCGCACAGGCTGAGCGCCTTGACCGGCAGCGCTGTGTTCTACAGTTTGGGCTGTAGCGAGCAGGAAAAGGCAGATAGCGGTGCAAGTATTGTGGCGAGGGAATTGGCGCACCAAGGCGCGTGTGGTGTCCGGGCTGGTGCTGTTTACTTATGTGTTTTTTCACCTGATCAATGTGAGTTTGGGTTTGATTTCCATCGAATTGATGGAGGGCGCTCAGGATGTGTTGGGGGCGGTCGTCAAGACCGTATTCGGACAGCTGCTGCTTTATGGCTCCGCACTGACGCATATGGGATTGGCGCTGTATCGACTTGCGATGCGACGCACGTTGCGCATGCCTTTTCACGAGGTTTTGCAGGTTGTGCTGGGTCTGTTGATCCCCTTTTTGTTGATGGTGCATCTTGTGCATACAGGTGTGGCGTCGTCGCGCTTTGATGTGGAGCCAGAGATGGGCTACATCGCCGGACTGATTTGGGACACCTCCAGTGGTTGGCAGCAGGCCGCATTGTTGTTGGTGGTCTGGGGACACGGCTGCATCGGGATGCATATGTGGCTGCGGGTGTTGCCAAGCTGGTCGCGTTTGTTGCCTGTTATGATGTCTATTGCGACTTTGCTACCCGTAGTGGCTTTGGCCGGATTTATGACGCAGGGGCGTGTGCAGAAAGCGCGTTTGTTTGACCCGGAGACTGGCGCTGCGCTGCGGGCAAGCTATGGCTTTCCCAGCAGTGATACCTTTGCGCAATTGGCTGACATCACCTCAGCGGGATTGTGGACCTTTGGTGGGCTGCTTGGCCTGGCAGCGTTGGTGTATTTGGGGCGCAAATATTTGGGTGCGCGGCGGGCCGTGCGCATTCAATATATTGATGGGCCTGAGATTTGGGGTCAGCCGGGTATGACCTTGCTGGAGATGTCGCGCACGGCGGGTGTGCCGCATATGGCGCTGTGTGGCGGGCGCGGAAGGTGCACCACATGCCGAGTGATTGTCGAGGATGGTGCCGAACTGTTGCATCCCCCAGCCCCAAGTGAGGCCGCCTCTTTGGCGGCTGTAAACGCACCGCCGAATGCGCGTTTGGCCTGCCAGCTGCGGCCAAAAGATCCAGCCACAGTGTTGAGGGTGTTTCGCAGTGATGGGCAGCAGGCGCGCGCGCACCAGAGCCTAGGGCAGGAACGGCGCATGGCGATCCTGTTTCTAGACATGCGCAGCTTTACAGCGCGCACCACGGGGCAGTTGCCCTATGACGTGGTGTTTCTGTTGAACCGGTTTTTTGATGCGATTGTTCCGTCGATCACCGGGGTTGGTGGCACCGTGGACAAGTATTTGGGTGACGGGTTGCTTGCGGTGTTTGAGTTGGACGGGGAAGCGGCCTCAGCACGTGCGGCGTTGGATGCCGCAGCAGGTATCAGCTCGGCTTTGCAGGTGTTCAATCAAGCACTCAAGGTGGAAAAGGCAGAGCCGGTGGCCATCGGGATCGGAGTGCATTTGGGCGAGTTGGTATTGGGGGAGATTGGCGCCGCCAACCTGGCGCCACGCACGATCATAGGTGATACGGTGAACGCCGCGAGTCGTTTGGAGGGTGAGACCAAGGCGTTGGGCGTGGAGGCTTTGGTGTCTGCGTCGGTCTTGGAGGCGGCAGGGTACGATCCGACACAGCTTGACCTTAAGGTGTTGAACTTGCGGGGGGTTGCAAAGCCGGTACACGCTTTGGCGCTCAAGCGTGCAAGTGCATTGCCAACGGTTTTGGAGCAGGCCACGGCACCGGTCTAGCTGCGTTGCAGCAATGCAACGGCAGCAAACTTGCTATGCAAACCGCGATTAGGGCTTTGCGATTTTGGTGTTTCGACCTATGTGTTCATTCGTGAACACACTTTGAGTCGATTGTTATGTCGTTTCAGACCGCCAAACCCACCTCTGATGAGGAAGACGTGCTCTTCCGACTGCTGCGCCAGCTCGATTTGGCGCCGGAGGCTTCTCAACGCGCCACTGCGGCCGCGGTGGGCATCTCTTTGGGGCGTCTGAATGCGCAACTGCGCACTGCGGCAGAAGCCGGGTTGATCACCATTAGTGATCGCGCAGGCCCGGACAAGCGACAGAGGTTTGCCTATTCGCTGACCGCGCGCGGCGCAGCGGAGAAAGTGCGGCTCACAGATCAATTCCTCGCCCGCAAACTCGCAGACTACGACGCGCTGCATGCGGAACTGACAGGCTCGGCAAGCGGCCTGGTCCCTATCAAACACAGGACACATCCTATGCAAAATAACCTGGCACCTATTCCTGAGCTGTATGTCTCTTATGAGAGCGCTCAGAAAATGAAAGTGGAAGCGGCTGACTTGGTCAGCTGGGACCTGACACCGCGTCAGATCTGCGATCTGGAACTCTTGATGAACGGTGGGTTCAACCCGCTGAAAGGTTTTCTGACTGAAGCCGACTACAATGGCGTGGTCGAAAACATGCGTATGGCAGACGGCGCGTTGTGGCCAATGCCCATCAACTTGGATGTGTCTGAGGATTTTGCAGCCTCGCTGGAAGAGGGCCAAGACATCGCACTGCGCGATCAGGAAGGCGTGATCCTCGCGACGATGACAGTGACCGACAACTGGGTGCCAAACAAAGCGCTGGAAGCGGAAAAAGTGTTTGGTGCGGATGATGATGCGCACCCCGCCGTGAACTATCTGCACAACCAAGCAGGTAAGGTTTATCTGGGCGGCCCGGTGACCGGCATTCAACAACCTGTGCACTATGACTTCCGTGCCCGTCGCGACACACCAAACGAGCTGCGCGCGTATTTCCGCAAAATGGGCTGGCGCAAAGTGGTTGCGTTCCAAACCCGCAACCCGCTGCACCGTGCACACCAAGAGCTGACGTTCCGCGCCGCCAAAGAAGCGCAGGCCAACCTTTTGATCCACCCCGTTGTGGGCATGACCAAGCCGGGCGACGTTGACCACTTCACCCGCGTGCGTTGCTATGAGGCGGTTCTGGACAAGTATCCCCAGTCCACCACCTCCATGTCTTTGCTGAATCTGGCAATGCGTATGGCAGGCCCACGTGAAGCCGTTTGGCATGGCCTGATCCGCGCCAACCACGGGTGCACCCACTTCATCGTTGGTCGTGACCACGCCGGCCCCGGCAAAAACTCCGCTGGTGAAGACTTTTACGGCCCATATGACGCGCAAGACCTGTTCCGCGCCAATGAAGAAGAAATCGGCATCACAATGGTCGACTTCAAACACATGGTGTGGGTGCAGGAGCGCGCGCAGTATGAGCCAATGGATGAAATTCAGGACAAAGACGACGTCACCATCCTGAACATTTCCGGCACAGAGCTGCGTCGTCGTCTGGCAGAAGGTCTGGAAATCCCTGAGTGGTTCTCCTTCCCCGAAGTGGTGAAAGAGCTGCGCAAGACCCGCCCACCACGTGCCAATCAAGGTTTCACTGTGTTCTTCACGGGCTTCTCCGGCTCCGGCAAATCCACCATTGCAAATGCTTTGATGGTCAAGCTGATGGAAATGGGTGGCCGCCCCGTGACGCTGCTGGATGGCGACATTGTGCGGAAAAACCTGTCCTCAGAGCTGGGGTTCTCCAAAGAGCACCGCGATCTGAACATTCGTCGTATCGGCTATGTGGCGTCTGAAATCACCAAAAACGGTGGTATCGCGATCTGTGCACCGATTGCCCCATATGCAACCACCCGCCGCGCGGTTCGTGAAGACATCGAAGCTTTTGGTGCCTTTGTTGAAGTGCACGTTGCGACATCGATTGAAGAGTGTGAACGCCGCGACCGCAAAGGGCTTTATAAGCTGGCGCGTGAAGGCAAGATCAAAGAGTTCACAGGTATTTCTGACCCATATGATGTGCCAGCAAACCCTGAGCTGCGTGTTGAAACCGAAGGCACTGATGTGGACAACTGCGCCCATCAGGTGATCCTGAAGCTGGAAAGCCTTGGCCTCATCTCTGGCTAAGGACTCTTCAGAGGCACCAACGGTATGCGGCCCACCATTTTGGTGGGCCGTTTTTGTTTCTTAAGGCCATGTCACATCATTACAGAAAATAAAGATTGCGCGACTACTGTGTTCACAAGTTTTCATTGGATTGTGCCGCATGGTCTTGAAATATTCAAAAATGTATTTGGGAAGAGCGTGCTGTGTTTGGCTCGCGACCCTGGCTTTGGGGGCGTCTCTGGCGCATGCGGGGCACGACTTTGACGAGGCTCACTTCCTGAATTGCTACACTGGGGCTGATCCGGAGAGGTACGAATTTGGGCGCTACTCTCTACCCGGAATAGGGACAGGGCCGAGGTTGGAGGGAACCGCCACTTTTGAGGCGTACCTGAAGGCGGGTGATCAAGTGAGTTTTCGATTTGTCGGGGCTCATGAGACCGAATTTACCTTTCTCCTCCTCCACCGGCAATCGATTGACCGGGTGGTACAGCCAACAGAGTTTTTCTCACATACGGCCAGGGAAACCGCGCCAGCCGATTTGATTTTCGACAGCATCCGGACTGACAACGAAGTCAGTATTATTGATGTCTACTGCGTGAGCGCCGCTGATGTCAGCGCTTGGAAGGCGCAGTTTGGTCAGGCTGTTAATGGGGCTGCAAGCGCGCAATTGAGCAGTGTGTCAAAGGCGCTGCAGGCCAATAGCGCCGGTCGGTTTGGCGGTGGCGGGTTTGACGCTGTAAGCCGCAACGACATTTTCCTTTCAACCGACTCGTTGAACCAAGGTGCCGGCGCCGTATGGAATGCATGGCTCTCAGCGGAGCGGCGCTTTCTGGAGGGGGGGATCGACGGGACCCATGACAATGTGGCGCTGGGCGTGGATCGCTTGATTGCGGATGGCAATGGATTGCTCGGTGTTGTCGTGCATGCAGGACGGTTGAATGTGGACAACAGTGCGGGCACCAACATCAAGGACCGGTCCTATAGTGTGGGGCCTTTCTTTGCCGCGCGATTGACCCAGAACCTAACATTGGAAGGGCATCTGACCTATTCAGAACCGCAATATGAGATTGGTGCCGATGGGTTTCAGTCGACGCGCTGGAGTGGTGGCATCTCGTTGCATGGGGACGTTGAGATGGGTCGGTTTGATCTGTCGCCATTTGCCCAGTTCAGCAGTTTTCATGAAAGCCAACCGGACCACTTTGCCAATGGGGTTTCCGTATCCGCCCGCTCGATTTCTGCGCGTACAGCCAGTCTGGGCACGCGCGTGACACTGCGCCCGGCGACGTTGGATGGGTATGCACCCTATGCAAGTTTGGCTTTGGAGCATTCGATTGTGGAGGATGATGTCAATGACGCCAGTCGTTTTACGAAGCCTCGGTTTGGCTTTGGCGTGTCTCGGGAGGCGGGTATCGGCACATTGCGGGTTGATGTGGATGCAGGGCACGTGCTGGAAAATACGCGCGACTACGGTGTTCGGTTTGGCTATCACATGGCGTTTTAGTCGACCGACACGAAGCGATTTGGTAAGCGTGAGCTTATCACATTTCGACAATAGGTCCGGGCAATCGGCGCTGGATCTGGAAACCGGGAAGTTTCTGTAGGACCCCAAAGACTATTGGATGAAGTTGAGCTGTTTGCGGAGTTTTTGACACCCGCATGCGGGCGCATATCGCTGCGCCCGCATGACTTTTGAGAGCCGGGTTAGCTGCCGGGGATCAGCACTTTGTCGATCACATGGATCACTCCATTGGTCGCGCCGATGTCCGCAGACACAACTTTGGCGTCGTTTACCTTCACGCCATTTCGGGCGTTCACGTTCAGACGGTCGCCCTCAACCGTGAGCACTTGGGCTTTCTTGCCCGCGATGTCGCCGGACATCACTTTGGCAGGCACCACGTGGTAGGTGAGGATCGCAACCAGCTGATCCTTGTTCTCCGGCAACAGAAGCGTTTCAACTGTGCCCTCGGGGAGCGCCGCGAAGGCCTCATCTGTGGGGGCAAACACGGTGAACGGACCTTCACCTTTCAAAGTGTGCACCAAGCCTGCAGCTTTCACAGCGGCAACCAGCGTTGTGAAGCTTCCTGCGCCCACGGCGGTGTCAACGATATCCATCTTGTTGCCATGGTGCTCGGCAGTCGCAAAAGTTGCGCCAGTGACAGCGATTGCAGTGCCCAAAACCGTCGCGATAAAGGTGCGTCTGAACATGATCTTTCCTCTCCATTGTTGATGCTAAGGCTACGGAGCGTGCAGATCATTTGGATCAGGGTTTCTAATCCAAAGGTTAGTGCGGGTGTTTCAATTATTTGAAAATAAACAAAAAACGTTTTTGTGATACTTCCGTGAGGACGGTGTGGGATTTACCTGAAGCTGACCCTCTGGCGGTCTGGTCATGTTTTTGGTGGCATCAGTTCGAGCGGGTTGCGGCGTGGGCGACATCCAAAACGTGGTGGCCCATCGGTGGGATCAGTTCTGCCTTCTTTGGGCCATCTGTGGCGCGGTAAATCTCCTGATCTTCCTTGATGGTCACCTGCACCTTAAGGGTTGCCAGCGTCTCCGGGTCGATGGCGGTTGGGTCGTCAGACAGGATCACGAAATCCGCGATTTTACCCACTTCGATAGAGCCTTTGTTGTCTTCTTCAAAGTGTTGATAGGCTGGCCAGAGGGTCATGGCTTTAAGTGCTGTCATAACGTCCACGCGTTGATGAGGGCCGAGGATATCACCGGATCGGGTGCGGCGGGTGACTGTGGCGGACAACACGCGCATGCTGTCAGGGAAGGCGACGGGCGCATCGTGGTGGGTGCCAAACATCATACCGCGTTCGCGCACCCAGCCGGTGGGGGAGATGTTGTCAGCATTGATGGGACCGACGGTGAAATCACGGTGCCAGTCGCCCCAATAAAACGTGTGCATAGGAAAGAGCGACGGGAAGACATTGAGGTCGTGCATCTCCGCCACTTGGTCTTTGCGCAGGAATTGGCCGTGGATCAGCACCGGACGCCTGTCGTCGATCCCGTGTTTGGCCTCGGCTGCCTTGATGGCGGAAAGCAGCATGTCTGAGGCGCCTTCGCCATTGGCGTGAGTTAGGATTTGTATGTCGTTTTCAAACGCCCATTCGATGGCGTCATTGACTTGGTCTTCGCTGGCGGCAGAGTAGCCTTTGTAGCCGGGCGGATAGCTGCCCACGGGGTCATAGTAGGGGCGGTCACGCAAGGCGGTGAAACCTTGGGGAGAGCCGTCGATGGTGAGTTTGGCCCCGGCGATGCGCACGCCGTTTTCATAAGTGTCTGATCTGTTGGCCAAGATGTAGTCGCGATCAACCAACACGTCTGGGTAAACGGCGAGATCTACCGGGAGGTCTCCGGCGGCGGCTACGGCGCGGGCGATTTCGGCCACTTGTGGTGTGGCACGGCCTTCCTGTGCAGTGGTGTAGCCAAAGCTGGCCCAGAGCTGTGTGCCAGCGCGGGCGAAGGTTTTAAAACCCTCTTCGCCAATGCCGCCCATCAGTTTGCCTAAGACAAGGAAAAAGGAGTTCTCTTCGAGCACGCCATTGGGAGTGCCATCGTCAGCGTAGCGGATCACACCACCGGGCGGGATGGGGGTGGCGCGGGTGATGTCAGCTGCGGCGAGTGCGGCAGAGTTGGCCGCGCCGAAGTGGCCGGACTGATGCACGACGATGATCGGCACGTCTTGGGAGACCGCGTCGAGATCTTCTTTGGTGGGGTGGCGCAACTCGGCCAGTTGGGATTGGTCATAGCCAAAGCCGACAATGAGGTTGGCCGCCGCGATGGCCGCTTGGTTGTCGGCGATCCAAGTGCGCAGGGTGTCTTGCAGGGAGGTGATGTCTTGTACTTTGCCATCCGGTGGCGCGAGCAGGTTGGCGGAGAGCGCTTGCAAGCCGCCCATGACAGCGTGGCCGTGGCTGTCCACAAAGCCCGGCAGCATCGTGCGGCCGTTCAGATCAAACACTTGAGTGGTATCGCCCTGATGCGCGAGCATATCGGCGCGCGCGCCAACAGCCAGGATGCGGCCATCTTTCACCGCCACAGCCTCGGCGCGCGGGGCCGCGTCGTTGATGGTGAGGATGGGGCCGCCGGAATAAATTGTGTCTGCGATCTCTTGGGCGAGAAGGGGCGCGGATAGAATGGTGTACAGTGCTAGTCCGCCAAACGTGGCTGTCAAACGAGTCATCACAAAATCCTTTTGGAGTATGTGATAACTGTGGGCGCAAGCGGTGGCGGCTGTCAAATGGCGGTGTTGTGACGCGGGAGAATTGTCTTAGGACGACAAGTGCGTTTCGTTTTCACGATCACTTAGGTCTCTTGGCCCCAAATATGTCTGGCACACTAAAAATAAGGCCCGCCAAATTGGTGGGCCTTTTTGCACTCTGTGAACTCTCCTTTGAATTAAGGGTATCGAAGTCATTTCGCCCCTAGAGTGTGGTGTTTTTGGGGAGTTTAATCATGTCATTGATTTTAAAAAGGTTTGATAGCCTGTTGATTTCTGCAGGTGTTGCGGTGGTGCTGAGCGCCTTTGCCATGCAAACGCACGCCAGCACCAATGTTAGCGACTACGGAATGTGGCGATGTTATGATTCCGAGGCACAATATGAAATGGATATTGCGGCCTCAGCAGGCGAAGTGGCCAGATTTACGATCCCCTTGTCCAAGCATGACCTGATGACATTTCAGTTCTTCGGGGAAGGGACGCTGAGTTTTGATTTTCGGGAAAAAGGCGGTACGCGTCACCGCGAAACGGTGAACCCCGGGGATGTATTCACCTTTGAAGCCTTGGACGACGGCGACTACGTACTATTGTTTGAAAACGCGACCGGTGAACATCTCTGGTACAAAGCGAACGCAAATTGCGTTCCAGCTCGTAATGTTGCTTACTGGAGGCAGACTTTTGGCAACTTGGTCAAAGCCAGCGCCAGTGCACACATCGGCAGCACCATGAGCGCCTTGCAGCGCAATACCAGCATTCGTTTGGGACAGAGATCGACGGAGGCCGTCAGCCGAAATGAGGTATTTCTGTCCACAGAAGCACTCGCAGGTGGCACGGTTTCGCCATGGAATGCTTGGTTTTCGGCGGAGCGAAGAGTCCTGGACGGTGGGCTGGATGGTCACCATGACGCATTAGCTGCGGGCTCAGACGTTTTGCTTCCAGGTGGCACCGCGCTTGTCGGGGCTGCTTTGCACTATGGTGCCCTGAATGTGGTAAACGGTCCCGGCACGACCATTCAGGACCAGTCTTATAGCATCGGTCCCTATTTCGCAGCGAGCCTTGCGCACAACCTGACACTGGAAGGGCATGCAAGCTACGCGGAGCCGGAATTTACAGTCGACAGCGCCCAGTTTCGCTCGACGCGGTTGAGTGGTGGGCTTTCCCTATATGGCGCGATTGCGTTGCCATCGTTAGACGTGGCTCCGTTCTTGCGGCTCAGCGGGTTTTCCGATGACCAGCCGCCACATTTTTCAGGCGGCGTCCCCGTTGACGCGCGATCACTAAAGGCTTGGACTGCAAGTGTGGGGGCCAGTGTGGCTTTGGTGCCGCGACAGATAGGGGGGCTCGCGCCCTATGCCAGCCTCGCGCTGGAACACAGCCGAATTGATGACAGTCTGTTGGGTCGAAGCCAATTTACCGCACCGCGGGTGGGGCTTGGTCTTCGTCAGGCCATCGGTGGCGGCGTGTTGAGAATTGACTTTGATGCAGGGAAGTTGCTCGAAGACACGAAGGACTATGGCATTCAGTTTGGGTATCAGGTCGCCTTGTAGGTCAGTTTTGGTCATCGGTCGGCCGCAATAGGCCGTCTACGTCTTGAACGGTGATTTGCCGTGCGATCTGCTGTTAGCCGGTTTCGCCAGATGAAGGCGGTACTGGAGGCCGAAAAGTTGTGACGCGCAGAGATACTAAAAAAGGCCCGCCGATGAGGCGGGCCTTTGAGATAGTTAAAGAGCGATCCACTTAGTTCGGGATCTCGGCGGTGATGCCTTCAACGTAGAAGTTCATGCCAGCCAGACCGTCGTCGCTGTAGTCTTGTGCGGTTTCACCTTCGGCCAACCATGCAGAGCCGTCCTGCTTGTTTAGCGGGCCGGTGAAGGCGTGGTAGGAGCCGTCTGCGAGTGCTGCGACCATTTCCATTGCGGAGGCTTTGATCTCTGCTGGAACTGCGTCGGAGATTTCACCGATGCCAACCATGCCGGCGCCAATGCCGTCCCATGTGGAAACAGATTCCCATGTGCCGTCCATGACGGCCTGGGTGCGTGCCACGTAGTAGGGGCCCCAGTCATCGATGATGGAGGACACACGTGGGAACGGAGCGTATTCGGACATGTCAGAGGCCTGACCAAATGTGATCACGTTGCCAGCAGCTTGTGCCGCAGCTTGTGGTGCCGTGGAGTCGGTGTGCTGCAGGATCACGTCGGCGCCTTGTTCGATCAGCGCTTTGGCCGCGTCCGCTTCTTTGGCGGGGTCAAACCAAGTGTAGGCCCAGATGATGGAGAATTCGATGTCTGGGTTCACAGCCTTAGCGTGGATGTAGGCGGAGTTGATGCCACGGATCACTTCTGGAATTGGGAAGGAGGCGATGTAGCCAATTTTGTTGGTCTTGGTCATCTGGCCTGCGATGTGGCCCTGAACTGCGCGGCCTTCGTAAAAGCGTGCGGAGTAGACGGACACGTTGTCAGCCTGTTTGTAGCCAGTGGCGTGCTCAAACTTCACCTTAGGGAATTTTTTGGCAACGTTGATGGTTGGATCCATATAGCCAAAAGAGGTGGTGAAGATCAGGTCTGCGCCTTGCAGCGCCATCTGAGTGATCACACGCTCAGCATCGGCCCCTTCTGGAACGTTCTCAACAAAGGTGGTTTCAACCTTGTCGCCAAACGCCTCAACCACAGCCTTGCGGCCTTGGTCGTGCTCATAGGTCCAGCCGCCGTCGCCCACGGGGCCTACGTAGACAAAACCCACTTTGGTGGTGTCGGCCATGGCAGTGGTCGCAAGACCCAGCGCCATTGTAGCGCCGGTCAGAAGTTTGGTCAGTTTCATTTCGGGAATTCCCCCTGTTGGTAGCAGTTTTTTGTTGTGTGCCTCATTGAGAGGCGTGGAAGGTGCGGCCGAGCGCGGCGGGTGCACCGCTTTTGTCAGCCGACATGATGACGAGCACCAAGATGGTTATAAGATAAGGCGACATTGCCAAATATTCGACCGGAATTGCAATGCCTGCGGCCTGAAGATTGAGTTGCAACACGTTGATGCCGCCAAAAAGATAGGCACCCAATAGAACGCGCCATGGCTTCCAGCTCGCGAACACCACAAGGGCCAAGGCGATCCAGCCGATGCCCGCGGTCATGCCTTCGGTCCATTGTGGTACACGAATGAGCGAAATATAGGCGCCGCCAAGACCTGCGCAGGCGCCACCGAACATGATCGCCAGAATGCGCACGCGGATCACGTTATATCCCAGCGCATGGGCGGCGTCATGGCTTTCGCCCACAGCGCGCAGGATCAGCCCGCCGCGCGAGTATTTCAGAAACCACCAGACAGCAGCGGTGAGGACGACGCCGACATAGAGCACAGGGTCGTGAGAGAAGAGGATCGGTCCAAGAACCGGAATATCCGAAAGCACCGGAATATCTAACCGTTCTGTTTCTGGAGGTTTCAGTCCGACAAATGTTTTGCCCATCAATGCTGAGAGACCGAGGCCAAAGAGCGTGAGCGCCAGACCGGAGGCCACCTGGTTTGCCAATGCAAACTGGGTCAGGAAGGCAAAAAGAAGAGAAATTACTGCACCCGCAAAAATCGCGGCCAAATAGCCTAGCATTGGAGAGGAGGTTTGCACCGCGATGGCAAAGCCCGAAATGGCGCCGATGATCATCATGCCTTCGACACCGAGGTTGAGCACGCCGGATTTTTCCACGACGAGTTCACCGATGGCGGCCAGAAGCAGCGGGGTGGCGGCAACCATCAGAGAGGCGATCAGCAGGACGGGGTTGATGGCGGAAAGGTCCATTAGGCGGCTCCTCCGATGAGTTTTAGGTAGAAGATCCGGGCGAACCGAGCGAGCACACCAATCGCTAGGCCGACGTAAAAATTTTTGACGGACAGCGCTTGTCGCGCTTTGTCTTTTGCCGCTTTTTCTTCGTTGACTGGCCTTGCCACGGCTCCGGTTACTTTGCGTTTGGCCCAACGAAAAAACTTCGGAGAGTGTTGAAAGGCCAGTAGGAACGGAAGGTTCACGAGGTAAAAAAATGCGAGTACCCCAAGCCAAAACGCAAATTCATTGAAGCTGTTCGCTGATGCAAGAAGCCAAGTATACATGTAACCACATAGGATGCCGATGCAGAGCACAGCAGCGTTTATTAGTGCTTCAATTGGCCTAACGTTTGTTCCTTGGGCGGACATCACGCGGCTCCCTTTGTTTTCAGCACAACGCGGTAGTTGGTGAGCAGATCAAGTGCGAGCAGGAAGAACAGCAGCATACCTTGGAAGACCTGAATGGCGGCCGAAGGCAGGCCGAGGTTGCCTTGGGCCAGATCACCGCCAACGTAGGTCAGCGCCATGAGCAGGGCTGCGAGCAAGATGCCGACCGGGTGCAGGCGGCCGAGGAAGGCGACAATGATGGCGGTGAATCCGTAGCCTGAGGCAAAGTCGATGTTGACCTGTCCTGAGGGGCCGGTGACCTCAAACATGCCGGCCAAACCGGCCAGTGCGCCGGACGTTCCGAGGCAAAAGAGGATCAGGCGGGTGGGGTTCACGCCCGCAAACCGCGCCGCGCGGGGGGCTTCGCCGGTGAGGCGGATGTTGAAGCCAAGAATGTGCCGGTTGAGCAGCACATAGGCAAAGATCACTGCGATGAAGGCAAAGGCCATGCCCCAGTGCAGGCCGACGGCTTCGTTGATCCAGCTGCTGGCGGCGGGGTAGTCGCCGAAGTTGCGGGAGCCCGGAAAGCCGTGGCCTTCTGGGTTGCGCAACAGGCCCAGTGACATGGAGGCGAGGAACTGTTCCGCCACATAGACCAGCATCAGAGATACAAGGATTTCATTGGTGCCAAAGCGGACCTTCAAAAGCGCGGGGATCATGCCCCAAGCCCAGCCACCAAACGCGCCCGCAAGGATCATTACCGGGAAGATCAGGCGGCTTTCCGTGGGATAGACCGCAAGACCGACAGCCGCGCCGCAGATCGCGCCCATGATGTATTGGCCTTCGGCGCCGATGTTCCAGATGCCTGCCTTGAAGCCCAGAGAGAGGCCAATGGCGATCAGCACCAGAGGGGCGGCTTTGACCAATAGCTGTGGGCGGTAGTAGAAGGCGAACTCCCCAAAAACCGGATCGTAGAAAATGGTGCGAATGGCCTCAAACGGGTTTTTGCCAAGCACGGCAAAAAGAATGCCGCCCATGATCATAGTGATGATCACCGCGATGATTGGGGTGGCCAGCGATAGGGCGCGCGACGGGGTGGGGCGTTTTTGTAGCGCGATCATGCGCCTGCTCCTTCTTGATCTTCTGCGCCAACGTGGGCGACTTCCATGCCGTGGGCGCCGCCCATCATCAGGCCAATTTCGTCAATGCTGAGCCCGGCGGCGGGGCGGATGTCGGACATGCGGCCCTCGTTGAGCGCGCCGAAGCGGTCAGAGATTTCCATGAGCTCATCAAGGTCTTGGGAGATCACCACAATCGCAGCGCCGCCTGCGGCGAGATCCAGCAGCGCCTGACGGATCGCGGCGGCTGCGGCGGCGTCCACACCCCATGTGGGTTGGTTGACCACCAGCACCTCGGGGCGTTGCAGCACTTCGCGGCCGATCACAAATTTCTGCAGGTTGCCGCCTGACAGCGCGCGCGCAGCAACATGGGTGCCGGGAGTGCGGACGTCAAACCGCTCGATGATCTTCTGCGCAAACTCAGTGGCGCTGGACCAGTTCACAAAGCCATTTGATGTCAATTTCTCACGAATGCCACCCGTCAGAAGCGCATTTTCGGTGAGGCTCATGTCTGGTGCGGCGGCGTGGCCGAGGCGCTCTTCTGGCGCGGCAAGGATGCCACGTTCACGCCGGGCATTGGGGCCGAGGTTGCCGACGTCTTCGCCTTTGACTTTGATCGCATCCGCTGGTGTGAGCGCCTCGCCAGACAAGGCGGCCAGAAGTTCGTCTTGACCGTTGCCTGCGACACCGCCCAGCCCAAGGATTTCGCCCGCACGAACGGTGAAGTGGATGTTTTTGAGCGTGGTGCCAAATGGATTGGATGGTTTCAGCGACAGGCCTGACACATCCAGCACAACCTCGCCCGCCTTCTCTGCGGCGCGGGTTGGGGTTTGAAGTGTGTCTCCAACCATCATTTCCGCCATATCGCGCGCCGACGTCTCCGCAGGTACACATTCGCCGACGTTCTTGCCGAGGCGCAGAATGGTGGCGTGGTCACACAGCGTGCGAATTTCTTCAAGCTTGTGAGAAATGTAAAGGATAGAGGTGCCCTCGGATTTCAGCTTGTTGAGGGTCTCAAACAGGATTTCGACCTCCTGTGGGGTCAGAACTGAGGTGGGTTCATCCATGATCAGCAGTTTGGGGTCTTGCAGCAGGCAGCGGATGATTTCCACGCGCTGACGTTCGCCTGCGGAGAGGTCGCCCACGGTGCGGTCAGGATCAAGCGGCAGGCCGTATGTCTCGCTGACCTCGCGGATGCGGCGGGCGAGATCGTTCATGGCGGGTGGGTTTTCCATGCCAAGTGCGACGTTCTCTGCCACGTTGAGTGCGTCAAACAGGGAGAAATGCTGAAACACCATGGCGACGCCGGTGGCGCGAGCGGCTTTGGGCTCTGGCGGCGCAAAGTGTTGGCCCTGCCAAGTCATGGTGCCGCTGTCGGGTTTCACAAGGCCGTAGATCATTTTGACCAGCGTGGATTTTCCGGCGCCATTTTCGCCAAGCAGCGCGTGCACTTCGTTGGGACCAATATCAAAGGACACATCATCATTGGCCACCACCCCAGGATATGTCTTGGTCAATCCCGAGATTGAGAGTAGCGGTGTGGTCATTGGCGTCCCCCAGTGCGCGGTCTTGGTCACACCCTTTGTGTCCAAACCACTTGTTTTCATGCGTGCTTACCCTAGAAACTGGGCCGTGGACTCTGCAAGGTAAACTTCAGCACCCTATCCAGAGTTGACCGGCATGCGCGCGTGATCCTTGGTGCGGTCGCCTTCCATATCCTTGGTTTTTAAGGGCTGCGCCAGCCTATTTTCAATGAAACGTAGAAAGAGTTGCAGGTCGGTCGCATACGGGGCTGCCCATTTTTTGCACAGATTGGCTGCAATTTCGTCCGCTGAGGCTTGATTGTGACCCATCAACACATAGGGTGGCCTGAGATTTAGGTTATTTAAGAGGACGTGATGGGCGTGGGCCAATTTTTGAGAGATCCGTTTTTTCATTTTGCGGTGCTGGCCGGGGCTGTGTTTGGCTATTTCCATTTGATAGACGCCTCACCGGATGCGGAACCTGACAACATCACATTTTCTGTCGAAGAGGTCGCTGTACTGGCCGCGCGGATGCAGAAAACACTGAGCCGTCCGCCAAGCCCAGATGAGGTGACGCAGTATCTTGATCAGCTTGTGACAGAGGAAGCGTTGGTGCGCGAAGCGTTGGCGCTTGGTATGGATCAAGGGGATGGCGTCATTCGGCAGCGATTGGCTCAGAAGATGCGGTTTTTGGTGGATGGGGCCGCGCAGGCAGCGGTGCCAGACCCAGATGTGTTGCGTGCCTATTTTGACGAAAATCAAAGACGCTATGCCACTGCGCAAACCTATACGTTTACTCAGGTGTTTTTTGGGAATTTAGAAAACCCAGATGAGTTGACCACTGCCCTTGAAGCGCTGAATGCGGGCGCAGATCCGGCCACCGTCGGCGAAAGAACCGGGTTGCCATCGACGTTGACGGAGGCGAGTGCTCGTCAAGTAGAAGGGGTCTTTGGGCGTGGTTTTGTACCGGTTTTGGACCCCCTGACGCTGAATGTTTGGAGTGGGCCGGTGACATCGGCTTTTGGCGTGCACGCGGTGAAGGTGACGTCGGTTGCGCCAGAAGTTGTGCCGGCATTTGAGGAAGTGCAGGCCGCTGTTTTGACGGATTGGCGAGACGCACAAGCGGCGATTTTGCAGCAAGACATGCTTGTTGAGCTTGTCGCTCAATATGAGGTGACACTGCCTGAGCCGGCCGAGATTGCGGCGGTGCTGGCGCAATGACACGGGTTTGGACCTACATATCTGGGGCAATGGCTGCGATTTTGAGTATCGTTGTTGCCTGCGGCGTACAGGCGCACGAACTTGACCCTGGTTACGTCGACATTCGACCATTTGGTGGACAACAGTACAGTGTCAGTGTGCGCGTGCCAGATGTTCAAGGCGCGCCTATGGATGTGTCCCTGCGCCTGCCGGAGACGTGTGATCCCGGGCTCGGCCCAAAACTGCGCTCTGATGGCCAAGCCTGGCAAAGCGGGTGGATTACAACGTGTGAAGGCGGTTTGGCAGGACATGTCATCGCCATCGACGGGTTGGATGCACAGCGCACTGATGTGTTGCTTCGGGTGGTTGCCACGCCGGGTGATGGCGCGCAAACTGCGCGACTGACCAGCCATACCACCCAATTTGTTGTGTCGGCTGACCCCGGAGCTTTGGCGGTGTTTGGAAGCTATTTTCCGTTGGGCTTTGAGCACATTCTAGAGGGATACGACCATTTGCTGTTCGTGTTTGCGTTGATGCTATTGGTGGGCACAATGTGGCAACTGGTGGGGGCTGTGACAGCGTTCACTGTGGCGCATTCGATCACTTTGGGCTTGTCTGCGCTGGATGTCATCCGGGTGCCAGGACCGCCGGTTGAGGCAGTGATCGCACTGTCCATCGTGTTTCTTGCACTTGAAATTCTGCGCGGGCAAAACAGCGCCGCCGGGCGTAACCCGTGGCGGGTGTGTTTTCTGTTTGGATTGCTACATGGGCTGGGATTTGCGGGCGCACTGCGTGAGATTGGTTTGCCACAGCAGGACATCCTCGCAGCACTTGTGGCGTTTAACCTCGGTGTGGAGGCCGGGCAGCTGGTGTTTGTCGCTGTGATGGCTGGTCTGTTGTTTGCGGGGCGCTGGACAATTGCGCAGATGCGACGTGACAGGTCTATGACCCCGGTTCTGCGAACGGTTTCGGGGTATGGCATCGGCGCGGTGGCGACGTTTTGGTTTGCTGAGCGGCTGGCTGGATTTTAGGGTTTGCCGAACGAAACTACGTTTTTTCTTTGGAAAACAAGACGGTCCGGTTAGGCTTCTCTTATACCACGGCACTATTCAATTATTGAATTGGACCTGCGCGATCTAGGCGCGGGTCGCTGCATTGTATTCTGGGAGGCTCGCGATGTTATTGAGAAACGCTTTTGAGAAGAAACGATTTCTGAGATCTGATCTGCTTAAAACCACTGTTTTGGGTGTTGGATTGGCGTTGGTTGCCGGCCCGGGTTTGGCACAGGTGGTGCCATCGGAAGAGGCCGCGGAGGGGAGTTTTTCTGAGGCTCCGTATTCACCCTATGCAAATCGGGACTTTCCAATGTTTCCTTTGTGGGGGGAGACCCATTTGCACACAGGGCTTTCGCTGGATGCCGGAGCCTTTGGCAATATCTTGGGGCCAGATGACGCGTGGCGGTTCGCAAAAGGTGAGCAGGTAATGTCTTCCACCGGGCAGCCAGTGAAATTGAGCCGTCCGCTTGATTGGATGGTGTTGACCGACCACACGGATTTGATGGGGTTTGCACCGGACTTGCAGGCCGGAAAACCCGGTGTTCTGGCGGACCCGAAAGGGCGGGAGTGGTACGAGGGGTATAAAAAAGGTGGGGCTGAGGCCGGCAAAACAGCATTTGATCTGATCACCAACTTCTCTCAAATGACGTTGCCAGAATTGCTTTTGGAAAACTACAGCCCGGGTGCAGACCCGTATGCGTTCACTTGGGAAAAAATTGTGGATGCCGCGGAGACCCACAATGATCCGGGGAGGTTCTCAGCCTTTATTGGGTTTGAATGGACGTCTGTTCCCAAAGGTTTCAACCTTCATCGCAACGTGATGTTGCGTGATGGTGCAACCCGCGCCTTGCAGATGGTGCCACCCGTCACACAACCGCCTTATGGCGACACAGATCCGTTTCATCTTTGGAACTGGCTGGAAGAATATCAGGAGAAAACCGGGGGCCGTGCGGTGGCGTTTGCACACAACGGCAACCTGTCGAATGGATGGATGTTCCCGACTGAGGATACCTATCACGGTGGCAAAGTAGACAAAGAGTACGCGCAATTGCGTGCCAAGTGGGAGCCGCACTATGAAATCACGCAGATCAAAGGTGACGGCGAGGCGCACCCCTATCTTAGCCCCAATGACGAATTCGCGGATTATGAAAACTGGGATGTCGGGAACCTTGATCTGACCGAGGTGAAAACCGAGGGTATGCTGGGCGGGGAGTATGCGCGTGAGGCGCTCAAACGTGGTTTGGCGCTTGAGAAACAGTTGGGTGTAAACCCGTACAAGTTTGGATTGGGCGGCGCGACGGACAGCCACACAGCGTTGACCACAGCAGAGGAAGAGAACTTCTTCTCAAAGTCCGTCAGTGTGGAGCCGTCTCCAACACGCATCGAGCATCCGTTTATCGAAAGCGCGTTGGGCCGGATTGACGGGCACATGTTGGTGGCGTCGGGGTATACAGCTGTTTGGGCGACAGAAAACACCCGGTCTGCGATTTTTGATGCGTTCAAGCGCCGTGAGACCTACGCGACAACGGGCCCACGCATTGGCCTGCGGTTCTTCGGTGGCTGGGAGTTTGACGAAGATGATTTGCGTAACCGCAATCCGGCTGTGATTGGGTATTCCAAGGGTGTGCCAATGGGCAGTGATCTACGCCCGACGGAAGGCGAAGGCGCGCCGAGCTTCTTGTTGGTGGCACTGCGCGATCCGATTGGTGCCAATTTAGACCGGATGCAAGTTGTGAAAGGCTGGATGGATGCTGAAGGGGCACTCCATGAAAAAGTCTTTGATGTGGTTTGGTCTGGCGACCGTACGCCGGATGCCGAGGGGAAGTTGCCAGCAGTGGGCAATACAGTGGACATCGAAAGCGCCAGTTGGAGCAATACAATTGGTGCTTCGGAGCTAACCACGGTTTGGACAGACCCAGAGTTTGATGCATCTGAGCCAGCGTTTTATTATGTGCGAGCGCTGGAAATTCCAACGCCGCGCTGGGTGCTCTATGACAAAGTGCGCTATGGCATTGAGTTGCCGGAAGACGCGGTATTGATCCATCAGGAACGGGCGTATTCGTCGCCGATTTGGTACACACCCAAAGAAGGCTAAGGCGCTGTTACCTATAAAGGAAGACGCCCGATTGGGGCGTCTTTCACTATGCCTTGGGTAGCAAAGACTTGGCCTCTGCGGACAACGATCGTGCTGCGGTCGCCAACACAAAGGTGTCTATGCCAACGGCGACAAATGTGGCCCCAAGCGAGAGATACCTTTGCGCGTGCTGTAATGAGAAGGTGAGGATGCCGGGCGCTTTACCTGCGGCTGCGATGCGTTGAATGGCGTCTTCAATCACAGCTTGAACTTCGGGGGCGTCACTGTTGCCGGGGAACCCCATGTCTGCTGACAAATCTGCGGGACCAATGAACACACCGTCAACGCCGTCAACTGCCAGAATGTCATCAAGGTTGCTGATCGCGGCGCGGGTTTCAGCCTGTACCAAAACACAGATTTGAGCGTTTGCGGTCGTGGCATACTCTGTGACTGAGCCAAAGCCCGTCACGCGCGCGCCTATACCTCCCAAGCCGCGGATACCATCAGGCGCATAGTGGCACGCGCGCACGATTGCCTCTGCTTGTTGCGCGGTGTCGACCATAGGAACCAGCACGGTTTGCGCGCCTGCATCCAGGGTCTGCTTTAATATCCAAGCTTCGCCAACAGGTACACGCACCACCGCGTGGCTGGTTGTGCCATGTAGCACACGGAGTTGGTCGGTGATGGAGAGAAGGTCATTGGGGCCGTGTTCGCCGTCGATCACCAGCCAGTCAAAGCCTGTGGTGGTCATCAGCTCTGCGCCGACCGTGCTGCCAAAATTCATCCAACAGCCGATTTGAGGTTGTTTTTTGGCAAGCGCGGCTTTGAAAACATTTGGTGCTGCAGGCATGTTTATCTCTGATCCTTGGTGTTGCTCACACAGACTTGACACCAGGTTGGTGTCCGATGTCTAGCCTTGAAGATCGGGTGCGCAAAACGAGAAAGGTCGACCCGAAGGTCGACCCGTCCCATAGCGAACTTTTGTGCAGGCCGCTTAGGCCAACAGTTTGGCTTCGTGCCGTTTCAGAGACAGACGGGCTGTGGTGTAGTTGGCCAGACCGTCAAGATCTTTCAGCTCGGGGAACAGAGCGAAAATTTCATCACGCTGTTCTTTGCCGATCCCGTTCATTGAGTATTCACCTGGCTGGAAGCTTTCGCTCCATGCACCATCAGCGAGGACCACTTCGTGGTTGTCACACATGAAGTGGATGTAGTCGACGCCAGCTGCGTCCACTTGCTCCACACCGTCCAGATGCAGCAGGTGTTTGGCCGAAACCAGAACTTCGCGTTCGTCAAACAACAGCTCAGCCTGTTCCGACACCAGCAACATGCGGTGGCTCGGAGACACCATCATGTCACGTTCCGGCTGGTTTGGACCCAACGCGCCCTGTTTGATCAGGATTGGGCGGAACTCTGGGCGGGCCATAAGCTCTTGCGCAGAAACGTGTTTGCGACCTGCCCAACGGATGGTTTGCAATCCGTTGTCACGTGTCACAACCTGATCGCCTTCTTGCAGGTTCTCCACCGAAACTTCGCCCAGCGGGGTCAGGATCTTGGTGCCGGGTGTGAAGCAAACGATTTCGATGTTCTCAAAGGTTGCTGTGCCGGTGACATTGCCCGCGCCGTCGAGGAATTCGACGGTGCCGTCGAGACCGTTGCCGTCGCTGTCAGTTTCCAGATCGGTCAGGCGCCAGTCCACGCCACGTTCACCAGCGATATCAAGTGTGTCGAGGTCGTCGCCACCGTCACCACCCAAGATTTCGTCACCAATGCCTTCTTCAGCAGAGTTGATGATGAAGAGGTCTCGATCATCGCCACCTGAAAGGACGTCGGTGCCGGTGCCACCGGTGATGGTGTCATTGCCGTCCCCGCCGGAGATGGTGTCGTCACCTTCTTGACCGTAGATTTCGTCGTTGCCGTCCCCGCCGCGAATGTCGTCATCACCAGGTTCCAGCGCAAGCGCATCATCGAAATCAGCAGGGCGGTCGACCAGCTCACCTGTGTCCAGATCAAAGCTGTCTTCGCCGTAGATCACATCATCGCCGTCACCACCTTGGATAGTGTCACCGCCGATGCCGCCACCGATGCTGTCGTTGTCATCACCGCCGTTGATGCGGTCATCACCAGAGTCGCCGTTGATGATGTCATCGCCGTCGCCACCGTTCAGGACGTCAGGTGTTTGACCAACAGAGGCCACGCCTGTGACGCCGGGGGTTCCGCCGGTGATACGGTCATTGCCTTCGCCGCCGTCGATGGTGTCTTCGCCCGCGCCGCCAATGATCAAGTCATCGCCTGCGCCACCGTCGATATCGTCACCGCCAATGCCACCGATCAGCGTGTCATCACCAATGCCCGCAATGACAACGTTGTTGCCGGAGCCCGCGTCGACGTAGTTTGCACCAGCGCCGGTTGAGATGATGTCGTCGCCGTCGCCGCCGATGATGCTGTCATCACCTTCGCCGCCGTCGATGATGTCAGAGCCTTGGCCACCGTCGATTGTGTCGTTGCCTTCGCCACCTACCAGAAGGTCGGAGTCGCCTTCGCCCATCAGGACATCGTCGCCGTCGCCGCCCCAGAGGCTGTCGCCTTGTGCGCCGCCCCAAAGTTCGTCGTCGCCGTCTTCGCCGAAGAGTTTGTCGGTGCCGATGCCACCAAAGATGGTGTCGTTGTCATCGCCGCCGGACACATCGTCAAAGCCTGCGCCCGCGTCGATCAGGTCATTGCCTGCGCCGCCGTGCACAACATCGTCGCCCTCGCCGGACAACACGGTGTCGTCACCTGCGCCTGCGTCAACCGCGTCGCGATCATCGCCACGTGGTGTACCACCTGGTGCTTCAAAGAAGCTGGAAGGTACGGTGGAGTCGAGCGCCTCGTCTAGGAAGTTGTCGAGCGCATCAAAGTTGTCAATGCGATCACCTTCTGGATCACCCATGTAGGAGGCGTCGATCAAATCTGCGCCATCAGTGCCTTCGACCACGCCGTCCAACGCGCTGGTGTCCACGATCACAACGTTTTCGATGTTCACAAAGGTTGTGGTGATCCCCGTGCGTACGTCGCTGTCATCCAGATAGTAGACAACCCCATTTTCAGGGTTCAAAGGATCATATTCAACTTCAGCATTGCCGCGTACTTCGAGCGTGTCGAAGTCGTCGCCGCCTTCTGCGCCGTCCACAAATTGATTGTCGATACCAACAACAATGATGGTGTCGCGGTCATCACCTGCGTTGACAACATCTTCGCCCGGGCCGGTGGAAATCACATCATCGCCAGCGCCACCGTCGATGGTGTCATCGCCGTCGTTGCCGAGGATTGTGTCATTGCCGTCTTCGCCCCAGAGCACGTCGTCGCCCGGGTTGCCTTCGAGGAAGTCATCGCCTGCGCCCGCAAATAGCGTGTCGTCGCCACCGCCTGCGTCAAGGGAATCGTCGCCAGCGCCGCCGTGCATCTCGTCGTTGCCCTGAGAGCCGTCGAGTTGGTCGTTGCCGTCGCCGCCTTCCAGAGTGTCGTCGTCTGCGCCACCGGCGAGAACGTCGTCATCCGCCCCACCGATCAGGCGGTCATTGCCGTCGCCGCCCGTCAGCGTGTCGTCGCCATCGCGGCCGATCAGCAGATCGTCGCCCAGCACACCTTCGGCAAAATCGTTGCCTGCGCCACCGACCAAGCTATCGTCACCGGTGCCGCCGCCCAAAACGTCATCGCCCGCGCCGCCAAAGGCCACGTCGTTGCCGGGACCGGCGACGACGGTGTCATTGCCGCCGTATCCAACGATGATGTCGTCATTTGGGCCGAGAGCCGGGAAGATGTTGTCTTCGTTGTCGACAAAATCGCCATCCGGATCACCAGCGTAGATGTCGTCGATCAGCTCGCCAGCAGCGGTGCCTTCAACGATGCCATCGCGGTCGCGGTCTGACAGTTCGTCGTAAAGGATGTTCTCGATTTCGTGGAATTCGAAAGCTTCGCCGGTTTCATCGATCACGACGACGCCATTTTCGTCGTTCTCCGGATCGTAGACGATTGTCACAGGACCCTGACCGCGCAGGTCAAGCGTGTCGTTGTCGTTGCCGTCTTCGCCGCCAACAACCAGATCGAGGTGAGACCCACCGACAATTGTGTCGGAGTCCGCGCCGCCATCCAGCGTGTCCATGCCGTCGCCACCGGTGAGAAGGTCATCCCCTTCCTGACCGTAGATCAGGTCTTCGCCTGCACCGCCGGTCAAAACGTCGTCGCCGTCTACAGGAAGCTCGCCTTCGCCACCTTCAAAGAAGATGTCAGAAACTGTGACGTCCGCAGGGTCGTCAGACAGGTTTACGAGACGCACTTCAAAGTTTGCTACTGGGCCTGGAATGTTGACCAGTACCGAATTCGCACCGTCCGTGGAATCGCCCGGTGCAGAGCCATCCGAAATTGCACCTTCGCTGCCCGGAGCAGCGTCGATGTCAACAACGTTCAAGTTGGACAGGTCTTCCGCAGTGAACGTGACTTCGATTGGGTTGCCTTCAGCATCCCACGCGAGCACTTTCACAACAGAGTTTTCGTCGATGTCGTTGATGCGGAACTGAACGTTTTCAACCGCTTCGGAGAATGCAATCATTTGCGAGGTTGACGCATTGACGCCAGACCCGGTGGTCAAACGTGCTGCGCTGTTTGCGTCGCCGGTCTCTCCGCCAGTGTCGATGCCATCGAGCAACTGTGTGTCGTCTTCAAAGGTGTTGTCACCCCCGCCAATATTCGAGGTGGTGTAGGTGACCGAAATTGACCCTGTGTCCTGAACAAACGGTTCGCTTAGTACGTCGCCGTCGGCCGGGGTCCCGATCTCGCTCCAGTTAAAGCTTTCGATGGCACCGGAGGATGGGGTGGGTGTGGTGCCGGGTGCGTAGCCGCCATAGATGGTGTCGTTGCCATCCATGCCGTCAACGGTGTCGTTGCCGCCATCGCCTGCAAGGTGATCGTCGCCGGGGAGGTCATCCCCATCTTGGCTGCCAACTTCATCGCCAAACACTTCGTCGTCGCCGTCTCCGGCACGCACTGTGTCGTCGCCGTTGCCAGCAAAGATTGTGTCATCCCCAGCGCCAGCATGGATGCTGTCATCGCCGTCTTGAGCGCTGATCGCGTTGCCGTTGCTGTCTACGGTGTCGCCGTCCGAATCTGTAGAGCCGACTTCAATGATGTCGTCTTCTTCAGTTCCGTCCACAATTCCCGGTCCATTTGGATCAGCCATAATACCCTCTTTCTCCACAGCGCAGCCACCTCACACACCAAAGCGTTCCTCACCCACTTCTCACAGAAGGCGCGACGCTATTCAGCGGTTTGAAGTGACATCACGACAATGCCCATCACATGTTGTTGGCTGCCCCAAGCCAGAACTCAGTCCCCCAGTTGGACTTGGCGTAAATATGCGCGAAAGATGGCGGGGAAGAAACAAAAACATACAAAATTTGACGAAAACACGACGAGATGCGGCGGGTTGCCCTCTGCATGATGGTTAATGTAGCAAGGATATTTTTGGAATTGTTTCCGAATTGGGGCGCAATTGTGGCGCCAAATGGGGCGTGTCGAGGCATATTGACGCCATATTTTGGCCTTTATTACGTTGAGGTTCGCTTGGATGGCATCGGGAGGCCATCGGCCGTTTCCAAAATTGAACCAATCGAGTGGAGTTCTTGGTTAAGGCGAGCTGTGTTCACCCAGTCACATCGGCATCTCGGCATTGTTGCTGAAATGAAAACAGGGGCATTCAATTTCGCCAATTGGCCACAATATGTAAACGCTAGGTCTGGATTTACGTAGGGGTATGCGAATCGATAAGCGCGGTTCTGGCAAGATTCGGCCCGTTTTGGGGCGTCGAGTGCGCGGAAATCTGCCGCCCAGATTCGGCTTCAAAGGCAGTGAGTACACCCTCAAATTGATGCCAAAATTGCGACATTCTTTGTGGGCACCAAATGCGCGCGCGGCACAGATCTCTTACGTAAAGAAGCTTGGGAGTTGAATGGTGCTGTGAGGGAGGATTGAACTCCCGACCTCACCCTTACCAAGGGTGCGCTCTACCACTGAGCTACCACAGCATTACCGTGGCGCGGTGATTAGACTCAAATTTCAGACTGTGCAAGCGCAATCTGGACCCTTTTTTACGGCTCATGTAAGGAAAGTGCATGGAACGTAAAACGACCCCTGTAAATAAAGTCAAAAAAACTGCCTCAAGCCGTGAAGACCGGTTAAAGGCTGCATTGAAAGCCAATATGGGGCGGCGCAAAGCGCAGGCGCGCGCGCGGGCAACAACTGACGCGCCGGACACCACCGAGGCAGATAAGAATAAAGGGCAAGACTAAATGGACTCAATTGTTGTACGCGGGAATGGGCCGCTGAATGGACAGATCCCGATTGCCGGAGCGAAAAACGCCTGTCTCACGCTGATGCCGGCAACGCTGCTCAGTGAGGAGCCGCTTACGCTGACCAATGCGCCACGACTGAGCGACATCAAGACAATGAGCCAACTCTTGGGCTCACTGGGCGCAGAAGTCACAAGCTTGCAAGACGGCAAGGTGTTGGCGATGTCGAGTCACGACATCAACAACCATGTGGCGGACTATGACATCGTGCGCAAAATGCGCGCGTCCAATCTCGTTCTGGGTCCGATGCTGGCACGGCTGGGCCATGCGGTTGTGTCACTTCCCGGTGGCTGCGCGATTGGCGCGCGTCCGATGGATTTGCACATCTTTGGTCTGGAAAAACTGGGTGCAGAGATCGAGCTGAAAGACGGCTACCTGCATGCCAAAGCGCCAAACGGATTGAAAGGCGCGGTCGTCGAGCTGAGCTTTGCCTCTGTTGGTGCGACCGAGAACATCATGATGGCGGCAACGCTGGCCAAAGGCACCACTGTTATTAAAAACGCAGCGCGCGAGCCTGAGATTGTTGACCTGGCCACTTGTTTGCGGGCGATGGGCGCGCAGATCGAGGGTGATGGCACCTCTGATATCACTGTTCAGGGTGTGGATCGCCTCCATGGGGCCACGCATCCAGTTGTGACAGATCGCATTGAACTTGGCACCTTTATGTTGGCTCCGGCATTCTGTGGCGGCGAAGTTGAGTTGCTGGGCGGTCGTCTGGATTTGGTTGAAAGCTTTGTTGCTAAGCTGCATGAAGCTGGCATCGATGTGGAAGAGACCAAAGCGGGCCTCAAGGTGGCGCGCAAGAACGGACGTGTGAAAGCAGTGGACGTCACCACAGAGCCGTTCCCGGGTTTTCCGACGGATCTGCAGGCGCAGTTCATGGCAATGATGTGCACGGCCGCTGGCACCTCGGTGCTGGAAGAAAAGATTTTTGAAAACCGCTTTATGCATGCGCCAGAGCTGATCCGGATGGGCGCCAACATCGAGGTTCAGGGCGGTACTGCCACGGTCCACGGTGTCGAAAAACTCAAAGGCGCGCGGGTGATGGCGACGGATTTGCGTGCCTCAGTGTCTTTGATCCTTGCGGGATTGGCCGCAGAAGGTGAAACCATCGTCAGCCGGGTCTATCATCTGGATCGCGGCTATGAGAGGGTTGAGGAGAAGCTGGGCAATGTTGGTGCCCATATTGAGAGGGTCAAAGAATAGTGACGCAAGATGCACGGTTTGAAGACGGCGGCGATCGTCCGCTGAATCTTGGCGCTTTGGACGGAGAGGATCTGCAGGTTCTGTCGACTTTGGCACAGGACGCAGTTTTTCCGGCGTCTGAAATGCAATGGCTGCCGTCCGAGCGCCGCTTCGCCGTGTTGATCAATCGCTTTCGTTGGGAAGACCTGAAATCTGCAGAGTTGCGCAAGCGTTCGGTGGAGCGCGTGCAATGTTTGCTGGTGGTCGACAATGTGCAGTCCGTGGCCTCTCAGGGAGTGGAGCGCGGCGATGCCGACACCATCTTGTCTCTGCTCGCTATCAGCTTTGAAGCGGGTGAAGATGCCGAGGGGTCTGTGATCCTGACATTGGCAGGGGATGGTGCCATTCGCTTAAAGGTTGAGGCATTGGACGTTGCGTTGAAAGACGTGACGCGCCCCTATCTGGCGCCGTCCAAGAATACGCCATCCCACCCGGAATGATCAGAGCGCTGACTGCGGATGATTTGACCGCTTATCGTGGTCTTTGGCTGCATGGGTTGTCCGAAGATCCCTTTGCATTTCTATTGACCGCTGACGAGGCTGTGGCCACCCGCGACAGTGCCTTGGCAGCCAAGCTTACAGCAGGCGAGGTCATCGGTGCGTTTCGCGGTGGCCATCTGTTGGCTTTTGTGGCGTTTCGTCGGGGTGGTCCTGAGCGGCTGCGCCACATGGCGGACATCGGTCCTTTATATGTGCATCCCTCTGCGCGGCGGCGCGGGTTGGCGCAGGCTCTGATGACAGAGGCCATAAAGGTGGCAGCGGCATTGGGGGTGCTGCAACTAGAGTTGTGCGTGGATGCTCAAAACCTTGGTGCGCGGAAACTTTATGAGGCGTGCGGGTTTCAGAAAATCGGCCTGCGACCGCGGTCGGTGATTGTGAATGGAGTTCCGCGAGATGATCTCTTGATGCTCAAGACGCTTGACGCTTGAGCCTCCCATGGGGGCGGTCTAAGAAGGCGCAACCTTTTCGGAGATACTGCCATGCCCGTTTTTCTTGATGCACAGGATGCCGACTTTGAGGCCAGCTTCACCGCGCTGTTGAGTGCAAAACGTGAAGACAGCCCGGATGTGGATGCCGTTGTCGCGGACATTATCGCGGATGTGCGGCATCGCGGAGATGCGGCAGTTATTGAGCTGACGGCTAAATTTGACCGCTTGGAGCTCACGCCAGAAACGATGCGGTTTTCTGAAGAAGAGATCGACAGCTATTGTGCGCAGGTCAATGACACTGACCGTGCTGCGCTGGAGTTGGCCGCCGCGCGCGTCACGGCCTATCACAGCCGTCAAATGCCAGAAAACGCCAGCTGGACCGATGAGAGGGGCGCCACATTGGGTTGGCGTTGGACGCCGGTGTCAGCCGCAGGACTTTATGTGCCCGGCGGGTTGGCGAGCTATCCGTCTTCCGTATTGATGAATGCGATTCCGGCCAAAGTGGCTGGGGTCAAGCGTTTGGCGATTGTGGTGCCCACCCCGGATGGTGTGGCGAACCCGTTGGTGTTGTTGGCGGCACGGCTGGCTGGTGTGGATGAAATCTACCGCATAGGTGGCGCGCAGGCAGTTGCCGCGCTTGCTTACGGCACGGACACGATTGCGCCGGTGGATAAGATAACAGGCCCTGGAAACGCGTTTGTGGCTGCGGCCAAGCGGCGGGTTTTTGGAAAGGTGGGCATTGATATGATCGCCGGTCCATCAGAAATTTTGGTGATCGCAGACAAAGACAACAATCCTGATTGGATTGCGTTGGATTTGCTGAGCCAGGCGGAACACGATGAAAGCGCGCAGTCGGTTTTGATCACGGATGACGTGGCATTCGGTAAGGCGGTTGCGGCGGCGGTGGACAAGCGGCTTGAAACGCTGGAGCGTCGCGAAATTGCTGGCGCGAGCTGGCGGGATTTTGGCGCGGTGATTACGGTTCCGAATTTGAATACGGCTGCGGCTTTGTCCAATCGGATTGCGCCGGAGCACTTGGAGCTTTGTGTGGCGGACCCAGATGCCTTGAGTGAGGATATCACCCATGCTGGCGCGATTTTCTTGGGGCAATTCACACCAGAAGCGATTGGCGACTATGTGGGTGGACCCAACCATGTGCTGCCGACAGCGCGCTCTGCAAGGTTTAGCTCTGGCCTGTCAGTGATGGACTTTATCAAACGCACAACATTGTCCAAAATGACGCCGGAGGCGTTGCGTGCGATTGGGCCTGCAGCCGAGACATTGGCAATCTCTGAAAGCCTTGAGGCGCACGGCTTGAGCGTGCGTGCACGGCTTGATGCTTTGAACAAATAGGGGGTGCTTTGCACCATGTTGGCAATCTGTGCGTCTTGGTCTTTTGCGTCACCCAAAGGACAAGGTGACATCCCGGACAGCGCGGAGATCAATAATGGCTGGAATAGCCACCATCGACAGCCCAAATTTGTCCTGTGACATAGCTTGCCGCAGGTGAGGCAAGGAAGAGGATCGCGGGCGCAAGCTCGTCTGGGTGTCCCCAGCGTTGTAAGGCGGATGCTGCCTTTAACTTGGCCGTGACTGCCGGATCTTTGGCAGCTGCTGCGTTTGGCGCAGTCTTGAAGAATCCGGGCGCAACCGCATTCACATTTATGCCAGAGGGGCCAAGTTCTGCAGCCAGAGCTTTTGTCATGCCATTGATGCCTGCTTTTGCCGTGGTGTAGGCGGCATCCCCGGATTGGGCGATGAGGCCTGCGATGGACGAGATATTGACGATGCGCCCGTATCCCTTGGGAGACATTTGTTCTGCAGCATGCTGAGCGAGACGAAAGGGCGCGATCAGGTCCACGTCCATTAGGCGGGAGAGGTCTTGGTGGGTAAATTCTTTCAAGTGGCGGCGATCACGCATGCCAACGTTGTTGACCAAGATATCCACGCCGCCATGTGCAGACAGTCGCCTAAACGCCTGCTCGGATGCTGTCTCATCTGAGATGTCAAATGGGAGGGGCTGTGCGCTTTGGCCTTTGTTTTGGATCGATTGTGCAGCGTGTGTGCAATTGTCGCCGTTACGCCCGTTGATCCAGACCTGAGCTCCTGCCTGTGCCAGCAGTTCAGCGGCGGCAAACCCGAGGCCCTCCGAGCTGCCCGTGATCAGCGCGTTTTGGCCAGTGAGATCAAACATGGGTAGCGCCATCGTCGGCTCCTTTTTCGATATATTGTGGTAGAGGTCGCGCAGATGTGGTCGGGCTGTCAACCGGGGGGACGGGCCCTGAGGCGAATGGTCGTGCATGGACAAGAGAGGGCTTGCTGCGCTACTCATGCTGCATCGCAAAAAAATCAAGAGACACCCATGTCCCGGATCAGCCACATCCAGATCGACGACACAAATCTGCCGCCGCCCACGCCTGAAATTGATCAGGAGCGGAAGGTGGCAATATTTGACTTGCTGGAAGACAATAGCTTTGCGTTGCCCCATCGCGATGATCGAGTGGTGCCGGAGGGGCCGTTTTCGGTTGATCTGTCTATTCGCGATAAGCGTTTGGTATTTGATGTGACCACCGAATCCGGAGACAAAGCTGTGGAATTTCACCTGAGCCTTTCGCCGTTCCGGCAAGTGGTGAAGGACTATTGGGCGATTTGTGAGAGCTACTTTGACGCTGTAAAAAACCTACCACCCAGCCAGATCGAAACCATCGATATGGCACGACGTGGCATTCACAATGAAGGCGCGCGCGTGCTGCAGGAACGGTTGGACGGCAAAGCAGATGTGGACACGGACACCGCGCGGCGGTTGTTTACCCTGATCTGCGTTTTGCATTTTGGAGGCTGACGCACGTGGCAGGAGCGGAGCAGACACAGCCGGTTTCACCGAAGTTGCCTCAATCGGTTTTGTTTTGTTGTGATCAGAACGCTGTGCGTTCGCCCATGGCTGAAGGCATCATGAAAAAGCTCTATGGGCATGACGTCTATGTGCAGTCTGCTGGCATTCGCAGTGATCTGGACATTGACGGGTTTGCGATTGCAGTTTGTGCCGAGATTGGCGTGGAACTGGACAGGCATCGCACCCGCAGTTTTGAAGAGATGGAAAAGCGCGGTGACGAGATGTCTAGCTTTGACATGGTTGTGGCACTGACACCTGCCAGTCGCGCAGAGGCAGCGAAGTTGACGCGATTTGACCACCTAGAGCTCGAATACTGGCCGGTGACAGACCCAAGTGGGGCGCTGGCTGGGGATGGGCGTGAGGCAAAACTTGCGGCCTATCGGAAGGCGCGAGACGAAATTGTGGCCTATTTGCAGAGCCGTTGGGGAGCGCCCGAGGCCATATGAGCCCAAAAGGCAGGGGGACTTTTTGGGCTGCGTTCAACGTATGAGACGTTGTGTGCCAGGCATCAAACGGTGGTGCAGCGCGAACAACACCTGAGACGGTCGGTTTCCTGTCAGCCCCTTGGTGCATGTGACACAAGTGTAGAGATGCATGTTTAGACACGGCTACTAGGCTCGGCCATGGCTTCTTTCGGATGGGGGCAGTGGGGGCAGGCCCATCGCAGCCGTAAAACTATGCAGACATTTTTCAAAAAACTTGGGGGACCAAACACATGGTGACGATCGCGACCGCGGCCTATCCACTGGATATTTTGGAGAACTGGGAGGCTTACGAGGCCAAACAAGCTGCATGGGTGGCAGATGCAACAGCCCAAGGTGCTGAGCTTTTGGTCTTCCCTGAGTACGGCGCGATGGAACTGGCCACGTTGGCTGAAATCCCCATTGCAGATGATTTGGAAGCCGCGACTGCAACGGTCGCCTCATGGATCGACGCAGCCAATGCGGTGCATCAGCGATTGGCGAGGCAGCACGGGGTATATATTTTGTCAGGCTCCGCGCCGGTTTATGCAGAAAACGGTGTGCGTGGCCGCCCGGTGAACCGCGCGCATTTCTTTGGGCCGGAGGGTGGCATGGAGTTTCAGGACAAGCTGATCATGACACGCTACGAGCGCGAGCATTGGGATGTGGTGCCCGGTGCACCGCTTCAGGTATTTGAGACCGCGCTGGGACGGATCGGGGTTCTGATCTGCTACGACAGTGAATTCCCCTTGCTGGGAAAGGCGCTTGAAAGTTGTGATGTTGTTCTTGTCCCAAGTTGCACCGAGACCCTAGCTGGCTATTGGAGGGTGCGGATTGGCGCGATGGCGCGGGCGTTGGAATTGCAATGCGTGACGGTTCAGTCCTCGGTTGTGGGGGCAGCAGAGTGGTGTGATGCAGTGGCGATGAACCGCGGCACGGGTGGGGTATTTGGGCCGCCCGATTTGGGGTTCCCGGAGACTGGCGTGTGTGCCGAAGGGCAGATGAATGAGCCCGGCCGGACCATTGCTGATGTGAATTTGGAGACAATAGCGCATGTGCGTGAGGAGGGGGCCGTGTGCAACCGCCGCGACTGGGTGCGACAAGAGGGGGCGCAGACAAAGCTCACTTTTGCACAATTACGCTGAGATAGCCCTTGAAAACCTGTAAGATTGGGACCATTTAGGGGCAGCCCGCAACAGGCGGGTGCAATGTGAAGGAGATAACATGGCCAAGGAAGAACTGCTCGAATTTCCCGGTGTCGTTAAGGAACTCCTGCCGAATGCGACGTTTCGGGTCGAGCTGGAAAACGGCCATGAGATCATCGCACACACGGCAGGCAAGATGCGTAAGAACCGCATTCGTGTTCTGGCTGGTGACAAAGTCCAAGTCGAGATGACACCGTATGACCTGACCAAGGGTCGGATCAACTATCGCTTCAAGTAAGCGTTTGCGCGGAAAACAAACGAGGTCCGAGATGAAGCTGATCCTCGGCTCTGGAAGTCCGCGTCGCCGGGAGCTCCTGGCGCAAATCGGGGTGGTGGCGGATGACATTCGCCCGCCCGACATCAATGAAGATCCCCACAAAGCAGAATTGCCGCGACCTTATTGCGTGCGCATTGCCCAAGAAAAGGCAGCCGCTGTTCAGGCGGGCCCAGATGACATTGTGTTGTGCGCTGACACAACCGTTGCATTGGGGCGTCGCATTATGGGCAAGCCAGCAGATGTCGACGAGGCGGCCGCGTTTTTACGCGCCTTGTCCGGTCGACGACATCGTGTGATCACTGCTGTCGCGGTGAAGCGTGGCGATCGGATGTGGCAGCGCGATGTGGTCAGCGATGTGAAAATGAAACGGCTGTCTGAAGCGGAGCTGCGGACTTATCTTGCCACCAATGACTGGATGGGCAAGGCAGGGGGCTATGCGATCCAAGGCCCTGCTGGCGCGTTTGTTCCATGGATGTCAGGTTCGTTTACTGGCATCGTGGGCCTCCCAGTTGCAGAGACTGCCGGGCTTCTGGTCGCGGCGGGTTATCCGCTTTATAACACCTAATTTAGTGCCACCAAAAAGAGGAGCGCGTGATGAACGGGCGTCAAATCATTCTCGACCACATCAACGGGCGTGAGGCCGCAGCCTTGATGGTGGATGGGCAGCTGGACGATCTTTTGATTGAAAGCGATGCTCCGCGTGCTGGTACGATCTATCGCGCGATTGCGGATCGTCCTGTCAAAGGGCAGGGCGGCATGTTTGTGAAAACGCCAGATGGGAGTGCGTTTCTGCGGCAGGTTAAAGGGTTGGCACCGGGCGATCGCATTTTGGTGCAGGTTACTGGCATGGCTGAGCCGGGGAAAGCCATTCCGGTGACGCAGAAAGTGCTTTTCAAGAGCCGTTATGCGATTGTGACCCCGGGTGCGCCGGGTTTGAACGTTAGCCGGTCCATCCGTGACGATGACGCGCGCGATGCGCTGTTGGCGATTGCACATGCAGAGGCTGGCGAGGCAGATGTAGGCTTGATTTTGCGCTCTGCGTGTGAGGGCGCCCCTGAGGATGAGATTGCCGAAGATGTGCGCGCCATGCTGGATCTGTGTGAGGCGGTGATGGCCGACGTTGAGGGTGATGTCGAGATGCTGTCAGAGGGCGATGGCCCACATGTTGCGGCTTGGCGGGATTGGTCGGAGCCGGCGGATGTTGTGACCGAGGCTGGCAGTTTTGAGACCCATGGCGTGTTAGATGCTTTGGAGGCCGCGGATGGCGATGAGGTCGCGCTGGGCAGTGGCGCGTATATGTATGTTGAGCCCACACGTGCGCTTGTGGCTGTGGATGTGAACACGGGACGTGACACCTCGCCTGCGGCGGGGACAAAAGCGAATTTTGCCATGGCGAAACTGCTGCCACGTGCGCTGCGTGTGCGCGGTCTTGGCGGGCAGATTGTGTTGGACTTGGCGCCGATGGCCAAGAAGGACCGCCGCGGATTTGAGGCCACATTGCGTGCGGCTTTGAAGCGTGACGTTATCGATACCACGTTGGTCGGCTTCACCCCTTTGGGGCACTATGAACTACAACGTAAAAACGCACGCACCCCGTTAACAGAGCTGTTAAAATGAGCTGCCCGATTTGTAAGAAAACGACGGTACAGACCTACCGTCCATTTTGTTCCAAACGTTGTGCTGACATCGATTTGGGAAAGTGGTTTGGAGGGGACTATGCAGTGCCTTCGCAGGATCCTGAAGAGGCCATTGAGGCACTTGAAGAGATTGAAAAACAATCTTCGCGATTGCACTGAGGTTTTTGCCTTTTTGCTCTGGACAGCCCCGTTTGGCTGACATAGAACGCCTCCACCCAAGGTGAAACGCCTTCCCGTGCCCGGGTAGCTCAGGGGTAGAGCAGTGGATTGAAAATCCTCGTGTCGGTGGTTCGATTCCGCCCCCGGGCACCATTTTTACCAAGTAATAACAAATACTTAGTGAGAATACGACAGCGCGGGTGACTTGGCAAAATATGCACGGGTATCACTGGGGTAGCATTTCAATTTCTCAATGAAGTGTTTTCTTGCCGTTTTGGGCCCAAAGCCGCCTTAGAAGATTGTTTGGGTTGTTCGACTTAGTTCCAACTGATGCGGACATTCGAGTTTGGCATCGCCTTTCCGACTATGGCCAATGGAGCGACACTCACGTTAGTATGCTTTGATAGGCTTAATACTCATTTGGACGCATTCTTATTCATGGCAGACCCCAAAGCTAAATCATCACCGAAAACGCAGCGCGCAAGCGATCCTTCAGGACAGTCAATCCTTGCCGAACATCATAGCAACGAGCTCTTTGTAGCGATTGTCGGTCCCGCTGGTGCCGGCTCCGGAACAGCTGCTAAAAGGATAGAGGCATTTTTTGTTGACGACTACCAGTATGAAGCGGTCATCATCAAAGCCAGTGCGCTCATCAGAAGCGCTGCATTAAACTTAGGGCTGGAAGTTCCTGTTGAAGGGGCGCGCAAAAGCTTAGATGGCATCACAACAATGCAAGACAGAGGCGATGATTTGCGGAAAGGCGATTTCGCCGGTGGTGGAGAAGATCACTCTGAAGTCGCAAGATTTATTTTGAGGCAAATCTCGCTGGAACGGGCGAAGATGCAGGGCGCAACGTTCAATGAAGACGAAGGGGTCGAGCCAGATGGTCGGAAGCGAGTCTACATTATTGATTCATTGCGGCATCCGGCAGAGGCGCATCTTTTGCGTCGCGTTTATCAAGAAGCCTTTGCGCTAGTAGGTATCGTGTGTGACCCAGTTGTACGCGAAAAACGGATCCGCGAGAATCTTTTCGACAGAGCAGAATGGGGTTTGCAGTCTACAAAGGATCAGGTGAAGAATTTTCTAGATCGCGATGAAGATGCTCCAGAAAAATTTGGGCAACATGTTTCCGACACGTTCCACGAAGCCGATTTTTTTGTGGATAACTCCGCCGAAGGCGAGGAAGACCTAAGTATTACTGGGATGAATGACCAACTTAAGAGGTTTGTGTCCCTGATTGCCCAAGATCGGATTGAGAGGCCGACCATCGCAGAGACTGCCATGCATCATGCGAGAAGCGCGCAGATGAGAAGCGCCTGCCTCTCTAGACAGGTTGGAGCTGCATTGGTCAATCAAGACGGAACAATTGTTGCAACCGGCACCAATGAAGCACCTCGAGCGGGAGGAGGTGTATATGGTGAAGATGTTAGCCAAGATCAGTTTGAAGATCATCGATGTGCATTCAGAGAATCTGTTTATTGTAGTAGCAACAAGGAGCAAAATGAGATCATACAGGAGCTCATAGATGCTTTCCCAGAGTTAGCGTCTCAAACGGACGGGCATTCTGTTTTGAAAAAGATTCGAGGAACTCGTTTAGGAGGACTGATTGAGTTTAGCCGAGCAGTTCATGCGGAAATGGACGCAATACTGTCCGCTTCGCTCGCAGGCGTGTCTCCGAAGGGGTGCCGACTATTTGTAACCACTTATCCGTGCCATTACTGTGCAAGACACATCGTTGCGGCGGGTGTCGATGAGGTTCAGTTTATTGAGCCTTACCCAAAGAGTAGGGCAACCGCGTTGCATTCAGACGCGATCACTACTGAGTCTGAAGGTTGGCTAGCACCATCGATAATCGGGAACCAGTCTCCGAATACTTCAAACAGCGTGCCGGGCTTAGCGTCCGATGAGCCACACTCCGTAAAGAAGGTGCTTTTCAGGCCCTTTGTTGGGGTGTCGCCACGGATGTATCGCCGAGTTTTCTTGAAGGATCGAAACTACAAGGATAAGGTAACAGGAGAAAGAGTTCATGGAACTCCTGCGTGGGGCGGGCCCATGGACAGTTACAGAGTCTCTTACGTAAAATTGGAGAGCAAGTTGGGCCGAGAAGCATCCGATGAGTAAACCCAAGCTTACGCTCGTTCACGACTCGGCGTCCAATCCAAACGTGAGCCAGTTTAGAGAACAATGGGGCTTTGAGAACGCTAAGCAACTCAAACTATTTGACGAGAGTGATCGTGATCGTTTGTTCGTCGTACCAATGAATGAAATGGACGGGTTTCGTTTTTCTAAATTGATCGAAGGAGAAATGCCTACCTCGATAATTGATACGAGAAAATACCCTGATTTCTTTGGATTATTTCGGTCAACAAGAGCTGCCTTAGATCAATTCCGAAAGTCCCAAATTGACTACGTGCATGCGCCCGTTCGTTGGACTGCAATTCAGGAAGCAGCAGATTCTTGGACTGTAAGGTCTAGCTTGATTGATGGCCTTTCTCGAGCGAAAGGAGCATCAGATTTTCATGGGCGAGCAGTATTATTACTTATTTCAACAGATGAAATGAAAGAGGCTTGTTCTGCCATTTTCGCATCTCTTCCCGACTTTGAACAACAATGGCAACTACAGGCTTTGTGAGTGAACGCTAACTTTGCACCTAGGCCGTTTGTGTGGCCAAATTGTCAAATGTCTGGCCCTGACAGGGGATGCATAGAGTAGATCAGACTAACTACTCATGAGCGTAATTACGTCCTTGTGGCGAGGCTTTCGTTGTCTGGGCTGCCTCCACTGATCTGAAACGATCTCGGCTTTTGTCATATTCACGATTGCAGCTCCAATCTCAGTGCGCTTGAGATAGAGTTGCTCTTGCACCTTTGCGGCCAGCTCGAAGAATTCAGTTGCTCCATGCTTGATTAAAACTGATCTAATTGTGGACTCAACCCTCTCGCAGTGCTCTTGTCTTGCTCGTAGATAAGGACCCCGCACTTCAATCTCATCGAACATGTCGCCAAAAAGATCGCCACCTTTTTGGTCTACCTTCTTTGTAAACCGAGTTCGGTCGTGATCAGAGAGAGCTTTAAACTCGGCATTGCGTAGAACTTCAAGGCCCTCCGGGTGGTTGGTACCATATGCTAGGTTAAAATGAATTTGATCGCGATCCGGATTATGGATTGGCGAGTAGCAGGAGAACCTGAAACCCAAATCCTCTTTGAGCATCTTAAGATACTCTTGCTCGACGAGTTCTATCGTCAAGTCTCCTCGAACCAATCGCTCTGCGCGTTTTGCTCCCAGCAGCCCAGCGAGGTTTTTCCTAGTGTCTGGATGACCACCGGTGGCTTGACGCTCCAAAAATGACCGCATCATATTCACAATGATTTCGTATGAGCGGCCATTGTCAAACGTGCGCAGGCACGATGGAGGGAAGCCTGAGTACCCTGTTGGGTCGACAAAAAGCAGACGAAATTGATGGTCAGCCGCGCGGTCAATTGCAACAGAATTCTGCTCGAACGTCCCCTCGAAAGTCAAAAGCTTCAAAAGCGGGTACTCTGGCTTACTGCGCTCAATAAAGGCCTTCAAAATCTGGTATGAATCAGGGTCGGCCTCATTATATATGCAGCGAATACGCGGCGAGGACGCTTCATGACCTTGTTGCTCAGCAACCTTAGATAGCTCCCTCAAAGACACGCCGATGGACGTGTCGCTTAGGTTCAAGGTGTCATTATTCTTCCAGGGCCCGGCGAACCCATCGATCACATCTATCGTCCGCCAGGTGCTCAAAATCTTAGTAGCAAAAGGAACTAAATAGCGTGCGTATATTTCGTGTTTTGCTTTGCTTTGCTCTCGGCCTGCGTACAAATCCTGCAATATGTTGAGTCTCCATAAAAATACGTGAACTGGCTACCCAAAAAATCTGTTTTCAGGCAATCCGTCGTGGGTGGTGCCATCCAAAATTCTGCCAGCTGATTTTTTTCCGAGACGGAACATCGCTGTTCCATCTTTCGCGATCTTCATACGGTGAGCAGGCAGATTCTCTCCGTCACCGGGGCCCCAATCGCCCCACTGCTTGAAATGAAACGCGACCGATTGCTCCATGCACTGGGCGTGGATGTCTCTGAACCATTTTGGCGAAGCAGGACGAGCCTTGGGGCCGCTCTCGCCGCCAGTAATAACCCAGTCAATTGTCGAACCCAACCATTGCCTGAGATCAAGAGGACCAAGTAGTGGTTCCGCTGAAATGAACCTAACCTTTGCCGGTATTTCGGCCAAGTATGGAAGTAATTCGTCAGCCCTAGTCTGAAGCTCAACCGTTGTGCCAAGCCATACATTGGTAGGCCAATCTTGGCCCCACTTCGCCATGGTTTTAACGTTCTGCGGACGTTTTGTAAGCAATAGCCAGTCCAAATTCGGTGTTGCCTCGATCAGCTCGAATAGTCTTGCGCGCGGCTCAACCAATTCAGAACGATCCTCGAATACATCCGCCATTGAAGCGCAAAACACACGGGGACGATCAGTGGTACTCCCTGCATCTCGATTCCATTTTAGGGGTTGCTTCCAATGATTGTCGGACATTGTCCGACGTTCCTTTTTGGGCCCCCAGACTTTTTGACCAAGACGCTTAGCCCATGTCTCAGCATAGCAATGCTTACAAGCCTCGGACACTTTTGTGCATCCCCACCAAGGGTTGAAGGTGTGGGTGGTCCACTCGATTTTTGAATTCTTACCCATGAGTTGACCTCAACCAAAATCAAATTTCCTTCATTCTGGCACGGACCAGAACAAATGGGAAACAAAAAGCGCTCAACATTACATCGTACCTAACGTACGCGGCCACAAATGTCTGCCTTCTTTAGGAGATCTATCAGTTTTAACGCTTGCAACGAACGTCCTGTTCCCGCCGAAAGCAAAGGGCCATTTCAATGGTCCTCTTACGTCACCGACGAACCGTGTTTAGCTACGCAGTGCTTTTCTCGCTTCTTTCTCAGCAGCCGATCCCCGTACCCATTGCCACGGAGTGCGTGGTTTGCGTGCCTTCGCCAGTTCCGGGTTTACCTTGGCATCGCTGGCGGCGGCGCGCAGGCGTTCGCGGGCCTCGCGGGGATCAAGCTTGAGTTCGTCGCAGATTGCTTTGAGCGTCACGATATCTGCCATGTCAGTCTCCTCTGGTTCTGATGGAGATCGATAAGACGCAGGCTGCGATCCTGTCAGGGATAACCCCAGCGCATCTTTAGCTTTTCTCGAATTGCTGCTACCACTGATCTCGATGCAGGAGACGCACCTGCGTTGGGGCTTAGAAACCCCTCGGTGACTTAGACCGCTTCGGCGGTTGAATACCTTTGACCCTATGGTCGGGGTGCCTGTGTTATACAACAGGCTCCGGCTAAAGGCACAGGGACCGTGTCACCGCGGTTTTCTAACACCCCGATCACCAGTCAACCGCGAGGGCGCTCGCAGATCGGGGCGCTATGGGTCTTCAACTCACCGAACCAATCGAATGGGTAGATCGAGCGAGTTTGCCGCAGCAGGCAGGCATTTATGTAATCTCGCGCGGAGAACCAACCAACACCGTCTACATAGGCAGGACATGGGCGACGAAAGGGATCAGGAACCGGATACGCCAGTTCCACAGATCGGCGTCGACCGGTAAGAAAGGCCATGCAGGGGGCGTCACCTTTCACGGTGTTTTCAACGGTGACACATCAGGCATGTGGGTCTCGGTGCATTTACCTGATGGGATCGATCCATCGGATCACATTCTTCACCCTTACATCGCTTACGCCGAACGGCGGCTGATCTGGGAGCATGTCGAAGCGCACGGGGCGCTGCCGGTATGCAACTCACAATGACCTGCAACAAATCCCCGGCAGGTTGAGCTAAACGCGTGCGCGGCGGCGTTACAATGAGCCAGCAGGGCCACGTCGGGCATTTTCCGATCATACGCTGCGAATTCTCGCCGGAAGCGCTGCTTGGCTCACTGAGGTGCTGCCCCGCCCCGCCGTCTGCACAGATGGTTAAAGCCAGTATTGGGCTCTTACGCAGCCTCTACATAGGCCCGCAGGGTTTCACCTGACCGGACTCCGCAACTTTCTTATCGAGATTACATCAACCAACTTTCCACGGAGGAATTTGAAAATGGCCATCAGCGCAAAGTGGGGCTTCAACGGCGAAACGAAAGTCATTCTCGGCAACTGGCATAGGCTTTGGTGCCTGCTATTCGGACCATTCTACTATCTGTTCAAGGGCATGTGGCTATGGGCGATCTTTTCGTTCTTCACCCTCAATGGTCTCTGGATTGGCTTCCCGCTCTACAACCGTTCAATCGTGCTGCGCCACTTCCACCGTCAAGGCTGGGTGCAGAAATGATCGAAAGAGCGCTCAAATCGGCGGATTGCTATCCAAGTGGAACCCCAAACACCCGCACGATACCCGACACAGGTGCGGACTCTTTGAAAAGAATCAGAGATTTAGCTCAGGCTCGCACCCGACAGACTGATACATAGTCCTCGTGTCGCCCTAGACAGGCTTGCCGGACACTCAATTGGGTGCTGGCGCAGGAGGTATGGGGGCAGGCGTTTTTTTTACTGCGCTTGCCTCGTGGGCAGACAAGGGGTCATACATACTGCCGAGACTTCCGGCTCCCAGCCGCTCCGCACCCCAAGCCCACGCTGGCCTCCAAAAAGTGAAGGACGGACCTAAGCCCGCCCCTCATTCGATATAAAAATTATTGTACACGAATTATTATAACGATCACTCCTCGGCAGTGGGCCGTCCGAGCTTCCAGCGGCTACTTTTTCCCTTACCCACTTGCTCGATCTCGCCTGACTTCGCCATTTCAGCCCGTAGGGCGTTCAATGTACCGGCTGATGCAAGGCTCCGGGCTGTCACAGCGCTTTCGATCTTCTCCCACTTGACCGGCTTTTCGGAAAGAAATTCGAGAATGAACTCTCGCGCGGCGTCGGCGGCTGATGCGGGTCTGCCGACGGAATTCGTTTCGACTCTGCAAACTTCAGCTTCATTCGCGGCTGAGAATTCCACCGGGTGCAGGACCGGTGTTCCGTCGCGGCCTCCACCGAAACGCTCGAAAATGATCGTTTTGCCGAGTTCGCTGGCATTGGCCTTGCCGTGCGCCAGTGCGAAACGTGACCGATCTGTTGGGTCTGTACCGTAAAAAAGAGCGGACCGAATGCTTGCGGCGAAGCCGATGGAGCCAACTATGCGGTACAGAGGGTGTTCTGCCGATTGCTTGTTCAGGTGGCCAATTGCCAGCACAGCACACCCGGCGTCTTCAGCAATCTCGGTCAGTCGACCCAGAAATTCCCCGACTTCGTTTTGCCGGTTCATATCCCGCCCACTGCCCATGTAGGCGGTAAGCGTGTCGATCACTACCAGCTTGGGCCGTTCTTGCTCGATGTAACGCGCCATCGCCTCAAGGTTCTCTGGCGACAAAATTTTGAAGCGGTTCATCACGCGGATTTGGTTGATGTCCGCGTTGTTCTCTAGCAATCGCGGCAATGTCACCCTCTGCCAGTTGTCTTCAGCAGACAGCATGAGGACCTTGCCTTTCGGCGCACACTCGTCCGTGAGCGGCCAAGGCGTCCCTGTAGTCACCGCAGCGATCAGCTTGGTCACTAAAAGCGACTTACCCATACCGGGATTACCCGCAAGGAGAGTCACGCCAAAATACGGGATGTATGGGTAATAGAGGAATTCCATCGGCAAGGGCTCGGTCGTTTTTGGTGGGCCGAACAGTGCGGTTGTGTCCTCGACATAGTTTCCACTGCTCTGAATGGCGGCGTGCAACTCGCTGGCCGACAACGGCGTTTCAGTGAAATCGTTGTTCAAGGCTTCCAGCATGGCCTCAACCGCATCTTCGTCGTCGAACCGCCGACGCAGGAAGCAAGCGGAGCGAAAGAAAAAATCGTTGCGCCCACCTCTTTTAATGACGAGGTCTTTTGACTCCGATTGTGACCGCTCTTGCCCTTGCTGCGTTCGTTTGGGTCTGAGACTGCTCAGGTTATTCGGCAGGGTTGCCATTTGTGAGGGACACCGCGTGGAGCAGCGATATAGCTTGCCCTAGGGATGGTTGCTGGGAGGAACCATCGCCATCCTGTTGCCGCCAGTTAGGACGTCGAGTTTTTCTGCCTTGAAGGTGCCCTCGGATAACTCGCCTTCGAAATACAGATGGTAACCTCTTCCAGTGAACACCTTGACCGTATCTGGAAGGTCAAGCCGTTTCACGGCTGCGCGCCCTGCATCACCGTCTACATCAACGACAGTCAATCCAGAGAGAGATATAGCGAGGTTTGCATTGGTATGCCGTCGCAGGGCTCTTTGCACCAGTGCGATATCATCGGTTGCGCTATTCACACCATTTGGGAAGAACTTGGATAAGGGGTGCTTGCCGGGGGATGGGCAGTCGTCACGCTTGCAGGCACAGCGTCCATCCTCGAGTATCCCATAGGTCAGTACTACCTTTCGCCCAGCTTTAACTTGGGCTTTCGCAGCGCCCAGTATTGATTTGGAGCGCATCGCATCGGACACGCGATTTTTTCGTCGCATGGTGTTTCCTCTTACTTTTCTGTTGGGAAAAGGGGCTTGAAATCCCCCAATCAGTAGTCTGCGTAGTGAGTGCGGACGCGCTCTTCGGAACGTTCGGTAAGCCAGTCTTCGATCTCTGACATGAACCACGCGACGGTGGTTCCACCCATCCTGATACGACGAGGGAAACGCCCTTGGGCCTCCCAGCGCAGTTTCGTGGTGTTCGACACGTTGATGCCCATGCGCTTCAGGTCTTCGCGCGTAACGAGGGTCTTATTTGCCATACTGTCTGTCATAGTTTTTCCTTTCGTTTCTGAAAGGAACCGGTTCCTGACACAGTTGTGGCGCAGTTAATTTAGCTTGTCATTTCAATGCTATGAACAAGAACGTTGCAAAGTGAGACGTTCTGTTCAATCGTCAAATCGATAGTCGGAAACCGCTCTTTGAATTTGCCTGTTTAGGTTTTCTAGATTTGTGGAATCTTTTGAGAACTTTGAATAGTAGGCCGCCAGGAGCGGTCGCGCTGCCTCTCGTATGAATTCTGGGTATTCGCCATCTATTTTGCCTTCTGATGCGGAGCGCTTCACATGCTCAAGGCCCCGGATATCGATGAAAACTTCGGTTATACCGTTGACAACTGCCTGCATTGTTTCCGCATGCGCGGTTGCTGCCCCGACATCTTTCGGCGCGCCGCTGACTGCTTGAACTAACTCAAGTAGGTTCGACACGGTGGCTTCGGTTTGCTTCACCCTTTTCCTCATTTCCGAAGCCGGAACAAAACGGGAGGACTTTTCTTTCCCTATGCGGACAACCACGGATGACAGCAGGTCGTCAGAATCGGCCAAGCCTGCCATCAATCGACGGGACAAATCATCGATCTTTGCGGCCCAAGCGAGTTTTTGTGCCGGTGTCGCGGAACCGCCCACGAAGTCGAAAACGGACAGGAGGTATTCGGCGGTTGCAGCAAGTTGAAGCCGAAGCTCTTCAATTTGGGCTGGACTCTCAAGGCGTATCGTCTTTGCGATCTCGACCGCCGCATCGTTGGTATAAATTTCGGACCACGGATTTTGGCTGGGTGGGAACTTTTTGCTCGCGTATCCAACCCAGCGTTCAGGCGTGATGTCGCCTTTCAAGTTGCTGAGCATTCTTGGGCGTTGTGATTTTTTCGATATGCTCATTCCACTTGTCCAGCGCCTCGCGCTTCTCGTCCGCGTATGAATAGACATTGTAGATGGCCGCAACGCCTGAGACTACACCCGTCTTGTGGTTCAGCAACGCCTCGGTCACAGCTTGCGGAATGCCGATTTGCGCCATGTTGGTGGACATCGTGCGACGCAAGTCATGGATGTGCCACGGTTCAGTGCCATCGGGCAATGCATTATCGAACCGTTCTTTCAAGCGACCGAATCCTGAGATCGGCGTAACACCTTTCGTCGTGAATACATAATCTGACCCAAGGAAAGGAGGGACCCTGCGCAACACATCAAACATGGCATCCGTGATCGGGACTGTGTGTTGCCTCCCATTCTTGGCCCGTTCGGCAGGCAAGGTCCAAAGGCGTTTTTCAAGGTCTAGTTCCGACCAGCGCATCTCGGCAACCTCGGCGCGTCTCTGGCCGCTGAGGGCTAGAAGCTTCATGCAATCCCCAAAAGGATAACCCTCTGCTTCAAAGGCTGTCCAAAGAGCGTCTAGCTCTTCGTCGCTCAATACCCGATTGCGAGGTTGTTCTTTGGCGCGTGGCTTCATCCCGGCAATGGGTGAAACTTCGATCAAGCTCCGCTCTACGCACCAGCCCATTAGATGTTTGAGATGAGCCAATGCGCGGTTCACGCCGATTGGTGCAGATTTCTGGATCTCGTCGCATGCTTTCACCACATCTGCGCGTTTAATCTCGTTAATTCGCATGTTGAGCAAGGCTGTAAACTTGGCAAGCTGTGCTGCCTTGCGGTCGCTATCTCGGTTGTGAACTTTGGCGTATTTTTCAATGTAATCTGGGATCACTTCGCTCAAAGTCGGCTTGGTATCGACCTCGATGCGGGTGTTCTGTTCGAAACGGCCCGTTTCAACTTCATAGAGTAATTGTCGCGCTCGTGCCCGAGCGTCGGTCAGGGAAAACGGTCCGAACTGGCCGATGGTCAAACGCTTCATTTTTCCGTTTATGCGCTTGTGAAAACTGAAGGTTTTGGTGCCGGACTTGTTTACGCGAAGGACCAAGCCGGGAACAACAGTGTCGCGATAGTCAACGCGCTTGTTAGGATCGGGCTTTCTGGTTTCGATGAGCTTGGTGGTGAGTTTCTGTTTCATAGAGTCATGATAAGAGACCCGGAAATGCCACGTCAGGGACAATCCTAGATGATCTGAGACGCGACTGATCGCACTGAACCAGAGGTCAAACGGGTTTGAAGTTTGCAGACCTTCAATCGTCGGTTGACTTCTTGCCTGCGCACGCGACATTCTTCCGTTGCGTTTCAGAGCATAAGGCAGCGCCTGACGCCTTGTTTCATTTCTGCCAAAAACAACCGGCACCAGATCGAGTAGTCTGGGGAAGGCCGAGGCAACTTTGCACTGGAGAGTGTGATGCCATCTTTGGATCAAACGAATTCACCAGTGGGCGATCAAGATCACCTGCTTGAAATCTACGAAAACGAAATCGAAGTCGAATATCGGGGTGAGCGGCATCTCGTTCGCGATAACGGCGCGGTTTATCGCTTCAATGAGTATCGAAAGCGCGCCCGCCCACTGGACAAGACGTGGACCTTCGGGCGCCAAAACCAAACAACCGGATATCAGCATCTGGCGGGTGTACCAGTTCACCGCATTGTTTGCTCAGCATTTCACGGCGAGCCGCCCACAGATCAGCACGTAGTGGATCACATTGACACCAATCGTGCGAACAACCGACCGGAAAACCTGCGATGGCTGACGAGGTTAGAAAACGCCCTGTTGAATGAGATCACCGCGCGACGCATTGAACTGGTCTACGGGTCAATAGAAGCCTTCCTAGCTGATCCGACAAAAATCCAAAGTGAGGCTTCCTATCCAGATGTATCTTGGATGCGAACTGTATCGAAAGACGAGGCCGCCAAAACGAAATCGCGTTTCGAGAAATGGGCAAAAAGCGGATCGGTGCCCAGTGGTGGCGCAATTGGTGAGTGGCTATACGGCACCTCAGAACGTGCGGATTTCGAGCCTGACCCAGAAGAGTACGAGTCTCTCACCCCTTCGGTCATCCAAGTTCGCTGGCGGGTCCCAACGGAGTTTCCCGAATGCCCAACGGAAGTGAGTAACGACGCGCTGGGGCAATATGCGGAAAACCTTGTGTTTGGCAAAGTCTTCGCCCGAAACGACATCTATCAGAGCTTGGTGGTTCAACAATCTCTCGTCGAAGATGCATTGGTTGTTTTGACCCACAACCCCGGCCCCAATGCGATCAAGGATTGGGCAGTCGCGCAGATTTCCATCCATGGCGAGTTCTTCCACCATCGAAGTGAACACCAGTATTTCTCACTTCAAGGGGCACTCAAGACGTTTTGCGAGCTGACCGGGGACAGCTATGAGGATTGTATGGATGACTATTGCTGAGTCGAAGGGGAAAGGGTCCTGATGACAGCTGTTTCTGGCTACTGAAAGAACACCGGGGAAGCCCAATCGAAAATGTCACCTGGAGCATTGAAGTTTTCAAGGCGTTCCATGATTTCGCCTTCGAACTGGTCTCGCAGCGCCGTAACACGTTGCCCCCAAGGTTCTCTAACTCTTTTTAGAGTTTAAGCAAATGCACCAAAATGGTCATTTTGTGCAGCCACCAACTCGGAGCAAATTGTCAAACCAAAGGCTGAAGCCACTCGGGGCTCAACGGGCCAAAGGTGAGAAACAGCCGCTTGTGCCGGTGAGGCCAATGAAGGTGCGAGCCCCAGTTTTTGTATCCCACCCAAGCCATCTGAAACGCCGCCATCACAAATGTTCAAACAAAGAAGGCGCCTCCCTTCATTTTCTGGGTGAAGGTCAACTAGGTCGTCTACAGCAACGACCTCACCCTGATTTACGAGGATTTTTGAGGAACCAAGTTGCCAGTGGTCGAAAACTCCATGCCCTATTACTTGGATGAAGTCATAGGCACGATCGCGGTACATTGCGAAGAAGTCATCTCGACCAAGCTCACGCCCAAGATAGACATGTGCTTCGACACCGTGCCGTTGCAGAAATTCCGACGCCGAGGCCGCCTCCATTTCAGAATACCAATCATCACATGAAGCCCAGATGGCTGCCCGCCGAATTGGGCGATCTCGAAGCGGAGTCCGTAGACTCGAACTCAAAGGCCAGCATTCATTCGTCTCCCGCGACAACAGCGCCTGAAGCGGGTGAAGGTTGTGGGGAAAACATGTAAAGGCGGGCGATCCAGCCAGTTTCTCGGCTAAAACTGGAACATTGTAAAAGTCGAACAATGCTCCCTCGAATGCGCTTGCAAAATCTCTGTTTGGTTGCCCGGGACGCTCCGGTGCTGCATCAAGCTCGGGGCCAGCTTGCACAGTGCGCGTTGTTCCCAACGCGTTGTTGGTAGCTTCATTCATTGCTTCCACAACCTTGATGGCTTCAACAAATTCGCCCCGAAACTCAATCATTTCAGACCCATCCCCGAGAAACCCAATTCCTGAGATCGCCGAAGGCAACAGCACGCTAGTTCCAGCGGCAGCGGTTTCAATCTCTCCATGGTACCATGCCGCGAGAACCTTAGAGAAATCCGACGCCCGGTCGTGATCAAACGCAAATTTTGCAACAGGGCTGAGCAAACTTGATTTCCTGTCGAGTGCAATCACTTGATCTGAATAAAGTAGATAGTTTTGACAAACTTCATCCGAATGCTGGGATGCTGCGTGTATCAGCCGCTCAATGTTCTGGTCCCAATCAGCGACGTTTTCAAAGGAAGCGAATAGGAACTGAAAAAGTTCGTTCGGGATTAAAAAATCGGCAAATTTTTCCAACAGTGTTTTTGCCCAAATGTAGTGAGTGTCGCCGATAAGGTCGCAGCATCGGGTGGAAAATGCTTTTGCAATCAGTGCTTTGTTGTCTATCGATATTCCTTTTGCTCCGTAAAAACTTCTCAACACAACGGCAATAGTAGGCGCAGTTTCATGTCCCACATCTCGCCCCCAACACATGAGGCTCACCGATGCTCTAACAACTAATTCACGTTCTGCCGGCAGCCGGAAGACTGTGCCCTCAAGAAGCTTGGCGATTTTCTCCGCTGGCGATTGCAGGGCAGATTGATGGAGGCAGTAGTAGAAAAACACATCAGCCCATTCCAAAAACGAATTCGGGAAGTGTTCTGGAAGAATGTCTACTAGTATGGCAATGAAGCGAAACGGTCTCTCGAGGAAAAACTCTCGCTGAGAACTGGATTCTACGCGGTCACTCAGGCCATTGAGTATCCAGTCGAAAACACAATCAAAGCGACCTCTCGCTATCGCAGCTTTCATAGGTGCAACCGATATCTCAAACTGAAGATATTCGAGCAGCAAGCGCTCGACCTTGTCAGTCGCGCTGGCCTGAGCTTGAATGATCTCCTCCGCAACTGCCGCACTGACTCCATTGAGTTCGTCAAACGAATTGGCCTGAGCAGCAGCTTGTAGGTTGTTCAATTCAAATAGCAATCCCGGCACTTGAGGCGCTGAGATGGGAAATTCTACTTCAGGAAGCGTAAAACCGTAGTCCGCAGTGAGCTTTCGCCAGTTTGATAAATCGTACAATTGCAGTCCCTTGAAAATTGGATCAAACGGCTGCTGCATTGGGTAGGTCTACAGCCGCGTGATGCAACCCTAGGGAGATTTGGGCAAGGTTTGAATAGAGAAGGCTTCGTCCATTCGACGGAACTCAAGGCTTTTGCGGCATTCGAGTATGCTGCGCTTCACCCAATTGCCGGAAACTGAAACGGTAGTTGGATGGTCTCCTCGAGCACCTCGGGTATCGCTGGGGTAGCAGGAGTAGCGTGCTTGAATGCTATAGCGCGAGGCGGGTCGAGACGATCTGCCATGTACAAAGATCAAGGTTTTCAATCAGCTATGTTGCGGGTTGAGCGATCCTGAAACAGCACGCGTGGATCACAAGGCTAATTGAAAATCCTCGTGTCGGTGGTTCGATTCCGCCCCCGGGCACCACTTTTACAAAGTAATATCAACTACTTGAGACCTTGGTGCAGTGTGTGTCCCGTAGAGCGCTCTGGGTTTGGGTGTCGTATGGGTGTTAAGTCCTTGGGTCAGTAGGACACATATGGGGTATCGTATAAGCGTCACATCGTTTTTGAACTCGCCCTCGCTGTCCACAAATGGTTGACGCTTTCACGCTTGAGTTGCACTGTCGGATCAAGATGGTTGGAGCACCAATTTATGGGTTTGCAGAGAGATCAGGACATAAACGTAATCATTCAGCGGTTTGCGTATCTTAGAAACATAATTGAAATATCTGTTGCTCAAAATTTGACGAGCCTGAATGTAATTTCAGAGAATTTCTTCAGGGACCTGTTGAACTTGATCTTAAACAGTGATTTTCAGAACCTGAATGTTGAACTAGGGAATGCGGCAGCGATTGACTTGGGTGATAAAAACCAAGCCATGTGCATCCAGGTTACCTCGACAGGTGATAAGTCCAAGATCACTAAGACAGTGAAGAAGTTTGCCGAGCATGGTCTGCACAATGACTACAAGCGTTTGGTCGTCTTAATCGCTACGAAGAAGAAATATCAGGCTGACAAAGTCTCCAGTGCGAATTCAGAATTCGAAATTGACCTGAAAAAAGATGTTTGGGATTGGGATGATGTGGTCAAGCTCGCCAACGACCTATCTCAAGACGACTTGAGTGAAGTCCGCTCATTTGTAGAAGCCGGTATCAAGTTTGAAGAGGTTGCGACTCCGCTGAATGAGGTCGGTACATTCATCGATCTTATGGAAATCCTAAGTAACGAAACTCACGATGAAGCAGGCAAAGGCGTTTTGAAGGAACCTGATCCCGAAGGAAAGATCAAGCATCGTTTCAGTTCGCACGCTGACTATCTGCTAGAACAGTATGGAGTGCATTTTGTAGAATATGGCGCAGTACTAGCCGAGACCATCAAGCAAGGGGATCTTGGTTCCGCGCGTGTTCGTAGGCTCGGCTTACATCTCGCAACAAAGAGCAACGCCATACTCATGGCTTCTGAAGGGGACCCGAAAGAAGCGCTTGAAAAGTTGGTTGAGTTCTATGTTGAGGCCCTCCAAAAGTACAACAAGCATTCAGATGAAGGTGCAGTACGCTTCTTCATGTTAGATCAGATGGTGAAATGTCATGTTTTCCCAAACCCGGTGCAGCTAAGTGCCTAACATTTTCGCAAGCAACGAAAATTTGAGCTCGCTACCTCCCTTGGTCGGGATGGAAGTCATGCAGTTGGTTCGGAAGTCTCCCCAGCAAAAGGTCTCACTCTTTGATGTTTTCGAAAAGCTGAAAGACCGCCCATGGTTCGCACCAAAAGTGATATACTTTGCCCTGACATTCCTCTACGCCACCGACCTTATTGAGTTCGATGGAGTGCATGTATCTGCAGGTAAACATGCTACAGATTAGCAAGCTATACTCCGACCCTCCCGTCTTTGATGCGATCCCTTTTTTACCGGGAGTTAACCTGATTCTTGGGGAGCCAAGCGAAGGAAGCGCGAAAACGAACGGAGTTGGAAAATCCATTGCAATAGAATTTCTGAACTTCGCTCTGCTTTCCAAATATTCTTCCTCACGCGTCAAAAAAATCCCTAAGGACGTTGTTCCACTGGATGTGGAAGTCTGCGTTGATCTATTGATTGGAAGTCAAGAGGTAACGATTAAGAGGAAGCGCGGTGAGGAAAATAGGCCAACAATTTCGGTGAATGGAGACCTTTTTGAGTTCTCCAAATTGGAGGACGCACATTCTTTTTTGGGCAACCTTTTATTTGAGGGGAGTGAAGGCACACACCCTTCTTTTAGATCAATGTTGGGCGTGCTTCTCCGAGATGAACGATCGGAATTTAAATCGATAATAAATGGATACGACACCACGCTCAAAATATCTGATGACTACGCACCTCATCTCTATCTTCTTGGTGTGAACATCAGTTCTTACAAGAAGATCAAAGTTTTGCAGAAGGAGGCTACCGATCTCCGTCAAAAGGTAAAAGAATATGAAAAGAGCGTAATGCTTCTGCGCCAGAAGAAAATCGATGACGCTCGAGCTGACTTAAACGAACTAGATGCCGAAGTTTCAATTATTGAACAGGACATCGAAAATCTCGAAAACACAGCATCCTATGACGTACTCGAAGCTGAAATGCAGGAACTGGACGAGTCAATTCTTGAGCGACGTCGCCAGTCGGCAATAATTCTGGACAAAATGTCTCGCCTTGAACCAATAGAAGTCGAGAGAGTTGAGATATCGACCGATGAGCTCTCTGAGTATTACAATGATTTGAAGGCGGGTTTGGGAGATCTGGTTGCAAAAGACTTCGACGAGTTAAAGGCTTTCAAAGCCAAGATATACCGTTTTCAAGATGAAGTTCTGCGGAAGCGCCGAGACAGCCTTGAGCGAAGCCTGAAGGAGGTCAAAGGCGCGCTCAGGGTGATGGACAAAGAGTACCAGAAAAAGCTCCGTCTCTTGGATCAGGGTGGCGCACTCAAGGCGCTAAAGCAAACATTCGCCACCTATCAAGAAAAGGCTGACCAGCTTGCTGACCTACGTAGCTTTATTACTGGTCATGACGGTGCTGTTTCGCAAAGGCGTGAAAAGCTATTAGAAAAAGATACCGAGGTGCAACGGCTTCAAGTCAATATTGATCAAGCAAACAGGATAAAGTCGAGCTTTGAAGGAACAATTCTGGATATCCACAATTTCGTCATGGGCAATCGACAGGCGGCATTTCACATTGAAACCGTTGATAAGGCACAAGTCGTTGATATCACACTGAGAATCGACAGTGACGGAAGTCACAGCGTTGAACGAGAGAAAACCTTCATCTATGACTTCAGCCTGTTGACCAATGAGTTGACTGGTGAAAGACATTTCGGGCTTCTGGTACACGACAATATTTTCGAAGTTGACTCGGATACGTTGAAACGGAGTTTGGGCTTCATTGCTCAACATGCACCGGCGTTACAAGGGCAATACATACTTACTTTGAACTCAGATCGGGCGTCTTCAGATGCACTGGAAGCCATGAATGCGCTGGCAAGTAGTGTACGAGCTAGGTTCACGAAACAAAGCCGTTTCCTTAAGAAAAAATATCAAGAGGAATAGAAGTGGCTCTGCGAGACCTATACGGGAACACTTCGGAATCAGGCTTCACGATCAACTTCTTTATGCAAGCTGGCGTAAACCCGAGAGTGGGTCTGCTGGCCGCTCCGTTCTTCACGACAACAGCCCCCATAGAAGCGCTGACCAACAGGGGTTGCGAGGTTCAGCTTGTCGTCAGGTTCTCACCGGCCACCACACCTGAGGCACTACGTACTGCGCTCGAAAACCCGTTGGTGAAGGTGAGATACTTCACCGATGCAAAGTTCCACACCAAGCTTTACATCATCGATGACGTCGCCCTTGTTGGGTCAGCCAATCTGACAACCAACGGCCTGCAGTCGAATCGCGAACTTTCCGTGCTGCTGAGACAGGACCGTGACGAGGCGTTCTACGATCTACCCCAAATTTTCGATGACTTGTGGAATGATGCAGACGTCCTAAACGAGGGAGTGCTACGCGAGTATACCAAGGCGTTCAAATCGAAAGAAAAGCCGCAGGGGGAGGATGCGTTTGAAAAGTACATCCATAAATTTGTTAAACCTGTAGCCCCAACAAGTGTGGTCGTAGGCAGCGCGAAAAAGTCGAAGGAGCGCTCGTTCATCCAGAACTTTCGTCGCAAGTACGACGAGGTGCTGGTTCCAGCTCACAATGAGCTTCTTGCCGCCGCGAAAGAACACGGGTTTGGGCGTCCAGAATATTCAGGACATGACCCTCAGATCGAAATGGGGCGCTTCCTAGGTTGGTTGAGGCTCACACAGGGTGGCGGCAACGGATGGCGTGAGACCACTTTGTTACGTGATCCCGAGGAACGGGCAAATCGCATAGCGCAATACGTGAATGTTTGGCAGTCGACCGACGACACTGTGAAGGGTGACGCCTACCACGCCTCCTCGGAAATCGAGAACATCGAGAACATTCGAACCTACCTTTGTGACCCCTCCGAACTTGAGCAACTCAGCTACGACGACCTATTCCGCTATTTGACAGGGTGTCACGCCTTTCTTGAACGGTTGCGTTTCGCATCAAAAGATCTGGGTGAAGACTTAACCGGCCTCGAACGTTTGCGCCTCGATTTTCAAGCGAACAACACGCGCGAGGCCGTTGTTAAAACGGTGAAGTACTTGTTGTCTGGTCCCGGTGACGCAATTGATCGTGCCTACGACTGTGTGTATGGCAGCTACAAGCTAAATGGCTTTGGCGAAGCCTGCGTGATGGAGCTGCTCGGTTGGGGTGACCCAACGCGGCCGCCATTCAACAATCGCTCAATTAGGGGGATACGGCTTCTTGGATTTGATGTGGAGCACCTGGTCGCCGGAGAATAAAGGCAGCAAAGCGCTCCCTTTTCTGTCAAGAGAGAACGCGTCTCGCGGCCTTCTCAGCTGTCGATCCCTTTACCCATTGCCACGGTGTGCGTGGCTTACGTGCTTTCGCGAGTTCTGGATTTGCTTTGGCGTCGGTGACGGCTGCGCGCAAGCGTTCGCGAGCTTCGCGCGGGTCGATCTTGAGTTCCTCGCAAAGGGTTTTAAGCGTGATGATGTCAGACATATCGATCTCCTTGGTTTCTGATGCAGATCGATAAGACGAGGTCAGCAGACATGTCAGGGACAACCCTTCGCACGAACGTATCCTTGAAGCACTTTCAAGGAACCCACAACCAATCCCCAGCATGTGCAGCGATAGGCGCGCGTGGCCGCGTTGTATTGAGCCAGCAGGACGTATGACCAGCATTCGCGACATATCCAGCCCGACGCAACACCGAGCCTGACACTGGCCCCTGTGCGCCGCGCAGGCAGGTACCTCACCGGGAAATACCCTGACGACTGCTGCTGCCCGATCTTATTGCGCTGTTGCGACTGCAATCAGTGAAAGGAGATCGCAATGGTCATTCGTGCGACTTGGAGCTTCAACGGACAGGAGAAAATTGTCCTCGGCAATTGGCATCGCCTGTGGTGCCTGCTGTTCGGCCCATTCTACTATGCCTTCAAAGGAATGTGGTGGTGGGCAATCTTATCCTTCTTCACCTTGAACGGCTTGTGGATCGGCTTCCCGTTGTTCAATCGCAGCATTGTGCTGCGCCATTTCCATCGAAAGGGTTGGGTTCAAAACTGATGCGTCGGAGACTCCAGCCAATGAGTAAACCCACCCATACAGCACCCGAATACACCATTTCAGATGAACCCGAATGCGGACCGATTGAAAAGACTCAGTGATTTGGGTCCGTCTCCCTTCTAACAGCCTGATCAATAGTCCGCGTGTCGGTCTCGGACGTGACTGCACGAACCTGAGGAGACCAAGGCAACATGTGACCACAGGGGGATGGGGGAGGCGTTTTTTTAACGGCGCACGCCTTATGGGCAGACAAGGGGTCATGCATAATTCCGAGAATTTTGGCTCCTAGCCGTTTCCAAGAACGCCAAGATCGCCAAGGGCGTCATTCATGAACGTGACGAACTTGAGGAGTGAAGTGCGCCAAATTCATCAATGACGATGTTGGCGTTCTTGGCGCACTTCATATCCTACCTGTGGTCATTCTTCGTCTGGCAACGACAGGAACCAACCCTTTGCCTTTTTCTTGGACCTGACGCCCAGAGCGCGCCTTGCACGCTCCAAGGTCTTGGGGGCGATGTCGCGAGCAGCAGCCTCTTTCTCCACCTTGGTTGAAGGTTCCGGCCCATTCTTGAGAAATACGCGCAGGAACTGGGTCGCTTCATCCAGTGCCGACATGCGGGGCGGACCATCAGAAGAAATCAGGTCATCAATCGTAATGTCCGAAGGCCCCAGCCAATTCAGGGTCGCCCTGCCTCCTTCTTCACCAATGATCTCATAGCTTTGAGTTTGCCCCCGAACGGCAATGTTATGCTTGATATGTACAACAAGCTTGGTCGAACTGTCGCTCGGATGCTCGCATACTAGAAATGCTGACCTCGCCGCGCCAATCACATCCATAGAACCACCCCCCTGATAAATGGCCTTGCTGTGCTTGGCCTTAGTCAGGTGCCGGATGATGACGACAGCCGTTTCACCAGCTTCAGCAATGTCTTTCAGGAATGACAAAAGCTGCCGGATCACGTTGGGTTTGTAGATATCCTGTCCAGCCGGGATGTAGGCAAACAAGGGGTCGAGGATCAGCAGGTCTGGTGGTTTGCGCTTCACCTCTCGCATGAGCGCTTGCAGCCCTTTTTCGTCCAGAGACAGGAAGTCACCCTGAACTCGAATGCGCGACGGATCGCCCCCCATCGCATCGATGCGCGGCCTGATTGTATAGGCTGCATCATCCTCAGCGCTGAGATAAAGCACACGACCGCGCCCCAACTTTTGCCCATCGGGCAACTCCCCACCGATACTGACCTGTACGGCCAGCAGCATAGCGAGGAATGATTTTCCGACGCCGGGGTCGCCCTCCATGATTGTGATCATGCTGAATGGGATGAACGGCTCCCACAGCCACTCGACTTCCTTGGGGTCGATTGTGTCCAGACCGACAAAGAGCTCCTTTTTCTTCGAGGTCATTTCGCACCTTCTTTCTTAGCGATGATGCGGGACACTTCAGTTTCTAGCGCGCTAAGGTCGTCGCCGTACTTGTCTCGAAAATACGGGCTGCTCCAAACCACGCTGGCGATCTCGTCCAATGTGGCATTGGCCTCGTACAGCCCAGCGACTAGCGCATATATTCGGTTTGAACGATTGTCCGCTTGAACTTGTTTGTGTCGTATGAGTGAGCGCGCCGAAGCACTTAATTTGGCCCGATGATTTTTCAGAACCTCCAATGGGGTAAATGCCAAATGATCCATACCCAATGCTTTGTACGTGCGCTGATAGCTTCGTCCGTTGTCTGGCGTCGGTTCGGGGCGTTCTGCAACACGGTTCCAGTTACGCGAAACCAACTTGACGAACGGCTCGTCATATTTGGGCTTGTGGTTGATCGAGCCGGGAACGCGTAGCATCTTGGTAATGGTCCAGCCATTGTCGCCCCCGTGTCTGTCAGCAAGCGAACGTGAGAAACGTTCGGCTTCTTCTACGCTGTACCGCTTGTCCCAAAGCCAAAGACCTTGGAAGCGGCCCGGCGAGGTTTCCCAGAGATGATTGGGATGTGGCTCATAAGCGCTGGGATCGCTATCGTCGATGTCGCACCAAGCCAGCCTTGTGGGTAGCGCAAATTCTGTTTTGCGCCGTTCGACCGAAAATGGGTTTGGACAAAAGTAAAGATTGAAATCCCATCGCGAGTGAGTGTTCAGGAACCTGTTCAGGCCAACAGTGACATCGTTGGCCCTCACAATATGTTCACGCCAGTGGTTGCCGTCGGGATCGGTTGTGGCGACAAAAAAGAAGCTGGGCTTCGGTGCACCTTTCCAAATGTCATGCAGGAAACCCACCATGCTTTGGTGGATGACGCAGTCGTCGTTATAGTCCTTGAATGCATATGGATGCCCTTTGCGAGGGCGAGCTTTTGCTTTCACGCGAGTTCGCATGTTCTGTCCTTTCAATTTTTTGGGGGAAGTCAGGGCGCTTTGCGCCCCATATCAAAACTCGGCGTAATGCGTGCGAGAGCGTTCTTCGGCGCGCTCAGCGAGCCACTGTTCAATCTCATTCAGCAACCAAGCGACGCTTGTGCCCGCAAGGCGGACTCGGCGTGGAAACCGTCCACGTGCCTCCCAGCGCAAAAGCGTACTGTTGCTAACCATAATACCAAGGCGCTTGAGATCAGCGCGTGTTGCAAGGGCCTTTTGGCCATCTGAAATATTCATTGTCTTTCCTTCTACATGTTTGCGTTTGTGAAGGAGCGCTCCGACAAGAAGGAAGATGGATCAGGTTGGATCGTATTGCGAGCGAAGGTCCTGAAGCCCTCAACTCATTTCGAATTCGGGTTTTCAAATGGCTTAGATGTTCGCCTGTATTGGGCCGTCAAGCTGTTCGTAGTTGCCAGTCGTTTCAAAGAAAACGCGCCTAACGAAATCAGGGACATGGCCTATGCTCTGACCCAGATCCTTGTCCCAATTTCCCCGTGAAAGCTTTAGGTTTGGATAGTGTTCACGCAGTTCTGAAAGACAGACAAAAACCACGTAATGTCTGATTTCATGAGTGTGAGTGATCTTGCCAGCGGTTTCACCCGTGATTTCGTCCTCAAATTCACGTTGAAGCAATGTCACCTTGTTCTTTAGGTCGGCCAGCGCATCATGCAGAGCCGCATTCGCGTGCGGATCATCGTCGCCAAAGCGCTCCCAATGCGCGAAATGGGGAGCATTCTCATCACTCAAAGCAGCTTGCAGCGTTTCAATCGGATTGACCACTTGGCGTTGCAGCCATGTCTTTCGTTGTGTCAGCGATTTGTCGAATGGAGCCAGACAGAAACCATTGGGAGAGGCTTCAATCCCCCGACGAACTCGAAGGCATTCGTCGCGCAGTTTGCCCCAAAAGGCTGCAAAAACTTGATCGTCTTCAAGCCCAAGGGTTACTCGGACTTCCTCCCGGCACTCGTCTCCGAACGCGCCGTCGTGATTTTCGTCAATTCGTTCGCCCACAATTCCAGCGCCTCGCGTTTCTCGTTGAAATATGTGTAGCGATTGTAGGTTGCGCCGACGCCTGAGACGACTCCTGATTTATGGTTGGTCACGGCGTCGATCACATGAGGTGCCACACCGATCTTCGCCATGCCCGTGGAGGCCGTGCGTCTGAAGTCATGGAAGCGCCAATCAGGTGTGTTTTCCGGCAGCGTCGCCTCGATACGTTCCTTGAGGCGTCCGAACCCAGAAATCGCTGAGCGCCCTGTCGTCGTGAACACGAAGTCGCTGTCGAGGAACCTGTGCAGGGATCGCAGTATTTCCACGGCCTGTGGAGGTAGGGGCACGATATGCAACCGTGCGTTTTTGACACGGCTGGCTGGAAGTTCCCAAATACCTTCATCGAGATTGAGTTCAGACCAGCGCATGTCAGACACTTCTGCCCGTCGTTGCCCCGTCATCATCAGCAGCTTGAGGAAAGGTCCGAATGGGTAGTCCTCGGCATCGCTGTGCTGCCATATCGCGCGAATTTCATCATCGCTCAGTACGCGATCACGAGGGATTTCACGCGTCGGCGGCCTAAGGAGAGCCACAGGTGATGTTTCAATATCGCCACGCATCACACACCAGTTCATGAGCTTTTTGATCGCTGAGAGCGCCCGATTTGCGCGATATGGCGTACCCTTAGCGATGATATCGTCCAACACCTTGGTCACATCTTGCCGCTTGATCTGGTCAATGGGCCGGTGTTTCAACCCGTCGAACTTGTGCAGAACGCTTTCGGTACGCTTCCAGTCCTTGGTGTTGGGCCTAGCATAAAGATTAATGAACTTGGGAATTGTCTCGCCCAGCGTCAGGGCCGACGCCTCTGAAACCTCAGGGGCCTTTTCGAACTCCCCCAACTCAACATCACGGGCGATCTCCATCGCACGGCGTCTAGCATCGGCAAGGGAGACCACAGGATAGGGGCCGATTTTAACGCGTCTGCGCGAACCATTTGGGCGTACCAATGTGTAGAACACCTTGGCACCTGTGGTAGACACACGTACATGCAGGCCGGGTGTTTTCGGATCGCGGACTTCGTACCGCTTGGTGGCCGCAGGTTTCAACGCGTCGAGTGATTTGGTTGTCAGTATCTGTTCCATATGGATATTGTAAGACACTCAGAATCCGCGTGTCAGGGTATGGTTTGGTGCGGTCTGAGAGTTTATGTTCAAAACTCCTATAGAATGCGTTCAGTTGGGGGTGTGCTTTTGGAAAAATTTTGTGTCTTCTGTGGGAAACCTCCGGAAAACAAGAATAAAGAGCACGTCTTGCCCCAGTGGCTCTTAAGGGAGACAGGCGACCCAACGCGCGTTGTGAAAATGGGCATCAACTACAAAACACAGAAACCCATACAGTTCTCTTGGAATAGCTTGACCATGCCGTCATGCACGTCCTGCAATGACGAATTCTCTGGGCTTGAAAGCCGGATCAAGCCGATCATCAAGGCGTTACAACGTCGCGAGGGCGTCACCGTCGAGAACTACATCTTGCTTATGGACTGGATGGATAAAGTTCGCGTCGGGCTTTGGTTAAACTACCACGTCCTCCAAGGAAACCCTACAGGGATAGCCCCCAACTTCCATATCAAGGAAAGGATCGGCCGAAAGGATCGATACCTTGCAGTCCACGCAATTGATACCGAGGAAAAAAGCCTAAACGCGTTTGGTGTGGAAAGCATCGTATTTCACAACGCGCCCATTTGCTTCGGGTTGAAGGTTAACAGCATTCTTCTAGTCAATATTTCTGCCGATTTCATCTTTTCAGAACGAGCTGGTTTCCCATTTCCAACACGCCGAGAGTACATAAACGAAGGTGAATACGTAGGTGCTCAAAAGTTGGTCGACTTTGACATGCGAAAAGCAGTCGAGCACCCTGTTCTACACCCGAGGATGCATAAGGCTTCAATCGAGTTGGTTCAGCCTATCCTGCAATTAGACGCACGTGAGGCGGCCTCAACGGAACCACAGGAAACTATGCGAAACTTCTTGGGCGTTAACTGGGATTTCGATTCATATCTTGCGCCGCGAACGTACCCACCACATTTCCAACCCAAAGGTGTCGTGTTGCGCCAATTCCAAGACCAAACCGTTCAGTTGCCGGATATCGAGCAGAAGATTGAATTCGACTCTGTTACCGGGCGCGAGTGTCGGCCACTTGGCGAACTAGTCGCACAAATCTACGAATATCAAAACATGATGTTTGAGAGTGTCGCACCAGAGGGTTTCAGCACAGAGGATAGGCATTGGCAGCGCATTCTGGAGTTTAACTTGGCAGTTGCTGGTGAGTACAGAAAACGCGCTGGAGAAAGTTCGACATAACTGCCAAAAAAACGCGATTTCTGGCTGGTTGCCTTTTGTGAATTCGGCTTGGAGGCACCTTAGAAGACGTGTAGCAATATCGTGTACTAACTTGAGCGATTTGAAATGACGGCTGAATACCACAGGAAATTGGCGATGGACGCTGTTGCGTCGATCAAGACTTGGCAAGATTGCTGGCCAATTTGGCGCGAGGTCGTGTCCGACCTTACAGATGACTTGTCAGACGCGACCAAGGTGCATCAGGTTGGAGATCACCTTCGCGAAGTGTTCTTCGCAACCAACACTGGTAGTCGAGATCAGGGTTCATTATCTGGTGGTGGGGCTGGCTGGGAAAGTCTGGTAACGTGGTATCTCAACTTGGTGTTCTCAGGAACGAACGCCGTTGCGATGCGACAGTCTCAGGCCGTGGTGCCTCGAACTTTGCTGGACGCAACAACTATCCGGTACGGAAACCATCAGACGAACACGGAGTCAGATGTTTGTGTCGTCGTGTACCCCGAGGATTTCGATTTCCCAGAACCCGACAAGGGTTTCATGAAGAACTTAGATGTCGAGGTAGCCAAGCGAATTGGTGACGTTGAACTCGGGATCATTCAGTGCAAGACGAACTGGAACGACAACGCCCAAGTGCCAATGTTGTGGGACATGGTGTACCGGGCCAGCTTTGGGCCAAGCACAGGCATCCACATTGGGAAGAATGGTTACAGCGTGAAGAACCTTCAAAGGTTCACCTACTCTTTTGTGACCGTCCCGTCACAGAAAGAAGGACGCATGCCCAGTAAGAGCACGCAGATGGCCGTCAAGCGTGTTTGCAACCTCACTGGGGGTAACTACTGGGGCTTGCCAACGAAATCCGGCGTTGCCCTTTCGCTGTCAGAGATATTCGACAGTAATTTCGCGAGCGCATTCAGCTTGAACGTCCGCGCCAGCATAAAGAAATCAATCGACACACAAACGGGTCTGTTTGAAAGCTAGACTGCCGCATCGATAATCTTGCGGAAGTGCTCACCTACGGCCTCGGCAAGACCCACCGGAACAGCATTGCCGATCTGGGTGTACTTTGGCACTTCGCGGTCGAACAAGCCTTCTCGAGGATTGCCTGCGCGACGCAAACCACCTGTGGTTCGTTTGCCAGCGAATTGGTACCAATCCGGGAACAATTGAAGACGTGCCCACTCGCGAACCGTCAGGGCGCGTGGCTGGCTGAAGTGCACGTAGTCATCTGCAAGCGAAGTCGCCGTGATGTTGGGCTCGGTGTTACCCCAGCGCGCCCGAAGAACTCGCTGAGAAAACTTCTTGGTTTTGAACTGGTCTGGGATCTCACCGTTGTTGTCCAGCATGTGCTGAAACTTGGCGACGATGTTCGGCTTGTGCTTGCTGTATTCTTGCTCGGTCAAAGGCACGGTCTTGCTGTGGAACCAGTGCGGGGCCGTACGAAGCCGTCTTTGTAAATCGTTCTTTGGCTTAGATGGATACTTGTCCGTTGTGAATGGCCCCTTCGCGAAGTCGCCACTGCGCAAGGCATCGGCCACACTGTCATCGATCAGGTCGCCCAGAAGGTCGATAAGATCCGGAAAGCCCCCTGTAGGTTGGGGGAGGAAGCCACATTTGACGGCGTCTTCCTCGTGGGCTTGGGGCTCCAGCCAATCACAAGAGTCCAAGATGTCGTCACGAATGCCGACCAATAGGACGCGAGGACGGTTCTGCGGGACGCCATAGTCTTTTGCCTTCACCAGCGAATAACGAACGGTGTAGCCGGGGATCGAACTAAATTCGGACAGCACGTCTGGGAAAATCTGGTCATCGCCACCACGGGTCCACTTCGCGTTCAGCAGACCCCTCACGTTCTCAAACAGAAAGATGCGTGGTCGTAGCTTTCGAATGACGTGCGCCATACGAACAAACAAGTGGTTAGACGGCATATCAGTCTTGTCAACATCGTAGGAACGCCTGATGCCGATGCCGGAGTAGCCTTGGCAAGGAGGCCCACCAGCGAGAACGTCCAAGTTGGAGCCAGCGCCAGATGCTGTGCTCGCTCCCAAATCAAATTGCAGGCCCAGCTCTGGGATGTTCCTGAGGTCGGACACCAACTGCTCAAGCCTCGAACCGCGTAAGTCGTTTGCATCATTACAACGAAGGTCTTCGTTAGCTGAGAAGTGCAGCCCACCCAACGAGTGATGACGGTTCTTCAAGTATGTAGCCATCGCGTCGGGGTTCAGTTCGTTCACGAACACTGGCACGAAGTCCGCGTTCTCCATTCCCATAGACAAGCCACCACAGCCTGCGAACATGTCGACCATGTACATCGGGCGACGATTTGAGCCGTTTTTCTCGTCGGCAAGAGGTTCGATATCGGCAACTTTATTCACGGCTTCGAGCATTTCCAGAAAATGTAGCTGTTTCAGGCGTTGATGTAGCATATCTAGTTCGAGGCTGATTGTGAACGACTAAACCTGCCTGAGCTTGAAGTGTTCTACCTATTTTTGGTTAACGCCAGTCGCAGCGAGTTCAAGGAACAAAATAGGAAAGTAGGTATGCGGGGAGGTCACGTCTCAGCGTTTGTGGCATCCAGTGCCTTTTTCAGTGTCATTCGCCTAAACGTCAGAATCTCGCCATGTGAACGTTTTGGGGGCGCGAACTAAAAGATTTTGGTTCACTTTGAAATTTGTCAATTTGGTACCCATCTAAATCCGTATACAAATTTCCTTAGGGCAAAGATTCATGAAGTTTGCGGATCTTGATGGTCAAAGAATTGAACCACGGCCAAAAACCTCAGCGACGTGCCCCTTTTGCCAGAGTGACGTCATTGCGCGGTGCGGAAAGGTCCGCGTCTGGCATTGGGCACACAAATCTACCAAACATTGTGATCATTGGTGGGAACCCGAAAAGGAATGGCATCGCAAGTGGAAAAACCACTTTCCCGATGAATGGCAAGAACAGGGAAGACGCGATGCAAATGGTGAGCTTCACATCGCAGATGTTTTAACACCTCAAGGATTGGCCCTAGAGTTTCAACATTCAGCAATTTCACGCGAGGAGGTCGACGCTCGCACAGAGTTTCATCGTGACATTTGCTGGATTGTTGACGGACTAAGACTACAGAGCACCATTGAACAATTTCGTGAAGCTCTCAAACATGCAAATACACCCAATTCAAGTGGAGCCCAAGTTTTTGAGGTTCATTACTATGACTCTCGGTTCCTGAAAAAGTGGAGTGGCCTGAATGCGCCTGTCATAATTGACTTTGGCATAGATGACCTCTGGGTCATAGGTCGCAGCATGGACGCGTCAGCCTTGATGTACACGCTAAATCGCGACAAATTAGTTGAGCAGTTGAAGTTGGGAAACCGCCCACCACCAGTTCAAATCAGACAGCCAAAACAAACTCGCAGATATGGAGTGCGGCGTAGGGCTAGGCGCTTCTAGCTCACAACAACCATCCCAATCTGGCCTCAGCCTAGCTTAACGATCTGACCCAACTGTTCGTAACTTATTTGAGAAGCCATTGTACCAGCGCTCACCAATAGTTGATATCTAGAGGCTGGGTGCAAATCGGGTGCCACTAGTGCCGGGCTAGGATGAAAACGTCTGAGACGGTTTAGCTGGCTTTACGGGCCACAGGTCATTCAAGTGAAACAGATTTCGCGGTGGACTGCATAAGCTTGCTTGGAACTGCGCGGGTTCCTAGGAAAATTGAAAATCCTCGTGTCGGTGGTTCGATTCCGCCCCCGGGCACCATTTATTGAAAAATATATATGTAAAACAGCTTCTTGATGGAAGCAGTGCTCTGTATTTGCGTTGATGCTTTATTGGCGGAATGGTTTTCTTTGTCCGTGCTTTAGCGCGTTTCTTGGCGGAGCTACTCCGTAGTCAAGAAGAGCGCTTGGCCCGTGCTTTGCCAACAGTCCCAGTTGGCGCCCCAGCACTCACGCATCACATCCAATATGCCCTGAATGTCGGAGCGCGAATCAAGGTGTCAGGTGGGTACAATTAAATAATTGACAAAAATACTTGGATATACATCGCAAACGGGTTAACAGGCGTTCACATCGACCAACACAATGGAGACCGCCATGTCACTTTCGACATTCACACGCGGCTTCCTTGGTGCTGCAACAGCCAGCGTGATTATGTTCGCGCAAGCCAGTGAAGTCCAAGCGGAAGCCTTGACTGTAACTGATATTGCGGGGCGGACCGTCACGTTCGACGAATTGCCCGATAAAATCGTTCTTGGCGAAGGCCGGATGATGTATGGCATCACGCCTCTCACAACGCGCAACCCTTTTGAAAAAATCGTGGGTTGGAATAACGATCTGATCCTGTACGATCCGGACGGTTTTCGCCAATTCGAAAATGCGTTTCCTGAAGACACGGCGCGGCTGATCAACTTTGGCAACCCTTACGCCGGTGACTTCAGCATCGAGGCCATTCTGGAAGCCGACGCTGATCTTGTACTGCTCGAATCCGGATCGTTGTTCAAAGCCGAAGAAACCGGCTTGATGGAAAAGCTCTCCACTGCCGGTGTGCAGGTCGCATTCGTGGATTTCCGTCGCAATGCAACTGAGAACGTTGTGCCCTCTCTTTTGATGCTCGGACGTATCCTTGGTGAGGAAAAACGCGCAGCTGAGTTCATCGATTTCTACATGGCGCAGATGCGAAAAGTGACAAATATCATTGACCAAATCCCGGCAGACGAACGCCCGATGGTCGTTGTTGAAAACGCAGCGGGTTGGCAGACAGATTTCTGCTGTTGGTCCTTTGGCCCTTACAATTATGGCCGTTTCGTTGAGCTTGCCGGTGGTACGAACTATGCGTCCACTTTGGCAAACGCCTATTCTGTCACCTTGAGTCTTGAAGGCGTGATTGAAGCGAACCCAACGCACATCGTTGCAACAGGCGCGAACTGGGCTGAAAACCGGCCTGAAGTCACGTCCGTTCTGCTTGGCTATGACGCACAGGAAGATGTGAACCGTGAGCGCATCGAAGCGCTTGCTGCGCGTGCAGGTTTTTCTGACTTGGATGCAGTGAAAGAAGGCAACTACCACGCGATCTTCCACCAATTCTACAATTCGCCATACCACTTTGTTGCGATCCAACAGTTGGCAAAATGGTTCCACCCAGACGACTTCGAGGATCTCGACCCGTGGGGCACATTCGAAGAGCTTCACGATCGCTTCTTGCCGTTTGATGCCCAAGGCACGTTTTGGATGTCTGCGAACCGCGCGGGCTAAACTCTATCACCTGCGGCCCAAGTGGCCGCAGGATTTTCATTTGAAAGTTCCCCATGTCTGATCAAGTCACTTCGGCGCAAACCGGGGCGGTATCGGATCTCATGCAAGCCTATAATCGCCGCATAGCGAAGCGGCTTTTGTTGATCTTGCTGGCGTTCGTTGCTCTCGCTGTTCTCATCATTTTTGATGTCATCACTGGCCCAGCCAATCTTAGCTTTGGGCGCACGCTTGAGGTGATATTGAACCGCGCTGATGCCACTCCCAAAGAACTGGTGATCATTTGGAAGCTTCGCCTTCCTGTTGCTTTGATGGCAGTGTTTGTGGGCGCCATGCTGGGAGTTGCGGGCGCAGAAATGCAAACGATCCTGAACAACCCGCTTGCTGATCCGTTCACCCTTGGCCTGTCATCCGCTGCCAGTTTTGGCGCAGCCCTTGCCATTGTTTTGGGCTGGTCCGTCGTCCCAGGTGTGGGGGGACTCTTTGTGACGGTGAATGCGTTTGTTTTCGCCTTAGGCGCATCTTTCTTTCTATACATATTCACGAAAATTCGCGGCGTTTCCCCTGAGGCCATGATCCTTGTCGGGATCGCGATGCTTTTCACCTTCAATGCTCTGCTTGCCTTCCTACAATACGGTGCATCTGAGATGCAGCTCGCGCAGCTGATTTTTTGGCAACTTGGGTCTTTGTCGCGTGCGACATGGGAAAAAGTTGCGATTTGCGCAATTGTTTTGGGCGTCCTGCTTCCATGGTTTTACAGCCGCTCATGGTCGCTCACGGCGCTCCGCATGGGTGAGGACAAAGCCGCGGCACTTGGGGTAAACGTCGGCTTGCTACGCGTGTCAATTCTTGCGGGGGTCTCGCTCTTGGCGGCGGTTGCAGTATCGTTTGTCGGCGCGATCGCATTTGTTGGCCTCGTTGGCCCGCATATTGCCCGCATGATCGTTGGAGAAGATCAGCGCGGTTTCTTACCGCTCTCGGCCCTTTGCGGCGCGGTGATACTGTCGGGGACGTCCATTGCATCCAAAGCCATCACTCCAGGAATCGTCTATCCGATTGGGATGATCACGTCGCTGATCGGCATACCATTCTTTATCCTGCTCATCTTGGGACAACGCAAAAGGCACTGGCAATGAGTATTCTGTCTGCGACCGATCTTGAATTTTCGTACGGCGCGCAGCCAGTATTGCGCGGTGTCGGGTTTGATGGCCTAAAGTCAGGTCAGGTCACGGCGTTGATCGGCCCTAACGCTGCTGGTAAGTCGACGCTTTTTCGGTTGATTTCTGGCCTGACCAAGCCGCGTTCAGGTACAATCACTCTGGGCGACATTGACCTTGATACGCTGCCTATGCGCGAGCGGCTAAAACGCATCTGCTTTATGCCGCAATACTTCGCTGCCAATGCCGCATTGACCGTTTTTGACGTAGTGATGATGGCGCATAAACAGCTAAAGGGGTGGCGCGTCTCCGAGGAGGATATACGTACGGTTAGCTTGACTTTGCATTCTGCTGGAATTGGTCATTTGGCCGAAGCCTATGTGAGCGAACTCTCTGGCGGACAGTCGCAAATGGTGTCTGCTGCGCAGGCGCTGATCCGTAGATCGGACGTCTATTTGTTTGATGAACCAACTTCTGCGCTAGATTTGCGACACCAGCTTGAGGTGCTTGGTCGGATCAAGCGCGCAATGGCTGATCGCGATGCAATCGGGCTCGTAGCACTGCACGATCTTAACCTCGCGGCGCGTTTTGCAGACCATTTGATCCTGCTTGGGAAAGGCAGAATTTTGGCGCAAGGCACGCCTGAGACAGTCCTGCGATCCGCTGCCATTTCCGAAACCTACGGTGTTGATGTCGCAATCTCTACTGGGCCTCGAAAGGACCTTATTGTTCATGCCTACGCGTCGTAAGTTCTTACTATCCATGACCGCGCTTGGCGCGTCCTCTGCGGTTTGGGCCTGCCCTTTGCCGACAGTTTTAGAGGAAAACAAACATAGCATACTGATGCTCAACGCAGCTTGCAGTGATGCCAATACGCCCAATGTGTTTGAGCCCGCAATTTTGCGGGTCGCGCTTGGGGATAGTGTTACATTCATCCCAACCGACACGGGTCATAATGCAGCCTCTAAGCGTGGCATGATCCCTGAAGGTGCAGAAGGATGGAATGGTGCGATCGATGAGGAAGTGACTGTCGAATTCACCGTGCCAGGCATTTACGGTTATATATGCTTGCCCCACTATGACATGGGCATGGTTGGATTGATCGTCGTCGGCGACGACTTGTCAAACCTCGAGGCTGCCAAGAAAGTGCGCCACCCTGGCTCTGCCCGAAAAGCATTCCGCACGTTCCTAAAAGAGCTTGAGGCGTAGGTGTCGTCGTTCGTTTCCCAACCGCCTTGGCTCGCGTGGCTTCCTCACTTCAGGTCGCGCCGAACCTTTCGGCATCTCCCCAGCTGGGCATGACCTGCGTGAAGTGCTTTCTCTTAGAATGGCCCAAACTTGAGTTGTTGGCTTTGACGTCAGCCAGTCAGGTTTAAGTGCGGTTCCTGAGGTGTCGCTCTTGGCGTGTTTAAGTACAGGCAAGTATTGCGCCGCGCAGTTCAGCAAGGCCGCGTAGTCGACCAATGAGCGGGTATCCGGGCTGCGTGGGGCGGTCAAAATCACTCAGCAATGCATGACCATGGTCTGGTCGCATGGGAATGTCGTGATCCGGTCGGCCTTGATCGCGGCGTCGACTTTCTTCCGCCAATAGGGCACGAATTGTTGCAATCATATCAACGTCCCCTTCCAAATGCTCTGCTTCGGAGAAGCTGTGGCGGTCACCGTCGCTTGCTCCGGAGCGGACTGTATTGCGAAGGTGCACGAAATGGATGCGTTCACCGTGCCTTTTTATGAATTCTACTGGATCAAAGTCTGTGGCAACACCCAGCGAGCCTGTACAAAGAGTCGCTCCGTTTGCCGGGCTTTCCACGGCGTCCAGAACTTTTGCGTAGTCGCTCATCGAGGACATAACACGTGGCAGGCCAAGCAATGGAAACGGTGGATCATCTGGGTGACAGCATAGTCTGATCCCGAGTTCTTCGGCCGTCGGGATGACTTCTGTGAGGAAATCTATGAGATTGGTGCGAAGCGTCTCGGGAGTCATACCCGCGTAGGCCTCCAGAAGATGTTTTAACTCATCAAGTTGCCAATGATCGTTCGCTCCGGGCAATCCTGCAACGATATTGTCTGACAGGTTCCGGCTCTCTGAAACGTCGAGATGCTGGAAGCGCATCATCGCAGTTTCTACGATTGCGGGGTCGTAGTCATCCACCGCGCCTTTTCTGCACAAAATGAAACAATCAAAGGCGACGAAATCAATGAGGTCAAAGCGCAAAGCGTTTCCGCCATTTGGTAACGGATAACTGTGGTCGGTTCGGGTCCAATCCAGCACGGGCATGAAGTTGTAACACACCGTTTGAATGCCGCATTGAGCGAGATTTTGCAGGCTTTCTTTGTAAGCCGCTAAATGACGCTTAGTGGGGCCGGTTTTCGACTTGATTGCCTCAGATACGGGTAGGCTTTCGACCACATCCCAAGTCAGGCCGGACGGATTCCCGTCGGGTGTTTCAATCTCACGCTGTCGGGCCTCTATGTCCGTGACCGGCCAAACCTGGCCGGCCGGAACATGGTGCAGCGCGGACACAATCCCGGCCGCGCCAGTTTCCCTTATTTCGCGAATTGAGATCGCATCCGTGGGGCCGAACCATCGCCAAGTCTGTTTCATGATCTCATAACTTTCCGATACCAGTTGTTCATCAGAGCGTCTGTTACGTGACTTCGATACTCTCAAAAGAGGCACCTGTGACCTCTTTTGGGATTATGCCTTAGCCTCGGCGGCGCCTTTTAAGACGTTCGGAGGCGTCAGTGTAACCGCGATACAAATTGCGTTTGCCGAAACACGCTCGACAGTTGCAAGATCGCGAAACTGTGCAGTAAGAACTCCGAAACCTTATGAAAACAGCATGCCTCCATTGAGATCGATATTGGCGCCGGTGATAAAGGCGCTGTCTTCGCAGGCAAGGAACAGCACAAGATTGGCGGCATCTTCCACAACACCCTGACGTTTCAATGGTGCGTTTGCCTCAAAGCCACGCCGACCCGCATCGGGCGTAAAGATGTTGTGGAAATCGGTGTCGATCATACCCGGGCAAAGTGCATTGACGCGAATGTCGGGTCCAAGTTCCTTGGCCAAGCCTCGGGTGAAGGTCATCACTGCGCCTTTTGATGTCGCATAGGCAACGGCACCTGGTCCGCCGCCATCTCGACCGGCTTGGCTGGCGAGATTTACAATGGCACCGGAATTCATCTTGGTGAGGCAAGCTTTGGTCATCAGAAAGGTGCTGGTGAGATTTAGGCTCATCACTGCATTCCAATGCTCAACGGACATTTCCGAGATGGTTTTCCGGCCGATCAAACCGCCAGCGTTATTAACGAGAACATCAACGCCGCCGAAGGTTTCCACAGTGCGAGAGACAAGCGTGTCAACTTCCGCTTGTTTGTTCAAATCGCCCTGAATCGCGATGGCTTTGCCGCCTGCGGCTTCGATTGTGGCAATTGTTTCGTCTGCGCCTTGTGAGCTGGAAAAGTAGTTGATCGCAACGTTGGCGCCTTCTGAGGCCAGCTTTGTTGCGACTGCGCGACCTATGTCACGTCCACCGCCCGTAACGATTGCTGTTTTACCTGCAAGTTTCATGTCAGTCTTTCCTTTTGCGAACCGATGCTTCGCGGTTGATGTTGGGTTGAATTTTGTGGTGTTTCGAACCCGCGTTGCTGGGTGCGTTTATCGAAACGCGCCGGGCATAAGTGTCTTAGGGAGCCACAGAATTATCTCTGGAAATGCAGCTAGCAAAATGAGGATCACCAGCATTGGTGCAAGGATAAACGCGACTTCGCGCAATACGTTCACAACATTGAGGCCGCCGATGGCTGCAGAGATGAGGAGGCATAACCCATAGGGTGGCGTCACCAAGCCAAAAGCAAGTGAGACGATACCAATAATAGCGAATGCGATCGGATCTACACCTCCTGCCTGAGCGACGGGCATCAGGACAGTGCCCAAGATAATGATCGTTGGGATAGCGTCTATAAACAGGCCAAAAAGCAAGAACAGTAATGCAATGAGCAATGCAGTGCCAAATGGGCCGAACTCCCAAGCGGTCAGAATGCTGACGATAAGACGTGGCGCATCGTAAAACGATAGCAGCCATCCAAAAGCGGTTGCGGTACCAATGGCGAACAGAGAGATGGCCGCGAAACGTGCCGTGTCGTAGAGGATGTATCCAAGGTCTTTTGGTGTCACCGTCTTATAGACAAACATACCGAGGATGAGCGCGTATCCGGCAGCGATAATAGCGCTTTCGGTTGGTGTAACAAGACCACCCACGATACCGCCAATTACAAATATCGGTGTCAGCAGCGCAAGTGATGCACCTTTCCAAGCGGCCCAGAACTCGGCCCAGTTCGGCGTGGCGGTGACCGGGTAGTTGCGAACCTTTGCGAAGCCGTAGACCGTCGCCATCAAGGAGAGACCAATCATCAGGCCGGGGATCGCTCCGCCTAAAAACAGCGCACCAACTGACACCTGCATGACGCCACCCCAGACGATCATCAGGATAGACGGCGGGATAATGACGCCCATTACAGAGGAACAGGCGGTAATGGCGACGGAAAACTTTGTGTCGTAACCCTCTTTTTCCATAGCTGGGATTAGAATTTTTCCTATGCCGGCTGCATCCGCTGTCGAAGACCCTGATATGCCCGCAAACAGCATCGAAACCGCGACATTCACATGTCCTAACCCTCCGGGCATCCACCCCGTGAGGACGCGCGCAAGTTCGATCAGGCGGTCGGTGACTTTGCCGGAATTCATTAGGTTTGCTGCCAAAAGAAAGAAGGGAACAGCAAGCAAGATGAACGAATTGTAGGATTGGAACATCCGGTCTAAAACGATGAAAGGTGTCAATCGCAGTTCAAGCAAAACCACCGGAACTGTTGCAAGGCCCAGTGCAAAGGCGACCGGTATGCGGATGAAGATCAAAACTAAAAACGCGGCGATCAGCATCGTCGCGGCGGTGGCTGTATCGAGGATCATGAGTGGTTGTTCTCTCGGGTAAGGAATTGTGCCACGTCTTCGGACAAACGATATCCAGCCATCAAAAGCCAAAAGCCGCCGGCAATCGGCACAGAAACATGGGTAATGGCCAAGTTCGCGCGCATCATTACAGACCGTTGGTTTCCGCCGAACTCGGCGTAGTCGATGCCATAGATCAGGAACAAAGCTCCGAACATCATTATGGAAAGGTGAACTATTCCGTTCTGTATAAGCCGCAAAAATGGTGAACGCGCATCCGAGGTGATCCGCACGTCGAAGTGGGTTCCGTCCCAAACGGCCACAATAGAACCGATCATGACGATCCAGACAAAAAGGAATGTCGCTAGCTCTTCGGTCCAAAGATAGGTGGGTATTAGGCCTGTGTATCGTGAGATGACTTGCATCGCTACAGGTATCGCTAAGAGCCCCATCATCAGCCCAAGCAACGCGCGAAGACCAAGGCAGAACCGATTAAGAAATATTCCAAGCATATGAACTGCCCTTCATCGCTGTGTGACACGCGATAGCGTCTGGACGTGTGCTGACGGTCGGGACAAACGCTGCCGACCGTCAGCAAGGCGACTACATGCCGCGCACGTTTTGGAGCAGTTCCGTTGCGCCAAGCTCTGCTGCATAGGCGTCTTGAACCGGCTGGACCAATTCCAACATTTGTTCGCGACCTTCGAAATCATGCACTTCAATTTGACCAGCTTCGATCATTGCTTGAAGTTTCTCGCCGTCCTGCCCGCTCTCCAGGGCACGGCCAAACGCACCTGCTTCTGCTCCCGCTTCCAGAATAGCGGCCTGCAGACCTTCAGGCAGATCATCAAAGATCTTTGCAGACATTACGATCGGTCGCACGGTGATCGTGTGTTGCGTTAGCGAGATGTGTGGGGCGACTTCATAAAACTTTAGGTTCTGGATAGACGCTGCTTCATTCTCGAAACCGGCGATGACTCCGGTCTGAATTGCATTGTACACTTCGTTGTAAGCTATGGCAGAAGGCGCGGCCCCGACCGCTGCGAATGTTTGTGCCTGAATAGGGGCGCCCATAACCCGCATTCGATGTCCTGCCAGTTCTTCCATGCTGGTGATTGGCTCGGCAGAGGCAAGGTTGCGCACACCGCCGCCGTGATACCCAACGATGACAATTCCGGCTGCTTCTCTGAGGTCATCTTCAAGAGGTTTGAGCGCGTCAGAGGACAGTACTGAGTTCCAGTGCTCAAGGTCACGGAAAAGGAATGGCATATCCATCAATGGAATTGATTCCGAGAAAACCGCCATGTTTGATGGGGCGAGAATGGTGTAGTCGACTGCAACGCCTTGATTGAGGTAGGTGACATAGTCGGACTCAACGCCGAGCTCTCCATTCAAGCGCAAATCGAAATTGACCTCACCCTCATATTTCTCAGCGACCAGCCGTTCGAATTCGCGCAATGTTATCGTAAACGCGTGCTCTTCGTTGAACATACTGGCTCCGCGAAGCGTTACATCCGCGTGTGCACCGGAAACGCCGCTTAGCAAAACTGCCGCCACGGCCATGGTTTTTAGTGTGTGATTGAACATTCTATCCTCCCAGATCAGGTTCAAGTCTTGGTTTGCTCCAGCCCATCAGGACCGAATATTTCTTCCGAAATTTGCGGAGCATTGTGCGTGACCGTCTCACACCCAACTCGTGGATGGTTTGATTCTCTCCCGGCACGCTCCTCCGACCGTCCATGGCCTCACTCAATATCCTAACTTGGATACTAGTCAACTAAAAATTGGATTATCGATACAGGGCCTATTTCGTTTTTGCTGATAAAAATGCAGAATAATTTGTCATCTAGTATCCAAAAACCCCTATGTTTTGGATTTTATCCGTGCCACATTGTCGGTGGGCAAAAGTAGGAAGCGCACACGATGGCAGCAATTGGCACATTTGATCGAACGACAAGCAGTGACGTTGTGTTCGATGCGCTGTTTGACCAAATCACTCAGCTCGATTTGCTGCCCGGTACAAAAATCTCCGAAACAGAGATTGCTAAGTCCTTTGGCTATTCGCGGCAGCCGGTTCGTGAAGCTTTCACCCGACTTGCAAACCTCAATCTCCTGTTGATACGACCACAACGCGCAACTGTCGTTCGGCCGTTTTCACGACAGTTGATTTCAAATGCCAGGTTTTTGCGGGCAGCCGTTGAGTTGGAGGTAATCCGCTGTGCTGCAAACACTCGCGACAAGTCGGTAGACGCGGCATTGAAGGCAAACCTTCGCGAGCAAGCTGTCGCAATCTCCTCGGAAGATGCCAGTATGTTCCACAAGCTGGACTATCAGTTTCATAAACTTCTTTGTGCATCTGCCAAGCAGGCGTTTGCTTTTGAAGTCATTGCCGAGAATAAGGCGCAGGTAGATCGTCTTTGTATGTTGGCGCTGACGAGCAAGGAAACGATGGACGTTTTATATCAGGACCATCAAATGCTTTTGCAGGCCTTATTTGGCGGCCAGGTGGAGGCCGCCGATCAGATTCTACGCAAGCACCTTGACCGGCTGACACCAACGATTGATGCCATCTACACCACACACACATCATACTTTGATGAGTAATTCTGTGTTGGAGGTGAGTGATGTAGGGCAAGCAAAGTGCATGTCCCTTTTAGCGCGTTGACTTTCCAGCCGATAGCTGTGCGGGAGGGATGCCGTTCTCTGCCGGCGGGCGTGAATGAATCGACACTTTTGGAGGCTTGAAGTGTCTTAAAGAGGGTCGCAGTTGGATGTCGAATGTGAGCTTCAGCCTAGATTTTTCTGACTTGCGCATATTTGTCGGAAATGACGCCATCCTCGTCTGAACTGAAGCTATTCAAACATGATTAAATCGTGATGATCTTGTCCGAAATGGATGAGGACGCCATGCGGTATAGTGGATTTCGGGTCATCAAAGAGGCCCTCACGGGACACAAAGGCTGGACACCTGCGTGGCGAGATGTAGCCCCGCAAGATGCATATGATTACGTGATCATCGGTGGTGGGGGGCACGGGCTTGCTACGGCCTACTATCTAGCGAAGGAATTTGGCGGCGCCAGAATTGCCGTTCTGGAAAAAGGTTGGATTGGGGGCGGCAATGTTGGGCGCAACACCACGATTGTGCGCTCTAACTATCTGCTGGAAGGCAACGGGCCTTTTTATGAGTTTTCGCTAAAACTGTGGGAAGGTCTGGAGCAAGACTTCAACTACAATGCGATGGTAAGTCAGCGTGGCATTCTGAACCTCGTACATACGGATGCACAACGCGATGCGGCGCGGCGGCGCGGCAACGCGATGATCTTGAACGGGTCAGACGCGGAGCTTCTGGATATGGAGGGTGTGCGCAGACTGTATCCATTCTTGAATTTTGACAGTGCCCGTTTCCCGATCCAAGGTGGGTTGTTGCATCGTCGCGGTGGCACAGTGCGCCATGATGCGGTGGCTTGGGGCTATGCACGTGGCGCAGATATGCGCGGCGTGGACATTATCCAAAATTGTGAAGTCACGGGGTTCCGTATCCAAGCTGGCAAAGTGCACGGTGTTGAAACCTCACGAGGATACATTGGGGCAGGCAAAGTCGCGGTGTCAGTGGCCGGATCTTCAAGTCGTGTGATGGCGATGGCTGGCATGCGTTTGCCCATCGAAAGTCATGTGTTGCAGGCGTTTGTGTCAGAGGGTTTGAAGCCCATTCTTTCTGGCGTCATTACCTATGGCGCGGGTCATTTTTATTGTAGCCAGTCGGACAAAGGTGGTTTGGTTTTTGGCGGCGATATCGATGGGTACAACAGCTATGCCCAGCGTGGAAATTTGCCAGTGGTAGAAGACGTTATCGAAAGTGGCATGTCTCTCATCCCAGCTCTGGGGCGTGTGCGTTTGTTGCGCAGTTGGGGCGGCATTATGGACATGTCCATGGATGGGTCTCCTTTTATCGATAAGACCCATATCGATGGGCTCTATTTCAATGGTGGCTGGTGTTATGGCGGCTTTAAAGCGACGCCTGCGGCGGGATATGCGCTTGCACATTTGTTGGCCACAGACCGTCCACATGAAACCGCCACCGCCTATCGTCTCGATCGGTTCCGGACAGGGAACATGATCGACGAAAAGGGGCAAGGCGCTCAGCCCAATTTGCATTGAGGAGGCTTCGGAATGATCGCAAAACGCGCGCGAGACTTGGCCAAACATTGGCGTCTCAATTTGTTTGTCATCGCCAATGAAGAAAAACACTCAGATCTTTCGACCAAGGGGGCCCTAGCAAGCCAAGAGGCCACCGAAATCGATACCATCCACAATCAGTCGGAGAGCGTAGTATGCTGATCCCTCATCCTCTTCTTGGACCACGTGATGCGGCGGAATTCATCTATCTGGGGGATGCAAGCTTGATCGACCGGCCTGATTGGCAAAGCGATACAGCGGCCGAGGCGTTTCATGATTATCTCTATTTGCGTGACAACCCTGCGGGGGAACACCGGGAGCTGTGGTTCCATGAACAGGGTGATCGGTCTTGGTTGGTGGTGACACGCAATACGCTGACACATGAGATTACATCCGCAGAGCTGGCCCGCGATGTGGCCAAAGAGCGGGGACGGAGCGTATGAGTATCAACCGACTGACTGGCGGTCTGATTGATCACAACGCGCCGGTGAAATTTTCATTTGACGGAAACACTTATGAAGGGCGTGGCGGTGATACCTTGGCCTCGGCGCTTCTGGCCAATGGGGTGCGCCTTATGGGACGTTCCTTTAAGTATCATCGCCCACGCGGCGTGGTGACGGCGGGCTCTGAGGAGCCCAATGCTTTGGTGCAATTGCGCACGGGAGGGCGGCAAGAGCCCAACACCCGTGCAACAACTATTGAGTTGTTCAATGGTCTGACCGCCAAAAGCCAGAACCGATTGGTGTCTCTCAAGTTCGACGCACTTGGGATAAACGACATATTCCACAACTTTCTTGCAGCGGGTTTTTATTACAAGACATTCATGTGGCCGCGCGCATTTTGGGAGAAGCTCTATGAGCCAGTGATCCGCAATGCGGCAGGGCTTGGTAACCTCTCACTTGAAGACGACCCGGATTGTTATGACAAAGGCTTCCTGCATTGTGATTTACTGATAGTGGGCGCAGGCCCTGCTGGTCTGGCTGCCGCGCTGACAGCAGGTCGTGCCGGTGCTCGGGTGATCCTTGCAGAAGAAGACTTTTTGCTTGGTGGGCGGTTTCTCGCGGAGACCGGTGGTTTGACCGACATGTCAGCCGCGGATTGGCTGGCGGTGACGCAGGCCGAATTGGCCGCGATGGACAATGTGCGCATTATGCCACGCACGACGGTTGTTGGTGCTTATGATCACGGGATCTATGGTGCGCTTGAGCGGGTGGCGGATCATGTGCCGATCCCAGAGAGTGGCAGGCCAAGGCAAATCTTCTGGCGCATCTACGCAAAGCAAGCCGTGGTTTGTGCCGGGGGTATTGAGCGACCGATATCCTTTGAAAATAATGACCGGCCGGGGGTGATGCTCGCAGGGGCCGTTCGCGCCTATGTAAATCGCTGGGCGGTCACCCCAGCGCAATCGGTTGTGGTCTTTACCAACAACGACGATGGCCATCGCACAGCCCGAGACTTGATTGCCAAAGGTGTCAGTGTGCCGGCGGTTATTGATGTGCGTGTGGATGCCTGTGCCAGCGCTGGTGACATTGAAGGGACCGAGGTTTTGGCCGGAGCACAGATTGTGGATACCAAAGGGCGGTTGGGAATCAAATCCGTCACGATCAGGTTGGCCAATGGCCAGACGCGCGTGGTGCCCTGTTGCGCCGTCGCTGTCTCTGGGGGCTGGAACCCGAATTTGGGCCTGACCTGCCACCAACGCGGCCGGCCAGTTTGGAATGATACCATCCACGCCTTTGTTCCCGGCGCAGACCTACCTGTCGGTCAATTGGTTGCGGGGGCCGCCAATGGGGTGATGTCAACCCATGGCGCCCTGAAGAGCGGCGCAGAGAGTGCGGTGCAGGCTCTGGCGAACATTGGCATTGATGCACATCCCGCTGAAATACCACGGGCTGAAGATGCACCGCTGTCCATCACGCCGTTCTGGCATGTTAAAGGTGCCAAACGCGCTTGGGTCGATTTCCAGAATGACGTGACGGTGAAAGACATCCGGTTGGCACATCAAGAAGGGTTCCGTTCGGTTGAGCATCTGAAGCGGTACACAACTTTGGGAATGGCCACAGACCAAGGGAAGACCGCCAATCTCACCGGGTTGGCAGTGATGGCTGAACTCACCGGAAAAACCATCCCAGAAACCGGCGCTACAATATTTCGCCCGCCCTATACCCCGGTGGCGATGGGCGCTTTGGCTGGGCGTGCGGTTGGCAGGGAATTCCACCCAACACGTCTGACCCCCAGCCACAAGTGGGCCAAGGAGCAGGGTGCAGAATTTGTTGAGGTTGGGAACTGGCTGCGGGCGCAATATTTTCCACGTTCTGGCGAAACAAATTGGCGCCAATCGGTGGACCGCGAGGTATTGGCCACGCGCAGATCCGTTGGCGTTTGTGATGTGACGACACTGGGAAAAATAGACGTGCAGGGGGCGCATGCTGCGACGTTCCTAAACAAAATCTATGCAAACGGCTTTGGCAAATTGCCCGTTGGTAAGGTTCGCTATGGTGTAATGTTGCGTGAGGATGGGGTGGCGTATGACGACGGTACAGCCGCGCGGCTGGCAGAGGATCACTTCGTTGTGACAACGACGACAGCCAATGCGGTTCTGGTGTATCGCAACATGGAATTTGCGCGTCAATGCCTTTGGCCGGATTTGGATGTGCAGCTTGTCTCGACCACCGAAGCTTGGGCGCAATATGCGGTCGCCGGACCGAATTCACGTAAAGTGTTGCAAAAAATTGTCGATGCCACATTCGATATTTCGAATGACGCGTTTCCGTTTATGGCCTGTGGTGAGATCACGGTTTGTGGTGGGCTGCGAGCACGGTTGTTTCGGATCTCGTTTTCAGGCGAACTGGCCTATGAGATCGCTGTGCCGACCCAGTATGGGGACGCGCTTATGCGCCGGTTGATCGAAGAGGGAGCGGAATACGATATCACGCCCTATGGCACAGAGGCGCTGGGCGTGATGCGCATTGAAAAGGGCCATGCAGCCGGGGCTGAGCTCAATGGCACGACCACAGCCTCAAACCTTGGATTGGGGCGCATGGTGTCAAAGAAAAAGGACTGTATTGGCAACACATTGTCTGAGCGCGAGGGCATGGCTTTAGATGGCGCTATGGCGTTGGTTGGATTGAAACCCACAAACGGCGACATAGTTTTGGCAGGGGCGCACCTCATGAATTTGGAGGGACCTGTCGATGCGGCTCACGATCAAGGCTATGTGACCTCCGCCGCCTATTCGCCGGTGGTCAAGAGCTCTATTGGGTTGAGTTTGCTCAAAGATGGCAGCAATCGCATGGGCGAGACACTGCGTGCCATAAGCCCACTTGATGGCAGTGATGTGTTGGTTCAGGTGGTCTCCGCCCACTTTGTGGACCCAGACGGAGGGCGTTTGCGTGACTGATCTCAAACCAATTGCGGCATTAGGTGGTACGACGCCATGCATAGAGGTGATCGGCGATCTTACCATTTCGGAGATCTCTGATCGTGCTCTGGCCTCGCTTGCGGCCAGAGCCGGGGCTGGGCCATCGGTGGCGGCGAAAATGAAGGCTTTGACAGGTCTCGACCTTCCCGAACCGGGCGCTCTTGTTGCGAGTGACACTTGGAGCATTTGGTGGATGGGCCCCGATCAATGGATGGTCGACGCAGACCACGCTTCCCACGAATTGCTGGAACGCACTGTTAAGTCCGCTGTCGGTAGCGAAGGATCTGTGACCGAACAAACCGATGGCTGGTGCCGATTTGACATCACCGGGCCGAGCAGCGAAGCGCTGTTTGAACGGCTATGTCCTGTTGATCTCCAATCGATGGGACCTCAAGGTGCGACCCGCACAATGATCCACCATCTGGGCTGTTTCCTGATCCGGCTTAGAGGTGGGTGTGCGGTGCTGGGGCCACGCTCATCGGCTGGCTCTTTGCATCACGCGCTTGTCACAGCGGCACGGTCCATCGCTTAAACAATCAGGTCGACGGCACGGGACGGTTGTGCTCGACTCTGAAGCGATTGACCCGTTTGCGCTCTTCACTGGGCGTGAGGCCAAATTCTGTTCGGTAGTGCTTTGCTAGGGTGGCAGTTCCCGAATAACCGACAGATTGGGCGATTTCGGTCAAGCTCACACCTGAATAAACAACCATCTGCCGTGCTGCATTCATGCGGAGCGTGCGATAGTATTGCAATGGACTTTGATCAAGTGACTGCTTGAAGAACCGCTCCAATTGGCGTGGGGACGTGTTGACCTGTTCCGCGACATCGCTAATGGCCAGTGGGTCTTCAAGGTTCTGAGAGAAAATATCGATCGCGCGTGCGACAGGTTCGGGCATATCTTTCGCCAATCCGTCCGTCTTAAAGGCCGGTACACTTTGGCTCACGCCTTCTGATCGCACGAGTGGGTGTTGAAACCAACAGGCGACTTCGGTCATGATCGTTCCGTCCAAAGTGTTTTCGATGAGGCGAAGCATCATATCAAACATCGCACTCGATCCCGATGCCGTCAGGCGTCCGCGATCAATGACAATGACATCATCATTTGACTTGATATCGGGATATTTCGTCTGGAAGGCTGACTTGTAACACCAATGGACCGAGCAGGTTCGGTCCAGCAAAAGTCCAGAATCCGCCAAGGGAAAAATGCCCCCGCTAGCGGCTCCGATTTCGGTGCCGTGGCGTACGAGATGACGCAAACGTCCATTTCCTGCTTGCGGGTTACTAAAGGTACCCTGAGGGCTGGATAGCAAAAATAGGTAGTCCAAAGTTTCTGCGCTGCCCAAAGCTTGATCCGGTTGAAAAACAACGTTTGCGCTGGCCGTGACTGGGGCGCCGGACTCGGAAAGAACAGTCCAAGAAAATGACGTTTTCTCAGCAATTTCGTTGGCTGCACGCAACGGTTCAATTGCCGAGGTCAAACAGGCCATTGGGAACCCAGGAAAAATGAGAAATCCGACGTGGACGGTGTCTTTGGCGGGCATTGGTCGTTTCCGATTGCGATTTGGGCGGGAGTGTATTCTGCTTTCGAAGCAGAAACCACTAAGTAACAATCTCCAACCGGTGGTCACCTTCCTGAACGTAGAGCGAGCTGAACTGCTGATTGGTTTGCCGGTCTATCTGCTGCCTGACTGGCCGCCTAATCCGAAACAGACCTCATTTAATTTGCATACCTGCTTGGATGAGTTTTGGTTGGGAGTCTTGTAGACACAAGTGATCACAGGGTCGGGAGCACGGGTAGTCTCGCTTGAGCGGCGTGATAATGTTTCTACAAACATTCATCTAAGAAGGAGACACCCAGTGAAGTGGATTTTTGCATCTGCGATTTTTTCTGTTGCAGCCAATATGGCATTTGCAGGCGACCAATACGTCGATGAAACGGGTTTCGCCGTTTCAGGACATGATGTGGTTGCATATTTTGATTTGGAACCCGCGCCTGTAGGCTCCGCACAGCCGGCAGCGGTCGCCGGAGACAAAAATATCACCGCCGAGTACAACGGTGCGATGTTTGCGTTCTCTACCGAAGCCAACAAGGAGACCTTCCTGCAAGACCCAGAAAAATTTGTGCCAAAGTTTGACGGGCATTGCGCTTACGGTGTTTCCAAAGGCGGCAAAGTCCCAGGTAATCCCAACCTGTGGAGGATTGTTGATGGTGAGCTTTACTTGAACATTACCGAAGCAGTGGTGGGATTTTGGGAAGAAGACATTCCAGGTAATATTTCACTGGCCGATGGGAATTGGGACGGTATCGAGGCAAAGCCTGCATCGGATCGCACCATTCCCAACTACACGTCTTCTGCCCCTTTGAATTGAGTGGAATATGATACTGTCGCGCCGACTGTTTCTTGCCCTTGGAGGGGCCTTGGCGATTGGCGCGACAGCGTATCATTTGAACGTGGGCAACCGCTCACACGAGGCGACCACTCTCGTAATGTCACCGACTGAGGCGCATCAGGCGGCCCAAACGGGTGACATTTTGTTGGTTGATATCCGACGGCCTGATGAGTGGCAAAAGACAGGTGTGCCTTTGCACGCGCTGACATTGGATCTGAGGATGCAAGAGTTTGTGAGTGAACTTCAAGAAGCGCGGGTGTCACACAATCAGCCGATTGCCGTGATTTGCGCGCGGGGGGTGCGATCAGCCAAACTCAGCAGGCAACTAAAGAAAGCCGGCATCGGTCCGATTTTCGATGTCTCTGAAGGTATGTTGGGCTCTCGTTTGGGGCCGGGTTGGTTGGGCCATGGTTTGCCAGTGAGAAAGGTGCAGTGATGCGGTTTGGTTTTTGGGGGTGTTTGGCTTCTGTTCTGACGTTCGGGACATCGATCCAAGCGTGCTCAAGTGAAACACCGTGCGATGTTGGTGGGCGCTCCTACTACATTGCGATGCCTGAAAATGTGGATAGGCCTGTACCCGCGGTGGTTTATGTTCACGGGTGGGGCGGAAGCGGCAAAGGCGCATTGCGCAACAGCGGCATGGTGTCCGGTTTTTTGGCGCGCGGAGTGGCAGTTGTCGCACCGGATGGCGTGGTACGCGAAGGGCGCAACGGCCGGAGCTGGCGGTTTCACCCAGATTCCGGCGCGCAGTTGGATGATATCTCTTTCCTGGTCGCTGTGCGCGATGATGCGGAGGGTCGATTTGACCTTGATCCAAATCGGATGATTTTAGCAGGTTTTTCCATTGGCGGTTCTATGACTGCGTATTCGGCATGTTTGAAGCCGGAAGCCTTTGCGGCTTACGCCCCATTAGGTGGAAATTTTTGGCGACCGCACCCCACGGAGTGTGCAGGGCCAGTGAGGCTGTTGCATACGCACGGTTGGACGGACGGAACGGTTCCGTTAGAAGGGCGGGTGGTAAATGGTCGCCCGGCAGATGATCCTGATGCCTTGGTGCAAGGAGACATCTTTCACGCAATGTCAGTGTGGCGCGAAACCAACCAGTGTGACAATTTGAAAGCGGATCGGTTTGACACGGACGGTCCTTATTGGCGACGTATTTGGGATCGTTGCTCACCGGATTCAGCACTAGAGTTAGCGTTGTTTCCCGGAGGACATTCTATTCCACGCAGCTGGCCAGATCTCGTAGTGGATTGGTTCGAAGGGCTTTGATGTTTCACTTTGCCGTCGACAATTTGCATGGGCACTAGTGGGAACCCCCGTCGACTGCCGCCTATTCTGCGGCAATCCTTTGTGGAGACGGTGTTTCTGTCAGAACTGATTTCATCCAAGCACGTTCACTGCGCGCAAGAGCAACAATCTTGGGCTCGACAAGTGTGTGGGGCGTGTCGAGGCGCAATACACGGGCCGTGGCGTTTGCAACCGATATAGAGCTGAGTTTGGACAGTGGAACAGCCGCTGCAAGGCTGATTGCAATCGGAAGGATCCAAGCTGATATGTCTGCAAAGAGTATGCCTCCCAAAAGAGCACATCCAAAGACTGTCTCGATCCAGTGAAATCTCAAACTCTGAAGCCAACCATAGCCTTCTTCGTTTCGATTTTGAGGTGCCCATCCTGATTTACGCCCTGCAAATGCCGACAGCGCTGCGATGGTGTGATGCACCATCATGATCGGCGCGTATAAGACCGACAAGAGCAGCTCTACAGCCATAGATCCTACAAAGAGCCGAGTTGAGCCGTAGGCTGCTCGCGTTTGCGGTTGAAAGCCAAAAATGACTGCACCGGCCAATTTTGGAAATAACAACATTCCGTAGATGAAGAGCAAAAAGAACCAAACCATGTTGTCTGTGGTCTGTTGCCATATGGGCATCAGCGGATTTGCAGGGGAAAAATAGCTGATCGCGGTGTCGTCGGTTACACCAACAAATGCCCACAAAATGGTGACGGCAAGCCAAGCGGGTGACATCAGGAATGCCAGCGCCCCAAGAAGGAGGTGAAACCGAGAAATGACATGGAACCCGCTTGCAGCGAGTATGCGGAGGTGTTGCATGTTGCCGTGGCACCAACGGCGATCACGTACAACGTAGTCTATCAGTGTTTGTGGGGTTTCTTCATAGCTGCCATCAAGACGGGGGAGTAGACGTACAGCCCAGCCTGCACGCCTAAGCATGCCTGCTTCAACAAAGTCATGGCTGAGCAATAGTCTCGAGTCGCCACGCCATCCTTTCAAGTGCGGCAATCGCGCACTTTCAGCGAAGGCCCTTGTACGGATAATGGCATTGTGCCCCCAATAGTTGCCTTCATGTTGAGACCAACTCGCCAGACCTTCGGCGACCAGCCAACCATAGACCGAATTTGAGAACTGTTGGACGCGGCCAAACAAGGTTTGCGCGCCAATCAGCATTGGGCGGCTTTGAATGAGGCCTGCGTCCGGATCATCTGCCAAAGCGCGCGTGAGTTGGTGAATGGCGCTGCCACTCATAAGGCTGTCAGCGTCCAAGACCACCATTGCGTCATGGGCTGCGCCCCAGTTTTCAACCCAGTCGGTAATGTTCCCGACCTTCTTATCCGTGTTGTCCTTGCGCCGGCGATAATAAACATCGGTGTTTGGACAACAGTGCTCTCCTAATTTGTGAAAGGCGCGTTCCTCTAAAATCGCCGTTTCAGGATCACGTGTGTCGCTTAAGATAAACAGGGCATAGCGGTCACCACCTGCGTTATCGGAAAGTTCGCGCAACATAGCAGATGCGTTGCCAAAGACGTCCCATGGTGTCTCGTTGTAAACAGGCATCAAAAGCGCGACATCGCGTTGAGAGTGCGAAAGCTGTGGTTTGGCAACTCGAACATTTCCCAGCGCAAGGCTGAGCAGCCCCAGACATGCGTTGGTCGCCGAAAACACCAGCCAGACTGTCGAAAGTGCGACCAAGCCCAAGACTAGAATATCTATCGCGGACACGCCTCCAAAACTGAGGTAGCGCATGACGGATAGGCAGAGCACGAACGTTAAGGCGATCGACGGCACAAATGCGGCTATCCGCCAAAGTAAAACCGTTGGACGTGCACGTTTGTGCATGCCGCGCCTACTTCCAACCTTGGAGAAGGTTTGCTTCGGCATATTAAGTGGCGCGCGTTCAGGCATATGCGCGGCGGCGTATTGCGTCATGCAGTCCACCGGTAGAGCCAGACTTCACTTAGTGGTGCGCCTGCCAGTCGGAGCTGTGCGCGAAACTCGATAAGAGTTTCTTCGCCAGTGTGAAACTTGAAAGCCAGCCGGGGACCGCCCGTCTCAGGATTGCGTTGAAGTACTCCCGAGGACACTTCGCCCGCAGTGCTTTCGACGTGTATTTCGACTTCAGAGAGATCTTCTGGTACAGAGCTAGCGGGGGCGAAGTCGATCGCAACGATCGTGCCGTTGTTTTCAAATGCTGCACCTATCATTGTATTCAGGACACTTATGCCCTGGCCCTGTTCGGTCTCTTCTCCCCAAGTTAGGCGATAAGAAAACGTCGCTTCTGACCCGCGTTTGAGGCCGGCTTGAGGCTTCCAATAACACACAATGTTGTCGTAGATTTCTGATTGTGTAGGAATTTCTACCAGCGTCACAGCACCGGGTCCCCAATCGCCTTCGGGTTCTATCCAGACGCCGGGACGTCGATGATACAAAGCTTGTAGATCCGCAAAGTCTCCGAACTCTCTTGCGCGTTGCAGAAGACCAAAACCTTTTGGGTTGTTGTCGATAAACTCGCTGATCTGAAGCGTGTTTGGGTTGGCGAGTGGACGCCAAAGCGTTTCACCTGCGCCGTTTACGATAGAAAGCCCATCGGTGTCATGTACCGCGGGACGAAAGTCCGAGAAACGATGGCGGTTTGTCTGATCGTACTGGAACATGGAGGTGAGAGGCGCGATGCCGACATTTTCCAGATCCACTCGGGGAAAGACATGACTTGTAACATCCATGGTCAGCGGCTGCCCAGGCGTGATTTCAAACCTATAGGCCCCGGTACAGCTGGGGCTATTGAGCAGCGCATGCACCACGAAGGTTTGTGAACCAGATTGCGGCTTCTCTAGCCAAAATGCGCGAAACTCCGGGAACTCCTCCCCGTCCGGTGATGCTGTGTTGATTGCCAAACCTCGAGCTGATTGGCCGTAGATATCGCCGGTTCCAATGGCGCGGAAATAGCTGGCCCCTTGGAAGACAGCGAATTCTTGATAGATGCCTGGCTTCTCCAATTCGGCGCGCAAGCGCAAACCGGAGTATCCCAGTGTATCGTCGGTCGGTAGATCTGGGAACTTGTCTGTCTTGTCAAAGACTTCAAAATCAAAGCGCAGCGGCCGTGCCATACCGTCTTCGACAATGGAAATATCGATGGGATGTGGAAAGTACAGTCCGGGTGCAAACACATCCAGTCTAAGAGGTGTTTCACTTTCGTCGTTCCACAAGGCGTTGCGTACATCGAACCAGATTGAAACGTAGTCTTCGTAGGCGATGTCGGTCCATTCTTTTGGCACACGTGCAGGGGGGTGGTAGGGGTGTTTGCTGAGGGTGCGCGCTAGGCCCAATACATCAGCAGGATCGAAGGGTGTGGGGCCGTCAAGTTTCAGTCCGGGTTCATGGGTGCCCTCGGCCCACGCAGGCGAGGCGGCAAGCGCAGCGAGGCTCGCTATAAAGTCACGTCTTAGCATTTGAAGGGCTCCGAGATCGCCAAGGTTGAGATTTGAATTTGGCGGCGCCATATGCCACGCCGACAATTAATGCTGCGCCGAAAAAGTTGACCCAGAGCATTGAAAAATGGGTTCGGCCTACTTGGTCAAGCAAGGCACCCATAAGTCTTGCAAGGAACATCGATGCGATGAACACAGCCAAAGATTGCTGTCCTACCTTTAGAACCATGGTCAGAAGCATTTTCCATGTCGCGCCCAGTTTTGATGTAGGATCACTTGGCAACAAACGCTTGCCTGTGGGGCCTGCCAGCATCCAAGCTACGTAAGCCAAAGAGAGAAAATGAACGTATCGCAGGACGCCAAAATTGGTTTTGTTGAAAAGGAACGTCCACTCTTTTCGCCACTCTAAGAACCAAGGAAAGGCATTAAAAACCCGAAAGTGCGCAAATGGGACAGTCACCAACACTATGAGAAACGCAGCAACGAACAGACGCGTGTCGATTGGCGGCGCTTTGATCCAACCTGCGTTCAATGCAAAGCCCGTAAAAAAGATGAGCTGCCAGCCGAAAGGGTTAAAGAACCATGATCGATCTGACCAGGGCTCGGCAGGGAAATTGATGCCGTATAGGTTTGCAGAAAGCCATACTGTGATAACAGCGCCAAAGAACAGCGCCTTGTGAATATCCGCTAGGACGACAGCTATCGGCAGCATGGCGAGAATGACCAGATACATTGGCAGGATATCGAAATAATTCGGAACATATGTGAGGGTCATTAAGCCCAAGAGATTGTCCTGAGTGTTTTTAAAGAACGGGTAAAGGTTGAGTTGGGCGACGTAATCGCGGCCGTCTGGAAGAAGACTGTTTAGAGCCACCATTGCTGTGGAAATGGCGAAGAATAGACAGATGTGTGCCCAATAGATCTGCCATATTCGATAGCTGATCCGCATGGTGCCCATAAGATTGCCTTGCTCGCGAAACACGCGCCCAAAGGCAAGTGCACTTGCCATACCTGAGCAGAAGACAAACACTTCGGTTGCGTCTGAGAACCCAAAGCGTGCAGGAATCCATAGGGTAAGCCAGTTCCCGGGGACATGTGCGATTAAGATGATGAACATCGCGATCCCACGGAAGAAATCGAGCCGAACGTCGCGTGTATTGACGGCCGCTTTCGTTGCGGAGGTCGGCAAGGCCTGAGCAGGTGCAAAGGTCGTGTTACCCACAGTTTGTTTCCTTGTTCAGGCTTAGTTCGCCGCTGTTGACGCAGCGGAAAAGGAGCGAAGTTTTGAAATTTGGGACATGCGGGACGCTGCAAATGAGTCCTCATGGCCACCGCGTAAAAGTGTGCGGGCACGTAGCAATGTTTCGGTTTCGGCCAAACGACCGGCGCGCAGACCAGCTTCGATTGTCAAACGCTCAAAAATATCGCGCTGTGCATGACTCCCGCCCATCGCTTTGAAATTGGTTTGCGCCGATCGAAGGTGCGAAAAAGCGGTGGCGTAATTTGCGCCTCCAAAGGCTACAAGTCCTTCGCATGTTGCGACGCCGGGAGACTTCATGATGCAAGCCGCCTCATCGTTGTTACGTGCATCGTATGCGACGCGGGCGTTCAGACGCGCGGCGGCGTCAGGCCGCTGCTCGCCGATAAGGGCCAGCATGTAATGCATGTCCGCAAAAGTTAAGCAGCCGTCATCAGTACGTTTTTCCGCCAAATCTGCCAATTCGGCCCAGCGATTTCCAACATTGATACCTTCAATTTCCAAGCGCATGAGAAGGGAGCTGGCATTGGAGAAATCGCGGTAGTCGTCAGTTTTTTCGTCTCGAACTTTGGCATCATAGAGGTCCAGAACAGTGCTGATGTCACCTTGATCAAGGTGCAACAGGGCCTTGTGCCACCAAACGTGGAAACGGAAGTTGTTGCAGTGCCCCCAAGCCTCCAAATTGCTGTCGATGAGGGAGATCCCTTGTTCTGTCATATGGGTCATATCGTAGACATGCGCCACGGCGTGTAGGCCCCAAGCATCATCGGACGCAAATTCGAGTCCGCGCAGTCCCACCCGTTCCGCTTTGTCGTAGCGGCCGTTTTCTTCCAGCGCAAACGCGTGACATCCCAAGGCATATCCATAGAGCGGGTGTGCAGTACCATGGGCGCTGATGACACTCTCAACCGACCGTAGCATCCCGTGGCTGTCACCCAGCATAAAACGTATACCGTGAGACAACTTCATGCTGATCGTATCCGCTGGATTGAGGCGCATCGCAGCTTCCATTCGGGCGATAGACTGAGATGGTTTTCCATGAAGCCAATCTGCGAGCGAGGCACACCATAAGCGTTCTCGCTCTGTTGCCCCTCCAAGAGACAGGCAGCGCTTGGTTTCCTTAAGAGCATCACGTGCCACATGCACCATTTCGCGCCGCCCCAACATCAGACAACTTAGACCTTTGATAGCGTGGCCCATTGCATAGTCAGGAGCGAGTGAAAGCAAGCGGGTGAGATGTTGGCCTGTGGATTGCGCGTGCGATAGCACGCCGAGGATGACACTGTTCCATTCGTCTAAGGCAGCCTTATCGGATAGGCTCACTTCGCAATCACTGATATCTGTCAGCATTATTAGACCTTTCGAACGCATCAAGAGTGTTGGTCCGACTATATGGCTGCCGCAGAATCCGCGCACTTCACCAAACCGTTATGGCTCTAAAAGGTGATCAGTTTTCACCCTTTCGTGATCTGTGTTGGGATTTGTGTTGCGACAGAAGGGCAAGTATGTCTTTGGAATCTTCGCCAAAACGCGGAGGAGATTTCGCGTATTGCACAGGCGTTTTTGAAAACTTCAGCGGGTTTCCAAGCACATTCACACTGCCTGATGTCGCAGTCGAGGATGGAACATTGACAACGCTCTCGCGTGCAATCGCTTGAGGCGAGGAAAGCGCTTGATCGATGGTATGAATCGGCCCGCAGGGAACGCCTCGACTTTTCAAAATTGAAATAACTTCACCCGTGCTTCTGGCACATAATGTTTCAGTAATGGCGGTTTCGAGAGCGGCTCGATTTTGTAACCTTAGCGGATTTGTTTCAAACTTGGGGTCGTGTTTCAGATCGTTGCGGTCAAACGCGGTGCAGAAAGATTGAAATTGGGTGTCGTTGCCGACTGCAAGGATCACATGCCCATCAGAGGTTTCAAAAACATTGTAAGGCGCAATGTTCGGGTGGCCGTTCCCGCGCCTTTTTGGTGGGCTGCCGGAGGTGAGGTAGTTTGTGCCCTCATTGATGAGCCAAGCCATTTGGCTGTCTACGAGTGAAAGATCAATTTGCTGACCCTCTCCTGTCGCTTCAGCATGACGGAGCGCGGCCAACATGCCGATTGTTGCGTACATACCGCACATCACATCGGCGATCCCGACGCCAACTTTCATGGGTGCCCCCTCTGGGTCTCCGGTGATGGACATGATGCCGCCAAAGCCCTGCGCCATCAGATCATACCCGGGCTGATCACGGTTGGGGCCAGTTTGTCCAAACCCAGATATAGAGCAATAAACAAGGTCCGGGTTGAGCGCACTCAAAGAGGCATAATCAAGTCCGTATTTTTTGAGCCCACCGGGCTTGTAATTCTCGATTACAATTTGGGCCTGAGAGGCGATTTGTTTAACGAGGTCTTGGCCCTCTCTTGTTGACAGGTCGGCGGAGACCGAAAATTTGTTGCGGTTGGCGGAAAGAAAATAGGCGCTGAGATCGCTTTTTCCATCGATCGTTTGCACGTACGGCGGTCCCCAACTTCGAGTGTCATCGCCCCCCGTGCTTGGGTTTTCGATCTTGATAACCGTGGCGCCCAAATCCCCCAAAAGTTGGGTTGCGGTCGGGCCAGCCAAAATACGACTCAGGTCCAAAACAAGAACGCCGTCTAACGCCCGAGGCGTGGGGTTATCAGAAGGCATTGTCGTAGGCTTTTTTGTCGATTTGAACTGCAATCACGGTAAAAGTATCGGCGTTTTGCGCTTGACTAAGTGCGTCACGAAGCGCGTCTTCGTTAGAAACTGATACACCTTTGCCACCAAAGGCAAGCCCGACGGCCGCGATGTCCGTACCTGTGAAGTCTACACCGACATTCTCGAGTTTTCGCCCGCGTTGCTTGAGTTCGATTAAGGCCAAGGACGCATCATCAAAAACCACAAAGATCGTTTTAAGGCCGTGGTCGGCGGCGGTTGCTAGCTCTCCTACAACCATCAGAAAACCAGCGTCACCGCTAAAGGACACAACTGTGCGGTTGGGTTCTACGAGCTGTGTTCCGATTGCGAGCGGCACTGCGCATCCCATCGTGCAAAATCCAGAGGATTGAGTGAGCGCGCGGGGAAACTTACAGGTCCACATCTGACTGAGCAAAATGCGATGGGCACCACTGTCTGCGGTTGCCAAAGTGTCGAGCGGCAACATTTCTTGGCAGACACTTATGGCACGCGCAGGTCCCCATTCCTCTCTAGGCGGAAAGGCTGCGTGCAGTGCGGATTTTATACTCTCGATTTCAGGGACTTCCCAACTGCCATTTGTGGTCTCGGGAAGAAGCGCATGAACGCTTGCCCCGCAATCACCAACAAAGCTGTAGGTGGAGTGATGCATGTAGTGGTGGTTGGGCTCCGCTGTGATGTCTATCACCACCTGTGTTTCAGGATCCCATGGGGTTTGCCAACCGATGCGCATTTCAACGGGGTCATAGCCAATGGCCAAGATGACGTCGGCCTGCTGAACCACGGGTAGCAGAATTTTATCTGCCTTCGGTGACAGTCCTGCCCCGCCCAAAGACAAAGGGTGATCTTCGGAAAGCACACCTTTGGCTTTATAGGAAGTGATGACAGGTGCGCCCAAGCGCTCCGCTGCGGTTTTGACCGCTGCGGCATTCGCGTCACTCAGCGCGTCGAGCCCCACAACTATCAGCGGTTTCTTTGCTTCTCGTAAGGCAGCCTGAGCAGTGGCCAGATCACCACCTGAGGGAACCATTGGGCTGGCTGCTACGCGCTTTCTGCCTTCGCCGTGTGCCGGAGCGTCGGCGACTGAAATAGGCACGTCGATGTGGACCGGTCCCGGACGCCCTTCCGTCGCAATTCCGATCGCCTTGTCGATAATAACGTGGGCGGTCGCGGCGTTCAAAGTGAAGCTAGCTTTGGTGACATTCTCAAACACACGCGCTTGGTCAAGCACTTGGTGGGTGTAGACTTGTGCCGTTTCTGGATCCACGCAGCCCGTCAAAATAATCAATGGTACACGATCTTCGCGCGCATTTTCGACTACGTTGATGCCGTTCAGCGCGCCGGGGCCAACAGTGGTAAGCAAAATGCCGGGCGCACCCGTACGGTGATAGGTGGCTTCCGCCATAAAGCCTGCTGCATTTTCGTGGCGTGCCAGAACAAATTGGATACCAGCCTTTTTCAGGGCGTCTAGAAGGGTCAGAACCTCCCCCCCCGGCATGCCAAAGGCCCACCGGCATCCTTGTTCATAAAGTCTTTTTGCAATCACATCAGCCGCGCGCATATCATGTCCAATCTTTCCTGAGCTTTGTCGTGTATCAGACGGGGCCCTGAAGCAAGTCAACGCACGGAAACGTCATCTAGCGTGATTAGATGGAGTTGGACGCATTTGCGATCAGTGCTCTGGTTTCTTCGTCTTACAAAAAGTGAGCTGGCGGCAAGGAAGCCAACATGACCAATTGCGCAACGGCCACTGAGGCTTGCATCATACGACTTGACCGCTCGTCAGCTTTTTTCCGGTGATGGACGAAGTCTTGTGGTCAAATAGGACTGCGATACTCTGGCCACAACCATAGTCAAGAACCGGCGTTCAGCCAGAACCGCTCTTGGTTATGGTAAGCCCGTACTTGGATTTTTCGTTGGGTTTTATGGTGCGATTTTCCCATTGAATTGAGACCGACACCTTTGTCGAAAATACTCAACGAAATTCATCGTCGACGAGCGCAAACTCACCCTATGGCACACGTATCTCATCTTTTGCGCGTTCGGATTGGGGGTTGCTCTTACCGACATATACTTCTGGTTAGGTCTGTGACCTATCGGAAGCTGACCGATACCTGCGCACAGTCTGTTTGTGCACAACCCGCGATAATATGAGGATGATTAGGGCACGAGGGTTCCGTGAAGATTCGTCATCAACATCCGAGTTCAGATTTGAGCTGGACAGTGCAAGCGCCGCTTACGCTGGAGACGCCTACTGGGGAAGTAGTCGATATCGACGCATGGTCTTTGGCTGGGCTGGTGTGGCCCGAAGCCGCGGGAGATTGCCCGCAAACGGGTGTTCTAAGTGTGCCTTTTCAGGGTGTCGACATCAGGTTTCCCGTTCGATTGTCGTCAAATAGCAGCACTGGCACTGCAGACTTTGAAGGTCTCAGCGGACGCCAAAGAGAGACTTTGGCAATTTTCTACCGTTCTCTGTTGTCCGGAAAAATGGCGAGTAGCGAGGATGTTATCACTAGTCTGGACACCCCGGTTGACTTGGTGCCGATGGGTGAGACGGAGAGTGAAATATCTCAAGTCGGCGCAAGAGTCCTGCCGGCGCCGATCCGGGTGATCCTGAATGTCGCGCTTTATGTCGGTCTTGCTATCTTAGTATCAACGGTGCTTGGAACGACGCTCTTTAACAGCTTTATGCGCATTGATCTCGAGCATGGCCGCGTGGTTGCTCCGATTGTGGATCGCTTGCCGGCAGGCGAAGGTTTCGTCAAATCGATTTCGGTGTTGCCTGGCGAGGCCGTGAAAGAGGGGGATATCCTGGTCCGCATAAAAGACCCCGTTGCAGAAGCACGGCTTACACATTCGAGAGCGCAGCTGTCCGTCGCCGAGAAGGAGCTTAGTGATCTCTTGCAGGCCATCGGCGATCTGGAAGACCTGCATACAGTGGCTTCGCCGCAAACACGCGCCGCGTCCGTCGTGCAGGTATATGCGCGATTTGTGGGAGACCGTGGATTTGAAAATATGTATGTGCGATGGACAGATCTCCTGGCGACTGACCCTGTTTCGGCTCTGCAAAATGATCCGTTTGTTTTTGCCCTAAGCCGTCTCAAAGAGGTTGAAACGGCGTTTCGTGCGAAAATTCGGGGCCTACGGGCTGCAAGAGATGCGCAACGAGGGGAATTAAATTCGAGTCACGTGAGAGCGCCCTCTGACGGAATTGTACATGAGATATTGGTTCGAAAAGGTCAGCCCTATCGACCATCTGATCTGGCGGTTGTGTTCGAAGCCGACACGCCAAGAGTTGTTGTTGGTTGGGTCAGTCAAAGTTACGCGCAAACAATTTTTGTGGGGATGCCTGCGAGCATAGGCCTTAACGTTGGTGGTTCACGACGCAATTTGGCAGGCGTCGTGACCGATGTCACTGCGGGTAGTGACCCTAGGCGACCTGGGGAATTTGGTATTCTTGTCACGGTCACATCCAAAACGCTTTCGTATGAGGAAACTAGGGAGCAGCTAAGAAGAAACGCTCCGGTTAGTTTGGAAGTCCGCAAAGCTATCGCCCAAAAATTCTTCGACAAAGTCAGCGCAGTGTTTTGAACCATGGTGAATATCGCGTCTGAATATGAGTTTGATAAGGATCTGACACTTAGGCTGCGGGATCTTCAAACCCCTCAACTGCCTTATTGGAGACGCTGGCCACTACAACATTTTCTGGCGCTGATGGTTGTCATAAATTTGTTGGTCTGGTTGGTTCTAAACGTGCCGAACCGCTTTTTGGATCCGAATGCGGTGCACTTGACTATCGTGTTGGGAAGCCTTGGTATTTGGCGGTTTGGGTGGTGGTTCACGCATGCGGTGCGGGCTTTTGTTTTCGCACGCTTTAAGTGGCCCGAAATGAGGCGCAGCGCAGACGCTCATTGGGACGCCGGATGGCGCCCCAAACGGTTACATATTCAGATGACAACGTACTTTGAGGAACCATCGATTACCAAACGGGTTATAGGGTCGATCCTCGGCCAAATCCGTAGAGAACAAATTCCTACAACACTCTACATTGGTTCGGGCAGCGCATTTGACGAACAAATCATCCGAGAATTCGTTGAAACCTATGCTCAAGATATCCCTGATGAATTGGCAGAGTTGGTATTCGTCCGGCAAAATCAGCCCGGAAAGAGAATGGCCATCGGGCTAATCCTGCGTGCAATTTGCCGCACGGCTGCTGATCCAGAGGATATGGTGATTTTTATGGACGGCGACGCGTTGTTTGGCGACGATGTTCTCAAAAAAACGCTTTCGATGTTTGCCCACGACCCGGAACTGCAAGCTTTGACAACCAACGAAGAAGTCATTTGCTACGGACCAGAATGGATTTCTAAGTGGCTCAACATGCGTTTTGCACAGAGACGATTGGCGATGCAAAGCCATGCTCTTGCAAAGCGCGTGCTCACACTCACCGGGCGCATGAGCGTTTTTCGCGCGCGTCACATTTTGGATCCAAAGTTTATCCGGACAATCGAGGCGGATCATTTGGATCACTGGCTGTGGGGGCGATTTCGGTTTTTGTCTGGAGACGACAAGTCGACTTGGTTTCGGCTGTTAAGTGTTGGTGCGAAGATGACGTATGTGCCCGATGCCACGGTTTACACAATCGAAGTAATCACAGAAAATGGACTGCTTCGTATGATTCAGAACTTTCGGCGTTGGTCGGGTAACATGCTTCGCAACGGAAGTCGGGCGATTGCATTGGGGCCCACCCAGATGCCATTTTTTATTTGGTGGTGCGTCGTTGATCAGAGGCTCGCCATGTGGACCATGATGGTGAGCCCTGTATTGGCTGTGTTGGGCAGTTTCGTCGCGCCTGGCTACTTTTGGAACTGTCTGATTTGGGTGCTGTTTTCAAGAGTTGTACTTTGCCTGTTTTTGATCGGGTACAGTCGTCGCGCCGATATGACTTGGCCGTTTATTCTGTACCTCAATCAGGTGATCAACGCGTCGGTGAAAATCTATATGATCTTCCATCTCTCCAAGCAGAAGTGGTCCAATCGGGGCAACCAAAGCGCTGGAGGCGACGCAGGAGTTTTAGATCAACTCAGAAGTGGGTTTGCGAAGTTTCAAATGGTCACCGCAGTAGCGTGCTTCTTAACTGTAATGATGATTTTCGTCGGGCTGATTGACGTGCCATTTTGAAACTCATCTATCCTTTTGAAAGTGGCCGCTAACCTTTCGCAAAGAACCAACGCGCTCTTCATCCGATAGCTTGAGAGGAGATAAGCAAGAGAGGTTCTCATGATCCATCCCATTATTCTAGCCGGCGGTTCCGGTTCCCGTCTGTGGCCTGTTTCACGTCGGAGTTTCCCCAAACAATTTGCCAATCTACTTGATGGCGCCAGTCTTTTTCAACGTACCGTGGAGCGCATGATTGCGCCGAACTTCGCTCCACCCACGGTTGTGACAGCGGAAGACTATCGTTTTATTGCGCAAAAACAACTCGCGGACATTCAAGCGCCTGTTTCTCAATTGCTTGTTGAACCCGTCGCCCGCAACACTGCTGCGTCAGTCTTGGTGTCGGCACTGTCACTCAAAGACACGCCTGATGCGGTTCTTCTGGTTGTTCCGAGTGATCAGAAAATACACGACGAACGAGCGTTCCATCGGGTTATTGTAGAAGCTGAGCGCGTCGCGCGAAACGGGTTGATCGTCGCTTTGGGTGTGCCTCCTACACGGGCAGCCACGGAATTTGGGTATCTCAAAGTGGAGGGTGGCAATGACGCCTCGGTGATGATTTCAGAATTTACCGAGAAACCTGATGCTGATCTCGCGAAAGCCATGCTCGAAGAAGGCAACTGGTTGTGGAACTCAGGTATGTTTTTGTTTCGGGTAGACACTGTCTTGAGAGCTTTCGAGCAGCACGCCCCTGAACACATTGGGCCAGCCGAAGCCGCCTTGGCTTTGGCCAGCGAAGATTTGGGGTTTTCTCGTCTTGAGAAGGATTCGTTTCAACGATGTCCCAACATTTCGTTTGACTACGCGATTATGGAAAACCTTCAGGAGTTCGCGGCGCTGCGGATGTCGGGGGGATGGAATGATCTCGGAAACTGGCAGACGATGAAGGAAGTTGAGGAAACTGATCCCAAAGACAACGTTGTTGCAGGCGATTGCACGGCGATTGATTGTGAAGGTTCGCTACTTAAATCCGAAGATGCAGGCACCAAATTGGTCGGGTTGGGATTGAAGGACATTATAGCGGTTGCGACCCAAGACGGCATTCTGGTGGCGGACAAATCTCGCTCCGCAGATGTCGGCCAAGTCGTTGACGTTTTGAGAACAGAAGGGGCTCCGCAAGCGGATAGTTTTCGGAGATGTTTTCGGCCCTGGGGATACTATGAAACATTGTCGCTTGGCCCCCGGTTCCAAGTCAAACGCATCATGGTAGAGCCCGGCGCGAAGCTGTCTTTGCAAAGCCATGTGCATCGTGCCGAGCATTGGGTGGTTGTCAGTGGGTCTGCTTTAGTCACCGTTGATAGCGATGTCACGCTGCTCTCAGAAAATGAAAGTACATACATACCGTTGGGTGCGGTTCACCGCTTGGAAAACCCAGGTAAGCTGCCGCTACATCTGATTGAAGTCCAATCTGGTTGTTATTTGGGTGAAGACGATATCGTCCGATACGAGGACATTTATCAACGTGAAGAGCCCACAAAAGACATCGTTCACTAAGAATTTCAGCCTACCCAGTTTAGTGAGCAATGCATGCCTGCATGGGAAACCATGCAGGCATTTTTGTTTTTGGCAGGAGCTAATCGAAGGTATAGGCGGGTGTTCCTTCGCTCTTCATTTCTGATCTTAAGTCATCAAGGCAACGAGACATTTTTCCATAAAATCATCTCAACCAGGAGGACAATTTTATGGAATATCGGAAGTTTTCTACCTTTGACGCAGAGATCGTTGTTACCAAACCTCATTCAAAGCCACGTATCAGTGTTGTCGGCCTTGGCTATGTTGGTGCTGTTTCGACGGCGTGCCTTGCAAAACTTGGACATGAAGTTGTCGGTGTGGATGTCGATGCGCACAAAGTGAAGCAAATCGGCAATGGCTGCAGCCCGATCCATGAGGCTGATTTGTCAAAAACGCTCAGCGAGGGTGTGGATGGCGGCTTGATCAGCGCGACACAAGACCTCAGAGCCGCAGTGGCAGACACAGATGTGACCTTTGTGTCTGTTGGTACGCCGACGGCAGCGGATGGCGGCTGTGATTATTCGTATATCGAGCAGGCTAGTGAAGCGATGGCCGAAGGTCTGCGCGGCAAAGAGGGTTTCCACGTCTTTGCGATGCGCTGCTCCATTCCGCCCGGCACCACGATGCGTGTTATGGCGCCGATTCTTGAGCGCATCTCCGGTAAGACGGTTGGGCGTGACTTTGGTGTGTGTTTTAATCCTGAATTCTTGCGTGAAGGCGTTGCGATTGACGACTTTCACAATCCGCCCAAAACAGTCATTGGCACAACCGATTTTGCAACTGCAGAAATTATGCGGAATATCTACGCCCCGGTTGATGCGAAGCCCATTCTGACGACCATCGAAGTCGCAGAGACCATCAAATATGTCGACAATGTATGGCACGCAACCAAGGTCTGCTTTGCCAACGAAGTGGGGCGTCTTTGCAAACCTCTGGGTGTTGACAGCCACGCGGTGATGGATGTGTTCACGCAAGACACGAAACTCAACCTGTCCCCATACTATTTGAAGCCTGGCTTTGCCTATGGCGGATCCTGCTTGCCAAAAGAAGTCCGGGCGGTGAAGCACGTTGCGGATACGCTTGGCGTTGATCTGCCAATGATTAGCAGTTTGGAACAATCAAATTCTGAGCAAATTCGACAAGCCGTGGAAATGGTGCAGAGGTTGGGTGCCAAGCGCGTGGGTGTTCTTGGGCTGGCGTTTAAGCAAGGCACAGATGATCTGCGCGAGAGCCCGATCTTGGAAGCCATGGCCGAACTTCAGCAACAGGGAGTCGAAATTGTTGCACATGATGCAGCTGTGACCAAAGACACCCCTATTGCTGGTCTGGCCAGCTACACACGACACGGCAGCAAAGGGCTATCTGAACTGGTGGATAGCTTAAAGGGCATGCTCCGGGACGATGTCGGTACGGTCATGGCGGAAGCAGAGGTGGTGATCGTCTGTCACAGCAACGACCTGTACCGCAGCGCCGTTGTCGGCAACCCAAATGTGCCTGTGATTGATGTTGTGCGCCTGTTCAAAACAGCTCCAGCCAGTGTGTCCATCAACGGCATTGGCTGGTGATCAAAGCACATTGACCCAACTTTAACTTTAAACGCGAGGACGCATTATGCCTGACAGCAACCTTTCCGCCATTCTTGGTACAGGTCTCTCTGACGAACAAACAGGAACATCCGCCGACGACATCATGATCGGTTTGGCAGGTGACGATAGCCTCTCTGGAGGAGCCGGGAACGACGAAATACACGGCGATTATTCAGAGAGTAACTTACTTGAGGGGACAAACAGTGCCGTCGGATTTCAAGACTATGCTGAAAGCGGTCACTGGACAGTCGTTGCGCTAGAAAATGGTCATCAGGCCATGTCTCAGGTCATCTCAACCGAAGGCGGTGGCGTCTACAATATGACATTTGATCTGGCGGCAAACTTTGCGGCCGGGCATGTGGGAGCGTCGATTGAGGTTTTGGTGGATGGGGTGGTTTTGGACACTGTTTCCACCGAAAGCGGAGCATTCACACAATTTGATGTTTCATTTGTCGCAGACGACAGCACCTCTGACATCACGATCCGATCCATCGATGGCACCGCAGGGGGTCCTGTAATCGACACATCTGGGCCCGTTCTCCACTATGCACGTGAAATGGAGATCGGTGGACAATCGGTTGAAGTCGCAGTTTTTGCAGAAGGGCAGTCAAATTTGTATCAGGTCCTCAACGGCACGCTACATGTGTTTGATGTTGAGACCCAAACATATGAAATGGCCGGTGCAGTGGGCACAGTGAATGTAAATTCAATGGGGTACAACGCCGAAGACGATCTGTTGTACGCAATTGCCGTTGGAAATGGAGTAGACTGCCTAGGAAACACAGTAAGTCGATCTGATTTGATCATGATCGATGCTGAGGGAAACAGCTATCGCATTGGCGAAACGCCATACCGTGCATGGACGGGAGATTTCGATGACAGCGGCAACCTGTGGTCCTTCCAATCGAGTATGGACCGAATTTCAGTCATTGATGTCAATCAGTTTGACGAGCAAGGTAATCCCGTAGTTACAGTGCATAATTTGCCAAATGATCTGGTTCAACATCGGGTTTACGATGTTGCGTTCGACTCAAACACGCAGTGTTTTTATGGAGTTGCACGGCCATCGGCTGAAGGAGAAAATACAATTCTTCTTGTGGTGGATATCTCCGGAGGAACTCCGGTCTTCACGACAGTTCCGGTCACCGCCACGGTGGTAGATGGCGTTGCGTTGGATGGCGCGCCGCTGGTTACATTCGGTGCCGCGATCATGGATGCCGACGGAAATCTGTTTGTTGGTGGTAACAACGGCGACCATGACATGAACGATGCGACTGGAAACGCAGGAGGCATCTATCAAGTTGTCATCGATCCGATCTCGGGAGAGGCAAGCCTGCACCTGATGACGTCAGCGCCAGGATCATACTCTAATGATGGTGCAGCTGACCCGACTGCCGAAAGCCCCTTTGTTCAGGTTGATCTAACTTCATCTGTTTTGATCCGCGATCTAGAACTTGTAGCGACTGCGGAAGGCGCTTTGACCTACAACGATACACTTGTTGGCGAAGCCGGAAACGATACGCTTTCGGGCGGCATTGGATCGGATGACCTGATTGGTGGTGGTGCCGGCGACACGTTGATTGGTGGCGAGGGCGATGACTACCTGGATGGCGGCGCAGGGCCTGGTTCTGTGAGCGATATTATTTCACATTACGACAGCGATGGTTTGCGGTTTGATCAATTTGGCAACCCCTTACCGGAAAACGATGACGTGCTTCTAGGGGGATCCGGTGACGATACATTGCGGGGATCTGCGGGGCATGACACTTTGGATGGTGGACAGTCCAATGACGTTCTGAGTGGCGGATCTGGGTCCGACTTTTTGTTTGGCAGCGGTGGAAATGACACGCTTTCTGGCGGTGGGCAAAATGACGTTCTGTCTGGCGGAGATGGTGCCGATGACATGACCGGCGGTTCTGGTGACGATAGGCTTTCTGGGGACGGCGGAGACGACGTTTTGAGCGGCGGATCTGGAAATGATACTCTCGACGGCGGTGAGGGTGGCGACCAGTTGACCGGCGGTTCTGGCGACGACGCTTTATACGGTGGTCTGGGCGAAGATAGCCTGATTGGCGGCTCCGGTAACGACGTTTTGGACGGTGGCACAGGTGCTGATAGCTTGCGAGGTGGTGGCGGAAACGACACGCTAGAAGGCGGTGGCGGCGATGACAATTTGCGTGGCGGAGCTGCGGATGACCTACTTATAGGTGGGGAGGGGCGCGATCAACTACGCGGAGACCGAGGGGATGATAGCATCGATGGCGGCGCCGGAAATGACTATTTGTCTGGAGCGAGCGGCGACGATACGCTCGACGCGGGGGCCGGAAACGATCGGCTTTATCTCGGTGCAGGTAGTGACATCGCAAGTGGAGGTTCGGGCGCTGATAGATTCGTATTTCGTTCTGATGATTTGGATGGATCGACTGACCAAATCCTAGATTTCAATCTAACGGAAGGTGATCGATTGGACTTCCGTGGCTTGGATACTGGAACGACAGAGTCGGATTTCGCTGCTTGGTTTTCAGAAAATGTATCGTTCGCTGGTCCCGACCTTCATTTCGGATTGGATAACGGTACAACGTTGATTTTGGTTGGCGGAGCCGAAGACGCGACAACCATCTATGACAATATCTTATTTGGCTGAAACTCGTATGAAGCAGGTTTATTCAAAACCTGCTTCTTTCGCCAAGATTGCAGCCTGAGTGCGGTTCTTGGCGTTGAGCTTCTTACATACAGTCCGCACGTGTAGCTTGATTGTGACCTCCTGAAGATCGAGATCTCGCGCAATCTCTTTATTCGATGCGCCTTTGCAGAGCCATGCCAACACTTGTTTTTCACGCATGCTGAATTGCTTAGAAAAATCGTTGTCCTCGCGTCCATCTTTGTCAGCCAATACGCTGGCGGGAACGAATGTTTCTCCTGCAATCATAAACCGGACGGCGTTCACAAGAGATTTGGCGCCCATCGTTTTTGGCAGAAACCCGATTGCGCCCGCAGCCAGTGCTTCGTGGGCCACTTTGTTGGTTGCCGTGCCACTGATGATTGCAAAGGCCTGATCCGGGTTTGCCTTGATCGCGTCGGTAAGCCCTTGAAGCCCATTCATGCCTGGCATGGAAAAGTCCAACAAAACGAGATCAAATGGTCCTTTCTGATCCAATGCCTTCATCGCTTCAAAAAAATCTGAAGCTGCTACAACAGCTGCACGCCCCTCGTTTGTCAGGTAAGCAGAAATGGTTTCACGGACCATGCCGTGGTCGTCGGCAAGCAAAATTCGCATGGATACAGGACGCCTTGTGCGATGATAACCCTTAGACACTAGCGGCTTGGTGTGAGTTCCGCCAGTGGTGTCAGCTGTATCTTCAAGTTGAACGTACTGCATTACTTTCTCCTTAATTTCTTTGTGTCGGAGGCCGTGAAGGTGAAGGCCTTGCAACATTGGATAACCCTATGAAATTTCGCATAGATACGTGCTCAGAAATGAAATCATAGGGTGTGAACGCCCATCGATCGTGTATCCAAGCTATACTTAAGGTTAGCTATTTGACCGAATGCACTGAGCAGCGCGACGGGTGCATGTGCGAGAAACCACCCCAATGAACATGCAAAGGGGAATAAGAACATGATGCATTTCAGGGGGCTGGTCGTAGCGATCGCAGTTTGTTTGCCGTCTTTTGGGGCTGCGTCTGATGTCTTGCTTTCGGTATCCGGAGACGTAGCATCTCCTCCGCAGGGCACTACATGGGCGTTGACGTCTGAAGACCTGCGCGGGATGCCCGCAACTGTGTTTGAAACGGAAACCATTTGGACCGAGGGGCCCCAAGTTTTTGAGGGGGTGTCCTTGAAAGCGTTGCTAAAGACAGTCGGAGCAAGTGGCGGAATGTTGCGAGCGACGGCAGCCAATGATTACGCAGTATCGATACCGGTTTCAGATGCGGTGGAAGGCGGGCCGATTATTGCCTATTCTCGGAACGGCGAGACCATGCCGTTACGAGACAAAGGTCCTTTGTGGATCGTTTACCCATATGATGATAACGAAAAATACAAGACAGAAGAGTTTTATTCACGCAGCATTTGGCAGCTCAATCGCCTTGAGGTGATTGGGGAGGAGTAATTTGAGGTCACTATTCGACGCATAGATAAACCGAGAATGATCGGGCGGTGGCCCTACTTGTTGTTCGCAGGCTTGTTGGTCGCCAGCCTCCTCTCTGTAGGTGTGCTCGAGCGTAAGGTCTTCGCTGATCTGCAAGCGCTTGCGACGGCTCAGAACGATGATGTCAGCTGGACCATGTCGCAACTGGAGGTTGAGCTGATGGGATTGCAGAACGCAATTCTTGACGCTCGAGCAGAGGCCACTGGCGAATTTAGCACTGTCAGGAAGCGCTTTGACATTTTTTTCAGCCGGATCACCACGTTCCGGCAAAGTGCATTTTTTAAATCTCTCTCGAGTGACGAAGATACGGTGAAGAGGTTGGCCATCGTGGTCGATTTTTTGGATGTGACCGCACCAGTCATTGATGCAGATGACGGTCTACTAGAAGCCGCTTTACCAGACTTGAATATTGCGGTTGTCGAATTGCGTACGGTGGTTCGTGGGCTCGCTCTCGCTGGGGTCGAGGTGTTCTCACAGCAAGAGGCAGAGAGGCGTGCCACGCTTTCAGGAACTCTAAAGCGATCCGCCTATGGCCTCGTCCTTTTGATCTGCCTTTTGATGTTTGCTGTCGGGATTTTGATTACTCTCTTTCGACAGGGTTTGAGGGTTTCGCAAATGAGTGAAGTCGCACGCGCTAGATACGAGGCCGCAATTGCCTCGTCACTGGATGCGGTTTTAGTCGTTGATACAAACGGTCGGATCATGGAATTCAATGGCGCGGCTGAAGCGGTATTTGGGTATAGCCGTGAAGAAGCCCTAGGCGCAGATATGTCAGAGTTGGTTGTCCCTGCGCGGTTGAGAGCGCTGCACAGGGACGGAATGCGCAGGTTCTTGAAGACTGGCGAAGCCCACGTCATTGGAAAAGGGCGTTTGCGTTTGGAAGGGTTGAGAAAGTCGGGCGAAGTCTTTCCTGTTGAACTGTCAATTTCGCTCTCTGATGCGAGCGGCGAGAGAGTATTTGTTTCTTTCCTTAGAGACATCACCTCTGAGTTGATAGCAGAGGAAGAATTGCGTTCAGCTCTGACGAAAGCGCAGGACAGCGAACGTGCAAAATCTGATTTGCTAACCGTGATGAGCCACGAAATGCGGACTCCGTTGAACGGTATTCTTGGGTCGCTAGATGTTCTGGAGAAAGACGGGTTGAGTGAGAAGCAAGCCCAGCATCTCAATGCGATCTCTGTGTCCGGCGAATTGTTGTTGTCGCATGTGAACGATGTTTTGGAGCTGTCAAGCATTTCAGCGCAAGCCCTCGATGAGAAACGCGATGTATTTGATTTGAAAGCTTTGGTTCAAAGCACTTTGGACAGTTTACAGGGTCACGCAGAAGCCCGGAATAACAAGCTGACAGTCGAGTTCCTCACGCCAGATTTGACATGGGTGACAGGCAATCAAACGTCTTTTCAAAGATGTCTGGTCAATTTGGTTGGGAACGCGCTCAAGTTTACCGAGGATGGGATCGTATCGGTCGACGTTGAGCGGTTAGATAACAGTGAAGTGGTAGAGGTGCGCATTGCTGACACCGGTGTCGGTATAGCGCCTGAAAATCTCGGAAGGATCTTCGAAGAATTTGTGACCGTGGATACAGCCTATGATCGCACAAACAGCGGGACCGGCCTTGGTTTAGCTATCACCAAGGGATTGCTCGAGGGGATGCGGGGCTTCATTGAGGTGGAAAGCGAACTAAATGAGGGCAGTTTGATAACGGTTCGCGTACCACTGCCTCCCGTGGCGCAACGCGAAGCAACACCGGTGTCTGGTTTCGGAGAGCAGAGTTTGCCCTCACTACCCGCGGGCTTCCGATGTCTCGTCGTTGACGACAATAAAATCAACCGCGATGTATTGACGGCTATTTTGACGGAATTGGGCGGCGTCGTAACGGAAGCCAGCGATGGATTTCAGGCAATTGATCTTGCTGCTGAGACAGCCTTCGAAGTTATGTTCTTGGACATCAGCATGCCTGAAATTGACGGGATTGAAACGCTTGCTCGCATCCGCACGCGAAGCGGTGCATCGCAAAACGCGACAGCAATGGCCGTCACCGCGCATGCCGCTCCGGCCGATCATGCCAAAATCCGTTCCGAGAGCTTTACCGACGTGCTGATAAAACCTCTCAACAAGGCCGTAATTCACCAGTCTCTTGCTGCCCTTTGGGGGATAGATGTGGTCGATGATTTCGTCGGTGAATCAGAAAAGAAAATTCCGGAGTTCCTTCAGCAATTCGGTATGGAGAAATTTCAGGCTGCACTCGATGAAGCTCTTATTGAAATCGAAGATTTGCTATCATCTATATCTGAGAGTTCTTACATCAGTGAAAAAGTGCGAGAAGAGGCTCACCGCCTCTCCGGTTCGGCGGCAATACTTGGCTTGGAGCCATTGTGGGTCGCTTTGCAAGAACTTCAAAATTTTCCCGATGATGCGTGGGGTGAGGGCCAAAGCACCCTAATTTCAAACATCCAAGCCGAGGTCGATCACGCACGGAAGACTTGGGCCTGAAAATATGTTGTTCGAAGCTCTTCGTTGGGCAACAGCCCGACTATAGCGAAGCGTTGCGGGCTTGCGGTACAATCTTAGTCCGACTTCGAAAACGAGCGCTGGGCCTGTCAATATCGCACTCCGATCAGTAGCCCGAAAAATAACAAGTACCACGTTCTCTACTGGCGACCTTTGGGTCGCTCATGGCAGGCGTTCTAAGAAGAATTGTTGAGGAACCGATATTGCCGAAGTGCACGTTAGTTTCTTGAACGCGGTTTGAACTCTGGAGGTGCCCACCGTGCTAGGGCACATCGCTTTGGCCGTAGTGTGGGGTTCGATGTAAACGGTTGTGGCGAACACAGTTGGTAAGGTCAGCCATGCGGCAGTTCTCGTGCGCCCAATGGAGTGACTTAAAATCGGGCCGACATATCGTGTGGACAGTGCGCTTCTTAGTACTGCCCGCTAAATGTCAAAAGGTAAGCGGATGAAAGGCACGTGGTTTTGATGAGAAAGTGAACCGAAAGACGGAATATGGATTAATTCCTTGCCAGTCTTTGGAATCGGCTGTAAAGGGCGCTGGTTCCTATCGTGAACGTAAGGCGGGCTTTGTCCCGTCTTTTGGGTTCGACGAGGGTTTGCGATGGTCGCGGCTCCTCCTCTCAACTCCAACGCCTATACAAGGCTGACGAAATGCAAAGTCAAAATATTCGCATTCGGCTGAAGGCTTTTGATTACCGTGTACTGGATGCCAGCACTCAGGAAATCGTGAACACTGCAAAGCGCACCGGCGCGCAGGTTCGTGGCCCGATCCCACTTCCCAACAAGATTGAGAAGTTCACCGTTCTGCGTGGTCCACACGTAGATAAGAAATCCCGCGATCAGTTCGAGATCCGTACGCACAAGCGTCTGCTCGACATCGTTGATCCGACCCCGCAGACCGTAGACGCGCTGATGAAGCTCGATCTGGCGGCCGGCGTGGACGTTCAGATTTCGGTATAAGGAGAGTATCTGATGCGCTCCGGTATTATCGCGAAAAAAGTGGGCATGACCCGCTTGTTCATGGAAGACGGTAAACAGATCCCTGTGACCGTTCTTTCCCTCGACGGCCTGCAAGTTGTTGCTCAGCGCACCGAAGAGACAGACGGTTACACCGCTGTTCAACTCGGCGCGGGTACAGCAAAGGCCAAACGCACCTCCAAAGCCATGCGTGGCCACTTCGCAGCAGCGAAAGTGGAACCAAAGCGCAAGCTGGTTGAGTTCCGCGTTCCAGCTGAAGGTCTGATTGAAGTCGGTGCGGAAATCTCCGCTGAGCACTTCCTTGAAGGTCAAAAAGTGGACGTTGCGGGCACCTCGATCGGTAAAGGTTTTGCCGGTGCTATGAAACGCCACAACTTCGGCGGTTTGCGCGCGACACACGGTGTCTCGATCAGCCACCGTTCGCATGGCTCGACTGGTCAATGTCAGGATCCCGGTAAGGTTTTCAAAGGCAAGAAAATGGCCGGTCACATGGGCGCAGTCCGCGTGACCACGCAGAACCTCGAAGTTGTCAAAACTGACGCTGACCGCGGTCTTCTGTTCATCAAAGGTGCCGTTCCTGGCTCCAAAGGTGGCTGGGTCTCCGTTAAGGACGCCGTGAAGAAGAAAGCTCCTGAAGGTCTGCCTTTCCCGGCAGCCGTAAAAGCAGCAGCAACGGAAGCTCCGGCTGAAGAAGCGCCTGCGGAAGGTGGTGAAGCATGAAACTTGACGTGATCAAACTTGACGGCTCCAAAGCCGGTTCGGTTGAACTGTCCGAAGATCTGTTCGGTCAGGAACCACGTGCGGACATCCTGCACCGTGTGGTCCGTTGGCAGCGCAACAACGCGCAGGCTGGCACTCACAAGGTGAAGACCCGCTCTGAAACTTCTTACTCCACAAAGAAGATCTATCGCCAAAAAGGCACCGGTGGCGCACGTCACGGTGACCGTAATGCGCCGATCTTCCGTGGTGGTGGTATCTACAAAGGTCCAGTTGTGCGTAGCCACGGCCACGACCTGCCAAAGAAGTTCCGCAAGCTGGGTCTGAAGCACGCACTGTCCGCGAAAGCGAAAGCAGGTGAGCTGGTTGTGATCGAAGATGCCGCTTCTGAGGGCAAGACTGCTGCTCTGGCCAAACAGGTGAAAAACCTGGGCTGGAAACGTGCTCTGGTCATCGACGGCGCTTCTGTGAACGAAGACTTCCTGAAAGCATCGCGCAACATTGAAGGTCTGGATATCCTGCCAACAATGGGTGCGAACGTTTATGACATCCTCAAGCGTGACACTCTGGTGATCACCAAGGCGGGGATCGAAGCACTGGAGGCTCGACTGAAATGAGCGCGAAGGCAGAACACTATGATGTGATCCGCAAGCCGGTCATCACCGAGAAATCCACAATGGCGTCTGAGAACGGTGCCGTGGTTTTTGAAGTGGCGATCGACAGCAACAAACCCCAGATCAAAGAAGCCGTAGAGGCGCTCTTTGGTGTGAAGGTCAAAGCGGTCAACACCACCATCACCAAGGGTAAAGTCAAACGTTTCCGCGGCCAGCTTGGCAAGCGTAAAGACGTGAAAAAGGCTTACGTGACCTTGGAAGAAGGCAACACAATCGACGTGTCCACCGGTCTGTAAGGACTGCTTTCTTTGAGACATTGAAAAGCCCCCTGCCAGTGATGGCGGGGGGTTTTTTTTGTTGTCTCCTGAATGCAATTGTATAGAGTTGTGGGGAAACACGCTCCGGGAGAGTTTTTGCTGTGTTAATTTGATTGATTGTTTTGCAAATTGGATTTTTGATCGCCGCGACGCAAGTATCCGCGATGTTCATTCAACCTGACTGGTTCGAGGCTAGCGATCCTGCTGTTGGAACCAATCGATATGCGTACTCTCACAATGATCCTATCAATTTGGCAGATCCAGAAGGCAATATTCCCTACAATCCCGGTGGATCGACAAGTACCGGTTGGACTGATCACGAAGACGGTAGAGAAACTTACGATAGCCGTACAGACCGTTGGTCGAACGATTATGCCGAGCGCTCCTTCGGTGCGGGAGACGTCGATGGTATGCATACTGTGGGTGTCTATGATCCAGTAAACTATTCATCCAATGAATTTGGCAGTAGAACCCAGAGTCTGGAGGTGCATTCAGGTAACTTCGATAGGTCTCGCAGCTTCAGAACTGAGGTTTATGATATATTAAATATCCGGGGAATCGCCGCTACTGAGAATTTTCCAAAGGGGATTGGAGCTGGTTTGATGGGTCTTTCAAGGTGCATTCAATCCTGTTCCGATGGTGCAGCCGCAATTGCGGCTGCATTAGATTTATATCAGAGTTCGCCCCCGCATGTCCGTCGTGAAATCGCAAGCTATGTGCGTCAACAGTTGAGAAAGGGGAGTCCTGCCTACGTCGCCGGAAGAATGGTACCTGGCGGGGTTATTGGGGGCGTGGTGGGCCGGTTTATGGTAAAGAAATTTGGTGCAGAAGCATCCATGTCTCTTGGTATCTTGTCCGCGCTTGGTGAAGTGGGGCATCGAGTCAATGAAGCCCGAAACGTTGGACTTGATGTTGGAGTCGATTTCATTGCAGGCGTGCTTTCGGGTAGAATAAGGTAGCTTCAAATGGTTTCTGGATTGCAGTCTTTTTTTTGGGGAACAATTGGAATCGCATTGATCGCAATCGATTTGGTGCAGATTTTTCCAGCATTGAGTCTCAGTCGTTGGCTGCTGCATTTTGATTTTTCTGGTCAAGTGGCGCTATTTGGCGCAATTTTATTTTACCTTCTTTTAGTGCCCCTTTTGATAAGTTTTTTTGATAGGTTGTTTGGATTTCTTTTTAAGAAGGCAGGAAGTGACGGCGAGTGACGCACAGCACTGAGTTGGCTGAAAAATAAGTGCGGCTTGGTCTATTCGGCCTGAGTCGGGTGAAATCTGTCGCTGACAGAGGATGGCGTAGTAATTTCGACAATGCTCTTTTGGGAAACCAACAAAAACAAGTCCTCCTATAGACACCCCCCCCCATCCCCGCTATATCGCGCAAGTCGTGTGGCCTCAGATTCGTTCTGGGGCTGCTCACTTTTGAGAGTCGGGCACCTACGGGGGCCTATAACATTGGCACCTTAGTAGTTGGTTTGAATTCAAAACCAGCGAGCAGGGGCCTTCATCTACGCAGAGAGCACGCTCTTTGCATGCACACGGAAGACAGAAAGCATGGCACTTAAGTCGTATAAGCCGACGACGCCGGGCCAACGTGGGTTGGTGCTGATCGACCGTTCGGAGCTCTGGAAAGGACGCCCCGTCAAATCCCTCACTGAGGGTCTGACGAAATCGGGTGGCCGGAACAATACCGGACGGATCACATCGCGTCGCCGCGGTGGTGGGGCGAAACGCCTCTACCGGATCGTTGATTTCAAACGCAACAAATTTGATGTAGCCGCAACCGTTGAACGGATCGAATATGACCCGAACCGGACTGCGTTCATCGCACTCGTAAAATATGAGGACGGCGAGCAGGCCTATATCCTTGCTCCTCAGCGTCTGGCTGTTGGTGATCAGGTGATCGCCTCTGCTAAGGCTGACATCAAGCCGGGCAACGCAATGCCATTCTCTGGCATGCCAATCGGTACGATCATTCACAACATCGAGCTGAAGCCAGGCAAAGGCGGCCAGATCGCCCGTGCAGCTGGTACATACGCTCAGTTTGTGGGTCGTGACGGTGGTTACGCTCAGATCCGCCTGTCGTCTGGTGAACTGCGCCTCGTGCGTCAGGAATGCATGGCCACCGTTGGTGCCGTGTCCAACCCCGACAACTCCAACCAGAACTACGGTAAAGCCGGTCGTATGCGCCACAAAGGCAAACGTCCAAGCGTCCGTGGTGTGGTCATGAACCCGATCGATCACCCTCACGGTGGTGGTGAAGGCCGGACCTCTGGTGGTCGTCACCCGGTTACTCCTTGGGGTAAGCCAACCAAAGGTGCACGGACCCGCAACAAGAACAAAGCGTCGCAAAAGCTTATCATCCGCTCGCGTCACGCCAAGAAGAAGGGACGTTAATCTATGTCTCGCTCTGTATGGAAAGGTCCTTTCGTCGATGCTTACGTGCTTAAAAAAGCCGAAGCAGCGCGCGATTCCGGCCGCAACGAAGTCATCAAGATTTGGTCTCGTCGTTCCACCATCCTGCCCCAGTTTGTGGGTCTGACTTTTGGTGTTTACAACGGCAAGAAGCACATCCCTGTGAACGTCACTGAAGACATGATTGGTCAGAAGTTTGGTGAATATTCGCCAACTCGTACCTATTACGGTCACGCAGCTGACAAAAAAGCGAAACGGAAGTAAGTCATGGGCAAGGTAAAGAACCCCCGCCGCGTGGCCGAAAACGAAGCAATGGCGAAAACCCGCATGCTTCGCACCAGCCCGCAGAAATTGAACCTAGTGGCCGGCATGATCCGCGGCAAGAAAGTTGAGAAGGCTTTGACCGATTTGACTTTTTCCAACAAGCGGATCGCACAGGACGTGAAGAAATGCCTTCAGTCCGCGATTGCCAATGCCGAGAACAACCACAACCTTGACGTCGACTCTCTGGTCGTTGCTGAGGCCTATGTGGGTAAAAACTTGACTATGAAGCGTGGTCGTCCACGTGCTCGTGGTCGTTTCGGCAAGATTATCAAGCCGTTCTCGGAACTCACCATCAAGGTGCGTCAAGTTGAGGAGCAAGCCTAATGGGTAATAAAGTCAATCCGATTGGCATGCGCCTTCAGGTGAACCGCACCTGGGACAGCCGCTGGTATGCTGACACTAAGGACTACGGTGATCTTCTTCTGGAAGACATCAAAATCCGTGAGTTCATCAAAACTGAGTGTAAGCAAGCTGGTATCGCACGTGTGATCATCGAGCGCCCGCACAAGAAGTGCCGCGTGACTGTTCACACTGCACGTCCGGGCGTGATCATCGGCAAAAAAGGCGCTGACATCGAAACGCTTCGCAAGAAGATCGCTGCGATGACTGACTCCGAGCTGCACCTCAACATCGTTGAAGTGCGCAAGCCGGAACTCGACGCAACGCTGGTTGGCGAGTCTATCGCTCAGCAGCTGGAGCGCCGTGTGTCTTTCCGTCGCGCGATGAAGCGTGCCGTTCAGAACGCTATGCGTATGGGCGCCCTGGGTATCCGGGTGAACGTTGCAGGCCGTCTGGGTGGTGCAGAAATCGCACGGACCGAATGGTATCGTGAAGGCCGAGTGCCTTTGCACACCCTGCGTGCCGACATCGATTACGCACATGTGGAAGCCACGACCGCTTACGGGATCATTGGTATCAAAACCTGGATCTTCAAAGGCGAGATCATGGAACATGATCCACAAGCACGTGATCGCCGCGCTCAAGAAGTCCAGGATGGCCCAGCACCTCGCGGTGCAGGCGGTCGTCGCTAAGGGAGACTGATCAATGCTTCAACCAAAGCGTACTAAATTCCGCAAGATGCACAAAGGCCGCATCAAGGGTCTGGCTAAGGGTGGTTCCACCCTTAACTTCGGCTCCTTCGGCCTGAAGGCAACCACACCGGAGCGTGTGACTGCTCGCCAAATCGAGGCAGCACGTCGTGCAATGACCCGTCACATGAAACGTCAAGGCCGTGTTTGGATCCGTATCTTCCCAGACACTCCTGTGACCTCCAAGCCTACCGAAGTCCGTATGGGTAAAGGTAAAGGTTCTGTGGATTACTGGGCTTGCAAAGTTAAGCCAGGTCGCGTGATGTTCGAAATCGACGGTGTTGACGAAGACATCGCACGTGAGGCTCTGCGCCTTGCCGCGATGAAACTTCCGGTCAAAACGCGCGTCGTGGTTCGCGAAGACTGGTAAAGGTTTGGCGAGCTTTGCTTGCCTAGCCAAAGAATTGAGCCTCCGCCGGGCAACTGGCGGAGGCTTTTTTGTCAAATTCATGAACCGCCTCACTTCAACATTCGAGTCCGGCAGCGCCTTGAGTTGTCTTCTTGTTTCAGTAGCAACACTTGGATCAAAAAAGCCCCTGCCGAACGGGCAGAGGCCTTTTAGCTTAATGGTTTCAAATGAAGTGCAGCCGCTTAGGCCGCATCCCATTCCTCATCCAATGTATCTTCGGACTTGGGCTCGGCTGCTTCACTCTTGAGCGTGAAACCGTCCACCGCACGAACAAGGTTTTCCGCTTCTCCCAACAGGACTTGTCCTGACGCTGCAGTCTCCTCGAGCATGGCCGCGCTCTTCTGGCTGTCGCGGTCGAGGTTTTCCACGGCCGCGTTCACCTCTTTCAGCCCGGTGGACTGCTCCACGGCGTTCTCGGCAATCTCGTTCACTTTTCCGACGACCTGCTCTACGGCTTGCATGATTTCACCGAGTGAGTTGCCGGTTTCATCCATTAGGTCGACGCCGTTTGCCACTTCTGATTGTGAACTGGAGATCAGCATGTTGATTTCATGTGCCGCTTCGGATGAGCGCTGTGCAAGTGCGCGAACTTCGGAGGCAACCACTGCAAAGCCGCGACCTGCATCGCCGGCACGAGCAGCTTCCACGCCTGCGTTCAACGCCAGCAGATTGGTTTGGAAAGCGACGTCTTCGATCAATCCCGATATCTGAGAAATCGCATCGGAACTCTCTTTGATTTTCTGGATAGCAGCGACAGTTTGGTCCGCGACATCACGTGTGGTTTCTGCCTTCTTCTGTGCGTCGTTGACGTGTGCACGTGCTTCTTGAGCACTGTTGGCAGTGTGGTTCACGGTTTCTGCGACGGTCTGCAGCGAGGATGAGGTTTCTTCCAAGGACGCCGCAGAGATTTCTCCACGCCGAGAAGCATCATCGACAGAAGACGAGATCTCTTGCGAGGTATTGTTGAGGACTTGGCCAGATGCGGACAGCTGACGCACCATGCCGTCAAGGCTGTCGGTCAAGTGGGTGATCGCATCAGAGATATCTTTGAAGACACCTTTTTGGCCATCTGGCATCTCATGCGTGAGATCACCTGTCGCTAGGGTATCCAATGCGACCTGAACGTCGCCCAGACCTTTTTCAGCCACTTCACCAATGGTGTTCACACCCTGACCGAGATCTTTGAAGACGCCTTCTGCACCTTCGACGTCAATACGACGGGAGAAATCACCTTCGCCACAGGCCTCGATCACTTTGGTGATCTCACGGGTCATGTGCACTTTGGTTTCTTCGGTTTTGCGGAAGTCTCCAACTGCCTCAGAAATGGCCGAAAGCTCTCGCATCTTGGACTTTGGCAAATCTTTGGAGAAGTCTTCGTTCATCATGTCTTTAAGGACGACATCAATTCGCTTCAATGGCTTGGCGATGCCACGTGCCAAAAGGAGAGCAAAGATGGCAAAGATCGACGCCCCTGCGATTGCAGCCCACTGAGAGCTGGCTTGCGCCCTTTGGCTGAGCTGATCGCTCTCTACGCGGACATGATCCAGTGCTACGGCGACGTCTTGGACAATGGCATCCATATAGGGAGCGGCATCGGAGTAGCGCGCAGAGACCTGCTCGCGGGAGCCGCGCTCTTTCAGTGTTTCTTGGACCAACGTTTCAAAGGCCACCTTATAGGCCGCCATCACCGGCAAAATTCCTTCACGTTGTGCAGCATTGTCATAGAAGAAAACTGGAAATGCTTCGAACTCTTGCAGGCGCGCGTTGACTTCTTCCAGCCAAATTGGGTCCGCTGAGATGATGAAGTCTTTCTCGTGTTGGCGCATTGTCAGCACATTGACTTTCAAGACAGGGATGGCGACATCTTTGAGGCTCTCGGTGACCGTGTCCGATGCGGCGGCCAGCTCACCGCGCAGCCCTTCCGTATCGGTGAGGCCCAATCGGTGGTTGCTGTCGACCACATCTTGAAAACTGAGGACGTATTGGGTCGCATTTTCGATCAGCATTGGAAGATTGGCAATCGACTCTTCAAGACCAGGAATTTCGGGAAGCACACGTTCCAGAATTTCGATTTGTTCATTCATACGCAAAACGACAGAAGCATGTTTGTCGACATACTTGTCATCAAGCCGCAGCAGGAAGTCTTTCTCTGCGCGGCGGGCCGTCAGAAATTCGACCTTTAGCGTTTCTATGGCAGCATTGGCTTCTTCGATTTTTTTAACTCGAAGCTGCATCTCGTCTCGCATTTCGTGCGAGTAAAGCGAGATTCCTGCCAAACCAGCCATAACGCTGATGGCCGTTACGATGATCATAAGGATCGCGAAGGAGACTGTAATTTTGCGTTTCATGGTTGTGTACCCTGTTACGGTAGGAGGGCTAAAGGATCGTGGCAAGAAGTTGTAAAGTCGGAGTGTTAAAAGAGTGTGCCCCCCAGAAAAACGGGTTTTGTCGGGAGTTGCTAAACGTGTTTATTCAACGCTCATAGGTTGTTACCGGCACATAACTGTTGATTTGTACCTCTCGTAAATCGAGACGAAGTGGAGTAGTAACCCTTCATGTCGACCATCGAATCTCTTTTTGTGACCCGCTTGTATCGTGCCAAGATTTCAGAATTTGGCGTGCCTGTTGATGCTGAGGAACTGGAGGCGTCTTGCTTCTCCATCGCGGGAGATGACGAAGCGGGGCAGGCGTGGTGTGAGGACAATGCTTACCCCGGGTACACATCTTATGCTTCGCTGACGGATTTGCCGTGGCGGTTCCCGATATTTGCGGATGTGGTGGCTTCGTTGGATCAGCATGTGGCTGCGTTTGCCAAAGATCTCGAGTTTGATTTGGATGGTCGCGCGCTTAAGTTGGAAGACATCTGGATCAACATTCTGCCTGAGGGCGGAATGCATGCCAGCCATATCCATCCCCATTCGGTGATCAGTGGAACCACCTACGTGTCCATGCCCGAAGGCGCTAGTGCGTTGAAATTGGAAGATCCTCGGTCCGCGCGGATGATGGCGGCACCGGTGCGTCGCAAGGAGGCGCGGCGGGATTTGAAGCCGTTCATTTATGTCCAACCTGCTGTTGGAGATGTGCTGCTTTGGGAAAGCTGGCTGCGCCATGAGGTGCCGATGAACACCTCTGAGGATGAGCGGGTTAGCGTGAGTTTCAACTACATTTGGGAGTGACGCAGAGCGTCGCGCAACACCCAAATCACAACGTCGGTATTGCGTCTGTATCGCGACTGTATTGCGGAGGTGCGCATGTCGTCGTCCCCAGTGCGTCCGTTAACTCTACGCGCGGCTATTTATTGCCGTGTTTACCCGTGCCGATGTATCCGCAATTCGGTTCAAATCTTAGCGGTTTGAAACATCGGGAAGCGGAAAGCGTAAGAACGTAATGAGGAAGACAACAAGTGCAGCTCTGGTGGCGTTGATGGCTGGGTGTATGTCCATCGCCCATGCAGACACAGTGACCTTTGGCGAGGTTGGGATGCGGGTTGAAACGCGGTCTCTGAGCAGAGACGCACTCAACGCTTCAGTGGGGTCGACCTTCGAACCGGAGGCGTTTCAGGCCAGCAAGCTGGCGGGACACTTTGGTGTCGCCACGGGAACCGGACTGACTTGGGCATTGCAGGGCTGTACACTAAGACGTCTTTGTCAGCGGTCACCAATGGGCTTGAAACCAATGAAGGTGTCGACGATGCCGCGCAGCTGACAGCCACCATGGGGCGCTACAAAAACGATGTGCATTGGGGCGGCATTGTGGGCGCAGGGCAAATCCGCTTCATAGGTGATGACGCGGATCAGGACATGACATACGGTCTTGTGGGCGGCGGCATTGGTGTGGAACGCGGGAGCTGGGCGTATGGCGGTTCGCTGATGTTGATCAACGCCACCGCCGCCGACAACGCCGAAACACTGGACAACGCAGTATTGGCAAAATTTCAGGCAGAATACGCCTTGGCCGCTGAGCGATCGTGGATGGGTGTTTATGCGCTTTACGCTGACGGGGACCAAGATGCGGATGGCGGCGCAGATAAGACACGTGGACCGGGGGCAGGCATCTATCTGCGTCAGCAGATAGGAACGTGGGGCGCGCGCAACGACGTGATGCTCAATGCAGGTCTGGATATCATGAAGCTCAAAGAGGCGGGCGGTTCAGGGACTGACACCACGTCGGCGACTAAAGCGTATGTGGGTGTCAGCATTGCGCTGGGTAGGGCGTCTACGCCACGCGCAATGCGCATGGCCTCCGCGCCGGAGAGCGGTTTTTTGCAACTTCTGACGCCGTACGCGGATTAGAACAAGGCGTCATTGATCTCAGTAGCTCGGCGGGGAGTGCGTTCGGTTTTTTGCCGAGGTGGTAAAGTGTCCCGAAAGGCCCTTTTTAGGGTGACAGTAAGGCGAGGCGCATGGCTATGCAGGGCGGATTGGGTGAGGACAAAGGTGTTGTCCGGCCCCGGCGCCAAGGCCAGCGGAATCGCCGCCGTCATGAAGAGTATCGCCGCGTTGATTGGTATCACACTAGGGCCGCCTGAAGTCGGCTGCGCGCCCAACAAGAGCGCGGCGATGTGTGATGCTGTGTAGGGGAGATGAGCGAGAGAGGGAAGGTGCATCCCCTGAGCCAACGGTCTGAAAACTTGACACATGTGTTGGTTCAATTCACCTTATAGGCGATATTATATGTAGCGGTTCAATTATGATTTTGTTTTTTGCTGGCCTATTGGCCACGGCGGGTTTGGCGGCGCTGGTAACGGATGGTTCCAATGACGAGGAGGCCAACAGCTGTGAGGGTCTCGACGAGGAAGATGCGCTGCGCCTTGATGACGGCGGTGTGGCGCACGGCACGGATTGCGACGATCTCGTGGGCTTTGAGCAACTTCTAGAGGCAGAAATTGCCGGTGCATCTGTGGACTTGGGTGCCGGTAACGATTTGGTGGATGCGACGCCGGACGACCGTTTGCCGGTGGAAATCGAAATTGTTCTTGGTGCGGGAGATGACACCATCGTTGGCCCGTTTGTCGGGTCAAACTTGTTTGGGGGCGCGGGAGACGATGTTTTCCAAGTCGAGGAGACAGATGGAGAGATCTTGAGCATCGACGGTGGCGAAGGGAATGACACCATTGATGCCCGGACTACTGACAACGCTGCCATCGCCGGTGGAGAGGGGGACGACCTGATTTATTCAATGGGTCGTGCAGAAGGGGGCACCGGATATGTCATTAATGTAGATGGGGGCGAAGGGAATGACACGTTGCATGTCTTCGCCGACAGTGACTTTGCCGTCGGATCGTTGGGTCAATTTGGCGCGGTGAACGGGGGCGAGGGTACAGATCACTTCATCGTTGCCATTGATGATCAAGTGGCTGACCGGGTGGATTTGAGCGCGCCCTATCCTGCGCCTTGGGCGGATTTGGCAAACGAAGACAACAGTGGGTGGCGCTCCAATGTGGTGTCTCTGACGGATTTTGACCCGACCTCGGAAACGCTTGAGCTGCATCTGACGTCACCCAACCCGGATTTTGAGGTGGCGTCGGTGCATATGGAAGACGAAGGTGTTGTGGTGACGTACCAAAGCGACAGCTACCCGGATCTGGAAATGCTGATCGCCTGTGACACTGCTGGCCTGAGCTGGGATCAGGTCACATTGGTTGGGGCAGAGCGATCGGTCTTGGTCGGCGTCTGAGGTTGCGGTTGTGAATTCGTTTTGGGTGTTGTTGTGTTGGGATAAACCTTCAAGTTTCCCTTGCCATCCCCCAGCCTCCCCCGTATAGAGCGCCATCTCGCGGATTCCGTTGATACGGGATTCGTGTGTTTTGTATTTGTCCATCAGACAAAAGGGTCACCCCGCTCATAACCCGGGCGCCCTCTGATGTATGAGAAAGGAAGAGGCGCATGAACGCCAACGAACTGCGTGAAAAAACGCCGGATCAGCTCCGTGAGGAACTGGCCAACATCAAGAAAGAATCGTTCAACCTGCGTTTTCAGTCGGCCACTGGTCAACTTGAAAACTCCGCTCAGATCCGTGCCGCGCGTCGCAACGCAGCACGTGTGAAGACGATTTTGAACGAAAAAGCCAAGTCGGCAGCAGAGTAAGAGGAGCCTGAAAGATGCCCAAACGTATCCTGACTGGCACCGTTACTTCGGATGCCAACGCACAAACAGTCACCGTGTCCGTAGAGCGCCGCTTTACACACCCGGTTCTGAAGAAAACCATTCGTAAGTCCAAAAAGTACCGGGCGCACGATGAACAGAACGCTTTCAAGGTCGGCGATCAAGTACGCATCATCGAATGCGCGCCGAAATCGAAAACGAAACGCTGGGAAGTTCTGGAAGCCTAAGAGTCTCATCTTGAGACTCCTGGCGACTGAAACTTTTTAGTTTAGTCGAAACCCTGGGGGATACACCACGCATCGGTGCCCCATAGGTCGGGAGAAACCACATGATCCAGATGCAAACAAATCTGGATGTAGCTGACAACAGCGGCGCTCGCCGTGTTCAGTGCATCAAGGTTCTGGGTGGTTCCAAGCGTAAATACGCATCCGTAGGCGACATCATTGTTGTCTCGGTTAAGGAAGCCATTCCACGCGGTCGCGTTAAGAAAGGTGATGTCCGTAAGGCCGTCGTCGTACGCACCGCTAAAGAAGTCCGTCGTGAAGATGGCACAGCGATCCGTTTTGATCGCAACGCAGCTGTAATCTTGAACAACAGCAATGAGCCTGTAGGTACACGTATCTTCGGCCCAGTTGTTCGTGAGCTGCGCGCCAAGAACTTCATGAAGATCATCTCGCTCGCGCCGGAGGTGCTGTAAGATGGCTGCTAAGCTGAAAAAAGGCGACAAAGTTGTCGTTCTTGCCGGTAAGGACAAAGGCAAAGAGGGCACTATCTCCTCTGTTGACCCCAAAGCCGGCAAAGCAGTAGTGGACGGCATCAACATCGCCATCCGCCACACAAAACAGAGCCAAACCGCACAGGGCGGTCGCATCCCTCAGGCGATGCCGATCGAACTGTCCAATCTGGCAATTCTGGACGCAAATGGCAAAGCAACACGCGTTGGCTTCCGCATGGAAGGCGACAAGAAAGTGCGCTTCGCTAAGACCACAGGGGACGTAATTGATGCTTGATAATGCAGACTACACCCCGCGTCTGAAGTCGCTCTACAAGGATTCTATCCGCGCCGCTCTGAAAGAAGAGTTTGGCTATAAGAACGACATGCAGATTCCTTCGCTGGAAAAGATCGTGCTCAACATCGGCTGTGGCCGTGCAGCCGTGAAAGACAGCAAGAAAGCCAAGTCGGCACAGGCTGATCTGACCGCAATTGCGGGCCAGAAAGCTCTGACCACTGTTGCTAAGAACTCCATTGCTGGCTTCCGCGTTCGCGAAGGCATGCCAATGGGTGCCAAAGTGACACTGCGTGGCGACCGTATGTACGAATTCCTCGATCGTCTGATCACCGTTGCGATGCCCCGCATCCGCGACTTCCGTGGTGTGAAGCCGAGCTTTGATGGCCGTGGCAACTTTGCCACCGGTTTGAAAGAGCACATCGTGTTCCCGGAAATCGACTTTGATAAAGTCGACGAAAACTGGGGCATGGATATCGTCATCGCCACCAATGCTGAAACCGACGCCGAAGCGCAGAGCCTGTTGAAGCATTTCAACATGCCCTTCATCGCGTAAGGCTGAGAGGATTACGACATGGCTAAAAAAGCAATGATCGAACGCGAGAAAAAGCGGGAACGTCTGGTGGCAAAATATGCCGCTAAGCGCGCCGAGCTGAAAGAAATCGCAGCCGATGAGTCCAAGCCAATGGAAGAGCGTTTCAAAGCGCGTCTGAAACTGGCGAAATTGCCGCGCAACAGCTCGGCAACCCGTCTTCACAACCGTTGCCAGCTCACCGGCCGTCCTCACGCTTACTACCGTAAGCTGAAGGTCAGCCGTATTGCGCTGCGCGAGCTGGGTTCTGCAGGTCAGATCCCCGGCATGGTCAAATCCAGCTGGTAAGGAGAGAGTATTATGAACGATCCTATCGGTGATATGCTGACCCGTATCCGTAACGGCCAGATGCGCGGCAAGTCGGTGATTTCTACACCTGCTTCCAAACTGCGCGGCTGGGTTTTGGATGTGCTGACCGACGAAGGTTACATCCGTGGCTACGAAGCAGCTGAAGAGAACGGCCACCCGGCCTTCGAAATCAGCCTGAAGTACTACGAAGGCACTCCTGTTATTCGCGAACTGAAGCGGGTTTCCACACCCGGTCGTCGTGTTTACATGAGCGTCAATGACATTCCAACAGTCCGTCAGGGCTTGGGTGTGTCGATTGTCTCCACCTCTAAAGGTGTGATGTCGGATGCAAGCGCACGCTCCAACAATGTTGGCGGCGAAGTGCTCTGCACGGTCTTCTAAGGAGAGCCAGATGTCTCGTATTGGTAAAAAACCGGTCGAGCTGCCCAGTGGCGTTAGCGCTTCTGTCTCCGGCCAGACCATCGAAATCAAAGGTCCTAAAGACACCCAGTCTTTCACCGCAACAGATGATATCAATCTGGTGGTAGAAGACAACGTTGTGAAAGTGACACCGCGCGGCTCGTCCAAGCGTGCACGTCAGCAATGGGGTATGTCTCGCACAGTCATCTCTAACATGGTGACCGGTGTGACTCAGGGCTTCAAAAAAGAACTCGAGATCAACGGTGTTGGTTATCGTGCACAGATGCAGGGCAACACCCTGAAGCTGTCGCTCGGTCTCTCTCACGAGGTGAACTTCGAAGTGCCGGCCGGTATCACCGTGACCGCACCGAAGAACACTCAGATCATTGTCGAGGGCACAGATAGCCAGCTTGTTGGTCAGGTTGCGGCGAATATCCGCGAATGGCGTAAGCCGGAGCCCTACAAAGGCAAAGGTATCAAGTACGTTGATGAATATATCTTCCGCAAGGAAGGTAAGAAGAAGTAAGGACCAGACAGATGGCAAACAGCAAACGGACACTGTTCCTCAAGCGCCGCCTGCGCGTCCGGAACAAACTTCGCAAGGTCAATGGCGATCGCAAGATGCGCCTTTCGGTACACCGTTCGAACAAGAACATCAGCGCTCAGCTGATCGACGATCGCAACGGCGTTACTGTGGCTTCTGCGTCCACCTTGGAAAAGGATCTGGGCGTGGTCGGCAAGAACACAATCGAAGCAGCCACCAAAGTGGGTGCAGCGATTGCGGAACGCGCGACCAAAGCTGGCGTAAGCGAAGCGTACTTCGATCGTGGCGGCTTCCTCTTCCACGGCAAAGTGAAGGCTCTGGCCGACGCTGCGCGTGAAGGTGGCTTGAAAGTATAAGACTTGTGGGGGACGTTCGCGTCCCCCCGATGATCCGGGAGGTTTGGTTTCGGCTGAACATCACTGGGATCGGATATATCAGGCGCCAAGCGCCAGTAGATAAAGGAATGCCAAATGGCAGAACGTGATAATCGCCGGGGCCGCGGTCGCAACCGCGAAGAAGAAACTCCGGAATTTGCGGATCGTCTAGTCGCGATCAACCGTGTTTCCAAAACCACCAAAGGTGGTAAGAACTTTGGCTTCGCAGCTCTGGTTGTTGTTGGTGACCAAAAAGGCCGTGTAGGCTTCGGTAAAGGTAAAGCGAAAGAGGTCCCTGAGGCCATCCGCAAAGCCACCGAACAAGCCAAGCGCCAAATGATCCGCGTGCCTCTGCGCGAAGGTCGCACATTGCACCACGACATCGAAGGCCGTCACGGCGCCGGTAAAGTGGTCATGCGCTCCGCACCAGAAGGTACCGGGATCATCGCAGGTGGTCCAATGCGTGCTGTTTTCGAAATGCTCGGCGTCAAAGACGTTGTTTCGAAATCCATCGGTTCGCAGAACCCCTACAACATGATCCGCGCCACCATGGACGGGCTTAAGAAAGAAGCCAGCCCACGTCAGGTTGCGGCACGTCGTGGCAAGAAGGTTGCTGACATCCTGCGCAAGGATGAAGCACCTGTCGAAGCTGCAGACGCGTAAGGAGTAACGAGACATGGCAAAAACCATCGTTGTAAAGCAGGTCGGTTCGCCGATCCGTCGCCCTCAAGACCAGCGTGCTACGCTGATCGGCCTGGGTCTGAACAAGATGAACCGGACACGTGAGCTGGAAGATACCCCTTCTGTTCGCGGCATGATCCGTAAGGTTTCCCACATGGTGGAAATCATCGAAGAGCGCGACTAAGCCCTTTTTGATTTGAAATTTGGGAAACGCCCCCGGCTCTGCCGGGGGCGTTTTTCGTTTGGGTTAAGATTTGATGACTTTGAGCATGCATAAACTGCATATCAGGAATGCTATTTTGCCCCTAGCTTGGGTAAAAAATGGGCACTATGTGAAGCGCATACTGATTAGGAAACGCGCGATAGCCGAAGTGGCGCACCGGCAGCACAAAGGAGTAGCCCAATGCAACATGCACCATCCCTGCACATCGAAGCCTTTGATATCGTTGGTCGCCTTGTCCGGTCGATCGAGACCTGGCGTTTGAACCAGAAGCGTCAAGCGTCATATGCCCGCACCGTGAAAGAGCTGTCACGCCTGACCAACAATGAGTTGGCTGACATCGGTCTGAGCCGCGGCGACATCGAAGATGTTGCGCGCCAGGGTGCCGCTGCTCTGTAAGAGAATTCACTCTCCCTGTGAGACTGGCCCCGGACATTGTCCGGGGTCTTTTTCGTTTTGGGGGACATTTCGGTTTGTGGTTAGCAAAAGGTAAAGAGCCATGACCCAAATGCATATCAGACAGATCAAACCGGCAATTGTTAGCGATAACGCTTCGGCCTAAGTTCAAAGCACAGAGGAGACAAACATATACCGCCGGAAAATACGTTTCGGCACTGATCTAAAGGAGCCATACGATGGCACATGTAAACGCAACTTATTATACTGGTTTTGACTTCACCGCACGTGTTCTGGCGGCAATCGAGAGCTTCAAAGAAGCCCGTGCGCTGCGCCAGCAGTACAACACCACTGTTCGCGAATTGGCGAGCATGTCTAACCGTGAACTGGCCGACGTCGGCATCTCTCGCTACGACATCAAAGACATCGCAGAAGCCCACGTTTACGGCTAAATCTGCGACCAGACGATTGTAACGCCCCTGCCTCGTGCGGGGGCGTTTTGTTTTGTCAGGGCGGCTGAGGCAGGCACAGCTTGGTGTGCCCTGTGAAGACACCTGACCGAACTCTGCGGGTTACTGCCCCCAATACAGCGCCACACCCTGTGACTGATGCGAAATCCGAGTCGCCCTCGAAAACTGGTGGGGTTGCTGCGTGCCAAGACCCTTGGTGAGCGGCAATCTGGTTGTCTGAAGCTGGTCCTTTCCACAGCGGTGTTGATCAAAGGACGTGAGGCGGTCTGCCCTTAGAGCAGAGATGCGTGCATCGTGTGCCCGAAATTCTTGCGTTTCCGAGCAAAAAGACCACTTAGATTTGGTATATCGTTCTGACATCGACTGCTCAGCAGCACTTCAGACATCTCAAAAGGAGCGCTTCCGGTGCTTGACCTCACTTCTTTCCGCCGCGACCTGCACAGCCACCCTGAAACGGGGTTTGATCTTGAACGCACCCCGCGCATGATCGCAGAGGTGTTGGAAGCTGCAGGCCTTGAGGTGGTGCGCGGCGTTGGGAAATCTGGTCTTGTGGCCACGTTGCGGCGCGGGCCTGACGAGACGGCTGTGGGTTTTCGCGCCGATATGGATGCCTTGCCCATCAAGGAGGCAAACCGGTTCGCCTATCGCTCCAAAATCGAGGGCTGCTTTCATGGGTGCGGGCACGATGGGCATAGTACCATGTTGCTTGGTGCGGCCTTAAAGCTGGCGCAGGATCCAACGCTGGAGCGCACGGTTCATTTTATCTTTCAGCCTGATGAAGAGAACGGGAATGGCGCTGCGGCTATGATCTCTGATGGTTTGTTTGACCGGTTTCCGATGGCGGCGATCTTTGGCTTGCACAATTTGCCGGGCATGGCGCTTGGGCAATTTGCCACGCAGGCGGGGCCGTTTTGTGCGTTTGAGGATAATTTTGAGATCACGATTGAAGGGCAGGGGGGGCATGCCTCGATGCCGGAAAAAGGCGTGGACCCTATCGTGGCTGGATCTGCGATAGTGATGCAATTGCAATCCATCATTTCACGCACTGTCTCACCCAGCGAGCATGCTGTTGTGTCCGTGACCGAATTTCTAACCGACGGCGCGCGAAATATTTTGCCTAGCAATGTCACTCTGCGCGGTGATTGCAGGGGGTTCTCTCAGGAGGTGTCCCAAGCCATCGAGCGACGGATGCGTGCCATCGTGGAAGGTGTTTGTACGGCACAGGGCGCGCGGGGGCAGGTCTCCTATTCCACGTCGTTCCGGCCCTTGGTGAATGAGGATCGCGCCACCAATGTGATCGCGGCTGCGGCGCGCGGCGTTGGCTCCGTTGATGCGCATTATGGTCGGGTTGGTTTTTCAGAAGATTTCGCAGAATTTCTCACCCATCGACCGGGGGCGTTTATTTTGATGGGAAATGGGACGGAGGGCAGCCATGCCATGCCGCTGCACAACCCGTCTTATGACTTTAATGACGAGGCTATTGTGCATGGCATCGATTTCTGGTCGCAGCTTGCCCATCAGGCGCTTTGACCGCAAACAAAGGGCCGCATGGCTTGAGCGAGGGCGAAAGCTTGGGTTTTCACGCGGATCGGGTGGGGCTGGAAGAGTTGTACGACGTCCATCCGCACTGGCAGCCTGCGTTTACCATATAAAGCGTTGGCGCGTCGCAACTGATGTCTGTTCTGACCCCTCGGCCTCACGTGTATCGCAGCGAAGGTCAGCTTTGAGCCCATACCGGAAACCTTCGATTCATGCTGTGCTCGCTCGAAGCGCGAAAATCACCGTAGCTGCTTGGTTCGTGACGCTGCTGGGCGGCAGAGATACCTGTCATTCAGGTATGGTTCAGTAAAGATTTAAGCGGCAAGGAAAAACTTGCGGGACTTTTTGCAGTGATCGCTGTGTTCATCGGTTTCTTCCCGGTCAATGTTTATGCCGCAGTTAATCGCATCGGCATGGGTGGCCTGTGTGGGGCCCTACCTACATGTTGATCCGCGCGCCGTTGCAAACGTGCCTGATTTGGTGGGCGTGGTGTTTCATCATTCGCCAAAGCTATCGTGACCGGGCGATAAGCAGAAACATTGGCAGTGCAGTCGTCAGCCAGACGACACTGTAAAGCGCCGCAGGAATTGCGTAGGCGTTGAAGGTCGGGCCATGCACGACCAGCAGTCCAGAGATTGCTAACGCCAGCGCCCCGTTCTGAACACCAGTTTCAATCGCAATCGTCTTTGCCTCCCTGGCGGATGCCCTCAGGAAACGCGAGGAAACAAAGCCAATAACCGATAGAGCGGCGATCAAAGTAAAAAGTCCCACCCCAAGCCGCGCAATGTTCTCAGTCACAACCTGCCAGTTTGACGCGATTGCTCCGGCGATCACACCAACGAAAAGAATCAAAGCGACCTTTGCCAATATCGGCGCAACGTCCTCAGTTATGTTCGGCACCGCCGCCCGAAATGTCACGCCGAGCGTAATTGGTAGCGCGGTCAGCAGAAACGTCGAAATTGCTGTTGATGCAATGTTAATTTCAGGTGCATTCACCCCCATAAATTGGGTTACTGCAAAACCGAGAATGATCGGAATCGTCACGACGCAAGTCAGGCTAAAGGTCGCGGTCAACGTCACCGAAAGCGCGACATCCCAACCCGCAAGCTTTGTGATAATGTTGCTTGCTGCCCCTCCCGGACAGGCCGCAAGTATCATAATTCCGACGGCAGTCTCGGCTGTGAACCCAAAGACAAGGATGATGACATAGGCAATCAATGGAAGCAGAATGATCTGGTTCAGCGCTCCTATGCAGAACGCACGTGGACGCTCCGCGATGCGTCGGAAATCTGCTGGCGAGAGGTCCAATCCAAGGCTGAACATGATGAGCACAACGGTAAGGGGCAAAAATCCCGTAACGAATACCTCCATGTCCCGTCCTTTCGCCTTAAAATAGATCAAACATGCCTGCAGGGTATGCAACAGCAACCGATTTGACGAGGGCTGACGCCCATGGCCAAGGTAGTCACCGTGAAATTGCATCTCTTTCGAGAAGCCTCAGCGCGTTAGAAATCTATCATTTGAAAGGAAGTGAACATGTCTGCATTTACATCAACACTCTACATGCTGTGCGGTAAGATCGCGGCGGGCAAGTCCACCAGATCAGCGCCTACTTCAATCCGCCAACCCATGTCGAAGGTTTTAACCTTATCAGTCACGACACAGACAAGGCGTGACGAGGCCAATACGGCCCCGCTCTAGGGTCTTAGACAGTTTGGGCCTGACTTTGCGTCATCCAAAGCACGCCGACCAGCAAAAGGGCCGAAGACACAGAAGAAGCAGCGGTCCGAATGCTGTTCCAGAAGGTCCACCGTGGCAGGTAGGTTTCGGCCCAATACGCACTTGTTGCAGCTGAAGATGTGTCCATGTCCGCAAGGGTTTCATTCATTGGCACGTTGAAGAAAACGGTCACACCAAAACATCCGACAAAGTAGATCAAGCCCGCCAGAACCAGCAGCCCTCCAGGCCCATTGCCAACAACAAACCCACCATATGCCGCGATCGCCAGCGATACAGGTGCCATGCCGATGAACAGCGTCATGAACACCCAGCGAAAGACCTCGCGGTTGATGACCTGCATCGCATCAACGCCGCCAATCCCGCCGGTATGGGCAAGGGATCGCATGATGAAGTCGGAAAAGGCCAGAAAGACACCACTGACAAGCGCATAGGCGATGATCGAGAATTGTAGTGCAATGAAGACGACTGGTGACATGGGAGGTTTCTCCTTATGTGAAAAAGGGGCGGCACGCAGGATACGCGCGCCGCATGTAGGCTTAGGATTTGGAATCGGGGCTGACCAAGCGTTTGCCAAAGGCAAAAAGGCACAGGACAGCGATTACAATTTCAAGGGCCAGCGCGCCAAGGATGCCAAAGGACGGCATGCCATCCAAAGCAAGGCTGATAAAACGCCCCGCTGGGAAGGCGAGAAACACGATCAACGTCGCAGCGATTGCCAGTTGCACTAAAGCGGATCGCCAGATGCCGAGAAGCATCAGAATGCCCAGTGTTACAAGACCAGCACCAGGTGCCCGCAATTCGCTCAGCAAACTGGGGTTTTCGCCAAGGGATATACCATAGCTGGCATAGAATACATGTGGCGCAAGCGTGATCATCCCTCCAATCCCTAAAGCCGTGAGTCCGGAGATTCCAAGGGTGATTTTTTCAATTTTTTCAATGTCATAGATCTAGACTTTCGGTTTTCTGCTGGACCGGCAAAGGGTCCGCCGATGTGGCTTGCGACGCCAACAGTCCAATCGGAATGAGTATCGCAAGCGTGGTAAGCTTCAGAGTATTCATCGCACTGATCCTTTGGGGGAAGTGTGGCTGAGTTAGGCAGCCCTAAAGCGCTGCCCATACTGGACGCTCACGATGCAACGCGTTCGACACTGTCATCCAAGACCAATGCCTCGGCCGCTGACGTGAGCTCTGACAAAACGGTTGGGTCCGTAATCCGCCCGCTATTTGCATCAAAGACATCATAGAAACTGCCAACGGACACGGCCGCCCTAAGATCCACGCCAAAGAACCTCGCAGAGCCTTTCGCCGCGGCCAGAACGCTTGCGGCACCGCCCGGACCGGGGGAGGTCGCAAGATAGAGGGTCGGCTTGTTTTGGAACACCTTTTGATCAATCCGGCTCGCCCAATCGAACAGGTTTTTATAGGCGGCGGAATATGTCCCGTTGTGCTCGGCGAAGGACACAATCACCCCGTCTGCAGCGCCAATTTTCTCAAAGAACCTCTTGGCTGCCTCGGGTTGTCCGATGTCTTTCTCAATGTCTTCGCTGTAAATCGGCAGTGCATAGTCATTGAGGTCCAAGACCTCGACATCCGCATGATGGATCAATGTTGCCGTGAAATGCGCAAGCGTCTTGTTGATCGAGGATTTGCTGTTGCTTGCGCCGAAAGCTAGAATTTTCATGTCTGTTCTCCAGTTTGTTAGGGTGATTTTCGATGTCAGGCCGCTGTGGCCCAAACACCTTGCGAGGCCGCCAGTGCAGCAAATTCAGCGAAATCGCGGGGCTTGCGACCAAGCGCGCGTTCTACCCCGTTGGCCACATTGGCGTTGCGCCCATCCAGCGTTTCGCGCGCGATTTGAGTGAACACATCAGCTACAAAATCATCACCCGAGGCCGCAACGTTCGCGTGGAAATCTTCAAAACTGATGGGGATATGCTGAATGGGTCGCTCAAGCGTGGTGGTGAGCACTTCTGCCATTTCGGCAAAAGTCATCAAACGCGGACCCGTGACTTCGTAGCGTTCGCCCAGATGACCATCTTCGGTGAGGGCCGCGACAACGACATCTGCGATGTCATCAATATCGATGATCGGCTCGGCGATGTCGCCGCCGGGCATCGGAAGAACGCCGCCCAGAATAGGATCGCGCAGATAACCTTCGCTGAAGTTCTGGGCAAACCACGCAGCACGCACGATCGTAAACGGGATGCCAGAATTGCGCACGACATCTTCGCCCATGCTGGCGAAATGCTCGCCACGCCCCGACAGCAGCACGATGTGCTCAAGTCCGGTTTCAGCCGCAACTTTTGTAAATTCCTCTAACTTCTCAACCGCGCCCGGGAATGCGAGGTCGGGGAAGTAAGTGACATAGGCCTTGGTGACGCCTGTCAACGCAGGCTTCCATGTTTCGGCGGCCTCCCAGTCAAAGGGGATGCTCGCACCACGTGAGCCACGGCGGACCGTAACGCCTTTGTCTTCAAGACGCGCCACCACGCGAGAGCCGGTTTTTCCGTTCGCGCCGACAACGAGGATGGGTTGGGTGTTCATAAGTTATTCTCCTTGGTTGAAAGTGATGACCAAGAATTATGCGTGCCGCCCGCAGATATATTGACAGTTTTAGCCAGCCTTTTGACCGCTGCGGCCAAAGAGGAGCGCCTGTAAGGTTTGAGAAGACAAGAGCGGCGCTGGACCTAAAACCCAGCGCCGCTTGAATGTTGTAATATAGACGATAAGCCTTGAGGTCAGACCGCCTCGAACAAAGAGAATTGCATCTGTGCCGCGTCATCGCGCAGGCCTTTCAAGGCCTGATATTCTTCGGAGCTGAACCACCCCTGCGCCGCCGTAACGGATTGGACTTGGATAATGGCGACGGCTTGAGAGGTGTCATGTCCCAACAGGGTTTCGATGTGCTTACCACGCAATGCAAATGTTCCGCCGTGTTCCGCAACGGTGGCACCAGCTGCCACGTTATAGGCTGTCATTTTTTCAGGCTCGATCACATTGATACGAGCAACAATTAGTGCAGTCATTTCAGTTTTATTTTGATAGGGTTGATCTGTGTGACTTGCATCTAATCTGCGCGGCATCCGACGGCATTGACCGCACCCGCCACTGTTTTGACCGCTGTGGCCAAAACTTAACTAGAGTGAGAGCGACTTGCGATAATTTGCAGGTGTCTGCTTTGTCCAACGTTTAAACGCGCGATTGAACGCGCTTTGCTCGGAAAAACCCGTCAGAAATGCGATCTCGGACAGCGCGCAGGTCTCATCGCGCAACATGCTCATCGCAATATCGCGGCGCGTTTCCTCTGCCAACGTTTGAAAGCTAGAGCCATGATCGGCAAGGCGACGATGGAATGAGCGAACACTTAAGCCTAAGGAACGCGCCACATCGGCCATCTTCGGCAAACCCTCACTTAAAACGCGGGCGATCTCTTCCTTGGTGGTGCGCACAAGGGAGGGTTCGGCTTTGAGTTGCTCAAGTTCTGCTTCAAGGTGTTTTGTTAGAAACTCCGACAAAGCAAAATCACCAAGCGTGTTTTCTATCATTAAACTGTCTTGTGAAAAGAGTATCCCATCTGCCGCGGCACCGAACTTTACCTCACAGCCAAACAGTTCCTCAAACAAATGGGCGTCCCTTGGCGGTTGATGTTGAAAGGTAACGGAGTGCGGCGTTATCTTCTTGGCCGCCACTTGATCAAAAGCGCAATACATCGCTGACAAGCCAGCTTCGGGCGAAAACACAAGACCGTAGCCCGACCCAGCAAGAATGTCTTGACGCAGAAAGATCGACCTGCCCACCGGATCAAGATGATAGCGCACACTATTGGTTATCAGGGAATGATAACGGGCCATCCGCTGCAATACCCCGCCTAGGTTGGGGGCCGCCTTACAGGCCAGCGCGAGCGTGCCAAGTTTGTTGATATCTAGCGATTTGGCATAGCGCACAGAAAGGGCGGCGCGGTCTGGGACTTTTCTTGCAACGAGCCCAAGGATTTCATAGTGGTCTTGCGCAGAAATTCGACCGCTTTCTACCGTTGTCTGAAGCAGCGTTTCATCGCCTTGTAAAAGGGCACCATCCGTTGTCAGCGAAAATCCCGCAGCTCCCGCAAAATACTGAGCAATGATAATCGAGACGGAAGACATATAACGAAGCCCAAAATATAGGTCGTAAAATTTGTATTGCGTTGACAAAATAACATCATGTAATCGGCAGAGCAATGCATGGCCAATGTATCGATGTCGTTATGGTGTCGCGGGCGGCGTAAAATTCGGCCTCTTTGCCCTTTCATTTGATGGGCGGGCTTGGGGACATTTACTGTCGAATTGTATTTGATGGCACCCCGATCCCAATTTCGTTCTCGCCCGCTCACCCCATAATTTCCCACCTCGAAAAATGTAGCATGATACGCTTTAGCGCGGCCTTAGATCTGGCGAAATAGACACACATCAACGACCGATTTGGCGACATGTACTGCGCTGCAGCGTTAGGAGTGCCGCGCAGGCGAACGCATGCCGCGTCAGCGAAGGTCGTAAATCCAATGTCGCTAAAGTCCACGGAACAGTCCTTGTGGTTGGATGCCGCGAACGGCGGGATTGGGCCGAAACACACAGATGCGGCAGCTTGCCTCAAGGGCTGTGAGCACGCTAACAGCTGAAATTTCAGAGCGGCAATTGGCCCACAATGAACACACTAAGCGTTGGCGCGACTTTGCGTTGTCTGCTGCGTGCCAGCCACTCTCCGGAAGGGGGGGATACTGTCCTCGCTTGCCTTTTAGGGGTCTCTGAGCTCTCCCAAAACCCATTCACGAAAGGCCACAATATTTGGTCGACGCGAATGGGCCTCCGGATAGACGAGGTAGAATGTTGACCCCAGCGGAATGGCAAGGTCGAAAAGCTCGACCACGCGGCCGGCTTGGACATCTTTTGCCGAGAGAAAACGCCAGCCCAGAACGACGCCGGCACCGTCGATCGCCGCTTGCAGCCCATGGTCCGGCAGACTGAATTGCATGCCGCGCGTGGCATCAACATCCTGTGTGCCGCTTGCGTCAAGCCAAGTTTGCCAGGTCGGCGCATTCGGGTCAAAATCCATGGACTGATTGTGCAATAGAACTTGGGTCTTGAGATCAGAGGGCTCTCTGATGGCGTTTTGTCCTTCAAGCAGACGCGGACTGCACATCGGTATCACCGACTCGTCGAACAGCTTGATGGCTTCAAGACCTGGCCATTGCCCGTGTCCCAGCCTGATGGCGGCGTCAAAGTCGTCACGCTGAAAATCCACAAGACCCAAGCTGGTCGAAACAAGTACGTCAATGTCTGGGTGTTGTGCGTAAAACTTCTGCAGCCGCGGGATCAGCCACATTGCAGCGAAAGTTGGCGCAACGGTCAGCGCCAAAGAGCCACCCTTGTCCGTTTCCATCACGTGTTCCATGGCCTGATCGAGTGTCAGAAACACGGAGTGTAGCTCCTTGGCCAAAAGCTGACCGGTCTCAACAAGGACGAGGCCGCGCGTCCGTCGTCGAAATAGCGGGCAACCGAGATAGTCTTCCAGCTTTTTGACCTGATGGCTGATCGCCGCGGGCGTCACAGACAACTCTTCGGCGGCAGCAACAAAACTCAAATGTCGTGCCGATGCTTCGAACGCGCGAAGTGCGTTTAGAGGATAGGTTTTGCGATTCATATTTTTGACTAACTTTTTCTAACCCTGCGATAGACATACTCGTTTGTCAAATTGGCCGATTGCACACAAATTCAGGCTCACAAAGAGCCCGAACGGGCACCTCAACGAACATAAACTAATGAAACCCGAAAGGACTACGCTATGGCACGAGCCTTTGCGACTATCGCATTTACGCCGGAAGTGCGCGCCCAACAATCGCGGATGGGATCTGCTGAAGGGTACGGAAAGTTCCTCAGCGATGACGCGGCGGGCGCAGAAGAGCTTGGACCGGAAGAGGTTCGTTTCATTGGCGCACGTGACGGGTTTTATCAGGCTTCTGTGTCCCAGACCGGGTGGCCCTATGTACAGTTCCGAGGCGGCCCGACCGGCTTTCTCAAGGTGCTGACATCGACGCAGCTGGCGTTCGCTGATTTTCGCGGAAACCGCCAATACATCAGTACCGGCAATTTGTCCGGCAACGATCGTCTTTCAATGATCCTGATGGACTATCCCAACCGCCGCCGTCTGAAAATCTGGGGCCGGGCGCGCCTGATTGAGGGTGCCGAAAATCCCGAAATTCTCAGCCAGTTGCATGACCAAGCTTACCCGGCGCGACCCGAACGCGCGGTCCTGATCATGGTCGAAGCATTTGATTGGAATTGTCCAAGCCACATTCCGCGTCGCTTCACTGTTGATGAGGCGCATCAAGAGATCGCGGCATTGCGCCGTGAGAACGCGGCCCTCAAGGCCGAAAACCAAGCCCTGAGTGCGTCCAGCGCCTCGGGCTCCCCAACCCAAATCTGAAAGGAAGAGACCAATGAAGACACGTATACACGCATCCATCCTCGCTGCAGTGCTTGCCAGCACCTCGCTCTTGCCGGTGACGCTGCCGAGCACGGCCTTCGCGGGCCAGAGTCCCTTTGTGGTCGACATGAAATCGATGGAGATCGACGGACAGACCATTGCCTATCGCGAGGCTGGTGATCCATCAAACCCGACGGTCTTGCTTTTACATGGCTTTCCCACGTCCTCGCACATGTTTCGCGAGTTGATCCCCGTTTTGGCTGAGGACTACCACGTGATAGCGCCGGACTATCTTGGTTTCGGCGCATCGAGCATGCCGCCTGCCGAAACGTATGACTACAGCTTCGCCAATGCTGCAGAAACGGTAACACGGTTGATCGACAAAAAAGGCGTGGATACCTATTCTGTCTATTTGATGGATTATGGCGCTCCCATCGGATTTCGCATGTTCGCGGAGCATCCTGAACGCGTTACCGGCTTTGTCATCCAGAACGGCAATGCTTATGAAGAGGGGCTGCGCGAATTTTGGGACCCGATCAAAGCTTATTGGGCCGACCCCAGCTCTGAGAACGGTGATGCGCTACGTGGCTTCCTGACGCTTGACGCCACCAAATGGCAATTCACCCACGGAGTTGGTGACGTCTCAACGGTGAGCCCGGACAATTTCTGGCACGTGCAGTATCTTCTCGACCGTCCGGGCAATCAGGAAGTGCAACTTGAGATGTTTCTGGACTACGGCACCAATGTTGCTGAATATCCGAAATGGCAGGCCCTGTTCCGGGAACATCAGCCGCCGGCGTTGATTGTTTGGGGTAAGAACGATCACATCTTCCCAGCTGACGGAGCCCACCCCTACAAAGACGATCTGAATGACGTCGAGTTCCATCTGCTTGATACAGGGCATTTTGCGCTCGAGGAATATGGCGATGAGATTGCAGCAGAAATGCAAGATTTCTTGGCTCGTACAACCAAATGACCGCAAGCAGCCCCTGTGGCCATCTCCACGGGGGCCAATGGACGCACACTATGCAGGCTTCACACCTCAAGGTGCTTTCGTGCCAGACTTGCGACGACAGAAAAAGGACCATGACAATGAAACACGAAACCAACCGGCCCGTTCTCCGCCTCGCGGCCTTTTCGGATGGCGGTGAAGGCGGCAATCCCGCCGGTGTCGTCGTCGACGACGCGCTTCCCTCCGATGCTGAGATGCAACGCATTGCAACAGACGTCGGATATTCCGAAACCGTTTTTGCCGCGCCCCAGGACGATGGGTGGCGGGTGCGGTTTTTCTCACCGAAGGAAGAGGTGGCTTTCTGTGGACACGCCACCATTGCTCTGGGCAGCGTGTTGGCTGAGCGTGAAAGCCAAGGGCTTTTTCAACTCGACCTCAACTCAGGACGCATCAGCGTTGAAATCAATGAGGATGGCAGCGCGACTTTGATGTCTCCACCGGCACACAGCGCGGGCGCGGACCCGAGTCTGTTGACGGCCGCGCTTGAACTATTTGATCTCACGGTCGCTGACCTTGACCCTGCTCTGCCGCCTTCGCTTGCCAATGCTGGGAACAATCATCTCATTCTGGCGCTAGGTGACAGGCTCACACTTTCCAAAATGTCCTACGATTTGGATGAAGGTGCGCGGCTTATGCGGCAGTATGATCTGACCACGATCAGCCTTTTGTGGGCGGAAACGCCACGCCGTTTCCACAGCCGCAATGCCTTTGCGATCGGTGGTGTGGCCGAAGATCCAGCGACAGGGGCTGCCGCGGCGGCACTGGGTGGTTACCTTCGCGACATCAGATGGCCTCATGACGGCGAGATCAACATCGTCCAAGGCGAGGATATGGGCGCAAGATCATTGCTGAAAGCAAGTATCAGCGCTGAGCCAGGTGATGGCATTCGCGTCTCAGGGATGACCCGGGTCATAGGCGGATAGACAATTATGCCTGTGCCGCCAAGCGTGGCGTTCGCCTAAGCCAGATCTTTCTCAAAGCCGTCGCTTGTACTCATCAAACACGCGGCGGCTTTGTCCGCGCGGTGATCGTCAAAGCCAAGTGTTTTTTCATTCGTCTACGCAAGCGGGCGACATCCATCTTCCACATTGCAAAGGATCCTCCAAGCGTCTATACGCCCCCGGTGGCGTTTTGCGTCATAAGAATCAAAACCAAGAAAAGCCGTGTTTGACCCGAAGACGCTTCGTGGGTCAGTTCCGGCAAGGAGAAGCGATATGAAACTGCACGAACTGCACGATAACGAAGGTGCAACCAAGAAACGCATGCGCGTTGGCCGTGGCCCAGGCTCCGGTAAAGGTAAAATGGGTGGCCGTGGTATCAAAGGTCAGAAATCTCGTTCCGGTGTAGCCATCAACGGCTATGAGGGCGGCCAGATGCCATTGTACCAGCGTCTGCCTAAGCGTGGCTTCAACAAGCCAAACCGCAAGGCATTTGCTGTGATCAACCTCGGTCTGATCCAGAAATTCGTTGATGAGAAAAAACTGGACGCCTCTGCTGCGATCACCGAAGACGCGTTGATCGCGTCCGGTCTGGTACGTCGCAAAAAAGACGGCATCCGCGTTCTGGCGAAAGGCGAAGTCTCCGCCAAGTTGACCATCGAAGTGACCGGTGCTTCTAAAGCGGCAGTGGAAGCTGTCGAAAAAGCGGGCGGCTCTCTGACGGTCAAAACCGCGCCAGCGGCTGAATAAGAGGTTGTGAGCGGGCCAGTGTCCGCTTACATATCCTTGCAAGTTTTCCTAACGCCGCCAAACCGGAAAACGGTTCTGGCGGCGTTTTCAGTTTAAGAGAGATCCTAAATGGTATCTGCAGCAGAGCAAATGGCGGCCAACACCAGCTGGGCCGCGCTTGGAAAAGCCACCGATCTGCGCAATCGCATCCTGTTCACACTGGCACTGTTGATTGTCTATCGTCTTGGCACATGGATTCCGGTTCCCGGCATTGACGGCATCGCACTCCGTGAGTTCATGGAAGAAGCGGGCGCTGGCATTGGCGGCATCCTGTCCATGTTCACCGGCGGCGCGCTGGGGCGGATGGGGATCTTTGCTTTGGGCATTATGCCCTACATCTCTGCCAGCATTATTATCCAGCTTCTGGGATCCATGGTGCCTTATCTTGAGCAACTCAAGAAAGAAGGCGAACAGGGCCGTAAGAAGATGAACCAATACACCCGCTACGGCACGGTGGCATTGGCAACGTTGCAGGCCTACGGTCTGGCGGTCAGTCTTGAGGCTGGCGAGTTGGTCACCGACCCGGGCATGTTCTTCCGTTTCAGCTGTCTTGTGACACTGGTCGGCGGCACCATGTTCCTGATGTGGATTGGTGAGCAGATTACCGCACGTGGCATCGGCAACGGCATCTCTTTGATCATCTTTGTGGGCATCGTGGCGGAACTTCCGGCCGCCTTGGCACAGTTCTTCGTCTCTGGCCGCACCGGTGCGATCAGCGAAGCGGTGATTGTCGGTGTGATTGTCATGGTGATTGCGACCATCGCCTTTGTGGTCTTCATGGAGCGCGCGCTGCGCAAGATCCACATTCAGTATCCGCGTCGCCAAGTAGGCATGAAGGTTTATGACGGTGGCTCCTCTCACCTGCCTGTGAAAGTGAACCCAGCCGGCGTGATCCCTGCGATCTTTGCCAGCTCGCTGCTGCTGCTTCCAACCACGATTTCGACCTTCTCCGGTAGCCAGACGGGTCCGGTCATGTCGACCTTGTTGGCCTACTTTGGTCCCGGCCAGCCGTTGTACCTGTTGTTCTTTGTCGCGATGATCGTGTTCTTTGCCTATTTCTACACCTTCAACGTCAGCTTCAAGCCTGACGAGGTCGCTGACAATCTGAAGAACCAGAACGGCTTTGTGCCCGGCATTCGCCCCGGCAAGCGTACCGGCGAGTATTTGGAGTATGTGGTGAACCGCATTCTGGTGTTGGGCTCCGCCTACCTTGCGGCAGTTTGTCTCCTTCCTGAGATTCTGCGTGGCCAGTTTGCAATCCCCTTCTATTTTGGCGGCACATCGGTTCTGATTGTGGTCTCTGTGACCATGGACACCATCCAACAGGTGCAGAACCACCTGCTGGCCCATCAATACGAAGGGCTGATTGAAAAGTCGCAGCTGCGCGGCAAAGGTAAAAAGCGCGGCGCACGCAAGGGAGCCTCTCGTCGATGAACATTATTCTGCTTGGCCCACCAGGGGCCGGTAAAGGCACACAGGCGGGTCGTCTGGTCGAAAAACGTGACATGATCCAGCTTTCCACCGGGGACATGCTGCGGGCCGCAAAAACCTCCGGCACGGAAATGGGCAAGATTGTTGCGGACGTGATGGACCGCGGTGAACTTGTCACCGACGAGATTGTGATTGGGTTGATCCGTGAACAGCTTGAGGGTGATAAGAAGGGCGGCTTCATTTTTGACGGCTTCCCGCGCACGCTGGCCCAAGCGGATGCTTTGGCAGAGTTGCTGTCGGATTGTGGCGAGACGCTGGACGCAGTGATTGAAATGCAGGTGAACGATGAGGTGCTTGTGGACCGCATCGTCAACCGCGCCAAAGAGGCGGTGGCCGCCGGTGGCGAAGCCCGTGCTGACGACAACGCGGAAAGCCTGAAAGTGCGTCTGATGGCGTATTACAAGCAGACCTCGCCGCTGATTGGATACTACCACGCCAAAGGCAATTTGACCGCCGTAGATGGTCTGGCCTCGATGGATGAAGTCGAAGCCTCGATTGCGGGCGTGTTGGGTTGACCTGACACGCACCTTCTGGATGTATTGAACGGAGTGCTTTCGAGCGCTCCGTTTTTGTTTGGGAGCAGGCTTGAGAACCATGACGCATCACAAGGATAGGTTTGGAACGAGCGGTCGCACCGATTTCAAATTATATGAAGAAGTTGAATTGCGGATCAGCGCTGAAGGGCTGCCTGCCGGTTCGATTGGGACGGTTATCGACATCCCTCCTAGGTCGCATGGCGTATGCGTTGCAGAGTTTATAGACGAAAACGGCGTCACGGTTGCGATTCTTGATCTGAAACTCCGAGACGTCCAATGAAGGCAAAGTCCTACGACTTGGATGGCCTGCAAGCCGTATTCTCAAGTGTCAACGCGTTAACCGAGGAAGTTGTCGGATTCGGGTTCCAGCGCCTTGTGTTCGGTGCCGGATGGTACGCAAATCGGGACCGCGTTGCACAGGCAATTCAGGAGCCGGAACAGGTTATAGAGATCGGGGAAACTGAGCGGGTATTTGAGGTCATGGATGTGCATGCAATGATTGGGCTCTTTGAGCGCGACGATAGTGTAGCAGCTTGTGAGGTTATGTTCGCCACGCTGAAAGATTTGAGGCAAGAGTGGCCCTTTAGGCCGGCTGAGCTCCGGCATCGGGTCGCGCGGTTTCCTCGCAATGATGTTTAAGGGCCTAATATTCTGCTGACACCTGTGAAAAACCTCACCGCAAAACTTTGGATTTCAGGGGGCAGGCTGTCGTACCACAGCAAGACCTTCAAGCCCATGTAAAAAATGTAACCGCAAAATATGGAGTGCCTTGTTGACGATACTGGATCGCCTCTGCACAAACCCGCACCTTTTGATCAACAGAACTAGTGCAGATACATCTCTCTTAGTGGTGCTCGAGCAGCTAGAGCTTGAGCAGGAGGAACCTTGGGAGTTTTGGGGGAACGACTATGAAAACGGCGTTTCGTTCGAATTTGAGGTCAGTCCCCAGAAGAGTTTTAAACTTATAACGATTTTTGTTTTCGTCTCAGCAGACGCGGCAGAGGATGCTTCGTTGGAGAAGGCTTTCCGGCCATTCCCGGGCTCATTGCCCTATGCGTTGAAACGCGAAATGGGGCGCGCTGAAGTGGAAGCCATCATGGGGACGCCGGTCTTCCGTCGGAAGGAGATAGCCGACAGTCCGGCCGGTTTCTTGGGGGCCGCGTTGAAATATCGATTGAGAGACACTGCAAATGTACTAATTGAGTTTAAGGAAAGCAAAATTCATAGAATTGTCGTCACGGACTAGTGTCATCTCAAAGTTCTTGTTTTCGGGCGGCTTGACACCCCCCCCCCCCTCAATCCCCCCTATTTCACCCCATCTCTTAACGGAGAACCAAGTCTTTGCGCGTGGGTCGCCCCCACGTAGCAAGACCACCTGATCAGCTGAGGCCTGGTTGGTTGATTGCGTCGGGCTTTTGTTTGTTTGGTCTAGGTTTAGTCTGGTTTGCGATTCCGCTTTTGCGGGAATTGTGGGTGGCAATTGCACGACATATTTGGACGTACTGAATGCCTTCTTTTCCCGCGATTTTGCAGAAGCTGCTGCTTTCCCTGACATTTGCCCTGTTTGCCAACACCGCCTCGGCGATGTTCATCCAGCCGGATTGGCTTGACCCCCGAGCCGGGGGTGGGGACCAATCGGTATGCGTATTCGGGGAATGATCCGATTAACAAGTTGGATCCGGGTGGGAATGCGGCTGTCTATAGGGATATCGATGGCGATGGACAAAATGAGTATTATGGACAGGTAAACCCTGGTGATCCTGGCTATGATGATTTGACATCGTTCGGGTCGAACTCTGGTATGAAACCATCCGATTGGGTGGACTTCAACTCAGCGATCAGCGGCCAGGCCGTTAGCGGATGTATTGGTTGAGAACAGGGTGGATACGCAGGTCTAGTTAGCTGTCTTTCCACCAAGGATATCGCAATCGGAGGATCGCGATCTTCAGGCGTCTCCTCCAATCATGGCAAAGGGGCAGGTAGACTCGGTTTTCTAGGTGCCATTGGGTCGATTGCAAATGCGTTGAAGGACAAGCCTAAGTCTCAGTCTGTCTATTTTCACTATACTAATGCTAAAGGGTTTGCTTCCATTGCAAATCCCAAAAACTACGGTAAGTTTACCATCCAACCTAATTGGAAGGGGTTTGTGTATGTTACTCCACTGGCGCTGCCGGCGAAGACAGTAATCAGAGAATTGTTCGCTGGTTTAGAGTGGCATAACGGAAAAGGAGCGTACGTGGTCATGATCCATCCATACGTTACGACCGAGGCAAATTTTCAGCCTGACAATAGTTTCGCGGGTGGATATGCATACAAACACTTGGGTCCAATAACGCAAGGTGTGGATGCAACTTTTCCATTTCTTGGGCCCAACCCATTTTGAGGATCCGCGATGGAAGTCACAATCTCCGCCTCAGCACTAGAATTGAGGCAGTTGCTAACAGCCTTTCTGGTAGCCAAGTTCTGCCCAGACGAAAGGCAGTTGGTTTTGGGGAATCCGCCATTTGAGGCAATAGTACAAGAAGCATTGGCGCAATTTATTAAGTTGGAAGGGGACGAAGAATTCAGGCGGTTGTTTGAAAGGTCCTATCTGGAGGACCAAGAGATTAATCTGCTCGCAAGTCAAGTCTCAGACATTTTGTCTGGAACCGGATTGGATCGAAAAGATGCAGGGGAGTTGTTGGAACAAATCTCGGCACCCGCGTTGCTTTCGGTGGCGTTAAAAAACACAATACTAGGCAGAGTCGAAGTTTGAATTCTAGGGTGCAGAAACTCTTGTTTTCTGGTAGCGCTTGACACCCCTCCCAAACCCCCATAAATCACCTCATCTCTTAACGGAGAATCAATTCTTTGCTTGTGGGTCGCCCCCGCGTAGCAAGACCACCTGATCAGCTGAGGCCCGGTTGCTTGATTGCGTCGGGCTTACGTTGTGAAAAAAGGTTCTGGAACCACGGAACCGCAACGAAAAGGAAAGTGACACGTGGCACGTATTGCCGGCGTAAACATCCCGACCCACAAACGGGTCCCGATCGCCCTGACTTATATCACTGGTATTGGACCAGCTTCGGCCAAAGAAATCTGCGAAGGTGTCAAAATTGACCCGACTCGTCGTGTAAACGAGCTGAGCGACGCAGAAGTTCTGGCTGTGCGTGAATTCATCGACGCCAACTTCACCGTTGAAGGTGACCTGCGTCGTGAAGTGCAGATGAACATCAAACGTCTGATGGATCTGGGCTGCTACCGCGGTCTGCGCCATCGTCGTAACCTGCCCGTTCGCGGTCAGCGTACCCACACCAACGCTCGCACACGCAAAGGCCCTGCAAAGGCCATTGCTGGCAAGAAGAAATAAGGGAGGGTTTGATCCATGGCACGCGAAAAGACTCGTACCAAGAAAAAAGAGCGTAAGAATATTGCGTCGGGCGTAGCCCACGTGAACTCCTCGTTCAACAACACAAAAATCCTGATCTCTGACGTGCAGGGCAACGCGATCTCATGGTCGTCTGCTGGCACAATGGGCTTCAAGGGTTCGCGTAAATCCACACCTTATGCGGCTCAGATGGCTGCAGAAGATGCTGGCAAAAAAGCGCAAGACCACGGCGTTAAGACGCTGGAAGTTGAAGTGCAGGGTCCCGGTTCCGGCCGTGAATCCGCGCTGCGCGCTCTGGCGGCAATTGGTTTCAACATCACATCTATCCGTGACGTAACGCCAATCGCACACAACGGCTGCCGCCCACCAAAGCGCCGCCGCGTCTAAGCGACTTTTTATATACCCTGGGGCCGCGTGATCCGCACGGCCCCAGTTCGTCATTTTGAAACCTCGGGCGTCTGGTTCTTTTGGACATGGGAACGAGACAAGTATGGAGGGACGCATGATCCACAAAAATTGGGCAGAATTGATCAAGCCGACACAGCTTGAAGTAAAGCCGGGCAACGACCCCGCGCGTCAGGCAACGGTTGTTGCTGAGCCGCTGGAGCGTGGTTTTGGCCTTACATTGGGGAACGCGCTGCGTCGCGTTCTGATGAGCTCGCTGCAAGGCGCGGCCATCACCAGCGTTCAGATCGACAACGTTCTGCATGAATTTTCCAGTGTTGCCGGTGTACGTGAAGACGTGACCGACATCATCCTGAACCTCAAAGGCGTGAGCCTGCGCATGGAAGTTGAAGGGCCAAAGCGTCTTTCGATCAATGCAAAAGGTCCGGGTGCTGTGACAGCTGGCGACATCAGTGACAGCGCTGGTATCGAAGTTCTCAACAAAGACCATATCATCTGCCACCTTGATGATGGTGCCGACCTTTATGTCGAGCTGACCGTCAACACCGGCAAAGGCTATGTCTCTGCTGACAAAAACAAGCCAGAAGACGCGCCCATCGGCTTGATGCCGATTGATGCGATCTACTCGCCTGTCAAACGCGTGTCTTATGATGTGCAGCCGACCCGTGAAGGTCAGGTTCTGGACTACGACAAGCTGACCATGAAAATCGACACCGATGGTTCCATCACGCCAGAAGATGCCGTGGCTTTTGCTGCGCGTATTCTGCAGGACCAGCTGTCGATCTTCGTGAACTTTGATGAGCCTGAGTCGGCTGGTCGTCAGGAAGAAGACGATGGTCTCGAGTTCAATCCGCTTCTGCTGAAGAAAGTGGACGAGCTGGAACTGTCTGTTCGTTCGGCAAACTGCCTGAAGAACGACAACATCGTGTACATCGGCGATCTGATCCAGAAAACCGAAGCAGAAATGCTGCGCACCCCGAACTTTGGCCGCAAATCTTTGAACGAAATCAAAGAAGTGCTGTCCGGCATGGGGCTGCACCTTGGCATGGACGTCGAGGACTGGCCACCAGACAACATCGAAGATCTGGCGAAGAAATTCGAAGACAACTTCTAAGAAATTTGGGCGGGGGCAACCCCGCCCACTTCTACAAATGCCCGGACTTGCCGGGGAAGACTGGGCCCAAAGCCCTAAGGAGAGCCGGTGACACGCATCACTGGTCAGACAAAGCAAAAACGCAAGATGGAGAAATAAAATGCGTCACGCTCGTGGTTATCGCCGCCTAAATCGTACACACGAACACCGTAAAGCCCTGTTTTCCAACATGGCGGGTTCGTTGATCGAACACGAACAAATCAAAACCACCCTGCCAAAGGCGAAAGAACTGCGCCCGATCATCGAAAAGATGATCACGCTGGCAAAACGTGGTGACCTGCACGCGCGCCGTCTGGCCGCGTCGCGTCTGAAAGAAGACCAGTACGTTGCAAAACTGTTTGACGTTCTGGGCCCACGCTACAAAGACCGTCAGGGTGGCTACGTCCGCATCATGAAAGCCGGTTTCCGTTATGGCGACATGGCACCGATGGCGATCATCGAATTTGTGGATCGTGACGTTGACGCAAAAGGCGCCGCCGACAAGGCGCGCCTGGCAGCTGCGGAAGCCGCCGACGAATAAGACACTCTCGGATTTCCCGAAATCTGGACCCCTGCCGTTTGGCGGGGGTCCTTTTTGTTTGTGGTGGTCATTTTTGAACGCGGACGCCATGGTCTGCCTTGGACCTCTGGGTGGCAAGGAGCAGGCTGATGGCATTTGATACGATTGTTGTAGGGGCGGGGCTCTGGGGGAGTGCCTGTGCCCGGCATTTGGCTGAGATGGGTGCGAAGGTCGCTTTGATCGGGCCCAAAGAGCCTGCGCAGGCCGCGACGCACACAGGTGTGTTCGGCAGCCACTATGATCAGGCGCGCATCACCCGGCGGCTTGATCGAAAGCAAGATTGGTCGCGGTTCGCGGCGCGGTCCATGGAGCGTTACGGCGAAATTGAATCGGCGAGCGGTACACAGTTTTTTCACGCTTCTGGCTATTTGTTGGCCGCACCAACGCAAGGTGGGACCAGTGATGCCATGGCCGAGAATTTGGCAGTCGCCAAGCGCGATGGGGTGGAACATATTGCTTTGGACAGCGCGGGGTTAAAGGCGCGGTTTCCGTTTTTCGGATTTCCTACGGGTATCGCAGGGCTCTTTGAGCCGGGCGGCGGATGGATCAATCCGCGCGTGCATGTGATTGCTGAAATCACTGTGGCGCAAGCGCGCGGGGTGACGTTGCTGCGCACAGAGGCCGTTGGGATTGAGGAGACCGTCCAAGGCGTTGTGGTGCGTTGCGCTGATGGGCAACATGTTGCTGCTGATAAGGTTGTGGTTGCCTGTGGCGCATTTTCCAAAGTGGAAGAGCTGTTGCCAGAGCCGCTGCCGTTGAAGGTGTATGCGCGCACAACAGCGCTCCTTGAGATCGATGCGGCGGAAACAGCGCGGCTAAAAGATATGCCGTCGGTGGTTTACTATTCCCCAGATGGGAAGGGCGATTGTTATGTCTTGCCCCCGGTGAGCTATCCTGACGGAAAAACCTATTTGAAACTTGGTGGGGACCCCGAGGATAATGAGTTGACCGATGTGGCACAGATGAAAGACTGGTTTCGCAGCGGAGGAAGTGCCGCTGTTGGAGAGCATTTGAGGGAGGTTTTGCTCGGGATGATACCGGGGTTATCCTATCGTAGCGTGTCCTATCAGAGCTGTGCCACGTCTTTTACGCCGCGTGGCAATCCATTGGTTTATGGACAGAGTGATCGCATCTTTGTGCTTGCTGGCGGCAACGGGGCGGGGGCGAAATGCGCTGATGAGATGGGGCGTGTTGCCGCTGTGAAGCTTCGCCGTGGGGACGCGAGCGCTGAGGGTTACGAGACTGACTTTCTGCCCTGAGGCTTGCGTTTAAGTGTGGATCAGATTGTACGCGAATGATTGGTGGGCATCTGGCTTTGCAAAGTGCGCGGTCGGCATGGACGCATCATGCCTGCATGGACGTGGCGCGCAACATGTCCCGGCTTGCAATTCAAAGGCCTGCTGCGCATATCTGCCACAAGGTATTTTCAGAGGAACCTGCATGATCCGTTCTGCTCTTTTTGCCCTTGTGCTTGGCCTTGGGACAAGCCTGTCTGCTGAAACCAAAATCCCCCAAACCCAGAGCGAGATTTCACTCGGTTTTGCGCCTTTGGTGAAAAAGGCAGCTCCAGCGGTTGTGAACATTTATGCCAAGCAAATTGTGCAAGTTCGCCAGAGCCCTTTCACGGGTGATCCGTTCTTTGACCAATTGTTTCGCAACTTTGGCTCACCGCAGCCTCGGGTGGAGAACTCGCTTGGCTCAGGGGTGATCCTGTCGGAGGACGGCATTGTGGTGTCCAACTACCATGTGGTGGGCATGAGCACAGACATACGGGTGCATCTCAATGATCGTCGGGAATACACAGCTGAGGTGCTGTTGTCCGATGAGGAAAGCGATTTGGCTATTCTCAAACTCCAAGACGCCAGTGGGTTACCGTTTTTGACGCTGCGTGACAGTGACAACGTCGATGTGGGCGAATTGGCCATGGCGATCGGCAATCCGTTTGGGGTGGGTCAAACCGTGACAAGCGGGATTGTGTCTGGTCTTGCGCGCTCTGGTGTGGCGACGGGGAACGCGCGCGGCTATTTCATTCAGACCGATGCGGCGATCAACCCAGGCAACTCGGGCGGGGCATTGATTGACGTGAATGGCGATTTGATCGGTATAAACACGTCGATTTTGACCCGCTCTGGAGGCTCCAATGGGATTGGATTTGCCATCCCGTCACGCTTGGTGGCGCAGTTCGTCGAACAGGCGCGCGCCGGTTTTGATGCGTTTCAGCGCCCGTGGGCGGGGATGTTTGGCCAACCGGTTGATGCGGATATGGCGGAAGGGCTTGGCCTCAAGCGGCCGGGCGGGATTGTTGTGTCCTCGTTACATGAGGAAAGCCCATTTTTGGCCGCCGGGCTTGAGTCGGGTGATGTGATTGTTGCCTTAGATGGACAGCCGGTGAACACACCTGCGGAGATGATTTTCCGTATGTCGGTTTCTGGACTGGGCAACGAGGTTGAAGTTGAAGTGATGCGCGACGGCGCGGCGGAGAGCCGCGTGGTCAAAATGACCAACGCGCCCGAAAATCCCGCGCGCAATTCCATTGAGACCGGTCGAACATCCGCGATCCCGGGCATGCTGATGTCCAACATCAATCCAGCGGTCATACGAGAATTTGGTTTGCCGCTCAGTCTGGAGGGTGTGGTTGTTGAGAAACCCGGAGAGGTGGGGGCACGCTTGGGGTTGCGCGCGGGAGATGTTCTGCGGGTGATCGATGGCGCAGACATTTTGGCAACCAAAGACGCGGACAAAGCTTTGCGCGCGGCGCGTAACCGGCTTACGTTAGAGGTCCAGCGCGGCACCCAGCGGGTGGTGATGCGTTTTAGACTTTAAGGATATCGTCTCAGCCTATGGCCGACCTATTTGACACCACACCGGCAGAGATTTCGACACGCCCTGCGGGAGACGCCCCGCGACCTTTGGCGGATCGACTGAGGCCGCGCGCCTTGTCTGAGGTGATTGGACAAGAGCAGGTTTTGGGACCGGAGGCGCCGTTGGGGGTGATGCTGTCATCAGGCTCCTTGTCGTCGTTGATTTTTTGGGGGCCACCAGGGGTGGGCAAAACCACAATTGCGCGCCTTTTGGCAGATGAAACGGATCTGCATTTTGTTCAGATCAGTGCGATTTTTACCGGCGTTCCTGAGCTGCGCAAAGTGTTTGAAGCGGCCAAGATGCGGCGCGCCAATGGTCGCGGAACGTTGCTGTTTGTGGATGAGATCCACCGTTTCAACAAAGCACAACAAGATGGATTTTTGCCCCACATGGAAGATGGGACAATCCTGTTGGTGGGGGCAACCACAGAGAACCCTTCGTTTGAACTCAATGCTGCGGTGCTGAGCCGATCACAGGTTTTGGTGTTGGAGCGGCTGAGCCTTGCGGATCTGGAGCGCTTGGCACAGCGCGCGGAAAAAGAAATGGATCGCGCCATGCCGTTGGACGGGGCAGCGCGCGAAGCGCTGTTGGAAATGGCCGATGGAGATGGGCGGGCGCTGCTCAACCTGATTGAACAGGTGATGGCTTGGTCTGTTGAGGGCAAGCTTGACACGGACGCTTTGGCAACGCGCTTGATGCGTCGCGCTGCGAAATACGACAAATCCGGTGATGAGCACTACAATTTGATTTCAGCACTGCACAAATCGGTGCGCGGCTCAGACCCCGATGCGGCGCTCTATTGGTACGCGCGGATGTTGGAAGGCGGAGAAGATCCAAGGTTTTTGGCGCGGCGGCTGACGCGGATGGCTTGTGAAGATATTGCGCTGGCAGATCCACAAGCGCAGGGGGTGTGCCTCAATGCTTGGGAGACCTATGAGCGTTTGGGCAGCCCTGAGGGTGAGTTGGCATTGGCGCAGGCCGTTATCTATTTGGCTTTGGCGCCCAAAACCAATGCCGGTTATGCGGCCTATAAAGCGGCGCGGGCCTTGGCGAAAAAGACCGGATCAGAGCCCCCGCCGAAACACATTCTAAATGCGCCAACGTCGTTGATGGCAGAGCAGGGCTATGGCGATGGATATCAATATGACCACGATGCACAGGATGGGTTTTCCGGGCAGAATTACTTTCCCGACACAGTGAAGCGCCCTGCGCTCTATCTACCGGTCGAACGCGGTTATGAGCGCGAATTGAAGAAGCGGTTGGATTACTTTGCCAAGCTTCGCGGCAAACGCGGCGGGTGACGGGCCGGACCGGTTGGCTTAGTGCCAATTCGCTGAGATGTATTTGCCCCAAAAAAGCAGTGCTATTTTGAGAGATATCAGGTTTTCTTGACATTACCTGCATAAGGGCAGAGAGACGCCGGATGATTTTGAACCTGACATATGTGGCTTTGGGTGGCGCAGTGGGCGCGGCGCTACGCTATCTGGTAGGTCTTGGCGTTGTGCGGCTGATTGGGCAGGGGTTCTGGAATGGGTTCCCTGTGGCGATCATCACGGTAAACGTCATTGGATCTTTCTTGATGGGCGTGTTTGTCGTGGCGGCGGCGCAGCGTGGGCTGACTCATTTGTCACCTTTGGTGATGACTGGATTGTTGGGCGGGTTCACAACGTTTTCGGCGTTTTCCCTGGAAACGGTGACTTTGATTGAGCGCGGCGACATTGGTGCGGCGACGTTTTATGTGGGACTGTCGGTGGTCGGCGCGGTGGGCGCGTTGATGCTGGGTGTCGTTTTGACAAGAGGACTGCTGGCATGAGCCGCGTAGAGACTGTGACCGTGGATGCGGGCGAAGGTGATCAACGATTGGACCGGTGGTTCAAGCGGAAATACACCCACGTGAGCCAAGGACAGATCGAGAAGATGTGTCGCAAAGGTGAAATCCGGGTAGATGGTGGCCGGGTGAAGGCCAACACGCGGGTTGAGGAAGGCCAATCGGTGCGCGTGCCGCCACTGCCGGATGCGAGCACCAAGCCTGCAGCGCCAGTGCGCACAACCGTATCTCCAGCGGATGAGAAACTGATCCATGGCTGCGTGATTTATCGCGACGAGCATGTGATTGCGCTGAATAAGCCACCCGGTTTGCCAACACAGGGTGGCAGCAAACAGAACCGCCATGTGGATGGCATGGCTGAGGTGTTGCGGTTTGGGTTTGATGAGAAACCAAGGCTGGTGCACCGGTTGGACAAAGACACCTCTGGTGTGTTGCTCTTGGCGCGTACGCGGCAGGCGGCACAGGGGCTGACAGCTGCGATGCGTCACAAGCAAACGCGCAAAATCTATTGGGCCGTGGTGGCGGGTGTGCCGACACCTTATTTGGGTGAAATCAAATATGGCTTGATGAAAGCGGGTGGGCATGGCGCGCGCGGAGAAGGTGAGAAGATGATTGCGGTGCATCCGCGTGAAGTTGATCACACACCCGGCGCCAAACGCGCGATCACGCAATATGCAACGCTGTATCGCGTCGCAAACCGTGCGGCTTGGGTGGCGATGGAGCCCATTACGGGACGCACGCACCAGTTGCGCGCGCATATGGCCGAGATTGGTCATCCGATCATTGGGGATGGCAAATATGGTGGGTCAGGTCAGGAGAACCTTGGTGATGGTTGGGGCGCAAAGCTGGGTGGGGTGATCTCCAACAAGCTACACCTGCATGCCCGCAGCATGACCTTTGAACATCCAGCCACACGTAAGCAAATTACGGTGACAGCGGATTTGCCGGATCACATGGAGCACACCTGGGAAACCTTTGGTTGGTCCGAAGATCTTGCGGCGGATGATCCGTTTGAGAGCCTGCGCTAAGCCAAAATAATCTCTTCAAAAGTTTGGAGCGTATCAAGACCCGTGGCATGCTGTGAGCATACCACGACTTTGATACGCATCTTATTTGAGAGGAGAGGCCCATGGCGGCTGTTTCGTTTTCCCATATTGGCATCACTGTGCCTGATTTAGACCGTGCGGTGGAATTTTACACCAAAGCGTTTGATCTATACTTGTTGATGCCGCCCAGCGAGGTTGTGCAAGACAACAGCGCGATTGGCGAAATGTGTGATGATGTGTTCGGGGCAGGGTGGGGCCGGTTTCGGATTGCGCATTTGTCCACGGCTGATGGAACGGGCATTGAGCTTTTTGAATTCCCTAAGACAGAAGACACACCGCCGCCGTTTGACTATTGGAAGCCCGGAATCTTTCATTTCTGCCTGCAAGACAATGATCTGGAGGCGCGTGTTGCGCGGATTGAGGCTTTGGGGGGCAAGCAACGTATGCAGCAGGTGCGCTATTACTATCCGGACCAAAAGCCCTATCGGATGGTCTATTGCGAAGACCCCTTTGGCAACTTGGTTGAACTCTACAGCCACTCTTATGAACTGACCTATTCTTCGGGGGCTTATGCCGACGACGCTTGACCTTTGAAAGGGACCGTGATGAAGCAGGCTCCCATAGGCAATTGGGGGTCTTATGCGGTTAAAACTGGTCATTTTTGACGTCGATGGCACCTTGGTGGACAGCCAAGACCTGATCGTTGAGGCGATGCGCATGGCGTTTGAAGGGCAGGGGCTTTTGCCGCCGTCGAGAACAGACACATTGGGTATTGTTGGCCTGTCGCTCGATGTGGCGATATTCAAGCTTTTCCCCGAAGGGGAGCCTGATCTGCGGGCGCGGTTGGTGGACGGATATAAAGCGGGGTATATGCACCACCGTGCGGCGGTCGGCGCGGCCAAGTCATCGCCATTTTTTGATGGTGCCTATCAGATGCTCGCCAGATTGCACGCGCGTGATGACGTGCTCTTGGGAATTGCGACCGGAAAGTCCCGGCGTGGCGTTGATAAGCTGATCGAAGGGCATGAATTACGCGGAATGTTTGTCACCACACAGGTGGCCGACGACCATCCGTCAAAACCACATCCTTCGATGATAGAAACGGCCATCGCAGAGACCGGTGTGACCAAAGCGGATACGGTTATGATTGGGGATACCAGTTACGACATGGATATGGCTGCAGCGGCGGGTGTGCACGGTATCGGCGTGGCTTGGGGCTACCATCCGGTGGCGGATTTGGGCAAAGCGCACACGGTTGTGAATGATTTTGAAGCGTTGCAAAGAGCGCTGGATACACTTTGGGAGCGACAATCATGAGTGGCTGGGCAACGAAACGATTCTGGAAGGACACCACCCCGGAAGCCGTTGAGGGCGGATACGGTGTGTTTTTGGACGGGCGCGCGGTGAAAACGCCAGCCAAAGCCGCTTTGGTGGTGCCCACGCAGGTTATGGCTGAGGCCATGGCGGCTGAGTGGGATGCTCAAGACGGCGAAGTTGATCCAGCGTCGATGCCAGTCACACGATCGGCGAATGCCGCGATCGACAAGGTGGCGATCCAGCACGCGGAAGTGGCGGAGATGCTTGCAGAGTACGGTGGCAGCGATTTGGTGTGCTACCGGGCGACAACGCCGCAAGAATTGATCGATCGGCAGGTCGAGGCTTGGGACCCGCTTCTGGTTTGGGCCGAAGAGAGCCTTGGTGCCAAACTCAAGCCTGTTGCCGGGGTGATGTTTGAGGCCCAAGACAGCGAGTCGCTGCGCAAGTTGAGCACTCTTGTGCATGGGTTTGACAATTTTCAAATGGCTGCGTTTCACGATCTTGTGGGGATATCTGGATCTTTGATCATAGGATTCGCTGCAACGCACGACCTCCATCCAATTGAAACGCTTTGGCGGCTCTCACGAATCGACGAGCAGTGGCAAGAAGATCAATGGGGCCGCGATGATGACGCGGCTGAGGAAGCCGAAAAGAAACATCAGGCGTTTCTCCATGCTTACGCATTTTTCAAAATGGCGACAAACTAGTCGGAACGGAAGCAAATCAAGCCGCTTTGGTCAATGTCGCAAGCATTGATTGTATTGCGTGATGGACCTCTTGACGTTTGGCGATGAATGCGAGCAAACTGCTCTAGATGTAAGGGGGGTGTTATTCCTCAACATCGATCTACGGCCGGGAGTGGCCATATAACCGCCCGCAAATGGGTGGGAAACAGGAAGAGGTAAAAATGAAAAAATCCGTAGTTTTTGGTGCGTTGACAGTTGCTGGCCTGGCGGCTGGTGCAGCTGCCGCCGGTACGCTTGACGATGTTAAAGCGCGCGGCAAGCTGAACTGTGGCGTAACCACCGGTCTGGTTGGCTTTGCCGCACCAGACGCAAACGGCGAATGGATGGGTTTCGACGTTGGCGTGTGTCGTGCTGTTGCAGCTGCTGTACTGGGCGACCCGAAAGCCGTTGAATTTGTTCCAACCACTGGTAAGACACGCTTCACAGCGCTGGCTTCTGGCGAAATCGACGTTCTGGCACGTAACACCACTTGGACCTTCAGCCGCGACGTTGACCTGAAGTTCACCTTTGTTGGCGTGAACTACTATGACGGTCAGGGCTTCATGGTTCCAAAAGAACTGGGTGTGTCCTCCGCGAAGGAACTGGACGGCGCAACCGTTTGTATCCAAACTGGTACCACAACTGAGCTGAACTTGGCGGACTTCTTCCGTTCCAACAACATCAGCTATGAGCCGGTTCCAATCGAAACCAACGCTGAAGCACAGCAGCAGTACCTTGCCGGTGCATGTGATGTGTACACCACCGATGCGTCTGGTCTGGCCGCGACACGTGCGACTTTTGAAGATCCATCTGCGCACACACTGCTGCCAGAAATCATCTCCAAAGAGCCTCTCGGCCCGCTGGTTCGTCACGGCGACGACAACTGGGGTGACGTGGTTCGCTGGACTCTGAACGCTCTGATCACAGCAGAAGAGCTGGGTGTGACTTCCGCAAACATCGCTGAGATGGCTGGCGGCACCAACAACCCAGAAGTAAACCGTCTGTTGGGTACCGAAGGTACGCTGGGCGAGATGCTGGGTCTGGAAGCTGATTGGGCGAAATCCGCACTTATGGCGGGCGGCAACTATGGTGAGCTGTTTGAAGGCAACATCGGTGAATCCACTCCGATCGGTCTGGCCCGTGGCCTGAACGCTCAGTGGACTGATGGTGGTCTGATCTACTCTCCACCTTTCCGTTAAGAACTCTTGATGAAGGGCGCGGATCAAACCGCGCCCTTCTCACATTACGTGACCCAACAACAAAAATCGGCCATGGCGCATAAGACGCCCTAGACAAAAACGGCCGACGAACGGGGAAGATCCCATATGACCACTCTGACCGACCCTCCCAAGGAGTCGTTCCGGCTGTCTATGCTAATCAATGACACCCGGTACCGCTCTTTGACGTTTCAGGCGATCGCCGCGGTCTTGCTTGCGTTTGCTATCTGGTACCTTGGCAACAACCTGATCCAGAACCTGCGCGCCGCCGGCCTCAACATTTCTTTCAATTTCTTAGGCGATCCCTCTGGGTACGACATCAATCAACGCCTTGTTGAATATGACAGCCAATCCTCTCATGCACGTGCGGCACTGGTAGGCATTCTCAACACCCTGCTTGTCGCGGTGTTGGCCTGTATCACAGCGACCGTTTTTGGTGTGGTCGCGGGTGTTCTGCGCCTGTCCAACAACTGGCTCGTATCTAAGCTGATGGCCTTCTATGTCGAGATCTTCCGGAACATTCCGGTTCTGATCTGGATCATCATCATCTTCACAATCATGACGGCAGTTCTTCCTGGCCCCCGGGCGTTTCGTGGGGACAATGCGACGGCCAGCATGGTGTTTGATATGTTTGCTTTCACAAATCGCGGCATTTACATTCCTTTGCCTTGGTTTGAAAACGCCCTGTTTGGCTCTGCTGGACTGAGCTGGCTTTTGGTGATCGCGGGTTTGGTTGGATCATGGTTTGCCACGCGTCGTTTGAGCGCATGGGCCACTGCCAAGCAAGAAGACACGGGTATCCGTCCGAAGACGATTTGGATGACGTTGGCAATTTGGTTTGTTCCTCTGATCGTTCTGATGCTGGTCATGGGCTTGACGTGGGAATATCCCGCGCTGAAAGGCTTTAACTTCAGTGGTGGCATCAAAGTTGGCGGTCCGCTGATTGCGCTTTGGTTTGCTTTGTCGATCTACACCGGCGCATTCATTGCAGAAAACGTGCGGGCAGGTATTCAAGCTGTGTCCAAGGGCCAAACCGAAGCAGCCTCCGCTTTGGGTTTGCGGTCCAACCGCGTAATGAACCTTGTGGTACTTCCACAGGCGCTGCGGGTGATTATTCCGCCGTTGATTTCACAGTATCTGAACATCACGAAAAACACGTCTTTGGCGATCGTTGTGGGCTACGCCGACATCACCGCAACGCTGGGCGGCATCACGCTGAACCAGACCGGGCGGGCCATCGAATGTGTGCTGCTGCTGATGCTGTTCTATCTCACGGCGTCGCTGCTGATTTCGATGGTGATGAACGTCTACAATTCTTCTGTGAAGCTGAAGGAGCGCTGAGTGATGTCTGATACTCAAAACAACTCAATCGCTTTTGTGGCCACAGAAACCATTCCGGAATCCCCGCCTCCGGCGCGTGAAACCGGTGTGATCAAGTGGATGCGAAAAAATCTGTTCTCTAACGTTCCGAACAGCATTCTAACCATTGTCGCACTGTATTTCGTATTTATTGTGCTTCAAGGTGTCGTGCCATGGATCGTGAATGGCTTGTGGACAACAAGCTCATTGGCGGAATGTCGCGAAATTTTGGCTGGCAAAACCGGCGCGTGTTTCTCGGTCTTGACCGAGCGCTGGCACCAGCTGATTTACGGTTTCAAATACCCAAGCGAAGAGTACTGGCGCCCGAACTTGGCGTTTGTGCTGATGCTCGTGGCGATTGCACCGGTGCTGTTCTTTGACCTGCCACGCAAGTTGCTGATCGTGACCGCGTTGTATCCGTTTGCGGCCTTTTGGCTGATATGGGGCGGAACCATTCTTGCACCGTTGGTGGCTCTTGCGGGCGTCGCGGTTGGCTTTGCAGTGTTTCAGCGGTTTGGCAAATCGACTTTCGCCGTTGGTTTCTTCGGCGGCATTGTGGCGGCATTTGTGGTCTGGGGCATCGGCGGGGCACTGATCCCCGAAGGCGCTTCTGAGAATGCGCTGTTACCGGCCGTGCCTTCACGTGACCTTGGTGGCTTCATGCTCAACTTGATGTTGGGTGTGACCTGTGTGTCTTTGTCCGTGCCTCTTGGCATTGCTCTTGCGCTGGGACGTCAATCTGACATGCCACTGATCAAGGGTGTCTGTGTGGTGTTCATTGAGTTCGTGCGCGGCGTGCCGTTGATCACGCTGCTCTTTGTGGCATCGGTTATGCTGGCGTACTTCTTCCCGCCAGAAAGCACAGTCGATCTGTTCCTACGTGTGGTGATCATGATCACGATGTTCTCTGCAGCCTATATTGCAGAGGTGATCCGCGGTGGTCTCGCTGCGCTCCCCAAAGGGCAGTATGAGGCCGCTGACAGTCTTGGATTGGACTATCCGCAGGCGATGCGGTTGATCATCCTGCCGCAGGCATTGAAGATTTCGATACCAGGGATCGTGAACGTGGCCGTTGGGCTGTTCAAAGACACCACCTTGGTCTCGGTCATTTCGATGTTTGATCTTGTTGGTATGATCCGTGGCCCAATTTTGGGCGGCGCACCTGAGTGGACAGGCATTTACTGGGAACTGTGGGGCTTTGCCGCGCTTCTGTTCTTTGTTGTCTGCTACGGCATCTCACAATACTCACAATGGTTGGAGCGTCGTCTCGCAACCGGACACAAGTAAGGAGTTCATCTATGTCTGAACTTATGACCGAACGCGCGATCGACCGCTCTAAGATGCAGGTGAGTGATCAGGTTGCGATTCAAATCGTGAACATGAACAAGTGGTACGGCAGCTTTCACGTGTTGCGTGACATCAACCTGACCGTCAACGAAGGCGAACGGATCGTGATTGCAGGGCCTTCTGGGTCCGGTAAATCGACGCTGATCCGCTGTATTAACCGTCTGGAAGAGCACCAGTCGGGCGACATCATCGTGGATGGAATCGAGCTGACCAACGACCTGAAAAACATCGACAAGATCCGTTCAGAGGTTGGCATGTGCTTTCAGCACTTCAACCTTTTCCCGCACCTTACCGTGTTGGAAAACCTGACGCTGGCTCCGATTTGGGTACGCAAAACACCCAAAAAAGAAGCCGAAGAAATTGCGATGCACTTTCTTGAGAAAGTGAAGATCCCGGATCAAGCTTTGAAATACCCAGGTCAGTTGTCTGGTGGACAGCAACAGCGTGTGGCGATTGCACGCTCGCTTTGCATGAAGCCACGCATCATGCTGTTTGATGAACCGACATCAGCGCTTGACCCAGAAATGATCAAAGAGGTGCTCGACACCATGATCGAGCTGGCTGAAGAGGGCATGACCATGTTGTGCGTGACACACGAGATGGGTTTTGCCCGTCAGGTTGCCAACCGCGTGATCTTCATGGACCAAGGCCAGATCGTGGAGCAGAACGAGCCCGAAGAGTTCTTCAACAATCCGAAGAGCGAGCGGACTCAGCTGTTCCTGAGTCAAATTTTGGGCCACTGATCCAAACCATCACATTTGAAAATCAGAGAGCCGCGGCGGAAACACCGCGGCTTTTTGCTTTGCGCATGACAGCTTTTGATCGACACTGCAGGGGTATCAGTGTGTGAGTGAAAAGGTGGCAAGCAAGAATGACAAAGACGATTTTGATCACGGGCGCCACGGATGGCATTGGGTATGAGACCGCGAAGCGATTGGTCGCAATGGGGCACTCCGTATTGGTGCACGGGCGAAACACAGAGAAGCTTTCGGCCGTAAAAAGCACGCTCGACACGCTGTCAAAAGGTGCGACGGTGAAAACCTATCAGGCGGATCTATCCCGGTTCGCCGAAGTCGTTCGTCTGTCAGATGAACTGTCTGCGGAGCAGGTTCTGATTGATGTGTTGATCAACAATGCGGGGGTGTTGAAGACGCCAAATCCCTTGACCGAGAGCGGGTTAGACGTGCGATTTGTGGTGAACACATTGGCGCCATATCTGCTGACAAGACGGCTACTGACAAAACTGCCTCCAAACGGACGAGTGGTGAACCTTTCGTCCGCCGCGCAGGCATCTGTGGATGTCGACGCGATGGCTGGCCATGGACGACTCGCTGATATGGAGGCCTACGCACAGAGCAAGCTTGCCCTAACCATTTGGACACAGGAGATGGCGCGCGAGTTGCATGATGGACCGATCTTGGTGGCCGTAAACCCAGGGAGCTTGTTGGCCAGTAAGATGGTCAAAGAAGGTTTTGGATTGGCGGGCAACGATCTTGGGATCGGTGCCGACATTTTGGCCCTCGCGGCATTGTCAGATGACTTTTCCAATGCGTCAGGCCAGTATTTTGATAATGATTCCGGTCGGTTCGTGCCGCCACACCTCGATGCTTCGAACCTTAAAAAAGCTGCGGAAGTCTATGAGGCTGTGCAGACGCTGGTGAAAAAATACAGCCCCTGACTGTTAGGTGTCGATTTCTTTGGGCACAACAAAATCGATCACTTGCCCGGTCCCAAATCGGACATCACCCCAAGTGGCCTGATCGAATTGAAACACAGTTGTGGCGCCGGTTGGGTAGTCGAAAAACCGTGGATGTTTCGGCGTGGTTGAAGCCAACAGGGAAGCCAATGTGGCGATGCCGGGGTTGTGCGCTATGAGCATCACGGTTGCTGCCTGTGCCGTGTGCAGGACCTGCAGCAAGGTGTCTGGGCCGGCGAGGTAGAGCGAGTCTTCGTAGCGCTGCTCTTGCGGCAGGAGACGCATCCGGGCCCATGTCTCCCGTGTTCGTGCCGCGCTTGAGCACAGCAGTTCTTGTGGTAAGTATCCTCGCGTTTCAAGCCAACCACCAAGTGCCCGGGCGGCGGTACGTCCCCGTTTGTTCAGTGGACGCGCATGGTCAGGCTGCAACGGATCGTCCCAACTGGACTTAGCGTGCCGGGTGAGGATCAGGGTGCGGCTCATGGGTGAAAGGCTTTCATATGCAAGGCGGATTGCGCGGCTGGACGGTGTGCGCCGTTGCTGAGGGGACATATTTGGCGGACGTGACAGCCGTGCGACATGCATGCATCCCCATCTGGTGTGTCCAGAAAGGAATGGCAGGCGGCCACATCATAGGCGTTTGTGGCAGAGAGCGCGCCTACAGGGCAGGCGCTTGTGCAGGGTGCTGCGCAGGTGTCACAGGGGCTACGAGACAGGGGTGGTGAGGGCAGAGTAAGCGTGTCCTCTATCAGCACGGCACCGCGCATCGATATCATAAGGCCAACGGTGTCATGTACCAACATCCCCACCGGGCTTTGAAAAAACCGTCCTGATTTCAGGGCCCAAGCGATGAAGGGCGGATAAGGTGGCCCGTCCGACGGAAATTGACAGTCGCCGTCAAATGCCTTTGCCAGCGCGCCAATGACGCGTTTGGACCAACGGTCAATAGGATGAGGTTTTCCGTCGAGGTATTCGGGGGCTGCGGTAAACGTGGGCCAAAAATCGCGTCCTGTGCCAAGGAGAACGAGCGTGCCGGACGTGGTTTCGGTTTGCGCTTCAGCCGACAAATGGAGCGCACCCATTGTCAAAAGACCCGCATGTTGCGCCGCCGTTTGCAGCGCAGCAACGCTCATAGTGGCCTCGTTTGGGCAATTTCCGTAAGCGGTACAAAACGTGTCACAGTGGGCCTCTCAAGCTAACACATAGACTGGCCCGTTGCGCAAATCGTGAGAATAGCGCGCGCTAAGCTGGCCTAGTCGTCTCGGATCATAGACCCTGCACCGTGTTCCGTGAAGAGTTCCAACAGACAGGCATTGGGCGCACGCCCATCCAAGATCACCACGGCGCGCACCCCTTTTTCGATAGCCGAAAGGGCGGTTTCGGTCTTAGGGATCATACCACCCGCGATCACTCCTTCGGTGGTAAGGTCTCGAATTTGTTGCGCTTTTAGTTCGGTCAACACGTTGCCTTCCGCGTTCTTAACCCCTGCCACATCGGTGAGGAGCAGCAGGCGGTCAGCTTGCAGAGCACCGGCGATGGCACCGGCAGCGGTGTCGCCGTTTACATTGAAGGTTTCGCCGTTGCGGCCCGCACCCAAGGGGGCGATCACCGGGATGGTGTCGTTGGCGGAAAGTTCGTGCAGAATCGTGGGATTCATTTCTGCAGGTGTCCCCACAAACCCCAGATCTGGGTTGGTCTGATCACACACCATGAGGTTGGCGTCTTTGCCTGAAAGGCCTACAGCTTTGCCACCTTGGCGGTTGATGGCGGACACGATGCGTTTGTTGACCACGCCGGAAAGCACCATCTCTACCACGTCAACTGTGGCGGCATCGGTCACCCGTTTTCCGTTCACAAATTCTGATTTGATATCAAGCTTTTGAAGCATCGCATTGATCATCGGGCCGCCGCCGTGAACAACCACTGGATTGATGCCAACCTGACGCATCAGGACCACGTCTCGGGCAAAGTCATCCATGGCTTCGTCACTGCCCATAGCGTGGCCGCCAAGCTTGATGACGACAGTCGCATCGCTGTAGCGCTGCAGGTAGGGCAGGGCTTGGGACAGAGTGCGGGCGGTGGCAATCCAATCGCGGTTCATATCTTGTGTCTTCATCTTGGCTGACCTCTTTGAAAGAGCCTGTTACCTGCTCTGAAAAGGCGTGCCAAGGCGCAATGCACGACGCAAGCTCCAAAAGGGGCGAAATGGCCCAAATTAACCCGAATTGGAACGTCGGTATTGCGTCTGTAATGCGGCTGCATTGCGGAGGTGGGAAGTGGGTCGGGGCGCAAAGTGCTAACGCCCCGACCCAGAGGCCTTTGATCAGAAGCCTTCGAGGACAATTTTGCCCTTGGCGTTGCCGCTTTCGATCAGGGCATGAACCTCTTTCAAAGTAGCGGCATCAATTTTGCCTGCCACGTCTGTGACGGTGGTTTTGATGCTGCCTGCGTCGACGAGGGCTGCGACTTCATCAAGCAGTTTGCGCTGAGCGTCGATGTCCGGGGTGCCAAAGAGCGAGCGGGTGAACATCATTTCCCAATGCAGCGAGATCGCTTTCAGTTTCAGAGCCATGATGTTGAGGCCATCGGCGGGATCGTCGATCAGGCCCAAACGGCCCTGTGGGGCCATCAGTTCGACAATTTGATCGTAGTGAGCATCGGTCATGGTGGTGGAGAACACAAAACCTGGTGCGCCAAGGCCAAGGCCGGCCACTTGGGCCGCGAGGGGTTTGCGATGGTCGATCACATGTTGCGCGCCGAGCTCTTTCACCCAATCTTGGGTTTCTGGGCGAGAGGCGGTTGCAATGACGGTCATATCGGTCAGCGCGCGCAGCAACTGGATGGTGATGGACCCGACGCCACCAGCGCCGCCAACAACCAGGATCACATTGCCGCCTTCGGGCGTTGGTCGAGAGACGTTGAGGCGGTCAAACAGCATCTCATACGCGGTGATCGCGGTCAGAGGCAGAGCGGCGGCCTCAGCATCGCTCAGCGTCTTGGGTTTGTGGCCCACAATGCGTTCATCGACGAGATGGAATTCGCTGTTGGTGCCGGGGCGGGCGATGGATCCGGCGTAGTAAACTTTATCGCCCACGCGGAAGTGCTCCACCGCGTCCCCCACGGCGTCAACGGTCCCAACAGCATCGTAGCCAAGCACCCACTGGCTTTGACCTTCCGGCAGCGGGCGTTGGCGAACTTTGGTGTCTACCGGGTTCACAGAAACGGCGGAGACGTTCACAAGGATGTCGCGACCGGTGGGCGTGGGTTTGTCGAGTTCGACGTTGATCAGGCTGTTGTCAGCGTCGATCGGACCGGGTTGGGTGTAAGCGATGGCTTTCATGGGGAAGCTCCTGTTGAAATCTGAAGCCAGAAATATGATATATACTCAAAGGCGCAATACGCACAAAAACCGCCAGTAGTGTCAAAATGGATACCGTTAAATGGTCAAGCCACGTCACGAAAAACCCGATTTCTTTCCCGGCTGCGCCGTGGAGGCCGCAATTCATCTGATTGATGGAAAGTGGAAGTGCGTGGTGCTGTGGCATCTGCTGACCGAGGGAACACTGCGGTTCAACGAGTTGCGACGTCGTATTCCGAAGGTCACGCAGCGGATGTTGACCAACCAATTGCGTGAACTTGAGGAAGACGGGGTGATCCACCGTGAAGTGTACCCGGTGGTGCCACCCAAGGTGGAGTACTCTCTGACGGATATGGGCCGTGAGTTGGAGCCGATACTGCGGTCTCTGCATGAATGGGGCGCGGCGCATATGGATATTTATGAGCGCCCGAAGGTGGTCGTGGGCTAAAGACGCCCTTGCAGAGGATCAGCAGGCGATCAAAATCGGTTTGTTTTCTGCGTTGGCCACTGGTGTGAGTTCTTTGACCAAGAGTTCGCTGACAAGGCCTTTGATTTCAACAAATGCTGCATTGAGTTCGTTGCTGTTTATATAGGCCTGATAGGCCTCGCGGTTGGCCCAGTATTGATGGATGTGGAAGTAATTGGGGTCGTCTTGGCCTTGGTATAGGGAGTACCGCAGGGCGCCTGTCATTTTCTGTGACACCTGTGCCAATTCAGTGAGTGTTTCACGGAGGTGAGACGGATCGTCGACGGTTGCGACAAACGTCAAAAGAACGGTGACAGGCATAGTGTTGCTCAACTTAGATTGTGGTCGTTTGTCTTGAAGACGATCATAGGTTGAGTGCAAAAAAGTTAATTATCAAAGAAAGCAGGCGGCGGGAGGTGGGTTTTTTTGACCTGGGTTTGCGCGGAGCTGATGACGGGATTGGGCTGAAGAGCGGGCGCTAGAGTTGCGCCCGCAACACCGTTCAGTCGACTTTGGACATTTCATTCAACACGAAGCTGTCCACAGCGCCCTCGGTGGCTTCCATGTAGGCCGCCAGATGCGGCGCGTTCATGTGGGTCTGCCAGAGTTCGCGGCTTTCCCAATTCTCATAGAAGACAAAGAAGCCGGGGTTTTCATTGTCCTTGTGCAGATCGTAGTTGATGCAGCCGGGCTCGGAGCGGGTGAGGTCGATCAGCTTTTTGAGCTCGGCTTCGACCAGAGCTTCTTTACCAGACGCGGCGGTAATTTGGGCGAGGATGGTGAGGGACATGATGGTCTCCGTACTAAGGTTTTGTTTCTGTGTGGTCCTTATCTGTGAGTCGGGCTATATGTGACAAGTACGCACCTTTTGGGCATATAGTGTCCATTTGGATACCATAAGTATCGATGAGGCCAGAATGAACAGGTTTGACGACTATGAGTGCAGTGGCGGGTGTCCCGTAGAAGGCGCGCTGGAGCAGATTTCCGGCAAATGGAAAGGGCTGATCATTTTCCATCTTCTGGGTGGGACGTTGCGGTTCAATGAGCTGCGCAGACGTTTGGGGACAGTCACGCAACGGACCTTGACCAAGCAGCTGCGTGAGCTTGAGGCAGTGGGCATTATCACACGTGAGGTGTATGCTGTGGTGCCGCCAAAGGTGGAGTATTCCCTGACCGAGAAGGGGCAAAACTTGCGCTGTGTGGTGGAAGGACTGCGGGCCTGGGGGATGGCGTTTCCGGCCTCCGAAGTCGCGCCGGTGCCAGCTTAAGCTTGAGGCGTCCTTGGCTTCGCAGGGGCGTGCAATTTGCGCAGAGCGTATTTTAAGTCGCCTTGCAGCTCGATCAGATCGCGGATGGCCGTGGCGTCTTTGCGGCCGATCAGCACGTAGTCCCAGCCGGGTTTGCCAAATGTGGGAAGCACAGCGCGGGCAACTTCACGCATGCGCCGTTTGGCACGATTGCGCGCCACGGCGTTGCCAACTTTCTTGGAGCAGGTGTAGCCGACGCGAATGGCCTCCGCGGCCACAGTGTCGTCGTCGCGGCGTTTGCGGGCCTGCACCATCATCGCCTTTGTGCCTTGCTTTCGGGCGCGGGCGGCGGCGAGGAAATCGCTGCGTTTCTTTAAAACGTCCAATGGTCTGTCCAGACAAACGGAAACCGCCGGAGACGCTGTCCCGTGGTTGGCAGGGCCATCCGTGGGGGTCTCCGGCGGTGTCATTCCGTCTAAACGGTCGGTGAGCTTATGCGCTCAGCGACTTACGACCGCGTGCGCGGCGTGCGTTCAGGATTTTGCGGCCAGCTTTGGTGGCCATGCGCGCACGGAAACCGTGGCGGCGTTTACGAACCAGGTTCGAAGGTTGGTAGGTGCGTTTCATCGCTCCGTCTCCGTAAGTTGTTTCAGTGGGCGTCGGCGTGAGATTCGCGATGCCTGTCTATTCGAAGCCCGGTCAATAGACGGGGCTGTGGGATAAGTCAAACGGCAGATGGCGGTTTTTTGGCAAAAACACAAGGGCCGTTCATAAAACCTTAAAAAGAGCAGCCATTTGGATGTGACACACTGCCGAAATCGGGGTTTGGATTGTCATCTAACAGGGTGCAGCGCGGCCATCAACGGCTCTGGAGGGCGCGTTTTGTTACGCTTTGGCGCTGATTCCTCACAAAACGCGGGTCCGCGATCAAGCGCGCGTGAGGTGCCTGTTGTTTTACTCGGACGTAACGCATGTTGAGGCAAGACGAAGGAAACGGATCAAAGATGTCAGACGTGACCAACACACCACAGGATACCAAATCGAAATGGGCGCGGCTGTTGCCGCTGGCAGCGATTGCGGCTGGTGCGGTGCTGGGGGCCTATGCGCTGGGCGACTACCTGAACTTTGAGACCTTGCGAGACAACCGCGAGATGCTGATTGCCTATCGCGACGCGCATTACGGATTGGCCGTGTTGGTCTTTATGGTGATTTACGTGGTGATTGCGGGTTTTTCCCTGCCGGGCGCCACAATAGCGACGCTCACAGGGGGCTTTCTGTTTGGCACCTTTCCGGGCGTGTTGTTCAACGTGGCTGCGGCAACCTTGGGGGCGACGGTGATTTTCCTGGCCGCGCGCTGGGGACTGGGCGATCGTCTGGCCGCAAAGATGGATGCCGGTGAGGGGCGTGTGAAGGCCATTAAGGATGGGATTGATGAAAACCAGTGGTCGATGTTGTTCATCATCCGCTTGGTGCCACTTGTGCCGTTTTTTGTTGCCAACCTTATTCCCGCGCTCGTTGGCGTGTCGTTGTGGCGTTATGTGGTGTCGACCTTTGTGGGCATCATTCCGGGCGGATTGGTTTACACCTCCGTCGGGGCAGGCCTTGGCGAAGTGTTTGCGCGTGGAGAAACGCCGGATTTGGGCATCATTTTTGAGCCACATGTGTTGTTGCCCATTCTCGGGCTTGCGGCGCTGGCGATGTTGCCTGTTGTTTTGAAGCTCATCCGCGGCAAAGAGGCGCTGTAACTATGGAACAGATCAAAACAGATGTGCTGGTGATCGGTGCCGGCTCTGGCGGGTTGTCCGTGGCGGCGGGTGCTGCACAGATGGGTGCAAACGTGGTTCTGCTGGAAGGCCATAAGATGGGCGGGGATTGCCTGAACTTTGGCTGCGTCCCCTCCAAAGCGTTGTTGGCCAGCGGCAAGGCTGCCCACGGGCAGACCAAAGCGGGTGTGTTTGGTGTGGCGGATCAGGCGCCGCAGGTGGATTACGCCGCCGCCAAGGCACATGTGAAAGACGTGATCGCCCAGATCGAACCCATGGACAGCCAAGAGCGGTTCGAAGGGTTTGGTGTGCGCGTGATCCGTGAATTTGGCCATTTTGTCAGCCCACGCGTGGTGCAGGCCGGAGACCACCAGATCACCGCCCGGCGGGTGGTGATTGCCACGGGGTCGCGCCCGTTTGTGCCCCCAATTCCCGGTTTGGACGACGTGCCATACCTGACCAATGAAACCCTGTTTGATCTGACCGAGACACCGGAGCATCTGTTGATCATTGGTGGCGGTCCTATTGGAATGGAGATGGCACAGGCGCATGTGCGGTTGGGTATCAAGGTTACCGTGATTGAGGGTGCGAAGGCACTGGGACGGGACGATCCGGAGATGGCGGCGATTGTGTTGGACCGTCTGCGCAGCGAAGGTGTTGAGATTGCCGAGGATGCCATGGCAAAGTCGGTCTCTGAAGCTGATGGCGTGATCTCGGTCGAAACGCTGGATGGCCGCAGCTTCGCGGGGTCACATCTTTTGGTGGCTGTGGGGCGCAAGGCAAACACAGCGCAACTTAATCTGAAAGCCGCGGAGATTGAGACCCACAAGACGGGCATCACGGTGGATGCGGCGATGAAAACCACAAACCGGCGTGTCTATGCCATCGGTGATGTGGCTGGTGGGGCGCAATTCACCCACGTGGCAGGCTATCAAGCTGGCGTGATCATACGGTCTATGTTGTTTGGGTTACCCGCTAAGGCGCGCACCGATCACATTCCTTATGCCACTTACACCGACCCGGAGCTGGCGCAGATTGGGCTGACCGAGGCGCAAGCGCGGGCGCAGTATGGCGACAAGCTGACTGTGACGCGCTTTGAGAGCCATCACAATGACCGCCTCATTGCCGAACGCAATGCTTATGGGCTGATCAAAGCGATGGTGGTCAAAGGCCGCCCTGTGGGGGTGTCGATTGCGGGACCGCACGCCGGGGAACTGATCAATCTGTGGGCCTTGGTGATGGCCAATAAGCTCAAGATGAGCGCGGTTGCTGGCATGGTGTCACCCTATCCAACCGTGGGCGAAATCAACAAGCGGGTTGCAGGGGCCTATTTCTCACCCCAACTGTTTGATAATCCTAGAGTCAAACAGGTGGTCGGCTTTGTACAACGCTGGCTGCCCTAACCAGAACGGTCACGCATTATGCTCAATTCGCTTTCAGGTCGGTTCCTGATCCTGACAGTCATCTTTGTGATGCTGGCGGAAATACTGATCTTTGTGCCGTCGGTGGCGCGCTACCGCGAAGACTACCTGTTGTTGCGTTTGGAGCGTGCACAGATCGCGTCTTTGGCACTCTTGGCCGACGATATGATCGATATGGACCTGGAAGAAGAGCTGCTGCAGAACGCGGGTGTGTACAACGTGGTGTTGCGGCGCGATGAAATGCGCCAACTGATCCTGAGCTCACCGATTCCAGAACCGATCAGCGATACCTATGACATGCGTGGGGCGACCGCAGGTGTGTTGATCCGGGACGCAATGATGCAGCTGCTGGATCAAGACGCGCGGGTGGTGCGGGTGATTGGTGCACCGGTGCAAGAGGCGGGCCTCTTGATTGAAGTCACCATGGGCACGCAGGAACTGCGGGCAGCGATGATTGATTATGGCGTGCGGATTTTGCTGCTGTCTGCGGTGATTTCGGTGGTCACAGCGTTTCTGTTGTTCCTGGCTGTGCGCGCCATTTTGGTGCGCCCCATCAAAGGTGTGGTGGGCTATATGCAGACCTATGCTGCAGCCCCTGAAGATGCGCGCAGTGTGATCACGCCGCGCTCTGGCGTGACCGAGCTTCGGGAGGCCGAAGAAGCGCTGTTGGCGCTTCAGACCGAGCTCACAGCCTCGCTTAAGCAACGCGAACGGCTGGCGCAACTGGGCGGCGCGGTGGCCAAGGTGAGCCATGATTTGCGCAATATCCTGACTTCGGCGCAGTTGTTCACTGACCGCATTGAGGGCAGTGAGGATCCGCTTGTGCGGCGTTTGGCGCCCAAGCTTGTGAACTCGATCACACGTGCCGTGAACCTGTGTGAGGGTACATTGGCCTTTGGCAAAGCAGAAGAACCTGCACCTAACCTCACGCGCTTTCCGCTTGGTGAAGTGGTGGGGGATGTGGTGGCCAGCGAGCGGCTTGCGGTGGAAGATTTTGACCTGAGTTTTGCGGATGACATTCCGGCGGGATTGATGGTGCGGGCAGATCCAGAGCAGATGTTTCGGGTGGTGAGCAATCTGGTGCGCAATGCGCGTCAGGCGATTGTGGCCAGTGGTCAGCCGGGTGAAATTGCTGTGGCGGCGACTGAGACAGACGATGCTTGGATGATCACGGTGCGCGACACCGGGCCCGGGTTGCCACCTAAAGCACAAGAGCATCTGTTCACGCCGTTCCAAGGTGGGATTCGCAAGGGTGGCACCGGTCTGGGCTTGGCCATTTCCGCGGAACTGGTGCGCGGGCACGGCGGGTCGGTGGCGTTGTCATACACCGGTTGCGACGGAACCAGCTTTGAAATTTGCCTCCCCAAAGGGGAAGTGGCGAGAAAATGATTTTTCTTACTTTTTGCTCTTGCGCTCCCCTCCGGTTGGCTCTAAATCCCCCAAACACACCGCGCTCTGGTAGCTCAGCTGGATAGAGTACCTGACTACGAATCAGGGGGTCGGGGGTTCGAATCCTCCCCAGAGCGCCACTTTCCAAACTCAGTTTAGAGATCTTCCTCGGTTGGAAGTTTTTGAGTTTTGAGTTCTCACACCCCCCATTTTTGATGTGTTTTGGTTTGGTGCGCGTGGCGCCGGGTTTGGTATGTGCTGATGGCTGCGATCATGGGTTGTTGCCGCTGTATCTGGATGTTTTGTCAGGAGCGTCGTTGTTTGCGTGCCCGCTTGGCTGCTCTTGATTTTGCGCCGTCGGAGCGGATTGAGCCACCGCAGATTTGGGAATGTGGCGTCTGACCGGAGCGCGCCAACATCGCATTTCAGGAAGAACCGCGCCAAAGCTTTCATCAAATCGGGTCATTTGAGTCCAATTTTTAATCTCTGAGCGGCGGTTTCGTTGGTCGAGGGGGGCAAATCGTTGATTGGTCCAAGAGGTTGGCCGTTCAATGGTGGAGCAGGACGCTTAGGGTTCCGCCGCAAATATCTGCGGGTCAGGTCCGAGAAGCGTCACCTTGTTGGCAAAATCCGGCAAGGCACACGGCGGGGCAAAATCCCGGGAGACTACTGCGCTGGTTTCGTCCGCGCCTCTTCTCTTTGTTCCGCCAGCGGCCCGCGAACCTACACAAGCTTCGGCGGAGCGCTACAACGGGGAAAGACATGAAACTTACGAAACTAATGTCCGCAACCGCCCTTGCTCTGGGTGTATTGTCTGCCGCAGCTGCGCCATTGGCCGCTGAAGAGAAAACCGAATTCAAGCTGGCTTGGTCGATCTATGTTGGTTGGATGCCTTGGGGGTATCTTGAGGATTCTGGCATCATGGACAAATGGGCCGACAAATACGGCATCGATGTCGAGATTGTTCAGTTCAATGACTATGTTGAATCGATCAACCAATACACGGCTGGTGCCTTTGATGGGGTGTCTGCAACCAATATGGACACGCTTTCCATCCCGTCGGGAGGTGGCGTGGATACCACCGCCTTGATTGTGGGCGATTATTCCAATGGCAACGACGCGGTCATACTGAAAGGTGACGGGGGGATTGAGGCGCTCAAGGGCAAGCCTGTGAATCTTGTTGAGCTGTCAGTGTCACACTATCTGTTGGCGCGTGCGCTGGACACTGTGGGCTTGGAAGAAGCGGACCTTGACGGTGTGATCAACACATCTGACGCGGATATGATTGCAGCCTACGCCACCAAAGACGTCGAAGCGGTGGTCACATGGAACCCGTTGGTCTCTGAGATCACCGGCTCAAACCCTGACGCGAACACGCTTTTTGACAGCTCTGACATTCCCGGCGAGATCCTCGACCTCATGGTGGTCAACACCGAAACGCTGGCGGACAATCCCGCATTTGGGAAAGCCGTTGCCGGGGCGTGGTATGAGGTCATGTCGTTGATGGCAGCAGGTGATGAGGAGGTGCTGACGGCTTTGGCTGAGGCATCGGGAACCGATTTGGCAGGTTACAAAGCCCAGCTGGAAGCCACCGAGATGTTCTTCTCACCTGCGGATGCTGTTGCGCAGGCGCGCGCTTCAGATCTGCCTGCAACTATGACCAAAGTGGCTGATTTCCTTTTTGACAAAGGCATCTTGGGCGAAGGTGCCCCAAGTGCGGATTTTGTTGGCATTGCCTACCCAGACGGCGCGACGTCTGGAGACGCATCCAACGTCAAATTCCGCTTTGACACCACCTACATGCAAATGGCCGCCGACGGCGCGCTGTAATTCAACAACGGATGTGCCCGGTTCAAATCCGGGCACAAGACCGGAGGTTTTACGATGCGTCTGATCAATCATATTCCCAACCGCGCCGGGGGCCTGTTTTTGGCAGCCTTGCCGTTCATTGCCGTCTTGATCGCCTACTCAGTGGCATCAGACATACGGCTGAGCGCCAATCCACAGGACAAGCTGTTGCCTGCGCCTTCGACGATTTTGAGCACAGCAGAGCGGCTGTTCACGGAGCCTGACCGGCGTTCAAAGGACATTCTGCTGTGGAAAGACACATTCGCCAGCTTGGCCAGGTTGGTTGGTGGGGTCTCGATTTCGGCGGCCATTTCGTTGGCTCTTGGATTGGCAATTGGTCTTTTTCCTTATGCTCGGTCCTTTATGTCTGGATTTGTGTCGGTGTTATCCATGGTGCCGCCGCTTGCCTTATTGCCGATTTTGTTCATCGTTTTTGGATTGGGCGAGACATCCAAGGTTGTGTTGATTGTGATCGGGATCACGCCCTTTATGACCCGTGATCTGTCGCAGCGGGTTCTGGATATTCCGCGCGAGCAGATCGTGAAAGCACAGACACTTGGTGCCTCAAGCCTGGTGATTGCCTGGCGCGTCGCGTTGCCGCAAATTCTACCGCGGCTGATCTCAAATATCAGACTGTCACTTGGCTCTGCTTGGCTGTTTTTGATTGCCGCAGAAGCGGTGGCCTCCAATGTGGGGCTTGGGTACCGCATCTTCCTTGTGCGGCGGTATCTGGCGATGGACGTGATCCTGACCTACGTCATATGGATCACCGCTTTGGCCTTTGTGATTGATTGGCTGCTCAAGACGCTTTCGCGCAAATCCTTTCCATGGATGGAGGCGGGTCTATGAGCTTTGTTTCTGTGTCCAACGTTTGGAAAAAATACAACAATCGTTCGATCATCGAGCGGGTCAATGTCGACATCCTTGAAGGTGAATTCATCTCGATTGTTGGTGCGTCCGGCTGTGGAAAATCGACCTTTTTGCGCATGCTGTTGGCCGAGGAAACACCCTCGCGCGGGGAGATCCGTATTGACGGCGGCGCCCCTGCCAAAGAACCCAATCAAGAACGTGGTGTGGTGTTCCAGAAGTATTCTGTCTTTCCGCATCTGTCGGTGCGAGAGAATCTAATTGCAGGGGAAGGCTTTGTTACACCGTTCGGAAAGCTGTTTGGCACAAAGCGGCGCGTTGCCGTAGCGCGCGCCGATGAGATGCTCGAACGCATTGGGCTCAACCATGTTGCGGATCAATTTCCGGCCGCTCTTTCCGGAGGGATGCAGCAACGGTTGGCGATTGGCCAAGCCATGTCTGCGCGCCCTCGCATATTGCTTTTGGATGAACCGTTTGGGGCGCTGGACCCCGGCACACGTATTCAAATGCATGATTTTCTTATGGAGCTGCGTGACGAGACCAACATGACCGTGTTCATGGTCACGCATGACCTGCAGGAAGGGTTCAAACTCGGGGACCGTGTTCTGGTCTTTGATAAGCCGCGCTGGGACCCGCATGACCCAGGCATGTATGGCGCGACCATCACCTATGACTTTGATGCCCGCGATGGGGGTATCCCGTTTCAAATGAAGGAGGAAACTGATGTTTCTGAATGATCGGGATCGTTCCCGCTCTCACCACCCTGTTGATGTTCAGGGGGCCGTAGACGCTCGCGACAAGCGGCACCATCATCCGGACCTGACCAAATTGGCAGGCTGGAAAGCCATGCAGAAAGAAGCGGATCTCCCGGAGGGGCGCCATGATGAAGAGCGTCGCTGGGCGCTGCGTATGGGGCTCACGGGTGCAGATGCGATTGAAGACAAATCGATCCCAACATTTGCACGCGGAGAGTTGCCGCATTTTGCCGGTATCAATACTTTCCTAAAGGCGCCTTATGCTGAAGATGTTTTGGAAGTGGCCAATTATGACGCCACGGTTCTGGGCATTCCGTTTGACGGGGGGACGACCTATCGCCCCGGCACACGGTTTGGGCCTCAGGGGTTGCGAAAAATCTCGGCGCTTTACACGCCTTACAACTACGAGCTTGGTGTCGATCTGCGCGAACAAATGACCCTCTGTGACGCGGGTGATGTCTTTACGATCCCAGCCAACATTGAAAAGAGCTTTGATCAGATCAGCCGGGGTGTGAGCCATGTTTTCAGCTCCGGGTCGTTGCCGATCATGATTGGTGGGGACCACTCGATTGGGTTCCCATGTGTGCGCGGCATTGCGGAATGCACCTCTAAAAAGATTGGCATCGTGCATTTTGACCGTCATGCGGACATCCAAGAGAAAGACCTTGATGAGCGGATGCACACCACCCCGTGGTTCCATTCCACAAACCTGCCCAATGTGCCTGCGACAAACCTTGTGCAAATCGGCATCGGCGGCTGGCAGGTGCCACGCGAGGCGGTCAAGGTCGCGCGGGAGCGAAACACCAACATCATCACCATGGGTGACATGGAAAAGATGGGCATCGACAAAACCATCGAAATGGCGCTGGAAATGGCGTGGAAAGACGTCGACATGGTGTATCTGTCATTTGACATCGACAGCATTGACTGTGGGTTTGTCCCCGGCACCGGGTGGCCTGAGCCCGGCGGGTTCCTGCCCCGTGAAGCCCTCGCGTTGGCGTCGGGCATCGCAGCCGAAGGCATTTGCGGCATGGAACTGGTTGAGGTGTCTCCACCTTATGACACCTCAGACATCACGGCGTTGATGGGAACACGGGTGATTGTTGATGTGCTGGGCGCTTTGGTGTCAAACGGCAAACTTGGCGCGCACAAGCGGCACATCGATAAGCCGGTTTCCTTGCCACATGGAGAGTTTGAGGGGCGGCGCTGGTCCAATCCGACACCGCACAAGGTGGGCGAATAATGCCACATGATCACCCACACGACCATTTCGGTGGTCATTCTCACCACGACCATGCCCACCACGGGCATGGTCACAACCACGCGCATGGCGACCACCTGCACAGCCATATGCATGACCACGACGAGGCGGCTGATATCCAAGTCTTGGCCACCCAGTTTATCGAAGGGTTTCTGCAGGCCTCTGACAAATCCAGCTATCTTAAGCTAGCGGGGGTGCCATTTGAGCGTCCATCCAAAGACGGCGCCAAGGCACTGAAACTGATTGATGTAGAACTCAAAACCGATTGGCAGGTTGGCACCGCGTCTCCGTCATTTGGATCACGTGACCTTAGTTACCTGCCGTTTCCGGGTGAAATGGTTCAGGAACGCACCAATATGTCGCTGATTTACGTCTCGATGGATGAAAAATCCACGTTTGACGTGCGCGATTTCTTAGCCCAACGAAAACAGGAGATAGAGACATGAAACTGAGTCTTTCCATCATCACGTCATTGGCCTTTGCCGCCCCGGCGTTTGCCCATGTAGAGGGGCATTTTCACACCCACGGCGCAGAGAGTTTTCTGATTTTGGCCGGGATCGCAGCTGTTGTGGCCGTTTTGGCCTTCAGGCGGTGATCAGACGTCATCCTCTTTGAGTTGGCGGTGGATGTCAGCTCAAAGAGAGTACGTTGTTGTTAGAGTCCAATTGCGATGGCGCCTTGGACTCTGATGTCTTAGGTGAACGTGAACTGAAACATGTCGTGGAACGCGTTGCGCAGCGCACCGGACCACGCCTCTGACAGCGCGAGATAGTTTGGATCATTGTCTTCGATCCGGCTTATTTGGCTAAAACGCAGCTCGTCACCTGCAATCACGGAGAGATCCAAAGGCATGCCAACGGACAGGTTGGAGCGCAGTGTTGAGTCCATTGAGAGAAGGGCGGCAGTGACGCAAACATTGACAGGGGAGTCGATGTTGATCACGCGATCCAAAATCGGTTTGCCGTATTTGTGTTCGCCAATCTGGAAATAGGGTGTGTCTTCTCCGGCCTCAATGAAATTGCCAGCAGAATAGACATGGAACAGGCGCATGGTTCCGCCGATCCGTTGGCCCCCCACAATAATTGAGGAGATGGTGCTTTCGCCCATTTGCGAAAGATTGGTGCCGTATCGCGTTTGAATAACGCGCATGGCGTCCCCGACAATTTCGGCCACCCGGAACATAGACTCTGCATTCAAGAGCGTGTCGATGCCGTCTTGAGGTTTGTCGATGTTTTCCTGCAAGAGGCTCACGACCGCCTGAGTGATTGCAAGATTTCCGGAGGTCATCAATGTGATGACCCGATCGCCTGGAACTTCCCAAGTGAACATTTTTTTGTACTTAGAGATGTTGTCGACACCTGCGTTGGTGCGGGTGTCAGATAAGAAAACCATTCCGGTGTTGGTTTTTATGGCGACGCAGTAGGTCATCAGGCCTCAAACTTCCTTTGCAAGCCCAGCCAAGATTCGGTGAGCGCTTGGCGTGCTTTTATCATCGCCGCGCGCCAGTTCCGAGACGCTATTGCGTCTCGTTTTGCGAAAAAGAAAGGGTATCTCCCCCAAATCCAAACGCGGAGGATGTCTGCTGGGCCATCGCGTTTGTTGCGACAATGAACTCGGTCAACCAAGTATGCAGGCCTTGGTTGAAGATGTCGTGATTTTCGGTCGCCCGTAGCGTGTTCTCAGCCACAACAGCTTGCCTGACCAACTCTTGCTGTACAGCAAGCGGTGAGGCCAGCCGTTCAAGCGAAATACGGATCTCGGTCAGGGCCGTCACCAATGAACGCGGGCTCACGTCGTTGAGCACCAACAGATCCACCACACCCTGCGGATCGACAACCCGTGAGTACAGATGCCGGAAGGCAACCGCAGAATTGGCGGCTCGCAAAATTTGCACCCACTGCAGATAGTCGAGCCCACCGCCCACATCCGTCGCTTCGGGCAGCAGCACGTGATATTTCACATCCAAGAGGCGGGCCGTCGCATCCGCCCGTTCAAACCATTTCCCAAGTTTGGTGAATTGGGAGCTGTCATCACGCAGCATTGTGCTCTCGATTTTGCCAAGCGCGAGTCCTCCGCGCATACGCACCCAATCCAGGAAATCGACCAGATTCTTGCGGTCGTGTTCTTGGTCCAAATGAACCCGCAATTGGGCGCGCGTGTCGTTGATCGCTTCCCAGACCTCGGCGGTAATGGCATTGCGCACGGCTTTGGCATTGGTCCGAGCCGCCTCTATGCATGACAAGATAGAGGACGGGTTTTCGATGTCGCGGATCAGATGGTCGGCGACAGTTTGTGCTGTTGCCTCATCTAGCGGCGATGGGAAGGTGCTTGTTGCGCCAGAGGCGACAATAATTGAACTCCACTCGCTGTGAGCTTCAGGCGTGTCTCGCGGCAGATTGTCGAGGCGGCGACCCGCGTCCAGCAAACGGGCGACGTTTTCCATTCTTTCGATGTAGCGGCCCATCCAGAAAAGGCCCTCGGCGGTCCGGCTGAGCATCAGTTGGCTCCTTTGCTTAAGACCCAAGTGTCTTTTACACCGCCACCTTGGCTTGAATTGACGACGAGAGAGCCCTCGCGCAGTGCAACACGGCTCAGGCCGCTGGGCACCATACGGGTAGAGGCGCCTGACACCACAAACGGGCGCAGATCTACGTGGCGCGGGACCAACCCTTCTTCGGTCAACACTGGCGCTGCGGACAGCGACAGCGTGGGTTGGGCAATGTAATTTGAAGGGGCGGCTTTCAGCTTTTCGGCAAACTCGGCGATCTCCGCTTTGGTCGACGTTGGGCCGATCAACATGCCATAGCCCCCCGATCCCTGCACCTCTTTCACCACCAGCTCAGCAAGGTTGTCCATCACGTAGCCGAAGTCGTCAGGCTGATCACAGCGGAAGGTTTGCACGTTGGGAATGATCGGCTCTTCGCCGAGGTAAAACCGGATCATTTCCGGCACAAAAATGTAGACACCTTTGTCGTCGGCAACGCCTGTGCCCGGCATGTTCACCAAAGTGACATTGCCCGCCATCATCGCGTCCATAAGGCCCGCAACACCAATCATGCTGTCTTTGCGAAAGGCCTTGGGATCAAGAAAATCATCGTCAATCCGGCGATAAATCACATGCACCTGTTCGAACCCATGGGTCGTTCGCATGTAGACTTTTTGGTTTTCGACCAAGAGATCGGGCCCTTCGACCAGTTCAATTCCCATCATATCGGCTAGAAAAGAGTGCTCAAAATAGGCCGAGTTGAACTGTCCTGGTGTCAGGATTGCCATCGTGGGTGCGCCTGCGCAATTTGGCGGCGCGACGGATTTCATGGCTTCGGCAAGAATGTCGCTATAGCCATCTACCGGACGAATTCTCCCATCTCGAAACAGATCGGGGAACATGCGGGACATGACTTCGCGGTTCTGCAATACGTAGGACACGCCGGAGGGTATGCGACAATTGTCTTCGAGGACAAAAAACTCATCGGGGCCAGTACGGACCAGATCAACACCGACAATATGCGCCCAGACATCTCGCGGTGGGCGAAAGCCGTTCATTCGTGCGAGCCAAGCGGGATTTTCGGCAACCATGGCCTTGGGCACAATCCCTGCTTTGACGATGTCTTGCGACCCGTAGACATCTGCAATGAAACAATTCAGAGCGCGGGCGCGTTGGATTGAACCGCTTTCGATCTTCTCCCATTCATGCGCATTAAAGATGCGCGGGATCATGTCAAAGGGGATCAGCCTGTCTGGGTCGCCACCCTCGCCATATACGGCAAAGGTAATTCCGATCCTGCGGAACAGCGCCTCAGCTTCATCTCTGCGCGATTGTAGCGCTTCAATGCCGTTTCTTTCCAACCAGTCGACAACCACTTGATACTCAGGGCGATTGGCTGCCCCATTTTTCATCTCGTTGAAAATCTCGTTCGGCATCGCCACCCCTAAGCCTATAATAAGGTTGACTGTATTCACTTTGATCCTTCAAACAAGTGGTAACTGCCATTTCGGCAGCCCCGAAGCGGCATAGCTCGGATTTTCACGGGTTTGCCAAAAAAGACGGCGATTGAATGTCAATAAGCGTAGCTCTGAGCCATCGAACCACCTATGAATACGACCGTTTGGTCACCCTTGCCCCCCATGTGGTGCGGCTGCGTCCAGCCCCCCATAGCAGGACACCGATCAAAAGCTATTCGTTGCGGATTGAACCTGAAGATCATTTCCTAAACTGGCAACAGGATGCCTATGCCAATTGGCACGCGCGTATTGTTTTTAACAAACCAACGCGAAAATTCTCGGTCACAGTGGATTTGGTTGCGGACCTTGTCGCCATCAATCCATTTGATTTCTTCGTTGAAGAGCAATGTGCGCAAGTGCCCTTTTCTTATTCTGCGGAGCAAAGAAAAGACCTGCGCCCGTATCTGCGCAAAGTTGGGCGCGGGGCGGCGTTTAAAGAATTCGCGGCGCAGGCACCTGAACAAAAAGGCATGACCAATGACTGGCTTGTGGCGTTGAACACGTTTCTGGCCAATCAGATCGCCTATACCATCCGCATGGAGCCCGGTGTGCAGAACCCGTCGGTGACCATCCGCAAAGCGCTTGGGTCGTGCCGCGATACCGCTTGGTTGATGGTCGCGCTGTTCCGTGAGTTCGGATATGCGGCGCGATTTGTGTCTGGTTATTTGATTCAGCTGACAGCGGATCAGAAACCCATCGAAGGCCCCTCCGGTCCAGAGACTGATTTTACCGATCTGCACGCTTGGTGTGAGGTTTATCTTCCGGGGGCGGGCTGGGTCGGAATGGACCCAACGTCGGGTTTGTTTGCCAGCGAAGGGCATATCCCCTTGGCGGCGACCCCTGAACCTGTCACGGCGGCGGCGATTTCCGGCGCACATGACATGGCTGAGGTCACGTTTGGTTTTGACATGTCGGTGAAACGTGTTGATGAGCCCCCGCGTGTGACGCGGCCTCTTAGCCCTGAGCAGTGGGCGGAAATCGACCGCGCAGGGGAGGCCGTCGACAAAAAGATTGCAGCGCAGGACATGCGCCTGACGATGGGGGGGGAGCCGACGTTTGTCTCTGCCATCGATCGGGATGGTGATGAGTGGACCACTGCGGCGGTTGGCCCAACCAAACGCACCCACGCAGACGCGCTTGTGCGCCGATTGCGCGACCGATTTGCGCCACATGGTGTTCTGCACCACGGACAGGGAAAGTGGTATCCCGGAGAGCCTTTACCGCGCTGGGCGTACTCTCTGATATGGCGGGGAGATGGTTTGCCGCTGTGGCAAGAGAGCGAACTTTTTGCGAAGGAAAACACCGGCAAAGCGACATATGAAACGGCGCAGGAGTTTTCCGAAAAGTTGGTTGATGCATTGGAGCTGGGTGAGGAAGCTTTTGCGCACCCGATCTATGAAGATCCGATGCATTTTGTGGGCAAAGAGGCGATGTTGCCTGACAACGTGACCGTTGAAGACAACAAGCTTGAAGATCCGCAAGAGCGCGCACGGTTGGTGCGCATGCTCAACAACGGGCTGTCAAACCCTGTCAGCTATGTCATTCCCATTCAGTTGGCCCAAGCAAAAGCAAGTGCAAGACGGCGATTCCGGTGGGCGTCAGATGTGTGGGGAACCCGGCGGGACAAGTTGTTCCTGTTGCCCGGCGACAGCCCTGCCGGATATCGCTTGCCGCTGGACTCGCTGAACAAGACCGAAGAGTTCAAACAATACTTCCGGGACACGATGTTGCGGCGTAAGCGCAAGCTGGCACCGCGGCGGGGCCCTGAGGCTGAAGACGAGGCGGAGACCGAAACCTTTTGGAACACACCGTTTTACGGCCCGGGTTATGGTCCGGGCGGTGTGACCGGGTATGGGCAACCCACTATGCAAGCGCCCGCACCTGTGCGCCACATCCGGCAATCTCGGGTCAAGCCAGCACCGGGCCCGGCGCAGGATTTTGGCGAAGATGTCTGGCTGCGCGACATTGAAAGTTCAGATGATTGGCTGACCAACGACCACGGTTTCTGGGTCGAAGGCATGCCGGTGCGGACGGCGATGGCGGTTGAACCGCGTGATGGAATCTTGCATGTCTTTATGCCTCCAACGGGATCTTCTGACGAATATCTTGATCTTGTAGAGGCGGTTGAGGAAACAGCGGCAGCCATGGAATTGCCGGTTCGGATTGAGGGGTACGAGCCCCCAAACGATGGCAACTTCAACGTGATCCGCGTGACCCCGGACCCGGGTGTGATCGAAGTGAATATCCATCCGGCCACCGGGTGGAAGCAGCTAAAGGCGATCAACGAAGTTCTGTATGAAGAGGCGCGTCAAAGCGGGCTGGACAGTTTTACGTTCATGGTCGATGGGCGGTTGACCGGCTCGGGTGGCGGCAACCACATCGTGGTGGGCGGTGCAACCCCAGCTGACAGCCCCTTTTTGCGGCGTCCCGATATGGTCGCCTCTGTGGTCCGATATTGGCAGCGACACCCGTCGCTCTCCTATTTGTTCTCGGGCACCTTCATTGGTCCAACCAGTCAAGCGCCACGCTTTGACGAAGGTTTGCCTGACAAAGTTTACGAAATGGAGATCGCGCTGAACGAGCTTGCGCGGATACAAGACAACGGACAGGTTTTCCCCTGGCTGGCGGACCGTATCCTGCGACATTTGTTGACAGATTTGACCGGAAACACGCACCGGGCAGAGATATGCATTGATAAGATGTTCTCCCCTGACAGTCCTACTGGGCGGCTTGGTCTGGTGGAGTTTCGCGGCTTTGAGATGCCGCCCCATTGGCAGATGAGCATGGCGCAATCGCTGGTTATGCGGGGGCTGTTGGCTTGGTTCTGGGAGAAACCCTACACGGAGCCGCTGATCCATTGGGGCAGTGAGCTGCATGATCGATTCTTGTTGCCGCATGATTGTCACGCCGACTTCAAAGAGGTTCTGGGCGATCTGAGTGGCGCGCATGGTATGGCTTTCCGTTCCGATTGGTATGACGCGCAATATGAAATGCGTTTCGGAAAGGTTGGGCACACAGAGGTGGAGGGGCTGACACTCACGTTGCGCAATGGGATCGAACCTTGGCTTGTTCTGGGCGAAGAGGCGACGGGCGGCGGTACATCGCGCTATGTCGACAGTTCGCTTGAGCGCGTTGAGCTCAAGGTGGAGGGCGAGCTGCCCAGTCGGTTTGTGATCACCTGCAATCAGGTTGAGGTGCCGCTGCGCCAAGTCGCGCCAGACACCTACGTTGCCGGCATTCGGTTCCGCAGCTGGCAGCCGTGGTCGTCACTGCATCCAACGATCCCAGCCCACGCGCCATTGGTCTTTGATGTTTATGACCGTGTTGCTGGACGTTCTGTTGGCGGATTGAAATATCTGGTGGCCCATGAAGGTGGCAGAGCCCATGAAACGCGTCCTGTAAATGATCTTGAAGCCGAGGGGCGTCGCCGGGTCCGTTTTCAGGAAGGGCAACACACGCCGTTCCCGTTTGATCCAATCAAGCCAAAGCCAAATCAATGGAATAAGGCGACACTCGACATGCGGTTCATCTGACCAAAGGGCAGGGAGGCGTCGCCTGCGCTGGTCGGTTCAGTTCGATGAGGCGCCAGCTTTGGCGATAGGCTCCGCACTTTGCACACTTTGCGCGGAAGACGAAGTGATCAAGGTTCGATTGGTCTAGGACAGGCCTTCGATCAGCGCAATGTCGGCGATACAGGCTTGCTCACGCTGCGCGCGCGCTGCTCGGTACTCTGGCGAATTGTAACACTCTTGGGCCTGTTGCATGGTGGCAAATTCGATAATGACACGCCGTTGCCATTGGGTTCCTTCAAGGGTTTCGGCGTCGCCGCGTGCCAAGAACCGCGCGCCATATTTGGCGAAGGCTTCTGGCGCGAGCGCTTGATATCCCTGATAGGCTTCGGGGTCCGTCACTGTGACGTTTGCGATCCAGTAGGCTTTTGCGGGTTTAGTCATTTTTTGTATCTTCGTCTGCATCGGAGAGGAGCTTTTCGGCAATGGCTGTGGTGTCTTCCAGATGGTGGATGACCGCCTGTCTGGCCGCCTTGGCGTTGCCCGAGATGATGGCCGAACAGATGGCCTCCATATGAAAAATGCCAGGTTGCTTCCGTTGTGTTGAGGAGAGCGTCATCATGCGCAGCCGACTAATGCGGCCATTCAAGCGCTGTACGATGTCCCATGCGACGTGGTGGCCCGCGCCTTCGAAAATCTCAGAATAGAAATCGGAGGTCGCGCGAAACAGGGCACCGGGTGTCTTGTCGCCAAAACCCTTCTTCAAACGGTTGAGCGCGGCCTCAAGCGACCGTGCCCGGTCTGGCGTGATTTTGCGGGCGCAGTCTTCGGCAGCAGACGTTTCAAGCATACGACGGATGTCATAGATTTGGCGCGCTTCATCGCGGCTGATGGTGGCAACGATTGGGCCACGACCGGGTAGAATCTCCACCAACCCTTCGGCCTCTAGATAGCGAATGGTTTCTCTGATCACGGTGCGGCTGACACCCAATTGGTCACAGAGCGGGCGCTCGACAAGCCTTTGTCCCGGATGGAAAACGCCTTCGATGATCGCCTCGCGCATGCGTTCTTGGACCATGTCACGCAGGGTCGCTGGGGGATGTTCAATTTTTGCCAAGGTTGGTGTGCTCATGCCTAGATCGTTAGCAGTATCTGGGTGTGGCAGCAAGGTATGATTGACTTATGGTAGTATGGTATACCATGATATCGGAAAGTCGAATCGTTCAGGAGAAGCTCGATGCCCGCAGAAATCCGTAAGACGCTGCTTCACGTCGAAACCACACTTATTGAAGGCACCAAGATTGCGGAGCGCCCCCTGAAAATGGTTGCGGCGGTGGCTGTGATCAAAAACCCTTGGGCGGGGCAGGGATTTGTAGAAAACCTAAAGCCCACGATTTTGGAGTGCGCGCCGGGTCTGGGCCGTCTGCTGACCGATATGGTTCTGGACGCGACCGGCGGTGGAGACAAAGTCGAAGCTTACGGCAAAGCCGCAATTGTCGGTGTGAACGGCGAAGTGGAGCATGGCTCTGCGCTTATTCATACGCTGCATTTTGGGAATGCCTATCGCAACGCCGTTGGCGCGAAATCGTATTTGGCGTTCACCAACACGCGTGGTCCGGCCAATGCGTCGCTGCAAATTCCGCTTATGGACAAAAACGATGGCGGCCGACGCAGCCACTATTTGACGATACAGCTGCAAGTGGCTGATGCGCCGGGTCCGGACGAAATCATGATAGCGCTTGGGGCCTCGATTGGAGGACGCCCGCATCACCGTATCGGTGATCGGTATCAGGATTTGGAGGAGTTGGGGCATGATGTCGACAACCCAGCAGCTGTCTAGAGCCTTTGGCACAACGACGTATCGCGAGGCGGGGCGATCTCATATTTGCGCGACGACGCCCGTGGTTCTGGTGCACGGCGTTGGCATGCAATCCGCGTCATGGGACCCCCAAGTACAGGCTCTTTCGCGGCAACGACACGTGATCGCGCTGGACATGCCGGGCCACGGTGGAAGCGACCCGTTGCCTGAGACCGCGAGGTTGCCGGAGTACATCGACTGGTTGCGCGACGTTTTGGAGGCGCTGGGGCTGGAGCGTGTGAATATCGCGGGACATTCCATGGGGGCTTTGATTTCTGGCGGCTTTGCGGTTTGTCATCCGCACCGAGTGGAGCGGGTGGCGCTTTTGAACGGTGTGTTTCGCCGTGACGCAGCCGCAAGAGAGGCCGTTATCACACGGGCACAGCGGATCGGCACCGGAGACTTTGATCTGGAAACACCGCTCAAACGTTGGTTTGGTGACACACAGTCCGAACGGAAGGCACGTGACCGTGTGGCGACGTGGTTGTCTGACGTGAACCTCGCGGGATACGCCACTGCCTATACTGCGTTTGCCCACGGAGATGCAACGTTTGCAGACGGGTACGCGCAGCTGCGCTGCCCGTTCTTGGCGCTCACCGGCGCAGATGATCCGAATTCAACGCCTGCCATGGCCCATGCAATGGCGCAAGCTGCGCAGCACGGGCGAGCGGTCATCATTGAAGGCCATCGTCATATGGTGAATTTGACGGCCCCCGAGATCGTGAACGCAGCGCTGGAAGAATGGTTGCAAACCCCAATTGAGGAGATCGACGTGGCATGATTAGATTTGACCCCGAGACGTTGACCGATCCACGCGCTTTGCGCACCGCATTTGGCGCATTTATGACCGGCGTTACCGTTGTGACGGCACAGGACACCCGCGGCATGCCAGTGGGTTTTACAGCCAACTCCTTTGCGTCCGTGTCGCTTGACCCGCCCTTGGTGTTGGTGTGTTTGGCAAACACTTCCAGCAACTTTGATGTGTTTGCCAACACAGAAAAGTTCGCGATCAATGTTCTGTCTGAGACACAAATTGATGTGTCCAACACGTTTGCGCGTCCTGTCGAGGATCGTTTTGCGTCTGTTGGTTGGCAGGATGGGCCGCACGGGTCACCCATTCTGGACGATGTATCGGCATGGTTTGATTGCGCAATGCACCAGACCATTGATGCCGGGGACCATCTTATTTTGATTGGTGAGGTCAAAGGCTTTGACCACAATGTTGCGCCCGGGCTGGGCTATGCACGCGGCGCTTATGTGACACCTGCCGCCGAAGCGGAGGCGTTGGGCAAGCGCAGCAATATGGTGGTGTCCGCCTTGATTGAGCGAGATGGCAAAGTTCTGTTGTTGGACAATGCGCAGGGCCGTCTTACGCTTCCGATGACCAATGACTTATCATCGGGAACGGGCGCAGCGCTGAAACAGTTGATCTCAGACACTGGCGCAAGCGCGGAGCCCGGATTTATATACTCTGTCTATGAGGACAAAGCGCGCCAACACCAACACATTTCGTTTCTCTGCAAAGCCTCTGACGGCCCACCCTCCAAGGGGGTCTTTACCGAGTTGACAGAGTCGACTTTGATGGGGGTCGCGGACCCTGCGATGTGCACCATGTTGGAAAGGTTCGCCGAAGAAAGCCGTTTGGGAAACTTTGGCGTGTATTATGGCAACGAAGTGATTGGCGAAGTGAAACCTGTCGCTGATGGGAGCAGGTGACTATGAAATTCTCCTTGTTTGCGCATATGGAGCGCATCAGCCCGGATCAAGATCAGAAACAGCTCTATGAGGAGTTCATCCAGCTCTGCAAGATTGCGGACAATGGTGGCATGCACGCGGTCTGGACTGGCGAGCACCATGGAATGAATTTTACCATCGCGCCAAATCCTCTTTTGTCTCTTGTGGACGTGGCGCGACACACAAAGCATGTACGACTTGGCACTGGGACGGTGATCGCGCCGTTTTGGCATCCGGTGCGTCTTGCCGGTGAAGCGGCCATGGCCGACATTATCACGGATGGGCGTTTGGATTTGGGTGTGGCGCGCGGCGCCTATAGCTTTGAGTATGAACGTCTCATGCCCGGGATGGATGCCTGGGAAGCCGGGCAGCGTCTGCGCGAAGTCATTCCAGCGGTGCAAGCGTTGTGGGCGGGTGACTATGAACACAAAGGGGAGTTTACCCAATTCCCCAAAACCACGTCAGCGCCAAAGCCACTTCAGGAAAACGGCCCGCCGATCTGGGTCGCCGCGCGCGATCCAAACAGCCATGAGTTCGCCGTGGAGCACGGGTGCAACGTGCAGGTGACACCACTGTGGAATGGCGATGGTGAGGTTGAGGACCTGATGTCCAAATTTAACGATGCCTGTGCCAAATTCCCCAATATTCCGCGTCCAAAAATCATGTTGTTGCGCCATACATATGTTGCGGACAGCGACGCAGACGCAAAGGTGGCAGCAAAAGAGCTGAACCGTTTCTATTGCTATTTTGGCGCTTGGTTCATGAACAAGCGCGAGATCACACAGGGGCTGATTGATCCGCTGTCAGATGAGGACATTGCGGCGCACCCTTTCTACACCCCAGAAAACATGGAACGTGATTTGGTGATTGGCACCGCTGACACCGTAATTGATCGCCTGCGCAAATCCGAAGAACTGGGATTTGACGAATATTCCTTCTGGATCGACAGCAGTATGACATTTGAACGTAAGAAGGCCTCGCTTGAACGTTTCATAAAAGACGTCATGCCTGCTTTTCAATAGGTACCGGAGATACAATGCAGCAGTTTCAACACTATATCGACGGATCGTTTCTGAACGCCGCAGCGCAGTTTGACAGTCTGGATCCTGCGAGTGGATCTGTTTGGGCAAAAATGCCTCAAGCAACACCAGAAGATGTCACTGCGGCTGTGGATGCTGCTGACCGCGCGTTCAACGCGCCGGACTGGGCGCAAATGACCGCTAGCCATCGGGGAAAGCTGTTGCATGTGTTGGCCGATTTGATTGCAGAAAATGCGCCGCGCCTTGCCGAGCTTGAAACCCGGGATACTGGAAAAATCATCCGCGAGACATCGGCGCAAATTGCTTATGTCGCGGATTTCTATCGCTACTACGCGGGTCTTGCGGATAAGATCGAAGGCGCACATTTGCCAATCGACAAACCGGATATGGAAGTTTGGCTGCGCCGGGAACCCATTGGCGTTGTGGCTGCGATTGTTCCGTGGAATTCGCAACTGTTTCTGTCGGCGGTGAAGATCGGTCCCGCGCTTGCGGCGGGGTGCACCGTGGTTTTAAAAGCCTCTGAAGATGGACCCGCGCCGATGCTGGAATTTGCGCGGATTTTTGATCAGGCCGGATTTCCCAAAGGTGTTTTGAATGTGATCACTGGCGGGCCTGATGTGGGCGCCGCGCTAACAAGTCACCCGAAGGTGGCGCATGTGGCCTTTACAGGCGGGCCGGACACCGCCCGTCACATCGTGCGAAATTCCGCGGAAAACTTGGCTTCGACGTCTTTAGAGTTGGGGGGCAAATCGCCGTTTATCGTGTTTGAAGACGCCGACATTGAGAGCGCTGTGAACGCACAGGTGTCAGGCATTTTTGCGGCCACCGGCCAAAGCTGTGTGTCCGGGTCCCGTCTTGTGGTGCACGCTTCGATCAAGGATCAGTTTCTTGCGCGCTTGAAGGAGAAAGCAGAAGAGGTGGTGATTGGCGCCCCGGATGACATGCAGACAGAAGTTGGACCTCTGTGTACAGAACGCCAACGAGACACTGCGTTAGACCTCATTGAGCGTTCTCTTGCGCAAGGGGCCAAGCTGATCACGGGAGGACAGCCTGTGGAAGGTGAGGGCTTCTACTTTCAACCTACCATTCTGGACTGCTCTGAGGCACGAAACGCCGACAGTCTAAGTCACGAATTTTTTGGCCCTGTGCTTTCGGTTGTCTCATTTGAAACAGAGCAAGAGGCCATAGACATTGCCAATGACACGGCCTTTGGATTGGCCTCAGGCTTGTTTACAAAGAATTTGACGCGGGCGCATCGTATGATCCGAGCCATCCGAGCGGGGATCGTGTGGGTCAACACCTATCGCGCTGTCAGCCCAATCGCGCCCTTCGGGGGGCACGGTTTGTCTGGGCACGGTCGTGAAGGCGGCCTTCAAGCGGCTTTGGATTACACCAAAATCAAAACCGTTTGGCTGCGCACCAGCGACGATCCGATCCCAAATCCGTTTGTGATGCGCTGATTGCGTCAAAAACCGTGACGGAGATTCCTCGACCTGCGGCGTTTGGTGGTGTGCTAAAAAAGTGCAGGTCGACGCCGCATCAAAGGATGTTGTTTGTCCGCGCCTATCTGTACGGCAAGGTTGTTGCCGCGTGTGAGGCGAAACAGCCTTTGTCCAAAATTCAGAACTGACGGCATTCGGCTTCGTCCATAGGGCGGACGGCGGGGCTTTTGCGTGAGCTTGCGCCGGCGTTGAGATCACGCTCAGACGTCTTCAGCGTTTTTGCAGCCGCGCGGTAACGGTTGCTTGTCAATTGACACATCTCAATGCAGTTTGAATGACACATTACGTTTGGGAATTTGCTTATGTCGTCTCGCTCCCCGTCCAGCCTCGGAATTGCCACCGACGGAATGATGTTATCGCAGGTTGACCAGATCGCGTATCCGCTACGCGTGGAACATGTTCATGTCGGCGTAGGTGATTATGTAGATGAAGACACGTTTGTGTACGTTGTTATAGATCGAAACGGTGTGCCATTTGGTTTTCAGCCAGACAAGGCGGGTCAAATCACGCGTGTCATGGCTGCGGTGGGGGATATATTCACCGAACCGCAGCGGGTGTTTGAGCTGTGCTGTGATGAGCAGGCCCAAGGTTTCGCTGCAGAGCGGGCGATTACGACAGAGTTCCGTCAAGCTGCGCGCCCTGCGGCGCAAACGACAGCAACCAAGACCGCGATCCCACCCGCCTCACCGCGGGAGCGTCAAGGTGAGGCGTCAACTTCGGGAGGAGGAACGCGACGCCTAGGGATGCTTGGCACTCTGGTTGGCCTGCTGATCATCGCCGGTGTCATCATGGGGGCCAACGGGACATTTGATGATCTGTACACACGGTTCGACATTTGGCGTAATCCTGCGAATTACGGCTACGCCTCATATCAAGATTACCTTGATAAAAAGGAAAACCCGGCACCGGTTGAAGAGCGCATTTCGGAAGGGAATGCGACCTGGCAGGGTCTGAAATACACTGGGGGCCTGAAAAACTACAAACCTCACGGCGAAGGCAAGCTCGCGCTTGCAGGCTATGAGGAGTACTTTGGGACATGGGTTGACGGTGTTCGCCAAGCTGGAGGCTACACAAAGATTCTGTTCCGTGATGCAAAGCGGGAAGGGACGTTTAACGACGATCTGCTGCTAGACGGTCAAGGCACGCAGGTTTTTGATAGCGGAGATCGCTACGAGGGTCAGTTTCGTGCTGGTCTACGACATGGCCGTGGCGTCTATCGCTTTGCTGATGGTGCGATCTATGAAGGCGCGTTTGTCGAAAACACTCGCCATGGAACTGGCACGCTAAAGTTTGCAAACGGGGATGTCTTCACCGGCGATTTCAAAGAAAACGAGCGTACAGGTGACGGGACGTACAGCTTTGCGAGTGGCAGTCGGTATTCCGGTGGATTTGTTAATGGCAAGTGGCATGGACAAGGGGTCATGCAACATTCGGATGGCACGTCTTTTGAGGGCTCCTTTGAAGAAGGTGTCCGTCACGGGATTGGAACGCTTAAGTTCGCAAATGGTGTCGTTTATATTGGTGATTTTGCGTCTGGTTTAAGGACCGGAACGGGTAAGCTCACCTTTCCAAGTGGTGCCTATTACGAAGGTGCGTTTTTGGACGGGCGCGTGAATGGCCGCGGCGTTTACCGCAACGCGACCGGGGATATCACAACGGGCGAATTCAACAACGGGCTGGCGGAGGGAACAGGCAGCATAAAATACGCCAACGGTGATAGCTACACGGGAGATTTCAAGGACTTCAAACGCGACGGATTGAGCGAATTTGAAAAGGCTGCTGAAGTGCGGCGCAAGGCGGAGCGCGACCGCTGGGCGTGGGTTGATCGTATGCGACAGAGACACGATGACCGAAAAGACGCGCGCGCCCGAATGAGGCGTCTTGGAAATAGGAACTCAACTGGGCAGAGCTTAGAGGATGATTTGCGCGCTCCGGGGCGTGTGTTTTGGGCCAGATTTCATCCGGGCGATGTTCCTGAGAATGTTGGGGAAACTGTCGCTTGTCCCGGTGGATACTTGGGAGATGCCGAATGTTCTATCGTGCGGAAAGAGAAAGTCTGGACCCTGCAAAAGGGTTGCGGCTCCAATGGGGCGGGAAGCGGACGGGCCGAAGCGTTCGACAAAGACAGGATCATTGTTTTCGAAGCACGCGGTGACTTGACCGATGTGCTTGAGGCTCTGGACGCGGAAGAGCAGAGGGGCAACTCGGGCGACAGTCCTGAACACTATCAGGTACGTGTGAGCAAAGGTTTGTTGACGAGTTTTCTTGTAGACGACATTTGGCGCGATCTGCAGAGTTACAAGGCGCGCGTAAATGACCGTACTTATGAAAACACTGGCGTACGGGATATGAGGGTGTTCTTTCGGACCTACACCTCTTTGGCGACCTACAGTTTGACCAGCGGTTGTTATGTCCTGATCAACGATGGAAGCCCCTCCAAAATGCGGTGACGTTCGCCATTCAAAGATCATCGCTTCACAATCGAGAGTGCACGTAAATGACCAGTGATTGGCAGGAAGAAGAAAAGGATAGCGTAAGCGGGCGGATAATATTCGCACGCGATATTCCCAGAAAGCGGCAGGGTACCTATGGAACCCACGATTTTGCGACGGCGCGAGAATTCCAAGTTCGGTCCAAAGCCGGCGACGTTTTGTTTCAGGTCTCAGGATCCGCAGAGGGGGAGTATTGGTGCGGTGTTTTTCTCTTTTTCGTTGAAGGTTCTGAGGGTCGCCAAGTCAAACTGGATGAATCTGACGTCCCAGAGAATAAGATTTTTGACGTCCCTGAAACGCCTCTGCACCAGTCGCAAGTTTGGACATGACTTTGGTCTGCCCTGAGTGCGAGCAGCACGGCTTTTCCATTGTCGACAGTGTCGAATTAGGCCCAAGTGCCAGTGCCGACGAGCGCACGGTTCAAAGGGCACACTGCACAGACTGCGATACTCGGTTCTTCTGCCTCTATTTGGCTGTGCGGAGTCACAAACAGGGACGCGATGACGATGAAACGCACCTCGCCTATGTCGCCAACAAAGATGTTTGGACGAAGTGCGCTGATGTGTTTGAGACGCCGACACGCAGACGAGCATCGCCAGAACGGATTGAGGACGCTCGACGTGTGTGGGACCTTGCACAGCAAAGCGGATCGATGGCCCGCACCATCACTTTTCGCAGGTCTGATCAAAACCCGGTTGTCGCGTCACCATCAAAGACCAAACACATGGATGATACATGGATGCGTAAACTCTACCTGAAGCTGTGGGGCGGGCAGTGATTGTACGCCCAGAGTTTGCCGTGTTTTGCGCAACCAATTTTGGCCAGAATAAGTATGCAGACAAAGGTGAAACAAGCTGCCTCAGCCGGTATTTGCGAGGTGCGGCAGGCAAGCTGGCACCGCGGGACGTTCGAGATCTAGCCTGATCCGCTTCCTCCGGCGATCGGCGTTGTTCGTGATATCTGGGCCGAGAAAAGCCTGGCTAGAACTGAAACCCATCGCATCTTCGAATTGCAGCGCGCCAATAGGGAGCATTGGCGGCCAACCAACGATCTTGTCCAGCTCGTGGTTGTCATGATGCGCCACGCGCTGTTGATTGGCTTCATCAAAGAGAAGATGCAACAGGAGCGCGCGCGAGGCTCCAAAACGCACGGGTTCAGGAAGAGCACGACGATCAAGCTTTGTCTGGCTGGATATGATGACGAGAGAGTTAAGGCACACACCGGACACTCAGGCGTTGAGAGGCCGAAAAAGTACAGCGAGTAATCTGGCAAAGGAAGCTGGCAAAGCGCGCTCAGTAGGCAAGAAATCAAATGGAACGAAGCAAGGCCGAAAGATGAAGGTCTCACCAGAAGTTTCAAAAAGGCGGTAAAGGAGAGAAAGGTGACGCAAGTCATCCAGTTTCTTGGAGGCGAGTACCGGAATCGAACCGGTGTACACGGATTTGCAATCCGCTGCGTCACCACTCCGCCAACTCGCCATCCGTGGTGTTTTGGGTCTCCCCAAAAAGTCGGGCATAAATGGGACGAATCTGCGGGAGGTGCAAGCCCCTTTTTGGATCAGCACCAATGTTCTCGTTTCAGGGAATGCACCGAGCAAGCGGTGACTGGTCAGAGGCAGGTCTCTGCGCACTGTTGTCACAGCGGCGGAAAAGAACGCGCTTGCCGTTGCCGTGTTCGCTCAGTTGTGGCAAGAGAACGCAACAAGAGTTTGAGCCTATAGGAATTCGATGACCGAATACGCCGCACTCCGTACCACAATGGTGGATACACAGATCCGTCCTTCTGACGTGACCAAGTTTACTGTAATCGAGGCCATGTTGTCGGTTCCGCGAGAGGCGTTTGTTCCAAACAGCGCACGGGATGCCGCCTATGTGGATACGTGTATCGAGCTGGATCGCGGTCGTGTTGTGTTGGATGCGCGCACGTTGGCGAAGATGCTGGACGCATTAGACATACAGAGCAACGAACTTGTGCTCGATATTGGTGCAGGTCTTGGCTACTCGTCTGCTGTGATTGCGCGCATGGCGGAGGCTGTGATTGCGGTCGAAGATGACGACGCGCGTGCCTCAGAAGCGCAAGCGACTCTCAGTGAACAGGGCGCAGACAATGCTATCGTGCACACAGGTGCGCTGATTGAAGGCGCGGCGGCACATGGACCATATGACGTTGTCTTGCTTCAGGGCGGTGTTGGTTTGCTGCCCAAAAATATACTCGATCAGCTAAAAGAAGGCGGCCGTATCGCAGTTCTGTTTATGGAAGGCGCTTTGGGGGTTGTGCGCATCGGCTACAAGATTGATGGTGATGTCAGTTGGCGGTTTGCGTTTAATGCCGCTGCACCGATTATGCCGGGCTTTGAGCAGCCTCAGGAATTCAAACTATAAGCCCAGGCAAGTAGGCCTGTGCAGCTATGCAGGGAGACAGATGCCATGTTGCAGAGCGTCCAAAGAGCGGTCCTAAATGGGCTTGCAGTTGTTTCGGTATCGATTCTTACGGTTAGTGCCGCGCAATCTCAGACGCTTCCGGATGCAATGGCGCAGGCGTATGAGCACAGCGGCCTTCTAGAGCAAAACCGCGCGCTCTTGCGCGCCGCAGACGAAGACGTGGCGGTCGCATCTGCTCTGCTGAAACCCATCGTAAACTGGTTTGGCAATGTAAACTTGGACTATTCCAACGCGGGCAACAGTGCGGTCTCCTCCAGCAGTTGGGATCCCTACGTCAACATTGGGATATCCGCGGATTTGCTTTTGTTTGACAATGGTGCCTCCAAATTGGCCAAAGAGGCCGCCAAAGAGAATGTGCTTGGGACACGACAGGGGTTGGTGTCCGTTGAGCAGCAAGTCTTGTTTGATGCGGTGCAGGCTTTCATGAACGTGGTTCGTGATGATGAGATTGTCGACCTGCGCCAAAACAACCTGCGGCTTCTTGAGCGCGAGCTGCAAGCTGCACAAGATCGCTTTGAAGTTGGCGAAGTGACTCGTACCGACGTCGCGCTTGCTGAAGCACGTTTGGCAGGCGCGCGCGCGCAGCTTGCTGCGGCGCAGGGCGACCTTGAGGCAAGTAAAGAATTCTATGCTGCGGCTATCGGCAGCCGTCCCGGCAATCTGGTGACGCCTCGGCAGCTGCCAAGCGCCGCGAAGTCGATTGATGATGCAAAATCGGTTGCCATTCGTTCCCACCCGCAAATGCTACAGGCGCAGTTCGCCATTTCTGCCGCAGAGATCAACGTAGCGCGCGCGAGGGCGAATATGGGGCCAACCTTGACGCTAAAAACGAGCATCGGGACACGCCAAGAGTTTGATTCATCTGGGTTTGCCGACAGTGGACGGGTTGGTATTGAGTTGGGTGGCCCGATTTATCAGGGTGGCCGTCTGTCCGCACTTTTGCGCCAGAGTATGGCGCAGAGAGATGCGCAGCGTGGCGCTCTGCATGTGACGCGCCACAATATTCGACAGAATGCGGGTACCGCTTGGGCGCGATTCGTCGCGTCTGGTGCGCAGATTCAAGCCAGCATTCGCCAAGTGGATGCAGCACGGATCGCCTTTGAAGGTGTGCGTGAAGAAGCCAAACTGGGCGCACGTACCACGTTGGATGTTTTGACAGCGGAGCAAGACCTGCTGGATGCGGAAGCTGATCGAATCGACGCGCAGGCGACACAGATCGTCGCGGCGTATGCTGTGCTGTCCTCAATGGGGCTGCTGACAGTGGATTATTTAAACTTGCGGGTCGAACGGTATGATCCCGAAGCTTACTATAATCTGGTGAAAGACGCGCCTGCATTGCGGTCTGAACAAGGTAAAAAACTAGACCGCGTACTTAAAGCAATTGGGAAACAATAACATTTTTCCTATCTGTTGTATGGGGATGCGGGTGCCGCTACACTCTCCCTGAGGTAAGAGCGGTGAATTTCTATGTCCGATCCAGTAACCAATACTGAAATCGAGGATGTGTTGACGTCCATTCGGCGGCTGGTTTCAGAAAACCGGCCGTTGTCTAATTCTATGGAGCCTGAGGCCCCCAAGCCTGAGAGTGTCTCTCCGGATGCCGACGAGTCTGCTGAAGGCGCGTTGCCTTTGGCGCTTGTTCTTACGCCTGCTTTGCGGGTGGATGACGAAGAACAGGAGACGGCGGAGGATGCTCCGAAGGAGGCCAATGCTCCGTTGGAGGAGTCTGACGAACAGCCGTGGGACGAAGACGCCGCTGTCTCTGAGGAAGACTTGGAGATGGAAGAGGGAGCTGACATCGAGACGACTCAGGTTCCGGACACTGTCGAGGTCTCTGATGATCATGACAGTCTTGGTCATGATGCGCACGCTGACACAGAAAGCGCCATCTCCTCTGACGTGGTGGAAGAAGAGGAAGCCAACGTTGAGGTCGATGATGATGATCTGCATGATTTCCAGCCAGAGGTATCCAGCGAAGGCGATGTGGCGTTAGAAGAAGTAGACGAAGATCAACCGTTTGATTTTAAGCAAGTGCTCGAGGCGCGCATTCATCATTTTCGGGATGCGAAGTCTTCTGAGGGCATGCCGCCAAAGGTGGAAAACGATACCTTTGCTGAGACAATCATAGACGAACTTAATGAGACATTGCCTGACGATGTCGTGGACGCGCTGGGCGTTGACGAAGGTGAATCTGTTGTGGTGGTCGATGACGCTGCTGAGATAGATGAGGCCATTTTGCGCGAGATGGTGGCCGACATCGTGCGTCAAGAGTTGCAAGGTGCGTTGGGCGAACGGATTACCCGCAATGTACGTAAGCTGGTGCGCCGCGAAATCCACCGCGCGCTGGCAGCGCATGATTTAGGGTAAGTCACGGGGTTTGGCCGGGTAGAGCGCGGCCTGACGCGCCAATATATCTTCAAGTTTTAAAACAAAAAACGCGCCCCAAGGGGCGCGTTTTTTGGTGGCAGCCTAAAAACAGATTAGGCGGCTTCAGCCTGTGCGGCTGCATTGCGACGTTCGCTCTCTTCGCGTGACAGTGCAACAGATGTACGTACACCTTTGCCCACGAATTCCATAAGTCCGGAAACAACCCGCTCGTTAGGGTCAATTCCAGCACAGGACAGCACTTCGCGACCATCACGAGACCGCGCCCAGCGGGCGATCTGTTCGGGGCCATTGCCATATTTTTTGTCGTCAGCTATCGCGTCGTCCAGTGCAGCAAGAACAACGGCCGCAAAAAGTTTGCGTGCCCGGTTGCCTTGCTCATTGTTGTAAGCCGCTGCATCAACGAAATCGGTCATCTCGTCGTCCTTGTGTTATTGCTCTTGTGTTTTCGGCGTGGCGCTCCTTATGGCGCATTCCATTCGATTCGGATAGCCCGCAAATGCATAGCTTCTATGCGCAATTTGCATGACATTTCGCGGAACATCCGTTTGACAGGTTGTCTTGTCACCTGCCGACTGGCCAGATATAGGAGGCTAAATCATCCGATCAACCTTTTTTGCTTAGGTTTTCTTAATATGCCCAAGATCAACGGAAACGAAATTCGCCCCGGTAACGTTCTGGAACACAACGACGGTCTCTGGGCTGCCGTGAAAGTGGACCACGTGAAGCCAGGTAAGGGTGGTGCTTTTGCGCAAGTGGAAATGAAGAACCTTCGCAATGGCTCTAAGCTTAACGAACGCTTCCGCTCTGCCGACAAAGTGGAACGTGTGCGCCTGGAGCAGAAAGATCAGCAGTTCCTCTATGAGGACGATGGCATGCTGATGTTCATGGACACTGAGACCTATGAGCAGAATCAGATTTCGGCAGATCTGCTCGGTGATCGTCGCCCATTCTTGCAGGATGGCATGACCATTGTTGTGGAATTCTACGAAGCAGAGGCGCTCAATGCGAAATTGCCACAGAAAGTTGTCTGCAAAATCGTAGAGACCGAGCCTGTGGTGAAAGGCCAAACTGCAGCGAATTCGTTTAAGCCAGCCGTTTTGGACAATGGCGTGAAAGTTATGGTGCCGCCTTTTGTGGGGCAGGACGAAGATATCGTCGTGAACACCGAAACGATGGAGTACTCCGAGCGCGCATAAGCCGCGCTCAGATGGACATCCCAGCGCAACCTGCCAGGGGTCAGATAGAGAAACCTCTGGTGCAATCACTGGAGGTTTTTTTGTGATTAGATTTTTGAGAGCGGATGAGGTGGAGAAGCTTTTGCCGCTGTCAGCACAGGTGAATGCACTGCATGAGGCGCAGCATCCGGAGCAGTATCGTGGCGACAGTACGCCGGAAGAGGTTACTGGTTTTTTTGTGGAGCGGATGGCCGAGGGTGCACGGATCTTTGTGGCGGAGGAGCAAGACGGTGCTTTGACTGGCTTTCTGCTGGCGGTACCTGTGGAAAGGGCCGCGTCACCGTTTCTACATCCCGCCCGGCATTTGGAACTGGATCAGATTTGTGTCGACAAAACCTATAGAGGGCGCGGCGTTGGCAAAGCCTTGGTGGCAGCCATGGAAGCTTGGATGCGTGATAATGATTTCCGAGAATGGAAGTCGATGGTGCATGGGTTCAACAAACACTCCCAAAACCTTATGACCCGGCAGGGGGCGGACGTTTTTGGACTGCGCTATCGCAAAGTACTTGGCTGATCAGGCCGGGAGGCTGATTTTGGCATCGCCCGCGGTCATATCCTCGCGGGCGCGATCAAAACGCAGGTAGGCGAGGGCTTTGCCGTCAGTTTGTGTCAGCAGGCGGCCAACCTCTCGTCCATCTCGCAAAATCGCCGTGCCAACGGGGGCCGATCCGATGATATTCACCTGCGCCAGGCCTTTGCGCAGCTCAGTTTTGTGTTTCATGCGCGCGGTGACTTCTTGGCCGACGTAGCAGCCCTTTCGGAAGTCGACACCGTTAAGGCGCTCAAACCCCATTTCTAGGATAAAGCTGTTTTCATCGAGCTCAACACCGGCGCTGGGAATTTGGAGAGCCACATAGAGCGCAGGCCAGTCCGTGGTGTCATCTTCCTGTGCGCCGTCGCGATAGGCGCGCCATCCGAGATTTGGATGGCGTGGATCTTCCGCAGCGTCGTTTGGAGCCTCACCCAACCCGCGATGTAGATGCAGGCTGGTGGCCTCAATGGTGACGTCAGCGCGCAGTTTGTACATCGTCAGGCGCTGCTGCAAAGACGGGGCTTGGGCTGCATCTGCGTCGAGCAAAATCGTGTCGCCGTCCCGCTTCAGAAAGAAGTCCGCAATGTATTTACCTTGTGGTGTCAGCAAAGCGGCATAGAGCAGACCGTCTTTCAGGTGGTCCATGTCATTGGTGACAAGGCCCTGCAAAAAGCTATCGGTATCGCTGCCGGAAAAGCGAAAAATGCTGCGCGCCGAAGATGTCATCACGGTGATCCTGTTCTTGCGTGTCCTTGTCATATAGAAGCTATGACGCGGTGCAACAGGGATGGAGACTAAAATGCGCGCACCTTTGAGTGTTGTGATCCCCACTTTGAACGCGGGCAGCGTGCTTCCTGCTTGTTTAGGGGCGCTTTACGAAGGCGTGTCGGCTGGGGTTCTGCGCGAGTTGATCGTGGTCGATGGCGGCTCTGATGATGACACGTTGGAGATTGCGGATGAGGCGGGGGCAAACATATTGCGATGTTCTCCCTCGCGTGGCGGACAATTGCGTGCAGGTGCGGAGGCAGCACAAGGTGATTGGCTGTTGTTTGTGCATGCGGATACGCTTCTCGAAGACGGTTGGATAGCCGCAGCGCAGGAGCTGTTTCGCGACAAAGCGAAGGCTGGCTACTACCTCTTGGCCTTTGATCGCGGAGGAAAAGCAGGTCGCGTTGTCGCGGCATGGGCGAACTTGCGCTCCGCCCTTTTTGGGCTGCCTTACGGTGATCAAGGTTTGTTGATTTCCCGCCGATTGTACAACGAAATTGGCGGATTTGACGATGTCCCTTTGATGGAAGATGTGGCACTTGCCCGCAAACTTGGACGGCGCCGTTTGACTGCACTGAACGCGCGGGCGATCACCAGTTCAGAAAAGTACCGCTCGCAAGGGTGGTTGCGCCGAGGGCGGCGCAACCTCTGGACCTTGGTGTGCTATTTTTCTGGCGCGTCGCCTCAGCGACTGGCGCAAATCTACAATCGCACTTAGGGCTTGTTATTGCCGCACGCCCAATCGCCCCAATAGTCGTGTGATCAATGATTTTGGTGCTGAAGTTGGCTCTGCTGCCAAATTGGCAACAGGACGAAGCGCGCGCGCTTCTGCGGTTTCGCCCTTGGTGTTGAACTGTAGTTGATACAGCTCAGCATATATGCCGCCGCGCGCAAGAAGGTCATCGTGGGTGCCTTGGTCCACCACTTTGCCTTTGTCCATTACCACAATCTTGTCTGCTTCTCGAACGGTCGACAAGCGGTGCGCAATCACCAATGTGGTCCGTCCCGAAGACAACTCATCTAAAGCGGCCTGCACCACAGTTTCAGAGCGGGTATCAAGCGCCGAGGTTGCTTCGTCTAGCAACAAGATTGGCGTGTCGCGCAGGAGTGCGCGAGCGATCACGACCCGTTGGCGTTGCCCCCCTGACAGGTTTGTGCCGCGAGGTCCAACTTCGGTATCGAGACCATTGGCCAGCTTTGGCAGAAAGTCTGCGACATGCGCGGCCTTCAAAATTTCGTTCAGTTGTTTGTCAGTGACATTCTCTTTGTCCAAAACAATGTTTTCGCGGACTGTGTCATCAAACAACATGGCCTCTTGCGACACGACTGAGAACAAAGCGCGTAAGTCGTGCAAGCTCAATGAGTCTGTCTTCGCGCCGCCGACCACACTGCTACCCGACTGCGGATCCACAAGTCGTGTAAGCACATTGAATATAGTCGATTTGCCAGCCCCAGACGCGCCCACGATGGCCGTGGTCTTACCTGCTTCGGCCACGAAGCTCGCCCCATCGAGCACTTTGACGTCACCATATGACAAATGCACGTTGTCAAAAATAATCTGGGGCACGCCTTTGGGCGCAGGCTTGGGTGACGTGGGCGATTGGATGGTGGGTTCCGCTTCGACCAACTCTTTTAGACGCTCAATCGCAGCTGCGGCCACTTGCCATCGGCCCGAGAGACCGGCGAGTCGCCGCAGTGGCTCAAACATCATACCCAAGGCTGTGAAGAAGCTCATGAATTGGCCAACAGTTTTTTCGCCGGCAACAATTTCGCCACCGCCGTATAGAAGCACACAGAAGAAACCAATCCCGGCAGTGATGTCGACCATAGCCGCAATGGATGAGCTGCCCGCAGTGGCACGTACCTCTGCCCGCACAAGCCTGCTGGTCCAGTTGCGAAACTTGGTGGCCTGGTACTTCTCGAGTAGATTGAGTTTTGTAGGCACGATCCCGTGGAAAATTTCATCCAGCAATGTTGCTATCTTTGCACCTAAATCTCGCGCTTCTCGTGCGCGGCGGCGCACAAATCGTTGGGCCACAACAGACGGCAGGATCAGCAAAGGTGTTCCAATGCAGGCCACAACAGTCCAACGCCAATCAACGTTTATTGCGACGGCAAGCAATGCGATCAGAGAAATGAAGTCCCGGCCTGCTCCGGTGATGAAGCTTTGCCAGACACCGTTGATCGCTTGAACGTCCGACTGGGTGCGCTGAATTAGGTAGCCCGGTGGATGAGTTTGGTGGAAGGCGTTGTCTTGAAACATCAATCGTCCAAGAAGATCCATTCGCAAGTCAGCGGATGCGCGCTGCGAAGCGGTCGTCATCATGACCTTGTGGCCGATGCTGGTGACAGCGCGCAGAAAGAAAATACCAGCGAAAATGAGCCCGACAGCCCAAAGAGCGCTTTGATTGCCTGGCGCGAACGCCTGATCAAACATAGGCTCCATCATCCAAGCAACCAGCCCCAGTGTGGACCCTTCGATTGCCATCAGAACACTAGAGGCAATCAACAGCCACTTGTGTCGGTGCAGGTATTTGCGCCACAGCCAGGACAACAGATACCCGCTGTCTTCGGTCGCTTTTCCGTCAGGTTCGTTCACGGTTTGCACCTTTGTGGGCTGTGAGTGTGTGTTTTGACCTTTACCGTGTGGGCGCAGGCAAAACCAGTGCGAATGCAATCGCATTCGTTTGCGATCCGCTGGGTAATGTCGCAAGCGATTGACCTCGGGAAAACCCGCGATAGGGTGCCCAGAGACACAAAGCGGAGTCGCGTCATGGATCTCACTCAGGGACACACTTATCTTGCAATTCCTGGCCCTTCGGTGATGCCAGAAGCCGTATTGCGTGCAATGCACCGGAGCGCTCCAAATATTTATGAAGGTGAGCTAATTGACCTCACTTACGGCGTGGTGCGCGATCTCAAAACCGTCGCCCGGACGGCTCACAACGTGGCAATTTACATTGGCAATGGTCACGCGGCCTGGGAAGCTGCCTTGGCCAATGTGATTGAACCTGGAGACACGGTGCTTGTGCCTACGACTGGCAGTTTCGGGCACGGTTGGGGGGAAATGGCCGCGGGTCTGGGTGCAGAGTGTGAGGTGTTGGATTTTGGCCGACGCACCTCAATTGACCCGGTGTGCGTTGCAGATGCATTGGCGGGGGACAGTGCGCACAAGATCAAGGCTGTTTTGGCGGTGCATGTTGACACTTCTACGTCTGCGCGCAGCGATATTGCGGCTTTGCGCAAAGCGATGGATGCCACGGGCCATCCGGCGCTTTTGATGGTGGATTGCATTGCTTCGTTTGGATGTGATCGCTTTGAAATGGATGCCTGGGGCGTGGATGTTATGGTCGCCGCCTGCCAAAAAGGGCTGATGGTGCCTCCGGGTGTGTCCTTCGTGTACTTCAATGACAAAGCGGCTAAGCGGCGTTCGGAAATTGCACGAGTGAGCCGCTATTGGGATTGGACCCCGCGTGCCAACCCTGAAGTATATTATCAGCTGTTCTGTGGTACCGCGCCGACCCATCATCTTTATGGATTGCGTGCGGCACTCGATTTGATCCTAGAGGAAGGATTGGATCATGTTTGGAGCCGTCACGAGGTTCTGGCGCAGGCCATCTGGGCGGCCTGTGACGCCTGGTCGGTAGTGGGCCCTTTGGAACTTAACATCCAAGAAATATCAGGGCGCAGCCATGCGGTTACATCGCTGCGGATTGGTCAGGAACACGGGACGCGCTTGCGTCGTTGGTGCCAAGATCAGGCGGGCCTTACGTTGGGGATTGGCCTAGGCATGGCCACGGAAGAGGATCCCAAAAGTGATGGATTCTTTCGGTTCGGTCACATGGGGCATGTAAACGCACAAATGATTATGGGATTGTTGGCGACCGTTCAGGCAGGGATGATCGCTATGGATATCCCGCATGGCCCCGGTGCGGTGGAGGCGGCTGCGAAAGTTGTCGCGCGGGCTTAGTCCGCGCCACCTGTACGGTGGGTGCAACGATCAATTCCCGCATTTAGAACCACGGACAATACCATCACCGAAGGTAGGCCCCAGAGCACGTAGATCAGGACAAAAACCCAGAGCAAGTTCACGAAGGCCATTATCAAACAGGCCGTGGTGTAGTCTTGAACAGGTTGTACAGGGCGGGACATGACAAGGCTCTCCTGACGCAAAGGGTAGCCTTGATTCCTGTCATGGAACTTAAAAGATTCCGTGAACGATGTGTGAGCACCGTTGCCAGTATGGGATCAGGTGAGGTTTGCCATGACTTGTCCCAAAGCTGCGTCGAGTAAATCAAGTATGTTGTCCGGCGCGCAGCTGACCCGAATACAGCGGTTTTGAGGTGCGACAAACGGCATGCGGACAAAGACGCCGCGCGCAACCAAGCCATCGAGCACGGACTTGGCAAAGGTGCCATCTCGTCCACAATCAATCGCCACAAAATTGGTCGCTGAGGGCAGCGCCTTGAAACCGTGTTTGGTGGCGATCTCACCGATGCGTGCTCGGGCCCGCTCAACGTTCTTGCGGGTCGTCATCAACCATTCTTGATCAGTAAGCGCCGCCAGGGCGCCGGCTTGTGCCGCACGGTTCATGCCAAAATGGTTGCGGATCTTCTCAAAGGCGCGAATGGCGTTTTCCGCGCCCATGGCGTAGCCGACGCGCGCTCCAGCCATACCATAGCCTTTTGAAAAAGTGCGCATGCGGATGACGCGCGGATCATTGATGTCGATGGCCGGAGCCGTGTCAGCGGGGCTAAGTTCTATGTAGGCCTCGTCAAGCAGCAAAACGCAGCCGTCTGGAATAGCATTGAGATGGGCCTCGATGTCCTTGCCGCGATACCAGCTGCCCATCGGGTTGTCTGGATTGGCGAAATACACAAGTTTGGCGTCGACTTCTGCGGCTTTGACAAGCAACTCAGCGAGATCTTCGCGATCGTCGCGATAGGGAACCTTGTGCAGCTCGCCACCGAACCCGGTGACGTGATAATTGAACGTTGGATAAGCGCCCTCGGAGGTCACCACAGCATCGCCTTGCTCCACAAGAAGGCGTACAAGATAGCCCAAAAGCCCGTCGATGCCTTCGCCAACCACAATGTTGGTAGGTGCAATTTTATGATGCTTTGCCAATGCCTCGCGCAGGTCGTGGCTTTCTGGGTCCCCGTACATCCAGATGTCTTTGGCGGCATTTTGCATCGCGACAATGGCATTGGGGGAGGGGCCGAAGATGTTTTCATTCGCGCCAATTCTGGCCGCAAAGGCATGCCCCATCGAGCGCTCTTGCGCCTCTGGGCCAACAAAAGGAACGGAGGCGGGCAGGCTGTCAGCCAATTTGGTATAACGAGGTCCAGTCATGCGCGAAATGTGACGTAAGGAACGTCTAGGGGCAAGGCCAAATGCCCTAACGTCAGGGTGGATTTCCAATAGGTCTGCGCTGAGTGTAGGCTTAGGCAAACACATCGACTAGGAGGCTTCCATGGCCCGCGTTTCTGTTGAGATCAAAAACCATATAGCCCATGTGACGCTGACGCGGAGCGACAAGATGAACGCGTTGGATCCGGATATGATGGCAGCGATTGTTGACGCTGGCGAAAGCCTGCGGGACAATGATGACGTGCGCGCAGTGGTGTTGTCTGGCGCGGGCAAATCGTTTTGTGCGGGGTTAGATGTTATGTCATTTGCGTCGATGGCAAGCAAAGATCCCAAAGAGATGTTGATGCCGCGAACACACGGAAATGCAAATTTGTTTCAACAGGTTGCCTTAGTGTGGCGCAAGCTCCCTATGCCGGTCATTTGTGCCCTTCAAGGGGTAGCGTATGGTGGGGGCTTGCAGATTGCGCTGGGCGCGGATGTGCGATTTGCAGCGCCCGGAACCAAGATGTCCGTGATGGAGATGAAATGGGGCATTGTGCCTGACATGGGCGGCATGGCGCTGTTGCCGCAATTGACACGGTCAGATGTGATCCGCAAGCTGACTTATACTGCTGAGCCGTTTTTGTCTGAGCAGGCTCTTGCGTGGGGATTGGTCACTGACGTTGTGGATGATCCGCTGAAGGCGGCGGTGACATTGGCTGAAGAGATCGTGGATAGGAGCCCCTCAGCCATCAGGGCTGCAAAGGCACTGATTGATTTTGCAGAGACACATACAGATGATGTGGACGCAGTTTTGCTGGAAGAAAGCCGTGTGCAGGCGAGCTTGATTGGCAAACCACATCAGATGGAAGTGATCGCAGCAAACTTGCAGAAACGGCGACCAAATTTTAGCTGAGGTAAGCGCGGGCGGTTGGCCTGATTGACGACGCGTTGACAATACCGCTGCCACCTGCACCGTGCCTTTCTCGCTCATGGTAGGGCGCAATAGCCTTCTGACACATCAACATATCCTTTCGATGGCCCGAGAGCAGACAGTGCATCGGTATACCTGCTGTTGAAGGAGGTGTCCGATGGATCGATTTTTAATTGCACCAATAGTTGCTCTTGTACCTATGTGTCTCGCTCAGGCTGGGGTGGCCGCTGACAACGAGCTGTATGACACCCCTCCGCCTGATGACGCTGCGTTCATTCGGTGGATAGAGGACGATGTTGCGCCCGAGATACTCGGTGTGCGGTCGCTGGGCAAAGAAGGCGATGTGTTTCACCCAGTCTCTGCCGCCCTGTCAGATGGCGCACGGGCAGGTGCTTATTATACTGCTGCTGTGGACGCCTCTGGCCATGTCGTGCTGATTGAGGAGCCTGCGCGGTCGGACAAATCAAAGGTATTGGTGACACTTGTAAACCTCTCTGACGCGTCTGTCCGCTTGGTTCTCACAGAGCAAAATGTCGATGTCATTGGCACCACTGAAAAGAACCAATCTGGGGGACGCGCCGTCAATCCAGCCGCCGCAACGCTGTCTGTTGTTGCCGGACAGGGCGATGTGCTGGGCACATTTGATGTCCAATTGCGCAGAGGTCAAAATGTCACTTTCGTAGCGCGTCCTGAACAGGTTGAACTCATCGAAAACCGTTTCGGTTCAAATCTCGAAGGTTGATGGGATGATCTTTTCGACACCGATCTTTGTCTTCGGCTTCCTGCCAGCGTTCCTTGCGGCCTACTACACGTTGCCTAAATCCGCGCGAAACTGGTTGATCCTTTTGGCCTCGACTTTGTTCTTTGCATGGTGGCGCGCCGATGCGCTGATCGTGCTCTATGCCATCGCCGGAGGCAGTTACCTTGCTGGTCGTGTCGCTGACAAAACTGCCAACGAACGAACAAAAACCTGGGCTGTGCGCCTGGGAGTGACCTTTAACCTTTTGGTCTTAGGCTGGTTCAAATACACCACGTTCCTGCTCGGCAATCTCAACACCGCATTGGGTGGTGACGCGTTGACAGTCCCGGAAATCATCTTGCCGATTGGATTGTCATTTCTCACCTTCCAATCCATCAGCTACATCATCGACGTGGCGCGCGGCGATGCGCCTGCCGCGAAGCGGCTTTCAGATTTTCTCGCCTTTTCGTCGCTTTTTCCTCAGCTGATTGCGGGCCCAGTTCTCAGATACAAAGATTTGGCGCATCAGTTCGAACAACGCCCCCACTCACTCATGTTGTTCACACGCGGTCTGCGCCGATTCATTCAGGGATTGGCCATGAAACTTCTCGTGGCAGACAGCGTTGCGCCTTTGGCGGACCGTGTGTTTGACCTACCTGACCCCACAATGGCAGAGGCGTGGCTTGGCGCGATGGCCTATTCGGTGCAGCTGCTTTTTGATTTTGCGGGATACTCGGCGATGGCGATAGGTCTCGGCTTGATGATCGGATTTCGCTTCCCTGAGAATTTCAACACGCCTTATGTCAGCCAATCTATCACTGAGTTTTGGCGACGCTGGCATATTAGTCTTTCAAGCTGGTTGCGCGACTACCTCTACGTTCCGCTTGGTGGCAATCGCGGCGGCAAGGTCAAGACCTACCGAAACTTGCTTTTGACAATGCTGCTGGGGGGAATCTGGCACGGTGCGAACTGGACATTTGTCGTCTGGGGCATTTGGCATGGCGGGTTGATGGCAGTGGAGCGCGCGCTTGGCGCCAAGGGTCGAGATACCGTCTGGCCAAAGGCGATCGCATGGCCACTGACAATGAGTTTTGTGATCCTCGGCTGGGTTGTTTTTCGCGCCGAAACTTTGTCTCAAGCGCTCGCGATGTATGCAGGCATGTTTGGTTTCAATGGCATGGTCATGCGGCCTGAGATAGTGACGCTCACCGCTCCGACGGAGCTGGTCTTCCTTGTGATTGGAACCGTCATAGCGATCGCGCCGCGGCTGTCACTACCCCAGGTTACGCTGTCTCCTGCCCTGCAATCTGCCGCGCTCTCGGTCTTGTGTTTTGTTGCCTTGCAGGCCCGCACAGCGAGCCCTTTCCTCTATTTTCAATTCTAAGGAGCCTTCTGATGCAAAGCACATTGGATACATTTTGCACACTGACGATCGCTACGGTGATGGCAGGGCTCTCCATAACAGCCTTTTCGCGTATAGACGCTGGCAACCCAACGAAAGGCTGGGCAAGTGGCACGTATCAGAGAGGTTTTGAAAACCGCTTTGAGCAATCCATTCCAGCGCAAGAGGGATCCGTCGCGCTCTGGGCCGCTGCCAAATGGGCGCTATTTGGTGAGACTGCGGCCGGTGCCGTGGCGGGCCGAGAGGGATGGCTGTTTACAGCAGAAGAGTTCACCGAGCCGAGCGAAGCCCGCGATCTGGCAACAGAGTTATCACGCGTTGTTGAGGCTCTTTCTGAGAACGGGACAGCACTTGTGCCCGTCATTGTTCCGGACAAAGCCCGTATGCGGTCTGATCGTCTTCCCCGAGGACGTTCTGAGGGTTTTGACACGCGATATCAGCGTGCGCTTGAGGTTATTGAGGATACAGGTCTTCCTGTGATTGACCTGCGCCCTGCGCTGAGCTTTGAGAAGAGTTTCATGCGCACCGACACCCATTGGAGCCCAGAAGGTGCACGGAGGGCGGCTGAGGCTGTCGCGGAGGTGGTTGAGGGTTTTGAGTTGCCTCACACTGACGTGCAAACCGTCGCCACGGGCTCCGTGGGTTTTGATGGCGACCTTCTATCGTTTGTGGCCACGGGCCCGTTTCGCAGCATTGTTGGTCCCGCGCCGGAGAGCATCGATACCTTTGAGACCATTGTTGAGGCATCTGCAGGGTTGTTTGATGATGCAGCCATCCCGATTGCGCTGGTTGGAACGAGCTACTCCGCCAAACCTGAATTCCACTTTGCGGGTTTTCTCAAACAAGCTGCGCGCGCCGACGTCTTGAATGCGAGCTATGTCGGTCAGGGTCCTTTCGCACCAATGGACACATTCTTGAAAGACCGCGCCACACTCTCAACCCTCCCTTCGCTAGTTGTGTGGGAGATCCCAGAACGATTTTTAACAAGCAGGAGCCTCCTCCCATGAAACTCATTTTTCCTTTGATCGTAACTTTTTTCGCGGCGGCTTCGGCACAGGCAGCGCCATATTGCACGGAGCTCTTAGATAAGTCGGCGTTGCCAAAGAAATATGCAAAATCCGCCCCGATCTACAGCGACACAGCCAGCGGCTGGATGTTCACGCAGGACCAATTGAAAGATCGCTATGATATGAAAACCACGTCGCGCCAGCTGGTGCAGGCAATTGTCGATGAATTTGCGAAGCGCAATGTGCCGCTGGCAATTGTTGTGCCGCCGCCGCGACCCGTCGTAGCGGGGCAAACTAAACTTGATGCGGCGATGGGTGGAACGCACTACGACGTTGCTGCGGCGCAGAACTCCTTTGATCTGTTGATACAAGGTCTATCCGCCACCGGTGCAACAGTGCCCAATCTCTCTGATGTCGCACTGTCGGATCCGGACATTCAAAAGAACTTCTACTTTCAACGGGATACCCATTGGACGACCACCGGCTCGGCTGTCAGCGCGATGATGCTTGCGAGAGCTGTCAATGAGAACTCGCCTGACCTCTTCTCAAAAGATGGCGAGATTGGCTTTCAAGATCTTAGGACATCTGGAACAATCAAAGAAAAGGGCTCGCTCGCGGAAGTGGCACGCAAAACTTGCGGCGCTTCGCTAACACCTGAAACGGCTGAGAGTTATGATCTTTCTCGGGGTGTTGGACTGTTGGAAACATCCACAGAAGGGGCTTCAATTGCACTACTCGGGAGCAGTTTCTCCAATCGCTACAAACGGGATCATTATCGTTTCGCTGACGCTTTGGCCCGGGCTTTTGATGCCGATGTCGAGAATTTTTCGGTGTCTGGCGGTGGTCCAATCGGTGCCATCGAAGCCTATGTGTTGTCAGGCGCCCTTGACCGACGGGAGCATGCATTGGTGGTGTGGGAGTTGCCTTACACCGAGAGCTTCAACTCTCATTCCTTCTTGCGGCAGCTTCTTGGGGCTTTGCAACTTGGCAATGCATCGCGAAAGTCAGTTCAGGAAAATCAAGGAGAGGCTGCCATCACCCTCAAAGCGGAGAGCGGCATAACGATGTCCGGGATCGAGATTGTTTCTGCTGACAATACGAAGCAGAGCTTCAAAGTTGAGGTGAGATTCGACAATGGCTCAACCTCAAAAGTCTTTATTGGACGTCGCAACGCAGTCCCGGCTGACATGCGCTCATCACGGCTCTTAAGTAGTTTTTCGCACTTCGGAAACAGAACGCCAACCGAAGTTGTGGTGTCTTCTGGAAAGGGTGCGCGAATTGTTCATGTCGCCTTGTTCTGAAGCAAGGAACACTTGGTGGGTTCACTTTATGCTGCGATGCACATCAAGCTCATAAACAGGTTGTAAGCCAGCGTTGGACTTTTTGCGCCAACGCTGGCTTCAGGTCTGTTACTCGAAAAGGTCGCGCCACGTTTGTTTGGGGGCAAAGCCAACCATCTGTTTCGCCTTTTTGTTGGCATAGAATGTCTCGTAAGTATCCATGTCACTGCGGACTTCGACACCTTCGTAGAATTGCTCAATCACTTGCGCAGAGGGCATCCCAACCGAAGTGTCATCATTGGCAACATTGAACACTTCGTAGCCCAGCCCGTCGGTCTTCAAGCAGCAATCCACCATATGACCAAGATCACGCGCATCGATGTAGGCAAAGATATTACGGCGACGCAGAGAAGCGTTTTCCAAAAATGCAGGAAACTGATCTGCATATTCGTCGGGTTCAATCACATTGTTAATCCGCAATCCATAGATGTCGATGCCTGAGCGTGCCTGAAAACTGCGCGCCGTCATCTCATTGCAAATCTTAGACATGGCGTAGCTGTCATGTGGCACCGTGGGATGTGTTTCATCCACAGGAACAAAGACGGGCTTCACCTCGCCATCGGCGAAACAGATGGCGTAGGTGGTCTCCGAGCTCGCAAAGATCACCTTGGGAATGCGCAGTTTGATTGCCGCCTCAATCACGTTGTAAGTGCTTTGTGTGTTTTGACGAAAACACTCGCCATCAGGGCCGATCATTACGCGCGGCACGGCCGCGAAATGTACAACTGCGTCGTAAGTCGGCACCCCCGTGCCAGCATCCAGTTCCGCGAAATCTGTGAACTGAGACATAGCTCCGAAAACTTGTCCCGCATCGCACAGATCTACCAAGAGCTCAGAGCATTCCAACCCGGAAGGTACCTTGTCTGCGTTGACCACGTGGTGGCCCTGCGCCATCAAATGTCGGATGGCCCATTTGCCTGCTTTACCGCTTCCGCCTGTGAAGAAAACTCTCATAATATCCCCCTGCTTAGCGTGTTTACGCCTGTTCGCCTTCACGGCAAAGATGATCCAATTGCCAAGCTGTTGCAAGGATTGGACCTTGGTGCCGGCGGGTTTGAAACCGATTCAACGCGGTGTGGCGGATCTGCCTTGGCACCCTAGGTGCTTGGTGTTCGGAAAACGGTGAGGCTTCGCCCTCAAAACCGGTCAACTGACCGTTTGCCTCGGCATTCTTGATATGCAGTTCAATGAGGTTTCAAAAAGGAACGCATCATGCCCGAGAATGGGCATGATGCCGTTGTTTTTAAGCGATTTAGTCGAGCTCGGCGAGCTTGGCCAGTGCCACTCTGATTTTGGCTTCTTCTTCTTCACGTAGAGCTAGGTTTTCGCGTGCCTCAGCAACCACTTCTTCAGGCGCAGAGGCTGCGAATTTGGGGTTTTTCAACCGCCCGCGCAGGCCACCCAGCTCTTTCATCAGCTTACCGAGGTTCTTTTCCTGACGTGCTTTTTCGGCGGCCACGTCGATGATGTCAGCAAGTGGCAGGGCAAAGGAGGCCCCTTGTGCGCCAATCGAGATACAGCCTTTGGGCAGATCTTGCGCTTTGGTAAGGCTTTCGATGCGCGCTTTGTTCATGATCAACTCACCGTTGCGATCCCAATAGCCTTGTGCCGCGTCGTCCATCTCAGTGACCAGCATGGGCACAATGGACCCGGATGGCACGTTCAACTGCGCACGTGCGGAGCGTACGTTGCCGATGACAGCGATCACCCAGTTCATTTCTGCCTCAGCCTCTGCATCAACCAGATCTGCGGCAGCGTATGTGGGCCACTGTGCGTGGGCCAGCATATGCGAGGCGTTGCCCGTTTTCACGCCACGGCCTTCTGTGACGTTCCAAAGCTCTTCGGTGACGAAAGGCATGATGGGGTGCATCAGGATCAAGGCTTGGTCGATGGCCCATGCAAATGTTGCGCGGGTTTCTTCTTTGGCAGTGGCGTCCTCACCTTGGAACACCGGTTTGGTGAACTCCAGATAGCGGTCGCAGAAGGTGTTCCAGAAGGTGGAATAGAGCGCATTGGCCGCATCATTGAAGCGGAAGCTTTCAAAGCCTGCATCCACCTCTTCGCGCAGTTTGGCGATCTCACCAATAATCCAGCGGTTGAGGGGCAGGGCGGCCTTGGGGGGCTCGGCACCGCGCCTGACGCTAAAGGCATCAAGCTGGCTGTCGCCATAGGAACAGGCCTGCCAGATCTTGGTGACAAAGTTGCGATACCCCTCGATGCGTTTCATATCGAGCTTGAGTACGCCACCGAGCGAGGCCATCGCCGCATTAGTAAAGCGCAGGGCATCGGTACCGAACTCGTCGATGATTTCCAGCGGGTCCACGACGTTGCCAGTCGATTTGGACATCTTTTTGCCCTTGGCGTCGCGCACGAGCCCATGCAGGTAGACGGTGTCAAACGGCACCTGATCCACCACGGCGAGCTGCATCATCATCATGCGGGCCACCCAGAAGAACAGGATGTCCTGACCGGTGACCAATGTGGAGGTTGGGAAGTATTTTGTCAGCTCCTTGGTCTGTTCAGGCCAGCCCAGTGTGCCGATGGGCCAGAGGCCGGAGGAGAACCAGGTGTCGAGGACGTCGGGGTCGCGCCATAGACCCAGATCCGTGTTGGTCCATGCTTTAGCAGCGGTCACATCTGAGACTTCTTCAAACGTTAGAGGAGCGGCTTGCGTGTCCGTTCCAAAATTGCTGATGTAATAATTCACGGCTTGGTTTTGAATTTCGCTAAACGAGCTTCCACAGAAAGCTTGGAGGTTATCAAAGTCGAGCTCATAGCGCTTAGCCCGAGAAGGCGGGCGATGCATGTCTTCAACGACTTTGACGCTCGGACCATACCAAACCGGGATCTGATGCCCCCACCACAGCTGGCGGGAGATGCACCAAGGCTCGATGTTTTCCAGCCAGTGGTAATAGGTCTTCTCCCCGCTTTCCGGCAGGATTTTCACGGTGCCGTCGCGCACGGCTTCGAGCGCGGGGCCAACCACTTTGGCTGCGTCCACAAACCACTGATCGGTCAGCATCGGCTCGATCACCACTTTGGAGCGGTCGCCAAACGGCTGCATGATCGGCTTGTTTTCCACATATGGCACGGATTCGGAGACCTCGGAGGTGTTGCCCTCTTCGTCTTTCACCGTCTTGGTCTCTGTGGTCATCACCGCGAGGCCTTCGCTGGTGATTTGCTCCACCACCAATTTGCGCGCCTCAAAGCGGTCCATTCCGCGGATGTCATCGGGCACGAGGTTGACGGCGTCGGCCTCTGCCTCGCTCAGGGTCTTTTCACCTTTTGCCACTGACATCGCGAGCGTGGCGGCCGCGGCATAAGCCTCGCCGTCGGCGCGCATCGCGCCTTTGGTGTCCATCAGGCGGTACATCGGTATGCCGCCACGCTTGGCAACTTGGTAGTCGTTGAAATCATGCGCGCCTGTGATTTTCACCGCACCAGAGCCGAAGTCTTTGTCCGGGTATTCATCGGTGATGATCGGGATCAAGCGGCGGTGCTCTTTGGGACCAACCGGAATTTCACAGAGCTTGCCAACGATGGGCGCGTAACGTTCGTCCGAGGGGTGCACGGCTACCGCGCCGTCGCCCAGCATGGTCTCAGGCCGGGTTGTGGCGATGGAAATGTAGTCGCGTGTTTCTTGAAGGGTGATGTTCCCGTCTTCGTCTTTCTCGACGTATTCATAGGTGGCCCCCCCTGCTAGGGGGTATTTGAAGTGCCACATGTGGCCTGCAACTTCGATGTTTTCCACTTCGAGGTCGGAGATGGCGGTTTCAAAATGCGGGTCCCAGTTCACGAGGCGTTTGCCGCGATAGATGAGTCCTTTGTTGTACATCTCAACAAAGACTTTCAGAACAGCGTCGTGGAAGTTGCCGCCAGCCACATCCGCGGGCGCGCCGGGCGCGCCGGACATAGTGAAAGCCTCACGGTCCCAATCACAGGACGCGCCGAGGCGTTTGAGCTGGTTTACAATGGTGCCGCCGGATTCGGCTTTCCACTCCCAGACCTTTTCAAGGAACTTCTCGCGGCCAAGCTCGGCGCGGGAGGGCTGTTGGGTTTCAGCCAGCTTGCGCTCGACAACCATTTGGGTGGCGATGCCCGCGTGGTCGGTGCCCGGCTGCCAGAGGGTGTCAAAGCCCTGCATGCGTTTCCAACGGATTAGGATGTCCTGCAACGTGTTGTTGAAGGCGTGGCCCATATGCAAGACGCCGGTGACGTTGGGCGGGGGGATCATGATGCAATAGGTGGAGGCACCGGGTTTCGCGTTTGCACCTGCGGTGAAGCAGCCTGCTTTTTCCCATGCATCGTAAAGCCGGCTTTCGGCCTCGGCTGCGTTGAAGGTTTTTTCCATCGCCATCGGTCTGATCCCTTTTGTCGGTCGCGCATGTCTCTAGCGAAAGCGCGGGCAAAGGGGAAGCATGAAGCGTTGGGATTTGGGCGACTTGTGGTGATGCGGCGGATTTGCGTCGCTGATTGTCGGGTCACGTTCTGCCATTGGCAAAGGAGAGGTCCGCTATCGGGCTGCGCTTGCCCGTACGAATGATGGCGAGATCATAGGCTCTGCGATCAAACGCTTCACTTAACAATGGGCCAAGAACGTGTTCGGAAGGGCGCCATGGCTGGGGCCAAAGCTGGTCTGATACCGACGTTCATAGACCGTCATTCGGTCGTCTACGTCGGGAGGGCCGCGCTGGCGTTTACGTAAATCAGAGGCATCAAATGCTGTCCTTAGCAAGGCACGCGGAAGTCGCGATGGGTTGGAACGCCCCATCTGCATTGCTCTTGCCGAAGAGATTTCAGAATTGTGGCGGTATATTCCTCATTTGCGCCATCCTTCTTTTTGGGGAATTTCGCTGCGTTTTTTGTTGGGAGTGCCAGAGCCATTGCGGCGCCCTGATACGACGTTTGAATATCATGGGGCAGTTTGTCGGAGGGACAATCTGAGGGCCAAAGGGACGGATGTCTAGCCTATGGGCCGGTCCAACTTTGTGGACAGGTGAATGAGGCTTTCTGAACTTTTGACTCCTTTGGCTTCGCCAATTTTGTCGAGCGCAGCATCGAGAGCCGTGGTGCTGTCTGCGGCTAGTTGGACAATGAGGTCAAAGCGACCAGAGCAGGTGTGCACGGTTTCTACGGCGCTAAGTGATTTGAGACGGTCAAGTACAATGGGACCGCTGCGCAATTCAATCGACAAGAGAGCGGTGGCGCGCAGGCGCGGGCGGGCGACTTCGCCGAGGCGCAGCGTATACCCTGCAATGGCGCCGGAAGTTTCCAGTCTGTCGAGGCGGGCCTGAACGGTTGTGCGTGCCAGGCCAAGTTTGCGCGCAAGCGTGGCGACGGGCGCGCGCGCATTGTCGCTTAACAGATTGAGTAGTTGTGTGTCCGCTTCGTCGAATTGCATTTTTTACGCTCATATTGCCGAATCTTATGCACATTATTGCCGAAACGACGCGTTAAATCGACGTCCAACGCGCGCAAGATCAAAGAAAACAGGATTGAGGTTCCCCATGCGCAATGAGCCGGCCTTGTGGCCATCGCCTTCGTGGCATTTGACAAAGTTTTCCCCCGACAACCCCGTGCTGTATTTCGCGCCAGAGGTGTTGCAGACGACTGCGCGTCGTTTTATCGATGGATTTGAAGGGCTTGTGACCTATGCGGTCAAAGCCAACGACGACGAAGCTGTGCTGACCAATTTGGCGGGTGCGGGAGTTTCTGCTTTCGATGTGGCGTCCCCGTTGGAGATGCAAAAAGTGCGTCGTGTGTCGCCAAATGCGATTTTGCACTATCACAACCCAGTCCGCTCAGATGCCGAGATTGCGGAAGCGGTTGGACATGGAATTGCAAGTTGGTCCATTGACTGTCTGCGCGAACTTGAAAAATTGGCAGATGTCCCGCGGTCTGGAACAGAGATCGCAGTGCGATTGAGGTTGCCGGTTGCGGGGGCGGCTTACGATTTTGGCGAAAAATTTGGGGCAGACCCGGAACAGGCTGTTATGCTGTTGCAGCAGGCCTGTGCCATGGGATTTGAGCCGTCTTTGACATTCCACCCGGGAACACAATGTGAAGAGCCGGAAGCCTGGGCCGTGTACATCCGTGAGGCCGCAGACGTGGCACAGCGCGCGGGCGTGACGTTGCGGCGATTGAATGTCGGTGGTGGTTTCGCCGCGCATCGCAACGGAGGTGTGCCCAACTTAGAAGCGGTGTTTGCTCGCATTTGGAGTGAGACTTTGCGTGCCTTTGGCGATGCGCCTCCTGCATTGGTGTGTGAGCCAGGGCGCGCCATGGTGGCGGAGGCATTCACTTTGGCGGTGCGGGTTAAAGCAGTTCGCAATGAGTCGATTTTTTTGAACGACGGAATCTATGGTGCGTTGATGGAGTTGCGAGACATTGGTGTGCCGGACCGCATTTCCGTGATCCGTAAGACGGGCGCGCCAGTTGGCGGCGCCCAATGTACAAAGGTTGTGTACGGGCCAACATGCGACAGCTTAGATCGACTGCCGGACGTTGTGGCGTTGCCAGAACAGATTGCGGAGGGCGATTTTGTTCTGATCCGTGCGATGGGTGCTTATTCGTCGAGCCTTTCAACTCGGTTTAACGGCTATGGGCTTCAAGAAATGGTGACCGTCGCAGGGTTGTAAGACGTATGATGCTCTAGACACCAATCTGATGCGCGATACAGTCCGCTTCGTAGGCACGCGCAGGGGAGCTAGAGCCATGGACAAATTTGGAAAGAGTCAATCGGTCAAACGCAGCGAAGATAGCCGTTTCTTGACGGGTGCGGGACAGTATGTGGACGATATTGCGCCTGAGGGCGCGCTGTTTGCCTATTTCTTGCGATCGCCTGTCGCGCATGCCGATATCGCGCAACTCGATGTGTCCGACGCGCGTGACGGTGAAGGCGTAGCATGTGTCTTGACGCAGGCAGACCTTCTCTCCGCTGGGCTTGAAGCGAATCTGCCGGGGGTGCGAATGGACAACCGCGATGGCAGTAAAGGCGCTGGACCAGAGCGGCCGTTGTTGGCAAACGGTCGTGTGCGCTATGTTGGGGAGCCAGTGGCCGTGATCGTAGCTGAAACGCTTGATCAGGCGCGTGATGCCGCAGAAGCGATCCTGTTTGATTATGAAGATCGCGACGTGCATCTCGATCTGGTACGTGGTGGGGAGCAGTTGCATGACGATGTGCCCGAAAACCTCGCATTTGATTGGGGGCTTGGCGATGAGCTTGCAACAGAGGCGGCTTTTGCCAGTGCCGCACATGTGGTCAGTCTCGAAATTGGTGACAATCGGATCATTGCCAATTCGATGGAGCCGCGCGGTGCTTTCGCGGAATGGGATGGTGACAAAGTGCATTTGGCCAACAATGGCCAAGGTGTTTGGGGGCCAAAAGGCGAACTGGCACGGGTTTTGAAGTTAGATGAGGCCAATGTGCGCGTGACTAACCCCGACACCGGTGGTGGGTTCGGTATGAAGGGCATGATTTATCAGGAACCGTTGATTGTTGCGTACGCGGCGAAGATTATCGGAAAACCCGTACGCTGGATCGGCGAACGCAGTGAAAGCATGATGTCAGACAACGCGGGGCGGGATTTGGTATCGGTTGCGGAACTGGCGTTTGATGAAAACCTAAAAGTTACGGCGTATCGCGTAAAAAGTTCGGCCAATATGGGAGCCTACAATTCGCAATTTGCACAGGCAATTCAGACCAACCTTTTTGCGCGGGTCCTTATGGGTGTCTATGACGTTCAGTCCACTTGGCTGCAGGTGGATGGGATTTACACCAATACCACACCTGTGGATGCCTATCGCGGCGCCGGGCGTCCTGAAGCGATCTATGTACTGGAACGGTTGATGGACCGTGCCGCGCGCGAACTTGGCGTGAGTGGATATGATTTGCGCCGGCGCAACTTCATTGCGCCCGAAGCATTCCCGTACAAGTCGGCCACCAATGAGACCTATGATGTCGGGGATTTCGACCGTGTGCTGAGCCGCGCAGAAGAGTTTGCTGATGTCGCAGGTTTTGCAACGCGTAAAGCCCAGAGCGCAAGGTCCGGAAAACTGCGCGGGGCGGGGCTGTGTTACTATATCGAAAGCATCTTAGGTGACCCCAGCGAAAGCGCGCGGGTCGAGTTCAATGAAGATGGCACCGTGTCGATCTACGTGGGAACACAATCCAACGGGCAAGGTCACGAAACTGTTTACGCACAGTTCCTGAGTGATCAGACAGGTATTCCAACTGAAATGATTGAGGTGGTTCAGGGAGATAGCGACCGCATCAAGCAGGGCGGTGGTACTGGTGGGTCTCGGTCTGTCACAGTGCAAAATACTGCAACGCTGGCGACGGTAGAAACGATGATTAAAGCTTTTGTCCCCTATATTGCAGAGAAGATGGGCGTGGATGCCGAGGACGTGACATTTGATGATGAGCAATTCCGGGCGGACGGTTCTAATCTACATCCGACTTTCCTCGAGGCTGCAGAGATGGCGCGATCTGATGGGCGTGATGACCTAATGGTGCACGAAGAGCGCACCACCCTACCAGCGCGCAGCTTTCCGAATGGAGCGCACTTGGCTGAGGTGGAAGTGGACCCTGAAACCGGGCAAGTGACGTTGGAGAAATACACGGTGGTGGATGATTTTGGAAACCTTATCAATCCGATGCTCGCAGAAGGGCAGGTACATGGCGGTGTCGCTCAAGGTATCGGTCAGGCATTGATGGAACACGTGGTGTTTGACGACGAAGGCCAATTGTTGACTGCCACCTTCATGGACTACGCCATGCCAAGGGCCAGTGATATGCCAATGATTGGTTTCGCTACAGAGGCAGTGCCATCGACGGCCAATGTCATGGGCATGAAGGGGTGTGGTGAAGCAGGTACCGTAGGTGCCATGGCAGCGGCGGCCAACGCCGTGCAAGATGCGCTATGGGATGCAGGGGTACGCCAAGCGGATATGCCTTTCACGCCCCACCGCGTATGGCAGATGCTGAAAGAGGCCAAAGATAGGGCTGCATGAACGCATAACGCGCTGGCTGGCGGGAACGTTCGCAAGCCGACAGTCACCAGCGGCGCCGAGACGGGGCCCAGTGACCCATGTGATCATTTTGGATGGCACGATGTCCACTTTGGCGCAAGGCCATGAAACCAACGCTGGGTTGACTTACCGTCTGCTCAGCGAAATTGGTGCTGAGGTGTCGGTCTACTATGAGGCGGGGGTCCAGTGGGGCTCGTGGCGGCGCACACTTGACGTGATGATGGGGCGCGGGATCAACCGGCAAATCCGGCGTGCCTATGGCTACTTGGCAAGCCGATATCGCCCGGGGGACCGGATATTCCTGATGGGCTATTCGCGTGGCGCTTTTGCGGTCAGGTCTCTTGCCGGCGTGATCGATCGTGTGGGACTGCTGCGTGCAGAATGTGCCACCGAGCGCAACGTGCGTTCTGCGTATCGCCACTATGAGTTGACACCCAACAGCCCTGCTGCCTCGGACTTCGCAACCGCCCATTGCCATACGCATGTTGAAATCGAGATGATTGGTGTTTGGGACACGGTAAAAGCGCTGGGCGCGCGGGTGCCGCTTTTATGGCGCATGACCGAACAGCGGCACGCGTTTCACAACCACCACTTGTCACCTGTTGTGCGGCATGGGTTTCATGCGCTGGCGCTGGACGAAACGCGGCAAGTGTTTGCGCCTGAACTTTGGACATGCCCTGACGACTGGCCGCACCACTGGCAGGGGCGCGTCCAGCAAGTCTGGTTTCGTGGTGCACATAGTGATGTCGGCGGCCAATTAGGTGGTTACTTGGAAGCTCGCCCTCTATCTAATGTATCTCTCGTGTGGATGTTGGATCGGCTGGAATTCTGTGGGATAGAGTTGCCGGATGGATGGCAGAAACGTTTTCCCACCAACCCAGACGCCCCCATGGTGGGTACTTGGCGCGCTTTGGGGAAGTTCTTCCTGTTTCGAGCGCGGCGCAACGTCGGCGCAGACCGGTCAGAGAGCATTCATGAGAGCGCCCGATCTTACGTGGCTTCAGGCGATGTAAAAGCTCGGCGAACGCAGCCACTGTTGGGTGAATAAGCTCAGCCTTTCCATTCCACGAATTCTTCTAAATTCGCGCGTTCAGTGCGAAACCGATTGATCGGGGCACTGTCATCCGAATGGCCGAAGGAGATCGCAGCAAGGACATTGCGATCTTCAGGAATGTCAAAATGACCCCGCACCACATCTGAGAACAATGATAAGGCCGCTTGGGGCACAGTGCCGATCCCTTGGGCTTTGGCCGAGAGGCAAAAGGCAGTGATAAAGCCGCCACAGTCGAGCACGCCATAAGGTCCAAGCTCTTTTGGGCAGGTGATCAATGCCACGTGCGGGGCTCCAAAAAACGTGTAGTTCTCTCGCATTTGCTGTGCTCGGCGATCGCGTTCGCCCCGTCCAATGCCGACAGACTCATAAAGTTGAAATCCACAAGTGCGGCGGCGCTGTTGATGGGCGCCAGTGTAGGTGTTCGGAAACGGGTAGTCTGGTGACGGTAGACCTGTATCAAACGCGGCCGCCATGGCGGTGCGAAAACTTTCGGTTTGTGCACCCGATGTAACAATTACTTTCCAAGGTTGAGCGTTACACCATGACGGCGCGCGGCCCGCATCAAGCAGGATCTGGGCGATCACTTGTTGTGGCACGTGATCGGGCTTGAACGCGCGGCAGGAGTGACGCGTCTGTAGCAGGTCTTGCAAGGCCGTATGATGGCTCATTGCTGTTCTCCCGGCGTTATTTATTGGCTTTGGGCGATGATAAAGCCAATGGCAGCCGCCGCAAGTGCGCCGCACGCAACGGCACATGCGATTTTCCATCCCGAATATGGGCGTTCTCCTTGTACCCGCCCGGTTTGGCCGTTCACCACAAAGCGGTAAGACGTTCCGCGGTACTTGTATGCCGCCATCCATACGGGCAGCAGGATGTGTTTGAAGGTTACGTCATTAACCGCTGTTTGCACCGAGTGGATGCGTTGACGATCGCCCCCAATGTCAAAGGCAACGTCGCGGCGGATCGCGCGATCCATTTGTCTGCGGGCTTCTTCATAGCCGTGCTCAAGATCAACGGAATAACCTTCAGCTTGAAATCCCGCGAGGAACTCTGGTGTGTATGGCTCAAGATCGGAGAGATCCCAGGGTTGCAATGCGTCGGTGTATTTTTTGGGAAGGGCCTTAGACCCAAGAACCAATATGTCGTCAAACCAACGGGCGACATGCCCAGACGCCGGGCGCCAACGAATTTTTTGCACTTTGCGTTGTTCCGGTTTCCCGTCGCGCATAACTGTTTCCGTGACGTAGTATATTGTTCCACGTTCCCCTGAGTATGCGGATTTCGTGTCAGCGTCGTAGGTCCAATAAGGAACATAGATGCCATTCATCTTACGTCCCTTTCGCGCGTAGTCCTGCAAACCATTGGGCGCAAACCAAAGCTTGCCGAGCCAATCGTTCATTGCGTCATGTGCGGTGCGTTCGGCAATTTGAAAGGGCAGTACTGCGCGAGGTTTGATCAAACGGTGTGTGCCGGTGTCCACCACCACAGGCGTGGCGCAAAACGGGCATTCAGTGGCGTGGGTGTCACCGTCAAACACCACATGAGCGGCGCAGTTTGGGCAGGAGGTGACGCGTGTTTCAATCACTTCGGCGACAGGGAGCTGCTGCGCCAAGGCAGCTTTGAAATCCAGCTCCGCTATGGCGGCTGCTCTGTCGCCAGTTTCGGTCGCTTCCTCATGTCCACAGTGATCACAGACCAGTTTCGCTTCGCGGGGTGCAAAGCGATAGTCTGCGCCACATTGAGGGCAGGGAAACCGTGTTGTTTCTTTGGGTAATGGCGGTGGAGCGGGTTGTGACATGAGATTTATGCATCCAGCGGAGGTTGCAAGGCCTTTAAAAATTTGGCGTTCAGGATGTAGTTAAACGCTCAAACACCGGGCGGGGGCGGGGGCAAAACAGTAAAGAGCTGTGCCAGCTCAGCCACGTCATCTGCATGTTTCCAACCGTCTTGACCGGCGGTCCAGACATGGGTTGTGCGGGTGATATCGCCCGCGGTGGCCATACGACCAAGGGCCGCCTTGGAGAAGGGGCCTTTGGTTTGGCCATTCTCTGCGATATGCCAGACATGCTCAACGGGAGGCGGCGGCGGCGCAGCGGAAGTCGGTTGTGCGGTGGGTGCTTGTGCTGCGGCGGGGCGCGCTCCCCAGGGGCCGGGCTGGGCTTGCGCGGATTGGGTTGCCATTTGCTGGGCCATGGCCATTCCCATCCCCATTCCGAGACCTGCGCCGACACCAGAATTTGGCGTCTGTGCGGCAGCGGTCATCGCTTCGGCGGCAGAAAACTGTGTATAGGCACCCAAATCGCCAACAATTCCCATCGAGGTGCGTTTGTCCATGGCGGCTTCAACGGCAGGGGGCAGTGAGATATTTTCAATATAGAGCTCGGGAATGGAAAGGCCGTATTCGGCAATGGTTCCCGAAATCTCTGCGGCGACGAGATTGCCGAGATCGGCGGTGTTGGCAGCCATATCCAAAACTGGGATGCCAGAGCTGGCGATCACCCGTGAGAACTCCTGCACAATAATGTTGCGGATCTGGTAGCTGATCTCATCCATGGTGAATTCGCCGTCTGTACCAACAATTTCGGTGAGAAACCGCGCGGGTTCCACGACGCGGATCGCATAAGTACCGTAGGCGCGCAGACGCACAGGGCCAAACTCCGGGTCTCGCACCATGATCGGATTTTTGGTGCCCCATTTCAGATCGGCAAAGCGCGTGGTGTTGACGTAGTAAATCTCGGATTTGAACGGACTCTTGAAGCCATGATCCCAGTGCTGCAGCGTGGTCATAACTGGCATGTTGTTGGTTTCAAGCATATAAAGTCCGGGCGTGAAGACATCCGCGAGTTGACCTTCGTGCACAAAAACAGCGGATTGGCCTTCACGGACGGTCAGCTTGGCGCCATATTTGATTTCATGACCTTCACGTTCAAAACGGTATACCAGCGTGTCACGAGTGTCGTCGACCCAGTGGATGACGTCGATAAATTCGCCGGTGAGAAAATCAAAAATACCCATGAAGTGGTCCTTTTCGAGGTTGGCTAGAAATTCTGGTTTGTTTGTTCGCGCGCCAAGATGTGGACCACCGGGCGGGCTTCTTCCACGGTCATGCCAATGGAAAGACGCGGGTCAAACAGCATGGACAGCAGCATTTCGTCATGTGTGGTTAGCAGCGCAAACTCCTCGTCATCGTTGAAGATAGACGGGCGTGCTTGGGGGCTATCATTGGTGAGGCCAAGCCCCTGTGCGATCTCTTCCTGGATACAGGATTTTCGCAATAGGTCTGGGTGTTCTGCGCGGATCAAGGCAACTGCAGAGGTATAGGCGTTGGGGGCTTGCTCTGACGCTTGGGTGACCACGAAGCAGTAGATATGACGTGGTGGATTGGTAAACAACGCGCGGGTTTTGGCGGAGGCGGTAGGAAGGACACGATCCAAATGATCCGCTAGTTCAGTGGTGTCATCAGCCCCCATAACCAGCACGTGAAAATTGGCTTTGCCAGAGGCTGCCCTAATGGGGTGACCGGTGGTACGGGCCAAACGCGGCAGGTAAGCGGTCAGCGCTTCTTGGTCTGTGGCGCGTTGGGGTTCTGATACCGAACTGCCAAAGCTCATGCTCACGCGTACAGGCGATTGCCACCGGCGCAGTTGTCCTGCCTGACCAGACGCGCGTTCCAACCCTGCCCCGGCTGTGTATTCATCATAAAAGGCGATGCGTTCGAAGTTGCGCGCCAGCATGTCCGGTGTGAAGGGAGTGTCTGGCCCGCCGCCATCTGTCCTCAATAAGCCGCGCGCAAGCAGGTCGGCCTGAACTTGACTGTAGTAAGTGCTGAGAGCTTCGCTCTGTCCTGAGATCGAAGGAGGCGGCGGTGACGTAACGGAAGGAGGGCCGCCTGTTTCATCACAGGCGGCCAAAAGGCTCAAGACGCCAAGCGTTATGAGAAAACGCGATATCACGTTTTGGGAACGGACGTCGCAGTGGTGTCGCCCAGACCGTCTTTGCGTGCTTTCGCGGATGCCAGAGTGTCGCGCAATTCGGCCTCCATTTTCTTCATGTCTTCTTCTGCGGCGGCACGCTTGGCTTTGCCATCATCTGCGATTTGCAAAGACTCGTTGATGGTGGCGATCAGCTCTGCATTGGCTGTTTTTACGGCTTCAATGTCAAACACACCACGCTCCATTTCGGTGCGTACTGCACGATTGGTTTCACGCAAATTTTTGGCGTTTGCAGTTAGCAACTCATTGGTGAGGTCGTTCGCGTCGCGCACGGCAGCAGCAGCCTCAGCGGAGCGTTGAATGGTCACGGCCTGCGCCAATTGGGTTTCCCAAAGCGGCACCGTGTTGACCAGTGTCGAGTTGATCTTGGTGACCAAAGATTTGTCGTTTTCCTGAACCAAACGAATTGAGGGCAACGACTGCATGGTGACTTGTCGCGTCAATTTGAGATCGTGTACACGACGTTCCAGATCGTCACGCGCTGCTCGCAAATCGCGCAGCTCCTGCGCCACCATCACCTGTGCATTTTCGTCAGCGGCGGCGACTTCAGCTTCTTTAGCCGGAATATCGGTGGTGTCGAGATCTGCAATTTTGGCCTCGCCCGCAGCGATGTAGAGGGCCAACTCGTCATAGAACGCGAGGGTTTTCTCATAGAGCACATCCAAAGACTTGATGTCCTTCAGGAGAGTGTGCTCGTGGCCGAGTAGGTTGTCTGTGATTTTGTCAATCTGGTCTTGTACATCTTCAAACTGCGCTGTGAATTTGGCGAAGGGAGCGGCACGGCCGATGAGTTTTTCCCAGAAGCTGCGCTCCCGACGGACGTCGAGCTCCGAAACAGAAAAACCGCGAATGGTGGTGACGATATCGCGTAGGCTGTCGCCTGCTGGTCCAACATCCTTGTTGCGAACGTCTTGTAACATGGCTTGGGATATCGTCTGTAGTTCCGACTGGGCGGCAGAACCAAAGGATACAATCGAATTGGTGTTTGACATGTCCAGCTCTGCCATGCGTTTGCTGATTTCAGCAGATACGGGCGCATCCGCATCGGCAAATGGCACAATTGCGTTGGCTTCAACCGGTTCTGGTAGTGCTACGGTTGCCTCGGTGATGGCAGCAACCTCAGCTTCGGCTTTCTTGCGTACAGTTTCAGACATTTCAGACACCTTTCCCAGTCACATTCGTTATGTTTTACGCGTCGTCTCGCGACATACCTTCACGCTCCAAACGCTCGCGCAACACGTCAATTTCGATATTCATATCACCTCGGTCATCCAAAAGCAGTTTTTGGGTGCGGGCAGCAAAATTCTGTTCCAGATCATCTAGCAGAGCTTGGTAGTCGTCACGCGCTTTTGCATCTTGAGTGCGGGCATAGAGGTCGGCGAACTTAACTGTCGCGTCCTTGGCGCCAAGCAAATAGACACCAAGGTAGCGACGAGCAGCTGTCAAATCGCGCGGGTCTTCTTCGACCGTTCGGAACAAGTCACGTGCGGTTGTTTGAAACGCATCTACCCGGCGCTCTAAGGTGCGATCCCCGGCACGTTCGATGGCATTGCGCATGGCACGCAGGTGGTCTTCTGCTTCTTCTACGGCGCGTGCGACGCGATCGGATTGATGACTGTTAATGCCGTCCATGCCCTTGTTCTGTAGTGGGTCTAGACCAAAAGAGAAGCTGTGAAGGGCTCCGCCGAGTAGGGCGAAAATGATTGCCTCCATCGGTCCGTGACCAGCAATACCAGCCAAACCCAGCCCGATAGCGGTGAGTCCCGAGCCAAGAATTTTACGTGGAAGGGCCGGGCGGCGAGCGACTTTGCGGGCGCTATAAGCTTCTTCGGCAAACAGCCCCTCGCGAGTCATCCATGCGGCCAGTAAAAGTGCACCGAGTGCTACTAAATATTGCGCCATCACAAGAGGTTCAGACGAGAATGCCCTCCATATGAGCGGCAAGGGGGCAAGAAATAAGAGGTTTACGCGGCCGCCGACGCGGCTGCGTCGTGCCCCTTTGAACCCTTCAGAATTTGAGGCCTGTGCAGACTCTGTGTCCGGGCTGAATTTCCCACCAAATCGCTGTGCCATCAAGCGCCCCCTGTGGCTGCGACATAGAAGATAAATATGACAAGCAGGCCAAAAGCCAACCGTTGCAAACCACTTGAAGACATGAACGCTCCACCCCGCGCTAAGTTACAGAGAAATCTATGAACTCTGCCTCTTAAAGGCTAGGGGGAAGTTCTTTCTGTTTGTCTCATTCGTTCGAAAACGGCGCTTTTTTGCGGATTGCGCGGTTCTAGAAACTACATGCAGTGGCTTGCAGGCCACCGCATGGGCTCTGCTGATCCTAGAGCGGTGCAGGAAGCGAGCGGGCTCTTACGGAAGAGCCAGTCTTCTGCGCAGGACATTTTTTGGTCTATTTGCGACGCCGCACAGGCTGACGGCGTGTTTCTGGCTCAACGGCACCGTCTAAGCCAAGTTGGTCTCGTACCACCCGACGCCGCACTTCTTCCACTTCGCCCGGTTTCAACTGGCCAAGTTGAAACGGTCCATATGATGTGCGGATCAGGCGGTTTACAGTTAGGCCAACGGCCTCCACCGCACGGCGAATTTCTCGATTTTTGCCTTCGCGCAGACCTACGGTTACCCAAGCATTTGCACCTTGTTGACGATCCAGAGAGATGTCCATTGGTTGAAACCGCTCACCGTCCACGACGATGCCTTTGCGCAAGGGCGCAAAGGTCTCTTCGGTTGGACGGCCATTGATGCGCACGCGATACTTGCGTAGCCATCCGGTGCTGGGAAGTTCAAGCTGTCGTTTGACGCCGCCGTCGTTTGTCAAAAGCAGCAGGCCCTCAGAATTGAGGTCCAATCTTCCTACTGTCATGACGCGTGGTAATGTATCGGGCAGTTTGTCGAAAATTGTCTCGCGGCCTTTTTCATCACGGTTTGTGGTCACGAGCCCGGTCGGTTTGTGATAGAGCCAAAGTCGTTCTGCGTCGGGAGAACCAATAACTTTCCCGTCAACCGTGATGCGGTCTTTTTCAGTTACATTCAGTGCAGGACTGCTTAGTTTTTCCCCATTTACGCTTACACGCCCGGCTTCGATCATCCGCTCTGCGTCGCGGCGAGACGCTACACCCGCGCGTGCCAAAACCTTGGCGATCCGGCCGCCTTCGCGCGCCGTTTGTGCCGTGGTTGGCTTCGCAGTCGTTTTGGGCCCTGGCTTGGAACCGCCTTTGGCGCGGTCTTTGGTTGGGCGTGCTTTTGCGAACGGTTTTGCGGACGCCTTGGCAGAGGTGCGGCGGGAGGCTGGTGGCTTTTGTGTCATGCCCTCGTTTAACCGCGAAACGGGGATTGCGAAAGGGGGCGCGACGGGGCACACCATAAGGAATGCAATTTAAATCCCATATGGACCTTGCGTTGGCCGAAGCGCGGGCGGCGGCTGAACGGGGCGAAGTGCCGGTTGGTGCGGTTGTTGTTGGACCGGATGGTCAAGTTTTGGCGTCATCTGGAAATCGCACAAAGGGAGACCATGATCCCACAGCACATGCAGAAATTCTGGCGATACGCGGGGCCTGTGTGGCTGTCGGGAGTGAGCGTTTGATTGGGTGCGATCTGTACGTCACGCTGGAGCCGTGCCCGATGTGTGCAAGTGCGATTAGCCAAGCTCGGATTGCGCGGGTTTACTATGGAGCGTCAGATCCAAAGTCAGGCGGTGTCGCGCAAGGACCAAAGGTGTTTTCGCACCCGCAAAGCCACCATGTGCCGGAAATTTACGATGGATTGGCGGCCGAAGAAGCTGAATCTTTGCTCAAGATATTTTTTGCTGAACGTCGCGGCCCTTCCAGAGGTTAATGCGCCTGCGTTCAAATGACGATTGCCCGCAACACTTCGGGTTCAATGATGTCGACATCAGGCAAGCCAACGCGCAGGGCCTCTGCGGTTTGTTCGAGAATCGGAAATGTTCTGTAGTGGCAAGGAATGAGGCTCTTGAAGTCAAAGTAGCGTTTCGCTGCATAGGCTGCAGCCGTCATGTCCATAGTGAAGTGTCCGCCCGCGGATAGGATGCCAACGTCGGGTTTGTAGAAGTCACCCATCCACTCCATATCAGCCATGATATCGGTGTCACCGGAGATGTAGATCGTGTGACCTTCTGCTTTTAGCATGTAGCCGACCTCGGAACCTGCGGCTTTGGGGCCATCCGCTGTTCCAAAGGTCGAGCTGTGCGAAGCAGGTACCATGCTAAGGGATACGCTATCCCCCAAGTGTACGGTTCCGCCTTTGTTGAAGCCAACCGTATCTTGGTTCTCGTATTCACTCCAATAAGACATGAGGTCGTATTGGCCCACAATCGGGCAGGACATTTTGCGCGCCAAAGGCAGTATGTCGGCCACGTGGTCAAAATGCGCGTGGGTCAGGATGAGATGCGTTGCGCCGGACACGGCAGCAGCATGTTGATCTTCACGCAGCATTGGGTTGCCAGTCAGCCAGGGGTCTATAAGTAACACGAGCTCGCCGGTCTCAATGCGAAACGAACCGTGCCCAAGCCAGATGATTTTCATACTGTCACTCCCTTCGTTTCCTTAAAGACTAGCACGCCATAGCCCCATTAGAAGCCGATTTGAGAAAATGTGATGGATCAGCCCAAACCGGTGATGGCTCTTGTGAAGTGCTGGCTTCGGTTTTCTGGGTCGTTTCCTATTTCAATCGTATGCAATGCGCCGGGCTGCAGTGCCAGACGCGGGGCCAGTCGTGCTCGGTATGTGTGCAGCAAACCGGTACTCTTGGTCGCTGACGTGGCTTTGGGCGATTGGCGCCACGCTGCTATTTTTTTCTTTGTGCAGCCATCTGAGACAATCAAAGCGTAAGGCAAGGCGTCGAACCGTTCTCAAGGCACGTAAGAGCATGCTTGATTATTGGTATCGGTGCGCGGTTCCTGTCACCGCAGACCGGGCAAGCGCTTGCACCGCTGCGGCCTGCGCGCTAAAGGCTGATGGCACATCTGCAACGAAAGAGTCTTGCCCATGTCGATTGATGAAAGCACTGCCGCCAAAGTGGCCAAACTGGCCCGGATCAAGGTTGAAGACGAGGCCCTGCCCGCGTTGGCGCAGGAGTTCAATGCTGTGCTTGGCTTCATCGAACAACTCAACGAAGTGGATGTCGAAGGTGTGGAACCGATGGTTTCTGTGACCGCCATGCGTCTGAAACGTCGCGAGGACGTGGTAACCGATGGGGATCAGCAGAGCAAAATCCTGAAAAACGCCCCGGATGCCCGCGAAGGCTTCTTCGCCGTGCCCAAAGTGGTGGAGTGATCCGGCCTCGCCCGTTGATCCTTCAAACCTGAGTTTTTGCCCCAAAGAGAGGCGACCGATATGACCGAATTGACCAAACTTACCTTAGCGGAAGCCCGTGATAAGCTGCGCGAGGGTGATGTCAGCTCTGTGGAGTTGACCCAGGCGTTCTTAAAAGCGATTGACGACGCAGACGCTCTGAACGCTTTTGTTCATAAAACACCTGAGATCGCTCTGGAGCGCGCCAAGGCTGCGGATGCGCGGATTGCTGAGGGCGATGCGCCGGATATGTGTGGCCTGCCGATTGGCATCAAAGACCTGTTTTGTACCAAAGGCGTGGCCAGCCAAGCGGCGAGCGGCATTCTTGAAGGCTTTAAACCAGAATATGAGTCCACGGTCTCGCAGCAGCTCCAAGACGCGGGCGCCGTTATGTTGGGCAAACTCAACATGGATGAATTCGCAATGGGTTCTTCCAACGAGACTTCCGTGTACGGCAATGCGGTGAACCCGTGGCGTCGCGGCAATGATGAGGCCGCACTGACGCCCGGCGGATCGTCTGGCGGATCGGCGTCAGCTGTTGCGGCAGATCTCTGTCTTGCGGCGACCGGCACAGACACCGGCGGCTCGATCCGTCAGCCTGCCGCCTTCACAGGTATCACAGGCATCAAACCAACCTATGGTCGGTGTTCCCGTTGGGGTGTAGTTGCATTTGCCAGCTCGCTTGATCAGGCAGGGCCGATGACCAAAGACGTGCGCGATGCCGCCATCATGTTGGAAACAATGTGTGGGTACGACGCCAAGGACAGCACCTCCGTTGAACTTGCTGTGCCGAACTTTGAAGCGATGCTGACCGGTGACATTCGCGGAAAAAAAATTGGCATTCCAAACGAGTACCGCATTGATGGTATGCCTGCTGAGATCGAGAAACTCTGGGCTGACGGTATTGAGATGCTCAAAGCCGCAGGGGCGGAAATCGTCGACATCTCTTTGCCGCATACCAAATATGCATTGCCAGCCTACTACGTTATCGCGCCGGCAGAAGCCTCGTCTAACCTCGCGCGCTATGACGGCGTACGCTACGGCCACCGCGCGACATTGGCGGCGGGTGACGGCATCACAGAGATGTACGAAAAGACTCGGGCTGAAGGTTTTGGTCACGAAGTACAACGCCGTGTGATGGTGGGCACCTATGTGTTGTCCGCAGGTTTTTATGATGCCTACTATAACCGTGCCCGTCGTGTTCGGACCTTGATCAAGCAAGATTTCGAGAATGTCTTTGCGCAAGGCGTCGATGCTATCCTTACCCCTGCCACACCCTCTGCGGCCTTTGGTCTCGGTGAAATGTCGGATGCGGACCCAATCCAAATGTACCTCAATGATGTGTTCACGGTGACCGTAAACCTTGCTGGATTGCCGGGCGTGGCTGTTCCAACAGGTTTGAATGCCCAAGGTCTGCCATTGGGTCTTCAGTTGATAGGACGCCCATGGGAAGAAGGTGATCTGCTGAACACCGCTTATGCATTGGAGCAGGCCGCCGGATTTGTGGCCAAACCAGGTAAATGGTGGTAAAGCTGCTGCTAAGCACAAAGCAGGCAGAGCAGAACATGATACGGACATTTGGTGCACTCTGCGCCCTTGTGGCGCTGACAGCATGCCAGCCGCGCATTCCAGACAGCGCGGCGGGTGTAGGATTTGACAATGCGAACCTCTCTCCAGAGGCTCGTGCGCAGGTGGGAACGGCAAACAGTAGCAGCCCGATACCTTCCCCTCTGGCCGTGTCCCAAGAAACCATTCCTGAAGCGCCGCAGGTCGCTCGGGTTCAGGTCCAAGCTGCACCAGATGTGGCCGCAACTCCTTTGGTGACTACGGCGGCGGCGTCCCCTCCAACACAGACCGGCATTGCGAACTCTTCTGTGAACAGTGAGGCGTCCGCCATTGCTCAGGAAACCTCTGCCGCGCTGTCAGCGGCTTCAGTGAATTCCGGTGTGTTGCCGCTTGAGGCGAGCCCTTCAAATCCAGCACCGCAAGTCTTTTCCAATCCGGGGATTTCGGATGAGAATGACTTCGCCGCAGTCGGTGAACGTCGCTCAATTGAGGCCGATGCTGCGAGGCGCGCGCAAAACAAGGCAAGTTATACGGTGATAGAGCCTACAGCAGTGCCCAAACGTACCGGTACGCAAGGCCCCAACATTGTCGCTTATGCTTTGCAAACCAACCATCCGCGTGGGACCAAAATGTATAACCGTCTTGGTCTTGGCGGTGCTGCGCGTTTTGACAAAGCCTGTGCCCGCTTGGGCAGTGATGAGGCAGCACAGCTTGCCTTTCTTGAAAAAGGTGGCCCAAAGAACGACCGCTTAGGCGTTGACCCGGACGGCGATGGCTATGCTTGTCAATGGGATCCCAGCCCGTTTCGTAAGGCTGCTGGGCAATAACACTTGGGAAACTTGCCTGAGATCACACAGCGTCCGTCCCCCAACTTTGGTGATCGGCGTGACGGGTTGCGACCTACGCTGATTTTAATCCACTACACCGCCATGGACAGCGCGCAGGCCGCGATTGATTGGTTGTGCAACCCCAAGGCGGAAGTTTCGGCTCACTATGTGATTTGTGAACTTGGTCACATTACCCAGCTTGTGGCTGAGGAGAAACGCGCTTGGCACGCAGGTGTTGGGCAGTGGAAAGGATACAACGACGTCAATTCGCGCAGTCTTGGCATCGAACTCTCAAACCGTGGTGATCATCCTTTTGCTGAAGCACAGATGAGTGCGCTTGAGCGTTTGTTGCCGGAAATGATGACGCGCTGGGGCTTGTCACCAAAATGCGTGATTGGGCATTCGGATATGTCACCGGGTCGCAAAATTGACCCAGGGCCACGATTTGATTGGCGCCGTCTTGCGCAACAGGGTTTAGCGGTTTGGCCTGACGAGGCGCCTGCGACAGGGGACTGGGCTGAGGCGGCTGCACGCTTTGGTTATGACGTCACCCACCCAAATTGTTTGGAGGCATTTCGGGCCCGATTTCGTCCTTGGGCGACCGGTCCTATTGACGCTGAAGATGCACGTATCGCAGTGCGTTTGGCACAGAGCTCCTAGACTCGCTGCTTCCGAGCTAAAACGTACTGCGTGCCGCGTTTGGACGCGGTGCGCGCGTGGCTCAGCAATTGACGGCACCCATGCAACCCCCTAAACGTCCGCTTGCACAGAGGGCTGGATGGCCGCGGGGGCGTAAGCCCGCGAGGAAAGTCCGGACTCCACAAGACAATGGTGCCGGGTAACGCCCGGCCGGGGCAACCCGAGGGAAAGCGCCACAGAGAACAGACTGCCCCGATTCATCGGGGTAAAGGTGAAACGGTGGGGTAAGAGCCCACCGCGCGGCTGGCAACAGAAGCGGCACGGCAAGCCCCACCAGGAGCAATGCCAAATAGGGATCGCGCGTGCGCAAGCACAGGGGTGTCTTGCCCCGAGCAGGTCCGGGTTGGCAGCTGGAGGCGTCTGGTAACAGGCGCCCTAGATGAATGGTCATCTACCTGAGGTAACTCAGGAGACAGAATCCGGCTTATAGGCCCTCTGTGCGTATATCACTTAGTTTGGTAGACACCAGGCTGTTGAGATGCCGGAAAACCAAAGAGGGAACTATGAGCATTGTCGAAGAAATCGCCCTGCGCCAAGGCATTCGCTTGGGCATCTTAATTTTCGGATTTATCGCGGGGTTGGCCTATGCGGTCTTCTTTTGCCATCGCTCTGCAAGCCCACTAAAAACAATCGTCAAATTAATTCCTATGTCTGCTTTTGCGGTAGCGGTTGCTATTAGTTTTGGATCCGGCGCTGTGGTGCTTGCTCTCGTCCTTTCAGCATTTGGCGACTTTGCCTTGTCTCGCAACGGCGAAAGGGCATTTTTAGCGGGATTGGTTTCATTTGCATTGGCACATATCGTTTACGCGCTGTTTTTTTGGCAGCGTTCCGACGGTGCATTGGCTGATCCTGTAATCCTGATCAGCTTAGCAGTGTTTGCCCTATCCACTGAGTTCTGGTTGCGTCCGTACACCGGTCGTTTGAAGTGGCCGGTGCGTGTCTATGTGGTGCTGATTTCATTGATGGGGGCGACAGCTTTGGGGGTCTCATCAAATGCGCTTGTGGTGACGGGGGCTTTGATGTTCATGGCGTCTGATACGCTGTTGGCGATGCAACTGTTTCGTATGGCGGCGGATGCACCGCAACAGAGGCTGGTTTCAATCGCGCTTTGGTGTTTGTACTTTGTTGGTCAGTTTTTGATTGTGTCCGGTGTTGGCTGGTACACGCCGCTCTTTTAAATTCTGTCAATTAGGACTAACTGAGTGGCAACATGTTCGGAGGCCACAATGGCGTTTTTTTCTAAGCTCAAGGACCGGTTGTTCAAGTCTTCCACCAAATTGGAAGAAGGATTGGATGCCATCATAGAAGATGGCGGTGAAACCGAACCGGTCTCCGAAACTGCGCCGATCACTGCAACAGAAACAGTTGAGGCTGCTGTACCTGCAGCAACACATACCGAACCAGAGGTGCAGCCTCCGGCGTCTAAACCTGGGTTGCTATCGCGCTTGACGGGCCAGGCAAGTGAGGCGGTCGTCAAGCGCGTTTTAGATGACGACATGTTGGAGCAACTTGAAGAGCTGTTGATTGCCTCCGACATGGGCGTTGATACGGCCTTGCGGGTGACTGCCAATATCGCTGAAGGGCGCATGGGGAAACGGGTCTCTACAGATGAAATCAAAGGCCTCTTGGCAGGCGAAGTTGCACGCATCATGGAAACGGTTGCGCGGCCACTGCCGCTTTACCCATCTAAGCCACAGGTTGTGTTGATCGTCGGTGTAAATGGGGCTGGCAAAACCACGACGATTGGCAAACTGGCCAGCCAGTTCAAAGGCGCAGGAAAATCGGTGGTGATTGCCGCTGGAGACACCTTTCGTGCGGCGGCTGTCGAGCAACTTCAAGTCTGGGGGGATCGGGCAGGGGTGCCGGTATTGACTGCACCTGAGGGCTCTGATCCCGCCAGCCTGGCTTTTGATGCGATGAGCCAAGCTGAGGCAAATGGTGCAGACCTTCTGATGATTGATACGGCCGGTCGGTTGCAAAATCGACAAGATTTGATGGAAGAGCTTTCCAAAATTGTGCGGGTGATCCGTAAGAAAGATCCGGACGCGCCACACAACACTCTGTTGGTTTTGGATGCTACAACAGGTCAAAACGCGATCAATCAAGTCGAGACCTTTCAGAAACTCGCCGATGTGAGTGGCTTGGTAATGACAAAATTGGATGGCACGGCCAAAGGTGGCATCTTGGTTTCTTTGGCCGACAAGTTTGGGCTTCCCATCCATGCGATTGGCGTTGGTGAACAGATTGATGACCTGCAAGCATTTGACCCCGAAGAATTTGCTACGGCGCTGATCGGCATGGGGAAATCCTGATTTTTTGTGCGTTGTGTAACTTCGCTGTGCGACTTCTGGTGACCGACGATTTGTGTCGCCAAATTCAAAGCCGCGGTTTATGAGCGCGTGGCTGACATCGCTTGAGGGCACAGATGCCGGGCATCAGCTTGCCCTGATCCTTGCGCTTTCAGCCGCTTTCTTACACGCGGTTTTCGGAGCTCTTCAAAAGGGACGGCACGATCCATGGCTGTCGCGCGGAGCCATCGACTTTAGCTATGGAGTCATGGCCGCACCCTTCGCGTTGTTTGTGGTGCCTTGGCCTGAGCCGCACATGTGGCCCATTTTTGCAGGCGCGTTTGTCATCCATGTTGGGTACAAACTTCTACAAAGCTGGGCTTATACAAAGGGCTCATTTACCGTCGTGTATCCTGTGGTGCGCGGTACGGGCCCCTTTTTCGCGGTGATTGGCGCGTACCTCATATTCGGGGAAACCTTCAGTGGCTTGCAATGGTTCGGTGTGGCTGTTTTGATGTCAGGTATCTTGGGCCTCGCAGCATACAATATGCTTTTTATGACTGAGGGTCGTGACACTTTGGTATCGGCCATGGTGATCGCGGTGTTCACTGGCTTCTTTGTTGCGCTCTATACCACCTACGATGCCTATGGAATTCGCGCGACCGCAGATCCATTCACTTTCTTGGCATGGTTCTTTTTCATTGATGGACTTGTGTTTCCAGTCATCGCAATGCTTCGCTGGCGCGCGATGTCGAAGCCACCTGCTTTAGGCCCGCTTATGACGCGTGGGTTCGTAGGTGGATTGGTGGCTTTTGCCAGCTTTGGCTCTGTTATGTTGGCCACGCGATTGGGGAACGTCGGGGAAGCGGCGGTGTTGCGAGAAACTTCGCCGGTTTTCGCCGCACTTATTGGTTGGTTGGTACTGAAAGAAACAGTTGGCCCACGTCGGATCGCATTGATGGCATTGATTGCTGCGGGCGCTGTGATAGTGGAGTTGGGAAGATAAAAGGAATGCGCGATGACTGAAAAGAAGATCAATCCCATGCTCAAAATGGCTTTGGAGTTGGGTCCAATCGTTGTGTTCTTTATCGCTTACCTGCGCATCCGTGATCAGAGTTTTGACATCGCAGGTACCAGTTATGACGGCTTCATTGTGGCAACGGCTGGTTTCGTACCGCTTCTTGTCCTCACGACCTTAATCTTGTGGAGGCTCACGGGCAAGGTCAGCAAGATGCAGATCGCGACGCTGATTTTGGTTGTGGTGTTTGGCGGTCTATCGGTGTGGTTGAACGATGAGCGGTTCTTCAAGATGAAACCAACCATGATTTATCTGTTGTTTGGCGGCGCGTTAGGCATTGGTTTGTGGCGTGGGCAGAGCTATTTGAAGTTTGTTATGGAGGAGATGATGCCGTTGCGGGAAGAAGGCTGGATGTTGCTCACAAAGCGGCTCACCTTTTTCTTCCTTGGATTGGCGGTACTCAACGAGATTATCTGGCGCACACAAACGACGGACACGTGGGTCTACTTCAAGACATTTGGTCTGACAGCGGCCGTGTTCATTTTCTTCATGACGCAAGGCAAGATCTTTCAAGACTACGCCATCGAAGACGATAATCCTAAGAACTGAGCGGGCTGACTAGAGAGAGCCCCGCTTCAGCTCAGTTCTCCTTAGACCAGTCGGGGCGACTCTAGGAATTGGGTGGGAGATCGGCTTGCAGCCAGGAGTCGGAGCGATCAGCGCGCAGATGTGCATGCAGTGAGCGGCCCCGTTTAAGTGCAGGGCGATCCCAAAGTGTTTTGAGCCACCGCGCCATATGAGGTTTATCGTCTAAGGTTTGTCCTTGCCCTTCCCACAGAGATGCCCATCCCCAAATGGAAATATCTGCGATGGAGTAAAAGTTCCCCGCGACGTATTCGGTTTGCGCAAGGCGCCGATCCAACACGCCGTAAAGGCGTGCGGTCTCTGTGCGGTAGCGGTCTTTGGCGTAAGCGATGTCTTCTGGGGCGTATTTTAGGAAATGGTGGGTTTGGCCAGCCATGGGACCTAGCCCGCCCATTTGCCACATCAGCCATTCTTCCACAGCAATTTGATCACGCGTTGTCGAGCCCATGAACTGACCGGTTTTGCGCGACAGATACATAAGGATCGCACCACTTTCAAATAGGCTGACGGGTGACTTGCCGGGCCCGTTGGGATCAACAATTGCGGGCATGCGGTTATTTGGCGCAATTTTCAGAAAATTTTCTGCAAATTGATCGCCTTTTCCAATGTCGATCAGGTGCGTTGTGTACGGCAGCTGCATTTCTTCTAAAGCGATGGATATTTTCCAGCCGTTGGGTGTGGGCCAATAATATAGCTCAATGGGTGCTTCGGGCATGAGGGCTCCTGATCCAGTTCCCTCACATGATGCGCAAATCAGGCTGTGCTGCAAGAGCCGCCGGGGAGTGCTAAGCCAGTGGCTTTGTTTTGTGCTGAGTTTGCGAGTTGCGCTTGCAATGTAGCGAGAGGCAGCCGCAATGGCTCTCGCATCAGTGCGCCATAAAATTCCATCGCGCCAGGCCGCAGATACGTAGACCAATGACAGAACCAATGCCGTGGTGGGCCGATGTTGAAGCCCATTGCCGCAAGCTGTGCCAAACTTGCGCGGTCGTGTAGCAACAAGGTGACCGCATTTGAGGCAGAGAAACCGCGGCCCAGAGTGCGATCGTGGGCTGCGGAATGGCCTAACAACCATTCAAAGCCGAGGTCAAAAACTGCGTTTTCTGTGCTGGTAATGTTGTACAGTTCTGCCGCACGACCGGCGTCGGTCCGCAGCGCAGCCGCAGCACTGGGGCGAAAGACTGTTCCGTTCAAGAGCAATATGCGGCCAACATCGCCGGCCTTCAGATGGCGCAACGCTTTGAGAGCCACATAGCCACCCATCGAATGGGCAATCAAATGAACAGGTCGGTCTGGTGCCAATTCGCGCAAAATGCGGATCAGTCGCGCGAGGGCGTGGGCCGCTCGGACTGCAGAACGTAGCGCTTGTTTCAATGTGCCGCGCGCATTCCAACCAAAAGCGACCCCCAAACCACCGTCAGTGCGACCCGACAGAAAACCCATCCTTTGCGGCCAGCTGACGCCTTTGGGGCACGCAACGTCATGCGGAGCGAAGATGTGTCTGTGGGGGCAATGTGCTGGGTCGCGAGGGGTGAACTTGTAGCCATGTAACATCACTGTGATCGGACCGTCACATTGAAGTGCGTTTTGAAGAGATGCAGTAAGTCCCTTCTCGGTCCTGTGGAGAACCGGTTGACGATTGACTGCGTTGATCCGTATGAGCGCCATCTCTGCTCTCCAGTTCACCTTGAAAACCACACTAAAGGTAAAGTGTGCAGATTGCGTAAAACGAGCGTTACAGCTTGGTAACGGACTTGACCTTTTAGGCCGCCGGGCGTACCTCGCTGGCGTGGCGATTTGTTACCGGATTGCGGGCCACGTTAAACATGCCGCTAAAGAGGTCAGGACGAAGGAGCCCCTTCCGCTTGGCCGGAACGGGGCTTTTTATTTGGGCCGTTGAAGGTAGGCCTGGGAGAGATGACGAGATGAGTGATTGGAACAAACGCACTAAATTGGTGCACGGCGGTACTCGACGCAGCCAGTACAACGAGGTGAGTGAAGCGATCTTCCTCACACAGGGGTTTGTCTACGATAGTGCTGAACAAGCTGAAGCGCGATTTCTTGAGACCGGTCCAGACGAGTTTATCTATGCACGCTACGGCAATCCGACCGTGGCAATGTTTGAAGAGCGCATTGCCGCACTCGAAGGCGCGGAAGATGCTTTTGCCACAGCCAGTGGTATGGCCGCCGTCAGCGGCGCTTTGACCTCCATGCTTAAATCAGGCGATCACGTTGTGTCGGCCAAGGCGTTGTTTGGCTCATGCCTATACATTCTTGAAGACGTTCTGGGGCGATTTGGTGTCGAAGTCACCTTTGTGGACGGCACCGACCTGGCGGCCTGGAAGGCGGCAATGCGACCCGACACGAAGGCAGTTTTCTTTGAAAGCATGTCCAATCCAACGCTTGAAGTGATCAATGTCGCCGCTGTGGCGAAGATCGCGCACGAAGTTGGTGCAACGGTTGTGGTCGACAATGTGTTCTCAACGCCTGTCTTCAGTGAAGCCATCACTCAGGGTGCAGATGTTGTGATCTACTCCGCGACCAAGCACATTGACGGGCAAGGGCGTGCGCTGGGTGGCGTGATCCTCGGCACCAAAGAGTTCATTCGTAAAACGGTCGAACCGTACATGAAACACACTGGCGGCAGTATGAGCCCTTTTAATGCTTGGGTGATGTTAAAGGGTTTGGAAACCATTGATTTGCGTGTGCATGCTCAGGCCGAGAGTGCCTTGGCGATCGCTGAAGTTCTTGAGGGACATGATGCTTTGGCGCGCACAATTTACCCTGGATTGAGTTCTCATGCGCAGGCACCATTGGTGCGCAAGCAACTTGGTGGCAAGGGGGGGACCGTTTTATCGTTGGATATCAAGGGCGGACAAGACGCTGCATTCAAATTTTTGAACGCGCTTCAGATTGCGGTGATTTCTAACAACTTGGGAGATGCAAAGTCCATCGCAACACATCCGGCAACCACCACACATCAACGTTTGCCCGACGCTCAAAAGCAAGAATTGGGTATCACTCCAGGGCTTGTGCGTTTCTCGGTCGGGTTGGAAGATACCGATGATCTCATTGCGGATATATCAGCAGCTCTGGTTGTCGCGCAGAGTTAAACCGAACCCGATGAAATGACCAAAGCGGCGCGGGGGAAACTTTGCGCCGCTTTTCGATGTTCACCGGGAATTGTGAACCAGAACGTCGCTTTAAGCGTATAGTTGATCGATAATTAGCAATTATTCGCCCGAACAACTAAGTTAAAACGGCGACAGGACTCAAAGGCGCTTGGCTTATGAATATTCAAACTTCTGGCACCGACGGAACTGTGACCCGGCAGGACGCGGAGGACGCACTGGCGCAGCTGCGCGTTTGGGCTAGTACGGCTTCGGTAACAGAGGTTGCAGAGCTCGATCCTGCGATATCACGTTTGCTTCCAGATCAACCACTTGGCAACTATCCATCGCTGTCTAGAGAGTATCCAGACGGATTTGAAGCATCCGCAGACTATCGCGCCACCTTGCCTGATCTCCAAAATGGTCCTTCCAGCCTGATCAAAGGTGAAAAACAACAAATCCAACATGTTGGTATCTCCAACTTTAGATTGCCGATTCGTTTTCATACGAGAGAAAATGGCGACATAAGCTTGGAAACCAGTGTCACGGGTACTGTCAGTCTCGAAGCTGACAAAAAAGGCATCAACATGTCCCGGATCATGCGGTCTTTTTACAAGCACGCTGAGAAAACATTCAGCTTCAGCGTGATGGAAGCCGCGCTCGCTGATTACATCACCGATCTTGAGACCTTTGATGCTCGATTGCAGATGCGCTTTTCCTACCCGATGAAGATTCAATCTCTCCGCTCGGGTCTTGAAGGATTTCAATACTATGACATCGCATTGGAGAAGGTACTGCAAGGTGACGTGATGCAGAAAATCATGCACTTAGATTATGTATACTCTTCTACCTGCCCATGCTCACTTGAATTGAGCGAGCACGCGCGTATGTCACGCGGTCAGTTGGCAACGCCGCATTCTCAGCGCTCAGTAGCGCGCATTTCGGTGCAGGTCGTAGACCAACCAAAGCTTTGGTTCGAAGACTTGATAGATTTGGCACGTTCAGCGGTGGCTACGGAAACACAAGTGATGGTTAAGCGCGAAGACGAGCAAGCCTTTGCCGAGTTAAATGCCGCCAATCCAATTTTCGTAGAAGATGCGGCGCGCTTGTTCTGCGAAAAACTGAAAGCTGATCCACGCATTGGCGATTTTCGAGTGATCGCCAGTCATCAGGAAAGTTTGCACAGCCACGACGCTGTGTCAGTTTTGACAGATGGTCCTTTGTTTGCTTCCGAAAGTCTTGATCCGAAACTGTTTACGACGTTGTTCCACGTGGGATGAAACGGTGGGTCCCGAAGTGGATACCGACGCGAAGTTCACTCAAGCGTCTATCCGGGTTCGGAAAAGCGGTTTCCATTGGTCGCCAATCTGCTTGACACTGGCTTAGGCAAACGCCAACGCTTCGGCCATGTTTGACCTGAGACCAGTTGGATATGTCATTGGCCTACTAGTGGCGATGTTGGGCGCGACGATGTTTGTGCCCATGGCGCTGGATTTGGTTGATGGCAATTCTCATTGGGAGGCTTTCTTCGTCAGCGGACTCGTCACGTGCGTAGCTGGAGGGCTTGTGTCCTTGTCATGCCACAACCGGCGCGGTGAAGGGCTGTCATTGCAGCAGACGTTCTTGTTGACCACTGGTGTGTGGTTGGCGCTGCCGATGTTTGGCGCTCTCCCGTTTCTTTTGGGGGCAACAGAGGCTCGTCTGGTCGATGCTTTCTTTGAAGCCATGAGCGGACTGACAACAACTGGCTCTACAGTTTTCTCCGACCTGGAGTCGTTGCCACGCGGTATGTTGTTGTGGCGCGGTTTGCTTCAGTGGTTGGGCGGTATTGGTATCATTGTCGTTGCAATGGTTTTTTTGCCTGAACTGCGCGTTGGTGGGATGCAGATTTTTCGATCCGAAGGGTTTGATACGTTTGGTAAAATTTTGCCTCGGGCGACCGAAATCAGTAGCCGAATTTCTGTGATTTACGTGTCGCTTACCGCGATGTGCGCGCTGGCCTATGTGATCACAGGGATGGGCGCGTTTGATGCAACGGTACATGCGATGACAACAATCGCAACCGGAGGCTTTGCGAACTACGATGTCTCCTTCGGTGCATTTACAGCTGGTACGGAATATGTAGCTGTCATGTTCATGATCCTGGCAGCTCTGCCATTTGTTCGATTTGTACAGCTGACGGCAGGCACGGCACGCCCTTTATTGCAGGATACACAAATTCGTGCGTTTCTTTTGACTGTTCTGGTGATTGTTATCATGGTGACCAGTTGGCAGGTGTTGACCAATGGATTGGGCAGCGAAGCTGGTTTCCGCAAAGTTTTGTTCAACGCCACCTCTATTGTAACTGGCACTGGCTACGCGAGCGCCGACTACATGCAATGGGGTGGTTTTCCAGTTTCGGTTTTGTTTTTTGCCGGACTTATAGGCGGTTGTGCGGGATCCACAGCGTGTTCGATCAAGATTTTCCGCTATCAACTGTTGTTTGCTACGATCAGATCGCAGATCCGTAAAATCCAACACCCAAGCGGCGTTTTCACACCAACATATCAGGGCCGCACAATCGATGACGATGTGTTGAGCTCGGTGATGAGCTTTTTTGTGTTCTTCACGGTGTCTTTGGGCGGGCTTGCAGTTCTGCTGGGTATGACGGGCTTGGATTTCACAACAGCCCTGTCCGGCGCGGCCGCGGCATTGGCCAATATCGGACCGGGACTTGGCGAGACGATCGGCCCAGCAGGAAATTTTTCTACACTGAACGACACGGCCAAATGGCTCTTGGCGGTAGGTATGCTGATTGGCCGATTGGAGCTTTTGGCGGTCTACGTACTCTTTACAGTTCAATTCTGGAGGGCCTAGCGGTGGCTATGGAACAGGAAATGCGTCCTCTTGGGGCGCAGATTTTGCACATGCTGAAAGCACGCGGCGTCGATGTTATTTTTGGTATTCCTGGTGTTCACAATGTGGAAATGTATCGTGGGATTGAAGAGGCAGGTATCACGCATGTTCTAGCGCGTCATGAGCAAGGAGCCGGGTTTATGGCGGACGGCTATGCACGTGCCACGGGGAGGCCTGGCGTGGCTTATGTGATTACCGGACCCGGACTTTGCAACATCATGACACCGCTAGGGCAGGCCTATTCAGACAGCGTTTCCGTTTTGACATTGTCGAGTTGCCTAGATGAAACGGTGGGGCATCGTGGGCAGTTACACCAAATGCGAGATCAACGCGCGGCCGCAGCGGCGGTGTGCGACTGGTCCGAGGAAGCGCGTGACGCACAAACGGCATATGGTCTGATTGACCGGGCATTCACAGAGTTTAAGTGCAAACGAGCGCGCCCAAAACATATTCAGGTACCCATTGGCGTTTTGGGGGGCATGGCATCGGCGGCACCGAAACGCAAAGACGTTTCGGAGAGTTCCTATGGATGTTCAGGTGCAGATCACATCGCGCGCGAAGTTGCTTATCAGTTAGAGAATTCCCAAAAACCGGTGTTCATTTTTGGTGGCGGTCTGGTCACACTCAAAGATGACGGCAGTGTGCCGCCAAACGAAGTATATGTGCGCGATATCGTGCGTAGAACTGGGGCGGCGGCATTCATGACCTATGCAGGGCGTGGTCTTCTGGCGGCAGATGATCCTCTCAGTTTTGGGACATACCTAGGCCGCCCGGAGAGCAAGCGCATTTTGCAGGAAAGTGACCTTGTGATTGCGATTGGTACAGAGCTGAGCGAGTGTGATTTGTGGCGGGACGAGCTGGGCAATGGTGGCCGATTGGTGCGCGTGGACATTGATCCGGAAGTGCTTGTTGACCGGCATCGCGCAGACATCGCGGTGCAAGCGGATGGTTTGGAGTTTCTGTTGGCTATGTTGCAAGACATTCCCGGGGTAACAGCTGTAGCAAAGTGGGATGAGGACGAAATTGCGGCGACCAAAAACCGTTTCCGAGCTGAAACGGACGCAGAAAGACCGGGGATCATTGAAGTTTGTGATGCGTTGGCCGAAGTTATGCCGGAGGAGGCCATGATTTTCTCCGACATGACCCAGTTTGCGTATGTGGCCAATGAGGTTTGGCAGATGCCGTGGTCTGGCTATTGGCATCACCCAAGTGGATTCGGAACGCTTGGCTATGCTTTGCCGGCGTCAATTGGTGGGGCGATGGGACGAAGGGGCAAGCCGACGGTTTGTATCGCCGGAGACTATGGTTTTCAGTACACGGTGCAGGAACTGGGTACAGCAGTTGAGATGAAACTGCCCATCCCGATCTTGCTTTGGGACAACCATAAACTTAAGGAGATCGAGGATTGTATGGTCGAGAGCCAGATTGCCCCAAATGCAGTGACCGCTCTGAATCCTGATTTCTGTAAGCTCGCGCAGAGCTATGGATGTTTGGCGGTAAAGCCTAACAGCTTTTCTGAACTACAATCCGCACTAACATAGGCATTTTCCAATGATAAACCGACCCTTATCCACATGACCGCCTCCATGTTTAAAGACTAAATAGTTATGCAAAAAAAACGGGCGGCACCATTCGGGCCGCCCTCTCTTTTCGTTCATGCGAGGCCCACTACCAACAGCTTACAAGGACTGTGATTTCAGAGGCGTGTTTCGCGAGATCTTCAGGCGCTACTGTAGGTTCGTCGTTGGAGAGGTTTGCACGAATCCCTTCTTGCTCCAGCAGTGTCCGCAGCGCGTCGGCATTGACGGCAAAGTTGACGTCAGCTGGCAGCTGTTGAGCGGCTTGCGTGTTGCGTGGAAGCAGCATGCCAAATACCGCGCCACCGGCGTCAAACACCGGCCCGCCCCAGTCTCCTGACTCAACCTGAAGTGCTAAGCGTGCCAATTCGCGCTCGCCACGCAATCCCTTGACATCTGCAAGCGTCCCAAAGGTGACTGTGGGAGCGCCGAGCGCACCCTGAAAAGAGTAACCTGCCACAGCGATGTCCGATTGAATACGAGGTGCTCCACTACGCAATGTTGCCACATCGACGGGCGCGAGTGGCGTGGTTGGTGTTAGGATTGCGACGCCAAGTGTGTCATCCACAACTGCGACATTGACGTCATAGTCTTCTTCAATGGTGACTTTCTCACAGCTTCGAACAGCTTTGGCTGAGGTGAGAACATTGCCTTTTCGGTCGATGAAGAACCCAGAACGTGAGTGTTTCGGTTGGCGAATCTGCAAGCCTGCGATCAGGTCAATTTGCTGTGCGACGTCGCTGCCAGCTGTCGGGTCTAGAATGCCGTCGATACGGGTGAAGCTGGATTGCATTTCTCCCAATATTCTGGTGCGGCGTTCTTCGTCACGTGCGGGCCACACCAGTGTAAAGCCCTTAATTTGGCCGTCTTTTAGGGACACTTCGGTATGGCTCACAATTTTCCCATCATCGCCAGTCAGCATGAAGCTTGAGCTCTTGCGTTCACGAGCACCGTTCAGAGGTACGATCTCTAAGGTTTGCATTATATCGTAAAGGCCAAAAAGTGTGTTTTGGTCGCCTGTTTGACTGATCATAAGCACCTGTGCGGCGGTGGAGCCCGTGGCCTCATAGCGAACAAAAGGGTATTCGGTGGAGGATTTGGCGACGACGCCAAGTGGAACCTGCATCTCAATGCCTGCATCCAGATCAGTCACCAACTTTAGGTCCATGCCTTCGAGTACCGCAAAATACTGTTGTCGAAGTGTTTCGCGTTGAAGCGTGGTCAGAACACCAGTGACATCAAAACCGTTGTCTGACTGCCATGTCGACATGGAGCCGCGGGTGCCGCGGCCAAATGAGCCGTCGATCGCGGCGTCATAATAACCTGCCCATTTCAGCCACTCTTGCAGTTTCATTTTTTCAGCGCGCGTGAGGCGCCCTTCACTGGCGCGCGCTTCGCGAACGGTTTCGTCCGGCGCCTGTGGCACAGGTGCGGGCACTGCGTTCTCTGTTTCCGTCTCAACAATTACCACATTGGTTTGATCCTCTGGTGTTGTGCCGGGCAAGACACCTTCGGGATTGGTCAGTAAGTTTGCACCTACCGGCCAGAATTGGCTGCGGTATTCTCTCGCGCTTGCCAGATAGCTGTCGATCGGGATCAGACCTTCGGAGCGATACACACGCAGAACATTTTCTGCGTCTTCGCGTCTGTAAGGGCCAAGTGCAATCGCATACCAGCCACCACCCAGAGCGAAGCCGTTTACATCGGCCATGCGTTGGGCGTAGCCACGCAAATTGTCGCTTGCGTCTTGTAGGCTGGGTTGAGCTTCGAGTTGCACCCAAACGATCTCATCTTGAGAGTTTTGTGCAAGAGCAGATGTGACGCTGAAAATACAGGCGGCAATCAACGACAAAATAGTGCGCAACATGTTGGTAGTGGTCCCTGAAACTCGTGACGTTGTTAATTGTTTGCCCTATTTAGCAGGTTGGCGATATGTTGCACCCTAATTTTGCGTACACGTGCAATTGACCCCGTGACGGGTTGCGCATAAGCAATACCCGCGTTTCCAAAGGGTATTTACCATGGCATATAGCGACCGCAAACCGCGCAGCTTCCAAGAGATCATTCTTCGCCTTCAAAATTATTGGGCCGAAAAAGGCTGTGCGATCATGCAACCTTATGACATGGAGGTGGGCGCGGGGACTTTCCATCCGGCCACCACTTTGCGCTCGTTGGGGTCCAAATCTTGGGCTGCAGCCTATGTGCAGCCGTCGCGTCGTCCAACCGACGGGCGCTATGGCGAGAATCCGAATAGGTTACAGCACTACTATCAGTACCAAGTTGTGATCAAACCCAGCCCTCCCAACCTGCAAGACCTCTATCTTGGCTCACTGCAGGCCATAGGCATCGATATGGAGATGCATGACATCCGCTTTGTTGAGGATGATTGGGAAAGCCCAACTCTGGGTGCATGGGGTCTTGGTTGGGAAGTTTGGTGTGATGGCATGGAGGTTAGCCAGTTTACATATTTCCAGCAGGTCGGTGGACATGATTGTCACCCGGTGTCTGGTGAACTGACATATGGTCTGGAGCGGTTGGCTATGTATGTGCTTGGTGTCGATCACGTGATGGATATGCCATTCAATGATCCACAGACCGAAATCTCTCTGACTTACGGCGACGTGTTCAAGCAGACCGAGCAGGAATACAGTCGCTGGAATTTTGACGTCGCCAATACAGATGTGTTGCTAAAACAATTCGAAGAGGCTGAGGCTGAATGTGCGGGTATTCTCGCTCAAGAGCATGTTGACCCGAAAACAGGTAAGCGAATCATTATGGTGCACCCAGCTTACGATCAGTGCATCAAAGCCTCACATCTGTTCAACTTACTTGATGCACGTGGTGTGATTTCTGTGACGGAGCGTCAGGCTTATATTGGTCGCGTTAGGGCGCTTGCCAAGCAATGTGCGGATGCTTTTGTCCAAACGGATGCCGGGGGCTTTGCCGCTTGAACACATCGCTAGGCGAGGCCGGGCAACAGGGCTTTTGCGCCTTCCGAGATCATGCCGATAGAAATGGCAATCAGGATCATGCCCATCAAACGAGACATTATGGTGCGTGCGGTTGCGGACAGGTAACGTCCAATATCACCAGCGAAAAAGAAAGTTACGGCGAGCGACATGATCACCGCAGCCACACAGGCGGAATAAGTAAGTCGAGTTGTGACATCGGTTGCCTGATGGGCGTAGAGGATGAGAGTGGTCATGGTTCCTGGCCCCACCAGCATCGGGAAAGTCATAGGGTAAAACGATATGCTTTCGGCGCTGGAAAGGTGATCTTGTTCCGATTCAGTGCCGTGATGCGAGCTGCTGGTCTTGCCATTGAGCATGTGAAAGCCGATTTGCGCCAGCACCAGGCCGCCTGCCACACGAAAAGCATCCACGGTAATGCCAAAAAAGTTCAGGATTGCGCTACCGGCCACGGCCACAATGGCACAGGTTACCATGGTGTAGATCGTTATCTGCAAGGCTGTTTTGCGTTGCTGAGCACGACTAAGATCTTCGGTCAGGCCAAGAAAAATCGGAAGGTTCACGAAGGGATTCATCACGGCAAAAAGCGCGCCAAACATGGTGATCGCAAAATTGTCTGTCATGGTGTGTCCATTTTGAAATTCAGAAAAAAAGTTCGTAAATCCATTTTTTGGATGTTGTTTAGCCATCACATCAGTGGTGCGCAAGAATATGATAGGGCGTTCGTATGACGGGAAAACTACTAGGAGGCGCGATCATGCTAACAGCATTGGTAGGCGGTGTCGCGATGTATTGGTTGCAGGTTTACGGGTACTACGACGCAGTGCCGGCGTCCGGCAAAAACGACGATGTGCAGCTAACTCTATTGGTAAGTGAAACACCGGAGCCGATTTTGTATGAGAACTTTGAGGCGATCGATAGCGAAAGCTCACCCATTCGATATCGCGCCTGTTTCACCACCTCGATGAGTACGGCATTGCTGACCGAAACCTACTTGTTATTGGAGACGGCGGAACCGCGCAACGCACCAGACTGGTTTGACTGTTTCGATGCAAAAGAGATTGGTGCGGCGCTGCAAACACAGCAGGCGCTGGCGTTTCTTGGGCAGAAAGATGTGCTCTACGGCATCGATCGCATCGTGGTCATTCTACCGGACGGGCGTGGTTTTGCGTGGAACGAAATCAATGACTGTGGCGAGATCGCCTTTGATGGCAAGCCTTTGCCCGCTGAATGTCCATCGCGACCCACGGAGTAATCTGAGATGTCCGAGGTTTTTGTTGTTCCAAATATGTTGACGGCAACACTAGGATTTGCGGTCTTTTTGTTGGGCGCAAAGATGACCCGCAAAGTTCGGTTCTTGAGGGAATTCAACATTCCGGAACCTGTCACCGGCGGGCTGATTGCTGCTGCGCTGTTTGCACTCTACACATTTGTTTCGGGTACGAGCCTGAGTTTTGAAACAGCGGTACGGGACTACTTTCTTGTGCTATTCTTTGCTGGCATCGGTCTCAATGCACGTCTTGCTGACCTTTTTTCAGGTGGGCGCATTCTTGCTCTTCTGCTTGTTCTGACGCTTGCGACAATCATCGTACAAAATATCGTTGGTATGGCGGGAGCAGTGGTTTTTGGGTTCCCGACCAAGACAGGGGTTTTGCTCGGCTCAGCTTCGCTGATTGGTGGCCATGGAACGGCAATTGCATGGGCACCAAACGTGGCTGCGATGACTGGGCTAGCAGGAGCGCCGGAGCTTGGCGTAGCCATGGCCACGCTGGGGTTGATCGCTGCGTCGCTAGTTGGAGGGCCAATTGCCAAATACTTGATCGCAAAGAATGACCTGAAAGCTACGTCGACGGAGGAGGGTGATGTTGTCGGTGTGCCCTTTGAAGAAGAACATGAGGTCACGGAGATCAGTCACGTCACACTTATGAGGGTGATGTTGTCGTTGCACATCGCGATCATTGGCGGTTACATCCTGCACGGGATTTTAGAAGAGCTAGGACTAATGCTGCCGCTTTTTGTGCCGTGCCTGATCGTTGCAATCGTATCCAGCAATTTGCGCCCGGTTTTCCTGCCTAAGGCGCCTCCTGTGGCGCGGACCCCCACACTGGCGGTGATCTCTGAATTTGCGTTGGGGATATTTCTGGCGATTTCTCTTATGACACTCGACATCTCAACGCTCAGCAGCGCAGGTCCCGCAATTTTGGTCACCGTTGGTGTGCAAACTGTGACCGCCGTAGCTTTGGTCGTTTGGGTTCTATTTTACATGCTGGGCAGGAACTACAACGCGGCTGTGCTGGCATCAGGGTTTGCCGGGTTTTCGCTGGGGGCAACCCCTACGGCTATTGCCAACATGACCGCTGTGACCAAACGATATGGCCCAGCCCCCATCGCTTTTGTCGTTTTACCCTTGGTTTCGGCGTTTTTTGTCGATATCGCCAACGCGATTGTTATCCAAACCATCGTGAACTTCTAAGGATCTGTCATGCCTGATCTGTTGATCGAACTTTTTTCTGAAGAAATTCCCGCCCGGATGCAGGCGCGGGCTGCCGAAGACCTGAAGAAAAAGGTTACGGATGGTTTGGTTGACGCTGGGTTGACCTATGCCCACGCACGTTCATTTTCCACGCCCCGCCGCTTAACTTTGGCTCTGGAAGGTCTGTTGTCCGAAAGCCCAACCGTTCAAGAAGAACGCAAAGGGCCGAAAGTCGGTGCGCCTGAGAAGGCGATCGAAGGTTTTTTGCGTGGCGCAGGGGTGAAACGCGAAGATTTGGAAGAGCGCGAGACACCTAAAGGCGCGATCTATTTTGCATTGATCACCAAGCCTGGTCGTCCGGCAACGGAAATTGTAGGGCAGGTTTTGGAAGACACCATTCGTAATTTTCCTTGGCCTAAGTCCATGCGATGGGGCGCGGGGTCGTTGCGCTGGGTGCGTCCGTTGCATTCTATCTTGTGCATCCTGACCGCTGAGGATGGCCACAGTGTGGTCGAACTGGACGTCGATGGCATTAAATCTGGCGACGTCACGGAAGGTCACCGATTTATGGGCTCTGGCCGTTTCAGTGTGAATGGGTTTGAAGACTATGAAATCAATCTGAAGCGGAACCATGTGATCCTGAACGCGGAAGATCGGGCGGAAGCGATCTGGAATGATGCTACAAATATGACTTTTGCCCAAGGTCTTGAGATTGTCGAAGACAAAGGACTGTTGTCCGAAGTGGCGGGTTTGGTTGAGTGGCCTGTTGTTTTGATGGGTAACATTGCTGAGGATTTTCTGGGGCTTCCACCTGAGGTGCTGCAGACCTCGATGAAAGAGCACCAGAAGTTTTTCTCGGTACGGAACCCAAAGACGGGTCGGATCGAGAAATTTGTTACAGTGGCCAATCGCGAGACCAAGGACAATGGCGCGACAATTCTTGCGGGGAACCAAAAAGTGCTGTTTGCGCGTTTGAGTGACGCGAAGTTCTTCTGGGAGAAAGATACACGTGTGGCCAAAGGCGGCGCCGACGCCTGGCTTGAGAGCCTCAACAATGTGACGTTCCACAACAAACTGGGTAGCCAAGGGGATCGGATTGGCCGTGTCGCGGCGCTTGCGCGCGAGTTGGCACCGGTGACGGGAGCCGATGCTGAGGCGGCAGAGACTGCAGCACGTTGGGCGAAGGCAGATTTAAGCTCCGAAATGGTCTATGAGTTCCCTGAACTACAGGGTCTGATGGGGCGCTACTATGGTGAAATTGCTGGGCATGGCGCGGAAGTGGCTGCAGCGGCTGAAGAACACTATTCGCCGTTGGGGCCGTCAGATGATGTGCCAACAGCAGCCGTGTCCGTCGCGGTGGCATTGGCCGACAAACTAGATACGCTAACCGGTTTTTGGGCGATAGATGAGAAGCCAACCGGGTCAAAGGACCCGTTTGCGCTCCGCAGGGCTGCGTTGGGTGTGATCCGGCTGGTGCTGGAGAATGGTATACGGATTCGCTTGCAGGTATTTTTCGATCACCAGCTGCTCCGTTTCAAACTTGATCAAATGCGCGAAACAGCTGGTGAACAAGACTTGTTTACGCTCGAAGAGACACTCTCGGAGATTGCTGCGTATGGCGTGTTTGGTGCCGCATTTAAGACGGCAATTGAAAGAGTATCCGCAAGTAACACAAATCCTTTTACGCCCGATACTTCGCAAGGCTCTGTCCTTTCAGAAGTTGAAGTGTTTATGGATGAGACATCTGCAAATCTCTTGTTGTTTTTCCATGATCGTTTGAAGGTATATCTGCGCGATCAGGGCATTCGTCACGATGTGATCGACGCCTGTATCGCGATGGGCAGCAATGACGATCTTGCGCTTTTGGCAGCGCGTGCACGTGCGTTGCAGGATTTTATGGCCACAGAAGATGGGGAAAACCTGCTGCAGGGTTATAAACGTGCCAACAATATTCTGAGCCAAGCTGAAGAAAAAGACGGTGTGGAGTACTCCTATGGTGCGGATTTGAAATTTGCCGAGCATGATAGCGAAAAAGCGCTGTTTGCTGCTCTGGATCAGGCGGAGGGAGTGATCTCTTCGACTATCGAGGCTGAGGATTTCGCGTCGGCTATGGCGACCATGGCTTCGCTGCGTGCGCCTATCGATGCTTTTTTTGAAGCGGTACAGGTGAACAGCGACAACGATGTGGTCCGTCGTAATCGCTTAAATCTTCTGTCGCGCATTCGCGTTATTTGCGCACAAGTTGCAGATTTGACCCGCGTCGAAGGGTAAGGCGCAAAACGCCGCGGCGGGCAGCAAAGACTTGCTTCACCGCGCTTGGGGTCTATGCTGCATGGCGCAACTAATAGGTGCCGCAGTGCAGCAAAATGCCGCTCATATCACTCTGATCACACCCGATGCGCCGGTGAGCGCATCAAGTCATGGTGGTCGAGCCAAATGCCTACAGAGGCTGGTGCGCTTAGGATTGCCTGTGCCGACGACAGTTGCGTTGTCGTTTGAGGCAGTGCACGGCCTCGCGGCAGGAGAGTGGCTCGGGATGGATCAAGTTCTTGCGGCTTTTGATTCTGATCAGATTTTGTGTGTGCGGCCAAGCTCGGAAGATCCTGATTGGGGCGGGCCGGGTGCTATTTTGAACATCGGTATGAACGATGCGCAATTTACACGTTTGAGCGACAGTGTTGGTGGTGAGGCAGCGCGCAAACTGTATTTGAAGTTTATTCAATCATACTCCACGCATGTCGCGCGTCTGGACCCAGATATTTTTGATGACCTTGACAGCGCTGACGTCAACGCAGTTTCGTGCTTTCTTGAAGCATACGAAAGTGAGGCAGAAGAGCCATTTCCGCAATCGCGCAGCGAACAGTTGATCGGTGTTTTGCGCTCGATGGCGCGCGCGTGGGAAGGCACTACGGCCCGTTTGTTGCGGCAAGCGAAAGGCGCGCCGGCGGATGCGGGATTGGGGCTGGTCATTCAAGCCATGGCCCTCGGCGTCGGGCGCGGTGAAAGCGGAAGTGGCGTATTACAACTTGTCAACAGTGTGACCGGTGTGGCGCAGATTACTGGACGCTACATGAGTCAAAGCCAGGGGCGTGACGCGCTGAAATCTGAAGGAAGCGCACTCTTTCTGCAGAAAGATGTGCGCGGGCCCTCGTTGGAAGAGAAAGCGCCCCAGGCCTTTCTACAGTTGACCAAGTATGCTGCGTTGATGCGAGAGCGTTTGCGCGAAGAGATGCAGTGCGAGTTCACGCTGGAAAATGGTGAAATTCGTATTCTTGATGGAGTGCGCGTGCAGCGTAGCGCGCGTGCGGCGGTGCGCATTGCGGTGTCTTTGGCAGAGAGCAAAATCATCTCTCGCGAAGAGGCGGTGATGCGCGTAGAGCCACGTGCGCTAAATGAACTTCTGCACCGACAAGTGGATAGAACAGCGAAACGGGATGTCATTGGCAGTGGTATCGGGGCCAGCCCAGGTGCGGCCACTGGTAAGATCGTTTTTACAGCCGCTGAAGCACAAGCGAGTGCGGCACGCGGTGAGGCGTGTGTTCTTGTGAGGCGTGAAACCAACCCAGAAGACATTCGTGGGATGCACGCTGCCAGCGCGGCCTTGACTGAACGGGGCGGGATGACCAGCCATGCGGCGGTCATTGGTCGGGGTTTAGGTCTGCCCTGTGTGGTTGGCGCGACCTCGATGCGGTTTCAAACCAGCACACGCCGTATCACTTCGCCTGATGGGCGCGTGTTTCGCGAGGGTGACGTGATCACGGTCGATGGCACCAACGGGCAGATTCTGGCTGGTGAGCCAAAAATGATGGAAGCCGCGCTTGATGATTCCTTTCAAACCCTGATGACCTGGGCTGATATGAGCCGAGATATTGGTGTGCGTGCCAATGCAGATACATCCGCAGACGCCAGGACTGCATTGGTTTTTCAAGCGGAAGGTATCGGGCTGTGCCGCACCGAGCACATGTTTTTTGAGGCCGATCAGTTGATCGCGATGCGCGAGGTCATTTTTGCAAATGCATCCGACGATCGCAGCATGGCACTGCAAGCTCTTTTGCCGATGCAGCGGGAAATGTTTGTCGAGTTGTTCGAGATCATGCAGGGAAGGCCCGTGTGTATTCGGCTCTTTGACCCTCCGCTACATGAATTCTTACCCACGGATCGGGCTGGATTGCGCGATTTGGCGGAAGCTTTGAATCTGCCCCTGTCCGACGTCACACGCCGTGTGGAGGCATTGGGTGAATACAATCCAATGTTAGGGATGCGGGGCGTTCGACTGCAGATTACAGTTCCTGAAATTCTCGACATGCAGGCGCGGGCAATTTTTGAGGCGATGTTGGATGCGAGTGCTGGCGGTGATCCAGTGGTGCCTGAAATTATGATTCCTTTGGTATCGGCAAAACGAGAAGTTGAACTCGTCAAAACCCGAATTGATGCGGTCGCTGCTGCAGTGCGCACTGAACGGGGGCGGGACTTTGACTATCGCCTTGGTGTGATGGTCGAAACGCCAAGGGCCGCCTTACGCGCCGAAGACATAGCGCCTCATTGTGAGTTCTTTAGTTTTGGAACCAACGACCTCACGCAGATGACTTATGGCTTGTCGCGCGACGACGCAGGCCGGTTTATGAGCGCTTACGTGCAACAAGGTGTGTTTCCGGAAGATCCGTTTCACACATTGGATCAGGAAGGGGTTGGTGAATTGTTGCGTCTTGGGGCGGAACGCGGTCGGCGTGCGCAACCGAATTTGACCCTTTCAGTGTGTGGAGAACATGGGGGTAGTCCCGAATCAATCGCCTTCTGCCGGGAGATTGGTATGGACTACGTCTCCTGTTCACCCTTCCGAGTCCCGGTGGCCCGCTTGGCAGCAGCACAGTTGGCGATCCAGGATAAAACATCGTAAATTAACGGTTTTTTAACAATTTTGACTTTCGTTTCTGTGCCACGGTGACATGCGGCAAGTCGTTGAGTGGACGAATTCAAGAAATTTCTTTATGAAAGCCCCCGTTTAATAGCTGCTTGGGATTTGTTCCCCTATCGAGGTCATAATGCGTAATCTGATTGGATCTGTTTTGGTTGCCGCGATTTTTGCGGGAGCAGGAATGGCAGAGACCACCCCAGCGACATCGACAGACAAGTCCAAGCCGCGACAGTTGGTTTTGTTTGACGGTAAGACGCTGCGCGATATTTTCACATCTAAAAAGAACAAACCCACAGAGATTTCGTTTAGCCGTGCTTTTATCGATGAATTGCCCAAAGTAGAGGAAGCTCACCGGACCGCTGAATGGCAGTGTTTGTCTCAGGCTCTCTATTTTGAAGCGCGGGGTGAAAGTGTAAAAGGGCAGTTCGCGGTCGCAGAAGTGATAATGAACCGCGCTGATCACGCATCTTTCCCGCAAAGCGTTTGCGGAGTGATTAACCAGGGTACGTCGAGCGGCCGTAAATACCAGTGCCAATTTACCTATAACTGCGATGGTGTAAGCGACAAAATTCACGAACGTGATGCGTACGAGCGCGTCGGCAAAGTTGCACATTTGCTTCTGGATGGAGCGCCAAAAACGCTGACAAATGGTGCTACGCACTATCATACAAAAGCGGTCAACCCGCGCTGGTCGCGCACGTTTGAGAGAACAACGACAATTGGCGTACATCACTTCTACCGGATGCCGACGCGCCTTTCGCAGAACTGACTTCGGCCACACTTCGCAAAATATGGTTCGTCTGCCGTCTTTGAGCTATGGCGAGATTCTGTTTCGCCTGATAATGGCAGGGAATTACGAAACCGGCTCTGACCCCTAGTGCGTATGGATGACTCAAAATGAGCAACGAAATTCGATTGGCTTTTGCCCATCCTTCTGAACGTGCGGAAGCCACAGCCTCAAGCGATACAGCTCGTAAGCCGCTTGATCGAATTTCGTTGCGTGATCATGTAGTGGATGTGGAAATTGGTGCATTTCAGACGGAGCGTGGCACAACCCAACGGATTTGCTTTAACGTTGTTGTCGAAGTGCTACCAGTCAGCGCTGCTGTAGAAGATGATGTCGACCGGATTTTGTCCTACGACAAGGTAACAGATGCCATTGCGCATGAGTTGGCGGCGGAACGCCTCAATCTTTTGGAAACATTGGCTGCGCGTGTGGCGGATCGGGTGCTCTTGGAGCCGCAAGCCCAGCGTGTGTTTGTCCGTATCGAGAAGCTGGATCGCGGACCAGGCGCTTTGGGCGTTGAGATTGTACGCAGTCGCACGACACATTTGGTGCCTGTGGAAGAGGTTCAGGAAGAGGAAGTATTGCAGCCGCGTGTGGTTTTCTTGTCCAACGCGGCAAGGGCTTCGCAGAATCTGAACGGATGGATCGACCAGTTGCTGGCTTCCGAGATACCTTTGATTTTTTGCGTTGACGCCCCGGACATGGATGTCGTTCAGACAGGCCAAACCATGACACAACGCCGGGTAGATCTGCTGGCGCTTGAGCAAAATGCCTGGATGTTGGCTGCGCAGGACAACCGCTGTGTGGTTGTGGACACGCGGACCGAACTTGATTGGGCCATGAAGAATGGTCAGACCTGTGTGTGGGCGCCATCAAAAATTGTACTGGACGCAGTTGAAGGACCTATGGGGCCGCCGAGTGATACGCTGGCGCTTGCCCTCTGGTTCGCGCAGGAAATGCAGGCCTCTGAGTTCTTGGCGATCGGTGCGGATACGGCGCAGGTTTCGCAACCCGATTTTGCAGTGAAAGGCATAGAGATCACACAGAAAATGCTGTGAACTCTTGCCTTTTGATCCGGCTTTGCCCATTCAACAGCAATGACTGTTTACTATCGTGCAATCCCACAAACGGACGCGTCCCGCCCTTCTGATGCGCAAGTCTTGGCAGGGGGATGGTGCTGGTTTCAGCAAGTAGAGAAACTTGAGCGTGGTTGTGCCCCAATATTGCAGGACGCCAAGAGCATTCCTGCAAACATTTTGGAGCGTATCACAGTGCAGCGTGATGCTGTTGGCACGTTGTCTATGTTGCGTCCAAACATAATGGGCATCTTGAATGTCACGCCGGATAGCTTTTCTGACGGGGGCGACTTTGAGGGCGCCGATCAAGCTCTCGGACGCGCACAGCAGATGAAAAACGACGGCGCAGATATCATTGATGTTGGCGGGGAATCTACACGCCCCGGGGCAGCTTATGTCCCGGAAAGCGAGGAAGTCGCCCGAACAGCTCCTGCAATCTCGGCGATCTCTACCGCCATTGATCTCCCGGTTAGTATTGATACCCGCAAGTCCCAAGTTGCTCGTGCAGCTTTGAAAGCAGGCGCAGGTCTGGTCAACGATGTTTCGGGATTTACATTTGATCCGGCTTTAGTGTCAGTTGCGCAGCAACGCAACGTGCCGGTTTGTGTAATGCATGCCCAAGGTGACCCGGCCACCATGCAGACCAGTCCGCAGTATGATGATGTTCTATTGGATGTTTATGACTTCCTTGAAACACAAGTTGAGCACTTGATCAGCAGCGGTATCTCGCGTTCCAAGATCATCGTTGATCCGGGTATTGGTTTTGGAAAAACACTTGCTCATAACCTTGCTTTGTTGGCTCGACTGAGCCTTTTTCACAGCCTGGGATGTCCAATACTTTTGGGCGCGTCGCGCAAAAAATTCATCGGCACCATCGGCAGGGCTCCGCTTGCGACGGAGCGGGCGCCGGGCTCCATTGCAGTCGCGCTTGCAGCGGTCGCGCAAGGCGCGCAAATTGTGCGCGTACATGATGTGGGGCAAACCCATCAAGCCTTGAAACTGTGGCAAGCAGTGACGACAGGAGAAGCCAATGGCGCGTAAATTTTTTGGAACTGACGGCGTGCGAGGCACCGCCAACACGCACCCGATGACCGCAGAAATGGCTCTGAGAATCGGCGCGGCTGTCGGGCGGTTTTTCCGCAACGATGGGACCAATCAGCACCGCGTGGTGATTGGGAAAGACACGCGACTTTCAGGTTATATGTTTGAGAGTGCATTGACGGCTGGGTTAACTTCGACGGGCATGAACGTGTTTCTCTTAGGACCGGTTCCAACCCCTGCGGTGGGGTTGCTGACAACGTCTATGCGCGCAGACCTCGGTGTGATGATTTCCGCCAGCCACAACCCTGCCGAGGACAACGGTATCAAGTTCTTTGGCCCCGATGGATTTAAGCTTTCAGATGAAGCTGAGTTGCAAATAGAAAAACTGATCGAAAGCGGCGTGGAGCCCGCGCAGGCGCAGAACATTGGTCGTGCGCGGCGCATTGACGACGGGCGCTTTCGCTACATTGAGCGCGTCAAGAGTTCCTTGCCGCGTGATTTGCCTCTCAATGGTGTAAAAGTGGTGGTCGATTGTGCCAATGGTGCGGCTTACCGTGCTGCGCCAGAAGCCCTTTGGGAGCTCGGCGCTGAAGTGATTACAGTAGGTGTGGTGCCCAATGGGTACAACATCAACCAAAATTGTGGCTCCACCAGCCCTAAGACCGCACAAGAAGCTGTTGTGGCTCATGGTGCTGACGTTGGCATCTGTTTGGATGGCGATGCCGACCGCGTGATGATCATCGACGAAACAGGCCAAGTTGCGGATGGTGATCAAATCATGGGTCTTTTTGCCTCCCGATGGGCGAAATCAGGCCAGCTGAAGGGCGGAGCTTTGGTCGCCACAGTGATGTCGAACCTTGGATTGGAGCGCTTCTTGGAGTCACAAGGAGTGGGGTTAGAGCGAACCGCCGTTGGCGACCGGTACGTGGTCGAAGCGATGAGACGTTGTGGCTACAATCTAGGTGGTGAGCAATCCGGTCACATCGTTATGACCGACTATGCCACGACCGGTGATGGATTGATGGCTGGGCTACAATTTTTGGCCGCAATGGTTGAGACTGGCAAGCCGGCGAGTGCATTGGCTCGGGTTTTTGAAACCGTCCCACAGTTACTAAAAAATGTGCGCTACAAAGCAGGTCAGACGCCGTTGGAGGAGGCTGCTGTCAAAATGGCAATTGCCGAAGCTGAGCGAGCGTTGACGGGCAAGGGGCGCTTACTCATCCGCAAATCGGGTACGGAACCTTTAGTGCGCGTGATGGCGGAATGCGAGGACGAGGCTCTCTTAGGAGTCGCAGTCGATAGCGTTGTTGATGCCGTTCGCATCGCTGTCGCTTGAGAGCTGGCTTGGCTAGCCGCCTCCAAAAAGCTTTCTCATCGATCCAAACTGGCTGAGCGCGACACCGGATAAGATTAACAGCGTGGCCCAGATGAGCGATCCTGGAAGGGGTTCGCCCATTACGGTGACGCCAAATATCACAGACCAAAGCGGTACTTGGTAGTTGGTCAGGCTCATGAACACTGGTCCAGCCGTGCGAATGACCAAAATGCGCAACAAGCCAGCAGCCGCCGTTGGCACTAGGCCAAGGATCGCAACAATAACCAAGCCTTCAGTAGACGGAATTGGTGGCGGGCCTGACTGGATGAGTGCCAAAGGAATGACCAAAGCGGCACCAAAAATCAATGTTGTGGCAGAGAGTCCAAACGGGTCGAGAGGCGGTAGGCGGCGCATCAAGATTGACGATACGGCATAGCAAGTGGCCGCGGCAAAGCACGCCATGCGCCCCCAACCTTCCAGCAGGCTGCCGTTTGAAGCCAAGGCTGCCGGCCCGATCAGTACCACAACGCCTGAAAAGCCGATGACGAAGCCGAGGCAGCGCCGCAGCGTCATGCGCTCGCCCGGGACAAAGAAATGCGCCAAAGGAAGTACAATCAGTGCCACGGCAGCCATTGATACTCCCGTAAATGCTGAGCTTACATACTGTTGCGCCCACGCCAGGAGCATAAAAGGCACTGCTGCACTCAGCAGAGAGACCCAAAGCAGGCGTGGCCAGTCGGTTTCTTTCGTGGTGAACATGTGTCCGCTGCGCAGGCGCCAGATTGCCAGAGTGATAAGTGCAGCAAAGCCAAGACGCGCCGCCGCGACCCAAATCGGTGGCAGATAATTGAGCGCGAGTTTTTGTACCATAAAAGTACCGCCCCAGACAAAACCGAGAGTTGCGACCATTATCCAGCTCATCGGCGTGATTTGAGGTGTGTTTGTAGGGGGCATCATGTGCTTTCGTTTTGCGCTACAAAGCGGCGAATTAACAAGCAGGTCAAGCAGGCATTGGCATCACTTGGATTTTTGCTTGCCGTCAGCAATGGTTTACATAATTGGGCTCTTAGTTTTGCCGACCCAATCAGGCGCCAAGTGGTTGAAACGGTTGCGCGAAAGCCTGCAGCAGTAGATCAAATGGCACAAAGTTTGCCGGTGTTTCTCCCGGCGGTTTCACAACATTTGTAGGTCCTTTCGAATACTGGACTTGTGGCCCTAACCGCAAGAGGAAAACGACGTAAGTACGTGGTCCGAAAAGAGAGACGCTCTGAATTGCGAGATTGAGGGGACGGTTCTTAAGGCGCTGTCCTGTGAGATTTTTTAGCTGAAGTTGATGTCGTGAATGAAGTGGCAAATAACTGAAAACATTTCGAAATCCGTTGCGGTAAACTTTGGTGTTCCCGTGGCTTTCGATGTTTTTGTGCGACGCATTGGACGCGGGTGGCCCTTGGCAGAGGGGCTGATTCTGCCGGTATCAGTGCGATGCATCTAAGGACCCTCCTATCGAGCCGAGTATTGGCTGTTCCGTGTATGAGATCGTGCTTTATGACGGACACAGCACGTTGAGCACAGCGTTTGAGTTCGAAGAGGGGAAGAGCTTTGCAAGGAGGTGGCACCCCGGCAGAAACGCCCATTTTGAAGCAAAGGTCAGGGTCGCCTTTGTCCTCGCGTCGGAGGGACAATCTCGGGGCAACTTGCCCCACACTAGTTGGGAAGTTTGGGCCGAAAAGGCTAATGAGAAGCGTCAACACTACTATGACGGTTCGGCGAGCCCTTTGGAAAGAGCTTACATCAGTGCTTGTGGTGCTTAAGGTGGCTAACACAAAAAAAGGGGCCTATTGGCCCCTTTTCCGAAGTCTGAATGTGCTTAGTTCTTTTCTTTGTCGACCATTTTGCCGGCAGAGATCCAAGGCATCATGCCGCGCAGTTTCGCGCCTGTTTCTTCAATGATGTGCTCGTCGTTTGCACGGCGAGACGCTTTGATGGTCGGCTGACCAACTGCATTTTCCAACATGAAGTCACGTACGAATTTACCTTGCTGAATGTCGTTCAGCACTTCTTTCATACGGGCTTTGGTTTCGTCATATTTCAGAATACGTGGACCGGTGACGTACTGGCCATATTCTGCGGTGTTGGAAATCGAGTAGTCCATGTTGGCGATCCCGCCTTCATAGATCAGGTCAACGATCAGTTTCACTTCGTGCAGGCACTCAAAGTACGCCATTTCAGGAGCATAGCCTGCTTCGACTAGTGTCTCAAAGCCACAACGGATCAACTCAACCAGGCCGCCGCAAAGCACAGCCTGCTCACCAAACAAGTCCGTTTCGCACTCTTCACGGAAGTTGGTTTCGATGATGCCAGAACGGCCGCCACCGATTGCTGAACAGTAAGACAGGCCGATTTCTAGCGCGCGACCGGTGGAGTTGGTGTCCACAGCCACGAGGCAAGGCACGCCGCCGCCTTTGGTGTATTCTCCACGCACAGTGTGGCCCGGGCCCTTAGGTGCCATCATGATCACATCGATGCCTTCTTTGGGCTCAATCAGACCAAAGTGCACGTTAAGGCCGTGTGCAAATGCAATGGCCGCACCTGGCTTAATGTTATCGTGTACATACTTCTTGTAGGTTTCTGCCTGAAGCTCATCGGGCATGGTGAACATGATCACGTCACACCATGCGGCGGCTTCCGCAATACCCATTACCTTCAAGCCTTCGCCTTCGGCTTTTTTGGCAGAAGGGGAGCCTTCGCGCAGTGCCACAACAACATTCTTGGCGCCGGAATCGCGCAGGTTCAGCGCATGGGCGTGGCCCTGAGAGCCATAGCCCAGGATGGCCACTTTCATGTCTTTGATCAGATTGATGTCGCAATCGCGGTCGTAATAAACGCGCATAGTGAACGCTCCTTTTTTGATATCTGGCCGTACAATACGGTGTGTTTTTCCAAAAAATGACGGTGTAATTTGATGTATATGGAGAAATTTTAGGTGTTCTTATTCTCCTATGTATCTGATATCGACTTTTTCATGCTTGATGATGTGGATAGACGTATTTTGCGCCATTTGCAGGGTGACCCGACTCAGTCCTGGCCTGAGATTGCGGATCGTCTAGGTTTGACTACGTCCCGGGTGACCCGTCGCGTTGAGCGCTTGAAGGAAGATGGCGTGCTCCGCGGCCAACGCGCGATAATCGACTGGCAGGCGCTCGGGTATGAAGTTGAGGTCAGTCTTCGGATCACTTTGGATAAAACCCAACCCCGGTCTTTTGATGATTTCATCGAGGCCGCTCGGGAAATCCCTGAGGTGATCGAAATCCAAACCTTCTTAGGCCAGGTCGATGTGCGCTTGTCCATCATTGCGAAAGACATGCGCCACTATCAGGACATTTATCGCAGCCGCGTGCTGATCTTGCCTCATATCGCAGATATCGAGGCGCTGATGCATGTCGCGCGGATCAAGTCTGATGAAAGCCTGCCACTGTGATTGACCTTGACCAGATCGATCGTGCGGTTCTCAAGGCACTGGCGGAGGACGCCACGCAAAACGCTGGGGCTTTGGGCCGGCGCTTTGGATTGTCGCAACCTGCGACCTGGCGTCGGATCAAACGCTTACAAGCCAGTGGCGTGATTTCCGGCCGCAAATTGGATCTGGACCGTGAAAAACTTGGGTTTGGCGTAACCGTCTTTCTCGGGGTGAAACTGGCCACCAAGGGGCGGGTTAGTCTCGAAGATTTTGAGCGCGCTGTAACGGCCATTCCAGAGGTACAGACGGTGGAGCATGTGTTGGGCATGTATGACTATCGTTTGCGCGTGACTGCACGGGACATCTCTGATTTCGAACGAGTATTGCGTCGTCGTATCATGACGCTCCCAGGCGTCGGCAATGTAGATGCGAATGTTTTGCTTAGCGAAGAACGTCGCCCGGGCCCACTTTAGCGAGTTGGACTAAATCTAGACTGTCGAGCCAGAGGGTATGAGTGAGGCCTCAGACTTCTTAAGGCAACGTCGCGCTGCGAACTCAGGTGTCACCGTTTCGCCTTCAAAAAGCTCTCCGAAAATACTTTGCAGTTCTTTCATAGCTGCCGCCTGAGACGGATCGGCAAGAGCAAAGCTATCCACGGAGGGGTACAAGCTTTCGCTTAAAAGACCGTTGGCCCAAACGATTTGGTGTTGGTCAAACAATATATGCACGTATTCCACCCACCCTCCGGTACGCAAAGTAACATTGCGTTTGTCGATAAGGTGTTTTGCAGCCACGAGAACTTCTGGTTCTGCGAAGAGGAGTGAAATCTCCGGACCTTTGCGAAGAATTCGGTGATTTTGAGAGACTTCCAAGGCTCTGTGTTTGCCATAAGTATTGGCTGCGATGTGGACAGGTGCCATATGGCCGCGGGCTTGCACTCTACGTCGTCCGATCCAGCGTACTGTTTGCGCCCCATTGTCTAATGTCAGTACTTGATCCCCTGGCCTAAGGGTCTCTATCAACGCGGGTCCGCTGGGGGTTCGAAGTTTGGTGCCTACTGTGAAACACGGGATCGGTTGCGTGTAGTCGCCAACATAAAATAGGTTGTTGCCTTCCTCCAATGGCTCGTCGAAATCCCCGTCGCCATCAAGATCGATGTCTTGGTTGCGATCCAAGGTCAAACCGCCAGGTTGGTTGGCGGCGTCAGCTAAGTTTGTTCCTGGAGCAACAAATAAGCTACCAAAGGTTGGCCCGCCGTCCTCTGGTACCAGGACATTTGCATTGAAACGAACATATGCGTCTCCGAGGCCGCTCACGTCGCCTTGAATCGACGCAGTTTGACCAGGGTTTTGTGGCGCATAGTTGTACTTTACCAAGCCCGCTTCGTAATCGGCCAAAGAGTCATACACCGTTATGTCGCCAATCGCGCTGCTGCCTGAGAGTTCGCCATCTGGGGTTTCATTAACGGTTTCAAAAACCACGATGTCATCATCTTCAAAAGGTTGGGAGCCACCTGTAATAACGGCGATGCCTTGGCCGTCGTTACCTGTGCCGCTGGTCGTCGATACATTCGGGTTGTTTAGAACGTCTATTCCAAAAACAACAAACTCACCCATACTGACCATCCATTTGACAAAACATCACAAACTTTGAGGTAGACGCTAACATACGATACAGCCGAGATGTAGTCATCTCGTTGCTATGAAACGAACAGTTGAGACCGAATGCGTAGAAAGTTCGCAATACTGGCTCTCTCGGCGGTTACGTTTTATGTCAGGGTTAGGTTAATTGCCCTAGATGTCGCCAAATTGGAGGACCTAATGTCACTTTCCCGCCCTTCTGTTGATCCTAACGGGTTAGCTGAGTTCTCGGTGGTTTTCACCGACCGATCCCTCAACCACATGTCCAAGACGTTCCAGCAGGTGATGCGCGACATTTCTGCAATGCTCAAAGAGGTTTACAGCGCTGACGCCGTTGCGTTGGTGCCGGGGGGCGGCACCTTCGGCATGGAAGCTGTGGCTCGTCAGTTCGCAGCAGGACAGAAAACCTTGGTGGTGCGCAATGGCTGGTTCTCCTACCGCTGGAGCCAGATCTTTGAAGCTGGTGGGTTTGCTTCGGAAAGCACGGTGATGAAGGCGCGGCAAATCGGAAACGATGTCACTTCGCCTTTTGCACCTGCCCCGATTGATCAGGTTGTCGCCAAAATTCAAGAGAAAAAACCGCAGGTTGTATTTGCTCCACATGTAGAAACCAGCGCCGGGGTGATTTTACCCAACGACTATATCCAAAAGATGGCTGAGGCCGCCCACAGCGTGGGTGCACTTATGGTTCTGGATTGTATCGCCTCAGGTTGCGCTTGGGTGGATATGAAGGCGCTGGGTGTGGATGTCCTGTGCTCTGCACCACAAAAAGGATGGAGCGCATCACCCTCGGCTGGATTGGTGATGCTGTCGGCTAAGGCGATGGAAAGGCTTGAGAACACTCAATCGGATAGCTTTGCTCTGGATCTCAAAAAATGGCGTGACATCATGGCGGCTTATGAAAATGGCGGCCACGCCTACCATGCCACCATGCCGACCGACGCGCTGCGCGCTTTCCGCGACACCATGCTTGAAACCCGCGACTATGGCTTTGAAAAACTCCAAGCGGCGCAGTGGGAATTGGGCAATGCAGTGCGCAGCCTGTTGAAAGAAAAGGGCGTTCAATCAGTTGCAGCCGAGGGGTTTGGCGCGCCGGGCGTGGTGGTGAGCTATACCAACGATCCAGACGTCAAAAACGGCAGCAAATTCGCGGCTGAGGGGATGCAGATCGCTGCGGGTGTTCCTTTGGCCTGTGATGAACCTGAGGGCTTCATGACCTTCCGTCTTGGCCTATTTGGTTTGGATAAACTCTATGATGTTCCGACCACCTTGGCCCGTCTCAAAACGGTGCTGGATACGGTGATTTAGCACGTCGGTATTGCGTCTGTATCGCGACTGTATTGCGGAGGTGCCAAATCTTGGCGCCTCCTGCATTTCTGAGACCCCAAAATATCCCCGCGGGATTGGGGTTGCACCCAATTCTGTTGGGTCAGACTGCGCAGCGTTCTAGCGTACACCCAACCCCATTTGCATCAGCGTCTTGCGCACAGGTGCCATCGCATAGAGTGCATTGAGCCCCATCGCACGGGCGTCGCGCAATGGTTGCGCCGCGGCCATGGACGCGCGGTTGAGCATATCAATGCCCTGCACCCGCAGTTTTACATCAGCAAACCGCGCTCGGTGATATCGCTCAAGCATGCGCGCGCTGCCCAGATCGGCGCGATCTGCTTTGGCAAGATCCAACAAGACCTGCATGTCTCCAAGGCTCATGTTCAATCCCTGTGCCCCAATCGGTGGAACCACATGTGCAGCCTCAGCAACCAAGGCAAGTCGCTGGCCGTAGAGGCGGTCTGCAGATTGAGAGATGATAGGCCAAATCGTGCGGCGAGACGCCAAGGTCAGCGGGCCATATAGTGCGCAGCTGCGATCGGTCATCTCTGCCTCAAAAGCGGCAGTTTCCATTTCAAACAGCTCTTGCGCGCGTGGGCCACGTTCCATCCACACCAGGGCTGAGCAGGGCAGACCGTTGTGGTCGGGCAGTGGCACTAGTGTGAAGGGCCCACCAGACCGGTGAATTTCAGTGGAGACATTGGCGTGTGGGATTGGATGGGTCACCGCCTGTGCCAATGCTTTTTGGCCGTATCTTGTGGTTTTTACGGTGATCCCAGCGGCAGTGCGCATGGGGGAGCCACGCCCATCGGCGGCAATCACGAGTCGTGCGCTGGTTTGGCTGCCATCGGTTAGGCCGACACGGGCCTCTGCAGTTCGGGTGAACAGGGTTTTGGTGGCGCAGCCCAAACGCAGATCGACGTTGCCCATTTCATTCAAGCGGCCCAGCATTTCGCGGCGTAAGAGCCAGTTGGGGAGGTTCCAACCAAAGGGCTGTTCCGAAATGTCGGAGGCATTGAAATCTTTGACGATGCGCGGTTCAGGCAGATCACCCCCAGCATCCACAATACGCATGATCTGCAAGGGGGCCGCGTGGTTGTCCAACCGCTCCCACAGGCCGGCCTCTTCCAAAAGCGCACGGGCGGGCTGCAGAAAGGCGGTGGTGCGCATGTCCGCCCCAGCGGCGTCGCGATCCGTGATTGGCGGTGTTGGGTCCACACATTGCACTGTAAACCCTGCTGCGCCAAAGGCTGCGGCTGCGGTCAGCCCAGCAATGCCGCCACCAGAAATCAGGATATCCACTTGGGTCGCTTTGGTCATTGGCATCATCTCCTGCCAAGCACTTTATGATGCGGGGCATAGGGTTCCAAGTGGATGGATTGTCGCCGTTTGATTTAGCCGCGTGAAATCAGCACCAATGCCAGAAAGATCACGGGGACCAGTGCCACGGCAGGAATGTAAAGTCCGGGAACGCCAAACAGTGCAATGGACGTGCCCCAAAGCGTCACAAGGGCGGCAATTGCGATCCAAACCCAAGTTGTTTCAGACAGGTTGCGCAAACTGCGAGTCGCGGATTTTGACATATCGGAGGATGTTGCGGGGGCGGCTGAAGGGCTCATAAGGCGGTCCTTTTCTGGATAGCACAGTTGATCATCGTGGCTGCGAAAACGGCGAGTTAAGGGCGCGTCAGCACAGTTTGGCCTCGATCAATCCTGTGATCTGTCCAACGCACTGTCCTGCCGCGTTCTGTAGATATGCATTTGGGAGGCATGTTTAAGCGGGCAGAGTGTCGCACAACGTAATGCGTGGCGGCATGGTTTACCGCAGCTTGGAAAGAAACGTTGTGAGATCGTCGGTATGGAAGTGGATGTGATCCGCATCCATGCGGTCTGGGGCCACGTGCACAGTGCGCATGCCCATGTCGTGTGGTGCTTGTAGGTTGCGTTCATCATCCTCAAACATCGCGGCAGCGTCGGTGTTCACCCCATCTTTGGCAAAAATGGTTTCAAAGGCTGCGCGCTCTGGTTTGGGGAGAAAGTCGGCGTGCTCCACACCGTAGATGGCATCAAACAGCCCATCAAGGCCACGTGCGGCCAGCACGCGTTCTGCATAAGGTGCGGTGCCGTTGGTGTAGACAATGCGCCGTCCCGGCAGCGCTTTGATGTGTTGGGCCAACGGAACGTCCACCTCCAGATGATCCAGCGAAATGTCATGTACATCTTTGAGGTAGGGCGTGGGATCGAGATCATGCTCGCGCATCAGCCCAGCCAGAGTTGTGCCATAGCGGGCCCAATAGTCTTGGCGCAAATGGTCGGCACGTGGCTTGTCGACCTTCAACGCCTCCATCACATAGTTGGTCATACGCACCTCAATTTGATCAAAGAGGCGCGCCTTTGGCGGGTAAAGGGTGTTGTCGAGATCAAACACCCAGGTCGTGACATGTGAAAAGGACGGCTTTGGCATGATGTTCTGATACGCCGGGTGCGGCGGGGGCGCAATGGCGGCTTTGATCGGAGTGGGGTTGCATCATGCGGCGGGCTGCGTAGTCTGACCCGTAACGTAAGACAGGAAAACACACAGATGTCGCAAAGCGCACGCCCGAACAAAGATGCCTACACCCTGATTTTGGAGGCGATTGATGTTGGTGTGTATAAACCGGGTGACCGGCTGGTGGAGAGCGATCTGGCTGAGAAGTTTGGCATGTCGCGCACGCCGATCCGCGAGGCTTTGCAGCGGCTCGAAACGCAGTCTTTGTTGGCACGCGACGGGCGCAGCCTGATTGTGAATTCACTGGACCACAACCAAATGGCGGAACTTTACGTGGTGCGTGGTGAACTTGAAGGTCTGGCGGCACGACTGGCCGCGCGCCATGCCACTGTCGAAGAAGTGCGGGTGTTGCGTGACATGGTGGAAGAAGATCAGGCACGGGTGAATGACCCGTCGGCGCTTGCACGGTCCAACCGACGGTTTCACAAGCAAATTCACCTGGCCAGCCACAACCGCTATCTGGTGCAACAGCTGGACTTAGTGCACCGGTCGATGGCGTTGATGGCGACAACGTCGATCGCCGTTGAAGGTCGGGGCGAAGACACATTGGTGGAGCATCAGGCGATTGTGGAAGCCATTGAAGCGCGCGATGAGGATGGGGCAGACCTGGCGCTGCGCAAGCACATCTCAACCGCGTTTGTGACCCGGTTGAAGCAAGAAAACGAAGGCTGATCAGGCCGCGTTTTGGTTGTCATTTGAGGTCAGCTTGTTGGTCACCCCATGGGCGACGCCTTCGGTTGTTTTGCCGTGGCTGGTTTTGTCCCAATAAAATGGTGCAACGACCATTTCTATCAACCCTTTGTATGCGGCCAAGGTTGCCAAGGGAAAATAGAACACCATCGACAGTGTCCATTTGTATAGAGGCGGGCGATCGATTTGCGTGATTGCAGCGATCCATACCGCGCCGTTTGATATGCCTGCAAGCAGGAGCAGAGAGGATATCACCGTAAGGGCAGGCGGCGAAAAGGTGGTGGCAAGCGGGCTTGGCAGTCCAAAAGCTGTGACCCACAGCAGCCAAAGCAGCGGGGCCATAAGGAACTGACTGATGGTACACAGAAACAAAAGCTGGAACCCCAGAAACTGTCGGACGCCCAGTTCACGCCATAGGATGCGTGGCGTGCGCATGTGTACAAGGTAGGTTGCCATATATCCCTTCAGCCAGCGTGATCGCTGACGGACCCATGCGATTGGACGACAGTTTGCTTCTTCATAGGTGACACTGTCGAGCAGTTCGGTGCGATATCCGTGCCGGGCGAGGCGGATGCCCAAATCGGCGTCTTCGGTCACGTTGTGACTGTCCCACGCGCCAACAGATTCGATAGCACCGCGTTTTAGAAACAGAGTTGTGCCGCCAAGAGGTATTGCAAAACCCAAGCCGAGCAGTCCGGGCAAAATCAAGCGAAACCAAGAGCCGTATTCAATGGCAAAACAGCGCGACAGCCAATTTGTATAGGGGTTGTAGAAGTCTAGTGCCCCTTGAATACATGCCACCTCAGGTGCGGCTTGCGCAAAGTGATGGGCAACCCTTTCCAGTTGATCAGGTGCGGGGGCGTCCTCGGCATCCCAAATGCCAATGATGTCGCCACGACAAAACGGCAGCGCATAGTTGAGCGCACGTGGTTTGGTGGTGATTCCAGAGCCTGCGGGCACCTCGATCACGCGCATCCAACGCGGCAGCCTTGTGCGCGCAACGGTGTCACGGGTGAGCTGGTCTTTCTCTTCAAGTACCAAAACCAAATCCAATAGCGCACGTGGGTAGGTCAGTCGGGTCAAACGCTGTATCAATGCGGATGCAATTTCCGTTTCACGGAACAAAGGCACCATGATCGAAATTTGAGGCAGTTTGGTCCTGTGCCCGGACGCCGATAACTTTGCGGGCAATGCGGTGATAGAGCCTGTGATGTTGAAGTCCGGCGGTGGTGTCGACATGGTTTTGGCGCGGACCTGTGTGCGCAGCCGCAAGACGAACGCCGCGACGCGCAGGCCTGTGGCTGCTGTAAGGGTCAGCATTGTCCACAGTGTCACAAGTGCCAAAACCAAGTTGGGCAGCAAAACACACAAAGACGATAGGGCGATCAGAAGGAAGGCGAGGCGCAAATTACGCTGTCTTGGTGCGGCAGCTAAGCTGCGGCAACTCAGAATTTCGGGGACCGTGGTTTCTGCCAAATCTGTGAGTGTGCGGCGTCGATGCAGGGTGATGTGCGCTTCAACATCCTGTGGATCAGCAACGGCGATGTGGGCAGATTTCAGGGTGTGGGGCAACGAGGCTTGCAACCTGTCCAACTGGTGCGGGCGTCCTGTGACCAGAATGTTTTGCCCGCCAAGCTGTGCCCATGGCAGCACGTTGTATTGTAGGCAGTAGGCTGGCGGCAACAGGTCAGAGACCTCCTGTGCTGGCGGTGTTCTTTTTAGGTCAACGCGCTGCATGCCATTGCGGCGTGCCAGCATGTCCCGCATGTGGCCTTCGCTTAACCATCCGCGGGCGGTTAAGATATCGGGCAAGGTTGTGTCCCAAACAGATTGGCACCGCAGCGCATAAAAAATCTGCCAGGGTGTAACCAGATTCTGTTCGATCAGAACACGTGCCAGCGGCAGCCGTGCGCTCCGACGGGGAAGAGATGGTTCCGGTAGTCTGTGGAGTCGTGCGTTGGTCATGCCAGCCACCTGCCACAAATGCGATCAGCAGATGGTGCAAGCACATTGGTTAACGGACCGTTAACCAAGAACTGGGAGCAACGTCGGGGTGTGGTAAACCCCACCTGCAGAGGGCAGGTAGGGTTCTGTTGGTTCTAGGTCAGCCTAGGCGCGCGCGGCCATTGCAGCGGCGAAATTTTCAAACAGATAGAAGCTGTCCTGTGGTCCCGGTGAGGCTTCTGGGTGGTGCTGGACGGAAAAGACCGGACGGTCAGCCAAGCGGATGCCGCAGTTGGAGCCGTCAAAAAGCGAGACATGTGATTCCACAACACCTTCGGGGAGCGATTGCCCGTCCACTGCAAAACCGTGGTTCATCGAGGTGATTTCAACTTTGCCTGTGTCATGGTCTTTGACGGGGTGGTTGGCACCGTGATGGCCGTGGTTCATTTTGACGGTTTTCGCGCCCAAGGCCAAAGCCAGCATTTGGTGTCCAAGGCAGATGCCAAAGACCGGAATGTCGGCCTTCAGAACCTTTTGGATCATGGGCACAGCATATTCACCTGTCGCGGCGGGATCGCCCGGACCGTTGGACAGGAAGACCCCATCTGGATTGTGCGCCAGCACCTCTTCGGCTGTTGCGGTGGCTGGCAATACGGTGACGTCGCATCCCACCGACGCGAGGCAACGCAAGATGTTACGTTTGGCGCCAAAGTCCACTGCCACAACTTTGTGTTTCGGGTCGCTCAGTTTTGGATAGCCGTCTGGCCATGCCCAGCGCATTTCATCCCAGCGGTAGCTTTGCGCGCAAGTGACCTTTTTGGCGAGGTCGAGACCTTCTAGGCCGGAAAAGGCGCGGGCTTTGGCCACCAGAGCTTCGGTGTCAAAGTTGCCGTCAGGATTGTGGGCAAGTGCCACATGAGGTGCGCCTTGTTGGCGGATAGCGCGTGTGAGGCGACGAGAGTCGACCCCACCAATTGCGATGCGACCGCGTGAGGCCAACCACTCAGACAACGTTTGCACCGAGCGCCAGTTGGACGGCGTGGTTGGATCCCATTTCACCACCATGCCTTCGGCGACCGGATCGGCGGTTTCGTCATCTTCCGGGTTTACGCCTGTGTTGCCGATGTGGGGAAAGGTGAAGGTGACAACCTGACCCGCATACGATGGATCGGTCATAATTTCCTGATAGCCGGTCATGGCCGTATTGAAACAAAGCTCAGCGACGGTTTCGCCAATGGCGCCAAATCCGCGTCCGTAAAACAGCGTGCCGTCGGCAAGCGCAAGGCAGGCGGTCGGGTGATCGGGGGTCGATGCAGTCATGTGCGAGTCTCCGGCTGGCAAATTGGCCGATGTCTATGTCGACAGGCGACGGGCGTCAAGCGGTTGCGTGTGCGATCATGGCCCTTGTTTTAAAGGGTTTGAACAAAAGAATGCAGCGGTTGCGAGTCAGGCAACGTTTATATAAGGTCGCAGGCTTGTGTTTGACAGCAATTGGCAAAAATGAATGGCTCTTAGAGAAGACATCAACAACGCATTGAAACAAGCAATGCGTGACCGGGCCGCGGACCGGCTTTCCACGTTGCGGCTGATTATGGCCGCGATAAAAGACCGCGACATTGCGGCGCGTGGCGAAGGCGAGGACACCAGCGGTGTGGCCGATGGTGAGATCCTCTCCATTCTGGCCAAAATGGTGAAGCAACGACAGGAAAGCGCGCGCACTTATGAAGAGGGCGGTCGACTGGACCTAGCTGAGCGAGAGCTTTCGGAGATCACCATCATCGAAGAGTTCCTGCCCAAGCAGCTGAACGAAGATGAAATCATCGAAGCGGTCAAAGTGGCTGTGGCAGAAGTGGGTGCTGAATCAATCCGTGACATGGGCAAAGTCATGGGCGCGCTCAAATCCAAATACACTGGTCAGATGGATTTTGGCAAAGTTGGACCTATGGTGAAAGACACGCTGTCCGCCGGTTAAAATTCTGTCCTGTAATAGAAAATTTAGGGCCGCGACATTGTTGTCGGGGCCCTCTTCTTTTTGTGCGGTGCTTCAAACAACGCCGGCCCCGGTAAAGCCGCATTCGTCCATGGCCTTCAGGTAGGCTGCGGTAAACCCGTCGAGATAGACGTTCATAAACACACGGCCACTGACTGCCAGCACCATCAAATTGCTGTCGCGCATGGCGCGCAGCGTGTTTTGGCTGTGCGGGTGGGGAAGGCCACTGTAGGCTTGCGGAATCCCCTCTTCGTCAAAGTAGCTGTAAGCCCAGGCGGTGGTGTCCCAGCCGTTGTCAAATTCAAAGGACACAACCTGCCCTTGTTGCAGGCGGGTGGCATAGCCACGCGGTGCGTATTCTTGAACGTAAACAGTTGGGAATGTGTAGGGCGGACCCATATCGTCGCTGTTGACGGTGATATGCACAACCGGCTCACCGTCGCCGCCAAACCGAGCCGAACAGGTGCGGCGTAGATAGTTGCCCGCGCTTGTGGTCTCTGAAGAGACGTTCCATGAGCCGTAGGTCCAATATCCATCCGCTGATACGGGGGCTGCGATGAGGGCCAAAAGGCCTGCGATGTAGAGTTTCACGTCTCAAGTCTCCTTAGATTTTTCGCTAAGGTTGCAGGGAGATACTGAGATTCGCTTGAGAAAATCGTCGCAATTGTTCGGGTTAGGCAGACGGTTTTGGCCACAACATCGGAAACCAGTCTTCTCTCAGCTTTTGACCCTGTTGCATGTCATGGCCGGGAAACGGCGGCGAGGTGCGGCCTGGGCGTTCAACATAGCGGGCATCATCACCAAGCAAGCGCAGAGAAAAGGCACGACGGCGCGCGGTGGCTGTGTTGCCTCGGGCGCCATGCAGGATGTGATAGTTGAAGGCCACCGCATCACCCGGCTGCATCTCCCATTCTAGAACACGCATGCCTTCGGCATCAGGATCGGGGATGGGCATGTAGTCGTCGGCGTTGGGGAAAAAGCTCTCTTCTGATACCCAGCGGGTGGGCAGAACCGGTTTCTCCCACTTGTGGCTGCCTGCGACGGTCCGCAACGTGGCGTTTGTGACCGGATCAAGGGGAGACCAAAAGCTGATTGTTTGGCTGCCTTCAACAAAATAGTAGGGTCCGTCGGTGTGCCACGGGGTGGCCATGGAGGTGCCGGGCTCTTTCACCAATACGTGGTCATGGAACATCTGAACTGTGTCGGATTGCATCAGTTGGGCCGCGACCTCGGCCGCGCAGGAGGTCTCAATGACCTGCTGAAACTCGGGGATGCGTTGCCAGTTGCAATAGTCGTCAAAGAAGCGGCCGGTTTCGCCGGCTTTGTCGTTGTTGGAAGCGTAGGGGCCTGGCTCGGCCATATTGCGGGCCACTCCGGCGCGCAGGGCGTCGACATGATCCGCAAACAGTCCGCGGATGAGCACAACACCGTCTTGTTGGAAGGTTTGGATGTCCTCGGGTGAGATTGTGACCATGGCGGCCTTCCTCGTTTTGTGTGCTCTTTACCGTGGAATGGTGCAAAACAAGCGTCAAGTGGTTTCAGACCTGCGTGACGTGCAAGCGCAGGGATTGGGCCACGTCTAGCAAGCGTGGTCCAAGATCGTTTTCCATTCGCTCTTTGGTCAAAAAATGTGCTGGACCACCGAGATTGATCGCCATGTCTGGGGTGGCGTCACCGGGCATCGGAAAGGGCACGGCGACAGAATGAACGCCGTCATGCCAGCCGCCATAATTGACATAAAAACCTGTCTCAGAGATTTGCGCAGAGGCGCTCTCGATACCATCGAGAATTGTGGGCCAGCGGTCTGGGCCATAGTGATCGGCCAAAAGCTCAAGAATTTCGGCACGCTCTTCGGGCTTGCACCCCGCTACATAAGCACGCCCCATTGCGGAGCGGGCCAAGGAGATTCGCGAGCCAACACCAAGCTGCAAAGACATCATGCCGTTTTCCGCCCGCGCACAAGCGAGATAAGTCACCGTGTGCTCATCACGCGCACCAAGCGCCACTTGAACGCCATCTCCTGCGTAGTCTGCCAGACGCTGCATGTGCTCTTTTGCGGCGTCACGGATCGGCATGCTGCCAAGGCACGCGAAACCAAGGCTGAGTGCCGGAACTCCGATGCGGTAACGGCCTGTTGGCTCATCATAAAGCAGATAGCCGGTTTGCAGGAGCGTGTACGTCAGTCGCGAAATGGTGGAGTTGGGCAGGCCTGTGCGTTCTGCCAGATCGCGGTTGGACAGACCCGTGCGGTCTTTGGGGCGAAAACAGCGAAGCACATCGAGCCCGCGAGACAGGGCGGTAACAAATTGGCGATCATTTTCCGTGGGTGTTGTTTCGCCAGACAGTGGAGTGCGTTTTCTCATTCGTAAGTGCCTATTTCCGCATGGTGGAATTTTCTATGCGTCATGTGAGGTTTTTCCACAAGACTTTCCCTGCGCCGGACTTGGGAAGGGCGTCCACAAACTCGACAATTGAGGGACATTTGTACGCGCTCATTTTGGCTTTACACCAAGTGATGACGGCCTCTTGTGTGAGTGTGTCGCGAGAACCTCCTTGTGGGACGATAAACGCTTTTACACATTCTCCGCGCCGGGTATCTTTGGCTCCGATCACGCAGCACTCGGCAATGTCGGGATGGTGCAGCATGAGCATTTCGATCTCAGCGGGCCAGACTTTGAAGCCTGCGGCATTGACCATGCGTTTTACCCGGTCGACCATAAAGAAATAGCCATCTGCGTCGCGATAGCCGATGTCGCCAGATCGAAAAAACGGCACGCCGTCGATTTCAACAAAGGCCTCCGCCGTGGCCTCGGGGCGCTGCCAATAGCCGATGAAATTCTGCGGCGCATGCATGACGATTTCGCCAACCTCGCCGTGAGGCAGCTCAGTGTCGCCGCCAATTTCCAGCACGCGGCTGTCGACTTCGAAGATAGGTTGGCCAAGACATTGGCGTTTTGGTGCATCTAAGGGGTTCACATGGGTCGCCGCCATGGTTTCTGACAGCCCATAACCTTCGACATAATCGAGCCCGGTCATGTCTTTGAGCTTTTTGGCGATGGCTTCGGGCATTGCGGCCCCGCCACCCCCGATCATTTCCAGACTGGAAAGGTCATAGCTGTCGAAGTCCGGATCGTTCACCAAATCAATCGCCATTGTCGAAATCGAGCGCCATCGGGTGATGTGATAACGTTCAATCAAACCTGCGGCGAGTTTGGAAGACCACCGAGGCAAGATCACATTGCGCCCTCCGGTCATCAGCGGGCTGTGCATGCCGTTCATCATGCCGGTGACATGAAAAAACGGCAGCGCGGCGAGGTGAATGGTGTTCTCATCCGTCGGATTCCAGATCACACCCGCAACGAGCGAAGCCATGACGGTCCGATGAGTGTGCACACAGCCCTTGGGCTGGCCGGTGGTGCCGGAGCTGTAGGGGATGACCGCGAGATCATCGCTGTTGGTGGTGCGTGGTGAGGGGACGTGCCCTGCGGTGAGCGCAGATTGAAATCCCACGATGCCAATGACCTCTGCCTCGCTTTCTGACATGGTTTGGACGCGGTTGTCAGGGATCAAATCAAAATCCGGCCTCCCCATGTCAGACATGCGCGTGCCAATCAGGAGCTCCAGATCACGTCGCGCCAAAGCGGGTCGTATGTGGTCAGACAGCTCCAGTGCACAAATGGCGATCTTTGCGCCTGTATCTGCCACTAGGTAGTCGATTTCTGACTGTTTGTTCATCGGATTTACGGGCACCACAACGCCGCCCGCGCGCAGAATGGCATAGAAGCTGATGATGTATTGTGGGCAGTTCTGTGTGTAGAGAAGCACGCGGCCGCCTTTGGTGAGGCCGTTGTGTTGCAGATAACCTGCCAGAGCGTGAACACGGTCAGCGATTTGTCGATAAGTGTAATCTGCTCCGTTGTAAGTCACGCCCACGCGGTTGCCCCATCTTTCGACAGTGACGTCTAAGTTCATATCCAATGGCTGATCTGGACGTGGGAATGTCCAGTCTTTGCCTTTTGGCCAAAAATCCGGAATGCGGGCATTTGGGTGAGGCATGTCCTACCAGATCCTACGGTCAGTGTGTTTGCAAAGCGTGGGGTAGCCTAACGCCAATCTGCGTTTCGTCGTGCGGAATTTCAGCGAAGTGTCGTGGCGTCGCATTTTTGAAAATTTTGCAAAATTGATTTCCGCGACGCGGATCGCGGCATAAGATTTTGCCGGAGATATTGGCGGTGGAGGCTCGGAATGAGTGACAAAAAAGTAAGCGTAGAGTTTGTTGAGGACGTTGCGCTGATTTGCATCGACAATCCGCCGGTGAACGCAAGCGGTGTTGCGGTACGGCAAGGTCTTGTTGCCGCCCTGAGCGAAATCAAAGAGGCGGGGCGTACAAAAGCAATCGGTCTTTATTGCGCTGGGCGAACCTTTGTTGCGGGTGCCGATATCACCGAATTTGGCAAGCCACCTCTGGAGCCGTTGTTGCCAGACGTTTGCAATAACCTTGAAGATTTTGAGACGCCGATTGTGGCGGTGATTCATGGGACCGCGATGGGTGGTGGGTTGGAAACCGCGATGGGCTGCCATGCACGGGTGGCGGTGCCCACGGCCAAAGTGGGTCTGCCTGAGGTCTTGTTGGGCGTTTTGCCGGGCGCCGGTGGCACGCAACGCGCACCGCGGTTGTCCGGCATCCCCAATGCGTTGGACCTGATCCTGTCGGGGCGCCATGTGCCCGCGAAAGAAGCACTGGAGATGGGGCTGATCGACCGGATTGAAGAAGGGAGCATCCGCGAGGTGGCATTGGCTGCGGCACGGAATGTCATTCTTGGAAAGTTGCCCACACGCCGGACCTGTGACTTGGTTACACCGCGCGATGATGCAGCGTTGGAAGCCGCAATGGCGATGGTGCAGAAAAAGCATCCACATTTGATCTCGCCGCAGAAATGTGTGGAGGCAGTGGCCGCATCGGTTGGGGACTTTAAGCAAGGGTTGGCGACGGAACGCGCGGCCTTCATGGCGTGCCTGCCGTCGGCACAATCCAAAGGCTTAATCCATGCGTTCTTTGGTGAACGGGCCGTGGCCAATATTCCAGAGAAAAAGGCGCAAGCGCGGGATGTCGCTGTTGTTGGCGTGATTGGTGGCGGCACAATGGGGTCGGGTATCGCGACGTCTGCTTTGATGGCGGGTCTGTCGGTGACGCTGATTGAGGTTACACAGGAGGCGTTGGATCGTGGGGTGGCGACCATCAGCGCAAATTTGGACGGCGCGGTGAAACGGGGCAAGATGTCTGATGCGAAAAGGGACGCTGCACTGGGTCGTCTCACGGCGTCCACAGATATGATGACCTTGGCTGACGCCGATCTGGTGATCGAAGCCGTGTTTGAGAAAATGGAGATCAAAAAGGACATATTTGCCAAGCTGGACGGCATTTGCAAAGAGGGCGCCATTCTGGCGTCAAACACCTCTTATCTGGACATCAACGAGATTGCGGCAGTGACCAAACGGCCCGCTGATGTATTGGGGCTGCACTTCTTCTCACCGGCGCACATCATGAAGCTTTTGGAGGTTGTGGTTGGTACGCAGACCGCGCCGGAGGTTGTTGCCACTGGCTTTGCACTTGCCAAGACCATGCGTAAGGTCGCTGTGCGGGCCGGGGTGTGTGATGGATTCATCGGCAACCGAATTCTAGGGCACTACCTGAAAGCCGCGAGCTATCTGGTGTTGGATGGTGCGCATCCTTATCAGGTGGATAACGCGCTTGAGAGATTTGGATTTGCAATGGGGCCACATCGTGTGGGCGATTTGGCGGGGCTCGACATCGGGTACATGACCCGCAAGCGGCTGGCGCCATCGCGACCGACAGAAGAGCGCTATGGTGGGGCAATTGCGGATCAGCTCAGTGAAAACGGCTGGAATGGGCGCAAAACGGGCAAAGGCTACTACGTCTATGACGGCCGCGAGACGCATGAGAATCCAGACTTGAACGTGATCCTTGACGCGGAACGCACAAAAGCAGGCGGCGCGCCGCGTGCGTTTAGTGACGACGATATCGTGGATCGCTACATGACTGCGATGATTTCTGAGGCCGCGCGGGTGGTTGAAGATGGCATTGCATTGCGCCCGGTTGACGTCGATGTGGTGTTCCTGATGGGGTATGGTTTCCCGCGGTTTCGCGGCGGGCCGCTGCACTATGCCGACACCATCGGCGCCGCTGCATTGGTGGAACGCATTGAGAGCTATGCGAAGGAAGATGCCCACTATTGGCAAGTTCCTGCGCTGCTACAACAGATGGCGGAGTCTGGCCGCACATTTGCAGATATGAACAAAGGACGGTGATGCCATGGACCTAAGTTATTCCCCACAGGAGCGTGCATTTCGTGACGAAGTCCGCAGCTTTTTGACGCAAAACCTGCCCAAAGAGATCACCGATGCCGTGCGCGGTGGCGCGGAACTCACCAAGGCAATGATGGAGGAGTGGCATGCTCTTCTGAACGCGCGCGGCTGGCTCGCTACGATTTGGCCCAAAGAATTTGGTGGCCCCGGTTGGAGCCCGGTACAAAAACATATTTTTGAGGAAGAATGCTGTCGCGCCTACGCCCCGCGCATTGTGCCGTTCGGACTGAGCATGCTGGGGCCGGTGTTGCAAAAATTTGGCACCAAGGCACAGCAAGATCACTATCTGCCCCGCATTTTAGATGGCACGGATTGGTGGTGTCAGGGGTATTCCGAGCCGGGTGCTGGATCGGATTTGGCATCCCTGAAAACCCGTGCGGAGCGAGATGGCGATACATGGGTGATCAATGGGCAAAAAACCTGGACCACGCTGGGGCAACATGCTGATTGGATTTTTTGCCTTTGCCGCACAGATCCGAGCGCCAAAAAACAAGAGGGCATCAGCTTTATTCTGGTGGATATGGCCACAAAAGGCATCGAAGTGCGCCCCATTCGGCTGATCGAAGGCGGTCACGAAGTAAACGAGGTGTTCTTCACCGATGTCCGGGTTCCAATTGGCAATCTGGTTGGGGCGGAAAACAAAGGCTGGACGATAGCCAAGTTCCTACTGAGCCATGAGCGCACAGGAATTGCTGGCGTTGGCTTCTCGATGCAGGCTTTGGAAGAAGTAAAGGCCATCGCGCGCAAAACGATGCGGGGCGGCAAGCCGTTGATCACGGACCCGCTGTTTGCGGCGCGGATCGCACAGGTGGAGATCGACCTTGAAGCGATGAAAATCACCAACCTGAGGATGTTGTTTAAGGCGCAGGAGCAGGGGGCACCGGGGCCTGAGACGTCGCTTTTGAAAATCAAAGGTACGGTGATCAATCAAGAGCTCAAAGATTTGGCGCGCCGCGCGTTGGGGCCTTCAGCCGCGCCGTTTCCGGGTCATGTCACAGAAGGCAATTTGCTGTTTGGACCGGCGGACACAGCACATAACGCTGCGAAGTATTTCAACAACCGCAAGACCTCGATTTTTGGCGGTTCGAATGAAATTCAGCGCAATATTGTCACCAAAACCATGCTGGAGCTCTAAGAGATGGACTTTAATCTGACCGAAGATCGCCAGATGTTGGCGGACACACTGGGCCGCTTTTTAGCGGAGCAATACCCCATCGAGCATCGCGTTGGCGTGGCCTATGAGGCGCCGTACCATGATCCTGCGATTTGGGATCAGCTCTCGGAGCTGGGCGCGCTCTATGCGCTCGCGCCGGAGAGCGTCGGGGGAATGGGCGGCAGTGGCTTTGATATCTCTGTTGTTTTTGACGCGTTTGGCCGCGCATTGTGTCCAGAGCCTATGTTGGGCGCGTTGATGGCGTCGCGCTTGTTGGAGGCGGCAGGCGCCGATCAAGAAGCGCTGTTGAGCGGGGCCACAAAATACGCGGTGGCGATCACTGAGCTGGATGCGCCTTATGCACTTGAGCAAATTGGCACGGAGGCCCGTGCAACTAAGACAAGTATTTGTCTGTCAGGGCGTAAGTCGACTGTGTATGGCGGACAGGTTGCGGATGTATTTCTAGTCGCTGCCAAGTTTGGCGAGAGTTTAAATGTGTTCGCGGTGCGGGCGAGCGACGCCAACGTCACCGGATATGGCATGATCGATGGCGGGGGAGCTGCTGAGGTGCTGTTTGATGATACACCCGCGACATTGATTTTGGAGAACGCCGAGGCGGCGCTTGAAGAGTCGATAAATGCGGGGATTGTAGCGCTTTGTGCAGAGGCCGTGGGGGCTATGGATGTGGTGCATTCCGTCACAGTTGACTACTTGAAACAACGCAAGCAGTTTGGTGTGCCTATTGGCCAATTTCAGGTGCTGCAACATCGCGTGGTGGACATGTTAACTGAGATAGAACAGGCACGGTCCATCACTATCAAAGCAGCGGCAGAACTGGGCGGAGCCGCAGCTTCGCGCTATACATCGATGGCGAAAAACTTGATTGGCCGGGCCGCCCGACTGGTTGCGGAAGAAAGCATCCAGATGCACGGCGGTATTGCAATGACCTGGGAATATTCGGTGAGCCATTATGCCAAACGGTTGGTGATGCTTGATGCGCAACTTGGCGACACGGATTACCATTTGAACCGGATAATGAACTCCTACGCGGCGTAGTATTGTCCTCAAGAGCACTTGTTGAGCATCGTGTGGTGAAGGTACTATGTGATCCGCATCTGATGGGAACAGGTGCCGTGCTCAGTGGGGAAGGCTGATGAAGCTCATTGTAGTATGCGGCAAAGCCGCATCCGGAAAATCGACGATTGCGAAGGCGTTATGCCAGTCGGAAAACGCGGTGATGCTCTCAGAGGATGAATGGCTGTCGGCCTTGTATGGGGCAGAAATGTCAACGTTGGCCGACTATGTGCGATGTGCTGGCAAGCTGCGCAATGTTGTTGCCCCGCATGTTATTGACCTGTTGAAGGTTGGCACGCCAGTGGTTTTGGATTTTCAAGCAAACACGCTGGAAAGTCGCGATTGGATGCGAGGCATTGCAGAGCTTTCCGGTGCCGCGTGCGAGTTGCATTATCTGGATGTTTCTGATGACGAATGCAAAGCGCGTTTGAGAGTTCGAAATGCTTCCGGGACGCACCCTTTCACCCTCACTGAGGCGCAATTTGATCGGCTGTCGGCACATTTCGTGGCGCCTGATCCGTCCGAAGGGTTTGAGATTGTCCGTCATTTTCCGGGGGTCTTCTAAGGATCAGGGCAGGCAGATTTAAGGCCTGACCTAAATGCCGATCTAGAGTGCAGAGCCTTTATCCATGGCTAAGCGCCTAGGTCGGCGCGTGGAGTGAAGGACCGCAGACCAGAACTTCTGCGGAAAACTCTTATGCCAATAGAGTTTGGGACACGTATTCATCCACACCAAAGGCATCGATGCGACCGGCAAACGGTTTGCGGACGGTGGAGACATCGTTTTGGGCGGCTTCGGTGTGAATGGTGCCGCTTTCAGCGCTATTCCTCCACTCCGGTGAATGCGAATAGCCAAGTCGGATTTTAGGGAGCAGGGGGCCCCGTGCTGTGATTGGCTGTGAAGGGACAAAGTTGTCGTAGATCTTTTGCACTGAGCCAAAACACACGTTTAGGCGATGAGGCCAAACTGTGGTCCCGTATAGATCCAGTAACGAGAGTATACATCAATTTAACCTCCTCAGCCGAGCGTGCGGGCAGGCGTTCGAAACGCGCTTACATCTGGAGAAATTTGAAATGTTGAAACATGTTATCTGCGCCACTGCCGTGGCATATGCGACCGCGGTGACGTCGGTCTCCGCTGCCCAAATCAAGTTGGTTCAGGATGAGGCATATGCGCCTTACATGGGCGTAGAATACGGTCAGGCCACGGGCATCTGGGCCGACTTCATCGCTGAAGCGCTAACGCGTGTTGACGGCGACTATGACGTTGTGGTTGAGGCGTTGCCTTGGTCGCGGGCGGTTAATCTTGTGGAGACGGGTCAGGCGCATGGATTGGTTGGCACCTATTTTCGCCCGGACTCCCGCCCTTGGCTTGGAACTTACTCCACCTCTCCGGTGATCGAGAAAGTATCGGTCTATTGTCGCGAAGGTGTCGCGCAGTCGGATTGGGCGTATCCGGACGATTTCGCCGGTCTTACCTTTGGCAACAACGCCGGATTTGGCAGTCCCGGAAAAGCCTTTTTTGAGATGGTGGACGCTGGCTCCATCACGTTGCAAGAGGCTCAAACTACCGAGCAAAATCTGAAGAAACTCGAGAAGGGGCGGATTGATTGCTACGTTCAAGAGCAACTGGCCGCTGAAATGGTCATCAATGAGAAAGGCATCGCAGGCGTGGTGCGCGTGCTGGATACCTCTGCAGAGGCTGCACATATTGGCTTTAGGGCGGATTGGCAGGACGAGGAATCTCAGAAGTTCATCGCGGATTTTAACGCCGCCCTGCAATCCATGATGGATGACGGCACCGTTGCCGAGATCGTGTCTCGTACAGTAGGCGGTTAAGGCAGTATTATCTGACATTAGAGCGCAGTGCCAAACTAGAGGCATTGCGTTTTTTCCGTAGGTTACAGAACTTCAAAAAGTCCGGCAGCGCCCATTCCGCCGCCAACGCACATCGTGCAGACCACGTATTTGGCCCCGCGGCGTTTGCCCTCGATCAGGGCGTGGCCAACCATCCGCGCGCCGGACATGCCGTAAGGGTGCCCAATGGAAATCGCGCCACCGTTGACGTTCAGGATCTCATCGGGAATTTCAAGAACGCGCGCGGAGTGTAGCACCTGACAGGCAAAGGCTTCATTGAGTTCCCAAAGGCCAATGTCGTCCATTTTTAAACCATGCGCAGCCAGCAGGCGTGGGACAGCATAGATTGGGCCAATGCCCATTTCATCGGGCTCCAAGCCCGTTGCCGTCATGCCAACGTAGCGGCCGAGCGGTTCAAGTCCTTGTTTTTCGGCCACTTTGGCTTCCATGATCACCGAGGCTGACGCGCCATCAGACAGTTGAGAAGCATTGCCCGCAGTGATGTATTCTCCGACCGTTGCCTGCTGCCCTCCCTTAAACACAGGGGCGAGCGCCGAGAGATCGTCCAGAGTGGTGCCGGGGCGATTTCCTTCGTCTTGTGTCAAGGTCACATTTTGATACGAGACATCTTTTGTGTCTTTGTCGATCACAGCCTTGGTCGTTGAAAGTGGCACAATTTCAGCATCAAACTTTCCCGCGCTCTGTGCTGCGGCGGTCCGTTTCTGGGACTGCAAAGCATAGGCATCTTGATCCTCGCGTGTCACTCCATAACGGCTGGCGACAATTTCAGCAGTTTCCAACATCGTCATATAGAGCGCTGGCTTATGCGCCTTGATCCAAGGGTCCACGCGCCGATCCATGCGCATTTTGTCGTTTTGAACCAGTGAGATGGACTCTACTCCGCCGCCGATCACGACATCCATCCCATCGTGCACCACTTGTTTCGCGGCCGTGGCGATGGCCATCATGCCGGAGGCGCATTGTCGATCCAGAGACATGCCCGCCACGCTGACGGGGAGACCTGCACGGATCACAGCTTGACGCGCGATGTTGCCGCCCGTTGAGCCCTGATGCAAGGCAGCACCAATCACACAATCTTGCACCTCAGCGCCCTCGAGCCCGGCACGGGCCACCGCGTGCGACACGGCGTGACCAATCAATTCTTGAGCTTGTGTGTTGTTAAAGGCGCCTCGGAAAGCTTTGCCAATGGGCGTGCGGGCGGTGGAGACGATGAGGGCGTCGCGCATAAAAAATCCAGAAATTTAAGGTCGGTATTGCGTCTGTATCGCGGCTGTAATGCGGAGGTGGAAAATCACGCAATTCAGCCGGCTTTGTCGAGGGCTCCGGTGTCCCGTTCAAAGCGCAGAGTTTTCCAGTGAGCCATCAGCGCTGGTGTGTCTTCGCCTTTGATTTCGACGGTCACGTTCCATTGCATCTCGATCACTCCGGGTTGAGGTTCGGCGTATTTGGCCAGTGTGAACCGTCCGCGAATTTCGGAGCCAGCTTTCACCGGAGCAATGAACCTAACGCGGTCAAAACCGTAATTGATGCCGGTGCCTTCTGCCTCCGTGCGTGGAACGGCATCCGCGATCATTTGGCTGAGCAAAGACAGCGTGAGGAAACCGGGTGCCACTGGGTCATTTTCCGAAGCGCCTGTGGTTAGAGTGTCAGATGTTTGCGCCTGCACAACGTCCCCGGTCGCCTTGGCGAAGGTCTCGATCATTGCGCGGTCGATCATCACCCATTTGGAAAGGCCAAATTCACAGCCCACGCCGTCTTCAAGTTTGAGAATTCTTGCAATCATGAGAGAGGCCTCCCGAGCCGCGCCTAGGTCTTTGAAGTATTTTGCATTGCAGAAAATCATTCCGCAATGAGTTCAGGAGACGAGATTCGCGCGAGACTGTCAATATGCAGAAATAAATTCCGCATTGCGGAAATTTGACAAGCCAGAAGACCCCTACCGGCGCGAGGACAGCTTTGAGGCAGGAAATATCGGGGGTTTAGGTCCGCGTACGCGTACGTCTGCGGCGCAACAGCTCAACAACGATCAGAGCGCCTGCGGGCCAGAACGCCCAGAAGTGACCGCTCCAAGAAAGAATGTTGATCATCACCAGAGCCCCAACACCAATTGCAATCCGCAAGTATCGGAGGCTGAAACGTTCACTTACCCACATCGGGGCCGCTTGAAAAAGCCAAGCTGTAAGCAGGACGAGGCCGGGCCATTGTGCCCAGATACCGCGATCGGTGAAGATGTCGACGAGGCAGATGGCGCCAAAAATCAGACCAAATTGTTTGGCGCGCTTCTTGATGTTCAGTGCCTGGTTTGGTGGGAGCCGGTCTGATGCGGTGGCATCAGGACGCGCCTTGTTGAGTACCTCATCAAACTCATCCTCGGGCCAATCTGAGGCGCGCTGACTTGCCATAGGCTCCGGCTCGGACTGCGGTGACGGAGCGGATTGGGGATCGGTGCCCGGGCGCGGGGGCTCCGGAACAAAGACGTTTGGGTGTGTTTGGGACAGTGTTGATACGCAATAGACCTGAACGCCTTCGGAAAAGTTGCGGGGGCGCTTTTCTCCAAGGTAGTCGAACCCAACCGTCAGCTTTCCGTGCACCTGATCATAGACCTGCTGCGAAATTAGAATGCCACCGGGCTCTGCCATAGTCTGCAGGCGTGCGGCCAGATTCACGCCTTCGCCCAAAAGGTCGTCACCATCAATCATCACATCGCCAAGATGGATGCCAATACGGAAGTTCAGGGCGGTGTCGGTGGCGTTCTGTGTGTCACCGAGCTCACGCTGAACTTCGATGGCGCACTGCACAGCCTCCACAACAGACGGGAATTCCGCGATCAACCCGTCGCCAGCAGTATTGGCAACCCGACCATGATGGCGCGCAATGAATTTTTTGAAGATAGCGCGGGCCGCGCGCAGTGACCTGAGGCCTTCGACTTCGTCAATTTCCATCACGCGGCTGTACCCGGCGGCATCGGCGGCGAGGATGGTGGTCAACTTCCGTAGAATGTCGGAGGGCATCTGAAATCTCACAAAAAACAGAATTAAAGTTACTGTGATTCACATATGGGGAAAATGAAAGAGGGATCAAGCTTTCAGTTGTCGGTTCTTAAAAATCCAAAGCGACGGTGTGTGGTCACGTAGTTTACGACCTTGGTGTGCTTGCGGGCCCCCACAACTGGTCTTAGGTTGACCGCACATTGAGCCCGAGGAGCAAGCCATGCACATGAGTGATCAACGCGAAATCGCCGCACCCGTTTCGGAAGTGTGGGCATCTTTGTTGAGCGCAGAGTCGCTTCTTGCCTGCGTGCCGGGTGCCAAAGAGGTGACAGGCAATGCGGAGGATGGGTTTGAGGCGACCGTTGTGCAAAAGGTTGGTCCGGTAAAAGCGACCTTTAAGGGAAAAGTGGTTTTGTCCGATTTGGTGGATGGGGAAAGCCTGACGCTGACCGGGGAAGGCAAAGGCGGTGCGGCAGGCTTTGCAAAAGGCGCCGCAGATGTCCACTTGAGCCCCACAGATTCCGGCACGCTTCTGACCTATGAAGTGGATGCCAAAGTGGGCGGCAAGCTGGCGCAATTGGGCAGCCGGTTGATCGACGGATTTGCCAAGAAAATGGCAGACCAGTTTTTCACCAACCTGCAGACATCGCTGGAAAGCCCTGCAGAAGAAGTCGAGCCCGAAACAGAAAACGATACGTCCGATGGCGGTAAAAAGGGTCTGCTGAAACGATTGACGGGCGGCTAAGCGGTCAGCAAACAATCGATTGACGACATGGACTTGTAGCTTGGTGCGATGATGCACATATTGTTCTGAAATTTGCGCAGTGTGGCACACCTGTCTTGGATGGTAGGGTGGCGCCTTGAGTGTGCAAATCGGAACAGGGAGCCTCCGGTGATTGTCGAAATTCAGAATTTGCGCAAAACCTACGCGGGTGGGTTTGAGGCGCTAAAGGGCGTTGATCTGGGTATCAAAGAGGGTGAGATTCTTGCCCTGTTGGGTCCCAACGGCGCAGGTAAAACCACTTTAATTTCAACAATTTGTGGCATCACAAGCCCCACGTCGGGGAGCGTGTCTGTCGGGGGGCACGATGTGGTGAAAGACTACCGTGCCGCCCGGTCAATGATTGGCTTGGTGCCTCAGGAAATCAACCTTGAGCCATTTAATAAGGTGGTTGACGTGGTCAGCTACTCGCGCGGATTGTTCGGTAAGAAAGCAGACCCAGCTAAGATTGAGAGTATTCTCCGACAGCTGTCGCTTTGGGACAAAAAAGACTCGCGTGTTATGGAGCTGTCAGGCGGTATGAAGCGCCGCGTTTTGATCGCGAAGGCGCTTAGCCATGAACCCCGGGTGTTGTTTTTGGACGAACCCACCGCGGGTGTGGACGTCGAGCTGCGCAAAGACATGTGGGAGGTGGTTGGCCAGCTCAAAGAGCAGGGTGTGACCATCATTTTGACAACTCACTATATCGAAGAAGCAGAAGCGATTGCGGATCGCGTTGGGGTTATCAACGGTGGTGAGCTGTTGCTGATCGAGGAAAAAGCGGAACTGATGGGGCGCTTGGGGCAGAAAACCCTGCAGGTGGATTTGCAAAGCCCGATCAACGAGGTGCCAGCCAGCCTGTCGAAATATGCGCTGGAGATTGTCGAAGATGGCCTCGCGCTGCGCTACACATATGACACGCAAGGCGCGGGCACCGGGATCACCCGGTTGCTGAGTGATTTAAGCGCGGCCGGAGTGGTGATGAAAGATCTGCAAACACAGCAGTCGAGCCTTGAGGACATTTTCGTCGGGCTGGTGAAGGAGAGTGCAGCATGAATATCACCGCTGTTTGGGCCATCTATGCCTCTGAAATGGCGCGGTTTTTCCGCACTATCGCGCAGAGCTTCATATCGCCAGTGATTTCGACGTCGCTGTATTTTGTGGTGTTTGGCACCGCAATTGGCAGCCGTATCGATCAAGTCGAAGGTGTAAGCTATGGTGCCTTCATTGTGCCGGGGCTGATCATGTTGTCGGTGATGACACAGGCGCTGTCAAACGCGTCATTTGGCATCTACTTCCCCAAATTCATTGGCACAATTTATGAATTGCTCAGCGCGCCAGTGAGTTTTTTTGAGATTGTACTCGGCTATGTCGGAGCGGCGGCCACAAAGGCCTTGTTCATCGGTGTGGTGATCTTGGTGACGGCGTCGCTGTTTGTGGATGTGCCGATTGCGCATCCCGGTGCGATGGTGCTGTTTCTGGTGCTCACGTGTATCAGCTTCTCGCTGTTTGGTTTCATCATCGGGATCTGGGCGAAGAATTTTGAACAGTTGCAGTTGATCCCACTGCTGGTGGTGACACCTTTGGTGTTTTTGGGCGGCTCTTTTTACTCGATCACCATGCTGCCGGCCATTTGGCAGAAGATCACACTGTTTAACCCGGTTGTGTATCTGATTTCGGGATTTCGGTGGTCTTTCTTCGGCACTGCAGATGTGCCGGTTGGTTGGAGTTTGCTGGCGATTTTCGGTTTCACGGCGCTCTGTATCGGCATCATCGGCTGGATTTTCAAAACAGGTTGGCGTATCCGAGCCTGACGAGACCTTGGGGTGACGCGAGGTGATTTGCATCACCCCAGAAAATTTTGAGCCAAAAAAGAGGTTTCCTGAGATGCTTGCCTTGTGAAAGGTAGGCGCGCGTTCTACATGCGAAGACATGAAACGCTTAAACCCTTTCGCCAAGAAAGTGCCCACAGTGGCCGTGGTGCGCTTACAAGGCATGATTGCTGCGGGCAGTCGCGGCCAGTTAAATGATGCCACTATTGGACCAATATTGGAAAAGGCTTTCGCCAAAGGCAAACCCGCGGCGGTGGCGTTACAGATCAACTCTCCTGGTGGAAGTCCGGTGCAGAGCGCGCTGATTGGCGCGCGCATTCGGCGTCTGTCGGAGGAGAAAAACATCCCCGTGCTTGCATTTGTCGAAGATGTCGCCGCATCCGGGGGGTATTGGCTGGCTGCTGCAGCGGATGAGATCTTTGCGGATGACAGTTCGGTTGTGGGATCCATTGGGGTGATTTCTGCCGGGTTTGGGGCAAATGTCTTCCTGTCCCGCCAAGGGCTGGAACGCCGCGTACATACCGCCGGTGAGAGCAAATCCATGATGGACCCGTTTAAGCCAGAAAAGCCCGAAGATGTGGCGCGGCTGAAGCGGATGCTGACGCAGATTCATGAGAATTTTATCACCCATGTGAAAACCCGTCGCGCAGGAAAGCTGCAAGACGATCCGGAACTGTTCACTGGTGAGATATGGATCGGATCAAAAGCCAAAGAGGTGGGGCTGATCGATGAGATTGGTCACATGGCACCGGTGCTTAAATCCCGCTTTGGTGAAAAAGTAAGGGTTCGCAAATATGGTGTGCGGCGCTCCATGTGGCAGCGATTTGGGGCGACCTTTGCACAAGACGCCCTGGCCAGTGTTGAAGAACACGCACAGTTTGCACGGTTCGGTTTGTAACATGCTGGTAAAAATCGTTTCTCTCTTTTTGGCAGGCATGGCCATCTTGGCAATGTTTGGCAAATTACGCATACCGGGGCAGAAACGATTGCAGTCAAAAAAATGTCCGAAGTGCGGGCGCTTTCAAATCGGCAAAGGGCCATGTCCCTGCCAGAATAAGATAGGGTAACGCATGGAATGGCTGCTGGTTTCGCTTGGGCTGGTGATCCTGCTATTGGCAGGGGACGCCTTGGTGCGTGGCGCGGTGAATGTGTCATTGCGTATTGGCATTCCGGCTCTGATTGTGTCGCTGACCATCGTCGCGTTTGGTACCTCGGCCCCTGAGCTGTTGATCTCCATTCAAGCAGCCTTGAAAAATGCGCCGGGCATTGCGGTTGGCAATGTCGTCGGATCAAACATCGCCAATATTCTGCTGGTGCTTGGGGTGCCGGCCATCTTGGCCCCGATCCATACCAGTCATTGCAACTCTAAGCGCAACTACGTCATGATGCTCGTGGCCTCTGTTTTGTTCATCGCCTTAGCATCCGGTGGGTTTTTTACGTTCACCAGCGGTCTCATTCTGTTGGGGGCCTTGGCAGTGGTTTTGGGCAGCGCGTTTTACCAAGCACGCTGTCACAAGAAAGCTGAGGCTGCAGCGGAGCACGAAGAGGACGACGAAGAAGAAGTCGAAGGCGCGGATCCTGACATGCCGTGGTGGCGCATCATTGTCTTCTTGGTGTTGGGTTTGATTGGTTTGCCGCTGGGCGCGGATCTGATGGTGGACAACGCTGAGATCATTGCGCGACGCTATGGCGTGAGCGACACAGTGATTGGCTTGACGCTGATTGCGTTGGGCACGTCGTTGCCAGAGTTGGCCACCACCGTGATGGCGGCACTGCGGCGTCAGGCGGACGTGGTGTTGGGCAACGTCATTGGCTCAAACATGTTTAACCTGCTTGCCATCATCGGCATCACGTCGATCATTCACCCGATCCGCGTGGACCCTGACTTCTTTGAGTTTGATTTTTGGGTCATGTTGGCTGCGTCCTTGGCTTTGATCCCATTTGTGTTCTTAAAGCGCGACATCACACGCATTTGGGGTGTTGTACTGACCTCTCTCTATCTGATTTATATTCTGATAACCCTGACCTGAGGTAAGTGGAGGCTGATATGGCGCGGGCATTGGTAACTGGCGCCGGACAGCGGCTTGGGCAATCTATCGCAATCGATCTGGCGAAACGTGGCTTTGACGTCGCTGTGCACTATGCTAGCTCCGAGGCGGGCGCCAAAGACACCTGCGCCGCTGTGGCTGCACACGGGCAACGGGGAGTTGCGCTGCAGGCGGACCTGTTGACCGAGGCCGGCAGCACAGAGCTTCTGTCACGTGCCGCTGATGCGTTGGAGGGACCGATCACGTGTCTGGTCAACAATGCGTCGATTTTTGAACCAGATGAGCTTGAAACCGCCACGCGTCAGAGCTGGGATCGGCATATGGAGAGCAACCTAAGAGCTCCCTTTGTCTTGATGCAGGCGATGGCACACCAAGGGCTTAAGGCGCAGCGAGATGCTGCCGGAGAGCCAGTGGCCACCGGGCTTGTCGTGAATATGCTGGATCAGAGAGTGCGCAAGTTGACGCCGATGTTTTCGACCTACACTCTGGCGAAGATGGGGCTTTGGGCGCTCACACAAACAGCGGCCCAAAGTTTGGCCCCCCACATTCGCGTCAACGCAGTTGGTCCAGGCCCAACGCTGCAGGGCGCGCGTCAAAGCGCCGACGAATTTGCCAGCCAGCGTGCCAGCACAGTCCTGCAACGCGGGGTAAACCCTTCAGACATCACGGCGGCGGTCGGATATTTTTTGGACGCCAAGGCTGTAACCGGGCAATTGATCTGTGTGGATGGTGGCCAAAATCTGGCTTGGCAGACGCCGGATGTCACCGGTGCAGAGTAGGCTTTGGCACCAAAAACCCAGCATGGCATAAGGTGTTGCAGGCAACGCGGGCAACGGGATCAAAACTACATGTCGGCCGCAAGTTTTGCACCGGTCACAGATCTGTCATGAATACGTTACTTTTTCTTAATGTTTTCAATAATTTGTGCTTCGTATAAAATAATATCGTGACTTTTCAGTATCTTGCGAGTGTGCTTAATTTTTGTGCAGGTTAACAAAAGGTGTTAAAAACAAAGGAATTCCGTTCCTGACAGAAAGATATCTCCAGACTTATCCACAGTTTCGGTGGATTTGTTTTTGCTTGCACAGTGGCTCTCAAGATTGCAGGCAACGGCAAAGAATCATAACTAGGTTGATATGACATCTGAGACGCACACTTCCCCTGACGGCCCGATTGGGCACGATCGTATACAAGCCTATCTGAAAACGTTGGACGGGTCGCCGGGCGTGTATCGGATGCTCGACACGCAGGCACGGGTTCTCTACGTGGGCAAGGCTCGGAACCTGCGGGCACGGGTGTCCAATTATGCAAGGCCGAGCGGACATTCTGGGCGAATTGCCCGGATGATTTCTGAGACGGCGTCGATGATGTTTCTGACGACCAAGACAGAAACCGAGGCGCTGCTGCTAGAGCAGAACCTGATCAAACAGTTGAAGCCGAAGTACAATGTGCTTCTGAGGGACGACAAGAGCTTCCCCAACATCTTGGTCAGCCGTGCACATGGCTTTCCCCAGATCAAAAAGCATCGTGGCGCAAAGAAAGAGAAGGGAAACTACTATGGTCCCTTTGCCAATGCAGGGGCGGTCACCCGGACACTGAGCCAATTGCAAAAGGTGTTTTTGCTGAGAAATTGCTCAAATGCGCAGTTTGAAAGCCGCACGCGGCCGTGTTTGCTCTATCAGATCAAACGCTGCTCTGGACCCTGCGTGGGTAAGATTTCGGAGGCGGACTACGCTGACAGTGTGAAAGATGCGGAGCGATTTTTGTCGGGCCGCTCTACGCAGGTGCAGGAAACTTTGGCCAAGCAGATGCAGGTGGCCTCTGATGCGATGGAGTTTGAGAAGGCGGCAGCCCTTCGGGATCGCATTCGGGCGCTGACCTCTGTCCAGACGTCGCAGGGGATCAATCCACGTGGAGTGGCGGAGGCTGATGTGATTGCGCTTCATTTGGAGAACGGTCAGGCCTGTGTGCAAGTGTTTTTCATTCGCGCCAACCAAAACTGGGGCAATCAGGATTATTATCCGCGTGTCGGCAATGAGATTGAGGCGGCTGAAGTTTTGGAGGCGTTTGTCGGGCAGTTCTACGATGGAAAAGAACCGCCACGACAGTTGATCCTGTCACACCCTATTGAAAATGCGGAGCTTATGGCGGCGGCGCTGGGGTCGAAGGCCGAACGAAAAGTCGAGATCATCGTGCCCCAGCGGGGGGAGAAAGCGGAGCTTGTGGCCGGCGCTGCAAGGAACGCTCGGGAAAGTCTTGCTCGTAAAATGAGTGAAACAGCCACGCAAGCGAAGTTGCTTGTCGGGATTGCCGAGGCGTTTGATATGGACGGGCCACCTCAGCGGATTGAAGTGTATGACAACAGCCACATTCAGGGCACCAATGCCGTGGGGGGCATGATTGTCGCGGGACCGGAAGGGTTCATAAAAAACAGCTATCGCAAGTTCAACATCAAGGGAGATGATCTGACGCCCGGCGATGACTTTGGCATGATGAAAGAGGTTTTGGCACGCCGTTTCAAACGGTTGCAGAAGGAAGACCCAGACCGAGACAAGGGGTTATGGCCAGATCTGTTGCTGATCGATGGTGGTGCCGGACAGGTGAGTGCGGTGCAGCAGATCATGGAAGAATACGGTGTCGAAGACATTGCAATGGTGGGCGTCGCCAAAGGTGTGGACCGTGATCACGGCAAAGAAGAGTTCCACCGAGTGGGCAAGCGCCCTATGGCGCTTCGTCGCAATGATCCTGTGCTCTACTTTGTTCAAAGGTTACGGGATGAAGCACACCGCTTTGCGATTGGCACGCATCGCGCAAAACGCGCCAAAGCCATTGGCGCAACACCGCTTGATGATGTGCCCGGCGTGGGCGCGACGCGCAAACGGGCGTTGCTGGCGCATTTTGGCAGTGCCAAAGCTGTCAGCCGCGCAAACCTTGCGGATTTGAAAGCTGCGGATGGCGTCTCCGACAAGCTGGCAGAGACAATCTACGACTTTTTCCATGATGGTGGATAAACTGGCCGCGCGGTTGGTGTTGCCGCGGCGGTCTGTGGTGTCAGAAAGCGGGGCATCGGGCTTCCTGTTGGCCACAAAAACACTTAGGTAGGTGGCATGACCTTGAATATACCGAATGCTCTTTCCGTTCTTCGCCTGATTGCCGCGCCGATGCTGGCGGTGATGTTTCTCTATTTCGAACGACCCTACGCGGATTGGTTTGCGTTGACGCTGTTCTTGGTGGCCTCAATCACGGATTGGTTTGACGGCTACCTCGCACGTCTTTGGAAGCAAGAGACCCGGCTGGGCGCGATGATTGATCCGATTGCTGACAAAGCCATGGTGGTCATCGCGTTGATGGTGATTGTTGGGTATTCGTCGATGTCGCCTTGGTTGGTGCTGCCCGCGACGGTGATCCTGTTTCGTGAAGTGTTTGTGTCTGGCCTGCGGGAGTTCTTGGGGGACGTGGCCGGGACCCTGAAAGTGACCAAGCTGGCAAAGTGGAAAACGGCGACCCAAATGGTTGCGATTGCGGTTCTTTTTGGTCAAGGCGTGTTTGAGCATTACCTTGGCATGTCTGCTTGGGGCATGGATCAAGCCTTGGTCGATCAGGTGATGTTGGGTGAAGTGGAAGACCTGCAAGGATTGCGTTGGAAACACGCGGGTATGGTCTGGTCTGGCTGGATCGGGTTGTGGCTGCTGTGGCTGGCAGCGACCCTAACGGCGATCACGGGCATTGATTATTTCAACAAGGCACGGCCACATCTGAAGGATTGATTGCGATGAATGTTCTTTATTTTGCATGGGTCCGAGAGCGCATTGGCATCCCGAAAGAGACAGTAGAGACCAGCGCAGAGACGGTGGCGGATTTGGTGGAGGAGCTCAAGGCACGTGAAGAGCGTTACGAGGCAGCCTTTGCAGATCTGAGCGCACTACGTGTGGCGGTGGATCAGGAATTGATGGACTTTGACGCAAAGCTGGAAGGTGTGCGCGAAGTGGCGTTTTTCCCTCCTATGACTGGCGGTTAAGAGGGTTTGGCATGCGGGTTGTGGTGCAGGAAAAAGCGTTTGATTTTGGCCGTGAAGCGCAGGAATTTGCCAGCGGTCACAGCAACATGGGCGCCATCGTCACCTTTACCGGTGTGGTGCGGGATGCCGACAAAGGTGGTATGGATCGGATGGTGATTGAACACTATCCGGGGATGACACAGAAGGCGCTGGAGACGATTGCCGAGGAGGCCACACGTCGTTGGGATCTGGGCGATGTTTTGGTCATTCACCGCCATGGCGAGTTGCGCCAAGGCGATATGATTATGATGGTCGCCACGGCCGCGCGCCATCGTGTGCATGCCTTTGAAGCCGCTGAATTTTTGATGGACTACCTGAAATCCCGCGCGCCATTCTGGAAAAAAGAATACACCGCTGATGGCGCCGAATGGGTGGCTGCCAAAGACGAAGACGAGGACGCGCTGAGCCGCTGGTAGTGTTGGCGCGTTAACCCACAATCACCACGATTTTTGAATGTCTGTATTGCGTCGGTATCACGGCGGCAATGCGGAGGTGCGTGTGGCGGAATTGCACGGTCAGAACACGTGTGAACCAACCGTGCGCAGGGTGTTTCAAATCAGGTGGCGGCTTCCGCCTGTATGACCTTTTGTCGGGCCGTAACGATGGCGCGTACCAGCCGGTCGATATCGGCATCAGAGGTGGCCCAATTGGACACACTTAGCCGGAAGCCATCCTGTCCTTTCCAAGACGCGGTGCCAAACCATGCCTCGCCTGAGGCCTGCACTTCAGCGGTTATTTTGGCGCAGTGTTGTGGAGTGGCAGGCAGCGCGACAAAGACCTGATTGAAATGCACGTCATGAGGCACGGTGAAACCCTCCGTGCGCAATGCATCAGCCAGTCGGGTGGCTTTGCGATGAAACCCCATGATCATCTCCGTAAGCCCGTCGCGGCCAAGAGACAGGAGAGCGGCCCAAGTTTCAGCACCGCGCGCTGCGCGGCTGAACTCTGGGATCAGGTCAGCAGGAGACGGATCAACGGGGGGGAGATAGGCGGCACCGATGGCCATTGAGGCGCGCATCTCGTCTGGGTGACGGCACAGCGCAAGACCGGAATCATAGGGGGCGTTCAGAGTTTTGTGCGCGTCCACAACCCAGCTATCGGCTTTGTCCAGTCCGGCGAGGGCTGCGGCCATGTCCGGCGTGGCGCGGGCCCAAAGACCAAACGCCCCGTCCACGTGTAGCCACGCACCCGCCACCTGACAGAGGTTGGCGATGTCTCCAATCGGGTCAAATGCGCCTGAGCATACGTTGCCCGCTTGGGCCAGCACAATGCAGGAGGAATCCAGTGCCGGGAGCAGATCAGCGCGCATGCGACCTTGGTCATCGGTTGGAACGCGCTCGATGTGATCCGAGCCCAGACCGATCAAGCGCAAAGATTTCAGCACGGTGGCGTGGATTTCCGCACTGGCGATGACACGCAGATTGGGCGCGCCAAGCAGGCCTTTGCCACGGGGATGGCCCATGCGCGTCAGCAGAGTGTCGCGCGCGGTGGCGAGCAAGGTCATATTCGCCATGGTGGCCCCTGTGGTGAAGGCGCCTTCGGTTTGGGGAGGGAGATCAAGTAAATCCACAATCCAGCGCACGGCGGTTTGTTCCATCTGCATGACCGAAGGTCCAGTGTCGGCGTTGGCACATTGATCCCAAGCAGACAACAATGCACGTGCGCCGGATGCCGCGGGCAGCGCACCACCGATCACATAGCCAAAGTAGCGACCCGCGGCGGTGGCAACCGTGGCGGGCGCGCCTGCGTCATGCATCAGGTTGAGCACTACATCGGCGCTGTGACCTGTGTTGGGGAGTTCAAGATCCAAGGCGCTGCGGGATGTGGGGGCGGCGGCCACATCTCGGTCTGATAGGTTTTGTAGGTAGTATTTTCCAAGTGCAGCACCTTGCGAGAAGGCTTGGGCTTGGCGGGCGAGGGGATCTGAGGGTATAGTCATATTGAAATCACGCTATATAGGGAATCATCTATATTGATAAATGACGATATAGATCGAGAGTCAATCGAGTTCATTGAGGTGCGCGCAAAAATTTTTGCTGCGTTGGCCAGTCCCGTGCGCCTTCAGATCATGTTGTGGCTGCTTGATCCCCGCCCCGTTTTTGCGCCGCAGGTCGACGGAGATTTGGTGGAAGATGGTGTCTGTGTTGGCCGGATTGTAGAGAAGATGAGCGTGTCCCAGCCAACCGTCAGCGCGCACATGAAAAAGCTTGCCGAGGCCGGTCTGGTCCGCGGTAAGAAGATCAACAATTGGATTTTTTACAAACCACAGCGGGACAGGCTCGAAGCGTCAGGTATACAGCTGTCGATAAAACAGCCCGCTGAGTGAGATGGACTTGTGATGGGGCGCGTCCAAATGACGTGCCCTGAAACCGTGGTCAGACCCAAAGCGCCATTTTGCAGCACTACGTCATCATTGACCAATGTGGATTGACCGCTTGGTTGAGCCTCATCACAATTTTTGAGTGAACCTAAATGTCGCCCAGACGCTCCACGTGCGAGCGCAGTTCCTCAGCCTCTTGGCGTGCATCTCGCAGACCGTCCATGGCGGCGGAGAGCTCTGCCTCGGTTTGGGTGAGCTGGTTGGTCAACTCGGCCTCGCGTTGCTGCAGGTACGTGATCGCCTGATCGCGGGTTTCTTCGGCTTCGTGCAGCTCTTGGCTCATGCGTTCCAGCTGATCGACGTCAGCTTGTGCAACACGCGTGAAGCGATGCACAAGCCAATTGGCAAACCAGCCCATACAGAAGGCCACAAATAAGATCACAGCTGTGGTCAGGATGAACTCAATTCGTGTCATTTGTATCGCTTTCCTCGCCGTCTTTCTGTGCGGCGTTGTCATCTGTGGAGGGGGCCGTTTCTGGCGCCGTTGTGTCCGCTTGGTCCGCCTGATCTTCGCTCGACGTGTCTGTGGTGGCGTTTTCTTCAGCGGTGTCTGCTGTGGTGTTTTCCTGCGCTGCCGCAGACTCTGTTTCTGCGGCCTCCGCTTCGGCCGCGGCTTCTGCTGCCGCTTTTTCTTCTTCCGTTGGAATGCGGACAAACTCGATGCGGCGGTTGGCTTCGCGGCCCGCATCCGTGTCGTTGTCGGCAATCGGTTGGCTTTCGCCATAGCCAACGGCCTCAAATCCTTTGGTGAGCACACGGCGGTCTTGCAAAGCTGTGAGAACTGCCTGAGCGCGGGTCTGGCTGAGCGCTTGGTTCATGCTTTCGCGGCCTTGGCTGTCGGTGTGGCCCTGAATTTCCAGCCGCAGATCTGGGCAGATGTCGAGCTGTTCCGCGATCTTTGCAATGATGGCGGCAGCACTTGCGTCCAAGGTGCCTTTGCCCGGCTCAAAGGCAATTTTGGTGTCGTCTTGCACGGCGTTGATCACCGCCATGCAGTCGTCCACAGTGGGCAGGCCTGCAAGCGGATCAAGCGCCTCAACATAGGCCACGTTGATCGCGAAATGGTCGGTCTGGCTGAGTTTGTCCGCCAAAAGCTGGGCAATGCGGGCGTTTGTGTCGGTGCTGCCGGTTTTTCCAGAGATGGACACCGCATCAGGGGTCACCATCAACACACCATTGTGCAGCAATGTCAGCGCATCCAGTCCCGCCATCACTCGGAACGGCCAGGTTGGCGGCAAGGTGTCATCTAATCGCGCAGCCATATGTACAGCTTCTGTGCCAAACCGGGCGCGGGCATAGCTGTCGGCGGTTTCACGAGCGATTTCGTTGGGCAAGCGGCCGCGCAGTTGCAACAAGCCTTCGGGGCTGAGCGTGGCGGTGAATTCCTGCACCAGAGCTCCGCTGTCGTCAGTTTGCGGCGTGGGCGGCAATATGGCCAGCAGGGCAAAAGCCTCTGGGAGCGCGCCTTCGAGTTCTCCAACAACACGGTCAAATGTGCCCTGATCGGTGCCCATTGGCGCGGTCAGGGTGATGTCAGCGTCAGAGAAGGTCACGCTGCCGCCGCCGATTTCATCAAGGCTGCGGATCGCCATGGTGACGGCTTCGGCCCACCGAGTGGACGGTACCCCAAGCCCAATCACACAGTCCGTGGTGTCGGGGGCGCCGGTCGCGCGTGCCACCGTGAGGATTTGGGCGCGGGCGCGATCGGTGTCCGCAGAGCACGCATCAAAACGGGGGCCTTTTTCGTCGAGCAAAAAGCGCAGTGTAAACGGCGTGATCACCGGGCGCGGGGCAGAGATGTCGAGGGTGACCTCCAAGCCATCAGGCACGCGGCGCATCAGATCGTTTTCCAAAGTGGTCCGATGATCCGGGCTGTCAGCCATGGCGGTGATGGTGACCTGATCAGCCCGTACCGAAATCTTAGAGCGCGGCAGGTTTTCCAAAGCAGACAGGGCATAGCGGGTGGCCGCATGCCAGCCTTCAGGCGCTGCGTAATTGGCGGTCTCCAACAGATCAGCGACGTCGCTCTTGCCAGCGATGGATTTCAAATCGCGCAACATCTGGCTGCGGTTTGCCTGCTCCGGGATCAACCCGATGAGAGAGATGCCCGCGTCATTGCGCAGGATTTCGACGGAAAAGCGGGGCGGTGCGATGCCAACGGTGGCAGGCACCTGCATGTTATCAATCACGCGGGCTGCGTCGACGATGCCGCCGGCTGCAGACACAGCTTTGAAACGATCCGCCTCAGAAGGCGCGACACCAGCGAGATAGATTTGCAAGCCTTCGGCGTGCACATCTGCCCAGTCCATCCCTTGCAGGGAGAGTTCGCGTTTCACGGCGGAGCGGGAGCTGTCTTCGATCAGATCGGCGGACAGACTGGCGGCCACAAGGCTGAGCAAGGCCGCCGTCGCAAAGGTGACGAAGAGGATCAAAAGAGAAGAAAGTCGCATTCAGAAAGTGTGGTCCCGCCAGTGGTGCATGGTTGATACGACGGGATCGTCGCGCATGCAATCAAAGGAAGAAGGCACCGGCGAAAAACAGCAGAGGGATCAAACCCGCATCCCGGTTGGAGCGGAACAGGCGCACAAGAACGCTGGCATCATCGGTGTCCAATTGGCGCAGTTGCCACTGCATGTGCCACCCCATGGCCATCGGTCCCAGAAGGGCGACGGCCATAGACGCAGGGCTGCGGTCTATGGTCACCATCAGCACCGCCAGCCCAAAGAGCATAATCGTGGCCATCAAGAAGCCTTGCAACCATTGCGGGCTGTTGTCACCAAACAGCCGTGCGGTTGATTTCACGCCAATCAGCGCGTCATCTTCGACGTCTTGGTGGGCATAAATCGTGTCATAAAACAGTGTCCATGTGATGCCGGCGATATAGAGCACCACGGCTGGTGCGCTCAATGTGCCGGTGTGGGCGGTCCATGCGAGAAGCGCCCCCCAGTTGAACGCCAGCCCAAGGAACACTTGCGGCCACCATGTGAAGCGTTTGGCAAACGGGTAGATCGCCACAGGGATCAGCGAGGCGAGGCCAAGCAAGATTGCGTTTGTGTTGAAGGTCAGAAGGATGGCAGCGGAAACCGCTGTTTGAAGGGCCATCCAGACGGCCGCTTGTTTTGTGCTGACTTGACCCGATGGCAAGGGGCGGGATCGGGTGCGTGCGACCTGTGCGTCTATCTCACGGTCGGTGATGTCGTTCCATGTGCACCCCGCTCCGCGCATCAGAAAGGCGCCAAGCGCACAGCCTATGGCCACCCACAGGTCAGACGGACTGGCGCGGCCGTCGCTTAAAATGGCCAAGGCGAGGCTCATCCAGCAGGGCAGCAACAGGAGCCAAGTGCCGATCGGGCGGTCGGCGCGCGACAGGCGCAGGTAAGGACGCGTCGCGACCGGTGCAAACCTGTCGACCCAATTGCCTGAGACGGCATCAGAAACTTGCCCCTCTGTTTCGCGTGAGGGCTCTTTCTTTGTCGATGTGTCGGCCATATGTAGAGTCTCATGAAACAGGCAAAAGTCAGATTGTATGTAGAGCAGGCGCTGGGGGAAGGGCAAACCATTCCTCTCACCAAAGAGCAGGCGCATTACCTTTTTGGGGTGATGCGCATGGCGGTGGGTGATCCTGTGCTGTTGTTTAACGGGCGCGATGGCGAGTGGCGTTGTTGTGTGACAATCGCCAACAAGCGCAATGGTGAGCTGCTGTGTGAGGTGCAAACCAAACCCTTGCAAATGCCGCCTGATCTCTGGCTCTGTTTCGCGCCGATCAAGAAGGCGCGCACGGATTTTATCGTGGAAAAGGCTGCCGAAATGGGGGCCGCGCGGATTGTGCCCATAAGCACAGATTTTACCAACAGTGAGCGCATTCGCCAAGACCGGCTTCAGGCACATGCGGTTGAAGCGGCGGAGCAATGCGGTGGCACTTACGTTCCTGAGGTTGCCGAACTCATCCGATTGGACCGGTTGTTGGCGGACTGGCCTGAGGGTCGTCAGCTGATGTTTTGTGATGAGTCTGAAGTGGGCAGTGCCAAACGATTGGCCGCCACTGATGGCGGGTCATGGGCAATTCTGATCGGACCTGAAGGTGGGTTCAGCGAAAGCGAACGGGCGCGTTTAAGAGCGTTGCCGTTTGCGCATGTGGTCAGCCTTGGTCCTCGGATTTTACGGGCGGACACGGCGGCGGTGGCTGCCATGACCCTTTGGCAACAGGCTGTGGGAGACTGGCAGTGAGCTGGCGCGAAGTGACAGAAAGTGACCTTGGCTGGATCGAGGTTTTTTTGCGCGACCACCTGCAGAGTTCGATGTTCTTTCTGAGTAACTTGGCGGACCATGGATTGGGTGGCGCGGAGCCGCGCGCGTTGCGGGTTTGGGCTTTGAAGGGTGAAAAGCCGGGTCTTTTTGCACTCTCCAATGAGGGGGGAATCCTGCTCCAGGCGCCAGACGCGCAAGCCGCGGATTGGGCTGCAACTGCGCCGTTTTGGCAAGATCGCCCCTTGGTGGGCTGTCTTGGGGAGAGCACACAAGTTGCGGCGTTTTTGGCCGTGAGCGGCCTCGATCAGCGGCCGATGTCACTGAACGGGGCAGAGCCGGGGTATCGTTTGGCCCTCACCGCGCTGCGTCTTCCTGCATGTGATGGGTTGACGTTGATACCCTTGTCAGAGGCACCCCGATCTTTGATAGAGAGCTGGCGTGTAGACTATCATAGAACCGTAATGGGCACACCCGAACACGCGCGCGCCGCTGCTGCCCAAAATGACATAGCGGGCTATTTGGCCAGAGACAGCCACCGGGTTGTGATGCGTGGCGACGTGCCGGTGGCAATGTCCGGATTTAATGCAACGTTGCCTGATGTGGTGCAGATCGGTGGTGTTTACACACCGCCCGAGTTGCGCGGGCAAGGGTTGGCCCGGCGGTCCGTGGCGCTGCATTTGGCCGAGGCGCGGGACAGGGGGGTGACGCACTCGGTTTTGTTTGCGGCCAGTCCTCAGGCGGCCCGGGCCTACGAAGCCATCGGATTTGAGCGCAACGGCAGCTTTTCTATGATGATGTTTCACTCCGAGGAAACCTCTGCAAATGGGTAGGTTCCCAAAACACGCGGGTTTGATTGTGAGGCGAGGGCGTTGCCATGCAGCTTGACCGTCTGATCGCGGCACAAGAGGCTGCCAGCAGCATAGAAACGGAATTGGGCTCGCGCTTTGGGGCAGACGCAGGTGGCATTGCCGAGGTGCTGAAGGCGGGGGATGAGGCGATGGTGTTCTCGGGGACGTTTCAGGGCAGGGACGCGGTCTTCAAACAGCTTTTGACGCCGGATGCCGTTCAGAAGCTGGCCGAGACCAGAGACGAATTGACCTTTCTATGTGAGGCGTTTGCCGATGGGCCCGTGCGTGCGGTCGCCTTTCTGGGGGACCTGCCCGGTAGCCAAACGCTCATTTTAGAGCGCGCGCCGGGCATGAGAGCCAGTGTTGCGATGAAATCTGGGGGCCGCGCCATGCGATCTCATGTGGTGGCACGCTGTGGTGATTGGCTGGCGCAGGTGGCGCCGTTGCGCCAACAGGTCCGACCGTTTTGGGGACGCAAGATTGCGCGGCGTATCACCGAGGACACGGGTGCGGTTCCGCCGGAGGCAGCCGATTTGTTTGAGAGGGCGTGGCAGCGGATGGCAGCCATCGGCAAAACCCACAAGGGTATTGGGATACAGCACACCATGGCACATGGTGATTTTGCGCCGGTGAACCTGAATGTCGATGGAGACACAGTGTGGGCCTTTGACATTCAGGGCGGGCATTCTCTGCCGTTGGCGCGGATGTGCGCGCGGTTTTTGGTGGCGTCCTCCATATTCAAAGAAGGCGTGCCCGGGCCTTTGGGCTTGGACAAAGATGATGTGCAGGCGTTTGATGTTGCGCGCATTTTGCCACCGCAGGAGCAAGGCGCGGTGTTCGCCTTTTTTGTGGCGGAGCAATTTTTGCGCCGTCTCAAACTGACACATCCATCTGAAGCGCAGCTAAAACGCGCGCTGCCAAGATTGGAGGCCCTTACACAGGGCTTGGCACTTACGGAGGAGCACACATGAGTTTCATTCGACCTGAGGCCCGCGCCATGGTGGCGCAATGGCGCGAAGCGTTGTTGGGCGGTGCGGTGTTGTTGATTGGGCTGTGGTGGGCCAGCGGTTTTGGCGTGATGAAATGGCTTGGCATCGGCTTGGTTGCGATTGGGGCCGTTTTGATCGTCAGCGGCGTGCAGCGTGCGCGGTTTCGCACTGGCCAAGACGGACCCGGTATGGTGCAGGTCGATGAAGGTGAAGTTGCCTATTTTGGCCCGCTCAATGGTGGGAGCGTTTCCATTCGCAGTCTCAGCCGAGTCGTGCTGGATGGGCGCAGTACGCCCGCAGTCTGGGCCCTGTATCAGCCCGGGCAAGCGCCGCTGCATATCCCTGTCACTGCGGCAGGCGCAGACGCTTTGTTTGATGCGTTTGCCAGCCTTGATAACATTCGCACGGAACACATGCTGTCACAGTTAAAAGCGACACCCAATCAACCGGTTGTGATCTGGACCAAAGACGATCGTGACAGTCAGGGACGCAGGTTGCATTGACACCACCCTAAAATCAGATCACGACTGATTTTCCAAAGAGTTTGCAGGAGCGGAGCAAGCGCATGTCTATTCCTCAGTCCGGTGGCGGACCGATCGAGCATCACGACCAGCTAGCGGAATATCTATCTTCCGGGTGTAAACCCAAAGAGGATTGGCGCATCGGCACCGAACACGAGAAGTTTGGCTATTGCAAAGACTCTCTCAAACCGCTGCCGTATGAAGGTGAGCGGTCTATTCTGGCGGTGCTAGAAGGGCTGCGTGATGGCCATGGCTGGGCCCCGCTTGAAGAAGGCGGCAAACTGATTGGTCTGGAAAAGGACGGGGCCAATGTGAGTCTTGAGCCGGGCGGACAGCTGGAGCTGTCAGGGGCACCGCTTGAGAGCATTCACCAGACCTGTGATGAGGTGAACGAACATCTGAGCGATGTGAAAGACATTGCCGACAAAATTGGTGTTGGTTTCATTGGATTGGGCGCGGCCCCAATTTGGAGCCACGAAGAAATGCCAGTGATGCCCAAAGGGCGTTACAAGCTGATGACCGATTATATGGATCGGGTTGGCACCATGGGCAAAGTCATGATGTATCGGACCTGCACGGTGCAGGTGAATCTCGACTTCGGGTCTGAGGCGGACATGGTGCAAAAATTGCGTGTGGCCTTGGCGTTGCAGCCGGTGGCCAATGCGTTGTTTGGCAATTCCCCGTTTTTGGATGGCAAACCCAACGGTATGAAATCCACACGCGGCCTGGTGTGGCGCAATCTGGACAAAGACCGCACCGGCATGTTGCCGTTTGTGTTTGAAGAGGGCTTTGGCTTTGAACGTTGGGTGCAATATGCGCTCGATGTGCCGATGTACTTTGTTTATCGCGATGGCAAATACATCAATGCGCTGGGCATGAGTTTCCGTGATTTCCTCAAAGGCGAACTTCCGGCGCTGCCCGGCGAGATGCCGACGTTGAGCGATTGGGCCGACCATCTGACCACCGCTTTCCCAGAGGCACGGATCAAAAAGTTTATGGAGATGCGTGGCGCTGACGGTGGTCCGTGGCGACGTCTTTGCGCGCTGCCTGCGTTCTGGGTTGGCTTGATGTATGATCAATCCTCTCTGGATGCGGCATGGGATTTGGTCAAAGACTGGGATGCGCAAACGCGTGAAGCCTTGCGTGTTGCCGCAAGTGAACAGGCTCTGCAGGCACAAGTTGGCAAGATCAACATGCATGATCTGGCGCGCGAAGTGGTTGCGATCTCTGAGGCGGGTCTGAAAGCCCGCGGCATGGCAGGAGCCGGGGGACTGGTCCCGGATGAAACACATTTCCTGAATGCACTAAAAGAGAGCGTGGAGAGCGGAAAGGTACCGGCCGATGAGCTGTTGGAGCACTACCACGGTGATTGGAACGGGGATTTGAGCAAAATCTACGGCGCCTACAGCTACTAGGACCACTGACACACAGGACCACGCTCCAGACGCCTTGCAGGTGACTGGAGCGTACCGCTTTCTGCATGTGGCAATGCGGGTCAGATCAGATGTGCTTCGCGCCTACAGAATTCTGGAAAGTGTGCCAAGTCTTCGCGGGAGAGTTCTAACAAAGCGAGGACTTCCGGGTAGCCTTCGACCATGTAGATTGGGTAGTCGTTTGAGAGGGCATGTGTCAGATCCGCGTACATATCCAAGACATGTTGGGCAGAGTTTGGTGTGGCAACGATACAGATCGTTGGTATCGCACCTTGGGCCGCGTGAAACGCAATCGCGTCGCGGACAAACGAAAGCATTTCGTCAAAGCCGAGGTCTAGTTCGGTGATCTGAGAAAAATCACAAACTTCCGGCATGCCAGCGCGGTAAGCCGGGGTGGTATAGAGGCGTCTGAATTCCCGGCGCGCGTCGTCAAGCTTGATGACGCCTTGATACACAACGTGAAGCAGGCCCAACGGCTCGACAATGCTTCCTTTTACTGACACGCGAGACCTCCAAATAATGTCGTTTTGGTCCTTGTCGGGGAGACCCAATCACCTCCCATCGCGCAACCTAAGCCTGCTTGCGGCATAAGGTTTCTCGCGTGAGCAGAAACTGGGTCACATAACACGATAATTGGGCTCTTCGAAGGACGATAAGTTGGTTCCAAATGTCACATGGAAACACTAAAATTGTCGAGACTTTTGTGGCATTTAAAGAACAGGCGTGCTGTCACGGACACGTAGTTTTCCCTCCGCGTCGCATGCACGGTTGAAACGAATTTATCTAGCAAAAATATAGATTAACGTTGTTCGCCCCTTTGGCGCGCGCAACATCGCTGCCTCAAAGCGTGGCCGCCAATCGGGCACAAGACGTTGGGGCACGGTTCCTCAGGCGGGCTCTGTTTGCCAGTTTTGGTAATGCCTGAGGTGGTTTGAAGCGGGAGTCAAAGCGTGCGTTAGCAGAACGTAAATCAATATGTGTGCTTTTTGGCTTCCAGACATGCGGATGCGCAGAGGGGTTGGCTTGGTATTGGCCGCTTTGCGTCTGTGGGGGCTTTCGGGTCGCCGCCGCCAGAATGAGAGAGTTTTTTTATTATGACCCAAGGTTTGCAAAGCCTAACTGGCCACACATCCCCGATCTTGATGCTGTCAGACGCAGCACAGGATATCTATGATGGTGTGCGCGACCTGCCGATCATTTCTCCGCACGGGCATTGCGCCCCAAGTTGGTTTGCGGAAAACACGCCGTTTGCGGACCCAGTCGAGCTTCTGATCCTTCCGGACAACCGTGTGCTTCGTATGCTGTTTAGCCAAGGCGTTGGATTGGAAGAACTGGGCGTTGGCGTGCCAGCTGATCAGCGCAATTCGCGTGAAATATTCCGGATCTTTGCCAAACATTTTCACAAATTCCGCGGCACGCCTACGGACATGTGGATGGCGGCCACTTTGGCACGGGTTTTTGGGATCACTGCGACGTTAAATGCTGAAAACGCAGACACCATTTACGACAAAATCGATGCGGAACTGAAATCTGCCAGAATGCGCCCGCAAGCGTTGATGGAGGCCTTCAACATTGAAGTGCTGGCCACCACCGACGATGCGTTGGACGATCTCGCGCATCACAAGGTTGCGCGCAAGCAAAAGCTGCGTGGAAAGATGATCCCGACATTCCAGCCGGATTCCGTTCTGGACCCGAAACATCCGGACTTCAAAACGGACATCGTGAAGCTTGCTGAAGTGACTGGGCAAGACACTGGCAGTTTTGAGGGTTACCTCGAAGCGCTTCTGGCACGTCGGGCGTATTTTATGGCCAATGGAGCCACATCTACGGACCATTCGGTTCAGGAACTGGTGACCTGTTACTTAACCGAGAAACGTGCAGCGACGCTTTACGCCAAAGCGTTGGACGGGAAGATCACCCCCAAAGAGGCGCAGAGTTTTTACGGTCACATGCTGATTGAAATGGCGCAGATGTCTGCCGAAGATGGTCTGGTTATGCAGATCCATGCAGGTGTGCGCCGCAACAGCAACAAAGAGATGTTTGACAAGTTTGGCGCAGGTATTTGTGGCGACATTCCGATTGCCACCAACTGGGTGGACGGCATGGATGCGCTGCTGAACCGTGTTGGCAATTCCAAAGATATGAACATTCTTGTCTACGCGCTGGATGAGGCGGCTTATGCCCGCGAGCTGGCACCGATGGCGGGACATTGGCCTGCTTTGCGCTTGGGCGCACCATGGTGGTTCCATGACAGCGCCAACGGCAATGCTAGGTATCTGGATCGGGTTGTGGAAACCGCCGGGTATTGGAACCTGGTTGGGTTTTCCGATGACACCTGCGCGTTGATGTCGATCCCAGCGCGGCACGACATGTGGCGACGCGGCGTGAGCATTCATCTCGCGGAGCAGCGCAAGCGTGGCATTTTGGGCCGCACAGATGTCGATGAGATCGCCAAGTTACTCTGTCGAGACCTTGCGATTGACGCCTACAAGCTAGGCTCTGTTGTTTGACTTAAAGGCCGCCCAATGGGCGGCCTTTTTAGTTGCTGGCGCACCTTAGCCCTTCAACCTTATGTGCCGGCAACGGCGGCGCAGTTGAGCAGAGGGTCAAGGTGGCACGCCGCAGTGCCCCGCAAAACTCTGCGTATATTGGCCCAAGCCCTCCTTTATGCGGTTTCAATACAGTCTGGATCGATTCTTTGGGGATGCATCGCGCGCGCCGCAGAGCATTTGTCGTTTCTGTCTTGTAGAATTTTCAGATGAGACGTTGGGATTTTCGGCTAAGTTTAATTAAAAGTCGAAACAACCCGGTTACCTTACGGTCATAATTTCGGATCGCTTACGCTCCGATGTTTCGGGGTCTCACAACCATTGTGCCAGCGTTTGAGTTCGGCTTCTCTCAGACGGATTGTCGTCTAATCCATTTAAAAATATACAGAAATTACCAGATATTGCGATTGGATGCAGGTGTGGTTGCCTAAGAGAGCCGTGCTTTGAGCCTCCGGTCCTGCCGCCAAAGGCAGGGGCGTGTACGGGTCGATTGTTTAGACTTTGTTTGCAATTTGGACCGGCGGTTGCCCGTCAAAAATCAAGCCCGGATTTCATTATCGGATCGGTAACCACTTTCACGAATAGATGCTTTCGAGGCGACCAAGAACTGGCGCCATGACCGTCGCTGTACAGAAGTGCATGGGCGGCACTGGAAGAATTCCTTTGGCTTTGGCGGCATCAGACCGCTGGGGCGTGAGACAGAAAGTTGATGACCTGAATGGTTGTGAGATCGAAACAGACAAGATCCCGGATTGCCCGCGCTGCTGCAGTGGGCATTGCCATGGTAGGGTTAGCAGGATGCTCAACTCTACCGGGGCAGGGACCGGGAAAGGCGACGATTGCGGTCACCCATGAGGTCGCAAACCAAGAGAATGTGGAGCGCGACTTTGCCATGGTGCCGGTGACAACGGATACGATTGATAAAATCGGTGGCCCGCAGAAAGTTGGCTTCGCAGGCAGTCTTGCGTCGCGTAGCAGCTCTACCGCAGGGACCAGTATTCGCGTTGGTGATCGGCTGACGGTTCGGGTTTGGGAAAGCTCCCCTGAAGGGTTGTTTTCGACCAGCGATCAGAAATCCTCTGCAATCCCGGTGATTGTCAGCAACGACGGCAACATCAACATCCCCTATGTGGGCGATCTGGAAGTGCTTGGCATGACCGTGGATCAGGTCCGCGAGCACATCGCCGAAGGATTGCGCGGCAAAGCGGTTGATCCAGAAGTTTCCGTGATCCTCGAGAAAAATGGCGCGCAAAGCGTCACTGTGGTGGGCGATGCGCGCTCCCCAGGTCAGTTTGACATCCCCGCAAGCGGTCTGCGGCTGCTGGACGCAGTTGCCATCGCCAAAGGTGCGTCACAAGCCACACATGATATGGAAATCAGCCTGATGCGCGGCACATCAACGGCCAAGGCGCGTTTGGATGAGGTGATTTCCAACGCAAGTGCCAACGTCTGGCTGCAACCGCGTGATACCGTGCAGTTGTTGCACAACCCCCGTACGTTCTCGGCGTTTGGGGCGGTGAAAAAACCCTCCCAGCAACCTTTCCAGACGGAACGTGTCACGCTGGCTGAAGCCATCAGCAAAGTGGGTGGCTTGCAGGACAATCTGGCAGATGACAGCGGCGTGTTCCTGTTCCGGTTTGAGACCGCAGCGCGGGTGCAGAGCACCGGAGCAAAGATGCCCAAGAAAACCTACGCGATGGGTGTGCCGACCATCTACTGGCTCGATCTGACCACCCCAGAGTCGATCTTCATGACGCAGGCTTTCACCATGCGAGACAAAGACGTGCTGTTTGTTGCAAACGCGCCGTCCACCGATCTCGCCAAATTCACGGCACTCGTGCTGGCAACCCTTGCAATAGCGAGCTGATAAGAATGAGTTTACATCGACTTACACGCCCCATCCCCGAACCTCAGGTGTCTTTCCTGTTGTTGTCCGGAGGAGTTGGGTCGCGGTCTCAACACCATGAGCCCAAACAGTTTTACAAGTTGGCCGGCCACCCGATGATTGCCCATTCCATCATTGCGGCTGTGCGCACCCCCCATGTCGCCGAGGTGATCGTCAATGCCCCTGAGGGCTTTGAGGAGCGGACTCGCGAAATCATGGAGGCCTACTGCGCCGGGCTGCCGTTTAAGATCCTGCCTGCGGGCACAACACGCCAGGAAAGTTGTGAAATTTTGCTGGATGCCGCAGAGAAAGACGTCGTGGTGCTGCATGAAGCAGCCCGTCCATTTGTCAGCGTCGATATGCTGACAGATCTCATTACGAGTGAGGCGGAAAATGCAGGGTATTGCCACGCAATTGCGTTTTCGATGTGCAAAATCGACACCGACACCCGCATGGTTCGCTCCGGCGTGTCACGCGAGAAGGTGTTTGACATCCAGCTGCCGCAAAAATTCGGCCGCGCCACTTTGCAAACCGCGCACGCCACGGCGCGCAAAAAAGGCAAAGTCTACAACGAAGACTCGGTGATGGTGGTCAAAATGACCGGGCGGCCTGTGCTGTCTTTGGAAGGATCAAGCCGCAACCGAAAAGTGACCACTCCAGAAGATTTTATCATCGCTGAAGGCATGATGAAGGATTTCCACAGCAAAGGGAAAGTGACGACCTATGACTAAAACTGTACTGATTAGTGGTGCCTCTAAAGGCATCGGCCTGGCGACTGCACGCCGTTTCGCACGGGGCATGGATGAAGTGAATTGCATCGTCATGGTGGCGCGCAAATCTGACGCGTTTGACAATGCGGTCACCGAAGTGCGCGCAATTTCCGGCAACCGTCAGGTGTTTCAGATCGAGGCAGACCTGTCCAAGCCTGAAGCTGTGAAAGAGGTGTTTGATGCGCTGGAGCGCGAGAACATTGCTGTGACCACTGTTGTGAACAATGCCGGGTACACCAAACCCGCGTCGATCAACGAAACCAAGATGTCCGACTTTGAGCAGACCATGCAAGTGAACGTGTATTCGCCGTTCCGCTTTGTTCAGGAAGCTTTGCTGCGTGACCATCCATTGGCCAAAGTGATCAACATTGCCTCCACTGCAGGTATCAATGGCCGCTCTGGTTGGATGTCTTACTCCACGTCCAAAGCTGCGGTGATCAACATGTCCGAAGTGATGCGCGACGAACTGGCGCCGTATGGCGTTGATGTTGTGTGCCTGTCTCCGGGCCGCTGCGCCACGGACCTGCGCAAGACGCTGGCACCTGATGAGGATCCAAGCACCATCATGCAGCCTGAGCAGGTTGCTGACGTGATCGCGATGATGCATTCGCCCACTGGCCGTATGCTGCTGAGCGAAAACTTGGTGGTGCGCACCTAAGACGATGCTGAATGTGCATGACACGGCAGAAGGATCGGCACCAGCTATGCCGGACGGGGTAGACCTAAACGTTTCTGAAGAACGCAGCGCAACCATTGCGCAGCGTGCCGCGGAAGCGGTTCCCGATCAGGCTGTCTATTTGGACAGCCCGGTCCTCTCCGCTGTCAACCAGATCCGCCCGTTCTTTGAGAGCGGGGCCTACGGCAAGACGGATACACCTTTGCTGCTGCGCCATCGGGCGATCATCCGCATGCAGCGGATGTTCACCCGGTTGCCTCGCGATTTGGACATTCGGCCCGTCAAAGGGGGGGGCTCTGCGCATTTTCCGTTGGAAAAAGGCGCGGTGCTGTTTTACCCGTTTAATTCGCAATCCAATTTGCAGACGGTGACCAATCGGGCGTTGCGCCACGTGTTGACGCTGCATGGGGAAAGCAACAAAGGCGCCTCGGTGCGTCCGGCTTCCCGGATGTATGACTATGTGTCGATTGCCGGACCTTTGGCGCGCGATCGCTATTTGCAGGCCGGCATCTTTACGTCTGCGGATGTGGACAACGGCCGTCTTGTGATGATGGGCGACACTTTTGTGCAATCTATGCCATGGATCAAACCGGCGCGTGTCACGGATGCCGCACCTGTGATCCTGTTTTCCCCCACATGGGAAGGGTACGGCGGAGATGCCGACAACTACAGTTCGGTGGTTGGGATGCGCGGATTTATGGCTGTGCTGAAAGCGGCACGTGTGTTGGATATGCACCGTGTTGTGGTCAAGCCGCATCCTTACCTTGGCATGCTGAAACCTGCGATGGTGCGCGAGTTTGTCTCTGGCATTCGCTTGCTGCGCCGCTCGGGGTTGCAGGTGTCCGTTGTGATGCGAAATGCCAGCTTGCAGCTTCGAATGGCATGTCGCACGCAGTTGAGTCGTCTGACGACCATCGAGGAAGACTGTGCAAACCCATTGGCGGTCGCGTTGGGGGTTTGTGACATTTCCGGCATGGAGGCTATTTTCCTCAAACAACGCATTCGACACATGGTGATGGCGCGCGAAGACGCGGTGCCTGAAGGCTTGGAAGCCATCTATGATCGCAAGTCGATCATGCCGCACCAAGATCCCGAAATCGCCTTACAGGATTACCTGGATGTGGCTGAGGATGTGGATGGGTTGCATCGCGACAAGGTGTTTGGCTGGGTCAACCCTGAGCTGGAAGGCATGTCTGCCTCAGCTGCGCGAAGATGGTTGATCGACTATGTGCGCCGCGACCCGTTTTGGAGCAGGCCAACCTAAAACTGAATTTTTCACGCCAGCGGATCGAAATTCGCGGCGGTGCTGACACTTCGTAAACTTTTACGAATTAAGTCTGAAGCCAACGCCATAGGGCCCGCGATTTGATGGGCATGGCGGACCGCGTCTTAAGAATGAGAGGCGGGACACACACAAAGCTGGAGCCGTGTCAGAAGACGCGGGAAAGGTCACTTATGGCAGAAGTCAAAGCATTGAAAGCGGTTGAGACGAGCGAAGGTCCAACCGGTGTGATGCAAGAGCCCCCAAAAACATCGCCGCTGCGGCAAACGCGTTGGGGTTTGATTTTTTCCTTCCTCTTCTTGTTTGTGACGCCTGTGGCACTGGGCGGGGCCTATTTTGGCATCATCGCCTCTGATCGCTACGCCGCGGGAGCAAGTTTTGTCATCCGGGGCCTCGAAGGTGGTGGGGCGCCAGATTTCGTAACCTCCTTCACCGGTTTGTCGCCAAGCGGCAGCACAACATCAGACAGCTACGTTGTGCGCAATTTTCTTGAGAGCGCGGATTTGTTGCGTCATTTGGATGCTGAATTGGATCTGCGCGGGCACTACTCACAGGAGTTTGTCGACCCCATTGCACGATTTCGGCCAGACAACACTTTTGAACAGATGGTGGAATACTGGCAGTGGCGGATCAACACGACCTATGACAGCACCACCGGGATTGTGACGTTTGAGGTGCAGGCCTTTGATCCCGATACAGCAGAACGGTTGGCGCAATTGGCGCTGGCGGCTGCGGACCGGTTGGTGAATGAGCTTTCAGAAACCGCCCGTCGGGATTCCGTGCAATTTGCCGCGAAAGAGGTGGAGCGGGCTGAAGAGCGGGTGCGCAAAGTGCGGCTTGAACTGGTGGATTTCCGTGCTGAACGTGGAGCTGTAGACCCGATGGTCAATGCACAGTTGGACGCACAATTGATGTCGTCACTGGACACCAAATTGGTAGACATCAATGCCCGGATTGAAGCGCTGTCAGGTTCTGTGGATGCAGATTCTCCGATGCTGGTACAATTGAACCGCCAAGCAGACGCGCTTAAGCAACAGATTGCACAACGGCGCGCGTTGATTGGCACAAACGGCAATAGTCAAACCAACACCGCCGAGGCCTTGGCCGCCTATGAAGGCCTTCTGATCGAACAAAATTTTGCACAGCAAAGCTACGCATCAGCCATGGTTTCCCTCGAAACCGCGCGCATGGATGCCGATCGCCAGCAACGCTATTTGGGTGTGTTTGCCCGACCGTTTAAGCCCAACGAGCCGGCCTATCCGGTGCGGTTGCGCGATTTCCTTTTGGTGGTTGTGGCCGGGTTTGCCTTATGGGCGATATCGACGCTGATTGGTTTTGCTGTACGCGATCATATGCGCTGAGGTAGGGGCAATGTTTTACTCGATCTGGTTGCAAATTCGGGTGGTTGCGGCGCTGACGTTGCGCGAAACCCGCATGACCTTTGGCACGTCACACTCTGGGTATTTCTGGGCGATTTTTCAGCCGATTTTCTCCGTGTCTTTTATGGTGACCCTGTTCTACCTGATTGGTCGGCAGTCGCCGTTTGGCACCTCGCTTGCATTGTTTTTTGCCACCGCTGTGTTGACGTTGGATCTGTATAACAAGCTCTCAGTGTCGCTGATGCGGGCGTTCACATCGAACAAGTCGCTGCTGAGCTATCCGATGATCAAAGAGCCGGACACGCTGTTTGCCCGCCTGTCGCTGATTGCCTGTACGTTCTTGGTGATCAACACCATTTTTTACAGTGGATTGATGGTGGTGGGGCTGGCGCATTTCCCGGCACATCCCGAGATGCTGATCTATGCGTTTTTGACCACCTGTTTGCTGGGGTTCGGTGTGGGGGCGATCAACGCGATCCTGTATCAGAAAAACCAAGCGTGGCAGCATGTTGAAAAGATCTTTGCGCGCCCGTTGTTTTTCCTGTCCGGCGTGTTTTACATCCCGAGTTCGATGCCGCCGGAAGCCGTGGCCGTGCTGAAGTGGAACCCCATTCTCCACATTGTGGAATGGACGCGCGAAGGGTTTTACTCCAACTACCGCAGCGATGTGCTCAACATCGCCTATCCCTTAGGGTTGGCCGCCGGGTTGGTGATCATTGCGATGTTTGTAGAACGCATCACCCGCAAGCAAAGGGTCTGAGCATGATTGCCTTTGAAAACCTGACCAAAATCTACAACGTCAAAGGGGTGAAAAAAGTCATTCTGGATGACGCGTCCTATCGGTTTGCGGATCGACAGAACGTTGCATTGATGGGGCACAACGGGGCGGGTAAGTCCACGATGATGCGCATGATTGCCGGGATTGAGCTTCCGACCTCTGGCCGCGTGCGGCGCACCGAAAAAGTCAGTTGGCCGATGGGGTTTGCACGCGGTTTCAACGGCTTGATGACCGGTGTGGAGAACGTGCGCTTTGTGTCACGTGTGTATGGCTGCAACACCGATCATGTTCTCGAACAGGTGCAGGAATTTGCGGAGCTGGGCAAATCGCTCAACCTGCCCATTGAAACCTATTCGAGCGGAATGAAGGCGCGGCTTGCGTTTGGCTTGTCGTTGGCGATCAGTTTTGAGTGCTACCTGATTGACGAGATCACAGCGGTTGGAGACCGACGGTTTAAGAAGAAGAGCGAGCAGGCGCTGAAAGACAAGATCAAGAACGCGCGGGTCGTGATGATTTCACATTCTGAAAAGACCATCAAAGACTACTGTGACGCGGGTGTGTTTGCCTATGGCAGCAAGCTTTATCACTATGATGACGTCAACGAGCTTCTGAAAGACTACCGGAAGTTCTGTTGAGGTTGCGGTGGCTGATCCTCTGTGTCGTGGTGATGTTGGTTGGGTTGGGGACCGTGCCCACAGGCCAAGCTGAACGACGTGCGCCGCAGTGCGGATCAGAGGCGGGGCTGCGGGTGATGACCTACAACATCCGCACCGGATTGGGAGTGCGCCATCCAGGCGCCAACCCGCGACATCACCTATTTGAATCACATGACATTGCGCCGGTTGCGGCCGCCATTGCGGCAGCGGACCCGGATGTTGTGGCGGTGCAGGAGGTGCTGGGGTGGGGGCAAGCGGCGCGGTTGGCGCGACGCTTGAATATGGACCATCACTTTGTCTTTCATCCAAGCCCGTTTCCTTGGTGGGGGACGGCGATCCTAAGCAAATGTGCCTTAAAGGATCGCACGCGTGTGGTGACCAGTCGTGGTGCCGGAAATGGCAAAGCCATGGCCGTGGCACGTGTCGATGTGCGCGGCACACCCATTGTCGTAAGCTCTGTACATCGTGACCGGGATGACAACAGCGGTGCGCAGGTCACACGGATTCTGGAGGCTTTGCCGACAGATGCGCCTGTGGTGCTGGCAGGGGATTTCAATTTTGAGCCCGATGATTCACGTCATGCGCGGGTGACGCAGCGGTTTGGCGATACGCTGGCGCGCGCGGCGCAAGGCGCGAACCTTGTGGAGGCACGGGGCACCTACCCGTCAGTGCCGTTTGGCAAACGCGGGCGTCGCATCGACTATATCTATGTCTCCGATGGCTTTGAGGTGCGCAGCGTTGCCGTGATCGAGGGGCTGCATGCACAGGCGTCTGACCATTTGGCCCTTGTGACCCATGTGCGTTGGAAAACGAAACAAAACTAGTGGTGGTTCGCACGTTTTTCGCAACGTGAGCCGCCAAAATGCTTCGAAGTCCCACCAATACGCGCGTTTTGTCCGGTGGGAAACCGGAAGAATGTTGAAAAATTTTCGTTTTCAGGTAGATTCGAAAAGAAATGGGAGGACCTAATGAGAGCACGTGCCAAAACGCGAGCCCGTCAGGAAGAGATTCTAAAGCTGCTGAAGCAAGCGGGACGAGCAATGGTGGAAGATCTGGCGGAGCGGCTGGACACCACGCCCCAAACCATCCGCAAAGATCTCACGGCGTTGGCTGATGACAATCAGATTATTCGATTTCACGGGGGCGCGACGCTCGCTTCCGGGACCGAATATGCAGGTTTTGATGTGCGCAAAGAAATCATGCGCGATGAGAAAGACGCCATTGGGGCCGCGGTTGCCGAGTTGATCCCAAACCACACCAATGTGATTTTGAATGGCGGCACCACAACCATGGCTGCGGCACGCCATTTGGCCCATCATGTTGGGTTGAATGTTGTTGTGGATTCCGTAAATATTGCCAATGTTTTAAGGGTTTTTCCGGGTGTTCAGGTCATCGTTCCTGCGGGCAGTGTACGTGGCGTGGATGGGGCCATCATGGGGGCTGCAACCGTTGATTTCATCCGCAAGTTTAGGGCTGATATTTCTGTTGTCGGGGCTGCAGCGATGGGCCGCGATGGGGACCTGGTCGACTATGATCTGGAAGAAAGTGCAGTGAGCTCCGCCATCATGCACAGCGCGCGTAACGTCATTTTGGCGCTGGACAGTTCTAAGTTTGGCAGCTTTGCCCCGGTGTCGTTTGGCGCGCTTAGGTACGTTGATACCTTGGTGACAGATCGACAGTTTGATCCCGCGATGAAGGCGCTCGCTCAGCGAGAGGATGTGGGGTTCATTGTGTCCGAATGAGTCAATTTGCTTGACGGGGTGGTTCGTTTTGTGACGTAATCGAAAAAAACGAAATCCATTTCGATACAAATTTGGGTTTTGTTGCGATATCTGGGGAGGATGTATCGCAAATGATGACGGTTTTACGGCCTTTGGCGTGGGTGAACACGCATGTTCTGCGGCTTGGCAGGCGCTTGGGCGCTGCGGCGCTGGCGTTGATGGTTGTCGTGATCTTGACGCAGGTGTTCTGTCGGTATGTCCTGAACAATGCACTGGCCTGGCCAGATGAAGCGGCGCGATTTCTGATGTTGTGGATGGTGGCTCTGATGGCCCCGTCTGCCATGCGTTGGGGTGGGTTTGTCGCAATCGACACACTGCCAAATACCTTGTCTCGCGTGCCGGGGCTGGCGCTCAATCTAGTGCTTTTGTGTATCTCGCTGGTGGTACTGCTGATTGCTGTACAGCATGGATACGGCCACACTTTTGGCTTTGGCGGTAAGTTTGACAGTTCCTCACTGCGCATTCCGTTGGAGTGGGTTGGAATGGAAGGTTTCAAAATCAAACTGCGGTTTATGTACGGGTCGCTGATGTTTTGTGTGGTGATGTTGATTGTCATCACTGTCGAGCTGATCCTGCGCACGATTTTGTCTTTGGTCAGTCCAGACACAGAGCAACCGGGCACTGATGAATTTGCGATGGCAATGGGGGCGGCTGACTGATGCTGGCATTTTTTCTTCCGCTCTTTTTGATCTTCCTAATGATCGGTTTGCCAGTGTTTTTTGCACTGCTTTTTGCGCCGGGGTTGCTTTTGTGGCTGAACGGTCAGGAGCGCGACATCGCGCTGTTGTATCGTAATGTTTACAACGGGATGGACAGTTTTCCTTTGATGGCGCTGCCATTTTTTGTGTTGGCCGGCGAGTTGATGAATCGCGGTGGGATCACCACGCGATTGGTCGAGTTTTCGCAAGCGCTTATGGGGCATCTGCGCGGCGGTTTGGCCCATGTGAATATCTTGTCCTCTATCCTATTCGCGGGCCTGTCAGGGTCAGCTGTGGCGGATACGTCGGCACTGGGATCAACCTTGATCCCGGCGATGGAAAAGAACGGGTATTCGCGCAAGTTTGCGGCTGCGATTACAGCGGCAAGTTCGGTGATTGGGCCGATCATTCCTCCATCTGGCATCATGATCATCTACGCCTATGTGATGGGCGAAAGTGTGGCGGCCTTGTTCCTAGCAGGGATTGTGCCCGGTGTTTTGGTCGGGGTTGGCCTTATGGTGATGGTGCGCTTGATGGCGGACAAATATGACCTGCCAAAGGCGGAACGCATCGTCACGCAAGGGCAAACGATCTCCAAAACCGAAGCCGCATTTAGCTTTGTGCTTTTGCGCATCAATTTTGCGGGCGTTCTGGTCGGCCTTTTTGCGGCAGTTTCCGCAATCTTGGGCGCCTATGATGTTGTTGTATCGGTGAATGGATGGTTGGCGTTCTTGGTGTTCCTGCCGATTGCGCATGTCAGCCTGCTGCGCATCCGTCGCACGGTAAGCCCGGACTTTCGGATCATTTGCAAAAAGGCTGTGGTGCCGTTGCAAACACCAATCATCATTCTGGGCGGCATTTTGGTGGGGGTATTTACCCCAACTGAGGCGTCGGCTGTGGCGGTGGGATATGCGTTGATTGTCGGGCTGTTCATCCTGCGCCTGCTGAAAGTGCGTGACTTGCCCGGTGTATTGATGCGTGCAGCGCTGGCGAGTTCCACTGTTTTGTTGCTGGTCGGGGCGGCGGTGGCCTTTAAGACCGTGGTCAGCCTGAGCCATGCGCCGGAAACAATGGCTGGGTTCATTTTGGGCCTGTCTGACAATCCGCTGATCCTGCTGTTTTTGATCAACCTCCTGCTGTTTGCAGTGGGGATGTTTCTGGATGCTGGTCCGGCGATCATCATTCTTGGCCCGATCTTGGGTCCGATATTTGTCGATCTCGGTGTGCACCCGGTGCACTTTGCGATCATCATGAGCGTCAACTTGACCGTGGGTCTGGCGACGCCACCGATGGGGCTGGTTCTGTTTGTGGCCAGCTCCGTTTCAGGAGAACGGGTGGAGACCATCGCGAAAGCGATCCTGCCGTTCTTATTGGTGGAGGTCTTCGTGATCTTCCTCATTACCTATGTGCCTGCCATATCCATGACGATCCCAAGACTCACAGGATTTGTGCAGTAACATCAAATGTTTGAACTTTAATCGGGAGGATAAAAATGTTCAACAAAACCCTTAAAGCAGTGGCAGCTGCGGCGCTTTTGGCGACGACGGCTGTGGCTGCGCAGGCGGCGGACTACACAATCCGCGCGACGGCGAACTCCAATGAAAACGATGAAGACTATGATGGTCTGGTGGTGTTCAAAAACTTCGTGGAAAGTGCGTCCAACGGTGCAATCGAAGTGGAACTGTTCATCGGCACTCAGCTTTGCGCAAAAGGCGCGGAATGTCTGCAGGGTGTCGCTGATGGCACCATCGACGTCTACATCTCCACCTCTGGTGGCGCGTCTGGCATCTTCCCATATGTTCAGGTGCTCGACCTGCCATATTTGATGGCAAACGACCGTATTGCGGAGACCGTGTTGGCTGGCGATTTCACACGCAAAATGCGTGAAATGGCGTTGGCGGATTCTGACAACAGCATTCGTTTGATGACAATCGGCAACACCGGCGGCTGGCGCAACTTTGCCAACACAAAACGTCGTGTCGCGAGCCCGGCTGACATGGAAGGCCTGAAGATCCGGACCGTGGTTGCCGACCTTCCACAAGAGCTCGTGCGTGCGCTGGGGGCTTCTCCGACGCCGATCCCATGGCCTGAGCTGTTCACATCGTTCCAGACCGGTGTGGTTGAGGGCTCCAAAAATGGCATCACCGACATCATGGGTATGAAGTTCCCTGATGCGGGTTTGCAGTACGTGACTTTGGACGGCCACGCCTACATGGGCGCGCTGTGGTGGATGAACAACGCCAAGTTCCAATCCATGCCGGAAGACATGCGTCGCGTGATCGTGGACGGTTTCTCCGCGTTGCAGCAGGCGACGTTTGCTTCTCCGAAGCGCAAGTCGATCAAAGCCTACGAAGATTTCGTTGCAGGCGGCGGTGATCTTTATGTGCCAACTCCGGCAGAAAAAGCTGCATTCAAAGAGGCCGCAGCGCCGGTTTATGACTGGTTCAAAGGCAACGTAGATGGCGGCGAAGAGATCTTTGACGCGCTGACTTCAGCGGTTGCTGCAGCAGAAGCAGACATCGATGCAGGTATGATGAAAGATCTCAACTGATTGGTTGATCTGACCATGTAAAATTTGTGGTGGGCCAATGGCCCGCCACCCCAAAATTTACCGGCCAATCCTATCGAAACGGATAGAGCCAGGTCCGGTAGTCATCCACCAGAATATGGGCTTTGTCGATTTGCGCCTGCGTCATCTTTTTCACCACTTCCTCAAGGGAAATGGCCGCATCAGGATCGCCTCCGATCGCGGAGAGTGTGTACCACATGTAGGCGCGCACGAGATCGGGTGCGGGCATGCCCCGGCCAACCTCATAGTACCAACCGATGCCGCTTTGCGCCCCGGCGTGGCCCTTAAGAGAAGCACGCAGGTACCACTCGAAGGCACGCACGTCGTCGCGCGCGACACCCAAACCCAAGGCGTACATCACGCCGATCAATTCTTCGGCTTCGGCATTGCCACTGTTGGCGGCGGGAAGCAGCTCTTGCATCGCCTTGTCGAACTGTTTGGCGTCCATGTAATCACGGCCGGTTTCGATCTCAGCCATAGCTGGGCTTGTGCTGGCCAAAAGTGCAGCAAAAACAAAGCGTTTCATTCTCTTTTCCTCGTCGCTATTCTTGGCCCCCTCGCGGGGGCGCCCGCGTATGGGAGCCCGCTTCCGGCGCCATTGCAAGAGGATGATTTTATTGCTTTCGATCTGGATCAGGCCAAGATCGGTCAACTGCTGTTTTTTGATCCGATCCTGTCAGGAAATCAGAACATTGCGTGTGCCACCTGCCATCATCCTGACCTTGGGTCCGGGGACGGGCTGAGCCTTGGGATCGGCGAAGGCGGCGACGGGTTGGGCCGTGACCGCACGCCGGGTATGGGTGACGCAAAAATCGTGAAACGCATTCCGCGCAACGCGCCTGCGCTTTGGAACCTTGGCGCAAAAGAAATTGACGTGTTGTTTCATGACGGGCGTCTGTCTGTCAGCGATATCTATGACACCGGATTTGACAGCCCTGCGCAGGAATGGTTGCCCAGCGGTTTGAATTCAATCCTGGCCGCACAGGCGCTGTTCCCGATGACGGCTGAGTTTGAAATGGCGGGCAACCCAAAGGAAAACCAGATTGCTGGGGCGGTGTATGACAGGATCGACAATGTCTGGCCGATTGTGGCCAAACGGGTGCGGATCATTCCCGGTTACGCAGATATGTTTGTCGCCGCTTTTGATGATGTTGATCAGGCGCTCGACATCAATATCACCCATATCGTGAATGCCTTGGCAGCGTTTGAAGCGCATGAGTTTACGTCTTACGACAGCCCGTTTGATGCCTATCTGAACGGGGATGACGAGGCCCTAGATACGGATCAGAAAGCTGGCATGGATCTGTTCTATGGCAAGGCCGAATGCAGCAGCTGTCATTCCGGTAAGTTGCTGTCAGATCATAAGTTTCATGCGCTGATGCTGCCGCATTTCGGCCCCGGCAAGACCCGACAATGGGACCCGGTGGTGCGCGATGTGGGGCGGATGGGCGCCAGTGATCGGATCGAGGATGCCTATCGCTTTCGCACGCCAGCTTTGCGCAATGTGGCGTTGACCGGGCCGTATGGGCACAACGGGGCCTATGGTGCACTGGAAGCGATGGTGCGCCATCATCTGAACCCACGGGCCGCGTTTGAGGCATGGGACAAACAGAATGCAGTTTTGCCGGATGTGCCGTGGTTGAGCAAAGCGGATTTCCGGCCCTTTGACGACACGCGGGAACGTGCCCGATTGGCAGCGCGGGCCGATATCGACCCCGTTTCTTTGTCCGACACAGAGGTCTCTCAGATCGTGGCGTTTTTGCACGCTTTGACCGGCACAGAGTCGATCAAAGGGCGGTTGGGTGTTCCCGATAAGGTGCCCAGCGGTCTGGAGGTGCCAAAATGAGTAAGGTTCTCTGTGTTGGTGGCGCGGTTGTGGACTTTGTGTTTCGACTTGATGTGCTGCCAAAGCTTCCAGAAAAATATGGCACCGAAGACGCTGACATTGTGGGCGGCGGCATTGCGGCGAATGCGGCTGTGGCGATTGCCCGTATGGGAGGCGAGGCGGTGCTTGGCGCGCGGTTGGGTGATGACAACATCGGGGACATGATCGTCGCAGATTTGGCGCGCGAAGGTGTGGATGTGTCCCATGTCACGCGCACCAAAGGCGCCAAGAGTTCCTATTCATCAGTGCTGGTTGACGCCCACGGGGAACGCCAAATTGTGAATTTTCGCGGAGCGGGTTTGGTTCTGGCGACCGATTGGTTCGACAGCCTTGACGGCCTAGACGCGGTTTTGACCGACACGCGGCGGGTGGATGCAGGAGTGGCGGCTCTGAAATTGGCGCATGCCCGTGGCATTCCCGGCATTCTGGACGGCGAGGCGCCCATTGACCCGGCCTTGATGCACGCGGCGAGCCACGTGGCGCTGTCGATGCAAGGGCTGCGCTCGCTCTACCCAGATGATGACATAGAGGGCGCGCTCCTCCAGATCACCACTGACTATGCGTGTTGGGCCTGTGTGACCGATGGCGCGGAGGGCGTTTGGTTCACCGATGGGACCACGCCCCGCCATATGGCGGCGATCCCGATCACCCCGATAGATACGCTGGGCGCGGGTGACGTCTGGCACGGAATTTTCGCGTTGATGCTGGCTGAAGGCATGAGCGCAGAAGACGCAATCCGCCACGCGAATGGCGCGGCGGCCTTGAAATGTTTGACAAAAGGCGGACGAACCGGGGCACCGAGCCGCGCCGCGCTGACTGATTTCCTGAAGGAGACGCAACCATGATCACCCTGACACCCGGTAAGCTTGCCGGAATGCGCCGCATGGCTGACAACAATGGCATCTACAAAATGACCGCTGTGGATCAGCGTCCGCCGATCAAAGGCCCAATTGCAAAACACCATGGCGTTGAGCAGGCGCCGTGGGAAGAAGTGGCAAAGTTCAAAGGCATGTTGGTCGAGACGCTTCAGGGGCATTCCACCGCGATGCTTCTAGATCCGCATTACGCCATTCCCCAGAGCTTTGATGCGTTGATCCCGCACAAAGGATTGGTGGTCACTCTGGAAGACAGTTTGTTCAAAGAAACCCCCGGTGGACGCTTGTCATCCAACATCGACAACTGGTCGGTGGGCAAGATCAAGCGCATGGGCGGGGATGCTGTGAAAGTGCTGGCGTGGTATCGCCCGGACGCGACGGATGAGGTCAACCAGGCGCAGCAGGACTATGTAAAAAAGATCGGCGACGCCTGCGCAAAATATGACATTCCGTTCCTGTTTGAATTGTTGGTGTACCCGCTGGCGGCGGACGCCCATCAAACCAAAGAATATGTTGAGATGAAGGGTAAGAAGGCTGACGACGTTTTGAAGTCAGTGGAAGAGTTTGCCAAGCCAGCCTACGGGGTTGATGTGTTCAAACTGGAAAGCCCTGTGAATGCGTCAGATGCGGATGGGTCTGCGGACGTTCAGGCGGTGTTTGACGAGATGGGCCGTATAGCCGGTCGTCCATGGGTGATGTTGTCAGCTGGTGCCGGTAAAACAGAGTTCCGCAATGTGCTGGGTCATGCATTTAAGGCGGGGGCCTCTGGGTTTTTGGCAGGACGGGCCATCTGGTTGGACGCCTTTAATGCTTACCCAGATTGGGAGGCGATCCGCGCGGGTCTGGAGGGCGACGCCGTGGACTATATGAAAGACATCTCAGCGTTGGCAGATGCGCAGGCGGCCAACTGGGCGACACATGCGTGTTACGGCGAAAACGGCGCGCGACTGACAGCAGATGATGAAACCTTCCGTGCCAACTACGCAGATATCTAAGGATAGACACCAATGAAACTAGGCATTCTTCCTTTGGGCCGTCCGACTTTTGACGTCCCGTTTGCAGAGGAAAACCTAACGGCGATTCTGTCTCAGCTGGACGCGACGGGCCATGAGATTATTGGTCCACGCGAGTTGTTGTTTGACGAGCCTGCGACACGGGCGGGGATCGACACACTAAAGTCGGCGGGTGCAGAGCACGTGGTGGTGCTGCAAGTGACCTTTACGGATGCGTCCATGACGGTGGCGATTGGGGCGGCGTTTGACGTGCCTTTGTCGATCTGGTCCATACCTGAGCCACGTTTGGGCGGACGCCTGAGACTTAACTCGTTTTGCGGTCTCAATCTGGCCAGCCATGCGTTGGGTCTGAACAGTCGCCAATTTGGCTGGCTTTATGCCGATCCGGCGGGGGATGTGGCGGAGGACCTGTCCGCGATGTTGGCGGGGGATCGTCTCTCTGGACAATTGCCGTTGGGCGATGTGCCCGCGCGCACGGAAGCGGGGCAGGCAATTGCCAAAGCTGTAAACGGGAAAAGGATCGCGCGGATTGGGGAACACCCTGCGGGGTTTGATACCTGTGCGTATGACAAGTCCGCGATGAAAGACCTGTCTGGCGTTGAAGTGGATGAACTGGCGTTGGATGATCTTTTTGATTTGGCGCGGGCTCTTCCTGCAGACGCTGCCGCAGAGGTGCGCCAATTGGCAGATGCTGAGTTGAGCGGTTTGGATGAGGTTGATCCCGAAGAGTTGGATCGGTCTTTGCGGCTGAAGGTTGGCCTCGACATGCTCAAAGAAAAAGGCGGCTACGGCGCGTTTGCCATTCGATGCTGGCCTGAGACGTTTACGGAATACGGTGGCGCGGTTTGTGGTCCTGCCTCGATGCTGGGAGAAGCGCGTGTGCCCTGTGCCTGCGAGGCTGATGTGTATGGCGCATTGACACAGATGGTGTTGGCGGCAGCGGCAGATGCACCGGTGTTTTTGACCGACCTCGTGGATATGGATGCGGGCGACAACACTGGTGTGGTGTGGCATTGCGGGCAAGCGCCGATTTCGATGATCGACCCGGATGTGAAAGCTGAAGCCACCATTCACACCAACCGCAAACAGCCGTTGCTGTATCAATTCCCATTGAAGCCCGGAGAGGTCACCTTGATGCGGATCAGTCAGGCACATGGGCGGCCTCACATGGTACTCAGCCACGCCACTATGCTACAGCGCCCGATGGCGTTTACGGGGACATCAGGTGTGTTGCGGTTTGCGCGTGCGGCAGAGGACGTTCTGGCCGATATCATTGCCAGCGGTTTGGAGCACCACATGGCGCTGGCCTACGGAGATCACCGCGAAAGCTTGCGCGGCGCGGCTGGGGCTATGGGCCTGCCGCTTTTGGAGATATGAGATGACAATTCGATATGGCCTGATTGGTTCTGGCATGATGGGGCAGGAGCACATTCGCAACCTCAATCTGCTTGAGGGGTGTGACGTGACAGCTGTGACCGATCCGGACGAAGGCATGCGACAGTTGTCTGTTGAGACAACGGGTGGTCGCGCACAGGCGTTTGGTGACCACAAAGAGATGCTCGGCTCGGGGTTGGTTGATGCACTGGTAATTGTTGCACCAAACGACACCCATCACGAGATACTGCTGGATGTGCTGGACACGCCGCTGCCGATTTTGGTGGAAAAGCCGCTGTGCACCACGTCTGCCCATTGCACTGAGGTGTTGAGGAAAGCCGAAGGGCGGATTGCGCCGATCTGGGTCGCAATGGAGTATCGCTACATGCCGCCGGTGCAGCGCCTTTTGAGAGAGCTTGAGGATGGCACCGTGGGCACGCCGCGTATGATGGCGATCCGAGAACACCGCTTTCCGTTTCTTGAAAAGGTGGGCGATTGGAACCGGTTTAACGCGCGCACCGGCGGGACTTTGGTGGAGAAATGCTGTCATTTCTGGGACCTGATGCGTCTGACGCTGCAAAGTGATCCGGTGCGGGTTTATGCCTCGGGAGGCGTGGATGTGAACCATCTGGACGAGGCCTATAGTGGGCAGACGCCCGACATCTTAGACAATGCCTTTGTCACAGTGGATTTTGAAAATGGTGCGCGCGGGATGCTAGATTTGTGCATGTTTGCCGAAGGCTCTTATTGGCAGGAAACCATTGCTGTCACAGGCGAGAAGGCGCGGGTAGAGGCCAAGGTCCCGGGGCCTGCACGGTTTAGTGCCGACAAGCAGGAGCGCCACAGCGAGATCGAGATTTCCCATCGGGCCAGCAAAGAGGTGGTGCGCGAAGAGGTGGACGTTGACGAAAAAGTACTGCAGGCAGGCGACCACCATGGTTCGACCTATTTTCAGCATGAACGTTTCCGCAATCTCGTGCAGAGTGGCCAGGGCACGCCAGAAGTGAGCCTTGAGGATGGGTTGTGGTCCGTGCGCGTCGGAGAAGCAGCTGAAGAAAGCGCGCGCACAGGACAAGCGATCACATTATGACAGAAGTTTGGGGACAGATCCCGGATGGCACAGATGTGCACCGGATCAAGTTGGTGGGCGGTGGTTTGACCGCTCATGTGCTGACCTATGGGGCTGTGTTGCAGGATTTACGATTGGAGGGCCATCCAGCGCCTTTGGTGCTGGGGTTTTCTGAGTTTGCGCCGTATCTGACGGATTCGCCGTATTTTGGTGCCACTGCGGGTCGGTTTGCGAACCGTATCCGAGATGGGCATCTGGAGCTTGATGGCGAAACGTACCAGATCGACACCAACTTTATCGGCAAACACACGCTGCATGGCGGTGCTGACAGCATGGGAAAGCGGGTGTGGGATGTTGAAGATGTCTCTGGTGACTCCGTGACGCTCAAAATCGTGTTGGCCGATGGGCATATGGGGTTTCCCGGCGAGCTTACCGCGCGGGTGACATTTGCGGTGTTGGAGAGTGGAGTGCTCGATATTCGCATGACGGCAGAAACGGACAAAACCACGATCTGCAGTCTGGCGCATCACAGCTATTTCAAGCTGGATGCTGGGGACACCGTTTCAGACCATACGCTACAGGTTGAAGCGCAGGCGTATTTGCCGGTCGACTCAGAGCTGATCCCAACGGGTGAGCAAGCGGCTGTGGCTGGCACACGGTTTGACCTACGCGAAGCTTCGGCGGTGTCTCAGACGCATCCGGTGGATCATAATTTCTGTCTTTCGGCGGACCGATTGGACCTTCGACGTGTGGCAACGCTTAAAAGTGCAGCGTCTGGAGTCCGTATGGACTGTTTGACCACCGAAGCGGGGTTGCAGGTTTACGACGGTGAGAACATTAATGTCGCGCTGCCGGGATTGGACGGGCGGACCATGGGGCCCTATGCGGGTATCGCCATGGAGCCGCAAGTTTGGCCCGACGCGCATCATCACGAAGATTTCCCGCAGGCTGTTTTGCGGCCGGGCGAGACCTACCAACAACATACACAGTTCGTCTTTTCGAAAGGTCAGACATGAGCAATTTTAACGGCATGCTGCTGCAAGCAAACTTGATTGGCGGTCAGTGGGTGTCCGCTGACAGCGGCGCAACAACAGAAATCACCAATCCAGCCACCGGCGCAGTCTTGGGCACTGTTCCAGAGGCGGGTGGTGTGGAAACACGGCGTGCGATTGCCGCCGCAAGCGAAGCGTTTAAGAGCTGGTCTAAGACCCCCTTGTTGGAGCGTGTTGGCCTGTTGCACAAGCTGCACGACGCGCTGATGGACAATCAAGAAGCGTTGGCACAGTTGCTGACGGCAGAGCAGGGCAAGCCGCTGTTTGAAGCGCGAGGTGAAATCGGCATTGGCGCGGCTTATGTGCGCTGGTTCGCAGAAGAGATCCGTCGCACCAAAGGTGAGATCATTCCATCGCCCACCAATGACAAGCGGTTGCTGGTCACCCATCATCCCGTCGGTGTGGTTGGCATGATCACGCCGTGGAACTTTCCAAGTTCCATGTTGGCGCGCAAAATTGCGCCAGCGCTTGCAGCGGGCTGTACCGTTGTGGCCAAACCGGCCCCGCAAACACCCTACAGCGGGCTTGTTTGGGGCAAGTTGTGTCAAGACATCGGATTTCCGGACGGTGTTGTGAACATCGTGACCGGGGATGCGCCCGCAATTGGCGGCGCGATTATGGCGGACAAAGACGTGCGCAAGGTGACGTTCACCGGCTCTACAAATGTGGGCAAACTGTTGCTGCGTCAGGCGGCAGATCAGGTGAAAAAGGTCAGCATGGAATTGGGCGGCAATGCGCCATTCATTGTGTTTGATGACGCTGATCTGGATGCGGCTGTTGACGGCGCGATGATCGCGAAATTCCGCAATATGGGCCAAACATGTGTCTGTACCAACCGCTTTTACGTGCAGGCCGGTATCCATGATGCCTTCGTCGCTAAGTTGAAAGAGGCCGTGGCGGCGATGACCATTGGTGATGGAACTGAGGACGGTGTTGTGCAAGGCCCGTTGATTGATGAGAACGCGGTGGCCAAAGTCGAAGGCATGATCGCTGATGCCAAAGCCAAGGGCGGCGAAGTGGTATTGGGTGGCGGACGTCACGCGCTTGGCCAAACCTTCTTTGAGCCCACTGTGATCACCGGTGCAACGGCGGATATGCAATTCTCCACCGAAGAGATCTTTGGGCCGCTGGCAGCGGTCTACAAGTTTGAGGATGAGGACGATGCGGTTGCCGCTGCCAACGCCACGGACTTTGGATTGGCGGCGTATGCCTACACCAAAGACTTGGCGCGTGCGTTCCGTATGACCGAGACGCTGGAATACGGGATGGTTGGTGTCAACTCCGGCCTCATCACCACGGTGGAAGCGCCGTTTGGTGGGATGAAAGAAAGCGGCATGGGCAAAGAAGGCGGCAGCCAAGGATTGGATGATTATATGATCACCCGATACACTTGCATGGCTGGGCTCTAAGCCACGAATGGGAGGAGGGCTCTGATGATTTTGATCACGGAGTTTATGGACGAAACGGCGGTTGGGCGGCTAAAGGCGGCCCACGCCACCACCTATGCGCCAGAGCTTGCAGATGCGCAGGATGATATCCCGGCGCATATGGTCGGTGTGCAGGCGTTGATTGTGCGCAATCGGACGCAAGTGACTGCGGCCTTGTTAGAAGCTGCACCGGATTTGAAATGCGTCGGGCGGTTGGGCGTTGGTTTGGACAACATCGACCTTGAGGCCTGCAAAGCGCGCGGCGTTGAGGTGATGCCTGCGCTGGGCGCAAACACGCTTTCAGTGGCGGAATATGTGGTGACCAATGCGGCCATTTTGCTGCGCGATGCGTATCATTCCAAACATGCGATGATGGCGGGGGAGTGGCCGCGCGCGCAAAGCTCTGGCCGTGAGGCTGGCGGGCGTGTGCTGGGGCTGTTGGGCTTTGGTGCCAACGCGCAGGAGACCGGTCGTTTGGCGCGGGCGATGGGCATGACGCTGATTGCGTATGATCCGTTTTTGCCGGAGGACCATCCTGCGTGGGCAGATGCTGAGCGCGGCGAGATTGCGGATGTTTTGGCCAAGTCTGATGTGGTGAGCTTGCATGTGCCACTGACTGACAAGACACATCATATGATCAACACGGACACACTGGCGCGGATGAAGCCTGGGTCGGTTTTGGTCAACGCGGCGCGAGGCGGCGTTGTTGATGAGGCCGCATTGGTGTCGGCAATAAAGGCCGGTCACATTGCCGGTGCCGCACTCGATGTTTTTGAAACAGAACCTCTGACCAAAGATGCGGCAGAGATTTTTAAAGGGGTCAGCAATTTGATCCTGACACCGCATATCGCGGGGGTCACGCAGGACAGCAATGTGCGCGTGAGCGAGATGATTGCCAATTTGGTTTTGGACCGGTTGGCGTAGAGATTGGTTTTGGGAGGAACAATGGCCACACATATGGATCAGCAGATCGTCAACGATCTGAAGGCAGCGGGGATCGATTATGTCACCTCGGTGCCGTGTAAACAGCTGGCGGGCGTAATCGAAGTTCTCGATGAGACTTCCGAGATTATGCACATGCCATCCAACAAAGAAGATGAAGGCATGGGGCTTTGTGCGGGCGCCTATATGGGCGGCATGAAGCCATGTATCGTCATGCAGAACACAGCACTGGGCGTGGTGGTCAACACTCTGGCGACACTTATTCAGTTCTATCAAATCCCGCTTCCGATGCTGATTTCTTATCGCGGCGAGGTCGGCGAGCCGGTGGCCTGTCAGGTGGAAATGGCGCTGCACACCAAAGCGATCCTGAACCAGCTGCACATTCCGACGTATCATTTGCACAAACCAGAAGATGCCGCGGAGCTTCCTGGCATTCTTGAATATGCGCAAATGTCATCCAAACCGGTGGCCATTCTGTGTGATGCAACTTTCTGGAGGGCCTCAGCATGATCCGCAATGACGTATTTCAAACGCTGAAACCGATCATCAGCGAGCATCTGGTGGTGTGCAACATCGGTGCCCCGAGCCAAGAGCTGCATGCGATGGATGATCAGCCGTCAAACTTTTACATGCTGGGCACCATGGGATTGGCCTCGTCCATTGGTCTTGGGTTGGCTGCGGCGCAGGACAAGCCGGTGATCGCGATTGATGGGGACGGGTCGGTGCTGACAAACCTTGGCACACTGGCGACCATTGGTAACAATGCGCAAAGCAACTTCACACTCGTGATCATCGACAATGGGTCTTATGGCTCTACCGGTGATCAGCCTACCTATGCTGGAATGAAGACCGATCTGGCTGCGGTGGCAAAGGCTTGTGGGGCAGAAACAGTGCTGACGGTTTCCGCACAGGACACTGCGGACGCCGTAAAGGCGGCGATTGCGAGTGATGAGATGACAATCATCGTGTCTAAATGTGAAAGTGGGAATGTGAAGGTGCCGGTTATCAAAACCAATCCCATTGTGATCCGCGAGCGCTTTATGGAAGAAGTGCGCCGCTAAGGCCGCTGGGTGGCCAGTTTGAAGGGGCATCTTTAAGGTGCCCCTTTTTTTACATGTTAAGTACCTTTGTCTCGCGGAAATGCCTGAAAAAGAACACCTTGAGGCTTGCCAAGTTAAAAATAGACGTCAATCATCACGCCACTAACTTGATCAGGGGAGTGAAATTGATGAAGTTTAAAACAATGATGCTGGCCACTGCTGCGATTGCGGCACTGCCAATGCTGGCACAAGCCGAAACCCTTCGTTGGGCCCGCGCTGGTGATGCGCTGACTTTGGATCCGCATGCACAGAACGAGGGTCCAACCTCGGCACTTGCGCACCAAATCATGGAAACACTGGTCATGCGTGACCACTCGGGCGCGATGGTTCCATCGCTGGCCACGGAGTGGGGCCCCTCTGCTGACAACCCAAACGTTTGGGTGTTTAAGTTGCGCGAAGGTGTGACGTTTCACGATGGTGCGGCGTTTGATTCTGAGGATGTGAAATTCTCGCTGGATCGCGCAATGACGCAAGACTCCGACTACAAAGAGCTGTTGGCCTCTGTTGTCGACGTGCGTGCACCGGACGCCTACACCATCGAGATCGAGACCAATGGTCCGAACCCGATTATGGCCAACAATCTGACCAATATGTTCATCATGGACAAAGACTGGGCAGAGGCCAACAACGCGACCAAAGTGCAGGACTATGAAGGTGGCGAAGACACCTTTGCTGCGAAAAACGCAAACGGCACCGGCCCGTATAAGCTGGTGAGCCGTGAGCCCGACGTCAAAACTGTTCTGACGATCAATGAGGGCTATTGGGGCAAAGACGAGTTCCCACTGGAAGTGACCGAGATCATCTACACCCCGATCCAGAACGCTGCGACCCGTGTGGCAGCAATGCTGTCGGGCGAAGTGGATTTCATTCAGGACGTTCCGGTGCAGGATTTGCAACGTGTGGACAGCACAGACGGTCTTGAAGTGCGCACTGCGCCGCAGAACCGCGTGATCTTCTTTGGCATGAACCAAGCGGCGGAAGATATCGCAAACGATGATGTGGACGGCATCAATCCGATGTCTGACGTGCGTGTGCGAAAAGCGATGTCTATGGCCATCGACCGTGACGCCATTATGAAAGTGGTGATGCGTGGTCAGTCTGCGCCCGCTGGCATGATTGCGCCTCCATTTGTGAACGGCTGGAACGAAGCAATGGACAGCTCTTCCTCTACGGACGTTGAGGCTGCGAAGGCACTGATGGCTGAAGCGGGTTACGAGGATGGTTTTGGCATCACGCTGAACTGCCCAAATGACCGCTATGTCAACGACGAGAAGATCTGTCAGGCGGCTGTTGGTATGTTGGCCAAGATCGGTGTGAAAGTGAACTTGGACGCCAAGCCTAAGGCACAGCACTTCCCACTGTTGAGCAATCTGGAAACGGATTTCTACATGTTGGGTTGGGGTGTTCCGACATATGACTCCGAGTACATCTTCAACTTCTTGGCGCACAGCAAAGGTGAGAAATACGGCTCTTGGAATGCGACCCGTTTTGGCGATGCTGATCTGGATGTGACCATCGAAGCGCTGGCCGGTGAGACCGATCTGGACAAACGCAATGGCATGATCAACGACATCTGGAAGGTTGTGCAGGACGAGCAGGTTTACATCCCGATCCACCACCAGGTGCTGAACTGGGGTATGAAAACCAACGTGGGCACCATTGTGGAGCCCGAGGACTCTCCGAAGTTCAAATACTTCACCATGAACTAAGCCCAAGAGGGTTTTGCCAATCAGGCCCCCGCACGTCTGCGTTGCGGGGGCCTTGTTCGTTTGAGGGGTGAGGACAAATGGTGCGATTTTTTGGTTAAATAGCTGAAAATAAACAAAATGGCGTGCCTAAGTGTTGACAGGAAATAACCAAGTTCTGCCCCAATATCGGTCGTGGAATGACCGTATTTACCTTTCATTAACCAATTTGGGGTGTTTCCAGATGTGTCTGGGGCAGGTGGCTTTGGGGGCTGCAACGTGAGGTAAGAACGATGCGACATGGGTTCCGATTGGGCGATGTTGAAACGGACCAACCGCAAGGGGCGGAGCTAAACGGAGAAGATCGCCTTCAGAAATTGACGCGTGAAAACCGTCGGTTGATGTCAGAAGCTGCGCATCGCATGCGTGGTACGTCGCAGCAAAGAAAGCAGCCAGAGACGCTTTCGAAGGTTGAACGCGCAATGCAGTTGAATGCGCGAAATTTTGATGCGCGCCAAATGAATGCACAGCGCCAGCATGAGATCGACATGCAAAAACGGTGGCCACGCCCGCGCCTGTTGGCATTGATCGTTGTGGTCACGCTTGCAGCAGTTGTGCCTTCGGTGACGGTGCGGTTGATGATCTGGTTGGTGATCATGCTGTTGTTGACAGCGGTTTTGTTGGGACCCGAACGGGCACGTGACGCAATGCAGGCAGTGCTGAACCAGCTCGCCCGGATTTGGGGGCGTGAGCTTCACATTTTGCGTGGCCTCATTGGGCGTGATCAGAACGGGTCAAGTTGACCAAGTGGCGCGGTCCAACAGGTTGCGCCACATTTTTTCCAAATTTTGACCGCAACATTGCCGTGATGCCTCGCAATGGTATCTGGCCAAGGCTTGTGCCTGTTGGGGGCAAGAGTGAAAAACGCGGATGTTAACGATGACCGAAGAATTGGCTGTCGCAGATGCGCCGAAACCGCATCAATACGGCGACGACATTATAGAGCCGGGTGAGCCTTTCACCGACGCGACGTTGGTTACGATCCGCGCGCTGTTGGCTGAGTCTGATCCTGTACCAGAACCAAAACCGATTGGCGCGTCCTTACCGTTTGGATTAGGGCGTCCAAAGCCTGCAGATGCGATGGCGACCGAAGGCAGCCTCAAAACGCACCTACGTGAGACTGGTACTGCAGACAATTCTACGGCCTCCGCAGAGGACTTGGCCTCCTACTATGAGGAACCTCCCAGAACGCGGAGTTGGCGCAAGATTCAGGTTGTCGAAGGGACGACGGGGCGAAACCTGCGACGGTTTTTGATGTCGCCACGTTTGGTTTCGGTAATCTTTTTGTGCGGTGTTGTTGCGTGGCAACCTTGGTTCATTCCGATATTGGCGCTTATGTTTATTTCTGTGCTGCTGTTGATTGGCGCATTGATTGGTCAAGATCGGATGGCGCGTATTGTTTTGTATTGTCTCAAACGGTTTGTTTGGGCGGACCCCTCGCTTGGTCGTTTGCTGCAGAGAGTTCTGCCTTACCGTTGGCATGGGGTGTTGTATCGTCCAGCCACAGAAGAAGATGTGTGGGATGGACCTATCGATCCGAGCTTCGAAGCGCGTATTGCGCGGCTGCGGTCCTGACACGAAGTTGTAATTGGCGCGATTGCACGTCTCTTGGGCCTTGAATTTGCCGTAAGGCCCAAGTATGTCAGCTTTTGATCAAGGCAAAGAAGAGCGTCATGGCGATAACCAATCCGATCACATTCATCCAGCAGGTCCGGGCAGAAGTGTCCAAAGTGGTCTGGCCGACCCGTCGCGAAGTGTTGCTGACAACCGTCATGGTGTTCATCATGGCTGCGCTGACAGCAGCGTTTTTCTCGCTAGTGGATATCCTAATCCGCTCGGGTCTACAGGGCATTCTGGCCCTCTTTGGCTAAACGCTATTCGCTTGTTGTCTCTTGAAATTAAGGGACAACGGCGGTAGGGGAAGCCTATCTGATATGCATGGCGTGTGGCGAATCGAGTTGCACGCCGATTTTTTGTTCCTGCTCATCTGATTGAGGCGGCGAACCCAAACGACACTCCGGCATCGTGCCGACAAGGACGGGAAGAACAGACACATGGCGAAACGGTGGTATTCGGTCAGCGTGCTTTCGAACTTCGAAAAGAAGGTCGCCGAGACAATTCGAACATCGGTCGAAGAGCAGGGTCTCGAGGATCAGATCGACGAAGTGTTGGTGCCAACCGAAGAAGTGATCGAGGTGCGCCGTGGTAAAAAAGTGACCACTGAGCGCCGCTTTATGCCCGGTTACGTGTTGGTGCACATGGAGATGAGCGACCAAGGCTATCACCTGATCAACTCGATCAACCGCGTCACAGGTTTTCTGGGTCCACAAGGCCGCCCAATGCCGATGCGTGATGCCGAAGTTCAGGGCATCCTAGGCCGGGTTGAAGAAGGCGAAGCCGCACCGAAACTGTTGATCAGCTTCGAAGTTGGCGAGCGCGTCAAAGTGAACGAAGGTCCGTTTGAAGACTTCGACGGCATGGTCGAGGAAGTTGACGACGACAACCAGCGTCTCAAAGTCACTGTGTCGATCTTTGGCCGCGAGACCCCGGTAGAGTTGGAATTCACTCAGGTCAACAAACAGGTTTGACACCTCCGACCATGATTTTAAGAGCGCCTCTATGTATCCGCATCGAGGCGTTTTTTGTTGCACGGGATGGATTGCATTGGTTTCGTGGTGATGTTCTGTCCGACCGCGTATTGGGAGTGGTATGTTAGGATTTACCGCCGCCGTCTTCTTTCTGCTGATCACACCCGGTCCCGGTGTTTTGTCCACTGCGGGTGTTGGCGCCGGTTTTGGCGCGCGTCGTGGAAGTCACTATGTGGCGGGGTTGTTTTTGGGGACCAATTTGGTCGCTATGCTAGTGGTGAGCGGGCTTGGAGCCCTGGTTCTTGCTGATCCACGTGTTCGAACTGTGCTGTTTGCGGTTTCTTTCTGCTACCTGACCTATGTCGCACTCCGCATCGCTTTTGCGGGAGCGAAGCTCGCGTTTATCGAGCGGGTGCGCCCACCCGGTGTGGGAGACGGTGTGCTCTTGCAGTGCGTCAATCCGAAGGCTTACGCAGTCAACACAGCACTGTTCACCGGCTTCCCATTCTTGCCGGACAGCTACCTCGCTGAAGTGGTGCTCAAATTTGTGATCATCAATGCGATCTGGGTGCCGGTCCATTTCGCATGGCTGTGGGCCGGGGTGGCGCTGCATCGGTTGGAATTGTCAGAAAGAACCCAGCGCGTCATCAACTTTGGGATGGCGGCTTCGATGTTGATCGTCGTGGTTTTGGCCGTTGTGCTGCAGTAGATGGGCCGGAGCTTTTGGCGTGTGTCAGTCTGACAGGCGTGGACGCCTGACCCGGTCGGCCAGATCCGCAATCATGCCACCAATCGCTGAAGAATCTTTTGCGCGCAAAGCGTAAAAACACAAGCCCGCAAGGTCCGCGGTGAGTTGGCGCGCAAGCCGTTTGGGGTCGCTGCTCTTTGGCAATTCTCCCTTGTCTGCCGCATCCTGATAGATGTCTGCAAACAGCATTTCGTTTTGGTTTAAGAGCTCGGACAGTTTGGCGTCGATGGCTTCATTGCCCTGACAGGTTTCCAGGGTCGCCTTCACCAAAAAGCAGACGGGCAGGGGGGCAATCCCGGCGGAGACCGGATGGGCATGTTCAATAAATGTCGCCAGCCCCTCAAGCACAGAAGTTGACGTTTCTTGCGCTTTCTCTCGCGCCGCTGAAATTGCCTGCGTATAGCGTTCCAAGCTTAAGCAATAGAGCTTTGCCTTGCTGCCGAATGCCGCATAGAGCGAGCCGGGATGCATGCCAGTGGCACGCTCCAGATCCTTAAGCGACGTGGAGGCATAGCCCTTTGTCCAGAACAAAGTGAGAGCCGCGTCCAGAGCGGCATCTTTATCGTGGGTCACATTCATATCTCTTTTTACGTCTCACGGGTGGCAATGCCAAGATCACAGTTGAGTGATTGCTCAAATTACAAATTGAGTGATCGCTCAATTTGACCATATGGAGAGCCTGTCATTCATCTTGTAAGGATACCTCCATGACCACTTTCCCACGTCACACTGTCGAAACCGCGCCTGAAGCTGCGAAAGAACGCTTGGCCGCATCGGAAAAGGCTTACGGCTTCTTGCCCGGTCTGTATCAGGTGATGGCAGACGCGCCGCAGCTGCTTGAAACCTACCAGCGCACCCACGAGGCGTTTGTCAGCACCAGCTTTGACAACACCGAGCTGACGGTGGTGTGGCAGTCAATCAATGTGGAACATGAGTGCCACTACTGTGTGCCGGCCCACACAGGAATCGCGCACTCGATGGGCATTGCTCAGGATGTGATCGACGCGCTGCGGGACGAGACACCTTTGGTCGATCCAAAGCTGGAAGCGCTGCGGACCTTTACGCTGGCTCTAACGCGTGGGCGTGGCAACGCGACGCCAGCGGAGTTTGAGGCGTTTTACGCGGCGGGCTATGGCTCCCAGCAGGTGTTGGAGATCATTCTGGGGCTCTCACAGAAAGTGCTGAGCAATTACACCAACCACGTGGCGCAAACCGCTGTAGATCCGTCATTCCAGCAGTTTGCTTGGAGCCGGACGGATAAGGCGGCCTAAACTAAACATCAGGGCCCCCGCAACAACGCTGCGGGGGCAAATTGGAGCTGCAAAACGCAGCCGCAAGTGCCCATGGCTGGGCACTGTTCAAGACTAATAACTACACTGGAGACATAGTTCGTCGCTGCAGTAGCCGGGCACGCATTGAGGGCCTGGATAGTTATTTGGCGGGTTTGCGATACAGGCATAGTCTGCGGTTAAGGTGTCCCCGGTGCAGTGGCCACTTTCAACGCAACTGGACACGGTGCCTGTGAGGAACTGATACATCAATCCGGTTGTCGATCCCGACAGATCGCACGTGGCGGACAGGGTTTCTGATTGTGAAGTTGTCAAAGCCTCCTGAAACCCCAAAGACTGGCTGAAAGATGCTGCTACCGAGGCAGTCACTTTGACGCCCACGCCCTTAATACCAAAGCCCGCTTCCATCGATTCCGTAACGGTGACGCCCCATTCACTTGTCGTGGACCACTGGCTTGTTTTGCTGGTGCCGTAGGTGATGGACTTCGAGAGGTTGTCACATGCATTGCCAGAACAGCTGCCAACTTGTTTCCATTCTCCTTCCGTGATTACGGACGTCGGTGTGATTTCCTCAAACAGGCAAGATTTGTCTTTATGAATTGGGTCATAGCCGAAGAACGTGTTGGAACAAGGGAATGAGCCGTCGCCTGAGCGATAGAACCGTGTATCCCAACCGTCTTTCGTGCCATACCGGATCAAAAGTGTGGTTGCAGCATTGGGCTGACAGGACTGACCTTCTTTGGCGCATTCTGTAAAGCCTTCGGAGCCTTGCGTGTATTCTGGGCCAACGTCACAAGACTTGTTTTCTTTGATCGGGTCGATGCCGAAGTAGCTGTTGCTGCAAGGCATGGACTGAATGTTGCCGCCTTGAATAATGGCATAAACATAATGCCCTTTTGTCCCGTAGCGCACCCAATGGTCACCAGTAGGCGCATATGTGAAGCTTTCTCCTTCTGTCGCGGCTTTGTTCCAACTTGCCGTCGAGTCGGGAGCGCCCAAAACATTTTCGACAGTGTACTGGCAGCTTTTGTCACTGCCTTGTTTTGGGTCCCCGTTTACGCTGTTTTTGCAGGGAATTTTTTCGACATTCTCGGTGACATAGAAGTAATACGTTCCCTCCGTGCCATAGCGCGTTGTGACCAATGAGGAAGTCCCCGGTTTGCAGTCGGATCCTTCGTTCACGCATTGCACCCAAATTGGCGATGAGCTTGCGTTCATTTGCGGCGATAGAGCGCTGAAGCTCACGGTGTCTTGAGCGTTTGCCGCAATCGTTTGGGTTAACAATAGGGCAAAGCCACACCCCATCCGTGCCAGAAACAAGTGCTTCATGGTTTTCTCCTCCAGTAAATTTAATCTAGTTCAAAAAATTAGGGAATTAATGTTGATCAACACACGCAATGGTAGCATATCTTGCTAGGGTTGAGGTAAATTTTTTAATTTCGCCCGATGGTGATCCGGATTTCAGCTTTCGGAGGCCGCATTGAGATACTTCTCCATGGGTGTTGCCGCGGGCCTATGAATCCCTGACATCACCCCCTTGCCAACCCAGCAAAACAAGCATAAACGCCCCTCTATCGTCTAAGGGCGAGATTCTCTCGTGGGAGATTGTTGGGGTCGCGACCCTGACGTCGGACCACGCAACACACACCGGGCGGAACGCGTTTCGCCTACGTTGAAAGGAAAACCAAATGGCTAAGAAGCTAGCTGGTACAATGAAGCTGCAGGTTCCTGCAGGTCAAGCCAACCCTTCCCCACCCGTCGGTCCGGCGCTGGGTCAGCGCGGCATCAACATCATGGAATTCTGTAAGGCGTTTAACGCCAAGACACAGGAAATGGAGCCAGGTGCGCCTTGCCCAACCGTGATCACCTACTATCAGGACAAGTCCTTCACCATGGACATCAAGACGCCGCCTGCGTCTTACTACCTGAAGAAGGCTGCTAAGCTGAAATCTGGTGCAAACCTGCCGGGTCGTGAGACCGTGGGTTCCGTGACCCCCGCTCAGGTGAAAGAAATCGCCGAAGCGAAAATGAAAGACCTGAACGCAAACGACATCGATGCTGCTATGCAGATCATCCTTGGCTCTGCGCGTTCTATGGGCATCGAGGTGAAGTAATGGCGAATCTTGGTAAGCGTACTGCCGCCGCGCGTGAAGCGTTTGCAGGCAAATCCAACCTGACCGTTGAAGAAGCTGTTGCACTTGTTAAAGGCAACGCCACTGCGAAATTTGACGAGACCGTAGAAATCGCCGTTGTTCTTGGTGTTGATCCACGTCACGCGGACCAAATGGTTCGTGGCGTTGTTGGTCTGCCAAATGGCACCGGCAAATCTGTGCGCGTTGCAGTTTTTGCACGTGGCCCAAAAGCCGAAGAAGCTCAGGCAGCTGGTGCGGACATCGTTGGCGCAGAAGATCTGATGGAAACCGTTCAGGGCGGCACCATCGATTTTGATCGCTGCATCGCGACTCCGGACATGATGCCGGTTGTTGGTCGTCTGGGTAAAGTTCTTGGCCCACGCAACCTGATGCCGAACCCCAAAGTTGGCACAGTGACTATGGATGTGAAAGCAGCCGTAGAAGCCGCCAAAGGTGGCGAAGTTCAGTTTAAAGTCGAAAAAGCGGGTGTCGTTCACGCCGGTGTTGGCAAAGCGTCCTTTGACGAAGCCAAGCTGGTTGAAAACGTGCGTGCCTTTATGGACGCCGTTCAAAAGGCACGTCCATCTGGCGCCAAAGGTGCCTACATTCAGAAGATCGCACTGAGCTCCACTATGGGCCCAGGTGTGACCATTTCTGTGGACAGCGCTGCAGCCTAAAAGGCTGCTTTGACAGATTGTGAAAGGGCGCCTTTGGGCGCCCTTTTTTATTTGGATGGGGTGGTCAGTTTTGGTTTGAACCAAAGAAGAGACAGAAGCGTGCAGGCAAGTGCAATGCCGCAGGCGCACGCAAATAAGCCAGAGAAGCCAGATGACACGATGGTGGCGGTGCTCAATGCGGGCGACACGCTCTGTCCAAGAAAGATGGCGCTGGACAGCAAACCCATGGCAAAACCGCGGTGCTCAGTGGGGGCCAGTGACAAGGCGATGTTGGCTGTGCTTGCCATCAGGAGTGCATAGCCTGCGCCCACCAGCGACGGCCCGGCAAAAACGGGCCACAACCCAGAGAAAAGCATGACGCCGAACCCAACGGCAAACAGTCCAAATCCGACGGCTATGGTTTTTCTCTGGCCGACGTGGCGCATCAGCGTGCCAAAGGACGCCCCACCGATGGCACCGACAATCATCAACCCCGCCATACTGGCGCTGGTTAGGCGCGGATCCGCATACCCACGGTCTTCCAAAGCAAAGGGGATTTGGGTGGGCATCGTGAAAAACAGGATGAGTACCAATATCTGCATCAAACAGAGCAAGAACACGGGCCGTAGCCATGTCGCACGTAGGTTTGGGGCCCCGTGCCTTGGGGCTGTTTGGGCAGGGCGGCGTCCCGCCAGCCAAATGATCGGTAAGAATACAAATGTCAGGGCATAAACGGCAAATGCGTAACGAGGGGTGAAACCTGCGAGGATACCTGCGGCCAGAACAAAAACGAGCCCTGCGAGATTGCGCGCTGTGACTTGCCAACCTAGGAATCTTTGACGCCTGTCCCCAGCGAAATGCACTCCAACCAAAGCGGACTGACTGGTTAGGACAAAGGCGAGACTAAGCCCCAACAACAAGCGGCTTGCCAAGATGAGGTCAAGGCGGTCCAGAAAAAGACCGGCCACCCCAAAGACGCCAAATGTGAGCGTGCCAAACCGCAGCATAGCGCCATGGCCTATGCGATCACACAGCGCCCCGGCAACTGGTGAGAACAGGAGGGCGCTTATGGCTGGGGCGGCGACAAGGTAGCGGGTCATGAAGGCGACATTTGGTGTGTCTGCAAAGCGCGCGGCAAGTCCGGGCAGGGCCGGGCTGATGGTTGCGATGGCCATGACCAAGAGCGTGGCCGCCGCCAAAAGGCCCGCTATCGGAGGTGTGGAGGAGGGCGGAGGTGAATGAGATTTCATCAGAGTTTTCCAGTTGAGTTTAGAAGGCAAGGCTGGCACCGTACCAACTCAAGTCAACTTGAGGTCAAGCATGAAACTTTATGACATTGGAGCGTTGTCCCGCAGTCATGGCGTGGCAGTGTCGACTTTGCGTTACTATGAGGAAGTGGGGTTGATCACGTCTGTCGGGCGCAACGGATTGCGGCGCCAATTCGGACCAGATGCGCCGCTGAGATTGTCGCTGATAGCGTTGGGCAAGCTGGCGGGGTTCTCTTTGACTGAGATATCCGAAATCTTCGGCTCAGACTCTCGGGTGAACATACCGCGCGAAGATCTTCGAGCGCGGGCCGACGATCTGATGATCAAAGCTAAGCGTCTTGAGGCTCTTGCGGATATGGTGCGCCATGTTGCGGAGTGTCCGGCCCCAAGCCATCTTGAGTGCCCTACGTTTCAGAAGTTATTGACCGTTGCACCGCGGTTGCGGGCCGCGGCCGGGTAGTGGCGGTGTGCGCGGTTGCGCGTCAGGGGGCGGGTGGAAGTTTGCTGTGGACATCGCCCCGAATTCTCTCTAAAGACGCGCCTGCCCACCTCTGAAGACTCGCGTATGCGATTCCCAATGCGGTGGCCTGTCCAAGACGGAGGGTTCGGGTTCTGCCTGAATAATTCCTTCCTGAGATGGGGTAAGAGACAAGAATTCTTAAGAAGGCCTTTGGGTCTTCGGCGATCTTGGTTCCTAACCCAATGTATGGACCTAAACGCGCGCCCTTCTTGGGGTGTCGCAAAACTGAGCCGGGGAGCAATCCCCAATTTTGGAGTAAAACTGTGGATAGAGCACAAAAAGAGAAGTTGGTCGACGAGCTCGGCCAGATCTTTGAAAGCTCTGGCGTTGTAGTGGTTGCCCACTACGCGGGTCTCACGGTTGCTGACATGCAAGACCTACGTGCGCGCGCTCGCGACGCAGGTGGTGCTGTGCGTGTCGCCAAGAACAGGCTCGCCAAGATCGCCCTTGATGGCAAACCATGTGAAAGCATCGGTGGCCTTCTGTCGGGTATGACCGTTCTGACCTATTCTGAGGACCCTGTGGCAGCTGCCAAAGTGGCCGAAGACTTCGCCAAAGATCACAAGAAATTTGAGATCCTTGGCGGTGCAATGGGCGAGAACGCTCTGGACCGTGCTGGTGTTACAGCAGTGTCGAAAATGCCTTCGCGCGACGAGCTTATTGCTCAGATCGCAAGCATGCTCGGCGCACCTGCTTCCAACATCGCCGGTGCAATTGGCGCACCTGCTTCGAATATCGCATCCATCCTGTCTACCGTCGAGGAAAAGGCAGAGGCTGCGTAAGCAACTTAATGAGAGCCGCGTAGGCACAATTGCCCAACGTTGGAACACATACCTAAGAACGGAAAGAGTCTAAAATGGCTGATCTGAAAGCACTCGCAGAAAGCATCGTGGGTCTGACCCTGCTGGAAGCACAAGAACTGAAAACCATCCTCAAAGACGAGTATGGCATCGAGCCCGCCGCTGGCGGCGCAGTTGTAATGGCAGCTGGCGGCGACGCCGGTGGCGCAGCTGAAGAAGAAAAGACTGAGTTTGACGTTGTACTGACCAACGCCGGCGCGTCTAAAATCAACGTGATCAAAGAAGTTCGCGGCATCACCGGTCTGGGCCTGAAAGAAGCCAAGACACTGGTTGAAGCTGGCGGCAAGATCAAAGAAGGCGTGTCCAAGGACGAAGCCGAAGAAGTTAAAGGCAAGCTGGAAGCAGCTGGCGCTGAAGTCGAAGTTAAGTAATTCGAACTTCGATCAAAGTATTGCAGGCGTCCCTTCGGGGGCGCCTGTTTTTTGTTTGGGCACCATTTGGCATGATGGGGCTGATTGTGAACAACGACGTGGCAGACCCTAAAGAACCCTAGGGAAGCTTGGCCTGCTTATAGGCGCAGGGTCTCGAGATTTGCGCCGATGTTGCCTGCAAGCTTTGCGTATTTCACCAACGCGTGGTTGCCTGCAAAGGCGTTCACGCCATTGAAATTTCTTGAAAATTACCCTTTCAGCATTGATTTTCCTTACCCGCGACTATTTTTGCTCGGATGCCATTGCACTTGTGGGTCACCCCCGATCACGTGCCTCTCTCTTGAGTTGAGCGCAGTCTTATGTTAACTATCTGCCCAATTCTGAGTTCTTTTGATTGTTTAAGGTTACAAAAAACATGAAATTTTTTGTTTTGTCTTTGGCGGTTGTGATGTCTCTTCAAAGCGGCTTTTTTGGCCCGGATAGAGACGGCAGTGTGATCCAGAACTGCAATCCACAGCTATATCGCTGCTAGGTGGTCTTTTCCTAGTTTTCCAAATTTTTTGAGTGTGTTGGGGGTGCAATGGAGTGCTCTGATTTAGCGTGTTGGCTGGATGTGTTTTTTGAATCTGCACAAGCCATTGGTGGGTTTATTGGGGTTCATGCGTTTTGGATATACTTCCTTGCGGGCGCCACGGTCCTTGTGGTGTTTTCCGCAGACAGGTTGGACCGCTCTCTAACCATTCAGCGAGTAAGTGACAGTCAAACACAGCACACCTTTGAAGAATTTGTGCGTACGTTTCGCCCATCTGAAATCTGCATCACGCGCGCTTTCCGAACGGCTTGGTTGACCTATGCGTTTTTGCTGGTGGGGCTTTATTCAATCGCCAGTTTTGTCATTGCTTTGGTCACCGGAGTTTGGGACCTGGAGGTCTTGTTTGCGGGACTTCAAAGCGAGAGGGTGGCCCCAGTCGACAAAGAAAAAATTGCCGAGACGTTTCTCAAGATTGTTAAAGTAGACGGCCCTGTTGAGGCAACATCCACACCAACAGATCCGATGCGACAACTCGCAGAATGGCCGTTGCTGGTTGCTCTCATGGTGGTTGGTATCTTTCCTTCAGTGCCATGGGTGAAGCGTCTTGAACATGTGATCCGCAATTTCTCCCTCGAATTGGTCGGGATCCCCAAAGACGTTGTGAACTTGTGGAACAAGTTGAGCACCACCCCAATTGTTGATGAAAACGTTGAGGACCCCAGAGAGGCATATCAGGCGGTGTTTGATGCTTTGTCTGAAGGTCGAGGGGAATTGTTGGGGGCTGCGATTCAGCATGCCGAGCATTTTACATCTCATGACAAAGGCATCAGCGATGGGATTCGTAAGGACGAAGAAAACCTGCTTCTTTGTTTTCTGTTTCTTGAATGGATAAATGGCACGCCACCTTGGCCTGGCGAAGAAGTGCGCGCGCTTTACAATCGCGGCGATCTGAGGGGGATCGTCAACAGGATTGAGGATATCAGCAAAGACCTTCAGCATTTTGAAGCGGTGGCTGAGCTTGCTGTTGCTTATCAAAAGAACCAAAACGTTTCTGTCGCGTCGCCTGGGTTCAGTGAAACTGTTGTGGCCTTTGAAACAGCCACTGTTCGGCCTGTTCCGTTGCCAACTGGGTTGAATATCTCTGCGCGCTGGGGAGATCTCAGCAGCCGGGCCGGAGAAACGGCGGATCAGGTTCGCGCCAAGGTCGCGCTCTATGCGGAGCGCGTGGATGTGGTGCCGGAACAAGACATGTTTTTCTGGCTACGCGATTGGATTAGGCGCGCCAAATTTCAAGAGGCAGAGCAGGCCACGGTCGATACGAGAAACCACATGTGGGTGGCTTTGTTTTGCAGCATTCTGTTCGGTGTTCTCGGCGTGCTTGTTCTTGTGGTCAGCAGTTATATGACCTCTTCCGAGGTCGGCTCATTTGGTTTTGTGGTTCGCACGGCTTGGTCCCATGGGGTGCCTTGGACCCTAGAAGCGCTTGCCTGTTTTGGCGCGGCCAGCTTTGCCGTGGCTGCAATGCGAGATGCCCCGTTCCGACGTTTGGACTGGGCGGGTTTCGGGCAATCAGGGTGGGTCTCAAATTACATCAAACTTGCCTTTTTTGCCGGATTTGTTGGTTTGTTTCTGGTGATTTTGGCAAACTGGCTGGGGCAATATCCGGCGCATACCATCCCCGCTTCATACTTCTCGATTGTGTCACTGCCGCAGAATCTTTTTGACATTAAGTTCTGGTTCAATGGTTTTCATCTGGGCACATACGTCGCAACGGGAATGGGCGTGGCCCTTGCTGGTGCGCTTATGGCTGACATTCGGCACGGGTCGCCCAATGCTCACCGTCGCGTCTTGATCGGCATGGGGTTGAGCTTAATCGGGCTCGCAATTCTTAAATTTTCTGAGTTTTTTGTGCCGGTTGTGCCCATCATTTTAGAGACCGAAGACGACATACCGATGTCTGCAGTTTTTGGCGGCCTTCAATTGATCGAACTTGTTTCTTTTCTATTGGTTGCATCGCTTTGGCTGTGGCCGCGTGATCTGAGATCTAGGGGGTGAGAGATGGTGTTTTGGGACAAATCACTTCATTTGATTGGGGGCGTGATGTGCTTTGTGGCGTCATCCTTTCCTGTGGGCGCGCAAGAAAACCCGAAACTGCGCGTCGGCGTGCGCGTGGATGCGGCACCATTTGCTTGGAAGGATGACGCGAACACGTTTAACGGTTTGATCTATGATTTTTGCCGCATTGCTCTTGAGAACGCAGATCTTGAGTATGGCGTTGTTGACGCCACGGTCGCCAATCGTCTTGATAGACTTGTGGCTCAAGGCAGCACACCTCGCACATATGATATTCTTTGCGGGCCGACGAGCATTACTATCAGCAGATCTCAGAAGTATTTTTTGTCCCCGCCGATTTTTGTTTCAGGGGGCTCGTTTATTGCGAGTGGCGGTGCGTTTGGTCGTTTTCATCAAGCTGCGATTGCTCGTCTTGCAGAAAGAGAAGAAGACGGCCTGCCCGTGATCGGCCCTGATGGGAGCGAGATCCAGGGCGCGTCACGAGATGAAAAAATCCGATCCGTACGGCAGGAAAGTATCCCTGAATGCGACCAGATCGATACAGAGACCCAGATTGTGGGCGCTAGGCTTGGGTATGTCCAAGGCACAACGGGACGCAATGTGATTGATCAAGCCTGGCTGGCGGAGGCCCCACCGGTTAAAGTTGCAGCGTTCCAGACGATTTGCGCGGAGGCTCAGCTCAACCATGAGATCGCTGTAGAACGGTTGTGCGACGGGATCATCACCCACCATTTTGGCGATAGAGACATCGTTGAGTACTACCTGATGCAAGGCGTAGGGACGTCGTTTCCCGCGTGTGACGCAAAGGCCAGCAGCGAGTTCTATACTGCAGAACCCTACGCGATTGCGATTTCACCAGAGCTCGACGGAGCAACGGTCCGCCAATTCATTTCAGGAATCCTAGAAGTTATGGGGAGCGGGGTACGTTCGGACACTGGCGATGGCACGATAATTCCGCTCACAGATCATCTGTTTTCGCGCACTTTTAAAGCGCGTGAAATGGGCGCGACGCTGCGCGAGCTGTACACAATCCTGCGGGTGCCAAAGGAATGAGAGCGCTTGGGTGTGTCATGTTGAGCAGTCACACAAGCAATGGCGGGTTGGGCGCGCGGTGCTGCCTGTTCGGGGGTTCTAACTTGGCGAGCAGGTCTTCTTGCGCTGGCCAAGAGATGTGATCTAAGCAAGAGAAATGTTGCTTTGGCCTTCAACACACCCGGCTCACACGGGTTGCCAATTCTCTGTTTGTCAAGCCCCAAGGGGTTGCAAACCGACGCATGATTCAATATTCGGTAATCTCTTGCGGTTTCGAGCGATTCGGGGCCGCTTTTTGTCCTTTGTGGATTTGAGAGTTAGGCGGCGCGTTGTGAGGGTCTGATCACCCCTCGTTCAAATAAGAAAAATAGCAAAAATATCAACCAAAACATAGCTTTGGCCCCGGCTTGGTAAGCCTCTTGTCACGTGTGAACGGCAAACAAGAGGTTTTCCAAGGCAGGGTTTGGAACGGGAGGCTCCCTTTGGGACGGGGGCCGGGAATTGTCCAAATCTTGACCGTCTCGTATGGGCACGGTGCCGGGGACCCGACGGCACTTGCGCTCGGTGAGAAATGAAAGGTGACGATAGTCATGGCTCAAAGCTTTCTTGGCCAGAAACGTTTGCGCAAATATTACGGTAAAATCCGTGAAGTTCTGGAGATGCCGAACCTTATTGAGGTTCAGAAATCCTCCTATGACCTTTTTTTGAAGTCCGGCGATCTTGAGATCCCCACCGATGGTGAGGGTATCAAAGGCGTGTTCCAATCGGTGTTCCCGATCAAAGACTTCAACGAAACCAGCGTGTTGGAATTCGTCAACTACGAGCTGGAAAAGCCGAAGTATGATGTCGAGGAATGTCAGCAACGCGACATGACCTACAGCGCACCGCTGAAAGTCACTTTGCGTCTTATCGTATTTGATATCGACGAAGATACGGGTGCGAAGTCTGTTAAAGACATCAAAGAACAAGACGTCTTCATGGGTGACATGCCTCTGATGACACAGAACGGCACCTTTGTGGTGAACGGTACTGAACGTGTCATCGTGTCTCAGATGCACCGCTCCCCTGGTGTGTTCTTTGACCACGACAAAGGCAAAACACACTCTTCTGGTAAACTGCTGTTCGCCTGCCGCATTATTCCATATCGCGGCAGCTGGTTGGACTTTGAGTTTGACGCCAAAGACATCGTTTTCGCGCGCATTGACCGTCGTCGTAAGCTGCCTGTGACCACCCTGCTGTATGCGCTGGGTCTGGACCAGGAAGGCATCATGGATGCCTATTACGATACAGTGAACTACAAGCTGGATAAGAACAAAGGTTGGGTCACCAAGTTCTTCCCTCAGCGTGTGCGTGGTACACGCCCGTTGCAAGATTTGGTTGATGCCGCAACCGGTGAAGTGATTGCTGAAGCTGGCAAAAAAGTCACGCCACGTGCGGTGAAGAAAATCATCGACGAAGGCAAGATCACTGAACTGCTGGTGCCGTTTGAGGCTGTTGTTGGCAAATTTGTTGCTCAGGACATGATCAACGAAGAAACCGGTGCGATCTATGTTGAGGCCGGTGACGAGCTGACGCTGGAGTATGACAAAGACGGCGATCTGATCGGCGGAACCGTGAAGGATCTGGTAGACGCAGGCTTCACCGACATTCCGGTTCTGGACATCGACAACATCAATGTCGGTCCTTACATGCGCAACACTATGGCGGCAGATAAAAACATGGGTCGCGACACGGCGCTCATGGATATCTATCGTGTGATGCGTCCGGGTGAGCCACCCACCGTTGAAGCAGCCTCAGCGCTGTTTGACACTTTGTTCTTTGACTCTGAGCGCTATGACCTTTCGGCCGTTGGTCGCGTGAAGATGAACATGCGTCTGGCTTTGGATGCGCCTGATACTCTGCGCACCCTGCGCAAAGAAGACATCGTGGCGTGCATCAAAGCCCTGGTTGAGCTGCGCGACGGCAAAGGTGACATCGATGACATCGACCACCTCGGCAACCGTCGTGTGCGGTCCGTGGGCGAACTGATGGAGAACCAGTACCGCGTTGGTCTGCTGCGCATGGAGCGCGCGATCAAAGAGCGTATGAGCTCTGTTGAGATCGACACCGTTATGCCGCAGGACCTGATCAACGCCAAGCCTGCTGCTGCGGCTGTGCGTGAATTCTTCGGCTCTTCGCAGCTGTCGCAGTTCATGGACCAGACCAACCCGTTGTCGGAAGTGACGCACAAACGTCGTCTTTCAGCACTTGGGCCAGGCGGTTTGACACGAGAACGTGCCGGCTTTGAAGTGCGCGACGTACACACCACGCACTACGGTCGTATGTGTCCGATTGAAACGCCGGAAGGGCCAAACATTGGTCTGATCAACTCGTTGGCCACTTTTGCCCGCGTGAACAAATACGGCTTTATCGAAACACCATATCGCAAGGTTGAGAACGGCGTGGTCACCGACGAGGTGAACTACATGTCCGCAACCGAGGAACAGCGTCACACTGTGGCGCAGGCCAACGCGTCGATCGATGAAAACGGCAAGTTCGTGAATGAGTTCGTGAACACACGTCAATCCGGCGACTATACGCTGGCGTCACGTGAGAACGTGGACCTGATCGACGTCAGCCCAAAACAGCTGGTATCGGTTGCGGCTTCGCTTATTCCGTTCCTTGAAAATGACGATGCGAACCGGGCCTTGATGGGGTCGAACATGCAACGTCAGGCGGTTCCATTGCTGCGCGCAGAAGCGCCGCTGGTGGGCACTGGTATCGAGGAAAAAGTGGCGATCGACTCTGGCGCGGCCATTCAGGCCAAACGTGCCGGCATCATCGACCAAGTGGATGCACAGCGTATCGTGATCCGCGCCACCTCCGATCTGGAGCTGGGCGACGCGGGTGTGGACATCTACCGTCTGCGCAAATTCCAGCGCTCCAACCAAAACACCTGTATCAACCAGCGCCCGCTGGTGAAGGTGGGTGATACGGTTCAAAAGGGCGAAGTTGTTGCGGATGGTCCATCCACCGACATCGGTGAATTGGCTCTGGGTAAAAACGTGGTTGTCGCGTTTATGCCTTGGAACGGCTACAACTACGAAGACTCCATTCTGATCTCTGAGCGCATCGCGCGTGACGACGTGTTTACTTCGGTTCACATCGAAGAATTCGAAGTTGCCGCCCGTGACACCAAACTTGGTCCAGAAGAAATCACCCGCGACATTCCAAACGTCGGTGAAGAAGCGCTGCGCAACCTTGATGAGGCTGGCATCGTGTACATCGGTGCGGACGTGGAGCCGGGCGACATTCTCGTTGGCAAAATCACACCAAAGGGTGAAAGCCCAATGACGCCAGAAGAAAAGCTTCTGCGCGCCATCTTTGGTGAGAAAGCGTCTGACGTGCGTGACACCTCGCTGCGCGTGAAGCCGGGTGACTTTGGTACGGTTGTAGAAGTGCGCGTCTTTAACCGCCACGGTGTGGAAAAAGATGAACGTGCGCTGCAGATCGAGCGTGAAGAGATCGAACGTCTGGCACGTGACCGTGACGACGAACTCGCGATCCTTGATCGTAACATCTACGCGCGTCTCAAAGGCATGGTGCTTGGCAAAGTCGCTGTAAAAGGCCCGAAAGGCGTAAGGTCCAACTCTGAGATCACTGACGAGTTGCTGGCAAGCATGAGCCGTGGCCAATGGTGGCAGCTGGCGCTTGAAGAAGAAGCTGACGCACAGGTTGTCGAGGCTCTGAACGAGCAGTACGAGATCCAGAAACGTGCGCTTGAGCACCGCTTTGAAGACAAAGTTGAGAAAGTCCGTCGTGGCGACGATCTGCCACCAGGTGTGATGAAGATGGTCAAAGTCTTTATCGCTGTGAAGCGTAAGCTTCAGCCGGGTGATAAGATGGCTGGCCGTCACGGGAACAAAGGTGTGATTTCCAAGGTTGTGCCTATGGAAGACATGCCGTTCCTTGCCGATGGTACGCCAGTTGACTTCTGTCTGAACCCGCTGGGTGTGCCTTCGCGTATGAACGTTGGTCAGATCCTTGAAACCCACATGGGTTGGGCCGCGCGCGGTCTGGGTGTGAATGTCGATGAAGCGCTGCAGGAATATCGTCGCTCTGGCGATCTGACACCTGTGCGGGAAGCGATGCACTTGGCTTATGGCGATGATGTCTACGAAGAAGGCATCTCCGGCATGGACGAAGGTCAGCTTCTCGAAGCGGCAGGCAACGTGACCAACGGTGTGCCAATCGCAACACCAGTGTTTGATGGCGCCAAAGAAGGCGACGTGAACAATGCACTGGTACGCGCTGGCTTCTCTGAATCCGGTCAGTCGGTTCTGTTTGATGGTCGCACAGGTGAGCAATTTGCCCGCTCTGTGACCGTTGGCATCAAGTATCTGCTGAAACTGCACCACCTTGTGGATGACAAAATCCACGCGCGTTCCACTGGTCCGTACTCCCTCGTCACACAGCAGCCGCTGGGTGGTAAGGCACAGTTCGGTGGTCAGCGCTTTGGTGAGATGGAAGTCTGGGCTCTGGAAGCTTACGGCGCCGCCTACACGCTTCAGGAAATGCTGACCGTGAAGTCGGATGACGTGGCAGGCCGAACCAAGGTCTATGAAAGCATCGTCAAGGGCGAGGACAACTTCGAAGCGGGCGTCCCAGAATCGTTTAACGTTCTGGTGAAAGAAGTCCGTGGTCTCGGCCTGAATATGGAACTCCTGGATACGGAGGGCGAGGAGTGAGTGCGCAAGCGCTCATTCCCTTCCACTCTCCCCTAGAATTTGAGGTATCAAAATGAACCAGGAACTGACGAACAACCCGTTTAACCCGCTTGCGCCGCAAAAGACCTTTGATGAAATCAAGGTGTCTCTCGCGTCTCCTGAGCGGATCCTGTCGTGGTCCTACGGCGAGATCAAAAAGCCAGAAACCATCAACTACCGTACGTTCAAACCAGAGCGTGATGGTCTGTTCTGTGCGCGTATCTTTGGCCCAATCAAAGACTACGAATGTCTCTGCGGCAAATATAAGCGCATGAAATATCGCGGCGTTGTCTGCGAAAAATGTGGTGTTGAAGTTACCCTTCAGAAAGTGCGCCGTGAGCGCATGGGCCACATTGAGCTGGCGGCACCTGTTGCACACATCTGGTTCCTGAAATCGCTGCCAAGCCGCATCGGCCTGATGCTGGACATGACGCTGCGTGATCTGGAACGTGTGCTGTACTTTGAAAACTACGTTGTCATCGAGCCCGGTCTGACCGACCTGCAATACGGCCAAATGATGACCGAAGAAGAGTACATGGATGCGCAGGACGCATACGGTATGGATGCGTTCACGGCCAACATTGGTGCGGAAGCCATCCGTGAAATGCTGTCCATGATTGATCTGGATGCTGAAGCTGACCAGCTGCGTGCCGATCTGGCCGAAGCCACCGGTGAGCTTAAGCCTAAGAAGATCATCAAGCGTTTGAAGGTTGTGGAAAGCTTCATCGAATCCGGCAACCGTCCGGAATGGATGATCCTGACCGTGATCCCTGTGATCCCACCTGAGTTGCGCCCGCTGGTGCCGCTGGATGGTGGCCGTTTTGCGACGTCTGATCTCAACGATCTGTATCGCCGTGTGATCAACCGGAACAACCGTCTGAAGCGTCTGATCGAGCTGCGTGCGCCTGATATCATCGTGCGTAACGAAAAGCGGATGCTGCAGGAATCTGTGGATGCGCTGTTTGACAACGGCCGTCGCGGCCGCGTGATCACCGGCGCCAACAAGCGTCCGCTGAAATCGCTGTCTGACATGCTGAAAGGTAAGCAGGGTCGTTTCCGTCAAAACCTTTTGGGTAAGCGCGTCGACTTCTCTGGCCGTTCGGTGATTGTGACAGGCCCGGAACTGAAACTGCATCAATGTGGTCTTCCTAAGAAGATGGCGCTGGAGCTGTTTAAGCCGTTCATTTACTCGCGTCTTGAAGCCAAAGGTCTGTCCTCCACTGTGAAACAGGCCAAGAAGCTGGTGGAAAAAGAGCGTCCCGAAGTGTGGGATATCTTGGACGAAGTGATCCGCGAACACCCTGTCATGCTGAACCGTGCGCCAACGCTGCACCGTCTTGGCATTCAGGCGTTTGAGCCAGTTCTGATCGAAGGTAAAGCGATCCAGCTGCATCCGCTTGTCTGTTCTGCGTTTAACGCTGACTTTGACGGTGACCAGATGGCTGTTCACGTTCCTCTGAGCCTTGAAGCTCAGCTGGAAGCGCGCGTTCTGATGATGTCCACGAACAACGTGCTGTCGCCTGCAAATGGCGCGCCGATCATTGTTCCGTCACAGGATATGATCTTGGGCCTGTACTACACCACCATCATGCGTGAAGGCATGAAGGGTGAAGGCATGGTGTTCTCCTCAATTGAAGAAGTTCAATACGCACTTGATAGCGGCACTGTGCATCTGCACGCCAAAATCACCGCACGTATTCCTCAGATCGACAGCAACGGCTTGGAAATTGTTGAGCGGGTAGAGACCACTCCGGGACGCGTGCGTCTTGGTGCGCTGCTGCCGCAAAACAACAAAGCGCCGTTTGAGCTGGTGAACAAGCTGCTGCGTAAAAAAGACGTGCAGAACGTGATCGACACCGTCTATCGCTACTGTGGTCAGAAAGAGTCCGTGATCTTCTGCGACCAGATCATGACCATGGGCTTCCGCGAAGCGTTCAAGGCGGGCATCTCGTTTGGTAAAGACGATATGGTGATCCCCGACAACAAGTGGACCATCGTTGACGAGACACGCAACCAGGTGAAAGACTTTGAACAACAGTATATGGACGGCCTGATCACTCAGGGTGAGAAGTACAACAAAGTTGTGGATGCTTGGTCGAAGTGTAACGACAAAGTCACCGACGCGATGATGGGCACCATCTCTTCTGCGCAAACAGATGAAGATGGCTCTGAAGCGGAACCCAACTCCGTCTATATGATGGCGCACTCCGGTGCGCGTGGTTCGGTCACGCAGATGAAACAGCTGGGTGGTATGCGCGGCCTGATGGCCAAGCCAAATGGCGACATCATCGAGACACCAATCATCTCGAACTTTAAAGAAGGTCTGACCGTTCTGGAGTACTTCAACTCCACCCACGGTGCCCGTAAGGGTCTGTCAGATACGGCTTTGAAAACTGCGAACTCCGGCTATCTGACGCGTCGTCTGGTGGACGTTGCACAGGATTGCATCGTGCGTGCGCACGATTGTGGTACGGATGCAGCGATCACCGCAGAAGCGGCTGTGAACGATGGTGAAGTGGTGGCGTCTCTGGCTGAGCGTGTGCTGGGCCGTGTTGCGGCTGAGGACATCATGAAGCCAGGCACCGATGAGGTGCTGATTGCGCATGGTCAGTTGATTGATGAGCGCATGGCTGACTCGATCGACGAAGCTGGTGTGGCGACTGCACGTATCCGCAGCCCGCTGACTTGTGAAGCCGAAGAAGGTGTTTGCGCCATGTGTTATGGCCGTGACCTTGCACGCGGTACCATGGTGAACACCGGCGAAGCTGTTGGTATCATCGCGGCACAGTCAATTGGCGAACCGGGCACACAGCTGACGATGCGGACATTCCACATCGGCGGGGTTGCGCAGGGTGGCCAACAGTCGTTCTTGGAAGCTAGCCAGGAAGGCAAAATTGTCATCGAGAATGCCAGCATCCTTGAGAACGCCCATGGCGATTTCCTGGTGATGGGCCGCAACATGAAGCTGATCATCCAAGGTGAAGACGGCGAAGAGCGTGCAAGCCACAAAGTTGGCTATGGCTCCAAACTGTTTGTCAAAGATGGTCAGAAAATCGGCCTCGGTGACAAGTTGTTTGAATGGGATCCTTACACGCTTCCGATCCTTGCGGAGAAGAACGGTAAGGCCAAGTTTGTCGATCTTATTTCGGGCATCGCTGTGCGCGATGAGACCGATGATGCAACCGGCATGACACAGAAAATCGTGACCGATTGGCGCTCTGCGCCAAAAGGCAACGAGCTGAAACCAGAAGTGATCCTTGTGGACGCTGATGGGGAGCCTGTGCGCAACGATGCTGGCAACCCGGTACACTACCCGATGTCTGTGGACGCCATTCTGTCGATTGAAGATCAACAGGACGTTCAGGCTGGTGACGTTATTGCGCGTATCCCGCGTGAAGGCGCCAAAACCAAGGACATCACCGGTGGTCTGCCGCGTGTGGCGGAACTGTTTGAGGCTCGTCGTCCAAAGGATCACGCAATTATCGCCGAAATCGATGGTTACGTGCGCTTTGGTCGCGACTACAAAAACAAGCGTCGCATCGCGATCGAGCCGTCTGATGAGACCATGGAAACCGTGGAATACATGGTGCCCAAGGGCAAACACATCCCTGTGCAAGAAGGCGACTTCGTGCAGAAGGGCGACTACATCATGGACGGTAACCCGGCACCGCACGACATCCTGTCCATCATGGGTGTGGAAGCGCTGGCGGATTATATGATCGACGAGGTGCAGGACGTGTATCGCCTGCAGGGTGTGAAGATCAACGACAAGCACATCGAAGTGATTGTGCGTCAGATGCTTCAGAAGTGGGAGATCCAGGACTCTGGTGAAACCACACTGCTCAAAGGCGAACACGTCGAGAAGATCGAGTTTGATACAGCCAACGAAAAGGCGCTGTCTGAAGGACGCCGCCCTGCCAAAGGTGAACCAATCCTCTTGGGGATCACCAAAGCGTCGTTGCAAACCCGTTCGTTTATCTCTGCGGCATCGTTCCAAGAAACCACCCGTGTTCTTACTGAGGCCTCTGTCCAAGGTAAGAAAGACAAACTGGTTGGTCTGAAGGAAAACGTCATTGTTGGTCGTCTGATCCCTGCCGGTACAGGTGGAGCGACACAGAAAGTGCGTCGTATTGCGTCTGAACGTGACAATGTCGTGGTTGAAGCGCGTCGTGAAGAAGCGGAGGCCGCCGCGCGTTTGGCTGCCCCAACTCAGGACGTGAGCGCCGACGATGTGTTTGATAGTGGTTTGGTGGAAACACCTGAAAGCCGCGACTTCGACTAAGACGCTGTTTTAAAATTAGAGTTAAGAAGGGCCCCCGGCGTTGCGCCGGGGGCCCTTTTTGTTTGCGGCGTGGATTTTATCGGCTTCCAAAACATGGGGCTTGGCAAGCCTCTGTAGGGTGCATAGGGTCATCCAGTTTTGGAAGAGAGGGCAACAGATGGCGGTGATGAGTGACAACACCAAGGGGGCGCTCTTGATGATATGCTCCATGGCGGCGTTCACGTTCAACGACACATTGGTCAAGCTGTTGGGCAAAGAGGTTCCTCTGTTCCAAATGCTGTTTCTGCGCGGTGTCTTGGCCTCAGTTCTGATTTGGGCTTTGGCACGGGCTTTGGGGAAAATCCGCTGGCGTTTGTCGCGCAAAGATTGGGGATTGGTGGCGTTGCGCAGCGGTGCGGAGACTGGCGCTGCATATTACTTTATCACCGCATTATACCACATGCCGATCGCCAACGTGACCGCCGTTTTGCAGATACTGCCACTGACCGTGACGCTTGGTGGTGCCTTGTTTTTCGGAGAAAAAGTCGGTTGGCGTCGCGCCTCAGCCATTGCGGCGGGGTTCTGCGGTATGTTGCTGATTGTGCGACCCGGCCCGGAAGGCTTTGACCAATATGCGATCTATGCCTTGATTGCTGTGGGGTTTGTCACTCTACGCGATCTCTCCACCCGAAAAATGTCTCCTAATGTGCCCTCGTTGACTGTGACCTTAGTGGCATCTCTGAGTGTGATGGTGTTTGCCGGTGTTGCAAGCCTTGGTCATCAGTGGGTTGTCATGGATTTGAACCAGTGGATGCTTTTGGCCGGAGCGGCCGTGTTTATTCTGGGCGGGTATTCGTTCTCGGTCTTGGTCATGCGTGTGGGCGAAGTGAGCTTTGTCGCGCCATTTCGATACAGCGGTCTGTTGTGGGCGTTGTTGCTGGGGTTTGTGGTGTTTGGGGATTGGCCGGACACGCTCACATTGTTGGGCGGCGCCATTGTTGTGAGTGCTGGCGTGTTTACGCTGGCGCGCGGGCGCAAACTGTCTCAGGAAAAGGTCGATCGCACCTGATCAGCGTCGATGGCGAAACGGGCGGAAAATTCCGCTTCTTGCTGTTTGGTAAGCGGCACCACGGGCACAGGCTTGACCTTCTTTTGGCGGCTGTCGTTGTACCCATTGTGCGTGCGCACCCACATCGGGGTGTCGGTGAAGCTGATCGTGGGCATGAATTGATTCATGATCCCATGGCGGAAGTTCATAATCGTGAGCGGACAGCCTCCGCGAACATACATGCCCAAAGAGGCAACATACAGGTTGCGTACCGTGTCCGTGGCGGCAATGCCGTCGCCTGTCATCTCCGCAATGTGGCCTCGGTTCCAATCAAAAGCGACGGTTTTGTTGGTTTCTAACAAGCCAGACACGGCATTGGTGGCCGCACGCAATTGTTCGAAGAAATCGACCGATATGGCATCGTCATCATCGTGGCGAAATTGCAAACATGGCGCTTTAGGATCTTTGCGTGCACCATTGATCAGCTCTTTCATCAAGGGTCGATGTGGTTTGGGTGGATGGGCGACAATGCGGATTTGCGGAATGTTCGCGGTGATGTCGTGCAAACGGTCCACATGGTGTTTGGGAAGCGTGTCTCCAATCACAAGGATCATCTCAAAATTCTGATCGGTTTGGGCCTTAAGGCAAGGTAGAGCGACAGTTTCCATCAATTGAAAGCGCTCTTCCAACCGGGTCTCCTGATACAGAAAGTCAATGCGGTCCTCTATGGTTTCATGTTCCACTTGAAACCCACCCAAAGCCGGGTAAGAAAACCGACACAGGCCAATCACCTGCATGTCGTTGCTGTTGATCATTTCTTGCCTCTCTAGTCTTGTCGGCACATTGGCAGTGCTGCAGGGCGGACGCAACAGGCCGCAGCTGTTGACAAGCCCCGCGACTCCCAATATACGCGCGCCATCCGGCAATGGGCGATCTCCGTTCTGAGCCGTTTCACACCTGTAGTGGTCAAGTTCCGGTCTACTTTGAAGACCGCAACCTCTGAGACCCCACCGCGTCGTTTGCCTCGGAATGGAAACGATTGCGGTTTTTGCGCTTGTGTTCGCACATGTCGTGAAACGAACAGTTAACCGCGTGAGGCTCCGGCTTTGCGTTAAATGGAAGCAAACGGGAAAGAGACCCTTATGCCAACGATTCAGCAGCTGATCCGCAAGCCGCGTCAGCCTAAAATCAAGCGCTCTAAGTCACAGCACTTGGAGCAGTGCCCGCAAAAGCGTGGCGTTTGTACTCGCGTGTACACAACCACACCTAAGAAACCAAACTCCGCTATGCGTAAAGTTGCGAAGGTTCGCCTGACCAACGGCTACGAAGTGATTTCTTACATCCCAGGTGAAAGCCACAACCTTCAGGAGCACTCTGTGGTTCTGATCCGTGGCGGTCGTGTAAAAGACCTTCCGGGTGTCCGTTACCACATCCTGCGCGGTGTGTTGGATACCCAAGGTGTTAAAGATCGTAAGCAACGTCGTTCCAAGTACGGCGCGAAGCGTCCCAAGTAAGAAGGAGAGGCTGAGATGTCACGTCGTCACGCCGCTGAAAAACGCGAGATTCTGCCTGACGCCAAATTTGGCGACAAGGTATTGAGCAAATTCATGAACAACCTGATGATCGACGGTAAAAAGTCGGTTGCAGAGAAAATCGTTTACAACGCGCTGGATCGTGTTGAAACAAAGATCAAACGCGCGCCTGTGGAAGTGTTCCACGAAGCTCTGGACAACATCAAACCATCGGTTGAGGTTCGTTCTCGCCGTGTGGGTGGTGCCACCTACCAGGTGCCAGTTGAAGTGCGCCCTGAGCGCCGTGAAGCATTGGCCATTCGTTGGCTGATCACGGCTTCTCGTGGCCGCAACGAAAACACCATGGAAGAGCGCCTTGCAGGTGAACTTCTGGATGCCGTGAACTCACGCGGTACCGCCGTTAAGAAGCGGGAAGACACTCACAAGATGGCCGAGGCTAACAAAGCCTTCAGCCATTATCGCTGGTAATTCTTTAGGATTAGGACGAGAACAATGGCTCGCGAATATCCCCTCGAACGCTACCGTAACTTCGGGATTATGGCTCACATCGATGCAGGTAAAACAACCTGTTCGGAGCGTATCCTGTATTACACTGGCAAATCCCACAACATCGGTGAAGTTCACGATGGCGCTGCAACCATGGACCACATGGAGCAGGAGCAGGAACGTGGCATCACCATCACCTCCGCTGCGACCACCACTTTCTGGGAACGCACAGAGGACGGCGTAACTGCGGATTCTGAAAAGTACCGCATGAACATCATCGACACCCCCGGTCACGTTGACTTCACCATTGAAGTTGAGCGTTCGCTGGCGGTTCTTGATGGTGCTGTATGTGTTCTGGACGCCAACGCTGGTGTTGAACCCCAAACCGAAACTGTTTGGCGTCAAGCTGATCGCTATAAAGTTCCGCGTATGGTGTTCGTCAACAAAATGGACAAGATCGGCGCAGACTTCTTTAACTGCGTTCACATGATCGAAGACCGTACCGGCGCGACTGCCGTTCCTGTTGGCATTCCAATCGGTGCAGAAACCGAGCTGGAAGGTCTGCTGGATCTGGTCACCATGGAAGAATGGCTTTGGCAGGGTGAAGACCTTGGTGCGTCATGGATCAAAGCACCGATCCGTGAAAGCCTGCAGGACATGGCTGACGAATGGCGTGGCAAAATGGTCGAAGCCGCCGTCGAAATGGACGATGACGCGATGGAAGCGTACCTCGAAGGCGAAGAGCCTGATGTGGACACTCTGCGCGCTTTGCTTCGCAAGGGCACACTGGAAATGGCATTTGTGCCAGTTCTGGGCGGCTCCGCGTTCAAAAACAAAGGTGTACAGCCTCTGCTGAACGCCGTGGTTGACTATCTGCCCAGCCCGCTGGACGTTGTTGACTACATGGGCTTTAAGCCTGGCGATGAAGACGAAGTTCGTGACATTGCACGTCGTGCAGATGACGACATGGCGTTCTCCGCTCTGGCGTTCAAAATCTGGAACGACCCCTTTGTTGGCTCTCTGACCTTTACCCGTATTTACTCCGGTAAAATCGAAAAGGGCGACAGCTTCCTGAACTCGACCAAAGGCAAAAAAGAGCGCGTTGGCCGCATGATGATCATGCACTCCAACGACCGTGATGAAATCTCCGAAGCATTCGCAGGTGACATCATCGCTCTGGGCGGTCTGAAAGACACCACAACCGGTGACACGCTTTGCGCGATCAACGATCCGGTGGTTCTGGAAACAATGACATTCCCCGATCCTGTGATCGAGATTGCCGTTGAGCCTAAAACCAAGGGTGACCAAGAGAAAATGTCGACTGGCCTGCAGCGTCTGGCCGCCGAAGATCCTTCCTTCCGTGTGGAAACTGACATCGAAAGCGGTCAGACCATCATGAAAGGCATGGGCGAACTTCACCTCGATATCTTGGTTGATCGTCTGCGTCGTGAGTTCAAAGTGGAAGCCAACATCGGTGCTCCACAGGTTGCGTATCGCGAAACCATTGGTCACGAAGTTGAGCACACCTACACCCACAAGAAGCAGTCTGGTGGTTCTGGTCAGTATGCTGAGGTGAAAATGATCATCTCTCCAACCGTTGCCGGTGAAGGTTTCTCCTTTGAAACCCGCATCGTTGGTGGTGCTGTTCCTAAGGAATACATCCCGGGTGTGGAAAAGGGCATCAAATCTGTCATGGACTCCGGTCCGCTGGCAGGCTTCCCAGTGATCGACTTCAAAGTTGCTCTGATCGACGGTAAGTTCCACGACGTGGACTCCAGCGTTCTGGCCTTTGAAATCGCAGGTCGTATGGCGATGCGTGAAGGCATGAAATTGGCCGGCGCGAAACTGCTTGAGCCAATCATGAAAGTCGAAGTGATCACACCTGAAGAATACACAGGTGGCATCATTGGTGACCTCACCTCCCGTCGTGGGCAGGTGTCTGGTCAGGAACCACGCGGTAACGCTGTTGCAATCGACGCATTTGTGCCTCTGGCCAACATGTTCGGTTACATCAACAACCTGCGTTCCATGAGCTCGGGCCGCGCCCAGTTCACCATGCAGTTTGATCACTACGATCCGGTTCCGCAGAACATCTCCGACGAGATCCAAGCGAAATACGCATGATGTTGTTTCGCCGCACTATGCTGATGGGCGCTATTGCGTCCATCAGTATTGGACTTTCAGCGTGCTCTGGGACTGATGGCAGTTCAGCCACGCCTGAGGTTCCTCTGTTGTCGTTGGTTAATGTGTCTAGCATCAACGTCACAGCGAAGCGACGGGGTATTGTACGCTTGATTGATGATCTCAGCGGGCCGTATTCGGACGAACAGGTCATTGAGGATGTTCAAAGAGCGTTGAATTCTGAAATTCGTGACTTGGGCACTGGGGCTCCTATGACGTTGAATGTTCAATTGTCATCCATGGCTTTGGCAAGAGACTTCGGCGTGTTGTCGTTTAACAGCTCTGAACTGCAAGCGTCATTTACAGCGTCCGCTGCCACGTCGAATAAGGTCCTCACTCTCTATGGTAGGGTGCAAGCACCGGGTGAAAACGCTAAAGAAGGCGAAAACGTAGATGAGAAGTACGATATTCTGATCGCGAATTTTGCGAACGAAATTAAGAAAGTATTGGCGAGCAAAACCGTCGCTCCCAAGTAACATGACTTCATACTGAAGTCTTAAACAAGGAGGCCACTATGGCTAAGGAAAAGTTTGAGCGCAGTAAACCGCACTGCAACATCGGCACCATTGGTCACGTTGACCACGGTAAAACCACACTGACAGCTGCGATCACCAAGCAATTTGGTGACTTCAAAGCCTACGACGAAATCGACGGCGCACCTGAAGAAAAAGCCCGCGGCATCACCATCTCCACCGCGCACGTGGAATATGAAACCGACGCGCGTCACTATGCGCACGTCGACTGCCCTGGCCACGCTGACTATGTGAAAAACATGATCACCGGTGCGGCGCAGATGGACGGCGCGATCCTGGTTGTGAACGCGGCGGACGGCCCGATGCCACAGACCCGTGAGCACATCCTTCTGGGCCGCCAAGTTGGCATCCCGGCCATGGTTGTTTTCATGAACAAAGTGGATCAGGTTGACGACGAAGAGCTGCTTGAGCTGGTTGAAATGGAAATCCGCGAACTGCTGACCGAATACGACTACCCAGGTGATGATATCCCTGTGATCGCGGGTTCGGCTCTGGCCGCTCTGGAAGACCGTGACGACAACATCGGCAAAGAGAAAATTGCTGAGCTGATGGCGGCTGTTGACGAGTACATCCCACAGCCACCACGCGCTGTTGATGAGCCGTTCCTGATGCCCATCGAAGACGTGTTCTCGATCTCTGGTCGTGGTACTGTTGTGACCGGCCGTGTTGAGCGTGGCGTGATCAACGTTGGTGACGAAATCGAAATCGTTGGCATCAAAGACACACAGAAAACCACCTGTACCGGTGTTGAAATGTTCCGCAAGCTGCTGGACCGCGGTGAAGCTGGCGACAACGTTGGCGCATTGCTGCGCGGCATCGACCGTGAAGCGGTTGAGCGTGGTCAGGTTCTGTGTAAGCCAGGTTCCGTGAACCCACACACCAAGTTCGAAGCAGAAGCCTACATCCTGACCAAGGATGAAGGTGGCCGTCACACGCCGTTCTTCGCGAACTACCGTCCACAGTTCTACTTCCGGACCACAGATGTGACCGGCACTGTTGAGCTGCCAGCAGGCACCGAAATGGTGATGCCAGGCGACAACCTGAAATTCAACGTTGAGCTGATCGCGCCTATCGCGATGGAGCAGGGCCTGCGCTTCGCGATCCGCGAAGGTGGCCGCACCGTTGGCTCCGGTGTTGTGTCCAAAGTTATCGCTTAATCAAACCATCTGATTGATCGACGAAAAGGCCGCCCAAATGGGCGGCCTTTTTGCGTGGGGAGAGGCAAAGACTGTCTCGACTCCCGCGACATTCCTTTTTCCCGCCATGTTTTCCCCGCATTTCACAGGCAATTTCTGACGATATGCCGGGGGGCAATCATGCGTATTCTTGGAAAGGGAGCATGGAAATGGGTTGGGTGTACGAGGTTTGGACCGCTCTGAAGGGTATGTTTTGGGGCTGGGAATCGCGTTTGGCGGTGTTCTATCTCTGCACAACCATCGCCATGGTGTTTGCGATCTGGCTCTACCGCGGTCGTCCCAAAAGCTTTGTGAGCTTTCTCTTTCCCAAAGAGGTGTATTTCCACAAATCTAACATCATTGATGTTCAGATATTTGCGATCAACTTGCTGCTTGGTGTGGTAGGCATTTTTGGCGCAGTTCTGTTCACGCCCGTGGTCGCAAAAGTTGCTTTGACCACGATGATTGGCATTCAGGGGTCGCCGTTTCAGCCGCTCGACATCACTTGGGGCCGGAGCGCTTTGGCGACTTTGATCATGATCCTAGCGATGGATTTTTGCAAATACTGGGCGCACTACATCCATCACGAGAACAAGGTTCTCTGGCCATTTCATGCGCTTCATCACTCCGCTGAGGTGATGACCCCGCTGACCGCCAACCGCAATCACCCCGTGTTTCTGCTGATCCGAAATGTGATCTACAGCCTTGTGCTGGGCACAGTGCAGGCCGCCGTGTTGTTCCTGCTGATTGGCCAGATCGATCTCTTGACCATTGGCGGCGCCAATGCCGGGTATTTCCTGTTCAATTTGCTTGGGGCCAATCTGCGTCACAGTCATGTGTGGCTGAGTTATGGGCCTGTATTGGAGCATGTTTTCATTTCACCCGCGCAGCACCACATCCATCATTCCAGCGACAAGAAACACTTCAACAAAAACTATGGGGAAGTCTTTGCCATTTGGGACTGGATGTTTGGCACGCTGTATGTGCCCAAAGGCTATGAAAAATTGCAGTTTGGCGTGGCGGACGGCAAAGGTGAGTTGATTGAGCAGCCCCATGCCACGCTGAAAGATGCTCTGATCAAACCCTTTGTGGAAGCTTTAGAAGAGGCGACGGGCGTTGAAATGCTCAAGGCCAAATCCTCTGACACAAGCAAACCGGCGCAGGGGCACTGACATGAGCAGAGGTGTGTCCATATGGTTGGACGTGCTGCGGGTGGTGGCAACATTTGTTGTTGTACTGTCTCACTGGGCTTATCCAAGATTCACGGGAACCAACTACGCATTTTTGCGAGATTGGAATGTTGGCAGCGATGCGGTGATCCTGTTTTTTGTGATGTCGGGCTGCGTGATTGCTTATGCGGCAGATCGTGACCAAACTGCAGGACAGTTTGCCTTCAACCGAATGACACGCCTGATGACTGTGATGGTGCCTGCGTTGATCTTGACGTTGGCGTTTGACGCCATTGGCACGCGCATTGATTCCAACGCCTATCCCCATGGCTTCTACCAAGAACTCCCATTGGGAGAGTTTCTGTTGCGCGGCCTCTCGTTTTCCAATGAATGGAGCGCCTTTGAGCGGGTGCGTTTGGGCACCAACGGTCCTTTGTGGTCGCTAAGCTACGAGGCTGCCTATTACGCTTTGTTTGGCATCGCCCTGTTTATGAAGGGCGCGGCACGGATCGCTCTCTTGCTTGCGGTGTGTCTTGTGGTGGGCGTCAATGTATTGATCCTGATGCCTGCGTGGCTGCTCGGGGTGGCGCTGTGGCGCAGGTTGCGCAACGGCAACGCCTTGTCTCTGAGCCGCCCTACAGGCTGGGCTTTGGCTATTGGCGGACCAGCGCTCTATCTCTTTGGGCAAATCGCCGGGCTACCTGAGCTGTTGGCGGCGCAAACCGCCACCGCTCTGGATGTAGCTGACGCGCGTATGGTGCTTGGGTTCTCTGATGAGTTTCTTTGGAATGGCCTTATCGGTTTGTGTGCGGTGGCGCATGTGGCAGGTGTGGCGGTTTTGAATCCAAAGACGGTGCCCGCAACGAAGGCTATTCGCTGGCTCGCTGGGGCAACATTTTCAATCTACGTTACACATTATCCTGCCCTACATCTGTTAGATGCCACGCTGCCCGAGATCTGGGCACGGGACCTTGTATTGTTATTGGGCGCGGTTGTCGTGGGCCTGGTGTTTGCGCATTTCTTTGAGCGCCCAGTGACGCAGTTCCGCACATGGTTCAAACGCGTTCTGGGAACAGTGGTCTTAGGGCCCAAAGCGCTCCGAAGACCGTCTTGAGGCGTCTCGCGCGCGGGGATCTGACACCGGTTTGACACGCGTGAATGTGATGAGGTGTGCGGGCATCGGGCGCAAACGCGGCCACCGTTTCACTAACCCTCTGAGAGTATTTGCCTTAACAAGTTCACAAAACAGTGTCCCGCGCTTGCTTTTCACTCATGGCTGGGGTGAGACTGGTGCACGCGTTTGCCTGCTCTAGGCGGACAAAGAACAGGGGAGCACCATGAAACACCTCATCTCAGCGGCCTTGGCCGCGGCGATCTGCGCTGCGCCAGCGATTGCCGAAGATTTCAAATGGGCGGGCACAACCGACCCGCAAACCATGGATCCGCATGCAGTGAACTCTGCGCCGGTCTTGGGTTTTTTGAACAATGTCTATGAAGGTCTTGTACGTCGCGGCAAAGACATGGCGATTGAGCCTGCTTTGGCCACAAGCTGGGAGCCGATTGGCGAAGGTGAGGGCTGGCGGTTTCACTTGCGCGAGGGTGTGAGCTTCCACGACGGCAGTAGCTTTGACGCAGAAGATGTTCTGTTCTCTTATCAGCGCGCCTCCGACGAGACCTCAGATACCCGCAGCTGGTTTGCCCCCGTGTCAGACGTGAAAATGGTGGATTCAAAGACCATCGAGATCTACACATCGGCGCCCAACCCGATTTTTCCAGACAGTATCGCCAACTGGATGATCATGGACAAAGGCTGGGCAGAGACCAATAGTGCTGCGTTGCCAGACAAAGAGAATGGCAACTATGCGACGTTAAATGCCAATGGGACTGGCGCCTTTATGATCACAGCGCGCGAGCCCGGATTGCGCACCGAGCTGGCGCCCTTTGAGGGGTGGTGGGACGAGGCGACACACAACATCACCAAAGCCGAGTTCACACCGATTCAAAACCAAGCCACGGCTGTTGCGGCCTTGTTGTCGGGCGAAGTGGATATGATCAACCCGGTGCCCATTCAGGATGCCGCACGCCTGCAAGGTCAGGATGGTGTGAAGGTCATTCAGGGCATTGAGGCTCGTGTGATTATGCTGGGCTTTGCGCAGCAAGCGGACACGTTGAAATACGGTGCGGATGCCGGCCAACCTAATCCCTTTAAGGACGCGCGTGTGCGCGAGGCGGTCGCGAAGGCGGTGAATGTTGACGCAATTTTGAAGACAATCATGCGTGGCAATGCAGAACCCGCGAGCCAGTTGGTCAGCCCTGCAATGCGTGGGTACTCCTCAGCCAACGCTGATCGCGCGACTTTTGACAAAGACGCTGCGAAGGCTCTTTTGGCAGAAGCGGGTTACGCCGACGGCTTCTCTTTTGGATTGAAATGCCCCAACAACCGATACCTGAACGACGAAGCGGTGTGCCAAGCTGTGACCTCTATGCTGGCACAGGTGGGCATCACTGCTCAGCTTGACGCAATGCCTGTACAGAACTACTGGCCGGAGCTGCGTGCGGACAACTTTGACATGTATCTTCTTGGTTGGTCGCCCGGCACGTTTGATGCAGAACACCCGATCCGTTTCCTTGCTTCGACGCCGAATGCCGAGAAAAAACTCGGCAGCTGGAACTTTGGCGACTATTCCAACGCCAGAATCGATGAACTTCTGCCGATGATTCAATCCGAAATTGACGATGGAAAACGTCAGATGATGCTCGATGAATCAGCCGCGATTCTGCAGGCAGACACCGCCTATGTCCCGCTTTATGTACAGCCGCTGGTCTGGGGCACGCGCGACAATGTCTCTTTGACGCAGCGCCCGGATAATTTCTTTATTCTACGCTGGGTTTTGGTGGAATAAAGCTGCTTACATGAGGGGCGTCGGGCAACAGTCTGACGCCTCTTTGTGTTGCTTGACCCCCGCTGCGGGATCGCCACAAGTAGCGCAAATTTAACTAAGGGACACAGTCATGCTGACGTATGTCATTCGCAGAGTCTTACAATCTGCGTTGGTTCTTCTGATCGTGGGGCTTGTTGCGTTCAGCATGTTCCGTTTTGTTGGTGACCCCATCGACAATATGCTTGGTCAGGAACGCACCGATGCGGATATCTCCCGTCTCAGGACGGAACTTGGATTGGATAAGCCCTTTCCGGTGCAATACTACAACTTTCTGGAAAAGGCGGTTCAGGGCAACTTCGGTGTGAGTTATCGGCAGGGACGTCCTGTGGCTGACATTCTGGTCGAACGCGCGCCTGCGACTCTGGAGTTGGCTGCTGTAAGTGGTTTCCTTGCGATCTCTATTGGGATTGGGCTGGGCGTATTTACGGCGATACGCAAAGATGGATTTTTGGCAAATGCGATCATGTCGATCTCATTGATCGGGGTCTCCCTGCCAACATTTCTGATCGGTATATTGCTGATATACGTCTTTTCGGTTGAACTTGGCTGGCTGCCGTCATTTGGCAGGGGCGACGTTGTAAAAATAGGATGGTGGAGCACAGGACTGCTGACCGCGTCAGGTCTTAAGGCCATCATTCTTCCGGCAATCACCTTGGGTTTGTATCAGATGACCCTGATCATGCGATTGGTGCGCTCTGAGATGCTGGAAGTGCTGCGTCAGGACTATGTCCGCTTCGCGCGTGCACGTGGCTTGTCTGCCCGTTCCGTCAACTTCCGCCATGCCCTAAAGAACACGCTGGTGCCAGTGATCACGGTGACCGGCCTACAGCTTGGTTCGATCATTGCTTTTGCGATCATTACCGAGACCGTGTTCCAATGGCCCGGTGTGGGCCTCCTGTTCATCAACGCGATCCAGTTTGTGGACATCCCAGTGATGGCGGCCTACTTGATGCTGATTTCCGTGATGTTTGTGGCAATCAATCTGATCGTTGACCTTCTCTATTTTGCAATTGATCCGCGCTTGCGCACGGACGGTAAAGGGGCGCACTGATGTCTGACCAAACTTCAACCGCGCCACGATCGCGATTGGGCAAGGCGCTGGACAGCGACTTTGCTTACAACTTTCGCCGCTCTCCCGTTGCTGTGGTGTCTTTCATTGCGGTGGCACTCTTGGTGCTCAGCGCGGTTTTTGCCCCCTTGATTGCACCTTATGATCCATTTGATCCGGCGACGCTGGATCTGATGAACGGTTTCACCGCCCCCATGGCCCCCAATGACTTCACCGGTGATGTCTTCTGGCTGGGCACCGATGATCAGGGCCGCGATGTATTCTCCACCATTCTTTACGGCATGCGCATCTCGCTGTTTGTGGGCTTCTCTGCAGTGCTCTTTGCGATGGTGCTTGGTATCACATTGGGCCTGATAGCCGGCTACGTGGGCGGCTGGGTGGAAACCGTCATAATGCGTGCGGCGGACGTGCAACTGACGTTCCCCGCCATTTTGGTGGCCATGCTGATCTTTGGCATCGCCAAAGGCATCACCCCCATCGAACATCAGGACACTATGGCGATTTGGGTGTTGATCCTTGCGATTGGGCTGTCTGACTGGGTCCAATTTGCGCGCGTGGTGCGTGGTGCAACGCTGGTTGAAAAGGACAAAGAGTATGTCCAAGCCGCGCGCATGATTGGCCGCGGCCGTGGCGTCATCATGCTGCGCCATGTTTTGCCAAATGTGCTATCGCCGGTTTTGGTGATTGCCACGATCTCGCTGGCTTTGGCCATCATCGCTGAGGCCACGTTGTCTTTCCTTGGTGTGGGGGCACCGCCAACCCAACCGTCACTTGGCACGCTGATCCGCATCGGGCAACAATTCCTGTTCTCCGGTGAATGGTGGATCCTTCTGTTCCCGTCCGCGACTCTTCTGGCGTTGGCGCTGTCAGTGAACCTGCTGGGAGACTGGCTACGTGACGCATTGAATCCGAGGCTACAGTGATGAGCGACACACTTCTTGATATTCAGGGCCTGTCGGTCCACTTCCCGACCCGTCGCAAACTGTTTGTTGCGGTGAACAAAGCCAACCTTTCTGTTGAACCGGGAGAAATCCACGGTTTGGTGGGGGAATCCGGTGCCGGTAAATCCACCATCGGCGCGGCAGTTATGGGGCTTTTGGAGCGCCCGGGCCTGATCGCTGATGGCACGGTTAGCTTCAAAGGAGAGCAGATCAGCGGCCGTGACGCCGAGGGCATGCGCGCGCTGCGTGGCGCGAAGATTTCAATGATCTTTCAGGATCCTCTGACGTCGTTGAATCCGCTTTTGACGGTTGAACAACAGCTGGTCGAAACCATTCAATTTCATCTGAAGCTGTCTGACAGTGACAGCAAGCAGCGCGCCATTGAGTTGCTTGACCGGGTTGGCATTCCCAACCCGCCAGAACGGATAAAGCAATATCCACACCAGTTCTCAGGTGGAATGCGACAGCGCGTTGTGATCGCGCTCGCACTGTGTTCCGAACCAGATGTGATCATTGCAGATGAACCAACAACTGCGCTGGATGTGTCCATTCAGGCGCAAATTTTGGAACTCATCAAAGAGTTGGCACGAGAACGTCAGACAGGCGTGATCCTGATCACCCATGACATGGGCGTTATCGCGGACACCACCGATAAGGTGACGGTCATGTATCAGGGCGAAGTGGTGGAAAGCGGTTCAACAGAACGGGTGCTGGGGGCGCCAAGCCATGCGTATACCAAATCTCTGATCGCCGCTGTGCCACGCCCGACGCTCAAGGTGCATCGCTTTCCCCAACTGTCTTATGGCGGGCGTCAGATCGACTTTGCCATCGACGACCTCGCCCGCAATTGGAAGAAACCGGCACCAAGCAAATCAGGGACATTGCTTCGGGTTGAGGGGCTTACCAAAACCTTCCTGCAAACGGGTTCAATCATCCCGTCGCGCCGCAAATACTTCACGGCTGTAGACAGGGTCAGCTTTGACATTCGCGAAGGCGAGGTCTTTGGCATCGTGGGGGAAAGTGGCTCTGGTAAGTCGACGGTCGCGCGGATGATTGCAACGCTTTATCACACCAACGGTGGGAAAATCTTCTTTGACGAGGAAGAGGTCACAAGCCTCTCCTCGGCCAAAGACTTGGAGGGGTATCGTCGCCAGATCCAGATGATTTTTCAGGACCCTTTTTCCAGCCTCAACCCGCGTATGCGCGTCGACGAGATCATCGCGGAACCGGTGAAACACCACAAGCTGTTGCAAGGCGCTGATGTGCAACATCGTGTGGATGAGCTGCTAGAGCGGGTAGGTTTGGGTTCAGAGGCGGGGCGCAAGTATCCACATGAGTTCTCCGGCGGCCAACGTCAGCGGATTTCGATTGCGCGTGCGCTGGCCACACAGCCACGTTTCCTGATCTGTGACGAACCAACGTCGGCACTGGATGTGTCCATTCAGGCGCAGATATTGAACATCCTCAAAGACCTACAAGAGCATCTGGGCCTGACCATGTTGTTCATTAGCCACGACTTACCCGTGGTGCGCCAGATGTGTGACCGGGTGGGCGTGATGCGGCAAGGGCAGCTTCTGGAGGTGGCTGACACTGAGACGCTTTTTGCCGCCCCCAAGGAGGCCTACACGCAGGAGCTTTTGAGTTTGATGCCCAAACTTGAGGGCCTTTCTACTGAAGGCCTTCAAAGTCAACTCGCATAAGACAAACAAAAAACGCCGCCTGATTGGGCGGCGTTTTGTATTGGGGCGAGCCATTGTTGCAGCGTGGACAGAGTCGGAGAGAAAAATGTCAGATCAGCCTGAAGTGCGCGATGGGGAAACGGTACTGAGCTTTGATCCCTCAGAGCGGGTGGACGCGACCATAAGGTTTATTGGACACATTCACACGCCGTGGAAGCGTGGCGATTGCCCCAAGAATGTCACCCGTGCACGTGAAACAGGGGAAGGCGCACATGTGCAACTGGAGCCGGGGTTTGCGGAATGTTTGCGTGGCTTATCTGTCGGTGACGGGATCATGCTGATGTATTGGATGCACAGTGCACGGCGTGATTTGATGACACAGCGTCCACGCCACCATGCTGTGGCGCGTGGTACCTTTTCATTGCGATCGCCGAACCGACCCAATCCAATTGCTTTGGCCGCTGTGCGGATCACAGCATTGAATTTGGACACGGGCCGGATTGAGATTGATGCCATAGATTGCTTTGACGGCACGCCATTGGTGGACATCAAACCAAGCGCACCTGCGGTGGACGTGCCACCCGAAATCGAGATGCCTGCTGAACGCTAAATGTTACTGGCGGGCTTTGCGCTTGGGGTGGTCTGGAAGGTTGAATGGCCAGAGCCGGCGGTTGAGATTGTTGGCGGATTTTGGTGTGATAGCGAAGTCCGCGTCGTTGCAGGACGCCAAAAGAAACGCCCCCGCGCGTTGTTTGACATGCGCTGTGCCAGCCACAGCCGCGTCGCCGCGGTTTTTCGGCAAAATCCAAACAGACAGGTGCGTGCAGTGCATATCTAACCCCTTACAGATATCACGTTTCGGAAACCGAATCTCACAACGACCCAAGCAATGTCGTTTCCTGTAACCAGAGCTAGGGTAAATTGGTTAACGAAACCTCTGTAACGCTGAGTCAATCTGTGCGCCGTCTTATTGCGCAAAGCAGTATCGCTGAAAATTCACACATTCTCGCCAACAATGGCGGGTGGGGGACTTCTATGAGTGTGGAAAAATGGCATCCCGTAGGGGAATCGAACCCCTCTTTTCAGGTTGAAAACCTGACGTCCTAACCGATAGACGAACGGGACGCATTTTGGATGCGTCAGAGCGAATGCTCTCATATCCAGCCTCAGTGGCATCCCGTAGGGGAATCGAACCCCTCTTTTCAGGTTGAAAACCTGACGTCCTAACCGATAGACGAACGGGACACTCTGAAGTGTGAGGCGTATTTAGTGAAAGGCGTTCGCGGGCGCAAGCAGAAATGTGGGGGCATGTGGCGATTTTTTAGACGCGCCAGAGGGCCTCTCGCCCCCATCTTCGCGCAGCTGTGATTCCCCCAGAATAGATACCACCCGCAAGGTGATATTGGCACCTATTCCGCACGCGCGGCATCTTCGAGACGGAGCTGTACGGATTGCCGTCCGCCCCATGTATTGATTTCCAACCGTCCGGCCAAATGGAACCGCGCGCCACCGTGCGATTCTAGGGCTGGCCCAAGAGCTGTGTCATAGGCGCCAAAGGAAATCGCATCGATGCGTGCGCCGAAACCATCTCCAAAGGTGAGTTTGAGATGGCTATCGCCGACTCGTTTGGTGAATCGAATCTCTGCATCAGGAAACACAAAGCGCGGGGCAGGGGCACTGGCGCCAAAAGGTCCCGCCTTTTCGATGTCGGTGATTAAATCGACCGAGGCTGCGGTCGGCATCAAAAGCGCGTCAACTTTCAGATCCGCTGGCCCAGAGGCACCCGCGCCTTGCTTTTCCATCAACGCGCTCAGCCGCGCCATAGCTGGCTCCAACTGGTCGCGAGCAACGGTGAGACCTGCGGCCATTTTGTGCCCGCCGCCTTTGACCAGCAGGCCTTCGGCAGCCAGTTTTTGTATCGACGCGCCAAGATCAACGCCTGAGACAGAGCGACCAGAGCCTTTGCCCTCCTCTCCATCCAGACCAATCACAATGGCCGGGCGGTTGGTGGCTTCTTTCAGGCGTGAGGCCACAATGCCCACCACGCCGGGGTGCCATCCTTCGCCTGCCGCCCAAACCAGTGGCGCATCCAACCCCCGTTCTTCAGCCTGCGCCATGGCGGCAGCGCGCACCGAGGCTTCGATGTCGCGGCGTTCGGTGTTGAGTTCATCCAACCGCGCGGCCATGGCTTGCGCCTCTTGTGGGTTGTCGGTGGACAACAGGCGCGCGCCGAGGTCAGCTTGACCAATGCGCCCACCTGCATTCACCCGTGGGCCCAGGAGAAAACCCAAATGGTAGCTGTTTGGCGCACTGTCCATGCGGCTGACGTCTGACAGCGCCACAACACCGGGGCGTTCCCGCCGTGCCATGACTTTGAGCCCTTGCCGCACGAGGGCGCGGTTGACGCCAATCAGGGGCGCCACATCTGCCACGGTGCCAAGAGCCACAAGATCGAGCATTGCCATTAGGTCGGGGCCACGCGTGCCATCAGCCTCGCGCATTTGCCGATTGGCCTCCACCAGCATCAAGAACACCACGGAGGCGGCACACAAATGGGCCAAATCGCCACTTTCATCCTGTCGGTTTGGGTTCACGACGGCGACACAGTCTGGCAGGGTTTCGCCGCCCAAGTGGTGATCCAAAACCACCACATCCGCGCCTTTGGCTGCTGCAATGGGCGCGTGGCTTAAGGTGCCGCAATCCACACAGACAATCAGATCGTGTTCTTTGGCCAGTGCCGCCATGGCCTCATCGTTTGGCCCATACCCCTCGTCGATGCGATCCGGCACATAGAGCGTGGCGTTCAGGCCCATATTGCGCAGCCATGTGATGAGCAGGGCCGCAGAGGTGCCACCGTCCACATCGTAGTCAGCAAAGACTGCAATCTTCTGGCGTGCGGAAACAGCCGCCAAGAACCGCGCGGCGGCCACTTGCATGTCTTTTAGGTCACGGGGATCTGGCAACAGATCAACCAATTTGGGTTCCAGAAAGCTGGCCGCCTCATTTGCGCTGACACCACGGCGCGCCAAAACGGCGCAGAGCGCCGGCGGCAAGGCGGTGTCTTGAGCCAAACGCTCAGCGGTGCGTGTGGTTTCTACGTCTGGCCCAACCCAACGCCGTCCTGTCAGACTCTCTGAAACACCTAAGAAATCAGTCATGGAAGGGCTCTCTTCGTATAGAAAGGCCCGCCGAAAAGGCGGGCCGTTGCGGGCACGTGGACCCAATCATGCAGTGAAATGGCGCGTGATCAAGAGGTCTGATCGATGGGCGCGCGGTAGGTCACCCGCCGCACAGAGCCAGATTTGGACCGCATCAACAGAGTTTCTGTCTCAATCCAACCAGGGCTGCGTTTGATGCGCGGCAGCAATGAGCCGCCAGTCACGCCGGTGGCGGCAAAGATCACGTCTTGGGTCACCATCTCGTCGCGCGCATAAATGCGGTCCAGATCGGTGATGCCCGCTTTGGCCGCGCGGCCACGTTCGTCATCATTGCGGAACGTCAAGCGACCCCACATCTGGCCACCCATGCACTTTAGCGCGGCTGCGGCCAGAACACCCTCAGGTGCGCCGCCGCTGCCCATATACATGTCGATTCCGGTCTCTTCGGCTTCGGCGCAGTGCATAACACCTGCCACATCCCCATCGGTGATCAAGCGGATGCTCGCACCGGTGGCGCGCACTTCATCGATCATGTCCTCGTGGCGAGGGCGTTCCAGAATGCAGACGGTGATATCAGAGGTCTCACAGCCTTTGGCTGCGGCCAGCGCTTCAACCCGCTCTTTTGGGCTCATGTCCAGCGTCACCACATTTTCGGCATAGCCCGGGCCAATGGCCAGTTTGTCCATATAGGTGTCAGGCGCGTGCAGCATGGAGCCACGTGGCCCCATGGCAATCACCGTCAGCGCGTTGGGCATGTCTTTGGCGGTCAGGGTTGTGCCTTCCAGCGGATCCAGCGCGATGTCCACGCCCGGACCGTTTCCGGTGCCCACTTCCTCGCCAATGAACAGCATCGGAGCTTCGTCGCGTTCGCCTTCGCCGATCACGACCACACCGGCGATATCCAGCAGGTTCAATTGTTCGCGCATCGCGTTCACAGCCGCTTGGTCAGCGGCCTTTTCATCACCGTTTCCAATGAGGGCCGCAGAAGCAATTGCGGCTTGTTCCGCCACCCGGGCAAGGCCGAGTGACAGCATCCGATCGTGAAATTCTGGCTTGGAGGACATTGGGGGGAAATCCTTATGTGCTTTGGTCAAAATAGGGGATAGCGCAGCAGGGGAGTGCTCACAAGCATTGCTGCTGCGCCAAATTCACACGCTTTCAATGCGCAGGGCCACTGGTTCAGAAGCCATGACACCAGACGCGCGCATTGCGTCAATAGCCGCATCCAAATCTGCGCGTTGGGTTTTGTGTGTCACAATCAGAACCGGCGCATGGGCGTCATCGTGGCGGGTCTGACGCATGCGGTCAATGCTGATGCCGTTGTCTCCAAGTGCTGTGGCGATCTTGGCCATAGCACCAGGGCGATCTTGCAACGCGAGCCGCAAGTAGTAGGGCGCCGGAGAATTGGAGCGCGCTGCTTTGGCTGTGATTAAACTTTGTGCAGGAATGCCAAATGTTGAGACACGATACCCACGAGCGATGTCGCAGACATCCCCCATCACGGCACTTGCTGTTGGGCCTTCCCCGGCACCGGGGCCGCGCAAGACGACCTGCTCTACAGCGTCGCCTTCGATCACTACCATATTGGTTCCGCCTTTGAGCTGCCCGAGAGGGCTGTCTGCAGGCACAAGACAGGGAGACATGCGTTGTTCGAGACCTCGGCCGGTCATCTGGGTGACGCCCAACAGTTTGATTTTATATCCAAGCTCAGCGGCCTGATGGATGTCTTCGATCGAGATGCGCTGAATACCTTCCAGTTCCACGCCCTCGAAATCCACCTTTGTCCCAAATGCGATTGCGGACAGCAGCGACAATTTGTGACCGGCGTCAATGCCCCCCACGTCCAGATTGGGGTCTGCCTCCAGATAGCCGAGGGCATCCGCTTCAGCGAACACCTCGTCATAAGGCAACCCGGCGTCTTGCATCCGCGTCAGGATATAATTGCAGGTGCCGTTCATCACCCCCATCACGCGCGAAACTTCATTGCCGGCAAGGCCTTCGGTCAGGGATTTGATCACCGGGATGCCGCCTGCGACAGCGGCTTCAAAACGGATGACAGCGCCTTTTTCTTCCGCGGTTTCAGCCAACGTCTGACCGTGCCGCGCCAGAAGTGCTTTGTTGGCGGTGACAACATCTTTGCCAAGTTGTAAAGCGGCTTCGATGGCGTCTTTGGCTGGACCGTCTTCGCCCCCCATCAGTTCAACAAACACATCTACGTCGTCACGTTTGGCCAAGGCGACAGGATCTTCTTCCCAAGCGTAGCCCGCAAGGGCCACGCCTCGGTCCTTGTCTTTGGAGCGCGCGCTGACTGCGCTGATAGTGACCGGCCGTCCGGTACGTGCTGCCAAAAGCTCTGCTTTCTGACGCACAATTTTCACGACGCCCACGCCGACGGTGCCCAATCCGGCGATGCCAAGACGAAGTGGTGACGGCTGTGGCGTGGTCATGGTGAGGTACCTCAAATGGATGTTGTTTTGTCTTAGAACTTGATCTGCCGTTTAGCGGCTCTTGTCGGGCTGTGCAACGGAGGGGAGGGGGCAAGTGACTTACTGAAGTTCACTGGCGCGCCGTTGCAACCGTGTGCGTCTACCATCGATCTCGGCTTCAGTGGTATCCGTCAATCTCGGTGCAGGAGGAGACGGCAACTCTGAGGCGGGGAGGATGTCCGGGTAAGGCGCGGCTCCTGCAGCGGGCGCGGCTTCGCCTTCCAGTCCAGGAATTTGACCGCATGCGCTTAACATAAGCATGGCGATGCAGAGACCAAGTCTGCTTTGGGAACGGCGTTTCATCAGATATTTGCCTTTTGCTGCGCGCTTGCTCCGGTTATGGACCAGAGGTCGCTTTGGACACAACCCGCCTTTGACGGGGTTTTAAACGAACGAACGTTCAGATATTCTGTTTGCCATGGCAAGAACTCAAGGCTCTCACTCCGACATCACCGGCCCGCGCGTGCGTACGGCGGCGCTACGTCTTTTTGCACAGCATGGATACGCTGCGGTGTCCATGCGCCAGATCGCTCGAGAGGTCGGTGTGCAGGCAGGGGCATTGTACAATTATACGCCGGACAAACAGAGCTTGCTGTTTGGATTGATGAAGCAGCATATGGATGAGCTTTTGGCCGCGCGGGCTGAACTAAGTGCCACGGGTGATGCGGTCACTGATTTAGAAGCATTCACGCGGATGCATATTCGATTTCACAGGGCGCGACCCGAAGAAGTCTTTATTGCCTACATGGAGCTGCGCAATCTAACAGCGGAAAATTTTGACGCGATCGAAACGTTGCGCCGCACTTATGAAGATCAGCTTGAAGCTATTTTGCGTGCCGGGGTTGCCTCGGGAGACTTTGCCGTGGGGGACCCCAAAATTGCCACCATGGCGGTCATTGCCATGCTCACGGGTGTGAACACGTGGTTCAGAGAGGGCGGCCGATTGTCGCTTGATGAGGTGGGGCAAATCTATTGGGATATGGTGCGCAAAACCGTCGGACGGTGAGCAAATTTACCCCCGATTGTCTCCGTGTGTTTCGCTCATTGGCCATGCTAACGCGCAGCCTGACGAAATCCGCGACCCCTTGGTGCCCTGACGCTTGTATGTCAGAGCGCATTGGCGCGGCGTCATGCCTCACAAAGGTCTTTCGGAACATGTCTCCAGCGTAGTTGGAAACATGTTCCGATCAAACTTTGTGTTAGTGTGCCGGTGAGATGAACGTGCCATTGCGCAGTTCCGCAAAAGCCTGCTGCAACTCAGCTTGGGTGTTCATCACGATCGGGCCATGCCAGGCCACCGGTTCCTGAATGGGTTGCCCAGAAACCAATAAGAACCGCACCCCGTTCTCACCAGCCTGCACCGTCACCTCGTCGCCAGAGCCAAAACGGATCAAAGTGCGGTCCCCGCTGAGGTCTCGGATGTTCACCTCTTTTCCGGCAACTTCTTTTTCCAGAAGCACACCGGTGGGCTGGCTTGCATCTGCAAAAGCGGCATCTCCCTCAAACACATAGGCAAAAGCGCGGCGGCGGGTGTCGATTGGGAAGGTCTTTTTGACCCCGGCGGGCACATGTACATCCAAAAACAAGGGGTCCGCAGCGATGCCATCGACGGGACCAGTGCGCCCCCAAAAGTTGCCGATAATCACCCGTACACGGGTGCCATCATCTTCAAAAATTTCAGGGACTTCTTGAGAGCCGACGTCCTGATACCGGGGATCGGTCATCTTAAGGTCACGCGGCAGATTGGCCCAAAGCTGGAAGCCATGGTTCACACCATTGGCATTGGCGGTGGGCATCTCTTGGTGCAAAATACCGCGTCCAGCGGTCATCCACTGTACATCGCCTGATTGCAGATTGCCTGTGTTGCCGAGGCTGTCCTGATGTGAAACAGCGCCATCAATCACATAGGTGATGGTTTCGATGCCACGATGGGGGTGCCAAGGAAAGCCCGCCTGATACATCCGTGGATCGTCATTGCGAAAGTGATCCATCATCAGAAAAGGATCCAACTCCTCTGGATCCTGAAATCCAAAGACGCGGTGTAAATGCACGCCCGCACCTTCTATTGCCGGGGTGGCCTTGCGGGTCTCCAGGACAGGTCTGATTGACATGATATGTCTCCTTTCATCTCCCTAAATAGGCCCATTTACGTCTCGTGCACATGGGTGGTGGCGCGCCAAGCTTGTGCGGTGTTGCACAGACATGTCCAGAACAAGCGCGAGCGCTCTCAATTTGCGTGACGTCGCGGCACAGGAAAACCACCGTTTTGAAATCTGGCGCTTAGGACGTACCGTATCGCACACAATGACACTCACTGGCAGGGAGGCCAAATGCAGGGGTCCATGATGATGCGTCCGCTCAAGATTGCGGATATTTTGAGCTATGCAGCTGAAATTCACTCCACAGGAGAGGTGGTGTCGGTCCGAACCGAAGGGGACATTCATCGCCAAACCTATGCCCAAACCGCATTGCGAGTCGCTCAACTGGCGCATGGGTTGACGGCACAGGGGATGACTTTTGGAGATCGCATCGCGACGCTGGCTTGGAATGGCTACCGTCACTTGGAACTGTACTACGCCATTTCGGGCGCGGGGGGGGTCTGCCACACCATCAACCCAAGGCTTTCTGCCGAGCAGATGACCTACATCATCACCCACGCACAAGACACCATGCTGTGTGTCGATTTGACATTTGTGCCAATCGTCGAAGCTCTGCGAGACCAGTGGCCTACAGGTCTCAAAGTCGTTGTCATGACGGATCGTGCTCACATGCCCGACGGCGACTATCTGTGTTACGAAGAGCTGCTGAGTGGTCACCCTGAACACTATGACTGGCCAGATCTGCCTGAAGAAACCCCGGCGGGTCTGTGTTATACTTCTGGCACCACGGGCAATCCCAAAGGGACGCTCTACACCCACCGCTCCACAGTTTTGCACGCCATGATGGTGGGGCTCTCGCTGCCCGCCGCCCTTCAGCCGGGCAAACGCATTTTGCCGGTTGTGCCGCTCTTCCACGTGAATGCTTGGGGCCTGCCATATGCCGCGCCGCTGACGGGCGCGTCGCTGATTTTCCCCGGAGGCGCGCTGGATGGCGCAAGCCTGTTCAAACTGATGGACGACGAACATGTCTTCTCCGCTTGGGGCGTGCCCACTGTTTGGCTCGGTTTGCAAGGAGAAATCGCCAAACAAGGCCGCATGCCCAAAGGGTTGGGTGACATGGTGGTGGGCGGCTCCGCGGCACCAGCCAGCATGATCCAGTATTTTGAGGAAGGTGGCGTAAATGTCTGCCACGCCTGGGGCATGACCGAAATGTCCCCCATCGGCACTCAAGGCAACCTGCCAGCCCATCTGGACGCCAAATCCATGGCTGAACGCATTGCTGTGAAATCCAAACAGGGGCGGCGCGTCTTTGGTGTGGACCTCAAGATTGTCGATGAAGATGGCCAGCGATTGCCCCACGATGGTGAGGCGGCGGGCGAGCTCTACGTGCGTGGAAACGCCATCACGGCGGGCTATTTTGAGAACGAGGAGGCCAATGCCACGGCCTTTGACGCAGAGGGTTGGTTTGGCACCGGCGATGTGGCCACCATTGACACAAACGGCTTCCTCACCATTACCGACCGCGCCAAAGACCTGATCAAATCCGGCGGTGAATGGATTTCTTCGCTTGATCTGGAAAACACCGTGATGGCCCATCCCAAAGTGGCCAACTGCGCCGTGATTGCCGTAGCGCACCCCAAGTGGGACGAGCGGCCTTTGTTGGTGGTGGTGCCTTCGCCAGAAGGCACACCAGAGCCACAAGAGCTGATGGACCTGCTGCTGGAACACTTTGCCAAATGGCAGCTGCCGGACGATGTGGTGTTTGTCGACGAACTGCCGCTTACGGCCACGGGCAAAGTCTCCAAACTCACCCTGCGCAAGCAGTTTGCCGATCACAAACTGCCGGATATGGCTTAAACATTGCGCAGCGAAACCCTTTCCATTTCCGGTCACGACTTTCACGTGGTTGTGGCCGGTGACCCAGACAAACCCGCGATCCTGATGCTGCACGGCTTCCCGGAGTATTCCGGCGCCTTCTTTGATCTGATCCCGCATTTGGAGCGCGATTTCTTCTGCATCGCCCCGGACCAACGCGGATATGGCCAAAGCTGGAGACCAAGTGACGTCAGTGACTATAAGCTCGGGAAACTGGCATCCGACGCTGCAACCATTGTCGAACACTATGGCAGCGGTCGCGTGGCGGCGGTGTTGGGTCACGATTGGGGGGCGTCCGTTGCCTACCACTTGGCTGTCAGCGGCTGGGTGTTGATCGACCGGTTGATCATCGCCAATGGGGTGCACCCAATCCCGTTTCAGCGCGCCTTGGCCGGAGGTGGAGCCCAATCTAAGGCCAGCCAATACATCAACTGGCTGCGTGCACCGGGTTCAGAAGACATGCTCGCCGCCGACGATCACGCCCGTATGATGGGCATTTTCTCCAAACATATGGACATGTCGTGGATGACAGACCAAAAACGCGCCGCCTACCGCGCCGCTTGGGGAAACGCGGATCAAATCCGCAGTATGGTCCACTGGTATCGCGCCTCCACTCTGAAAGTGGCGGACCCCGGCGTGCCCCTTTCCGAGGAAGACCTGCCAAACCTGCCGCTGGATGCCCTGCGTGTGTTCATGCCACATCTGCTGTTGTGGGGAGAAAACGACACAGCCCTTCTGCCGGAGTGCCACGCCGGTCTCGAAGACCTCTGCGAGGATCTCACCCGCATCTCCATCCCCGACGCCGACCACTGGCTTCTGCATCAAAAACCTGCCGAGGTGGCCCGCCACGTCCGCGCTTTCCTCACACCGCACTGACGTTTGGCGCCCTAAACTTCCCGATCTGGTGCGTTTCGCCTCATGCCGCCCGCAAACGCGCCGGCAATGGCGCATCACAAATGACGTTAAGTGACTTTCCGATCCCTGACTTGAGCGGCTCCAAAGAGCGGCTATCCTCTCTCCAACCAAAGGAGCCTTATATGCCCGGTGACAGCCATCTTCCCAAAGCCCTACAAGGGCTGCGCATCCCGGCGGTGGCCGCACCGCTGTTTATCATTTCCGTGCCCGCGCTGGTGATTGCGCAATGCAAAGCGGGTATCGTCGGCAGTTTCCCTGCGCTCAATGCGCGAGAGGCAGAAGGTGATGCACCGCTGCTTGATATCTGGCTCACCCAAATTCGCGAAGAACTGGACCGTCACAATCAAGCGAACCCAGATCGTCCGGCGGCGCCGTTTGCGGTCAACCAAATTGTGCACCGCTCAAACACCCGCCTGCAACGCGACATAGACCTCTGCCACAAACATAAGGTGCCCATCTGGATCACCTCTCTTGGCGCGCGGGCCGAGGTCAATGACGCCGCTCACGACTGTGGCGGCATCGCTTTGCATGATGTGATCAACAACAAATTTGCCAAGAAGGCGATTGAGAAAGGCGCGGACGGGCTGATCGCCGTGGCCGCTGGCGCCGGAGGGCATGCCGGCCCACAGTCCCCCCTTGCTTTGATAAGTGAAATTCGCACGTGGTTTGACGGGCCGCTTTTGTTGTCAGGGTCCATTGGCACCGGGGCATCCCTGCTGGCGGCACAGGCCATGGGAGCTGATCTAGGCTACATAGGCTCGCCGTTTATTGCCACTGAGGAGGCCAATGCGGTGCCCGACTACAAAGACATGATCGTCAACAGTGGGGCAGAGGACATTGTTTATTCCTCTTTGTTCACGGGCGTCTGGGGCAACTACTTGAAGGGCTCAGTTGAGAACGCTGGCATGGACCCCGAGGATTTGCCTTTGGGAGATGTAAAGACCATGGATTTTGGCAGTGACAGAGAAAAGCCCAAGGCGTGGAAAACCATCTGGGGATCCGGCCAGGGCATTGGCGCCGTCAAGGAAGTTGCAACAACGGCTGATCTCGTGGGGCGTCTTGAGCGTGAATACGTATCCGCTTGGAAGAGGTTACAGGCGCGCATGACATGAGCCAAATGTTTCATTTGATACGACACGCTCAGGCGAGCTTTGGTGCCGAGGACTACGACAATCTGTCTGAGGTTGGCCATGTGCAATCCGCAGCTTTAGGGGCCGCACTTAAGCATCAGGGGCTGCGCCCGGATGCGGTGTTTATTGGTGCGCAAAAACGCCACCGACAAACGTGGGAGGGGATCGAAAGTGCGCTGGGCACTGGCCTTGTGCCTGTTGTCTTGCCCGGGTGGAATGAGTTTGATTTTGGAGGGCTTTTGGAGGCGCGCTATGCGTCGCGCAGTGACAAACCTGCCGATCTGCACACGGCCCGTAAAACGCATTTTCGGATCTTGCGTGACACCGTGTTGGAATGGCAACGCGATGAGATCGAGGCCCCGCCGGAGAGCTTTGCTGCCTTCACTGACAGGGTGCGCGAGGCGCGCGAGATTGTTGCAGGGTCGGGCGCAAAAACGCCGCTTGCGGTCAGCTCGGGCGGGGCGATCGGGCGCACTGTGTCAGACGTGTTGAACGCGCCTGCCGAGCAAATGATCCTGCTGCAATTGCAAATCAAAAACTGCGCCGTCACACGGTTGGTCATGGCAAAGGGCAATGTCTGGCTCAACGGGTTTAACGAGACCCCGCATATTGATGGCAGCAACGCCGACGCATTGCTGACTTACAGCTGAGAACGGCATCCGGAGAACAGGCATATGGACACGACCACATTGGACACTGCAGCCGTTGCGCGTTGGCTGAGCGAGCATCTAGAGGGGTTCTCCGGCGCTATTGAGGCCACCAAATTTGACGTTGGGCAATCCAACCCAACCTTTCGGCTGGACACACCCGCCAAACAGTATGTTTTGCGGCGTAAGCCACCCGGTGTGCTCCTAAAGTCCGCCCATGCTGTGGATCGTGAATTCCGTGTTCAGAACGCACTGTCTGGCACTGATGTACCTGTCGCCAAGATGCATGTGCTGTGTGAGGACGATGGGGTGATTGGCTCCGCTTTCTACGTCATGGATTTTGTTCAGGGGCGCAACTTTGACGACCCGCGGCTTCCGGACCTCAGCAACGCTGAGCGTGCACAGGTTGTTGATGAAATGGGGCGCGTGCTGGCCGCCATTCATTCTGTGGATATTGATGCCGTTGGCCTCTCTGACTACGGACCCGATGGCAACTATTTTGAACGCCAGGTTGGGCGCTGGGCGAAGCAATATCGCGCCTCTGAAACGGATGCTGTGCCACAAATGGATATGTTGATCGAATGGCTTGCTGCCAATATTCCGATCGACGATGGCAAACGCAGCTTGGTGCACGGCGATTATCGCATCGACAATATGCTCTTTGACCCAGACCGTCCAAAAGTGGTTGCAGTGCTGGATTGGGAACTGTCGACCATCGGCCATCCTTTCGCGGATTTGGCCGCTGTGATCATGCAGTGGCAAATGCCGCCGGGCCATGAGGGGCGGGGGCTTGCAGGTGTGGATCGCGCGACCCTTGGTTTGCCTTCTGACGAGGACTTTATTGAACAATACTGCAAGCGTATGGGGCTGCCCGGCATTGAAAAATTTGGCTTCTACCTTGCCTTTTGCTTCTTCCGAATGGCCGCCATCATTCAGGGTGTGAAGAAGCGGGCCCTTGATGGAAATGCATCTGACCCTGCGCGCGCAGCCAAACTGGGTACATTTGTCCCGATGTTTGCTGCCGCTGGGCTGGAGGCAACGAAACGTGGATAAAATGTATCAAGACAAGGTGGTCATGATCACAGGCGCGGCCAGCGGCTTTGGCGCCATGGCCGCAGACCGTTTTGCCCAGCACGGGGCAAAGCTGGGGCTTTCCGACATCAACGGCGCGCATTTGGCCGAGTTAACACGCACATTGCGCGCCAAAGGCGTCGAGGTGGTCGCTGATGAGGTGAACGTAGCCGAGGAGGCGCAGGTCGCGGCTCATGTGGCCAATATCGCGGAGGCATTTGGCACCATAGATGTGGCGATAAACAACGCAGGCATCGGGCATGCTATGCGTCCGCTGCAATTCCTGACCGCCGAAGATTTTGACTTGATGATGAACGTGAACGCCAAAGGCGTGTTTCTCGGCATGAAGTATCAGATCCCCTTAATGCAAGAGGCCGGGCAGGGGGCGATTTTGAATGTTGCGTCGGCAGCGGGGCTCGTCGGCTCCGGTCATTTGTCGCTTTATGCTGCGGCCAAACACGCGGTTGTTGGCCTGACCAAAGCGGCTGCGGACGAGAATGCCACCCGTGGTATTCGGGTGAATGCACTGTGCCCGTCCTTTTCGGCCACGCCAATGGTGGACGAGATGGCAAGTATGGTTGGAGAACGCACTGGTTTAAGCCGCGAAGATGCTCTGGCCCGTATTGCGTCCCGCGTGCCAATGGGGCGAGTGTCAGAACCAGAAGAGGTGGTGCAGGCCATGCTTTGGATCAATGCGCCGGACAACAGCTTCATGACTGGTCAAGCCATTGCCATTGATGGTGGCCTGACGGCCGTTTGACGGCCCTGCCAACCTGCGACACGAGACCTGAAAGCATAATGCCATGAGCCACGCCCCACTTGACCCTTCTTTGGAAGAAGCACCCTATGAGTTGCAAAAACACCTTGGCTTTAGGCTGACCCATTGGGACGTCGACTATGCCCGGCTTGAGCTGCCAATCGCGCCACATCTCATGAATCGCGCAGGCATCCCGCACGGCGGCATCTATGCGACGCTTTTGGATACGGTGATGGGCTTTGCGGGATGTTACACAGGCGACCCGTCGCACAAACGCTTGGCGCTGACCCTGTCAATGACGACCAATTTCCTGTCTCGGCCCAAAGGCAAGGGGCTGATTGCGGAAGGCTGGCGCACAGGTGGCGGCGCCAAAACCTTCTTTGCTGAAAGCACCATTTCCGATGAAACCGGCGAGATCATCGCGCGCGGCTCCGGCGCCTTCAAATATCGCGCGACAACGCTTTAGCCAGCCAGCGCCTGCTGCATGTCTTGGTCCCAACCGCGTGCCAGTTCAGACACGGACGCCAAGACAAAATCCACAGTATCATCGTTCATCAACACACTGAGATTCAGGCGCACAAAACCGGGTTTGCTGCCGCCTGAACCAAACAGGATGTCCGAACGGATGTCATCGGACGTGTGATCGTGAATATTCAACAGGGCATGCACGTAGGGCCCGGCACAAGAGCACCCACCACGCGCCTGAATGCCGTAGTGTTCTGATAGGGCACGGGTGAACTCATTGTGGTCGATCCGTGCGCCTGAAGAGGTTCGGGGCACAAATGACAGAATTGGCAGCCGCGCCGCGCGGGTGGATGCCAGAACGTCCACATGTGAATCTGCATCCCAAGCTGCAAAGGCCCGTGACGTCAATTCTGCATTGCGCTGCGCCATTGTCGCGTCGCCAATCACATCCTTCACAGTCAACGCCAATCCCACGCGAATGTCACCAACGACATTGGGCGTCCCGCCTTCTTCGCGCTGTTCCAGTCGGGTCACATAGTCATGCTTATGCGCGTTCACAAATGCCACGGTGCCGCCACCCGGACGGTAAGGAACACGGGCGCTCACCGCGTCTTCGCGCACCACCAGAACGCCACTCGCACCGGGGCCTCCGATATACTTGTGTGGCGAAAACACCAGCGCATCAACTTCAACGCCGTTTGCTGGGGTCATCGACATCGGCAGGTATGGGCCTCCGCCCGCATAGTCCCAGACCATCAATGCATCATATCTTTTGACGAGTCGGGTGATCGCCGCCACATCAGTGCACACGCCAGTGACATTGGCAGCAGCACTCATGGCAACGATCACGCGACCCGTCAGCCCTTGTTCCGCGAGTGTTTGGGTCAGGGCACCTCGGTCCGGTCCGGGCAATGAACCCTCCGGAATTTCAATGACTGTCGCGCCGCTTTCGCGCCATGGCAGCAGGTTTGAGTGATGTTCATACGGGCCTACAATCACAGTGTCGCCTTCTCCCACTTGCATCAAATGCACAAGTTGGTTCAGGCCGCTGGTGGCACCCGATCCCGAAAAGATCACCGCGTGCTCTTCCGCACGCGCGCTGCAATGATTGCGTACAACGGCCCGTGCACCTTCACGCAAAGCGCCCATGCGGGCGCCACAGAAAGACGCGTCGGTGTGGGTGTTGGCGTAGAACGGCAAAACCTCTTCCATGACAAAGGTTTCAACCTGTCGCAGCGCCCGCCCTGACGCGACATAATCTGCGTAAATTAGCTTTTTGGGTCCAAAGGGCGTGTCAAAGGTCGCGTCCCCCCCAATCAATCCGCCGCGCAGGAAACCCAATGTGTCTGGCGCATTGCGCAAGCTGTCTGCAAAACGGGTAAATGGGGCGGTCAGATCTTTCATGGTGTCCTCTTTGCTTGGTTGGCAGAAATTTAGATCACCAATGTTGAAAAAACTTCATCGTTTTCACCGTGATTTGCGATATGTTGTGGTCAAATGATTGAAAAGGTCGCCCAAATGGACAGTTTTGATAGAAAGATACTTGATGTTCTGCAACGGGACGCTTCTCTGTCGCAACGCGAAGTGGCAGAACGAGTCGGATTGTCACAGAATGCGCTTTGGCGCCGTTTGAAGCGGTTGGAGGAGGACGGCGTGCTCCGCGGCACGCATATGCGCATAGATCCCACCGCTCTGGGGCTTGATCTAACGGTGTTTGTGATGGTGCGCACCCGGAACCACTCGGTGGAATGGGCGGAAAGCTTTCGAAAACATGTTTCCCGCATTCCTCAGGTGGCGGAGTTACATCGCATCGGAGGTGATTGGGACTACATGCTCAAGATCGTCACCTCCGGCATGTCAGGCTATGATGCTGTATACCGGCGGCTCACCACTGGCTTAGAGCTCGACACTGTCACGGGTTATTTCTCCATGGAAACCATGCTTGAAGGCCGTCCGTTGGATGTCTTTAGCTGACCGTCAACTCAAGCTGTCATGAAAATTTCACAGTGGCGAGTCAGATGCCGTCTTGCCGAATCTTCAATACATCCATACTTCGTGAATTATGGAAAAGTTAGCTGCCCTCACCGCCTTCTCAGCCTTATCCCAAGAAACGCGTCTGGATGCGTTTCGCCTGTTGATTCAGGCAGGTGAGGCAGGTCTGAGCGCCGGTGAAATCGCCGAAACGCTGGATGTGCGGCAAAACACTCTGTCCGCCAACCTCTCGGTTCTGTTGCAGGCGGATCTGCTGCGCAATCAACGCGAAGGGCGCAGCATTCGTTATTTTGCCAATACGGACGGGGTGCGCGGCCTGCTGGGGTTTCTGTTGGAAGACTGTTGCGGCGGGCGCCCCGATCTATGCCAGCCGCTGATCAAAGATCTAAATCTTGGTTGTTAAAGGAACCGATCTCATGTCGGACAAAACCTACAACGTCTTTTTTTCTTTGCACTGGCAACGCACGGTGTTCTCCGAAACCTACCGCATGTTGCGCAATCGCATTTCAGTCTTCGTCAATCTTCCAATCGCAAGTCTGGACGCCATCGTACTGCAGCAAAAGCTGAATGAAATTGGCGATCAGCAAGCCGAAGACAGTCTTACAGCCATCCGCAAGCATCGAGAGAAAAACGGTGAGTGATCACACAACACAAATCAAAGCGGGCCTAGGCACTTTTGAGCGACTGTTGTCGCTATGGGTGGCCTTGGCCATTGCTGTTGGGCTTGGGTTTGGTAGCCTGTTTCCCACCCTATTTGGCTGGCTGGCGAGCCTCGAAGTCGCCTCTGTCAACTTGCCGGTGGCCGTGCTGATCTGGGCGATGGTTTACCCGATGATGGCGGGCATCGACTTTGGCGCAATCGCAGATGTCGGACGCAAACCCAAAGGCTTGGTGATCACACTTGTGGTGAACTGGCTGATCAAGCCTTTTACCATGGCCGCGTTGGGTGTGCTGTTCTTTGAGCACATCTTTGCCCCTTGGATCGATCCCCAAACCGCGAGCGAATATCTTGCGGGCGTGATCTTGCTGGGCGCGGCGCCTTGTACTGCGATGGTCTTTGTCTGGTCCAATCTCGTGCGGGGTGACGTCAACTACACGTTGGTGCAGGTCAGTGTGAATGACGTGATCATGGTCTTCGCCTTCGCGCCCATTGTGGCCTTCCTGCTGGGAGTGACCAACATCGTGGTGCCGTGGGAAACACTCATCCTATCGGCGGTGCTCTACATATTGCTCCCACTGATCGCTGGCTATGTCACGCGTAAGCGTTTGATCGGGCAGGGGGGTGAGGTGGCGGTCGACGCCTTCCGAGACCGCCTGCGCCCGACCTCTGTGAGCGGTCTGCTTCTGACTGTTGTGTTGCTGTTTGGCTTTCAGGCACAAACGATCCTGACTGAGCCGCTCAACATCCTGCTGATTGCCATTCCTTTGCTGATCCAGACCTATGGGATTTTCTTCATCGCATATGGCGCCGCTAAGCTGTGGAAAGTGCCTTTTGAAGTTGCGGCCCCCTGCGCGTTGATCGGCACATCCAACTTCTTTGAACTCGCCGTTGCTGTGGCAATCTCGCTTTTTGGCCTTGGGTCTGGCGCTGCGCTCGCCACGGTCGTGGGCGTCTTGGTCGAAGTGCCTGTGATGCTCAGCCTTGTTGCTTTTGCCAACCGCACCCGCGGCTGGTTCTCGTCTCACTCTTGAAGGAACACTCCTCATGACCAAAATCGCAATCAATGGCTTGGGCCGCATGGGCAAGCTTGTGATCCGCAGCTTCTTTGACCTTGGGTTGGATGCCGAAATCGTCCTGCTCAATGACCCATCGGGTGACGCCGAACTGCACGCGCATCTGCTCGAATTTGATACGGTGCATGGCCGTTGGCGCGCTGATTTCGCCTATGACGCGGACAGCATCACCATCGACGGCCAAAAGATGCGCAAAACGGCTGCCTGGAGCATCGAAGAGTTGCCACTCGAAGAACTGGGCGTGGACCTCGTGGTGGATTGCACCGGGGTCTTCAAAACCAATGCCAAGTTGCAGCCCTATTTTGATGCTGGTGTCAAAAAGGTTGTGGTCTCGGCCCCGGTCAAAGAAGACGATGTCGCCAATATTGTCTACGGCGTGAACGATGCCACCTATGACGCGGCCATGCACAAGGTGATCACAGCCGCCTCCTGCACCACCAACTGTATCGCCCCCATTGTCAAAGTGGTGCGTGAAAAGCTGGGCATTGAGCAGGCCAGCTTCACCACAATCCATGATGTGACCAACACCCAAACCATCGTGGATCGGGCCCACAAAGACCCGCGACGCGCACGTTCTGCGCTCAACAGTCTGATCCCAACCACCACCGGCTCCGCCAAAGCCATCATCCAGATTTTCCCGGATATGGCCGGTAAGATCGACGGCCATGCCGTGCGCGTGCCACTGTTGAACGCCTCGCTGACGGATATTGTCTTTGACGTCAGCCGCGACACCACCGCCGAAGAGGTCAACGCCTTCATGGCCGAGGCGGCCGCTGGCGAGATGGAAGGCATTCTGGGGTATGAAACCCGCCCGCTGGTCAGCTGTGATTTTACCAACGACGACCGGTCCACAATTGTCGATGCCCTCTCCACCCGTGTTGTGAACCATCGCCATGTCAAAATCTACGCATGGTATGACAACGAGTGGGGGTATGCCTTCCGCTTGGCTGATGTGACCCGCATGGTTTTGGCCAGCATCTAATGCCCTCTTGGCTCGTGCCGCAGGCACGGGCCGCGCCCACCCCTCCCCTCAGGAGGGCGCATGTGCGACGTTTCATCAAACACTGATGTAGATCGTTGTGTAGTGCGGGTGGCAATTTCAGTTGTTCCTTGCGCCCACCTAGGCTCGGGCGCGTCCCTCAGAGACCGCGATAACCGCCATGACCGACGCACAGACCCAAAAAACGCCACCAAAGCCAGATGGCCTCGCCGCCTACATCACCGTCACCGCCGCCTATTGGGCTTTCATGCTGACGGACGGCGCGCTGCGCATGCTTGTGCTGCTGCACTTCAACGGTCTTGGGTTCTCGCCCATCCAGCTTGCATATCTGTTCTTGTTGTATGAGGTCATGGGGATTGTCACCAATCTCTCCGCCGGTTGGATCGCGGCGCGCTTTGGACTGACCTCCACGCTCTATGCCGGTCTCACAATCCAAATCCTTGCGCTGATTGCGCTGGCCCAACTCGATCCCGCGTGGGGCATCACCGCCTCCGTGGTCTTTGTGATGTGCGTGCAGGGCGCCTCTGGCGTGGCCAAAGACCTCTCCAAGATGTCTTCCAAATCCGCCGTCAAATTGCTCGCACCCAAAGACGGCGGTGGGTTGTTCCGCTGGGTGGCTTTGCTGACGGGTTCCAAAAACGCGGTCAAAGGCTGCGGCTTTTTCCTCGGCGCAGCGCTCCTGGCCATATGGGGCTTTCACGTCTCGGTCTGGGGCATGGCCATCATCCTCACCGTGATCCTGATTGGTGTGATGATCTTTATGCCCGCAGGCCTGCCGCAAGGCTCCAAGAAGGCGAAGTTTTCCCAAGTCTTCTCCAAAGACAAAAACGTCAACCGCCTGAGCCTTGCCCGCATGTTCCTTTTTGGCGCGCGCGATGTGTGGTTTGTGGTTGGCATTCCCGTCTACTTCAATGCTGTGCTCAGCGATGGCACTGCTGAGGGTCGTCGCGAGGCCTTTTTCATCATTGGTATTTTTATGGCTGTGTGGATCATTCTCTATGGCGCCGTGCAGGGCAACGCCCCCCGTATTCTGAAAGCGGCCAGTGCAACGCCCAGTGAAATCACCGAAAAAGCCATCAATTGGGTTGGCTATCTAACAATGGTGCCGCTTGTGCTGACGGCCGCTGTGTTGGTGTTGGACACATCTCTGTCACTGACGGTGATGCTGATCACCGGGCTGCTGGTCTTTGGCTTCATCTTTGCTGTGAATTCAGCGGTGCACAGTTACCTGATCCTTGCCTTCACCTCAGATGAACGTGTGACTATGGATGTGGGGTTTTACTACATGTCCAACGCCGCTGGTCGCCTGATGGGCACCTTACTTTCGGGCCTCAGCTACCAAATCGGGGGGCTGTCGCTCTGTCTGTTCACCGCCGCTGTTATGTCCGCGCTCAGTTGGCTGGCGGCCCGACGTCTGCGTCACGCTTAGACGGGATCAGCTTGGGGATGGGTTGCGGTGTTGATCCACTCTAGCTCTTGCGGCAACGCCAGTCGGTTTATCGCGACTGACGGCGTTTTGGGCAACACCGCAGCCGCAGCCCGCGCGGCTGAGAGCCCTTCCGCATCTCCCGCTTTGTCGCAGACCAAGGCTTTCAGGAGCTGAATACCTCGGTCAGTGGGCCGCAAATCGGCCACCGCGATGGCGGCTGCTCGGGCTTTGTCCAAGTGGCCCGCCGCCAGATACACCCGCGCCACAAACGCCAATCGGATCATCCGAAACGGGTCTTCACTCCCCCGTTTTACGTAGATGTCCAGCGCCGCAACCGCATCCTCGAACCGCGCGTCAAGCAAGGCGGCTTGGGCGATCAAATCAGACGTGCCTACGAAACTTGGGTTGATTTCACGCGACCGCTCCATGTCCGCCATCGCACCGGGCAGATCGCGCAGCACCCGCAACCGATAGGCGCACCGCGCCCAGAACACAAAATCACTGGTCGACGCCTCAGCCACCGCCATATCCAGATCACGCCCCACCTGTTCCAAGGCTGCCACATCCGGCGTGGCAAACTCGACGGACCACATATTCAAACGGCTTTGCGCACGCATCGCCAGCGACATGCCGTTGTTGGGGCTCAGCAGAACAGCCCGATCTAACGCCGCCAGCCCCTCGTGCCAGCTGTCTAAGGTTTGCTGAAAATACTTGGCAGCCGCACGTGCGCGCAATTCCGACACGCTCAGCTGGTTGTTGTTCAAATGGGAGAGCCGGTTGCCGTCATGCTGAATGGTCTGCAGCCGTACATCCGCCTCCATGCGCGGAAGCATGTCGTCCACAAAGGCAAACGGATCGCTCAGATCTCCCTCGTATGTGCCAGTCCACAATGTGGTCAGGTCTTCGCGCATGATCAGCGACAAGGTGAACCGCGCCCGCGACCCCGCCGCGCGCAAACGTCCACGCACCAGAAACACGGTTGGTGTGGTGTCCAGACTTCCGGAATCCACGGTGGTGATGCCGGTGCGTCTCAGAGAATGCTGCACAATCCCATCATGCAGGTCGAGCGCCACGGCTTCGGTCTCTTCCGTCTCCGGGACGGCCACAAACGGTTCAAATCCAATGGAGGGCAGCTCTCCTGCATTGGGGGCGGTGGACAGGTTGGCTGGGCGCCACTGATACAGCCGAATGGGCGTGGCAATGTTTTTGAGATTGAACATGCCGGCGTCGCGCAGTTCGGTCTGGCGCGCCCGTGAGAGCCGTCGAAACAAATCTTCGGAAAACATCGCGCCACCGGGAGGCGCTTCGGTCTCGATCCGCTGGGCAATGTTCACGCCATTGCCGTAAAAATCCGCCTCGTCCTCGACAATTTCGCCGATGTGACAGCCAATACGCAGCTTGATCACATCATGTTCCGCAAGGCGGCTCTGCACCTCTTCTGCGCAATCCAACGCAGCCTCAACACCGGGGAAAGACAGAATCCATCCGTCGCCCATACGCTTGAGCACTTCGCCGCCATACGTCTTGGCGACAGGTTCTAAATGCTCATTGCGCAGGGCCTGCACTGCGGCCACGGCAAGGTCCTCGTCTTCGCCCATAAGGCTGGAGTACCCTACCAAATCTGCACACATCAAAGTGGTCAAGCGACGGCGCATGAATGTCTTCCCTGAGAGTGTGATCCGCCGTTTGTAACCCCTGTTACAGCCCCCGGATCCTTTTGGTCTTCGACCAGAATTTCGGGTGTATAGGGGCAGTTATCAAGGGGCACCAGAGAATTCGCTCACATAACGTTTCTATCTGGAGCGTCAGTGGAAGGCAGAGTTGACCTGAGACTGGGCAGCCATCAACGGCGCATGGGAGGACACGGGCGTCGTGTCCGTCTGTTGTCCCCCAGGCGCAGCCGTCGGTTCAAAATACCAAAACGCGGTGGCGAACAGCACGATGAAAAGCCCAAGGTTGTAGGCCAAAGCCCGTGGAACCTGCGCCACATACCGGCGCCGGTCTTTCACTTCGTCCGGCTTTAGAAACGACAATTCCCCACGCCGCGAATGCTGTTTTCGGGCCCTCCAGCCGTGCATCGTGACCTCCTCAATATGGTCGGCAAACACAGGATCATGACTCTATGGCATATTTGTGACCGGGGGAGGGGGGAGACGTTTCTGCTTTGCAGGATCCCCCATGATCCGAAGGGTACCCCCTACCGACGGGGGCTTGCGGAGCAAGGTCCCGAGAGGGGACCCTCCCCCGTCAAACCAAAAGGTTTGCCTCCGGCAAACTGGGAGGGCGTTTCGCACCCACCCATGGTCAGGCACCGCTCTGTCCGAGGCCACAGACAATTAACCGGATCATTTATGATCCGGATCGCACCCGACCCCGCCCCCCAGGGCAGGTGCGATTGTGCTAGGTTGGCGTCATGCGGAAAGGCTTGTTTGATTTGCAAGGTCTCGAGAAACAGAAAACCGCCCACGGTGCCGGGTGCGATCCTATGTTGCCTGACACCAACAAAAGACATCTTTAGCTCGGCACCGCCGAGCAGCGCCTGACCCTCCCCCAGGAGGGCGCTTTGCACCCACCTAGTGTCAGGCGCTGCTCTTTCCGAGGCCACAGGCAATCAACCAGATCATTTGTGATCCGGGCTCTGACTCAATCTGTGGGGTGGGGTTCCAACTCACAATGTCAACGCCCGCGGAGCTCGGTAGGTCGGGCCTCAGCCCGGCGTTATCCCGGAGGCAAGGTCTTGGCATACTCCCAAATGGCTTTGACCACCGATTGCACACCTTCGTTCTCTGCTGTGAAAAAGGCAGCAGTTCCTCGGATTGCCCATTTCGTGCCGGTCGTTCCAATCTCTTCCGCCGCTTTCTTCGCCGTTATGCCCCCAAGCTCGGCGCAATAGACCGTGAATTTCTTTGCAATTCCAAGCAAGACCTCTGCGATTTTCTTGAGGCGCGAAGGCGACGGCTCCGGTTTCTCGATCTCTTCTTCGAGCTCAACCAACGTGTCCCAAATCAACGCGACATCCGTTTGGAATAGTCCAATCGTATCGTCGATCGCCTCAGGTGGCTGATTGTGCAATCGACTGGGCAATGCTTCGAGTTGCTTAACTTTCGCAAGCTGTTCCTTCAAAGCCACCACTTCGCGCTCAAGTTCCCACTTGGCTTCAATCCGCGCAATCTCCCGTGCAACCGCTTCTGGGCCCGAATCCCAAATGTCATCGCCGATCAAAGCCACCTGCAATTGCAGGTCCCAATCCAGCGGTTGCCCTTCCAGCATCCCGCGATACCACCGTCGCCAGAAATCCCATGTCCCCTTGGGATCTGGGAGCGCTTTGAAAGTGTGCCAAAGCGCTAGCACTTGCTGAACGCCCTCCCCATCTGGCCAAAGCCTTTCGTTGAAAACTCCAGTTGTGCCGTTTGCGTCAATGGATTGGCAGTCCGCGAAAGACGCTGCTTGCATTTGAGGAGCGAAAGCGTGCGCTGATGAGCCGTCTGCAAAAACGGCAGCGCCTTTTTTCTCGCCAAGGCCCGAAAAAATAACCGAGCTAGCCGCAGAGCTTCCAGCGCTATGGGCTGAGAACGGTGACAAACCGCCGGAATCGCTTATCCGGGTTGCATCAAGCAGCGCTTTTTCGGAAGTAGAATTGGCTCTAAAACGCTGAAGTGCAGACCGCACATCTCTTAGATCTATTGAAGAACATGTGCTTGCAACTGCAGACATTAAGTCAAGCATCAGGCACAGCATCAGCAAGTCAGCCCCCTCAAAACTATCAAAGGATTGTTCGACGCCGGCCATCGCTGTTGGCAGAATACGCAGTGCGTTGCGGGTCGCAATCGCACTGCTGAAGCTTGCGTCCTGCGTCACCAGCCAATCGACAAGCTGACCTATGTCCTCAATCTTATCCAAATCCGCCCCCTCAAAACCCGTATTCACCCCAAATAACTCACCCCACACCCTACAGCCCTGCTTGACCAAGACAAGATTCCCCCTCATATCCCGCTGCATGAGCACTGATCTGTCCAAAATCCGCAATTTCTCCATTGTCGCCCATATCGACCATGGCAAATCCACCCTTGCTGACCGCCTCATCCAAGAGACGGGCACGGTGCAAGATCGCGACATGAAGGAACAGCTGCTCGACAGCATGGACATCGAGCGTGAGCGCGGCATCACCATCAAGGCCAACACCGTGCGCATCGACTACAAAGCCGACGATGGCGAGACCTATGTGCTCAACCTGATCGATACCCCCGGCCACGTGGATTTTGCCTATGAGGTCTCCCGCTCCATGCGTGCGGTTGAAGGCTCGCTCTTGGTGGTGGACAGCTCCCAAGGGGTTGAGGCGCAAACACTGGCCAATGTCTATCACGCCATGGAGGCCGACCACGAGATTGTGCCTGTGCTCAACAAGATCGACCTGCCAGCCTCTGATTGTGACCGTGTGGCGGAACAGATCGAAGACGTCATCGGCATCGAGGCCACCGGCGCCATCCAAGTCTCTGCCAAAACCGGACAAGGTATCCATGAAACCCTTGAGTCCATTGTCAAAGACCTGCCCGCGCCAACCGGCACGCTGGATGCGCCTCTCAAAGCCATGTTGGTGGACAGCTGGTATGATGCCTATCTGGGCGTGATCGTGCTGGTGCGGATCATGGACGGCACCCTGAAAAAGGGCCAGCGCGTCAAATTTATGTCCAACAACACCCTGCACACTGTGGACCGTGTTGGTGTTTTCCGCCCCGAAATGGAAATGGTCGACAGCCTCGGCCCCGGCGAAATCGGCTTCCTCACCGCCTCGATCAAACAGGTGCGTGACACGCGTGTGGGTGACACCATCACCAACGACCGCAACGGCACCGAAGAGGCGCTGGACGGCTTTAAACCCGCACAGCCGGTGGTGTTCTGTGGTCTGTTTCCGGTGGACTCAGCCGAATTCGAAGACCTGCGCGACGCCATCGACAAACTGGCGCTCAACGACGCGTCTTTCTCCTTTGAAATGGAAACCTCCGCCGCGCTGGGCTTTGGCTTCCGCTGTGGTTTCTTGGGCCTGCTGCACCTTGAGGTCATCCGCGACCGCATCGAGCGGGAGTACAACATCGAGCTCATCACCACCGCGCCCTCGGTGATCTACCACGTCTACCTGAAAGACGGCACGCAGATCGACCTGCACAACCCCGCCGACATGCCCGACATGTCCACCGTGGACCACCTCGAGGAGCCGCGGATCAAGGCCACCATCCTTGTGCCGGACGACTACCTCGGCGACGTGCTCAAACTCTGCCAAGACCGTCGTGGCATTCAGATGGATCTGACCTATGCCGGGTCGCGCGCCATGTGTGTCTATGACCTGCCGCTCAACGAGGTGGTGTTTGACTTCTATGACCGCCTGAAATCGGTGACCAAAGGCTACGCCTCCTTTGACTATCAGATGGAGGATTACCGCGAGGACAACCTTGTGAAGATGTCCGTGCTGGTCAACGACGAGCCTGTGGATGCGCTCTCCATGATGGTGCACAGAGATCGCGCAGAGCAACGTGGCCGCGCCATGTGTGAAAAGCTCAAAACCCTGATCCCGCGCCACATGTTCAAAATCCCGATCCAAGCGGCGATTGGCGGCAAAGTCATCGCGCGCGAGACTTTGAGCGCGCTTCGCAAAGACGTGACCGCCAAATGTTACGGCGGCGACGCCTCGCGGAAACGGAAACTGCTGGACAAGCAGAAAGCCGGTAAGAAAAAGATGCGCCAGTTCGGGAAAGTGGATATCCCGCAGGAAGCATTTATTAGCGCGCTCAAAATGGACGACTAAGTCGTCCAGTTTCGAGCGCGAGTGCGCGGAAGCGAAGGCCACGCCTTCGCGGGCGCACCCCGGAGTTTAAGGCACGCAACGCCAGCCCCAATCCCCCAAGGCTGCTCAATCGAGCGGCCTTTCCTCAATCATCAGCCCCAAACCGCCAAGATTTGACCCGCACATAGGTCGGCAAGGCCGACCCGCCCCCGACCCTCCCCACGGGAGGGGGCTTCACCCCCACCCAGGGTCGCGGGCAGGTCTTTGTGCTGAGTGAAGTACGTTTCAAGTTTGGCAGAGGTCTTTCTGGAAGCACTGTTTGCCACCACCCCAAGGATCGCATTCGACCCCGAGGGCGGCTCACCACTTGGCACATCCCTGACCGCATATTCCCCTCGTCGCGTCTGGCGCAGCCTTTGCAAAATCGCACCCGCCGTCAAACCGAAGGTTTGCCTCTGGCAGAATGGGGCCGGTTTCGAGCGCGATCTGGATCAACGCCCTTCATGTCCTGCGAGCGTAGCTATTCGACACGAAACCGTCTCTCAACAACAATTGCACTCAAAAGACTAGTAGTCTATGTCAGGATTCAACCTTGGTAAAACACAATTTATGAGTGACCATGTCGGCAATAAAAGAGTTCACGCTTCCGTTGGTGCCCTTCGCGTTTCAGGTAGTATTGAAAGTCACTTTGAACTATGGGCAGGATTGGTGGTACTACATCGATACTGGTACATTACTTTTGACCTTTAGTGTCTGGTCCATAGTACTGTTAGCGAAAGTTCCTAGCAAAACCATGATACCTTCGGACGATGAAATCGTCGAGTCTATGGCCAGAGTAAGACGAGCATTTGTTGTGTTTTCTATGATAGGTTTCGCGCTATTTGGCACTACCGTGTATAATCAAATTATTATTGACAGACTTCCTGGAGCTTTAGAGGCTGCAAACTTAATTGACTTGGAGCGCTTCACAATTGCCGCGATTGCATTTGCGGTGTGTTTTATAGCCTATATTGCCTATTATCGTGTTCCGGTGTCTAAGATGGTTGAAGCATGATGGAAGATTTTTTTACGTTAATCAGTAATACGAAATTGGACATGTTCTCGATTGCCATTGCAGTCTTATTTGGTTTTGCGGCTATTAACACAGTTTCTCAACTTCTTATTCCGATTTTCACCCGGGGAATTAAGTTGTCGTTGCGAGTGGCTGTGATTGGATTGCCTAGGGCAGGTAAAACATCCCTCATTACGGTTGTTTTTGACGCAATCATGTCGGGAAAACTCGCAAAATTCGCGACTGTTCGCGGCGGACAGACAGTAGACAGGGTAACTAGGTATATGACTGCCATGTCAAAAGGCATAAATTTAGGCCCGACTGATGACAAAGACGTATTTGCGTACCGATACGGGGTATCACAGAGGCGGTTTGGCTTAATTCCGCTCAAGTATGATGTGGAAATTGCCGATTTCCCCGGGGAATACTCAAAGGACCTGTCGGAGAACTTGTTGGATCAGCAACTTCCTACAGGGCTTTACAAAAAAGAGTTCTTCTCATGGGTTCTTCAGGCCGATCGTTACATTTTCGTCATTGATGCGGAAACCTTTTTAAAAAGCGAGGCGTCGGACAGAAGTGCTTATGTAAGTATGATAGATGTTCTTTTTAAGAATGCAGTACTTCATTTAAAAAATGAGCTTTTGGATGAAAAAGTTTACAACAGAAGAGCATTGGTCGTCTTCACCAAGTGTGACACAGCCTTTTGTGTACCGCTCGCTGGAGAAAGTGAAGAAGCCAACCTAGTATACAGAGATCACCGAATGGATAACGTCTTGACTGACGAGGAAAAGCTGACTGATGCACAGAACCAGCTTTCCCAAATGGTGGATCAGTTCAGCGTTACTTTGGATTTTCTATCCAATAATTTCAAAAGGATGGATGTTCTTTTGCATAGTTCGTACTTCGATTTACCGTTTTCAGAAGGTGCTAACGATAGGGTTGTTAGATTTTCGTCACCCTAAGGCGGAAGGCATTTGGTAAAAACTCCGTGCGCAAAATAATTCCATCCTCCCCCAAATCCCCCCCAAATCTCACCTTTCCCAACCCATCCCCAGCTTATCCACAGGAAATCCCCAAGCTTCCCCAACGGCTTACCCCCAGCCCCCGTCAAAAAAACCTTGCCCGACTCGCCCCCTTTGACCCACCATTAAGTCAACGCAAGGGATCGCAAGATCCGGCGCGGGACGCTGAGGTCTTCCGGAGAGGGGCATGCTGTTTCACAGCGATCTGCCCTCCAGTGACCGGGGCGGGGAAGGGCCGGTTCACACCGACACAGACCTCGCAGGGCGCGTTTCTGTCTCAGGAATGTGCTGTCCACGCTGGAGAACTCGACGGGACGCTGGCCGAAATGGCTGGGAGATGCGGCGGGGCTCTGTGAGCGTCGCAATACCTCCAAGGCAGGAAGGCGGCGGATAAGCCTGAGCGGTGGCCGATGGGCTAAGGGACACATCTTTTGAACGGCGCAGGCCTTTGGGCGTGCCTCATTTGGGGGGTGCTTTGAGCATCGGTTTGGGGGGGAGTGTTTGCACGTAGGGTGCAGGCAAAGCTTGCAAGAGTTTCGTCTGACACACATGGCAATCAGATCCCGCTGCACTGGCCCAGATGGCGCTTGTCCCATTCCATGGGGCGGGTTGGGATGGGCCCCGTCACGGGGCTGGTCTAGGTCTCTTCATGAGACCGCACATTCGGGACAGCGCGAAGCGAATGCGCAGCATGGGGAGGCTTGCCGACCCGGAGGGCACATTCAAACGAAGGCGTCAGGTTGTGGGCTTGGGGTGTGTTTTGACCCGCTGCCGTCCATCCCCTGACGCCTTCTTTCTTGTCACGGATGCGCGATGCCCCCTTAACAGGCGGCTCTGCTGTGCCTACCCTCAGGGAAGACACATCTGAGGAGTTTCCCTATGCCGACCACTGCCGCTGATCTTCTGCAAGCCGCCCATGCGGTTGTTCCCAAAATTTCCGCCGCTGATGCACAGGCGCAAGTTGCCGCCGGTGCGCTGCTCTTGGATGTGCGCGACGCGCCTGAGCTGGCCGCCAATGGCCGGGCTGAGGGCAGCCATCACATTCCACGCGGCATGTTGGAGTTCCGTGCGGATCCGGCCACGCCGTTTCATGATCCGGAGTTGCAATTTGACCGTCCGGTGATCCTGCATTGCGCCTCTGGTGGGCGCGCGGCGCTGGCGGGCAAGCTTCTGAAGGATATGGGCTATGGCACGGTGTACAATCTTGGCGGATTTAAGGACTGGGTCGACGGCGGCGGGGCTGTGATTGAGCCTGTTGATCCGGGCATGTAGCCTATTTTGGCGGCAAATTTGGCACTGTCGCGATACCGACGCGATAGTGACGCGATACCGACGTTGAATTTTGCCCCGATTTGCCGCCATGTTCCGTCTGGAAACTTTTGCAATTGGCACTTACAGTTAGAGCCGTCCGCAGGGTTTTGCGGATGATTTGACGCATGTATTTGAAGACTGGAAGGACACCGATGAGCACCGATCGCGAAACACTGACCCGTGAATTGCTGGAGATGGTCGCGCAAGAAGGTATGGTGGATCCTTCTGAAATCAAACCAGAAAGACCGCTGGAAGAGTTGGACATCCAGTCTGCGGATTTTGTGATGATCCTGATGTCGATTGAGGAAAAATATGGCGCCTATGTCTCTGTCGACAATGAGCTCACCGATGTGGTGACCGTGCAGGATTTGCTGGATCTGGCGATCTCCAAAATCGAAGCGCATCAGGCTGCCGAGGCGTGAGGCGCGTCGTCGTCACCGGCCTCGGTGCTGTCTCTGCTTGTGGGATCGGCGCCGAGACTCTGATCGACGCCACGCAGACCGGAACTTCGGGCGTCAAGCCCATCGCGTTTGATGATTTGGACGCCCAAAGGGTGAAAACCGCCGCCCGCTTGTCAGAGGCTGATTTGGCGCACATCATTGGCGAGAAGCCACACCGCATGCGTGAACCAGTGGCTGAATACGCCCTCACCGCCGCCCGCGAAGCCGTGGCGCAGGCCGGGCTCACCGCGGCGCATTTCGGCGATATGTGTGGCGTGTCCATTGGTTCGGGCTTTGGCGGCGGGCAAACGCTGAACCGCAACTATATGAAGTTTGGTCGTGAAGGCTCGATGCGGCTCGATCCAATGGCAGTGCCCAAGATCATGAACAACGCCGCCGCCAGTTGGGTGTCGATGGAGTTCGGCGCCACAGGCCCCGCATTGTGTTTGGCCACTGCCTGTTCCTCCGGCAGCCAGTCGATTGGCATGGGGTTTCAGATGATTGCGACCGGCCAAGTTGACCGCTGTATTGCAGGTGGCTCCGAGGGCTGCCTTGAAAGCGGTGTGTTTCGCGTATGGGAGCTGCTCCGCGTCATGACCGCAGAGGTCAACCGGCCTTTCAGCAAAGACCGCAACGGTATGATTTTGGGCGAAGGCGCTGGCATCCTTGTGCTGGAGAGCCTGGAAAGCGCCCTTGAGCGCGGCGCCAACATCCTGTGCGAACTCAGCGGATTTGGTACAAACTCCGACGCCGGTGACCTTTTGCGTCCAGATCCGGAGCGTGCGGCCGCCTGTATGCGCGTGGCGCTGCGGCAAGCTGGCCTTGAGGCTTCAGATATCGATTACGTCAACGCGCATGGCACCGGAACTGTGGCCAATGACGTCAACGAGGCGACCGCTCTACGAGAGGTTTTTGGCGAGACCTTGGAGGGGGTGGAGATTTCCTCTACAAAGCCGATACACGGCCATGCGCTCGGCGCCGCTGGGGCGTTGGAGCTGATTGTCGCCATTGGCGCATTGCGTCGGCAATCCGCACCGCCCACTGTCAATTTCACCGAGACAGATCCCAAAATCGATCTTCTGCCTGTGCCCAACGATGCCAAGCCGATGGCGATCAATGCCGTGATGTCCAATTCGCTGGCCTTTGGCGGCATCAACGCCACTCTGATTGCGCAACGCTATAGCGATGGATGACCAAGGCCAAAGCGTCGTGGGCACATCGCTGCGACTTGCCTCGCAGATCTCAGCCGCACAATTGCGCTCATTATCCGATCTGTTGGCGGACATCTTAGAGGTGTCCGCACCCTTGCCACCGCCGGCGTCGGCTGCGGCACTGCTTTTGGGCGATCCAAACGTCTCTGCGGCGCTCATAGATATCGAAGCCCCAATAGGCACTGCGGCAGTACATGAGGCACAGCGGTTTTCGGGGTGTGATTTGTCGCAACTGACAAAAGACGTTCCCCTTGCTCTGGATTCAGAGATCTCGAACGTCTCCGCGCGCTATCGCTTCGCAGTAACGGACTCAGACGCTCAGATTGAGACGCGGGTGCGCTTTCAGTCCCCGGAGCAAGTCCGCGCATTGCGGGCACCAAAGTTCAAGGCTCGAATGCTTGCTGACGAGGGGCTACCCATAACCGGCTCGATTTCTATGGATCACGTGCGCCGGTATAGGGCGCTTTCAAATGACATGAACCCGATTCACGCGGACAATCGCGTTGCGATCGCTGCCGGTTTTGAACGTGCAGTGGTGCCGGGGATGTTGTTGTGTGGGCTTGCAGAAACGGCCTGTTTCCTTGTCCACGGTGCCCACAATATCACAGATATTCGGGCACGCTTTGTGTCGGCGGCATTTGTCGAGGAAGACGTCAAAGTGATGGTCGGCGCATTTGTGGGCAAAACGCGCGTGTTTGTTCTCAGCGCGACAAACGACATTCGCGCTATTGTTGATATTTCTTCAGGACGCCCGCGTTAGCCCGCGCTATTTGGCACCAACGTGCAGGCGTAATACGCCCAGATCATCACCAAATACGTCAGCTGATGCAGCGCTTGATCGGTGCCCATCGCATACCAATACAATGGCTGATCCGGGGTCAGGTTGCGATCAACGGAGTAGCGCGCCTTGCCCCAATCGATGTGGAAATGCACCACAAATTCGGCCAATACCATCCAGAAGATCATCATTGGGCTTGCGCCGAAAACAGCCAACAGAATCAAAGAAAACACCGCGTGAATTCCGGCATGTTGCGCTCGTCCCATGTGCCAGTAGCGCTCACGCCCCACAATCATCTTGGCGTTCTGCAAAAAGAAGTCCGCCACCAGATGTTTGATCTGAAACGCTGCGACCAGCAAAAGAATGGTCGTTATTTGGTCCATCGACCTAAGCCCCATGATGTATTCGACTTTCTGAGACTAGCGGCGAATGCTGTCCTTCGCAAACCTCTGTTTTCACAATAGTGGACTTACTTTAAGAAACCGTTTGAACAGGGTGGGCTCGCAAGGGTAGCATCCGCTGAAAGATTGGGCGGCGTTTGCCGCAGACGTTCAGGAGTCCGGACCATAGAACGCTCGCTTTTTTCCTTTATCTGGAAGTATTCCAAACGGGATCAGCTGGTGCTGCTGGCCCTGACTGTATGCCTTTTTCCGCTGCAATTTCTGACATTGGAGCTGCCCAAGCGCATCATCAACGATGCCATCGACGCTGATCAGGACTTCATCGATGTTCTCAATTGGGAAATGACACAGTCAAACTTCCTGATCATGTTGAGCTTCTTGTTTTTACTGTCCGTTCTTGTGCACGGCCTGATGAAAATGCGTATCAACACGCTGAAAGGTGTGCTGTCTGAGCGTATGTTGCGCCGGTACCGTTTCACGTTGATCTCGCGCATCACCCGGTTCCCTCAGCCGTATTTACGCCGTACATCTCAAGGCGAAATGGTGTCGATGATCACCGCGGAGTCAGAGCCTTTGGGCGGGATGATGGGGGACGCGATCAGTTTGCCTGTTATGCAAGCGGGGCAGATGTTGACCATCCTTGGCTTTTTGTTCCTGCAGAGCGTGTGGTTTGGCCTCGCCGCAGTCGCGCTTATTCCTTTGCAGGCGTGGTTGATTCCGAAACTTCAGCGACAGATCAATTTGTTGAACAAAGATCGTATTGTTGAAGTCCGTCAACTTGCCGCCGAAATTGGTGAAACGGCCACTGGCACACCTGAGCTGCGCGGCAATGGCGGCTGGCGGTTCCGCTCGTCTCAGATCACGCGACGTCTGGGCACGCTCTTTCTGATCCGTCTCGAAATCTACAAGAAAAAGTTCTTTATGAAGTTTCTGAACAACTTCATCACGCAGCTCACACCGTTCTTTTTCTATCTCGTTGGTGGTCTTCTGGTCATTGGCGGGCAGGTCACCACCGGGGCTTTGGTGGCAGCGCTGGGAGCGTATAAGGATCTGTCATCTCCTTGGAAAGAGCTGTTGAATTACTACAACCGGGTCGCTGACCTCTCGTTGCGCTGGCATCTGATCGGAGATCGTTTCGATCCGTCGGGCATGGTGGACGAGGAGCTGATTGAAGACGAACCCGAAGACATCCCGCGTTTGACTGGGGAAATCGTCCTTGGGGAAGTTTTTGTGCGTGACCATGATGGCGATTCCGTGTTGGAAAACATCTCCGCCACCATTGCACAAGGCACCGTTTTGGGCATCCGCTCCCAAGACGCCGAAGAGCGGCGTGCTGTGGCGGAGCTCTTTACACGTGAAATTTCGCCTGTGGGGGGGACGCTGTCGATTGGCGGGCGAAAACTGAGCGAGCTGCACCAACGGGTGATCGCCACGCGTGTTGGCTACGCAGATCCTTCCCCATACGTGTTCCAAGGTACATTTGGCGACAACGTGTTGATGCCTCTGAAGCGTCAACCACTGGCAGATCTACCTGATCCCATGGGAGAGGCTGAGGAGAAGAAACGCGCTTATGAAAGTGCGCGCACCGGCAACAGCTCTGATCGGTTGTATTCCGAGTGGGTGGACCCGGCGCTGGCCGATATGGGCAATGAGGATGATGTGCACGCTTGGTGGGTGCAGCTTATGGATGCCACTGGCGCAGGCAATGCGCTGTTCCGCAAAGGATTGGATCAACCCTTCTTCGAAGTGGACCACGAGGACTTGGCCCAAACGCTTGTGGACCTGCGTCCCCAAATCAAGGCGGCGCTGGATACTGCGGGCCTTGGCAAGGCCTATCACAGGTTTGACCCTGATCTTTACAACCCGGCGCTGCCAGTGGCGGCCAACCTGTTTTTTGCGACACCGCGCCAACCGATCACAGAAGGCAGAGAAGACCGCATCGGAGAGTTCCTCGTCTTGTTGCAAGACCTCGGTATTGAGGATCGAATTCTGCGCATGAGCCGCGAAGTCATTGAGATGCTCAACCAGACCTTTGGTGTGGATGGCACTGATCATCCATTGTTCCAACAGCTGGGCTTTTCGGCAGATGACTTTACCCGCAATGTCGAGCTGTTCGGCAAAAGTCGCGATGTTGGGCTCGCAAATATGGAGCGCGATGATCTGGTGCAGATGTTGTCGCTGCCGTTCCAAGTGTCTGCTGAACGCATCGGTGCCGGCTTCAGTGATGAGCTCAAACAAAGCATATTGGAGCTGCGTCACAACGAAGCCGAGAAACTCGCCGAATGGACCGCTGTCTATTTCGCCACTTTCCGCGAGGACCGATTTATTCCCGGAATGACGGTGCTTGAGAACGCAATCTTTGGCAAACTCTCCGCCTCTGCCGGGCCGCGTGCAGAGCAAATTCGAGACATCGTCGCAGGCCAGCTGCGCGAGGCCGGTATGAAACAAGAGGTGGCTGAACTGCTGTTTGCGGTGCCCACGGGCATTGGCGGTGCAGGGCTGCCCTCCGCCTTTGCAGAACCGCTCGCGATCAGCCGCGCTGCCATCAAGAAACCGGACGTGATGATCTTGAACCGCTGTCTTGCCAACTATGAGGAAGGTCAGGCGGCTGACACCATTGCCAATCTGCGCGAGTTGCTGCCCAATACCACCTTCATCTTCTTGGAAGAAGAGTTTGAGGATCCTGACAGCTTTGATCTGGTGCTGGAGCTTGAGCACGGCCGCTTTAAAGACAGCGACGCCGCTGCGGTGGAAGACACTGACAACGCCGCAAGTGCAGACCTGCGGCGCAAAATGCGCGCGTTGGCGACAGCTGACATGTTTGCCGGCCTGTCTCGCCGTCAGATGCGTCTGTTGGCGTTTGGCGCGCAATGGCATCAGGAAAAGGCCGGGGACTTTGTGTTCCACCTTGGGGATGATCCAGCAGATGGTGCCTACCTGATCCTTGAGGGTGAGGCGAATTTGGGCTTCAAAACACCAGACGGGGGCACTCAGGTGGTGGCCACGGCGGGGCCTGGCACGATCGTTGGCGAACTTGCCCTGATCAAAAAGGAAAAGCGCGCTCTTGATATGCAGGCGAAAACCGACCTCGACATGCTGCGTCTGGGGGAGAGTGAGTTTATGGCGGTGGTGGAAAACGATGCGTCAACCGCTTTCCGCATCCTGCAAGCCGTATCCGGGTACGTTGGGGCGCCGCAACAAAGCAAAGATGACAGCTGACAACTTCGTGTGATCGGCCAGCGCCTTCCGGTCACACAACCTTCACCACCTCTTCACAGTTTCATCCAACCTCTGTTTCAGAATCATCGTTCCCTTTTGGTATGAAAACCAACAGATAGGGAGCCGACCCAATGCCACTTATCCGCCCATCACGCCGTGCCGTTTTGGCCTCCGGCGCTGCTTTTCTTGCAATGCCCGCCATCAGCCGCGCGTCGTCCCGCCCCGTGTTTACGCACGGAGTGCAGTCCGGCGATGTGGATGCCACATCCGGTATGATCTGGACCCGCACCGACCGTCCGGCGCGCGTGTCCATGGAGGTTGCCACCACCGAGAGCTTCACCGACGCGCGCGTGCTCTCAAACATGGACGCCATCCCAACCTCAGATATGGCGATCAAACGTCTGGTGTCCGGCCTGCCGTCTGATCAAGACATCTTTTACCGCTTCACGGCGGCTGATCTGTCTGATGTGAATGCGGTGTCCGAACCCTTGATCGGTCACTTTCGCACAGCCCCAACAGCGCGCCGCGATGTGCGCTTTGCGTGGTCTGGCGACACCGCTGGCCAAGGTTGGGGCATCGATGACGATGGCATGATGACTTACAGCACGATGGCCAAGCACGAGCCTGACTTCTTCCTGCACTCTGGTGACACCATCTATGCCGACGGCCCAATGGAGGATGAAAAGGAACAGCCAGACGGCACCATGTGGAAAAACACCACGCTGATTGACAGCAAACGCAAAGTGGCTGAGACGCTGCAAGAATACCGCGATCAGTGGAAATACAACATGATGGACCGCCACGTGCAGGCGATGAATGCGGCTGTACCAACCTTCATGCAGTGGGACGACCACGAGGTTGTAAACAACTGGTCGGATTCCAAAGACCTGATGGGCGATGATCGCTACACCGTGAAATCCGTGCACCTGCTGCAAGCCCGCGCCACGCAAGCATTCCACGAGATGACACCTCTGCGCCGCTCTGCTGAAGAGCCCGCCCGCGTGTATCGCAAAATCAGCTATGGCCCGATGCTTGATGTGTTCTTCATCGACCTGCGCTCTTATCGTGGCCCAAACAATGCAGAGATGACCGAAACTCTGACCGATGATCAGCGTGTGTTTGGCGCTGAGCAAATTGCTTGGCTGAAAGAAGAGCTGACCAAATCCAAAGCCACTTGGAAAGTCATCGCCTCTGATCAGCCCATTGGCTTGATCGTCTGGGACAATTTCCGCGACCAAGCTGGCTCTGAGGGCATCGCAGATGGCACCAATGGACCGGCCAAAGGTCGCGAAGTTGAGCTGGCTGACCTGCTGCGCTTCATCAAAAATGCAGGCATCGACAACACTGTCTGGTTCACGGCTGATGTGCATTACACTGCCGCGCACTACTACAACCCAAATGAGGCACAGTTCAGCGACTTTACCCCCTTCTGGGAGTTTGTGTCAGGCCCGCTGCACGCCGGTACTTTTGGCCCCAACGCGATGGACAACACCTTTGGACCAGAGGTCAAATTTGTGAAAGCGCCACCAGAAGGCCAGTCCAACTTGCCGCCATCGATGGGCCTGCAGTTCTTCGGTCTGGTCGACATCGACGGCGCAACACAACAGATGACCGTGCGTTTGATGGACCGCGCTGACACGGAACTCTACAGCGTCACGCTCGATCCTGTCGGTATCGCCATCTAAGCGTGGCTGTCATTTCGGAAGAGAAGGGCGCTTGCATCTGCACGCGCCCTTTTGTTTGGGACGGCACCCTGCAGCTAGGGCAACTCATGTTCAAGATAGACCAAATAGGGATCAAGCTCAGCAGGGTTTGCGTTTTCTGGATAGCGCGGAATATAGCGAAAGCCAAAGTGCTCATACATGTCCAGCATCGGGCGGTTGCCTTTGATGGTGTCGGCGTAAACGGTGCGACATCCCATGTTGCGCGCTTCCGTGATGCGCATCTCAAACAACTTGCGGCCCAGCCCCAAACGCTGAGCCTCCGGCCGCACATACATGCGTTTTAGTTCGGCCGCGTCATTGCGAACTTTGCGTATCACGCCACAGCCCACCAGAGTGCCAGCTGCGTCCGTCGCTAAAACTGTGCGGCCTGTGGGGGGCAATAGGTCATCTATATGGGCCAGCGTATCTGCAGCCAGCTCGGATGGCGACAGAGCAGGGCCGCCAACTGCAACCAGCTTGTCACACATGATTTGATAGTAGTCGCACATCAGTGTTTCAAAAGCACCGTGGTCGGGGAGGGCGGAGACAAACTCAAGTTTCAGTGTCATAAACGGTCCGATCCTATTTCGCAGTGCACGCCTCTCGAAAATGGCACAGCAACGCGCAACAGGTAAGGGTGCTTTTACGCACGGCAGTGTCTTGCTTTGTTTGTCTGGGGCGGGGCAATGAATCGGGAGGGGTCTTCTTGCGCCCATCTGTCCGTCTATGCTGCGCCCATCTCTTTCCGATATCGCGCGATCCAAGCCTCACTCTCTTTGTCGGAAAGTTTCATTGTGTCAGCTGTGACATTCCGTGCCGCTTCCGGTGGCAGGCCGATGTGGCCAAGCACTTGCTTTAGGGCTCTCTGCGGTGCCCGTGCCACAGTTTCATATGTAAGGGTAAGGGGCTGCACGCTGGCCAGTGCAAACCATGACCTCCATGCGTCGTCGTAGCTTTGCAGCTTTTTTACGGCGTCAGATAGCGCCTTTGCATCATATCCATCTTTGTTTGTCTCAGGCTCCTGACCCGGTGAGCGCTCAAGGTCAGAGCCGTCCTCGTTTTTGTGCCACAGTCCAGATTGTTCCGCTTTCACCAGGGATACGGCCTGCGCCACTTTGTCGGTGCGTGTGAGGTAAATGAATTTGGTCGGGCCAAAGGCGCATGTGATGCGGTCTAGGTCTGTGGGGCTTTCTGGAAACAACAGCGCCAGTTTTTGAAAGAAGAAGTCCAAGGCGTGCCCTTGAAGGCGCAGCCCAAATACATCGGTGTCTGCGCGCCCCTTGAGAACCGCGGCGTCAACAATCTCTTTCAGCCACTGCGTTTCAGGCATTCCATTGTGGGGGATCTGCATCCGTGTCGCCCAGTCCTCCAAAGAGGGGCGGTGAAACCACGACTTCGGTTTGCCGGCCACGCCTGTTGCGTGCAGCATTCTGTAGAGCAGCGTGCTGCCACTGCGCGGTGTGGTGCACAGAATGTAAGCCGTGGTGTTTGGGCTGGATGTGTCCATCATAGGTCCAAGGCTAAGCGCGGGAGGTGGCGCCTTTGTGACAGGCTTGCCGCGGATTGGTTGAGGCTTTGCTTGTTAAAGGTTGTTCACCGGGGGCGGTTTTGGGGGTGTTGCGTTTTGCGTTGTTTTTGGGTGCGTTTCGTTATTGTTTTGCGTTTTGTGGTTTTTGGACAGTTGTGAAACCGTTGGGATACCGCTGTGATACTGACGTTTGATTTGGGTGTTAACGGTGTGTTGCGTTGTGAGTCTTTTGGTGAGTCTGTTGCGAGTCTGTGTGTAGGTCTGTGGATAAGTGCTGATTGAGTGATGTGTTGTGAGTGATTGTGTTTGTTTTGGATTTTCTGGTTGGCGTCTGTGTTGTTAAGG